>NZ_CP043427.1:0-1200000 GCF_008245005.1 Campylobacter sputorum subsp. sputorum | reverse complement strand
AGTTATAAATTTGCAGTGTTGTGTAGTTGTTGTAATGATGGATAAAACCAGCGTCGCTTATCTTAAGATTTGGAGAATTTATAGTAAAAAAAACTGATGATGAAGCTTGTGGTATATTTTTTATGGAACAAGCTGTAAAAAAAATAGAAATTATGATTAATATTATTTTTTTCAAATTTTATATCCTTTTATTTAAATTTAAGATAAATCTTTGTATAATTCAAACTTCATTCAATTTAACTTGGCCCCTTCGTCTAACGGTTAGGACATCGCCCTTTCACGGCGGTAACACGAGTTCGAATCTCGTAGGGGTCACCAATACCAACTCCCGCTAAGTTTATTTTATTAAATTTTCTCTTCTTTTGTATCTTGTATATCTAAGCTAACTTTTGAGCTTTGTGCTTTGTTGTCTTGGAATACATACTCGATATTTTTAGCACCAAAGCTATTTGCAATTGCATTTAGTGTATCTGTTGCGGATTTGTGAATTTTGGTTTCAAGATCTTTTATCATTGATAGCGATATAGATTTTACTTCATTTTTCGCCTCATCTATAAGTTTATTTTTATCTTCTTCGCTAAAACTAACACCCAAAAGACCATTTATAGAATCAGGCAACAAAAATGGTAAAAATTTAGAGTTTTTCTCATCATAAATTTTCATATCAGTTATGGAGTATTTATACTTACAAGGTGGCATAGTTATCTTGTATTTGCCATTTTGTATATTTTCTATGTTAAATTCATCGCTTCTTAAATCATAAATAAAATTTATCTCAAAGCCAAATATGATTGCAATTTGCTTTTGAGAAAGCGACCAGCCAAATAAAGGTTTCCAGAGTTTTCCATTCATAGCATCTGCTTTTTTTGTAACTATTTCTTTGCTAATAATTTGAAAAACATTTAGCTCACCTATGCTTCTAAAATTTGTTATTTCAGATGTAATGTCTGGTTTTGAAACATTGCTTAATGTTTTTATTTCTTTTGCTTGTCTATATACAAAAGTTAGTGTTAAAACAAGTAAAAAAGTTATGATAAGTGTTAAAATTTCCATTTTTTCCCTTTTAATATTTTTGTGTAAATTCGTATCCAGCTTCGTGCAATTTGGTTGCAACAAGTTCTTGGTGAGCTTTACCTTTTGTTTCAAGCGTGATTGAAATTCTAGCATCACCATAATCAAGTTCGGTTGAAAATCTATCATAATCAATCTTGATTATATTTGCATTTGCTTGTCTAAGAATATCTGTAAGTCCCATTAGAGCACCAGGTTTATCAACAAGAGTTACGCTTATATACATTTTTCTATAAGATTTTATAAGACCTTTTTCTATGATTATATTTAGCATTTGAACATCTATATTTCCACCACTTAAAATTATTCCGATGTTACTGCCTTTTTTGTATTTAAACTTATCGCTCATTAATGCCGCAACTCCAGCTGCACCAGCTCCTTCGACTATGATTTTTTGCTCTTCAAGCAGATAAAGTATCGCATTTGCAATCTCTTCATCATCAACTTGAACAAACTCATCAACACACTCTAAAATGTGTTTTAGTGTTACACTGCTTGCATCTCTAACTGCTATGCCATCTGCAATAGTTCTAACGCTTTTTGAATTGATTTGTTTTTTTGATTTAAAGCTATCAAACATTGCGGGAGCACCCTTTGCTCCAACTGCTATAACTTTTATTTTAGGATTTATTTGCTTAACGCAACTCGCAACACCGCTTGCAAGCCCACCGCCACCAACAGGAAGAACCAACATATCTAGGTCACTAACCTCTTCAAGCATTTCTAAAGCGATAGTTCCTTGTCCTGCTTCAACAAATTCATCATCAAACGGGTGAATAAAAACTAGTCCATTTTCTTTTGCATATTCTTGTGCATAAGCATATGCTTCATCGAAATTATCGCCTTTTAGTATCACTTCAGCACCAAGAGATTTTGTCCCGCTAACTTTAAGAAGAGGGGTTGCTTCTGGCATCACAATAACTGCTCTTGCGTTAAAGCTTTTTGCACTGATTGCCACACCTTGAGCGTGATTTCCTGCACTTGCAGCAATAACGCCTTTTGCCATTTCATCTTTTGTAAGATTTGCTATTTTATTGTAAGCACCTCTGATTTTATAAGCTCCTGTTCTTTGAAGATTTTCTTTTTTTAAATATATATTTGCTTCGTATATTTGGCTTAATTTTGGAGCTATTGCACACGGAGTTTTATTTATAAATTTATCAATAGTTCTTTTTGCTTGTATTATTTTGTTCAAACTTACCATTTTATTGCCCTTTTATTAGTTTGTGTTCTATCATAATGCATTTATCTTGTATAAAATTTATCCCTTTTTCTTTGGCTATTTGTGATGCTTCATAGTTTGTTATTCCAAGTTGAAGCCAAAGAGTTTTTATGTTGTGTTGTATGCACTTTTGTAGTAAATTTTTTGCATACACTCCTTTTCTAAACATAACAACTATGTCTATTTTGGTATTTATATCATCTAAATCTCTATATACTTTTTGATTTAAGATTGTATCAAATTTAGGATAAATTGGAAAAATATTAAATTTTTGCTCTAATAAATACTTGCCAATCATATTACTTGCCTTGCTTTCATCTGGCGAAAGCCCTACTATTGCTATATTTTTAGCACTATTTAAAATTTGTTTTATATCCATATTTTTCCCTTTTTAAGTAGGAAATTCTATCATATTAAAATTAATTTAATTTTAGCAAATTATGATTTATAGATATAAATTATAAAAAGATATTTTTTTGTTTTAAATTTTCAATACACTCTTGTAAATATGATTTATCGTGTTCGATATAGATTGGATGAGGCAAGGTTGATGGAATTTCTAATGTCAGATAGGGAGTAGATTTTTTACCACGATATCTTGGATCTAGCCATTTTTTGTCTATACGATAACCCCTTAATGTCATTTCTTTCATTATCAAAGAGTGATATAAAAACAGCTTATTTGGATTATGTCTAAACACATAGTCTACGGTAGAGTGTTTTTTGCCCCAGCCATTTCCTCTTAATGCACAACATTCTCGGTGCTGTCCTAAAAGTTGAGCTCTTGGTAAAATAGGTATTAGCTCTTCGTGCCAAAGTCTCATTTATTTATCTTTTTATAATAATCAAAAATGCTTGTGTTTTGCAAATACTCATTTGGATACATAATAAGAAGTTGTTCTAAGAAGCAAAAAATCTCGATATTATGTATTTTGGAGAGTTTGTATTCACTAAGTAGAAAGAAAAATTTATTCTTCTCATTTGATTTAGCTTGTTTTTTAAAATAGCCCCAAATATGCTTAGAAGAGTTTAATATTTGGGATTTATCTTCTTTTAAATTTAAAGCTAAGGAAATTTTATTTTTTAAAATTTCTAAATTTACATCATCTGATTTAAGATACTCTCTTATTTCATTGTAGATTTTTTGCGATTTGCTTAATACTAAATACTTTTGTGTTGCCCAAAGTTTTTCGCATTCTTTTTTCATGATTTAAGAATAACTCCGCATTCTATATGATCTGTGTTTGCAAATTGATCAAATATAGCAAATTTCGTAATCTTGTGGGTTTTTAATAGTTTTAAAATATCTCTTTTTAGTGTGTTTGGATTGCATGAGATATAAACTATATTTTTAAATTTAGCTGCAAATTCGCATACTTCATCACTAAGTCCAGCTCGTGGCGGATCAACTAAAAGATGAGAAAAATTAAATTCATTTAAGCTTATATCTTTTAGTCTTTTAAACTCTCTTCCGTTAAAAGCTTCTATCAATTCATTTGCATCAAGCCTAACAAAGTGTATGTTATTTGTGCTGTTTAATTCGCAATTTGTTATGGCATTTGCTATGGATTTTTTAGAAATTTCAGTAGCTAGAACTTTTTTAAATTTAAATGAAATTGGTATAGTAAAATTTCCATGCCCACAATACATTTCTAATAAATCTTTACCATCTTTAATGCAGTTGATTGCCCAAGAAATCATTTTTTGATTTACTATTTTGTTTGGTTGTAAAAACGCACCTTCGCTTATGATATATAAAAATTTTTTACCATTGATAATTAGTTCTTCTTTTAGATTTTCGCCATTAAATGAAAGTTTTTTCTTTCTAGATCTTGCTATAATGGATATATTTAGAGTATTTGATAACTTTTCTAGTTCATCTTTGATAAGAAAAATATCTTTATGATATAGTAAAACTACTTGTGTTTGAAATTTAGTTGTTAGAAACTCAGCTCCAAAAAGTTTTGTTCTTAGGCTTTCGTTTTGATTTATAATCTCAAGTAATCTTGGCATTAAATTAGCTATTTTTTCATCAACTTTTGGACATTCATCTATGAGAACAAAACGCGTCTGTTTGCCATTCATTGCGTATTTTGCTCTGTTTTCATCATGATATATGCTAAACTCAGATCTTATTCTATATCCACTTGGCAATGATGAGAAAACTTCTATCTCATCATTATAAATTTCATTAAAAATATTTTTTATAGTTGCAAGTTTATCAACAAGTTGTTTTTTGTAAGGTTCATTTTTAGTACAACTTCCGCATATTCCGAAGTATTTGCAATCCAAATTACACCTTTTTACCAACAAATCTTACTATAAGTATAACGCTTAAAGAGCCTAGCAGCAAAGTTATCCATACATTAAGTCCAAGAGCTGTTATTATGTATGAAAATATGCTTATTATACAAACTGTTATCGCATAAGGAAATTGCGTAGAGATATGTTTTATTAAATCACAATTTGAGCCCATTGAAGAGAGTATGCTCGTATCTGATATCGGAGAGCAGTGATCTCCAAATATAGCTCCTGTTAAAACTGCACTAATGTTTAAAATCATATATCCATGAAGTATTTCATTTTCAAATCCGCTTGCATTTCCAATACCAGCAGCCAAAGGCACAGCCAAAGGCATTAAAATACCCATAGTTCCATAGCTAGTTCCCGTTGAAAAAGATATAAAGCTGCCTAATATAAAAATAAACACAGGAAGTATAAAATTAGGCGTATGATCGCTTAATACCATAACAAGATAAGCAGATGTTCCAAGTTCTTTTATAACTGAGCTTAGAGACCACGCTAAAAGAAGTATAACTATGGTTATTATCATACTTTGCCAACCTTTTATCCATGTGTCAATTGCTTCTTGTATGCTAAAAATTTTTCTATATATTCCCATAAAAATAGCAACTATAGATGCAAAAAGAGCTGCTTGAAAAAGCACTATTGAGGCATCTGCTGCACCAAAAGTTTCTCTAAATGCAAGCAGGCTAAAAGGCGCATCTTTAACTTTTTGTAAAATTTCGCCTTCTAAGGCACTTAAGCCGTTTATATAAAATCCCACAAATGAACCTATCATTAAAATAAGCACTGGAACTAATGCATTGGATATTTTAAGTTCTATACCGCTTTTTGCTTCTAGTGTTTGATCGTCTATATTTGCTATTTTATACTCTTTTGAGTCTATTAAACCTTGTTTTGCTTTTCTTTCTGCTTTTAACATAGGACCAAAATCTCTACCAAAATACGCTATACAAAATACAAAAAACAGCATAAAGATATTGTAAAATCTATATGGCAATGTTTGAATAAATATAGAAAATGCATTGATATTTGTAATTCCTATGATAGAATATGCATCTTTTATAAGAGAAATTTCAAGTCCAACCCATGTCGAAACTACCGCTATTCCAGTAACCGGTGCTGCAGTTGAGTCTATGATAAATGCTAACTTTTCTCTTGAAATTTTAAATTTATCAGTAACAGGACGCATAATAGGACCTACTATGAGAGAGTTTGCGTAATCATCAAAAAATACAAAAAGCCCCATTAACCATGTCGAAATTTGCACAGAACATCTATTTTTAGATTTTTTGCTAAGCCAAATTGCCATAGCTTTTGTGCCGCCCATTTTTGTAATAAGTGCTATAAGTCCGCCTATACATAAAACTTGTAGCATAATTCCGGCATTCCATTTATCAGCCATTGAGTTAACAATTCTTATTGCTATATCTCCAAAAGCACTCATAAATGAGCTTATGGCTGAATTATTGTTTAAAGCGAGTAAATATCCACCACTAAAAACACCAATAAACAAAGATAATATAACATTTTTTGTTATAAATGCGAGTCCTATGGCAAGTAGTGGCGGTAGTAGTGTCCAAGAACCATAAATTTCTGCATTTGCATGTGTATCGGCTAGTAAAAGCATTGGAAATAAGAACATCAAAAGAGCTCTCATGTGTAACCTTTTATTTAAAATACAATCCATGATTTTATAAAAATAATGTTTTAAAAAAGTTTAATTTTAAAAATTATATATAAATTTATAAAAGTGGCGATATTATTTTACATATATGATCTCTAAGTTTTTGCAAAACACCATATCTTTTTAGGTCGCTAAGGGATATTTTTTTACAATATTTCATATCTTCATAGAATTTATCTTTTAACTCTTGTGATATTTTTTTATCATAAAAAATAGTATTTATTTCATAATTTATATTAAAACTTCTATTGTCAAAATTGCAAGTTCCTATCGTGCTTAAATCATCATCGCATATCAAAACTTTACTATGTAAAAATCCATTTGTATAAATGTAAATTTCAATTCCAGCCAAAAGAAGCTCTTCGTAATATGTTTTTGATACCCAAGCCATTATTTTATGATCCGGTTTTTGTGCTATCATAATTTTTACTTTTTTTGATGAAAGAGAGGCGATTTTAAGTTGATTTAAAATGCTGTCAGTTGGTATAAAATACGGCGTTTGAATTAAAATTTCATTTTTGGTTTCAGTTATCATTTTTGTGTATAAAAATTTCAAATTTGGATAGTTGCTATCAGGACCGCTTGAACTAACTTGGGCTATGTATTTCGTTTCTGTTTTATTTTTTAATTTTGCTTTAATATCGTTTTGTATGTTTTTTAAGTCAAATTTACCTCCACTATTTAACCAATCTGTTATAAATATAACAAGATAATACACAAAAATATTTCCCTTTAGGCGTATATTTGTATCTCGCCAATTATCATAATCATTTCCGCCATTTATATATTGATCTGCTAAATTCATACCGCCAGTATGAACAATGTCATTGTCTATAATTGTCATTTTTCTATGGTTTCTATAGTTTAGTTTTAGTATAGATGTTTTGATATCTAAAAAATACAAAAACTCCACTCCTGCTTGTTTTAGTTCGTTTCTATAAGCTTTGCTTATGGTTCTAAATGATCCAAGCCCATCAAAAATAAGTTTTATTTCTAAGCCTTCTTTTGCTTTTTTTACTAAAATATCTTTTATTCTAGTTCCAAGTTTGTCTGAATGCCATATATAATATTGCATATAAATTGATTTTTTAGCATTTAAAATATCATTAATAAGTGAACTAAAAGCGTCTTTTCCGTTATAATAAATTTTATATGATCTATTTCCTTCTACAGGAAGCGTTTTTTCAGAGTTATACAATAAATTTATGACAGATCTGTTTTTCTCAGAAATATTATCATTTGTTTGAAATTTTTCTAAATTTTGTATAGAGTTTTTAGAAAATATATTTATACTATCATATTTGCTAAAATTAGCATTTAATATAGATATAAGATCTTGTTTATTTGATTTTAATTGTTTATTTATAAATTTTCTTTGTCTCCAATTTATACCAAAAAGCAGATATGCAATTATACCAACTATTGGTACAAATGTAATTGCTAAAAGCCAAGCTGTTGTATCGCTCGATGCTTTATTTGACAGAAGGATTGATATTGCAAAAATTAACCAAATAATAAAATATATATTATTAAAAGAAATTATCAAATTTATAAAATTTTCCATTTATTCTCCTTAAGATTTATTTTACAACATTAGATATAATAAATTTATGAACTATGATTTACATATACATTCAAATTTTTCTGATGGCAAAGCTAGTATTAGAGAAATTTTAAGTAAAGCCAAAGAGCTAAATATCGGTATTTCTATAACAGATCACAATGAGTTAAGAGGCAGTATTATCGCTTCAAAGATAGCTAAAAAACTTAACATACCTTTTATTATAGGCGTTGAGCTTGGCACGAAAGAGGGTAAAGAAATGCTACTTTATTTTAAAGATGAGTGTTATGCAAAAAAATTTTATGAAAATGAGATAAAACCATTTAAAACTTCCAGGATGACGCGTATAAATCGCTATATGAGTGAGTTTTTAAGTGCTGATTTAAAAATAAAATATAATATTTTTTTAGCTATTATTCCACACCCTTTTGGAGTACTTTATAAAAATATTTATAACGATATGCCGCTTGGAGAAAAAATGATAGAATTTTGTGATGGTATAGAGTGTATAAATGCCTCTCAAAGCTCTAAATCAAACACTCTTTCTAAAATTCTTTGTGCTCAAAAACAAAAACTAGCTTTTGCATCAAGCGATGCACATCTTATAAAAAATATAGGAAAACTTAGTACAAATATAACTTTTGATAAATATAACATTTTAAAAACCGATATTTCTCACAATAATTACAAAGATGATTTTTTAACATTAATCCAAAGTTTGTATCAAATTTCGAAGATAAATTTAAACTATTTTTTAAAAGATAAGATAAATTAATATTTTTGATTTTACAATTTCAAATCATTACAATTTGTCAAATATAAATACTTTTTTATATTTTATGTGATAAAATCATAAAATTTATTTAGGATTGATATGAAAAGATTAGCAGTTGCATTTTCAGGACCTTCAAATAGCGGTAAAACTACTCTTATAACTAAAGTTGCAAAAATTTTTTTAGATGAGAAACTAAAAGTTGTAGTTATCAAACACGATCCAGCTAATAAGGCTAAATTTGATGTTGAGGGCAAAGATAGTTATAAATTTTATCAAATCGGTGCTGATGTTGTTGTGCTTAGCCCAACAAGAAGCACATATTTTTCACAAGAAAAAAAAGATTTAGATGATGTTATAAGAATGCTTGGGGATTTTGATATTTTGATAGTTGAGGGGCTAAAAACTCTGCCTTTACCAAGAATATCTGTTTTTAGAGATAAAATAGATGATAGTTATTTGTCTTTTTCAGATGCAATTGCAACAAATGGCATAAAATTCGATACAAATTTGCCAAATTTAGATATAAATAATCCAGTGCAAATTTGCAAATGGATAAAAAATAACGCAAAAAAAGTTTAAAAAAGATAAGGAAAAAATATGCAAGAAATTTTTGAAACTATAAAAAAAGCTGCAATCCGTATAAGCGATGCTTTAAAATACTCAGATCTTGGCTATACACATAATCAAAACTCAACAGGCGATACTCAGCTAAAATTAGATGTAATGAGCGATAATATCATAACCGAAGAGTTTTCAAAGATAAATGTAAAAGCTTTAGTAAGTGAAGAAAAAGATGAAGCATTAACTTTAAATGAAGATGGCAAATTTATAGTTGCTTATGATCCTCTTGATGGAAGTTCTTTAGTTGATGTAAATTTCGCAGTTGGGTCTATTTTTGGGATTTATGAAAATGAAATTTCACCAAAAACACTAAAAGCTGCAGCTTATACGATATACGGACCTAGATTAGAGCTTGTTATAGCAAGTGATAAAGTAAGGCTTTATAGACTTGATAGAAATAATGAGTTTGTTTTTATAAAAGATTTACTCCTTAGCCAAAAAGGCAAACTAAATGCAACAGGGGCAACACAAAAAGGTTGGAGTGATACGCATAGAAATTTCATCAAATCACTATTTGATGAAGGATATAGATTAAGATATAGTGGTGCTATGGTTAGTGATTTGCACCAAATTTTGCTAAAAGGTGGCGGACTTTTTAGCTATCCATCGACAAGCGATACGTCAAATGGTAAGCTTAGACTTACTTTTGAAGTTTTACCATTTGCTTTTATATATGAAAAAGCTGGTGGAAAAACAAGCGATGGAAAAAATGATTCTTTATTAAATTTAGAAGTTTTAGCTATCCATCAAACAACTCCATGTTTTTTTGGATCAAGTTATGAGATAAATAAAATGCACGAGTATTATGGAAAATAAAGTATGAGCGAACAAGATAATATCCAAAAAGATAGTTATGATATCGCTTTTGAAAATAAGCTTAAATTACTAAAAGAGTGCCAAAATTCGAAAAATATTGATAGTTGTATGAAATGCGATAAAATCTTTGAGTGTCAAACTAGAAAAGATTATGTTGATGCAACATATCAAAGTATGATAAAAGGACAAAGCGGCGGCTTTGATTTTTAGGAGAAAAAATGGAAAAAAGATATATAACAACACCAATTTATTATGTAAATGACATTCCTCATATAGGACATGCTTATACTACGATAGTTTGTGATACAATGGCTAGATTTTATAGACTTCAAGGATATGATACATATTTTTTAACAGGAACTGATGAGCATGGTCAAAAGATAGAACAAGCTGCATCTAAAAAAGGCTTTACGCCAAAAGAATATGCGGATGATATAAGTGCTAAATTTAGAAATTTATGGGATTATTTTGAGATAAGTTATGATCATTTCATAAGAACAACAGATGATTATCACAAACAAACTGTGCAAAATGCTTTTGAGAAAATGTATAAAAAAGGCGATATATACAAAGGCGAATACGAAGGGTATTATTGTGTTAGCTGTGAGTCTTTTTTCACACAAACACAACTTTTGGATGATGAATGCTGTCCTGATTGTGGTAAAAAAACAAGCATTGTTAAAGAAGAAAGTTACTTTTTTAAACTCTCAAAATATCAAGATAAGCTTTTAAAATGGTATGAAGAAAACGAAGATTGCATAATACCAAAAAATAAAAAAAATGAGATTATTAATTTTGTAAAAAGTGGATTAAAAGATCTTTCTATCACAAGAACTAGCTTTGATTGGGGTATAAAACTTCCTGCAAGCTTGAATGATGATAAGCATGTTATGTATGTTTGGCTAGATGCCTTGCTAAATTATCTCTCAGCTCTTGGATATACGCTTGGTAGCGAGAAAATGGGTTATTGGGATCACACTTTGCATGTTGTAGGTAAAGATATACTTAGATTTCATGCGGTTTATTGGCCTGCATTTTTAATGAGTCTTGAATTACCTTTGCCAAAGCATATAGCAGCACATGGTTGGTGGACAAGAGATGGTGTAAAGATGAGTAAATCCTTGGGAAATGTTGTAAATCCTAAAGAAGTTGCCGATGCATATGGAAAAGAGTGTTTTAGGTACTTTTTGTTAAGAGAAGTTCCATTTGGTCAAGATGGAGACTTTTCGCAAAAAGCACTGATAGATAGGATAAATAGTGATCTTTCAAATGAGCTTGGGAATTTACTAAGCAGGATTGTTGGAATGAGCTCAAAATATAGTGATTACGAGATAAATTCAAAAGATGTTTTGAAATTTTATAAAAATGAGCTTTATAGTGTGGATTGTTTTATAAATAATGCAATATCGGCATTAAATGAGGTGGCTACAAACAGATATCTAGAAGAGCTTTGGAAGATACTTTCTGTTGCAAATGGCGTGATAGCAAAATACGAACCTTGGAATTTGATAAAAAACTCTAAAAATGATGAAGCACTTGCTCTTGTGGCTTTGTGTGCAAATTTGCTTACAAAAGTTGCTATTTTGCTTTATCCTGCAATGCCAAAAAGTGCTAGCAAAATAGCCGAAATTCTAGATTTTGAGATAAATAATAAAACTTATGAAAGT
This sequence comes from Campylobacter sputorum subsp. sputorum, assembly GCF_008245005.1. NCBI lineage: Bacteria > Pseudomonadati > Campylobacterota > Epsilonproteobacteria > Campylobacterales > Campylobacteraceae > Campylobacter > Campylobacter sputorum. The sequence continues at coordinate 1,188,276 of NZ_CP043427.1, read as the reverse complement.
GTTATAAAAGAAAAAAATCTTTTAAATTTTAAAGCACAAAAAACGAATCCACTTTTTGTAAAAGTAGAAAATGAACTTTTAAAACGACCAGAAGTAAAACAAGAAGAACTCCCTCAAAAACAAGATAATGATATACAAATAGATGATTTTAAAAAATGTGTTATTAAAGTAGGAACCATTTTGGAATGCGAAAATATAGAAGGCAGTGAAAAACTGCTTAAATTTAGCATTGATCTTGGCGAAGACAAGCCAAGACAGATAATATCAGGTATAGCAAAATATTATAATCCTTTGGATTTAATCGGCAAACAAATTTGCGTTTTAGCAAATTTAAAACCAAGAAAAATTTTTAAACATATTTCAGAAGGTATGATACTGAGTGCAGAAGATGGCAGACTAACACTTCTTAGTGTTGCAAATAAAGTAAAAAATGGTGCGATAATAGGATGAATATAATAAATCTTTGTGGTCTTTTAAACGCTGATTTGCTAAATAAACCAAAAATTTCGGCTATAAATAGTTTTTGTTTTGATTTAAAAGATTGCAAAGATCAATGTGCTTTTATCTGTATAAATAGTAGCGATGATGACATAGCTGAAGCCATAGAGCGAGGTGCTTATGCCATAATTTGCGAACACGATACTATGGTGCAAAACGATGAGATTGCCATAATGAAAGTTGGTAGTCTAAAAATTGCTTTAACTAGACTTATACGCTTTGTTGCGTGTTATAAAAAGCTTAAATTTGCGATTTTAAATACCATTCAATACGCCGCTATTTGCAAATTTTCACTAGATAAAAAAGCAAAGATACTAAAAAGTGATTTTAAAAAGCGTTTTTTGGATATAATGAATGCAAATGATGAGGATCTATTTTTTAGCGATGATGAGAAGTTGTTGCAAAAAACTACGGCTTTTTATGATACTGTTTTTAGTGATGATGACGCACAAAATATAACAGAAAATTCTATTTTTTATTTGAGTTTTGTTTGCGATGATGTATATTATCAAAATATAATTTATCCCAAAGTTTTTCTTAGGCATTTAACTGGGCTTATAAAATATCTAAACAAATTAGAAATTTCTTTTAAATTACCAAAAGATTTAGGCATAGAAGGACATTTTGATCCTATATTTGTAGATAAATTTTATAATATAAAGTCTTTTGGCGATAGTTACAGAGCTTTTATTATTGAGAATGATTTAAGTTTATTTGAGATTGAAGCAAATTTTTTAAGGTCTAAATTTAATGATAATATCATAATTTGTGCATCTTATAATTTGCAAACAAACATCCAAATAGATTTTCGTTTTACATCATTAAATGCTTTGCAAAATTTAAATAATTTTCATTACGCTTTGGTTTTTTGTGAAAAAAACGAACTAATAGATTCTTTAAATCAAAAAAAAGATCAAGAAACACTTTTTTAATCTAAATTTATCCTTATATATAAAATAGTATAATGTGCTAATGCTAATTTTAGGAGGATACTATGAATAAAACAGCTTTTATAACAGGTGCAACTTCGGGTTTTGGTGAGGCTATCGCTAGGCTTTTAGCTAAAAATGGATATAAATTAGTGCTCGTAGCAAGAAGAGAAGATAGACTAAAGACTTTATCTGATGAGATTGGTAAAGACAATGTGCATATTATATCGCTTGATATTTGCGATAAAGATAGCGTTTTTAAGGCTATTAAAGATATCCCACAAAATTTTTTAGATATAGAAATTTTGGTAAATAACGCAGGTCTAGCTCTTGGTCAAGAGAGTTTTATAGATGCATCGATTGAGGATTTTGAGACTATGATTGATACAAATATAAAAGGTCTTATTTATATCACAAAAGCGATATTACCTATAATGAAACAAAGAAAAAGCGGATATATCTTTAACTTAGGCTCTGTTGCTGGAAACTGGCCATATAGCGGCGGAAATGTTTATGGTGCAACAAAAGCTTTTGTAAAACAGCTAAGCTTTAACCTTAGAAATGATTTAAAGGGTACAAATATCAGAGTTACAAACATAGAGCCGGGTATTGCAAAAACAGAGTTTAGTTTAGTGAGATTTAAAGGCGATAAATCAAAAGCAGATAGTGTGTATGAAAACACAGGGTTTTTAAGGGCTGAAGATATTGCTACAATAGTATTAAATTGCATAAATATGCCAAAAAATGTAAATATAAATTCGCTTGAAGTAATGGCTACAACGCAAACTTGGGCTGGATTTTTCTTTGAAAAAAAATAGTTTAAGGAGTTTTTACTCCTTAAAGCATTTTTAATACTTTGACAACTTCGCCCTTTTTTAGACCATCTTTTTTTTCTAACGGACAAATTAGTAGTGCTGCGTTATTGTTTAGATTATTTATTATCGCACTTGAACCGCTTTTTTTACCTTCTAAATTTGCAAAAACTTTACCATCTTTAAAAGTTATATTGCAAGCAGTAAATTCTAAAAATTCGGTCTTTTTAACATAATCTTGGCTTAAAATAGCTTCAATTTCATTTTCTTCTTTTATGCAAAAAAGCTCGTTTATCAAAACTCTTACATACAACACGCACATTACCATAGCTGAGTATGGAAATCCTGGAAGTGCAAATATGTATTTATCATTAAATTTGGCTATTTTTATGTGTCTTCCAGGTTTTATAGCTGCCCCATCTACTAATATTTCACAATTTTCTTTGAGCGATGATTTTACAAAATCATAATCCCCAACACTCACTCCGCCTGTAGTGATTAGCATATCGCAACTTTTTATGCCATTTATGATAGCTTCTTTTACTAGATTTTTTTCATCTTTTATTATTGGTAAAATAACAGCTTCACACCCCATAAGTTCTAACATAGATGCTATTGCTATGTGATTTGAGCTATGAATTTGTGCTGGTGTTTGAAGTGCTTCTCCAAGATCTCTTATCTCGCTTCCTGTTGCCAAAACTCCGACTTTTGGTTTCATAAAAACAGATATATGAAACTCTCCAAGCTCAGCAAGAAGTGCTATTTCAGAATAACTAAGTTTTGTTCCTTTTCTTATCAAAATATCATCTTTTTTGTAACTTTCGCCTATTTTTCTTACAGCAAAACCTTTTTTTACGCCTTGATTTATAAAAATATACCCATCTTTGACATCTACATTTTCTATAGGTATTAGTGTATCGCTATTTTTACACATAAGTGAGCCTGTAAATGTTTTTATGCACTCGCCATCTTTTAAGCCTATATTCATAGGATTTGTTCCAGCTGGAATATCTCCTAAAATTTTTAGCTTTCCATCGGATAGATCGCTAAATTTACAAGCATATCCGTCCATTGCTGAAGTTTCATACTGCGGGTAGTTTTCTTTGGCAATTATATCTACTGCTAATATTCTATTTAGTGCAGAAGTTATGGCAACTTTTTGTATTTTCTCACAAGGTTTTATAGAGTTTTTTAGTGTCTTTAAGGTCTCTTCGTATGATTTAAATTTCATTTTATTCCTTAGCTTAAAAGTCCAGCATTGCTTAAGTTATGTGATCTTTCTTTTGCATAGATTCTTTTGCCATTTATAACATCATATTTCCAAATAGGAGCATTTGCTTTAAAATCTTCTACAAAATCGTTTATAAGTTTTAAGGCTATTTTTCGTTGTTTGCTCACAACGCCGCTCATATAAGAGCATTCGTGAATTTTGACATCTCCAAGAGAGTGTGCAAAAAGTAAATAAGTGCCACATTTTGCAGCATCTTTTACCCAGTTTTCATACCAAGATTGTAAAATCGGTTTGTATATATCAAAGCTTAGTGCGGATATACCGCCTTCATCTCTTACTATACCGCTAAATGTTATCAATGCACCACAATTTGCATTCTTAAATTTATCATACCAAGTTTTATAAATTTGCAAACTATCCAAACTTCCTTGGTAAATTTCCATATTTGTTAAAATTTCTTGCATATTATCCACCACAAACTGGAGGTAAAATAGATATTTTATCGCCATCTTTTAAATTTATATCCAAAGAGCTTATCATTTTATCATTTAGTGCAACTCCTGATATTTCAAGCCATTGTTTTAGATTTTCATATTTTGCCAAAACTTCTTTTAACTCTTTTAAATTTTTTACATCCAAAGATAATTTTTCGTGTCCTATAGGTCCTAAAAATTCAACTTCTACCATAACTTACTCCAATTTAAATTTAAATATTTTAACTAAAATTTCTAAATTTTTGCATAATTTAAAAAAGAGATATTATTTATCTTATTTTGTTATAATTCATAAATTTAAAATTACACAAGGATAAAATATGGCAAATGGTACGATTATATATGCTTCAAAAGCTGGTGCAACTAAAGCAGTTAGTGAAATTATAGCAAAAGAGCTTGATTTTGACATTTTAAATGCAAAAGAGCTTACATCTGAAGTTTTTAGTGAGTATGATAATTTTATTTTTGCGTCTTCAACTTACGGAGATGGGGCTTTAAATCCTGATTGGAAAGATAAATTAGATATCTTAGAAGATGCAAATTTAGAGTCAAAAACTATAGCACTTGTAGGCATTGGAAATCAAGAAAGACACGGAGAGCATTTTTGTGGCGGTATGGCTGAGTTTTTAGAAAAGATAAAAGGTGCAAATGTTATAGGGCAAACAGAGCTTAATGGTTATAAATTTAATAATTCTGAGTTTTTCAAAGACGGTAAATTTTTTGGTTTAGCTGTTGATTTTAAGGGCGATGAAAATTATCAAAAAAGAGTTCTTGATTGGGTAAATGATATAAAGGTTAAATTTAAAGGATAAAATCCTTTAAATTTTGTATGATTGCAACTATAAAATATATTAAACTATATTAAACTATATTAAACTATATTAAACTATATTAAACTATATTAAACTATATTAAACTATATTTATTTTTATTGTTGCAATCTTTTTAAACACTAATACTCATACAAAAACGCTTTTAAGCCAGTAGGCTCTGCTTGCTCGACTTCTTTATGTACATTTATTTGATGGCTTTATATTTACATCTCTACCAAAAACATAACTTTGTTCATCTACAACAGCTTTGTAAGCTTTATTTAGTTTTAAAGCACGCTCCGCACTTGGCATTAAAAGATAACTAATGTCATTTTTCAAAATTTCCATAGCCTTTGGTTTTAACTTCCAGCTTCTATCCATTTTAGCCCCAGGATTAGCTTGATTTATCTCATACTCTTTTTCTATCATCTTTTGATTTTTTCTCCAACCATCCATAAAGAATTTATCCATTATCTCTGTATTTCCTCTAAACTCATCACCGGCGTTATTTAGTGCCAAATATTTAGCGTATTCTCCTTCGCCATCTTTAAGCACCATATCTTTTATGCCAGAAAAGTCTTTTTGCAACCAGTGAAACCAGCCATTTTGAAACTCATCATTTTCAAATTTACGCTGAAAAACAAATGTTGAATCAGCCGTTGCTGCGATATTTGAGTGACATCCCATACAAAATAGAGTCTCTTCATAATTTTGCGGCCTAAGTTCTCCAAATTTATCTTCAATAAATCCTTGAAAAAACCAACCACGCTCATTATTTAGCCCAGTTTCCACGTTTCCAACATATTGATCTGTCCTATCAGGAAAATCGCTCTTTTCTTTTATAACACCAGCTCCAGTATCTGAGAGATCGCCATAAGTTTGCCAGTATTTTTTAACGCCGTATCTTAGCTCTTTCATTCTTTTTGCCATATCTGTTTTATCATTATTTACATCTATATATCTAACAGAGTGTAAAAACTCAGTCCCGACAGGATAAAGACCAGGAGCGATAAATACTTTGTTTTCAATGAGTAAATTTTTAGCAAGTCCAACATAATTCATACTAAAATTTGAAAGTTTATCTGTTTTAATGTCATAATCAGGCTTATTCCATTTAAAAAATATCTCATTTGCCGTGTCAAATTTACCATTTTGGTTTAAATCAACGCCGTATTTACTCTCATCTATCGCAAATGTTTTTATGCTTTTTTGCTTTATCAAACTCTCAACTATAAGTAAATTTATCTTATAAATTTCAAGATCAAATTTACCGCTCTCATCTGTGGCAAAAATTTTTGGAAGGCGGATTAAAACATCATCCGTGTTTCCATTTGTAGGCCAAAAAGTCCCTAAAAATGGATAGTATCCAAATGCTCTCCAAAGAGTATATCCGCCATCTTTTGTCCTATCAAAGCCCTCATTATCAAAGTTATACTCACAATCAGGTATATAGCCATCCCATTTACCATTTTTATTATAATCCCAGTTTTTGTCTAAATTTTTAAGCTTTTTAGCTAAGATTATTTCGCCGTTTTCATCTTTATAATTATCGCTTCTAACATATTTTAAAATTTCATCATCGCTGATTTTAGCGATATCTTTACTTCTATCTACAAATAAATTTGTAAAAGGATTTTTAGTTGCAGGAGCTGGAAAATCATAACTTTCTTGAACATCATAATCCTCATAAGTAAAATTTGGCTCTTTATTTAAGCTATGACAAGTAAAGCAAGGATTTGATACGATTTTTGGATTTTTCTCATCAATGGTTTTTGTATAGCACTGCGATGAAACATAAGAGTGATTTGCGTTGATAATCTCTTTACTGGTAATATTAATTTCCAATGCAAAAGCATTAATAAAAAGCAAATTTAGTAAAACTAAACTTTTTCTCATAAGATCCCCTTTTTTAAATTTATAAAAGCCCACTTTTTAAAGGTGGGCTTTTTGTGAAATATTTGTATAAAATAACTATTTTGTTATAACAGGAAGTGGTCCGATATATCCAGTATAAGCTCTTGAATCACTTGGATTTGAAAGTTTATCTTCATCGCTCTCTCCATAAGGGTGTTGCACAACTGCCATTATATAGCCAAAGCCAGCGATATTGTTGTAGTAGTAAGGTGATGTTGTTTCACTTCCATAAGGTGTTGTAAAAATTCTAGTTAGCTTATCTTCTGCAATGTTGTATGACCAAATAGCGTCATTTTGATGACCATCGCCTGTATCTTCTCCGATGATTAATGTGCCAGTATTATTTATATAAGTAACATTATCAGGATTTGCTAAGCCATTTAAATCACAGGTATTTAGCTTATCGCCTGCACTGCTATACTTGCCTGAAACCATACCTTTCATTACACTTGGAACAAATTTTGAGCCTATTTTTTCATCTTCTACTAAGCTTAGTCTATAAACAGTTCCACAAGTATTGTGCGGAAGTCTTATGTGATCAAATCCCTTAACATCATATTTATTGCTATCTTTGCCTTTTGACTTAAAGCTTTCCATACCTTTATTTATCTCACTCATTCCTATATAAACTTCATTTAGATTATTGTTGTAAGTTATGCCTTCCATTTTTCTAAACTCAGTTGTAGCCCCTTTTATCGCTGCAACTCTTCTAGTTTCTAGTCTTGAAGCTACTTTTTCCATACCATCTTTTAGTTTTATACACTCAGGTGGTGTTTCTTGGTTTGAATCAGCATTTGCCTTAGTTGGAGTAAATCCAGCTGGACAACTATCATCTTTAAACTCAGCTACTTCAAACATATCGCTAAATTTAACATTATCTTTGATAGCTTTTTGGATTTCATTGTTTGAGGCATGACCTAAATCCATCCACTCTAAATTTGCAGTTCCGCCGTTTTTATCATCTATTTGATTCCATTTAGTAGCATATAAAGTTCCAGCACTCAAATCCCCTGCCTTATCAGCTATAAACATAAATAGCCCGACATTTGTGCCATCATCACTTAAAAACACGGTTTTATTATCAGGCATTACATAAGCTAACTCGTGAGCAAATCTACCCATAGAGTAGTGTTTTGTAACTTCAGCGTCGCCTTTATCGCTAACTATTTTTATCTCAGGTGTCCATCCGTAAGCATAAGGATTAAGTTTAGTTAAATCCCCGCCAAAATACTCGCCCATTAAGTTATAGTATTCACCGCCATCGCCGTCAGATTTGATAGTTCTTGCATCTGGCTCATACTCTTCGCTTCCTAAATGAGTCCCCCACGGCGTAACTGATCCAGCACATGGAACCCATAAACCACCAAATTTAGAAAAATCTATATTTCTAGTATTTACAGCTATTAATTTTCCATTCTTATCTTGTCTTAACTCTGTTACATACATAGCAGCCGGTCTTGTCTCAAAGTGAGAAACCATAAAAATTTTATCGCCGTAAGTTAAAAGTGATGAGAAGTCATTATCATTTGAAATTCTAGGACTTCCATCTTTTGTTGTGATAAGCTTGCCATTTGTGTCATACAAAGCACCAAACACACCATCGCCTACTTTATCACCTGAACGCATTATGACATTGTAGCCTATTTTATACTCTTTATCATTAACTTTTACACTACTGCTTGCTCTTACTTCTCTTTTTTGGGCATCTGTTTTAGGAACTGAAACTTCGCTAAATTCAATGCTGGTTAAATTATCAGCACCAAATGACACACAAACCGTAGCAGCAACTATTGAAATGACTTTTTTCATTTGTATTTCCTTGTATTGATAAGATGTTTTGAATTATATATCCTAAAAACAACATCAGGGAAACATTTATTTAAATTTGATTGTTTATTTAAAAAATGCTAATATTTTGTAAATTTATATAAAGGAGATTTTATGAGTGGTATGTTTTTATTTTGCGCTCTTATAATCGCTATTTTTGTAATTATTTATATGATAGCAAAACTAAACATTCATGCATTTTTATCTTTGATGTGTGTGTCACTAGTGCTAGCTATAGTAGTAGGAATTCCTTTGGGAAAAATCCCAAGTATTATAGGATCTGGTTTTAGTTCCATTTTTTCTAGCATAGGTATAGTTATAATTTTAGGTGCTCTTATTGGCACAATACTTGAAAAAACTGGAGCTGCATTAAAACTTGCTGATATGGTTATAAATTTTGTTGGTGAAAAAAGACCAAATTTAGCAATGATGATAATGGGTTGGGTTGTTGGAATTCCAGTATTTTGTGATAGCGGATATGTAGTTTTAAATCCTATTAGAAAAGCTATATCTCAAAAGATATTAAGCTCAAATCCGCTTGGTATGGCTGTTGCATTAAGTGGCGGACAATTCCCCCAACACCAGGACCAATAGCAGCTGCTGGAGCTTTAGGAGCTGGAGAAAACTTACTAATGGTTATTTTAGTTGGTGTATTAGTAAGCATTCCTATACTTTTTGTTTTATACTTTTTTTCTAAATTTATAGATAAAAAAGTATTTTTACAAGAAGATAAGCAAGAACTTATAAAAACTTATGATGAATTAAAAAGTGAATTTAAACAACTTCCTAGTGGTTTTAGCGTGATTATGCCAATACTTGCACCTATACTTTTTATGGCACTTGGCTCGCTTGCTGCAATTTTAAAAATAGATGGATTTTTGGGCGATATTTTTAAATTTTTGGGAGCTCCTATCATAGCACTTGGCATTGGTGTTTTATTTGGTGTGTATCAGCTTTATGAGACTAAAAAACTTAGTGAGTTTAATGAAATAACCCAAGAGAGTTTAAAGGTTGTTGGACCTATCATTTTTATAACTGCTGCTGGTGGAGTTCTTGGTAAAGTTATATCCGAGGCTGGTTTTGTTAATTTTATAAAAGAAAATGCACTTTATATAAGTTCTATGGGGATATTTTTTCCATTTATTATCGCTGCTATTTTAAAAACAGCTCAAGGCTCATCAACTGTTGCTATTATTACAACTGCTTCTATTTTAGGTTCATATCTTGATCCAAATTCAGTTATGAGTGTTTTGGGATTTAGCACAAGTATGAGTGCGGCACTTTGTGTAATGGCGATAGGTTGTGGAGCAATGTGTGTTTCTCATGCAAATGATAGTTACTTTTGGGTTGTAACAAATTTTAGCTCTATGGATACAACAAGGGGTTACAAAACTCAAACTTTAATGACATTTGTTATAGCCATAGCTGGTATTATAAGTGTTTATATTTTTAGCTTATTTTTGATGTAAGGTTTGTATGGAAAAAGTCGTTATTGCTATTGATTCATTTAAAGGATGTATGAGTTCTCTTGAGGCTGGACTTGCTATAAAAGATGGTATAAAAGAGTTTTGCGATGAGGTTGTGGTTATCCCTATAGCTGATGGTGGAGAAGGAAGCGTTGAGGCTATGAAAGATGCTTTGGGCGCTAAATTTACACATATTTATACTTTTGATCCATTATTGCGTAAAGTAAAGGCAAGTTATGCTTTTAATGAAAATTTAGCTATAATGGAAATGGCAAGTTCTTGCGGTTTGGCACTACTAAAAGATGAAGAGAAAAATCCAAATAAAACCTCTACTTATGGTCTTGGTATTATGATAAAAGATGCCATAAAAAAAGGCATAAGAGAGTTTATCATAGGAATAGGCGGAAGTGCTACAAATGACGCTGGTAGCGGTATGCTTGAAGCGCTTGGTTTTGAATTTTTTGATAATGATGGCAAAAAACTTAAAATGTGTGGCGAAAGCTTATCAAAAGTAAGTTTTATAAGCTCAAAAAATTCTTTAAGTGAATTAAATGAGTGCAAATTTAATATAGCTTGTGATGTTATAAATCCACTATATGGCACAAATGGTGCTGCTTATGTCTATGCTAGACAAAAAGGAGCAGATGATGATATGATAAAGTTTTTAGATAACTCTCTTAAAAATTTTGCGGATATAACATATAAATTTAATGGAAGCGATTTTTCAAATTTACAAGGTGCTGGTGCAGCAGGTGGTCTTGGATTTGGATTTGTAAGTTTTTTAAAAGCGAAGTTAATGCCAGGTTTTGATATCATCTCAAATGCTGTAAATTTAGAAAAATATATAAAAGATTCAAATTTGGTAATAACTGGCGAAGGAAGAATTGATTTTCAAAGCACGATGGGCAAAACCCCAACAAAAGTTGCAAGTATTGCTAAGAAGTACTCTAAAAAAGTTATAGCTTTTGGCGGAGCAATAAGTGATGATGTAAAAGGGTTAAACGATGTTATTGATGCGTATTTTTGCATACAGCAAGGAGCGATTTGTCTTAAAGAAGCGATGAGAAAAGAAGTTGCGATGAAAAATCTAAAAAATATATCAAATCAAGTTATGAGACTTTTAGTCTAAGACCCTAAATGGGTCTTAGATTTATTTTACAAGTTCTAAAGTAGCTGATGCTATGGCAAACTCTTCGTCGGTTGGAACTATCAATGTTCTTACTTTTGCATCTTTTGTGCTTATATCTCTTATTTCGCCACTTCTAATGCTATTTTTTTCTTTATCTATTGCTATTCCTAAGCTTTGCATATTTTCACAAATAGCTTCTCTTGCAAGGTTGTCGTTTTCGCCAATTCCTGCTGTAAATATTATTGCATCAACTCTGCTTAATGCTGCATAATACGCTCCGACATATTTTTTAATGCGGTAGCAAAACATATCAAAAGCTAACTTTGCTTTTTCATCTGTTTTCATTTTTTCTTCCACATCTCTCATATCATTTGTGCCACAAATTCCATAAAGTCCGCTTTTTTTATTCATTATGGTATCCATCTCTTCAACTTCTATATTTGCTACTCTTTTTAGATAAGGAAGTATAGCAGGATCTATGTCGCCACATCTTGTACCCATCATAAGTCCTTCAAGTGGAGTTAGTCCCATAGATGTATCAAAGCATTTTCCGTCTTTTATAGCACTAGCACTAGCCCCGTTTCCTAAGTGTAGTGTTATGCAGTTAAAATTATTTATATCAATGCCCATAAATTTAGCACCAGCTTTGCTTACATATTCGTGAGATGTGCCATGAGCTCCGTATTTTCTAATCTTGTATTTCTCGCAGTATTCATATGGCAGTGCATACATATAAGAGCTTTTTGGCATAGTTTGATGAAATGCTGTATCAAAAACAACTACATTTTTCACATTTGGCGCTTTTTTCATAACGCTTCTTATGCCTATTGCGTGAGCTGGGTTATGAAGTGGGGCAAGTGGGATGATATCTTCTATATCTTGTATAACTTTTTCAGTAACTAGTGTCGGTTTAAAATATTTACTTCCACCATGAACTACCCTATGTCCAATTCCGCCAAGCTCTCCAAAATCACTCATTATACCGCTTTTTTTGAAAAGCTCTTCCATAACTTCAAGACCTTGAGCATGATCTTTTATAGCGTTAGTTGATTCAAACACTTCTTTGTTTTTTTCAACTTTTAGTTTTGCGTAAGATGATTGTTCGCCTATTTTTTCTACCAAACCACTTGCGATAACACTTTTATCGTCCATTTCAAAAAGTTTAAATTTGATAGAACTACTTCCTAGATTTAAAACTAATATTTTCATTAAATTTCCTTTGCTTGAATAGCTGTTATTAAAATTGTATTTACTATATCTTCTACTAAACATCCGCGACTTAAATCATTAACTGGTTTTTTAAGCCCTTGCAAAATAGGACCAATTGCAACTGCTCCTGATGTTCTTTGAACTGCCTTATAGCATATATTTCCACAATTAAGATTAGGGAAAATAAATACATTTGCCCTCCCGGCTACTTTTGAGTTAGGCATTTTTTTCTTAGCTACTATCTCATCAAATGCTGCATCAAATTGAAGCGGTCCATCTACACTATCTTTTAGCTCACTATCTTTTGCTAATTTTGTCGCTCTTTTTATAAAATCAACATCTTCTCCGCTTCCGCTTTCTCCAGTTGAGTAACTAAGCATAGCTATCTTTGGATCAAGTCCGAAATCTCTAGCAGTTTTTGCACTTGATATAGCTATGCCGGCAAGTTGTTCTTCTGTTGGATTTGGCGTAATTGCACAATCTGCAAACACTACAACTTCATTTTCTAAACACATCAAAAATGCACCACTTACGGTTGATACTCCCGGTTTCATTTTGATTGTTTGAAGTGCAGGGCGTATGGTTTCAGCTGTGGTTGTGCTAGCACCACTTACCATACCACTTGCATATCCACTATAAACTAGCATTGTACTAAAGTAAGTTCTATCTTTTACTAGTTTTTGAGCTTCTTCTAGTTTCATACCTTTTGCTTTTCTTAACTCATAAAGTGTATTTGCAAATTCTTCAAGATATTCGTTGTTTTGTGGATCAATTATCTTTACATCTTTTAAATTTAAACCAAGTTTTTGAGCATTAGCTGAAATTTCATCATTTTTACCTAGAAGTATTAAATTTACTGCTTTGCTTTTTAAAATTATGCAAGCTGCTTTTAATATTCTCTCATCATCACTTTCTGGTAAAACTATCGTGCTATTTGCATTTTTTGCCATTTTGTATAATCGTGTTTCAAAGTTAAGAGGTGTAATGATATTTTTTTTCGTTTTCAAGCACTCTTCTAACTTTGAGTTTAGTTCTTTTAAATCTGTTAAATTTATAACAGATAAACCTTTGTTTTCGGCGTTATTTTTAAAAAATGTTTTTTTAAATTCGCATTTACTTAAATTTATTATAGGTAAGTTTAAATTTCTTGCTATTTCTAAATTTAAAAAACAGAAATTTTCATTTGCAACAACAGCCAAAGCACTATTTTGAGCTTTTTTGTCAAATTCTTCAATAATACTCTTTAAAAGCTCATTTTTTTGGTTGTTTAAGAGTAACTCTTTAGCTTTTTCTTCGCTAAAAACCGCACCGTTTTTATCACAAATCGGATAAAAACACTCAATATTTGTTGGTAAGTTTTGTATATCGTTTTGATTATCTGTTATGAGATAAAAACTATTTTCACACATACTTACACTCCTTTCTTTGTTATTTTGGAACTTTATTTGCTTACAATTTATTATAACATAAAATAAATTATTATAACATAAAATAAAATATTCTAAGGTTTTATATGAAAAAAAATATAATTTTATTTTCTAGCTTAGCTATTATACTCTCTGGATGCACATATACAGTTGATCCAAAAATATCGATGGAGCCACCTGTTTATGTAGAGCAACTCCCTCCAAAACAAGTAGGCAATGAGATACAGCATGCCGGAAGTCTTTTTGGAAGAGGTGAAAATCCAATTTTTTCTGACAGAAAAGCTATGAATGTAAATGATTTGGTTACAGTTGTAATAAGTGAAAAAACAAATCAAAGCTCAAATGGTAAAAAAACTACTTCAAAAAACTCCACAACAGCATTATCTGGCGGAATTATAACAGCTGGTTCGCCACTATCTAGTGTAACAGATCAAATAAATAAATTTGGAAATATAGGCTTTAAAGGCGGTAGTGAAACTGCTTATAGCGGTGATGGAACAAACACCAGAACAGAAGCATTTAACACAACTATATCAGCAAGGATAGTAAAAGTTTTAAATAATGGAAATTATTTTATAGAAGGAAATAGGGAATTACTAATAAACGGCGAAAAGCAGATTATCCAGCTTAGTGGCGTTATAAGACCTTATGATATATCAAGCAACAATGAGATTGATTCAAGATATATTGCTGATGCTAAAATTTCTTATAAAACAGAAGGCGATATAAATAAAGCGATAACAAAACCTTGGGGAACAAAGCTTTTAGAGGGAATTTGGCCGTTTTAGTTGCCAAATTCTCTAGTCCTTTCTAGTGCATCTTTTGCTCTGCTATATTCTTTTTTATCAACAAATATTTTTGCTACATTTCTACAAGCAAATTCTATGTCGTTTTTACAAGCCATAGAATAAAATTTAATAGCTTCGTCTATGTCATAATTTTCGCTATTTTCATACATATAACCAGCGTTTGCACATCCTTCAAAACTACCATATTCACATGAAAGTTTATAAAATTTTAAAGCTTGTATATCGTTTTTGTTTGTGCCATCTCCGCTTTCAAACATCATACCTGTATTATCACATCCTACTGCATTTTTAAGCTCACAAGCTTTTTTATAGTATTTAAATGCCGCTTTATAATTTTGCGTTACGCCCAAAGCTTTGTCATAATAAAAGCCAACAAAAACACACGCAGTGCTATCACCTAAATCACAAGCTTTTTCAAAGTAATTCATACTTTTGCTTAAATCCATCTCAACGCCGTCTGCTTCTTTATATATGCTTCCTAAATTTAAACACGCCCAAGCATCGTTTTTGTTACATTGAATTTCAAAAAGTTTTTTTGCTTTATCGTATTCTCCTGCATTAAAAAAATCAAGAGCATTTTTGGTTAAATTTTCATCATTTTTTGCATATGTTAAGCTTAATAATACAAATATTATCATAAAGTATCTATGCATATTTTATCCTTATTTTCGGTAATTGTGTTTCAAAAATAAACAATATTATAGCATAATTGCTAAAACTGAATATATATTTTACATATATAAACTAGTTCAAATATTAATAAAGATATAATATAAAAATTTTTGTAAAAGGTTGTATTAGTGAAAGAGATAACAGGCTCACAAATGATAATAGAAGCTTTGCATTTAGAAGATGTAAAAGTTGTGTTTGGATATCCTGGTGGTGCTGCACTAAACATTTATGATGAAATTTATAAACAAAATTATTTTAAGCATATTTTAGTAAGGCACGAGCAAGCGGCTGTTGTGGCTGCAGATGGTTATGCAAGAGCAACTGGTAAAGTTGGAGTTGCTGTTGTAACAAGTGGTCCTGGCATTACAAATGCACTTACTGGCATTGCAACTGCATATATGGATTCTATACCTATAATTATAATAAGTGGTCAAGTTAGTTCAAATTTAATAGGCACTGATGCCTTTCAAGAAATAGATGCTATCGGGATGAGTAGACCTTGTGTAAAACATAATTTTCTTGTAAAAAATATACAAGATTTACCTAGAATATTAAAAGAGGCTTTTTACATAGCAAAAAGCGGTAGACCTGGTCCTGTTCATATTGATATTGCAAAAGATGTAACGGCTGCAAAAGCTGTTTTTAAATATCCATCGTCTATAAATATGCTAACATATAAACCTACTTATAAGGGTCATTTAGGACAGATAAAAAAAGCCGCAGAATTGATACTTGATGCAAAAAAACCACTATTTTACATAGGTGGCGGTGTGGTTAGTTCAAATGCGAGTGAGATTGTGAGAGAACTTGTTGAGTTTACAAATATACCAGCAGTTGAAACTATAATGGCACTTGGCGTTTTAAGCTGTGAGGATAAAAATTTTATCAAAATGGCTGGAATGCATGGAAGTTATGCGGCAAATATGGCTTTGAGCGAATGTGATTTGTTAATTTGTCTTGGAGCTAGATTTGATGATAGAATCACTGGAAACACAAAAGAATTTGCAAAATATGCAACAATTATCCATATAGATATAGATCCAAGTTCTATTTCTAAGATTATTCATGCCCATTATCCAATAGTTGGGGATATAAATATGGTTGTTGCACAACTACTTGAAGAGCTTAAAAAAGAAAAAATAAAAAGTTTTAAAGATTGGCATAGCACCATAAAAACTTATGATAAATTACATCCTTTGACATATAAAGATAGCAAAGAATCTATAAAACCACAATGGGTTATAGAAGAGAGTGCAAAAATACTTGGCGATAATGTTATTGTTTCAACAGATGTCGGTCAACATCAGATGTGGGTTGCACAATTTTATCCTTTTAAAGAGCCAAGAAAACTTTTAACAAGCGGTGGACTTGGAACTATGGGATATGGTTTTCCTGCTGCAATTGGTGCAAAAGTTGCTTTTAAAGACGCTACTGTTGTAAATTTCAGTGGAGATGGATCTATTTTGATGAATATTCAAGAGCTTGCAACTGCAAATGAGTATGGTATTCCTGTTATAAATATCATTTTAAATAATGGCTTTTTGGGTATGGTTAGGCAGTGGCAAAGTATGTTTTATGAAGAGCGTTTTTCATCTACAAATTTACAAAATCTTGCTCCTGATTTTGTTAAATTGGCACAAGCTTTTGGTGGAAAAGGTTATAAATGTGAGAGTAAAGACGAGTTTAGACAAGCTTTAAAAGATGCTGTTAAGTCAAATAAAGTATGCATTATAGACGTTAGCGTAGATAGATTCGAAGATGTTTTGCCTATGGTTCCAGCTGGCGGTGCAATTTATAATATGATACTAGAATAGGTGGTATTTATGAACGAGAGAAGAGTAATTTCTGTAATAGTTTTAAACGAGCATGGTGTGTTAGCTAGGATTGCAGGACTTTTTGCTGGAAGAGGGTATAATATAGATAGCCTTACTGTCGCTCCACAACCAGATAGTCAGTTTTCAAGAGTTAGCATAGTTACTAGTTGCGATGAAAGAGTTTTTGAACAACTTGTAAAACAACTTCATAAACTTATACCTACATATAAAGTTATAGAAACTGATAATTTTAGTGAAAAAGAACTGGTTTTAGTAAAAATTCCGATAAAAGAAGATTTTAGCGGTTTAGATGCAATTTTAAAATCATATAATGGCATAGTTGCAAATGCAAACGAACAGTATATAATCGTAATGGCTTGTGATGATGCAGTAAGAATAGATTGTTTCATAAAAGTTATGAAAAAATACAGCCCGATTCAAATTGTTCGTGGCGGTTCAGTTTTGATGGAGATGTAAATGAAACTTAGTAAAATAGTAAAAATTTTAGATTTAAAAGTAGATCTAAAAGAAGATATTGAAATTCGCTCTTGTGCTTCGCTTTTGGATGCTAAGAGTGATAATTTAAGCTATTGTGATGGAGCAAAAAATCAAGATGATATAGCTAAAAGTAGTGCAGGGGTGATACTTGTTAGTAAAGATTTGGCACGCTTAGTTCCTCAAAACTCACAAGCTTTAATATGCGAAAATCCTCATCTTGCTTTTGCGATTTTAAGCAAAGAGTTTTCAAATCCTCTTTTTTATCCAAAATCAAGCTCTTTTATAGATGAGAGTGCAAACATTATGCCAAATGTTTATATAGGTTCAAATTCAAAAATAGGAAAAAGCACCATAATGCACGGAGCTTATATAGGCGATAATGTTGTTATAGGCGATAAATGTATAATACACCCAAATGTTGTAATTTATAATAACACTATCATAGGTAATTCTTGTCATATACTTGCAAATGCTGTGATTGGAAGTGATGGTTTTGGTTATGCTCACAAAAAAGATGGCAGTCATGTGAAAATTTATCATAACGGAAATGTGATTTTAGAAGATGAGGTGGAAATAGGTGCTGGAACTACGATAGATAGAGCTGTTTTTGGCTCAACTATTATAAAAAAATGCACCAAAATAGACAATCTTGTTCAAATAGGTCATAACTGCGAACTTGGGGAGAATTGCATTATTGTTTCTCAAACAGGACTTGCAGGATCAACAATACTTGGTAGAAATGTTGTAATGGGCGGTCAAAGTGGAAGTGGCGGGCATGTCAAAGTTGGTGATTTTGCACAAATTGCTGCTAGAACAGGAGTATCTAAAAATTTAGAAGGCTTTAAAAAATACGCAGGTCATCCTATACTTGAACTTAGCGAATGGTTAAAGTTAAATGCAAAAATTATGAGGTTTTTTAAAAAATAGTAATTTATGAAAATAACCATTTTTCCAATAGTTGCAAGTTTGGTTTTTATTTTCATAAATTTATATGTTTATAAAAGATTTTTTGGAAAAATTCATGTTTTTTCTAGCAAAAAATACTATGTTTTTGTTTTAATAATTTGTATTTTAGAAGCACTTTTTTTCTTTAATCTAAGAGTTAATTTTTTAAATCAAACCATGCAAAACTTTACGGCTTTGCTTATAGGTATTAGTTTTATTGCTTTTAGTTATGTTTTGATTTATGATATATTTTACATTTTGTTTAAATTTTTTAAATTTAAACAAAGTATTAGAAAAGATATAAAAAAATTCTTTGATATTGTATTTATTATTGCAATGTTTGTTGGTGTTTTTGTGGGTACATATAATGCTATTTTTAGACTTAATGTAAAAAATATAGACATAATTTTGCCAAATTTAAAACAAGATTTAAAACTCATTCAGATTAGTGATATTCATATAGGTGGGTTTTTAGATGATAATTTTTTAAAAAATATTGTAAATAAGGTTAATGAATTAAATCCAGATATAGTTGTAATAACTGGGGATTTGATAGATTTTGATCCAAAATTAGCCAAAGAAAAGCTTGCGTCCATAAATGATATAAAATCAAAATTTGGGACTTATTTTGTTGTTGGAAATCATGAATATTATGTTGGTATCAAAGAAAGTTTGGAGAATTTAAGCAGACTAAATATGCATATTTTACAAAATGAATCCATTGAGGTTGGCGGTGTAAATTTAGTAGGAGTTTATGATTACTTAGGCTATAAAATAGGGGAGTATGAGCCTAATTTTAGCAAGGCTATAAAAGATATAAATGAAAGTTTGCCCGTTATTTTACTAGCTCATCAGCCAAGAATTATAGTGCAATTAAACAAAAATGAGCTTTCAAGGCTAGATTTGATTTTATGTGGGCATACTCATGGGGGTCAGATTTTTCCATTTCATTTTTTGGTAAAAATGGTAAATTCTTATCTATACGGACTTTATGAAAAAGATAATGCTAAGATTTATGTAACATCTGGAACTGGATTTTGGGGGCTACCTATAAGACTTTTATCATCATCTGAGATAGTAAATTTTAATTTAAAGGGTAAAAAATGAGAAAAATAATATCACAAATTTTTGGTTATATTGCGGCTGTAAATTTTGGCTTTTTGCAAAAATACATAAATAAATTTTATATAAATTTATTTAAAATAGATATGAGCGAGTTTAAAAATTATGATGAGTATAAAAGTTTAAACGAACTTTTTACTAGAAAATTATTAAAACAAAGAAGTTTTAGTCTCAATGATGTAGATTTTATAAGCCCAAGTGACGGACTTTGTTTGGAATGTGGCACTAGCAACAATAGCACTGCTTTGAGTATAAAAGGCAGAAGTTATGATATAAAAAAACTTCTTAATATGAGTTATGAAGATGTGGAGTTTGATTATATAAATATATATCTTTCGCCAAAAAATTATCATTGCTATCACTCTCCTTGCGATATGCAAATTTTAAGTGCTTTATATATTCCTGGGGATTTAAAAAGTGTAAATCAAAAATCTTTAATGCGTTTTGATGGTGTTTATGAGACAAACGAAAGAGTTGTTTTAACTTGCAGATATAATGATAATTTTACATTTTGGTTAGTTTTTGTGGGTGCTTTGAATGTAGGTAAAATGAAATTTCTTTTTGATGATAGGATTCAAACAAATGCAAAATATATGGATAAGACACTTTATGAGTATGAAAATATATTTTTTAAAAAGGGCGATATGCTTGGGAATTTTGAGCTTGGTTCAACCATAGTCGTGCTAGCAAAAAGCGGCAAGATGAAACTTAGTATAAAAGCTGGCGATGAGATAAAATTTGGAGATACTATAGCTAAAATTCTATGATACAGGCACTGCCACTTTTGTAAGTTTTGTGAATTTTACTCCTTTTAAACCGGCTATTTCGTTGCTAAATTTTTCTATATCTTTAGCCTCGCCTTTAAGACATATAGTTTCTAAGCAGTTATCGTGGTTTATATGAATGTGTGTGGTGCAAGTGATATTTACTTTTGCATCGTGTTCTATTTGCATCATTTTTGATAAAACATCGTTTTGATGGTGGTTATAAACAATGGTTAAAACTGCTATTAGTTCATCATTTGCTTCTTGCCAAATATCTTTTATGATCTGTTCTCTTATAAGATCTCTTATAAACTCGCTTCTTGAAGCATAACTCTTATTTTCTACTTTTTTATCTAGTTCATCTAGTAAATTTTCTGGCAAAGAAACACTAAATCTTATTATTTTTTCCATTTTAATTCCTATTGTGTAATAAATTTGTCTTATATTGTATTATTTTTATCTTTAAAATGGCTTAAATACCAGTGCATCTGCCCAAGTGCAATAGAGCTATCATTTGGTGGAAATTTTGGTATATGATAGGTTAAATTTGTTTTTTTAAGAAGTTTTGTTGTTGCTTTTAGTAAAGTTTTATTTTGAAAAACGCCACCACTAAAACAAATTTCAAGATTGTATTTTAAAGATATTTCTGCTATTAAGTTACTAAAAGCGTTTATGAAAGCTGTTGCGGCTACTTTTTTATCATCTTTTAGTGCATTTATTAGTGCAGTTTTATAGCAAATTTCATCATTAATTATCTCAAATTTATAGCTTACATCTAAATTTTCATCATATAACGCTTCTAATTGCATTCCAGACTGCCCTTCATAACTTATTTCATTTATGCCACAAATTATACTAGCAAAAGCGTCAAATAGCCTTCCAACTGAAGTTGTAAGAGGGGAATTTATGTTTTTATCATATATTTTTTTTAAATTTATTAGTTTCATTTGGTCAAATTTAGATAAAAAGTTATTAGCAATGTCTTGTAAATTTTCACTTAAAATCAAGCTATAAGCAATTTGCCAAATATTTTTTATAGCATTTTCTCCGCCAAGAAGTTTAAATTCTTTAAAATGCAAAATTCTTTTTAAATTTCCATTTTTATGTAAAAATATCTCTCCGCCCCATATTTTATTATCTTCTCCATATCCAGTTCCATCAAAACAAAATGCTAAAAAATCCTTTTTTTCTAACTTAAACTCAAACATATTTGCATATACATGAGCTTTGTGGTGTTGGAGTTTTTTTACATTAAATCCTAGTTTTTCAAAATATTTTGTATGTAAAAATTGTGGGTGTAAATCGCCTATAATTTCATCAAATTTTATATCATAAGTTTTGATAAACATATCAAGAAGCGAGGAAAATCGCTCGAAAGTTGATACATTTTTAAGATCTCCAATATACGGAGAGATGAAAAGTTGAGAGTTTTTGTATATAACAAATTGATTTTTTAGCTCACCTCCAAGGGCTAAAATCATTTTTTCGTGAGTTAAATTTGTGCTAATTGTTTGCGGATTTACTCCTCTACTTGTGCGTAAAAACATAGTTTGATTATCAATGACTTGTAAAATACTATCATCTCCTGGATTTAGTATATCTCTGTCGTTATCAAGATATAAATCAAATACATCACCTAATTTTGATAACAGATCGTTTTCATTGTATATTATCGGCTCACCGCTTATATTTGCACTTGTTGCGATAATCGGATTTTTAAAATATTCAAAAAGCAATAAATGAACGCCCGTATTTGCTAAAAAAATACCAACTTTATTTAAATTTGGAGCAAGTATTTGAGGCAAATGGCTGTCTTTTTTTAAATTTAAGATAACAATAGGTTTTAAATTTGAATCAAGTTCTATTTCTTCTAAAGCGTTTATATTTGCGAAATTTTTAGCCATATTTAAATCTTTGCACATTATTGCAAAAGGCTTAAATGGGCGTTGTTTTCTAACTCTAAGTTCTTTTATGGCATTTTGATTTAAAGCATCAACGCATAGATGAAATCCGCTTAATCCTTTTATAGCTATGATTTTTCCATCTTGCAAGGCTTTTGCTACTAATTTTATAGCATCATTTCCGCTTTTTAAAATATTTCCATTTTTATCTTTTAGATATAATCTTGGGCCACATTTTGGACATGCTATTGGCTGAGCGTGATAACGCCTATTGAGTGGATTTGTGTATTCGCTTTCGCAAAATTCGCACATTTTAAATTTACTCATAGTGGTGTTAATTCTATCATATGGTAAATCTTTTATTATCGATATTCTTGGACCACAGTTTGTGCAGTTTATAAAAGGGTAATGATATCTTGGGTTATTTTTATCATAAAATTCAGCCTTACATTCATCACATATCGCAAAATCAGGTAGAATCGCAGATATCTTTTTTGCAGATTTTGAAGCAATTATGCTAAATTTAGTAAAATATTTATGAAATGTTTTTATTTTTTTTACGCTATGAATTTTACAAAGCGGCGGAAGAGAAGAGTAAAAAATTTCAAAAAATTTATCTATCTCATCTTTGTTAGCTTGAAGCGTTAGTTTTACGCCCTCGCTATCGTTATAAACTTCTCCTTTTAAGCATAAATCCATAGCTATTTTATACACAAAAGGTCTAAATCCAACTCCTTGAACTAAGCCCCTTATATCAAATTCATAGCATAACTGGGAGTTCGTCATCAAAACTCATATTTAGATGTAATTTGCATAATGCACAAAATGATTTGCATTCTAAAAAAGAGCCTAATATATCTATATCAAAAATATCATATTCATCTTTTGCGGTTGTAAAAAGTTCGTTGATAAACATTACAAAAGATTCAATATATCCGAAACTTAGCGTTTTGTCATCAACTCCTGCTAATTTAAAACTCATACCGCTTTTTATAAATTTTATATAATCAAATTTAATGTTTTCTATGAGTTTATAATCAATCATAGGTCCTTTTTTTCCGCTATAAGCATCAGCGTTTTGTAAGATATTTAAATCAAATCCTAAAATATTTTTAATTATCTCAAAAAGTGTAAAAAAGTTTTTATTTCCTTTTATTTTGCCACTTGGCAACGAAAATTGCTCTTTAAAGTTTTTAATAAGTTTTGTTCCTGTTTCATCTTGTTTTATGGATTCAATAATTTTTTCATAAGTATCTGGTATGTTTATTTGAAGTAAATTTATGCTATTTGAATCATCTAGTATAAGAAATTTATCATCACAATGTTTATTTAGTAAAACTAGTAAATTTTGTTTTGATAAAATGCCTTTTTTATTTATATTCATAGCATAAATCAACAACTCCGGATGATCTTGTTTTGAAGAATTTAGCATATCTTGAATTTTTTTGTTTAGATAATAAGTTGAAGATAAAACAACTTGAGAATTTTCTAAGATATTTACTTTAAATGGCTCAATGGTTTTATTTAGCATATGAATACTAAAAAATAGTATATTTATTTTATGAGCTTGATCGCATAAAACATATGTAAAAAGATCCCTTGCTCCTTTTACCCAGAAATTATATGGTGAGTTTTCGTGATTTTTTCTATAAATTGCATTTATTCTAAGATTTATCATAGGTTTTTCAAAGCTAGCTAATGCAAACTGAGCTTTATCGTCAGCTATAAAAATTTTTGTGATTTCTTTTAAATTTGTCGGCATTAAAAAATCACTATCAAAGCTTACCCCATTATTTATCTCAAATGTACCAAAAGCATCTTGAAGAACTATTTTTTGCGAGTTTTTAAGAGCGTTTAAACAAAATTCTAAAAGCATATAAAAGTTATTTTCATCAACATTTATAAATTTATTATCCATAAAAACAGAAATTTCGCTTAATATATCAAATTCATTTTTTGAAATTTGCGATGAGTCGTTGTATAACTGAGCGACTTTTGGAGTTATGTTTGGATATTTTTGTATCTCAAAAACTTCACCTTGTTTTAAATCTTCGCAAACTTCAACTTTAAAGTCTTTTAAAAATATAAAATGTGGAATTTTTGGCATACACTCATCATTGAAAGCTAAAATATCATTTTCATCGCCATTTGTGAAAAATATAACTTTATTATCTTCTTCATAAAAAGCTGTTTTTATGTTGTATTGTTTTGCATAAAAATTTAAAAAATAACTCAAAATATGGTTCGAGCTTTTGTATAAAAATTCATATTTTAAAATCATAACTCACCTTTAGAAAATAAATTTGCTATATCTTGTATATTTTTGTTATCTTTTTTTATTATATCAAATTTAAACTCATCTTTTAGATATTTTAGTATAGTTTTTTGGGCTAAATTTACACCATCTTTTATTTCACTAGATATTTCAAAGCTCAAAGGGACTATGCGTTTTGGTATAATACCCACAATCTTAGTTTTAGGAATATCTCCCATAAGTTCCATATATTGAAGCGTTTGAAGCATTTCTACTTCATGAGCCGAACCACTCCAATTTATCTTTTTAGGCATATCATCGTAATCAAAAAAATAAACATCTCCGATATTTCCATCTTTTGCATCTATGCAGTCTATGACGATAACATAGTCATATTTTACTATTATGGGGATAAGTTGCATTGCAAGTGTTCCGCCATCTATAAAAGTGATGGTGTGAGTATCTGATCTAAAAGTGTAGTTTTTTTCTAAAAGTTTACAAAGATGAACCCCGATTCCTTCATCGGAGAACATCACATTTCCTATACCAAGTATTAAAATATTCACTAGTGGTTGTTTTCTTGTGGGAATTTATAACCACTTATAATGGCATCCATTGCACCATTTTTACCTTTTACAGCATTAAATATAGCCATATAAACATGTGCAAGAACAAAAATCATAATTACCCACATACAAATATGGTGGATTTCTCTTACATTTGCAAGACCGCCCATCCAAACTTCAACAACTCTCATAGGCTCATAAAATAACCCTCCAAGTCCTTCGTGATAAACATGAACATATAAAACCATTCCAGTTAAGCATATCACAAACATTACTATATAAAATAGCAAATATGAAGCAAATTGAAGTGGGTTATAAACACCTTTTATATGAGGATGTTCTCCTAAGAATAGATAGTATTTAATTTGTTCTATCCATATTTTTATATTAAAAAAATCCCCAATACTTGCTAATTCTTTTCTACTTTGTTTGTCAAATACAAATAAATAGAGTTTAAAGAAAAGCACCGCAATAAGTACAAAAGCTGCTATCATATGCACAGCTCTCCATTTTGCATTCATAAAGATTACAGGTTCATTTGTTACAACTGGACTTACAAAAACATAAGCTATATAAAATCCACTAACTACAAGCAAGACTATACTTAATGCTCTTATCCAGTGAGTAAGTCTGTATCCGATGGAGAACTCATACTCAGCAATATGTTTTGCGTCATTTTTCATAGATTGCTCCTTATAAACTTGGATTTACTTTATACTCGCTTATTTCATTTCCTTTTGTATCCATTACATGAACTGCACAAGCAATACATGGATCATATGAGTGAATTTTGCGAATAATCTCTAAAGGTTGAGTTAAGTCAGCTATTTTTAAACCAATCAAACAAGCTTCATAACTTCCCATTCCACCATTAGCATCTTTTGGAGAGGCATTCCAAGTAGAAGGAACAACTGCTTGCCAGTTTTTGATAACACCTTTTTCTATTCTACACCAATGGCTCAAAGTTCCTCTAGGTACATGACCGATATATCTACCTTTATATTCTTTGCTTGTGTCTATTGTGTATTTTGCACAAGTTTCGGTGTCGCCTGATTTTATATTTGCAATTAAGTTATTTAGTGCTATTAAGCCATTATCTGCTATAACTTTTGCTTCTATCATGCGACAAGCAGTTCTTCCAAGAGTTGATAAGACAGCAGTTAATGGAAGACCGGTGTCTGCTAAAAACTTATCAACCACAGGAACAACATATTTATTTCCTTTTGCGTAGTTTACAACGATATTTGCCAAAGGTCCAACTTGCATAGGTTTACCACCATATCTTGGTGCTTTTATCCAAGAGTATTTACCAGAGGTATCAAGAACTTTTGTATTAACCATCTCGCCTTTTGCATTTAATGTTTTTTCATCTTTAAATCCTGTATAATTAGGCTCTTGCTCACCATCATAAGGATGAAGAGGTTTATCGTTTTTATACCAAGAATGTGTTGCTTCTTCAGTGATTTTACTTTCATCTAACTCTTCAACTTTGCTTAAATCGCCATTCTTAATAATACCACTTTCAAACAACCATTCATTTTGTGATAGTTGGAATTCTTGATGTGTCCATAAATTTGCTACCCCAACATCATTTAGAACACTTGGTTCATTTGCATAAGCTTTTCCAGCCATTACAAGGTCTGGATAATAAGCTCTATCAACGAAATCTTTAACTTCATTAAATTTAGTCATATACTCACCAAGTCTAGCAGGACTTAATATATCCATAACACAAGTTACACCTCCAACTGTTAAGCTTTGAGGGTGGGGCTGTTTTGCTCCAAAGATCGCCATCATTTGAGCAGCTGTTCTTTGAACTCTTAAGCACTCTAAATAGTGGCTTAGAGCTATTAAATTTTGCTCTGGTGTTAGATGATAAGTTTTGTGCCCATAGTAAGCATTTGCGAATGGTCCAAGATTTCCTTTATCAACAAAAGTTTTCACTTTTGCTTGAACAGCTTTTAGATGATCTGCTCCACATGCATAAGGAAAATCTGTGTATTTAAAAGCTTCATCTTGTGCTTTAAAAGGATCTGCACTTAAAGCACTTACAATATCAACAAAATCAAGTGCATGAAGTTGATAAAAATGAACAATGTGATCGTGAAAAAATAAAGCATTATTCATGAGAGTTCTCGTTAAAACAGCATTTAGCGGTGGAGTTATACCAAGGGCATTTTCAACTGCCATTATACCAGCTTTATAGTGAGAAAATGTGCAAACTCCACAAATTCTTTGCATTAAAAAACCTGCATCTCTTGGATCTCTACCTTTTACTATTGTCTCAAGCCCTCTCCAAAGTGTTGAGCTACTAAAGGCATCTGTTACTACATTGTTATCATCTACCATAACTTCTACTCTAAGATGACCTTCTATTCTTGTTATAGGATCTACTACTATTCTTTTACTCATGTTATTTCCTTATTTTTATTTCTTAAATGAAGCAATGGCTGCATGAGCCGCTATAGCAACACCTGCGATAGCCAAAATTCCTATACCTATCTTATCAGCTGTAGCATCAGCTCCTAAACCACCAAAAGTTGTATTATAAAGTCTATCTCCAAGAGGAACTTCAAATGGACCCATTTCATCCCAGAAATTTGGCTCAGAGCATCCTATACAGCCATGTCCTGCTTGTATAGGCCAGCTTGTATGAGAGTTAAATCTTTCTCTTGAGCAGTTGTTAAAAGTATAAGGACCTTTGCAGCCAACTTTATATAAGCAATAACCATCTTTTGCACCCTGATCGCCAAAATGTTGAACAAATTCGCCAGCATCAAAATGACCTCTTCTTTCGCAAAGATCGTGAATTCTTAACCCATAAGCCCATTTTGGTCTATTGTAAGCATCTAAGCTAGGTAAGGTTCCAAAAAGTAGATAATTTAAAACATTTCCAACTATATTTTTCTCACTTGGTGGGCATCCTGGTACATTTATAACAGGTTTATTTGTTATTTTGCTTAAAGGTTGAGCATTTGTTGGGTTTGGATGAGCAGCTTGAACATGTTCCTATGGCAAATATAGCTAAAGCATTTTCGCTTGCGTGTCTGCAATGCTGTGCTCCTGTTGTTCCAACAGGTCCTACCGTTAGATAAAATTCGCTTGAACCCTCAGGAATTCCACCTTCAACCATAAGGACATATTTACCTTTATATTTTTCTATGGCACTTTCTAAATTTTCTTCGGCTTGCCACCCACTTGCTGACATTATAGTTTCATGATATTCAAGTGAAATGTAGTCAAATATAAGACTATCTATAGTAGGTGCATCTGTTCTTAATAGGCTTTCGCTACATCCTGTGCATTCTGCCATATGTAACCAAATAACTGGTAATCTATCTGCTAGTTCAGCAGCTTTTGCAACCTGAGGTATAAAGGATGTAGGAAGCGACAACATGGCAGTCATTGTTCCAGCCCATTTCATAAAATCCCTTCTGCTAAATCCATGCTCTTTTAATTTTTGCATAATAGAGCCATTATGCATTTTTGGCATATTTTGAACTTCATTCAATCTAGCACTGATTTGTGAGACAAGATCCTCTTGTTTCATGAACTCTCCTTTGTAAATTTTGTATTTTATTTTTTAATATTAACAAATGCATATTTATATAAGATTATATAAATATGCAATATTAGTTAGTTTACAACTATTCGATTTAAAAATAACTTTTATAATTAAATTAAATTTAAAAAAGCAAATTACTTTTAAGTAATAATATTTATTAAATTTTTTTATTACGAAATATAAATTTAGTGCATTTTTTTAGAATTTTTATATGGATTTTCTATGAATAACTATAATACCAAATATTATATTGTATATTGCGTTAATATGTAGAAATTTATGACAATCACACACTATAAAATTTATCTTAGCAAGAAGCTAACAAGCATATATGATAGGACAAAAGCTATTATAAAATATACGCACTTTAAAATATTATTTTATTCATTTTTAAATCCTATTTTTTATTAAATTTCTATAATATCCATAGTTTTATTAAACATAAATTAATTTATGTTTAATAGTGCGAATATAAAAAACAAGATATAAAACCAAAGTTTAACTTTTTTCCAATAGCTTATGTTGTATTTTGTAAGTCATTTTAATGCGTGGATGCCCTAAGAGGATTCGAACCTCTGTTAGCTGATCCAGAGTCAGCAGTTCTACCGCTAAACTATAGGGCAAAAAGAAAGTTTGATTATAAATCAAATAAACATAAATTTAGCTAAATTTCTTTTATGTGTTGCAAAAAATCTTTTGCAGTTATAAAACCTACTATCTGTTTGTTTTTTAATTCAACTCCATCTTTAAAAAATATAAGAGCAGGGGGACCATAAACTGCAAATTCTTTCATCATTTCTTTGTTGTCATTATTACTATTTGTAACATCTATTTTTACAAGTTCAAATTCAAAAAGTTTTTTCTTAACTTCATCGTCTTGAAAAACATTTTCTAACTCTTTACAATTTACACACCAAGTTGCCCAAAAATCTATCATAACTGGCTTTTTTGAGCTATGAATTATATCTTTTAGTTCTTTTAAATTTTTAGCATATTTAAAAGAAATTTCTTTATTGTCCATTGTGTTGTTATTTTTTTGAGAAATAATATTTTGTAATGGTTTTGATACATCTGTTGCACCACTTGCAAATCCTGTAATTAGCAAAGTGGAGTAGATAAATACAAAAATACAAATAGATTTTTTAAATTTCATAAAAGTGCTTTTTGCTCTATCAAAACCTCCCATGAAAATAGTAAAAAATATCCCAATGACACCATAAATGAGCATTGTCATATTTTGATTTATTATTCTTGATAACATCCATGCAGCCATTATTAGCATTATAAAACCAAATAATTTATTAATTTCTTCCATCCAAATTCCTGGTTTTGGAAGAAATCTTTTTCCACCAAGACCTATTAGAAGCAATGGAATTCCCATGGCAAAGCTCATTACAAAAAGAGCTAGCCCCCCAAGAAGTATATTTCCACTTTGAGCTATGAAAAGAAGTGCTCCGGCAAGTGGTGCTGCTATACAAGGTCCTACTATCAAGGCTGATAAAAATCCCATAATGACTACGCCAAAAAAACCTGTTTTATTTTCAGTTTTTGAGTTTATGAAATTTTGAATAAAAAGAGGCATTTGAAATTTAAAAACGCCAAACATTGAAAGAGCAAAAAATACAAAAATAAGACTAAAAGATATGATAACAAACGGAATTTGAAGTATCCCTTGTATACCCATACCAAAAAGACTTGCTAACACACCTGCTATGGTGTATGCTATACTCATTGAAAATACATAAACTAGGCTTATTATAAAACTATGTTTTTTGCCAACATCCCCTTTTGATACAATTATGCTTGAAAGTATTGGAATCATAGGCAAAATGCAAGGTGTTAAAGCAAGCAGTAAGCCGTATCCAAAAAATGTAATCAAACTAACAAAAACGCTGTTTTTTGATAAATTGCCAGCTATATTTTGATGGTTTGATGAGTTGCCTGATTTATCGGTTTTTATATCTTTTGGAGTTGAAAATTGCTTTAAGTCTATTTGAGATGTAGAAATTTCATAAATATTTGCATTTTTTTTAACATCTATCTTTTTTGCCAAAGGTTCATAACAAAAGCCATCATAAGCACACCCTAAGTAATCAACTCTTAGTGAAAACTCATCTAAATTATTAATCAATCCAAGTGGAATTAAAACATCAAATTTTCCGCTGTAAATTTGATAATTTTTATATTGTTTGCTTTGTGGAAAATTTAAAAACTCGGTTATATCTTTGTCTTGCGAAAGTAATTTTATCTTGATTTTATCGCTATAAAGGTATGCTTTTTTATCTATATTAAATTCTAAATTTAAAGCAATATTATCTAGCATTTTAGCTTGTATATCAAAAACATTATTTATATTTGCAAATAAAAAACTACAACTAAAAAAAAGAAAAAATATTATCTTATTAAACATTAAAAATTCCAATTTATTATATAAGTTATTGCATTATACTAAAACTTAATTAAGATTTTATTTATAATGTTATAAAATTGTTAGAGTATTTATACAAAAAAGGATATGATATGTCTAATGAAGAAAAAAAAGAAAACAGAAAAAAAGAGAAAAAGGAAAAGAAAAAAGCATATGAAAAAGAGCTTAAAGATCTTCAAGTAGAGCTTTTAAAAATGCAATATTATGTAAAAAAAGAGGGTTTGAAACTTCTTATCATAATGGAAGGGCGTGATGCTGCTGGAAAAGGCGGAACTATAAAAAGGATAACAGAGCATCTAAATCCTAGAGGATGTAGAGTTGTAGCTCTTCAAAAGCCTAGCGACATAGAAACAACTCAATGGTATTTTCAAAGATATGTTGCTCATTTGCCAAGTGCAGGAGAGATTGTTATCTTTGATCGCTCTTGGTACAATAGAGCTATGGTGGAGCCTGTTATGGGATTTTGTACACAAGAAGAACATAGAGATTTCTTGCAAGAAGTGCCTGGGTTTGAAAATCTTTTAAGTAAATCCGGGATTAAGATTTTTAAATTTTTCTTATCTATAAATAAAGAAGCACAAGCCAAAAGATTTAAAAGCAGAAGAACTAATCCGCTAAAAAGATTTAAAATATCGCCTGTTGATGATATGGCTCAAGATTTTTGGAATAAGTATTCAATGGCTCAAGGTAGTATGTTTTTACAAACCGATACAGATATAAATCCGTGGATTGTTATAGATTCAAATAATAAAAAACAAGCTAGATTAAATACTATAAAATCAATATTAAATAAAATAGATTACGAAGATAAATGCTCTAAAGATAAATTAAAAGTTGATACGCAAAAAGTAAGAACCGCCGCGGATGAATTAAAAGTAATAGAAGAAGCCATAAAGAAAATAAAAGTTATTTTATAGGGTCTCTTCGGGTTTTGGCATCAAGGACGCTGTTTTGCTAAAATTTATAAGATCATAAGTAGTTTTGATATTATCTGGTATGAAATTTAAACAGTGCTGGAAAATTTTTGTAGCAGATATTGTATCGCTCATCGCTCTATGATGGGCGTTGTTTATGTTTAGAATTTCTTTTAGATGTTCAAGACCATATTTTTTTGATGATATCGTTCTTTTTGCAAGTTCGATTGTGCAAAGCTTTGGATTTAAAAGTATTCCAAGTCCAATTTTACTTAGACTATTACTTATAAAATTGTAATCAAATCTGACATTATGTGCTATAAATACAGAGTCTTGCAAAAAAATCTTAAATTTTTCTAATGCAATTTTTAAATTTGGCGCGTCTTTTAAATCGTTTGTAAAAATTCCTGTTAATTGTGTAATATTTTCTGGTATAAATGGTGCATAAATTAGCGTTTCAAAAGTATCTATGATTTTTGAATTTTGTAGTTTTACAGCACCAATTTCTATAATCTGTCCATCTTTCATACTGCCATTTGTTTCTATATCTACAATGCAAAATATTTGATCTTTAATCAATGTATGCTTAAAGACCGGAATAACTCTATTTATGTAGTCTTTTTTTAAATTTAGCCCAAGTGTTCTCCATTCGCATAAATTTTTTACATTTATTATCTCGTTTATCTCTTTGATGTTGCTTGCTATATTTACAAAATCTTTGTAATAAAGTGGATTTGTTATAAAAAATTTAATAAAAGCCTCTAGCTGCAATTTTTATATCTTTAATGAATTAATCGATGTCTTATAATCATTTGATGAAAATATATAATTTCCAGCTACAACTATATCAGCCCCAGCTATTTCTATGTCTGCTATGTTTAATCCATTTATACCACCATCAACTTCTATCATGCATTTTATGTTATTTTTATCTATCATATCTCTTAAAGTAGATATTTTTTTAAGAACAAGAGGCATAAATTTCTGTCCGCCAAAACCAGGATTTACACTCATTAAAAGCACTATATCAACACTATGAATTATATGCTCTAACATAGAAACTGGAGTATGTGGATTTAGAACTATTCCAGGGCTAATTCCGTGATCTCTAATGTATTCAATCATTCTTAAAGGGTGTTTTTCTTCTTCTATGTGAAATGTTATAAATTTTGGTTTTATGTCTAAAAAAAGATCTACAAAAAATTTAACATTTTTTACCATTAAGTGTATATCAAGCGGCACACTTGAAGCTTTTGCCGCAGCTTTCACAACACTAGGTCCTATTGTTAAATTTGGTACAAAATGACCATCCATAACATCTATATGTAAAAGATCAGCCCCAGCTTCACAAACCTTTGTTATATCACTGCTTAAATTTCCAAAATTAGCCGAGAGAATACTTGGTGCTACATACATTATTTTCCTTTATTTGCTTAAAAATATAATACAACTTTTTCCATTTATATCAAGTTCTAGAAAAGCACCTTTGCTTTTATTTGCTTCAAATTCCTTGATATTTGTTATGCTTCTTGACATAGTGATTTCTACTTTTTGTTTTTTTTCATTAAACATCAAAAGTATATTTTCGCCTATTATATCCATAAATTCAGCTAATGCTACTGCTATATCATTTCTTTCATTTTGATTTTCATCTAGTAAAACTTTACAAATTTCTTTGGCACAATCTTCGCTTGTGCATAATAGCAATTTTCCGTCAATATCACCATAAAATGCTATATATGCACCTATGTAATCTTCAAAACCTTTTGAGCTAAATGGTGTCAATGATGCTTGTTTTTTTGTAATTTGTGTTTTTAAAATAGAAGATATCGATGAACTTATAATGCTTATTATATTTGGTAGTGTTTCTATTAAATTTTTACCAATGTTGTTTATTTTATTGCTAAGCATTCCTGCACCGCCACTTATCGTTCTTTCATCATTGTAAAAATCATCCATTGAGTCATAAACTAAAATTCCGCCATCTTCAAGCTCATTTTTTAGGGCTTGGGTTATATTTTTTATATTGCAAATTGCTATTACAACGCCATATTCTGCACTTAAGACAGAAAGACTTGCTAAAAAAGCTGTTCCATATACATTAAAAGATGATATATTTGTTCCATCGAAAATAAAATATTTAAACCCAACTTTAATTAAATTCTCATAATATTTTTTATCAAAATTTTCAGCAAAACTAGAATCTAAATACCCATTAAGATTATACACAACAACATTATCTTTTATATATATTTGTGTATTTTTTTCATAATTCATAATATGCGTCATACTCAAAATATAGTCAAAATCTTTTTGCATATTTTTAAAATCATCACTATTTTTCGCTATATAAGCATCGTGCCCTTTTTGAGCAAGACTTAGGGCTATTTTGGCATTTTGCTTTTGGCTATCTGTATATATTAAAACCTTTTTTTTATTTTCGTTTGATTTATCATAAAAAAGCATTCCTACTTCAAGTGTTTCAAATAAAGAATAATTTATACTTTGATCAGACATATCAAAAAAAGATTTAAACATTTTTTCATTATAGTCACAAAGTCCTATGCTGATTTTTAGCTCTTCTTTTATATTTTGCAATGTGTTTATTATATTGTTAAATCCGATTTTATTAAAAAAAATTACTTTTTTAAATGAAATAAATACACAAACTGGCATTTTTTCTTTTAGATAAAGCATATCGTTAGAGTCTATTATGGTTTTTGACATAGCGCCATCAACAAAACCGATGGGAGAAAAAATAGCGACGCTATTTTTTAATACAGGGGTCATATTTTCACTTTCTTTAATAAATTTGTTTCGTATTTTACCTATAAAATCTTTTAAATTAAATAAATTTATAAAAATAAATTTAAGTAAATATTTTGTTTATTATGATATAATTACAAGTTTATTTTATGAGATTAAGGAAAAACTATGTCAAAAAGATGTGCAATAACAGGAAAAGGTCCTATGGTTGGAAATAGCGTAAGCCATGCTAACAATAAAAGCAAAAGAAGATTTATGCCAAATTTACGCTCTATCCGTGTTACTTTAGAAGATGGAACAACTAGAAGAATTAAAGTTGCCGCTTCTACTATTAGAACTATGAAAAAACATTCAAAATAATAAAATAAATTTAAAAGAGGAGTAGATGTCTTTGCTAGAAAAGATAAAAAAATTCCTCAATTGGTCTGATTCTTCAAAGCCAGAAGTAGATTTAAATACAGAACTATACGAACAACTACGCTTTTTTCGTCTTCCGTTGATAGCAGTTATCCTAATGCTTATGTTTGGGGCATTGGGATATGTTGTTATCAACGATTTTTCTTTGATAGATGGGATTTATCAAGCTGGTATGACCTTTACAACGGTTGGTTTTACAGAGGTTGATTATATATCGCCAGCTGGAAGACTCTTTACAATAGCACTTATTTTTACCGGATTTGCTGTTTTTTCATTTTCTATAGGTCTTGTTATAGAGGTGTTAAAAAAGGGATCACTTATAAATGTTTTTAAGGAAAGAAAGATGATAAATGATATAGCTAGATTAAAAAAACATTTTGTTATTTGTTATCACAATAACTATACTATAGAACTTACAAAGCAGTTTAGAGAAAACCACATACCTTTTGTTGTGGTTGATGAAAGAGATGATTTGGGAGATTTGGCAGAAAAGTATAAGTATCCTTACTATATAAAAGCTGCGCCACACACAGAAATTGCTCTTAAAAAGACACATTTTTCAAGCGCAAAGGGGCTAATTGCTCTTAGTGAAAATATAGCTGATAATATAGCAATTATTACAACAGCAAGGTTGTATGAAAAAGAGCTTGGTAGAGAAGAGTATTTTATAATGAGTACGGCAAACAACGAGGACGACACCGTAAAACTTAAAAAACTTGGGGCAAATTCTGTTGTAACGCCAACCAAACTAGTCGCACAAAGGCTTAGTGCTGTAAGTGTTAGACCCGATATGGAAAATATGCTTGAAGAGTTTTTGTATAAAAAAGGCTCACCTATAGATATAGAAGAGATTGTGGTGCCTGATTATTCTTGGGTTAGATTTAAAAGACTAAAAGATACGCATTTAAAAGAGTTAACAAGTGCAAATATAGTAGGTATAAAAGATCCAAATAATAAATTTATGCCTATGCCAAAAGATGATATTTTAATAGGAACTGACTCTAAACTTCTTGTAATAGGTACAGCAGATGGTATAAGGATGACTAAAAGAGTCATAAGAAGCAAATATATGCCAGAGGAGTTAAAATATGTTTGATATAATTTCTTTAAAAAACGGACTTGAAAATGTAGATGGTTTTTACTTTGGTGGAGTAAATGCTGGTTTTAAAAAAGATTCAAATGATTTAGGATTTATAAGAAGCGACGAAGCTTATGATGTAAGTGCTGTTTTTACTAGTAATAAATTTAAAGCAGCTCCTATTAGGCATTTTTTAAGCTATCCAAAAAATTTTAAAACAAATTTTATACTTTTAAACTCAAAAAACGCGAATGCCATGACAGGACAAAATGGAATTGATGATATAAATTTTATTTTTGAAAGTTTATCACAAAAGATAAATTTGATAAATCCTATAATGAGTTCAACTGGTGTTATAGGATATAGACTAGATACTGAAAAAATCATATCTGCATTTGATAAAATGGATTTTAACTCAAAAGATAGCAATGGCGTAGCTAGTGCTATTATGACAACAGATAGTTTTAAAAAAGAGCTTGCTTTTAGAGTTGAGCTTGAAAATGGTGGATATTTTAATATTGCTGCTATTTGCAAAGGTGCAGGTATGATAAATCCGGCTTTTGCAACTATGCTTTGTTTTATACTAACAGATGCAAATATTCCAAAAGAAGATATGGATGAAATTTTATTTGGTAGCGTTAAGCATAGCTTTAATGCTATTAGTGTAGATGGCGATACATCCACAAACGATACTTTAATGTTGCTTACTTCAAGAAAAACTGAATTTTATGATAAAGCAGCTTTTAGAGAAGTTATAAATTTGATAACAAAACAGATGGCATTATATCTTGTTCAAGATGGAGAAGGCTCAAAAAAAGTTGTATCATTTGGTGTAAGTGGGGCAAAAAATGATGAAGAAGCAGAAATTGCTGCAAAAGCTCTTTCAAATTCACTTCTTGTAAAAACTGCGATTTTTGGAGAAGATCCAAATTGGGGAAGAATAGCTTCAACCATAGGTGCTAGTAAAGTAGAGTGCAAAGAAGAAAATTTAGTTATAAAATATGATGAAGTTATCGTTTTTAACAAGGATTTGCCGCAGTTAGATGAGCAAAGAGAAAATTTAGCTCATAATATAATGAAAAAACCAAGTTACAAAATAAGCTGCGATTTAGGAATAGGGGAAGGTAAATTTGAAGCTTATGGATGCGATTTGGGTCATAAATATGTAGATATAAACTCAGATTATAGATCATAATAAAAGTAGTTTTAAGTCTTGAATAGATAAAATGTTAAACAAATAACAATTTTATTTTAAGGAGATATTATGTTTCATGAGTATAGGGAGCTTATAACTGAGCTAAAAAACAAAGATGCACATTTTGCAAAAATTTTTGATCGTCATAATGATCTTGATCAAAAGATCAAAGATGTGACAGAGGGCAGAGAACATATGGATAATCTTGAACTTGATAAACTTAAAAAAGAGAAACTTCTTTTAAAAGATGAAGCATATGCAATTCTTTCTAATTATGAAAAGGAAAATAAGTAATTGTTGTTTTTGGGTAGGTAAGTCCTACCCTTAAATTTATTTATCGTTTTGATTAAGGAAATTTTTTGGATAAGATAAAAGTAGCTATTGTTGGTTTTGAAGACATAACAAAGAGTTATTATAGTGATCTTAGGCGTTCTGATTATTTTGAGCTTGTTGGAATTTCTAAACAAGATAGTTCAAAAAATTTACCGGATATAAAAGCTCAAATATATCAAAGCGTAGACGAGTTATATTCGTATCACTCTCCAGAAGCACTTATTATAACTACTCCTGCTAATATACATAAAAAAACTTTTTTGCAATGTCAAAAGTATGCTAAAAATTTTTTAATACATGCACCATTATCTACCAATATGGGAGAGATAAATGAAATGGCTTACATTGCAAAAGAAAATAATCTAAAGGTTTGCATTGGTTATAACACTAGATTTAATCCAACCATCATATCACTAAAACAGGCTTTAAAAAAAGAAGAGCAAATTTATAGTATAAATATCATACATTCTTCTACTTACCCTAAAGATACTTTTGGTGGTATAAAAATGTCTATTACAATGAGTGATTTAGATCTTATAAGGTATATTACTTCATCGGAAATATCAGAGTTTTGTGTATCTACAAATAGTATAAAAGATAAAGACATAGAAGATGTTTTATGTGCTAAAACAAAAACAACAAATGGAATAATTTGTAGCATAACCAACTCATGGAATTATAAAATAGATAGATTTTGTATAGAAATTTCTTGCTCTAGCGGGCATTATATGGCTGATTTAGTTGCATTTAACCTTAGAAAAATGGATGATAAGGGGCTTATAAATTTAAGAGTTGATAATGAAGATATGTCAATTAGGTTTCAAAATAGTGAATTTTTTAAATATTGTATGAGTGGCGATATAGGAAATTTAGTTAGTATAAATGATGCTATAGCAATATCGAAAGTAATTTTATGAAAAAAGTTTTATTTCTTTTAAATATGGGCGGTCCTTCAAATTTAGATGAAGTTTGTGTATTTTTAAAAAATATGTTTAATGATAAATATATAATAAGTGTAAAAAGTAATCTTCTTAGAAAATTTATAGCTTATATGATAGTTAGTTTTAGAAAAAAAGAAGCTAAAAAAAACTATGAGATGATAGATGGCAAATCTCCTATTTGTGATATTACTTCAAGTCTTGTTAAAAAACTTAAAAATAGTGATTATGAAGTTGATTTTATAATGAACTATACTCCACCTTTTGCTAAAGATGCGCTAAAAAAATACAAAGATGCAGATGAGTTTATTTTGCTTCCGCTTTATCCTCATCATTCTAGCACTACAATTTTATCAAGTATTGATGATGTTAAATTTGCTATGAGAGAACTTGGATTAAATCAAAAAATAACGCAAATTCCATATTTTTACGAAAATAATCTTTATAATGATGTAATTTTAAATTTAATTATAGAAAAAATAAAATCTAAAAATTTAAATCCACAAGATATTGTGTTGATATTTTCTGCACACTCTTTGCCTATAAAGATAATACAAAATGGTGATTTATATGAAAAACACATACAAGATCATGTTTGTATATTATCTAAAAAACTTCAAGAAAACGGTGTTATTTTTAAAGATATAAAGCTTGCATATCAGTCAAAATTAGGTCCTGTTGAATGGCTTGGTCCAAATATAGTTGATGTTATGAAAGAAATAACCCATAAAAAAGTCATAGTTTTTCCAATCGCATTTTGTATAGATAACTCAGAAACAATTTTTGAGATAGATATAGAATATAAAAAGCTTTCAAAAGAGCTAAATTATGAGTTTTTTGATGTTATTGAGTGTCCAAATGATAGAGATGATTTTGCAAAATTTATAGACACTACAACAAGGAATACTTTTTGCTTATAAAATAGTACCTTAGTTAAAGGAGAATTTATGAAAATAGAAGATATAAATTCCATAATATCTACATTAGGTACTGTGGCAAATAGTGCTAGAATTGGTGATTTTGATCAAGAGTTATCTAAAGCTCTAGTGTCTCAAAATCAAAAACTATCTGATGATTCAAAGATAGGCAGTGTTGAAGAGTTTCGAGATAAGCTTACAAAGTATGGTTCTTATGCTTTTTTAAATATTCTTAATGCTGAAAAAATAAATGAAAAAATTGAACAAAAAAGACAAGAGCTAAAAGAGTTGTTGGGACTCAATGATACTAAAAATCTCAGCAAAGATAAGATTGCTGATTTAAATAAGATTTTAGAAGATTCGCTTGATGATTATAAAAAAGAGTTGTTAGCTAAACTTCAAAATAATGCAATTTTAGAAAAAGCCCAAAATATTAATTCTAAAAATAACTTATCAAATTTTACTTTATCTGATTTGATAAGTTTAGTTTGAATTTATATACTAGGTATGAGTTGCTGTTCTTGTATTAAGAGCTCTACAATGCTTTTAAATATAGGAATGGCACTTTGTGAGGCATAAATCTTACCTTCTTTTGGTTCTCTTACAAAAACCCCTATAGTATAATTGTGTCCAAATTTATCATCCGCAAATCCAAAAAATGAAGCATTATAAAGACTTTTTGAGTATCCTCCGCCAACAGCTATACGAGAAGTTCCAGTTTTTCCGCCTATATTTAAACCCTCTATATCAGCTTTTTTACCAGTTCCATCCTTAACAACTCTAACTAGTATATTTTTCATTCTTTTTGCAACATCTTCACTTAAAATTTGCTCTTGTGGTGGAATAGGCCTTCCTTTGTATAATTTTCCATCTTTTTGCAAATTTGATACTAGTTGCGGTGTTACAAGATAACCATTGTTATTAAAAACAGCATAAGCTCTTAGAAGTTGCAAAAATGTAGTTTGTATGCCATAACCATAACTTGCAGTTCCTCTATAAATTTCAGAATTTAGCTCTGATAAGCTCGGTATTATCCCTCTTTGTTCGTAAGGTAAATCTATGCCAGATCTTTTTGTAAATCCAAATTTTATGAAATTCATATAAAGTTCTTCGCCAGATATTCTTTTTGATAGCTCAACCATTCCTATATTTGAAGAGTATATTATAACCTCTTCAGCACTCATACTTTTTGCAGGATGGCTGTCTCTTATAGTGCTTTTACCATGTTTATATACACCATTGTGTGTATCAATTGTTTCTAGCGGATTTACCTTGTTTGCGGATAATAAATACGCAAAAACAATAGGCTTTATAACAGAACCTGGTTCATATGCGTATTCGCTAGAAGTCGAGTTTAATGCTCTATAATTTTCTTTTTTGATGTTTGATGGATTATATCTATTTGTAGTAGCAAGTGCTAACATTTCGCCAGTTTTACTATCCATTATTCCTGCAACTATCTCTCTAGCCTCTATGTCTTTCATCATAGTATCTAAAATATGCTCGGTCATTTTTTGTAGTTTTAGAGATACATTTAATATCACATTATATCCATCTATTCTTTGTCCAAGATCATTTGGTTTATCTATTATTATATTATTGCTTAAATCTCTTGAACCCACAATCTGAGCGTCTTTTATAGATGCTAAATAATCATCATAGTATTTTTCTATACCTTTTACACCCTCTCTTTTTATAATTCCATTTTTTATCACTTCTTTTACATAGCCTATTGATGGCGTTAGGCTATCTTGTGCCATATAAACTCTATACTCTCCTTTTTCTATGATACCCATTGCTTGTGCATCGTATTTTCTACCATTATCATCAACAAAAGGTATAAAAACTGAGTTTGTTGAAAAAAATCTTCCAAGTTCTTTTAGATGTGCTGCAGTTTTTGAGGATATGTTTTTTGATAATACAACATATCCTTTTTTACTATTTATAATTTTTTTTATTTTGTTTGGATTATCATCTGTGTATATAGAATAAAGTTGTATAAACAGATCTTTTTTATCTGGATTTAGACTTCTTGTATCAATTTTTACATCAAAAATTTTTTGAGTAGTCGCAACTCTAAAACCATCTTTTGATATTATATCGCCTCTTATGGATGTATCAGAATCGCTTGCTATACGACCTACTATACGCCTATCAAGAGTTGCTCTATAAAAAAACACTACAAGAAGTATTAGAAAAGCTGCTAAGACAAGCAAGAAAACGATAGTTATTTTTGATTGTCTAGCTATCATTATAATTGTGTTCTTGATATCTCTTTATATGCGCTTAATGCCTTATTTCTTATTTCTAACATTAATTTCATGCTTGTTTCTGCTTTGCTTATAGCAAGGGCTGCTTGATGTAAATCTTTTACTTCCCCTGTTGCAAGATTTGCTAAAGCTTTATCTGCATTTACTTGAACTTCATTTAACTCTTTTAATGAATTATCAAGCATTTTAGAAAATTCTCCATTGCTTGATGAAGTTTTATTTAAATTTTTATCGCCTATGTGTGTATTAAGATCTATTTTATTTATATTATTCATAGTTTATTATCCTTTTAATAAATCTATCGCACTTTGTGTTATGCTTTTTGTTGTTTGGAAAGCTGACACATTTGCTTGATACGCTCTTGTTGCTTCTATAAGATCAGACATTTCGATAACTGGATTTATATTTGGATATGCAACATA
The DNA here is from genome assembly GCF_008245005.1 of Campylobacter sputorum subsp. sputorum. Classification (NCBI taxonomy): domain Bacteria; kingdom Pseudomonadati; phylum Campylobacterota; class Epsilonproteobacteria; order Campylobacterales; family Campylobacteraceae; genus Campylobacter; species Campylobacter sputorum. Next base: position 1,145,940 of record NZ_CP043427.1, on the reverse strand, counting down.
TCCTCTTGTATTTGCATCCGGATGAGATGGGTCATATTTCATTATAAAATCCTTATCGTCTCTTACTATCTTATCAACTACTACACTCATGATAGATGGATCGCCATTTTTTGGTGAGTCTGAATCATCAAGTGGATTTGAGTATTCTAACATATTATGGCTTTTTTTAATCTGATTATTTAGTTCTTTGTTAAAATCAAATGCTTTAAATATAACTTCTCTTCTTCTATAAGGACCACCTTCTGCTGTTCTTGTGGTTTGAGAGTTAGCTATATTTGAGCTAATCACATTCATTCTAAATCTTTGTGCACTAAGACCGTATCCGCTTATATCAAAATCACTTAAATATGCCATAATTTATCCTTAAATTTTACCGCTTGCTTCGATTACTGCCTTAAATATCGCACCACTTTTACTAAGTGCGGCATCTATAGCACTTATCATCATTGCATTTTTACTCATTTCTGAAGTTTCTACATCTAAGTCAACCGTGTTTGCATCATTTCTAGCCATATGACCATCTCTTAGATAAATTGTTCCAAAACTATTTTTTGGAAAATCAACTCTTGGAAAATGGGCGTCGTTTGTCTGAGCTAATTGCAATATTTGATTTTGTTTATTGTTATATATTTCTTCAACTTTTTCTTTTAAAGCAGATTCAAAATCAACATCTCTTGCTTTATAAAAAGGTGTGCTTACATTTGCTAGATTGCTAGATATGAGCTGATTTCTTAAATTTCTACCAGATAATGCTTGTTCTAAAAGTGGTTTTGCTTTAGTCGTATTTATTCCTGCAAACATATTAATCCTTTTTATTTTATAGGTTACAAGCAAATTTCGTTCCAAAATTGATTATTGAATAAACTTAGAATACAATAATTATTTTTTTTGGTTTAAATGTTTGCAGTATCCATTTATGTATTCAAAACCAGAATATAAAGTTAGTCCAACCGCTATCCATAGTAAAATAGATCCGCCATACCAATTCATACATAAAAAACCTATTGCTATCATTTGAAAAACAGTTTTTACTTTTCCAGTCATAGAAGCAGCTACTTTCACGCCATCGCTTGCCAGAAAAACTCTAAAGCCTGTTATGAAAAACTCTCTTACTAATATCAAATAAACAGCCCATGGATTTGCTCTGCCTATCATCATAAGACCCATAAATGCAGCTAATGTTAACATTTTATCTGCTAATGGATCAATTATTTCTCCTAGTTTCGTTGTTTGTTTCCAATTTCTTGCTATATAACCATCAAAAAAATCAGTAATAGATGCTATAACAAAAACAAGTGTAGCAAAATAATTTAACCAGCTTATGTGAATAGTTGGATTTTTTATCTCAAGAAGTATATAAAACATAAGTGGTGCAAGGAAAATCCTTGCAAAAGCTAAAATATTCGGTATGTTTAACATATTATTTAAATGTTGTTCCGCCGTCTATTATCAATGTATGCCCAGTTACCCAACTAGCATCTTTTGAGCATAAAAACAGACATGCTCCAGCTAAATCTTCTGGTTGACCCATTCTACCAAGTGGGCTAAGTTTGGCTGTAATATCTCTTACTTCTTCATAATTTGTAAATGCTTTTAAAGCATCTGTATCTATTGGTCCACCGCTAACTGCATTTACTCTGATGTTTTTTTCTCCAAGCTCGGTTGCTGCATATCTTACCATTGCTTCAACCGCTGCTTTACAAGTTCCATGACCTGAATAATTCTCTATAAAAACTCTATTTCCAGTTGAGCTTATGGATATTATTGATCCGCCACCAACTTTTTCCATCCTTTTTGCAGCTTCTTGTGCACCAACTACAAAAGCATTGACTGTTGCTGTAAAAATATTATTTATGCCTCTTGGCTTTAATTTCATAAATTTAGTATATCCTCCAGCAACTGCACGCCCTGAAATTATAGCATTTGAGATAAAAAAATCTACTCTATCAAAATCTTCATCAATTTTTAAAAAAAGCTCTTTATATGTTTCTGGTTCTAGTATGTTTAACGCATAACATCTTGCTTTTATATTATATTCTTTTTCTAACTCTTTTACTTGTGTTTGTGCTAACTCTTCATTAGAATTGTAAGTAAAAGCTATGTTTGCACCAGCTTTAGCAAATTTAAGTAGTATGGCTCTGCCAATTCCTCTAGTTCCACCGCTTATAACTAGTGTTTTACCTTTGTAAAAATTATCCATTAAAATCCTTTTATATCATATTGTTTCATAATATTTTCAATTTTTTTCATATTTTCATTACTAGGTTCACAAAGTGGCAATCTATACTCAAGCACAGGTATCAATCCTGCTATAAACATAGAAGCTTTTATTGGTATTGGATTGCTTTCACAAAACATTATTTTATTTATGTTATATAGCTTATCATTTATAGCTTTTGCTTTTGAAAATTGTTCATCTAACGCAAAATGAGTAAGTTTAGCTGTGTAATCTGGTAATAAATTTGAAGTTACAGAAATTACGCCTTTGCCGCCATTGCTTAAAATTGGATAATTTATTGCATCTTCTCCGCTCATAACAACCATATTTGGTTCATGTGCTAGTAAATCAACGCATTTATCTATATTTCCACTAGCTTCTTTAACGCCATAAATATTTTGGCAATCATTAAATAGTCTTATAGCAGTATTAGTTTGTATATCACAGCCAGTTCTTCCTGGAACATTATATAATAAAACTGGTATATCTACATTTTTTGAAATTTCGCTATAATGCCTATAAAGCCCTTCTTGTGTAGGTTTATTATAATAAGGTGCAACAGAAAGTATACCATCTACACCTTGCTCTTGAGCAAATTTAGCCAACGATATAGCCTCATGTGTTGCATTGCTTCCAGCACCTGCTAAAACTTTAGTATTTGTTCCTTTGCATATTTCAACTGCAATTTCAATGCAAGCTCTGTGTTCATCATGAGTTAGTGTTGCACTCTCGCCAGTTGTTCCAGCAGGAACAACGCAATCAATGCCATTTTCTATCTGTCTTTTTATAAGTTTGGCATAGGTTTCCTCATCTATTTTCCCATTTTTAAAAGGAGTAATTATGGCGGTCATTGCACCTATTAATACTTTTTTGCTCACTTGTTGTCCTTTCTTAAAATTACTGTTGTTGATGTATGCTTGACAAAATATTTTTGTGCACATTCTTGCAACATTTTAGAATCTAATGCCTCAATTTTACTCTCTAAGTTTAAAAGTGGCTCTAAATCACCTTTTGCTATATAACTACCATAAAGAGAACTAACTTTACTAGCACTTTGAAGAGAGTAGATAAGTTCTGCTTTTATACTATTTTTGATTTTGGTAAAATCATCTTTGCTTATTGTATCATTTTTTGTTTTTTCTATCAATAAATTTATCTCTTTTTCTACAAGTTCTGCTTTGATTTCATTGTTGCAAATTGCTATTATTATAAAAAGACTCTCATCAATATTGTCCATATTGTAAGCATAAATTTGATTTACTAGTTTTTTTTCATCTACTAAAACTCTTTGTAAAAGTGAGCTTTTTCCGTTACTTAAATACTCACTTAATCCTTCTAGGCAAACGCTATCTTCGTGATTAAAAGGTGGGATTTTATAAGCTATTGCTATCATCTCAACATCACTTTGCTTTGTTAGATAGATTGTTTTTGCACCATCTTGTAATGGTTCTTTACATATTGTGGTTGGTATTTTTGATCTGTTTTTTATGCGTTCAAAATATTTTTTACTTAAATCAAAAACACTTTTTTTGTCTATATCGCCACTTACTATTAAAAACGCATTTTGGGGTTGATAAAAAGTAGAGTGAAAGTTTTTAATATCTGTTATATCCCAGTTTTGTATATCATCGTAAAATCCGATTGGCGTCCAATGGTATGGATGATGTAAAAAAGCGTGATTAAAAAGCCTAAAATATAGATATCCCATAGGCGTATTATCGGTGCTCCATCTTCTTTCTTCTAAAACAACATCTCTTTCTGGCTGAAATTCTCTATCTTTTAAATTTAAATTTTCCATAAGTTCACTAAAAAGATATAGAGATTTTTCTAAATTTTGCTTTGAGCATTTTATAAAATAGTGTGTATAATCAAAACCGGTTGATGCATTATCAATTCCGCCAAAGCTTTTTACTATTTCATCAAATTCGCCAGCTTTTAAGTTTTTAGTTGATTTAAAATTTAAATGTTCTAGCATATGAGCTATTCCGCTTTTTCCCATTATCTCGTTTCTTGAACCAACTTTATAAAATATATCAACACTTATCACATTTGAGCCCATATTTACAGGTATGTGATAAATTTCCATTTTATTTTTTAGTATTTTTTTATTAAATTTATTAAGCATAATATCCCTTTATTTTAAATTTACTCCGACTGCTTGCGATATATTTTCATATCCATCTTTTTTTATCATTTCTGCAAGTTTTGAGTTTATGTTATAGCAAATTCTAGGTCCATTATATATAAAAGCTGTGTAAATTTGAACTAAATTTGCTCCAAGTTTAATTCTCTCATAAGCTTCATCTGCGTTATTTATGCCACCAGAACTAATGAGTATAGTTTTACCAAAAAGCTCTTTTGCAAGTTCTTTTAAAAGTGTTTTTGATCTGTTTTTTAGAAGTTGTCCACTAATGCCTCCAAAATTTTTAGCATTTTTACTTAGAGAGTAATCAATGGTTGTATTTGTGAGTATTATTCCATTTGCTCCATTTTTTATAGCAGTTGTGCATATTTGCAAACTTTTTTCTATACTCATATCAGGAGATATTTTTAAGATAATTGGCTTGCTTGTTAGCGGTTTTATGGCTAAAAACAGATCATTTATAAAGCTTTCTTCTTGTAAGTCTCTTAAATTTGGCGTATTTGGCGAACTTATGTTTATGACAAAAGAATCGCTAATTTCGCTAAAAATTTTAACTAAATTTATATAATCATTTATAGCCTCAGCATTTGGTGTTATTTTGTTTTTGCCTATATTGCAAAAAATCGGTATCTCAAATGGATAAATATCTTCAATCCTATTTTTTATAACCACTGAGCCATCATTGTTAAATCCCATTGCATTTTGAATGCTTTCTTCTTCTATAAGTCTAAATAATCTTGGTTTAGCATTTCCACTTTGTGGTTTTGGGGTTAGTGTGCCATATTCAATATGCCCGTAACCAAGTGCAAAAAGAGATTTTATCATAGTTGCATTTTTATCAAATCCGCCTGCAATACCAATTGGATTTGGAAAATTTAGTCCAAATATATTTTGATTTAAAATTTCATTTTTATAGGTAAAATTTTTTTTGAGTATATTTAAAGCAAATGGAAATTTTGATGCTGATTTTAAGCCTATTTCTGCTATATGGTGTGCGGTTTCTGGATCAAATTTGAAAAATATATTTTTTATAGTATTATATTGCATTAATTTTCCTTATCCGTGATAATGGTTCCTTTTAAATTTTTATATATTTCACAACTATTTGAAAGCTCTTTATCATTACCAAAAGCTACTATTTTACCATTGCTTACAACTGCTATTTTATCCGCATCTTCTACCGTGCTCATTCTATGGGCTATAACAAATATTATTTTATTATTTGAGAGATTTCTTATGATATTTGTTATAACTTTTTCGCTTTCATTATCTAATGCACTTGTTGCTTCATCAAAAATTAAAATTTGAGGATTATCATAAAGTGCTCTTGCTATTGTTATTCTTTGTCTTTGTCCGCCACTTAAATTTGTTCCAAATTCGTTTAGTATCGTTTCTATGCCATTTTCTAAGTTATTTACAAACTCTAAGGCATTTGCCATTTTTAGAGCATCTATAACTTTTTGCTTATCAAAATCGTTTCCATAACATACATTTTTTGCAACAGTATCGTTTAATATATAAGCACGCTGCGAAACAAAGCCTATATTTTTTCTAAGAGACTTTATGTCAAATTCTGCTATGTTTTGATCATTTACTAAAATGTCGCCTTTTATAGGGTCATAAAATCTCATAAGTAAATTTATGATAGATGTTTTTCCGCCACCACTTTTACCAACTATTGCTATGAGTTCGCCTTTTTTTACTATCAAATTTACGCCATTTAATACAACTTTGTCTTTATATTTTAAATAAACATTATTAAAAGATATTGTGTTTATATCTTGTGGAAATTCTTCTTTTCCGCTTAGTATGTTAGGGTGTTTGTCTATTAGCTCAAAAGTTCTTTCGCTTGCTGCTATGGCATCTTGCATACTGTTGTGCAGTTTGGAAATTCTTTTTAGTGGTGTGTATAGCATAAAAAGTGCTGTTAGAAAGGAAAAAAAGCTTCCTACACTTAAAGTTCCATCAATTACTTCTTTTCCGCCAAATATAATAACTACGGAAATTCCAATCGAGCCGAGAGTTTCCATTATAGGGCTAACGATTTCTCCTATTTTTACACTTTTTAAATTTAGTTTGAAAAATTTATCATTTTCTTTTGAAAATCTATTTAATTCATAATCCTCAGCATTTTTTGATTTAATGATTTCTATATTTGTAAAAATTTCGTTTAAACACGAGCTAATATCGGATGTTTTTTCCTGAGAAGATCTTGAAATTTTCCTCATTTTTTTAGCAAGTTTGGATATAGGAAAAACCGCAAGAGGCATTATAATTAGTGCAAAAAATGATAATTCTAAACTTTGATAAAGCACAACGCACAAAAGCCCAATAATAGTTATAACTTCTCTTATAAACTCAGGAATCATAGAAGATACAACGCTTCTTATTCTCTCAATATCATTTATATTTCTACTTACGAGCTCCCCAACTCTATACTGGCTAAAAAATTCCATATCTAGTCTAAGTAAATTTCCAAGCAGTTTTTCTCTGAATCTCCTAACGGTATCTTGCCCGATATATGCCGTATAGTAAGCTTGCATATAAGTTCCAAGGCTTTTTATAAAATAAATTGCGATAATTGCATAAGGCAAAATGTATAACATATCTTCGTTTTTTTCTACAAAAATTTTATCTAAAACGGGCTTTACAAGATACGCAGAAATCGCAGAACCAGCTGCAGCCATAATCATGCCTAAGATAGCCAATGAAAACTGAGGTACATAGTCTTTAAAATATGGTAAAAATCTTTTAAAAATATCCCTTATGCCATTCATAGCTTTTCCCAAATAGTTCCATTTGGTGTATCCATAATGGAAATTCCTAAATCCATTAAATTATCTCTTATCTCATCTGCTTTTTGATAATTTTTTTCTTTTTTTGCTTCATTTCTTTGTGTTATTAAATTTAAAATATTTTCTCTTGTTTTATCATCCACACCAAATTGAAAATACTCGGTGGTATCAACTTGCAAAATACCTAAAATTTCGCTAGCAAAATTTAAATTTGCTAAAACTATTGCTTTATAGTTTTTATCTTTTGGGTTTTTATCTAGATATTCGTTTGCTGAGCTTACCATCATATCAAGTGTTGCAAGCCCAAGAGATGAGTTTAAATCATCACTTAGTGCTTTTAAAAGCTCTATTTTAAATTTCTCATCAACCATGCTAGGCTTTACATCTAAAACTCTCTTTTTTAATCTGTAGATTTTATCTAACCTTTTTTTGCTTGCAAGTAAATCTTGCAAGTTATAGTTAAAATTTGCTCTATAATGAGTGCTTATTAAATAAAATCGCAAAACTTCCCCACATACGATATTTAGAGCGTCTTTTATAAAAAAACTATTTCCAAGAGATTTACTCATCTTTTCATTATTTATTTGCACAAAGCCGTTATGCATCCAGTATTTTGCCAAGTTTTTATGCTCAGCACATCTGCATTGTGCTGCTTCGTTTTCATGGTGTGGGAAAAGCAGATCCATACCGCCTGCGTGAATGTCTATGAGTGTTTCATTATCATAAGCAAGGTGTTTTTTTATCATTGCAACACACTCTGTATGCCATCCCGGTCTTCCTTTGCCAAAAGGACTTTCATACCATTTTTCATCAAATTTCCATAGAACAAAGTCTTTTTCATTTTTTTTATTTTCATTTGAGCTAACTCTTGCTATATTATCTTCACTATCGTTTTTATGGCTTAAAGATAGATAATCTTTATCTTTTGATGTATCAAAATATACGCCATCATTTAGTATATAAGCTGAATTATTTTTTATCAAAAGTTCTATGTATGATATGATTTCATCTAAATTTTGTGTAGCTTTTGGCTCAAAATCTGCTCTTAATACATTTAATTTATCCATATCATCAAGATATCTTTGTATATAAAAAGATGTTATTTCTTCTAAACTTTTACCACTTTCATCCATCTTTTTTAAAATTTTATCATCAATATCTGTGAAGTTTTTTACAAATTTAACTTTATATCCAAGCGATATAAAAACTCTTCTTAAAAGATCAAAACTAACGCTACTTTTTGCATGTCCCAAATGTGCGTCATCATAAACGGTTGGACCGCACACATACATTCTAACTTCACCATCTTTGATTGGTTTGAATTCAACTTTTTTCTTTTTGGCACTATCGTATATAACCATCTATAAAACCCTTAAAAACTAATAATATCAATATTTCTAACACGCAAAGTGCAAAAATGATTAAAATTTTTTTAGCACTTATTATAGCCAAAAAATTATTAAACGAAAAAATCTTAATATTCATAAAAAGCAGATAAAACGCCGAAATAGAGCTAGCAAGTGCAAGTCCAGCAGCACCAAGAGGTTTTATCAGTAAAAGGCAGAAAACCAAATTTATTAAAAGACTATATATGGATATTTTTGCTGCCAATTTTTGCTGCATTTTTGCATACAGCCATAAAGAAAAAAGTTTTGCTAATCCAAAAGCAATAAGTCCAATCATAAACATACTAAGAACTTGAGCACATTCTTTGGTATTTTGTGAATTAAATTCGCCTCTTTCAAATAAAAGCCAAGTAATTTCATAGCTAAGCATTATGCCGCCAATGCTAGAAAAAAGTAAAAATGCAAGCAAAAAATGAAACGATTTGCTCATTAAATTTAGTGCATTTTCATATGAATTTGCTTTGATTTGTCTGCTAATTTTTGGAAAAACAGCTGTTGTTAAGGCTACGGCAAAAAGAGAGTAGGGGAGTTGAAAAATTCTATTTGCATAATACAAATAGCTAATGCTACCAGTTGCCAAAAAACTAGCAAACCAAGTATCTATAAAAGCACCAATTTGTGCTGAAGATGAGCCTATAACTCCATGATAAAAATTTTTCCAAAAACCATCAGTTTTAGCTCTAAGCCCTTTTTTAAATTTAATAAAACCACCTTGTAAAATACGCAGCATTTTTATGTGTTTAAGTGCTATTATGTGGGTTAGCATCTGTAAAAATCCGCCAATAACCACGCCATAACTTAGATAATATGCCGCAGTTTTTTGGTCATTTCCATAAGATAGCAATAGTGCACAAATCATAGAAATATTAAGAAGTGCAGTTGAAAAAGCAGTTGTTGCAAAATGCCCTTTGTATTGGAGCATAGAAGCAAAAAGAGTTACTAAAAATATAAAACTTAAATACCAGAAATTTATCTTTACAAGCGGAACTGCTAAATTTATCATATTTTCATCAAAACCTATAGCTAAAGCCTTTGTAAAAAGTGGAGCAAAAAGCATAACTGTAAGGCTTAAAAGTAGGATAAAACATAGAAATTTAAGTAAAATTTCTATGCTAAAAAGCCCCTTTTTATTTGTTGATACAAAATTTGGTAAAAAAGCCTGAGTAAATGCACCTTCGCCAAAAAGTCTTCTAAAAAGATTTGGCAATTTAAACGCTATAAAAAATATATCACTCCATACGCTAGCACCTAAAATCGCAGCTGTTAGCATATCTCTTAAAAAGCCTAAAATTCTTGAAAATAGTATACCAAAGCTGTTTGTAAAAAAATGTTTTAGCATTATTTTTTTTGTAAAATAACAGCAGCTATGGCAAAACCACCATCGTGGCTTATGCTTAAGTTTGCGTTTTGTATATCAAAATTTGATTTAATTTTTTGAGCTATTTTTAAAAATGGAGCACCATTGCTATCTTTGTAAATTTCAACATCGTGAAAAGAAAACTCCTTGCTTATACCACAACCTAAAGCTTTAGCAAAAGCTTCTTTTGCGGCAAAAAAACCAGCTATAGTGGCTTCACTTTTTGCTATGTTTATCTCATCTTTATTTAAGAATTTATATAAAAACTTATCACCATATTTTAGTTTTAAATCAGATATCCTTTTTATGGCAATGATATCTATTCCTATCATTGAATGATAAAATCCGTGAAATATACATTTTTTATATAGCCATCTGTTAAAATTTCATTTATTTTCCCAACTATTTCATCTTTTAATCGCTCTTTACCCTTTGTTGTGCTGATTTCTTCGATGGTTTTAGATGAAAGTGAGCGTATGACAATATCTCTTATTATGGACTTTTTCTTATCCATTTCTGGTGTTAGAGTTTCTATGCTAAGTTCAAAATCTATTGAAGTTTTAAGGTATCTAGAGCCGCTTTCGCTGAGTAAATTTACAACAAATTGATCCATTGGATACATTACGCCAATATTCATAAAATCGCTGTATCTTACAGATGTATTTGGCTTTGGTGCTGGTTGTGTTTTGTGTGAATCCGCTTTTGTCTTTGCTGGTACTTCTTGCTCTGGATGAGAAGATAGCATAAGTCCAACAATAACTCCTAGCACAAGCAAAATCACAAAAGATAATGCTATTACTATTATTAAAATTACTTTTTTGCTACCACCCTTTTTTTCTTTTTTCTCTTCTTTTTCTTCTTCAGCCATCATAATTCCTTAAATTTTTATTTAATTTTGACATTATATCTAAAAATATTTAAACAATCATTTTGTATTTTTATAATGGTGTTTAAAATAGCCCTTATATAAAGCGTTTTGTTGATATCAAATTAAAATTCTTCTGGATGATCTAGGGCATATCTAAATTTAGTCAAATCAACTTTTTTATCCCATATTGAAACAATTAAACAGCCAACGGCATTACCGCATAGATTTCCAACAGCACGCATTTCGCTCATAAATTTATCAACTCCAAGCAAAACAGCAACTGTTGCTACTGGTATGACATCTAGTGCAGAAAGTGTTCCTGCTAAGATAATAAACCCTGATCCAGTAACACCTACTGCACCTTTACTTGTAATCATCAAAATAAGCAGCGTCATAAGTAGATGCATAAATGATAAATCAATGTTAAAAGCTTGTGCAAGAAAAATAACACTCATTGCTAAATATATATTTGTACAATCTAGATTAAACGAGTAGCCAGTTGGTATTATTAATCCAACCGAACCTCTTTGAATTCCTGCTTTTTCTAGTTTTTGCATAAGTGGGGCAAGTGCGGTTTCGCTTGAGCTTGTGGCAAAAACTATAAGAACTTCTTTTGAGATAAAACGCATAAATTTAAATATATTAATTTTTGCAAAGTAACAAATGATGCCAAGTATTCCAAAAATAAACAAACAACAAGAAAATAGCATAACAAGAAGCAAGTTTATCATGCCCCATAGTGTATTTAATCCAAAATGACCGATTAGATAAGCCATTGCCGAAAATGCAGCAATTGGACTAAACCACATAAAAATGCTTAGGATTTTAAGCACAATGTGCTGCAAACTGATAATTGGTTTCATGATAATATCTTTGTGCTTGTGCGATAAAAACGATATAATAACAGCAGTTACAATAGCCATAAATAGCACTTGAATGGTATTTCCGGTAATAAAAGGTGTAATTGGGTCAGATGGTACAGCACCTTTTAAAATATGCCAAATTTCATTAAACATATTTTCTATTGGGCTTGCATTTGGATCTAGGGCAATATTTTTTGATTGAGTTATAAATTTATCAACACCCTTGGTATCCAAATCCTCTATCTTTAAGTTCATTCCAGACCCTGGTTGTAAAATTTTTGGGACAGCTATGCCAATTGCAAGGGCAAGAGTTGAAACAACTTCAAAATATATGAAAGCTTTTAATCCAATCGAACCAAGCTCTTTTAGGCTATGAAGCCCGGCTATACCAGAGACTATGGTTAGAAAAATTATAGGACCTATCATCATTTTAAGTACTTTTATAAATATTACCGCACCTTGTTTTACTGTGTGTGATTCTGCTAGTGGGGGATTTATTATACCAAGTAATATACCAGCAATTATCCCAAATACAACCCAAAAAGCTAAATTAGTTAATAGTTTTATGGTGCGAGATTTTTTTGTGAGTGTTTTCATTTCTTTCCTAATTAACATATAATCTACATAAAGTATTTTTAAATTTTATTTATATATTAAATTTATTATTTATAATAAAATAATAAAAAATATACGGGTAGTAATATACATTGTTTTTTCTTAATTTTATATTATTTAAAGTTATCGTTTTATTGTATTTTATAAAGTAAAATTATTTTATATATAGAAATATTTAAAGTATTTAGACTCTAATTTATAAGCATTTTTGGTATTTTCATAGCAAATAACGATGTATTGGTTGGCTTATAAATATATAAATAAAAGTAGTTTTTTAATTAAAGAATAAATTTAGAAAATGTGTAATTTTGTAAATACTTTATTTGATAAAAGCTTGTTTTACTATGTGTTTTGATTAAAATATAATTGCTTGATATAAAATAACTTTGATTGTTTTTATTTATATGGAGATAATAAATGGTGGTCAGAGGCAGAATCGAACTGCCGACACGCAGATTTTCAGTCTGCTGCTCTACCGACTGAGCTATCTAACCACGAAAAAGAATTATAATTATATCTTGGTATTTATTAAAATTTGTTTAATTATACTAAATTTTTATATTTTTTTGTAATCTAGTATAAATTTGACCTTTTTCAAGGTCAAATTTATCATTTTGTAAAAGCATATTTTAATACATCTCTTATATGTTTAACTGGTTGTATATCTATAGCTTTTTTAACTTCATCTGGTATTTCATCTAAGTCTCTATCATAGTTTTTTTGAGGAATTAGAGCTAATTTTACACCAGCTTTATGGGCTGCAATTAATTTTTCTTTTAAACCGCCTATTGGCAATACATCGCCGCTTAATGTTATTTCTCCTGTCATTGCAACATCTGATCTTATTTTTTGGTTTGTAAAAATAGAAGCAATTGCTGTTGCTATAGTTATTCCAGCACTTGGACCATCTTTTGGAGTTGCACCTTCTGGGACATGTAGATGAAGGTCGTATTTGTGGTAAATTTCATCATCATTTTTTTCATCTTGTGTTTTTGGAATAAGATTTTTTGGAACTTTTAGATATTTTTCGTCTATTAAAACTTTTACAACACTATATGCAATTTGAGCCGATTCTTTCATAACATCGCCAAGTTGCCCTGTTAATTGAAGTAGTCCTTTACCGCGTATTTTTATAGCTTCTATTTTAAGAACATCCCCGCCAACGCTCGTCCAAGCAAGACCATTTACTATACCAACTTGTGGAGCTCTTTTGATCTCATCTATCTCAAAAATTTTCTTTTCTAAATACTCTTTAACTTTTGCTTTTGTTATAGTTGTTTTTTTAATCTCATTGTCGCTTAAAACTATATTTTTGGCTACTTTTCTTAGAATATCTGCTATTTTTCTTCTTAAATTTCTAACACCACTCTCTCTTGTGTATTCACTTATGATAAGTTCTATCGCGTCATTTTGAAAAATTACCTCTTTTGTGCTTAGAGCATGTTTTTGTATTTCTTGTGGTATTAAGTATTTTTTGGCTATTTCAAATTTTTCTTGCGGTGTATAGGAGCTAAGAAAAATAAACTCCATTCTATCTCTAAGGGCTGGTGGTATCATACTCACATCATTTGCTGTGGCTATAAATATAATTTTGCTAAGATCTATGTCAAAATTTAGATAATAATCTCTAAATTTAGAATTTTGCTCAGGATCTAAAATTTCAAGCATTACAGCACTTGGATCACCCCTATGTCCGCTTCCTATCTTGTCTATCTCATCTAAAACCATTACAGGATTCATCTGTTTTGCTTCTATAAGACCTTGAACTATCCTACCAGGCATTGCACCTATGTAGGTTCTTCTATGCCCTCTAAGCTCATTTACATCTTCTAATCCACCAAGAGCTACGCGTATAAGCTCTCTTTTTAATGCTTTTGCTATTGAGTTTGCAAGGCTAGTTTTACCAACGCCAGGAGGCCCTGCAAAGCATATTATGGCACCATTATTTAGTTTATTGTCGCTTTTTCTTTTTTCTATGAGCTCTCTTAGTGCGAAATACTCTTCTATTCTCTCTTTTGGTTTTTTTAAAGAGTAGTGGTCTTTATTTAGCTGTTTTGAGACTTGTGCTATGCTGGATTTTTGTTTTGAGATTTTTTCAAAAGGCACTTCAAGTGTCCAGTCAAGGTAGCTTTGCACCATTCCAGCATCGGCCGAATCTGGATGAAGGCGAGCTAGTTTGTCTATTTGTTTTTTTATCTCTTTATAAGCCTCAGTTGATATAAATTTCTTTTTAGTTTCTAACTTTTTCTTGTATTCTTGAATTTCTTCTTCTTTGCTATTATCTGTGCCTAATTCTTCTTGAATTTGTTTTAGTTGTTCTTTTAAAAAATACTCTTTATTTACTTTTTCTATACGAGAATGAACTTTGCTTTTGATATCTTTTTCTATCTTATGGGATTTTATCTCTTCTGTTATATAATCAATCAGTCTTAAAGCTTTTTTTTCAAATTTAGTTTCTATAAAAAACTCATAAGCCAAATCTTTTTTTAATCTAAGAGAGCTTGATATAAGGTCGCAAATCCTTATGGGATCTATATTTTCTTCTATGGCTTTAAGAAGTTCTGGTGGAAAGTAACTTATAAATTTGTTTAGCGTTTTTACTTTTTCTATAAGTGTATTCATAAGTGCTTCAACCTTATTTGGCTCAGGCAAAATCTCTTCTATGGCATCAACTTCAGCTATCAATGGCGTTTTTTGTATTTGTTTAATTATGCGACCTTTTTGAATACCTTGAAAAAGTATTTTTACTCTTCCATCAGGAATGGTAGAGCGTCTCATGATATTTCCTATAACACCACAATCAAAAATATCATCGAAGTCTCTACTACCATCATTTTGAGGCTTGGTTGTAGTTATAAGTATAGGTTTAGAGTTTTCTTGTGCGTAATTTATAGCTTCTATATTTTCATTATCTTCTATAAAAATTGGCGTAATCATAAAAGGATATAAAAAAAGACTATCTTCTACTAAAACAGATATTTGCATTGGCAAACTTTCAATCTTGCTTATCATATTTTCTCCTATTCAAAAATGCTTCTATACCACGGAAGTGTTGGTGGTATTAAATTTGTATCTTTATAAGGGGAATTATTTATCTTTTCTTTATAAATTTCAGCAGATATATCTCTACCAGTTCTTTCATATAAATCTGCTATTTGTAGATCTAAATAGTGTGTAGCAAGATTAAATTTAAGCAACATTGTCTCGGCTAATGGTCTATACATTGAGTTTGGATATTTGTATAAAAAATTTTGTATTTGAGCAGTTGTATCATCCATTAGTTTTTGATTTCTATTTGGTCTTATAAATGAGTCGAAATTTGCTTTCATTTTTAAAAACTCTGCATATTCTGTCTTTTTATAATCCCCGTATTTTTTTATATATTCATCCAAATAGTAGTTTGCAAGCAGATACTCTTCATCTTCCATATGTGCTTGTGCTAAAATTATTAAAATAGTTTCTAGCAGTGGCGAAGCGACATGTTCGCTTTGCATGGATGTATAGTGCTTATCGGCACTTTCTAAGTCTCTATCCCTAATATCTTTTATTATCAGAGAATACCACGCATCTGGGGATAAGTTGTAAATTTCATCAGATTTTGTTGAGCATGCAGTCATTACAAACGCAATTAATATCGCAATAATATATTTATATGATATTTTCATATAGCAATTTCCTTATAAAATAAATTCTTGGCATAATTTTACACTTTTTTATTTTATTTGTTTATAAAAAAGGGATATTTATATGCTTTTTGATAAAAAAATGATAGAATAACATAATAATATAAATTTATAAGGAGAGTATCATGATTTTTGATATAAAAAGTCCTATATTGGGTTTTGAACAGATAAAAAAGGCTAAGATTGTTCAGATAGATGATTTTTTTGCAAGATTGGAAAGCCAGGATGATAAAACAACTTTTACACTAATAAATCCTTATGGATTTAGAGATTATGCTTTTGAAATTCCGGATTATTATATAAAACTTATGGATATAAAAGATGATAGCGAACTTAGAGTTTATGTTATAGTTGCACTTAATTCACCACTTGAAGAATCAACTATGAATTTCGTTGCCCCTATAGTTTGTAATATGACAAATAATACCATTTCTCAAGTTATACTTGATACAGTTGGTTATCCTCAATACAAACAAGCTGATAGGATAGCTAACTATATAAATAAAGACAACTAAATTTATGGAAGAAATTTTTATACTTGGTAATGGAGCTATGGCGACTGCTATGGCTTTTGGATTAAAAGATAAATATAGCATTGTTTTGGTTGGCAGAAACAGACAAAAATTAGAAAATTTAGCAAAACAAGGCTTTAAAACAGAGCTTTATGGAGATAAATTTGATATAAATAATAAATTTATAATACTAGCTTTTAAACCTTACGCTCTTGATAGTGTTAGTCAAATTTTAAGCGGAAAAGCTGATTTGATTATAAGTGTTTTGGCTACATCTTCTCTTGAAGAGATAAAAAATCAAATTTCTTCAAATAGATATATAAAAGCTATGCCAAATATAGCGGCTAAATTTAAATCTTCCATAACTCCTTTTTTCTCAAAAGATTGCCAAAATGAAGATGAGGTTATTTTATCTACATTTGGTGAAATTTGTAGAGTCGATAGTGAAGATGAGCTAAATATGGCAATGGCGATAAGTGGCTGTGCACCGGCGTATTTGGCTTTGGTTGCTGAAGCTATGGCTTGTGGTTGTGTTAGTAAAGGGCTTAAAAAAGATATAGCTCATAGTATTACCGCTGGTGTTTTTAAAAGTATATCAGCCCTGCTAAAAGAATCTCATCCAGCTCTTATAAAAGAGTCTGTTTGCTCGCCTGCTGGAACTACTATAGAAGGTGTTAATGTCTTAGAGGAGCATTCAGTAAGATCTGCTTTTATAAAAGCTATCAAAGCAAGTATAGATAAAGCGAGTAAATAAATTTATATTTTAATAAAAAATGGTAAGCTTTATTTAAAGCTTACCAAATTTACTATTTTTTGTAGTTTTCAGATTCTATCTATACCTTTTTTGATACTATCTAAATCTGTTGCATAAGACATTCTAAAATATCCATCTAATCCAAATCCTATGCCTGGAACTACCGCTACTTTAGCTTCACTTAACATATCTTTGCAAAATTTCATAGAATCTTTTTCTATCTCACTACAATTTACAAATATATAAAAAGCCCCATCTGGCTTTAATGCTTTTAATCCTTTTATATCATTTATTGCTTTTACAGCGTAGTCTCTTCGTTTTTTGTATGCTTTATTCATTTTTTCTACATCTTCGTTTGATTCGCCAAGTAATCCAGGAATTGCCCCTGCTTGAACAATAGAACTTATATTTGATGTACTTTGACTTTGTATAGATTTAACAGCTTTTGTAAGCTCTGGAATTTTACAAGCCATATAGCCAAATCTCCATCCTGGCATTGCACCGCATTTGCTAAGTCCATTTATAGTTATTGTGCGTTTTAACATATCTTCACTTATACTTGCTGTTGCGCAAAATTCTCCATCAAATACTAATTTTTCATAAATTTCATCACTGATTACAACTATATTTGTATCTTTTAAAATTTCAGCAAATTGGCTTAATTCTTCTTTTGTGTATATTGAACCTGTTGGGTTACTTGGAGAATTTAGTATGAGTAATTTGCTTTTTGGCGTAATAGCGTTTTTTAGTTGCCCAGCTGTAATCTTAAATTTACTACTCTCATCTGTATTTATAATCACTGGTGTTCCGCCTGCAAATTTAACTATTTCAGGATAACTTACCCAGTAAGGTGCTGGTATGATAACTTCATCGCCTTGCTCTATCATAGCTTGAATTATATTGAAAATGGAGTGTTTAGCACCAATATTTGTTATTATCTCATTTGTTTCATATTCTAAATTATTGTCTTTTTTGAGTTTTGTTTTTATAGCTTGTAAAACTTCAGGAGTTCCTGGTACTGGAGTGTATTTTGAACAACCTTGTGATAAAGCAACTTTTACGGCACTTTTTATTATCTCTGGTGTATCAAAGTCTGGTTCTCCTGCACTCAAACTTATAACATCTATGCCATTAGCTTTCATTTCTTTTGCTTTTGCACTTATTGCCATTGTTACAGATTCTTTAATAGATTTAGCTCTATTTGTGAGATTTATATTCATTAGATATCCTTTATGAAATCAATGTAGTAAATTTAAAACATAATTATTATACTATTTTTTTCTTGTTTTAATCATAAAGTATATACTTGAAAATAAACATAAGATATATCCAAAAAACTCACTTCCTTCTTGAACTATATTTTTGACAATATTTGCATAATTATTTGGTAATAATAAATTCCAAAACATAGTTGTTCCAAATAATCTTGAAAATACTAGTATTGTTAAAAGTCCAGATATCATCATGCCAAAATATGGTAAGTTTTTATAGTATTCAAAGCCATTTAAAAGTTTATTTTTATCCCTAAAAGCAAGTATTGTGCCAGTAATAGTTGTTATAATAGCAAAATAAAACCAAGAACCATGATGCAATATATCAAATAAGAAATCAAGCTCTCTTATTAACATACACATAAAAAATGATCCTATAAGTATGCAAATGTGTTTTAAAATATATATTTGTTTTGCCATATAAAAATATATACAAATAATAATAAAAAGTATTATTTCTTGTGAAATTCCAATAAAAGAATATTCACTTGCTATATCGTTTATATCTTCAATGTTGATATTAGCGTATGATACAAGCATTATGGTAAGTAAAATAAAACTCATTATTAAAAATATTAAAATATGTTTTATTAAATTCATAAATTTAACCCTTTTTTTAAAACTTTTTAATTTTTAATAATATATTTTTTATATAACTCTTCTAAAGCCTTATCTTTTGATAATATATCTTCGTTGTCTTTTTGTAAAATTTCTTCAATTATTGAAATTCTTTTTACAATATATTCAAATAGCTCTTTGTTTATATTTGGAATTTTGTTATGAGAAAGTGGTGTTTTATCACAACCTCCAAGTACTGTAGCGGGAATTCCAACAGCAGTACAATTTGGTGGAACATTTTTTACTACAACGGAATTTGCTCCTATTTTAGAGTTTTTTCCTATTGTGATATTTCCTAAAATTTTAGCTCCAGCACCAACTACAACGCCTTCTTTTAAGGTAGGATGGCGTTTTCCTCTATCTAGGCTAACGCCACCTAAAGTTACGCCTTGATATAACAATACTCTATTGCCAATTTCGGCAGTTTCTCCTATAACAATTCCAGTTGCGTGGTCTAAAAAAACTCTTCTTCCTACTTTTGCAGCAGGGTGAATATCAACTCCTGTGAAAAATCTTGAAATTCCAGCCATTACTCTAGCTAATCTTTTAAATCCTTTGGTATGAAAAAAATGTGCAAAACGATGGTTTATAATAGCCCAAACCCCAGGATAGTTAAAAAATATCTCTAACAAGCTATTAAAAGCCGGATCTTGCCTTTTTGGTTCTAAAAAATCTTCTTTTATAATATTTAAAAATTCCATGTCTCAACCTATGGTTTTTAGGTATCCGTTATCATTTAAAAATAGATATAATTCACCTAAAATATGTTTTTTTTGTTTTTCATCAACAAGCTCTGATTTTTCAATTCTCTCATTTAATGTGTCTCTTATCTCATAAACATCATAATCCATATCTTCTAAAATGTCAAGAACTGATTGTGATTCTAGCACATCTGATATCTCATAACCACCATTTTCTTTTAGCGTTATCGTGGCTTCAGTTGGATGGGTAAAAAGATTATGACTCATTCCTAAAACTTCTTGATAGGCACCAACTAAGAAAAATCCTAGATAATAGTTTTCGTTTTGTATATCAATATCGTGTAAGAAAAGTTGATTTTTATCTATATCAAAAGGGATTTCTCCATCACTATCACAGGTTATATCCCAAATAGAAGCCGATCTGGTTGGGCGTTCGTCAAGTTTTTCAAGAGGCATTATTGGAAAATGCTGTTTTAATCCCCAAAAATCAGGTAAAGATTGAAATAACGAAAAATTTACAAGATATCGCTCTTGGACTTCATTTTGTATTTTTGATAAATCACTAAAATTTTGTTTATTTCCAAGCATTGCAACTGCTTTTTTCATTATAAGATTTGCAAGTATTTCCGCATTTGATCTATCTTGCAAATCCGCATATCCTAAATCAAATAGTGTTAAAACGCTTTCCATATGAGCTATTGAGTCGTGAAGATATTCAAGAGCATTTGTTGGTTTTATGTTTTGATATAAATCATAAAGCTCTGTTATAAGCGGAGGATTTGTTTTTTTAAGACATATTTTATCCTCTGAGTACTCTTGTGAAAATAGCTCCAAAACAGGTGCAACTAAAACAGCGTGATTTGCAGAGACATATCTGCCAGATTCTATAAATATATTTGGTTCTTCAACTTTTTTTTGATTTGATATTGTTTTTAGTAAAAATACAACATCGTTTGCATACTCTCTTAAAGTATAGTTTCTAAGAGAGTTTTCTTTCATTTGTGAGTATTCGACAGCTAATCCACCGCCCAAATTTATAGCTTTTAGGTTTTTTGCCCCCATTTTTCTAAGTTCTGCATATATATTTCCAGCTTCAGTTAAGGCTTTTTTAAGAGGATGAATTTCGTTTATTTGAGAACCTATATGAAAATGTATCATTGTAAATTTATCAAGTAAATTTGCCTCTTTTAATAAATTCATAGCTTCTATTAGCTCTGTTGATGTTAATCCAAATTTAGAATTAATGCCGGCACTTTTTGCCCAAGCACCGCTTCCAGAGCTGTGAAGTCTTATTCTAAGACCGATATTTGGTTTTGGCTTAAATCTCTCTTTGGCAGTTTCAATTATCCCTTTTAATTCACTTAACCCTTCAATGGTAAGAGTTATATTATGCCCCATTTCTGCTGCAATAAAACCTATATTTATTAGCTCTTTATCTTTAAAACCATTTACTGTAATTGGTGCTTCGAAGTTATTATAAGCCATTGCTAATAAAAGCTCAGCTTTGCTTCCAGCTTCTAGCCCGTATTTATAGGGATTTCCTATCTTAACTAAGTTTTTTACAAAACCTGGATATTGATTTACTTTAAGCGGATAAACTGCACTAAAATTGCCATTGTAATCAAATTCTTTTATGGCTCTTTGGAAATTTGAATAAATTTCAACTATTTGCTTTTTTATAAGATGTGGAAACCTAAGCAATATCGGTCCCCTTATGCCATCTTGCCTAATATCGTTTATCATATCTATCAAAGCTGGTTTAAAATCTGTATTTAAGCAGACTCTACCGCCGCCATCTATTGTAAAATTTGAATTACCCCAAATGCTAAGACCATAATCATTCATAAATTTGCCTTTAATTCTTGTTTTATATCTGAAATTTTGATCTTTTTATCTTGTTTATTTTGTAAATTTTTATACCAAATTTCGCTGTTTTTCGCTTCATCTTCTCCTACGCACAAAAACACATTAGCATTTATATTGTCAGCGTTTTTTAAGTGTTTTGTTGCATTTTTTGCCTCATAAGATATTTCTACTTCATATTCATCTCTTAAATTTAAGCAAAGATTGTAAATTTGATCTATAAATTTATCATCCAAAGCACATAAATATATTTTTTTTCTTTGTATTTTGTAGTCTTTGGAAGATAAAATTTCCATTATTCTTTCTATGCCAAGGGCAAATCCTACGCCATATGTCGGTTTTCCGCCTAAAAACTCAACTAAATTATCATATCTTCCGCCACCCAAAACCGCACTTTGTGAGCCTATTTCATCACTAACAAACTCAAAAGCTGTTTTTGTATAATAATCAAGTCCACGCACAAGTTTTGGATCTATTTCAAATTTAATGCCATTTTTTGTTAAAATTTCTTGTAGTTTTTTAAATTCGCTTTCGCACTCTTTGCTTAGATTATTTATAATAAGCGGTGCATTTTTTAAAACTTCCTTGCAATGATCAACTTTACAATCTAAAACTCTTATTGGGTTTGTTTGTATGCGTCTTTTGCAATCCTCGCAAAGTTCATCTTGTATATTATTTAGAAAAGTAACAAGTTTATTTTTATATTCAGGCATACAATTTTTATCGCCTAGCGAGTTTATTTTTAGGGTTGTTTTTATGCCTAATTTTTGCAATATTTTAGCACCTATTATGATAACACTAGCATCTTCATAAATGCTATTTTCTCCAAAGCATTCTATACCAAACTGATGAAATTCTCTCAAACGCCCTTTTTGTGGTCTTTCGTATCTAAACATACTTCCGTGATAGAAATATCTTTTAACGCCACTTGTTTTATCAAATTTATGTTCTATAAAAGCTCTAACAACGCCCGCGGTTCCTTCTGGTCTTAAACAAACATCATTTCCGCCTTTGTCTGTAAATTCATACATTTCTTTGCCAACGATATCGCTACTCTCGCCAACACTTCTTTTAAAAAGAGAAGTGTTTTCAAGTTTTGGTGTCTCAATAAAACTATATCCAAAATTTAAAGCCACACTTTCGCAAATTTCCACAATATGTTTGTAAATTTGGGCTTTTTCGTTTAGTATATCATTCATACCTCTAAGTGCTTTAATCATTTATAAACTCCAAAATTTGTTTATGGATAGTTTGTATATCAAGAGTTGAATCAATGCTTAAAACATTAAAGTTGCTATTTTTAAATAAAATTTCCATATAGTGCTCAACTCTTTTTAAGTATTCTAATCCTCTTTTTTCAATGTTATCTAAATTTCTTAAATTAAGTCTATTTTCTAAAATATCAAAATTTGCTTTTAAAAATATAAATTTATCTCCAAAATCATTATCTAATGCAAATTCATTAAATTCTATAAGTTTTTCTATATCAAGCGCTGGATCGTTTGCCATAGCATAAGCAATTCCAGATATAAAGCCTCTATCACTAAAAATCATTTTATTTTTATTTGGTTTTATAATCTCATCATAATGTTGTGCTCTATCTGCTAAAAATAGTAAAAGTTCAGATTTGTAGGATATTTTACCACTATTTTGTAATAAAAACTCTCTTATTTTGTTTCCAAAATTTGTTCCACCTGGCTCTTTTGTGATTATGGCATCTTTGTAAATATCTGCTAAAAGCGATATTTGAGTGCTTTTGCCAACTCCATCAATTCCTTCTATAGTTACTAACATTTTTCATCCAACATATGTAAAATTTCTTTTGGCACTACGCTTGAAACATCGCCACCATGTAAAAAAATAGATCTAACCACCGAGCTGCTTACAAATGCGTATTTTAAAGATGGCATTAGATAAATTGTCTCTATGTTGCTCCATAGTGCGGTATTTGCATATCCCATTTGTAGTTCGTATTCAAAATCACTAACAGCCCTAAGTCCCCTTATGACTGTGTTTATACCGTTTTCTTTGGCAAAATCAACTAGTAGATTATCAAAGCCAACTACTTTTATATTTTTTATTTCTTTAGTGGCTATTTTTGTCATCTCAATGCGTTTTTCTAAGCTAAAATATGGTTTTTTATTCTCAGATAATGCAACTGCGATTATAACTTCATCAAAGAGTTTTTTAGCTCTTTGGATAACATCTAAATGACCATTTGTTATAGGGTCAAATGTCCCTGGATATATACATGATTTAAACATCTTATTTGCTACCTAAAAAATAAATCGTAATTTTATCTAAAATTTTATTATACATTAATTTATCTCCATTTTTTATATAAATTATGCTCAAAATTTAAGCTATCAAGCCATTTTCCAACAAAAAAGTTTTCTAAGTCATCAAGCGATTTAATATCTGAATAATTTGCATAAACAGGCGGTGCTATCATAACTCCAATGGATGATAACATAGCCATTTGATTTAGAGATATATAAGAAAGCGGCATTTCTCTAACGCCTAAGATAAGTTGCTTTTTTTCTTTTATGGCAACTGCTGCTGATCTTGTGATAAGATTATCGCTTATGCCTGATGTAATTTTGCCTAAAGTATTTATAGAACATGGTGCAATTATTGTTTTTGAAATACCAAAAGAACCGCTTGAAACAGGTGCTCCTAAGTCTTTGTTATCAAAAAATGTAATATTTTTAAATTTACTTTTATCAAGAACCGAATTATTTTCTATATTTAAAATATCCTTAGCATTTTGACTAATTACTGCAAAAATTTCTAAATTATTTGGTAAATTTAAAAGCAGTTTAATTCCTAAATTTACGCCACTTGCACCGCTTATGCAAACTAATACCTTCATTGTATCAATACTCCATTTTTTGATATAATTTTAGCATTAAAAAGTTTTCCGTCATTTGTTCTTACTCTTATAATATCTCCTATAACGCCGCTATCTAGGGCTCTAACTTCTACATTTACGCTTAGAGCATTATCTATAAAAATACCATTTATGGTTGAGTTTTTTTTAACATCCGCCATTATGCCAAATTGTCTTGATGTTAAAACACTTCCTCGTTTAATTTTTTGTTTTGATACTATATTTTTTTGCGGTATATCGCTTAGTGCATTTATTTTATAATCTTTTAAATCAATATATTCATATCTATAATCACTGATATTTAAAACATGTTTCGCGTTTATATCCTTTGTTGCGATAAAAGCTCCGATTTTGGCATCTAGTGTGTATTTAAAAAATAAAATTTTTCTGTTATTTGTATCATTTTTTTTTCTTAAAAAAAGTATAAATTTGCCATTTTCATTTCGTATATCTGTGATTTTTATATTATCAATATCGTATAAAAAAAGATCATTTGGAAGTTTGGTTTGTGGTGTTATATCAAAATTATTTATCTTTAAATCTCCATAATTTTTGTAAATTTCTTTTAAAACGCTGTTTTTAACTATATCCATAAAGGAACAATCAAGCTTAAATTCGACAATTCCGCCGCTAAAATCTCTATATTTTATACCATTTTTTACAAGCTCTAGTCTTATTATTTCGCTATTAACGCTAGTTTGGTTTAGATCAAAAAGCAAAGCAGTATCTTTGGGATCTTCTGTTATATCATAAAGCATAACGAAATTTGAGTTTATGCAGTATTGTGGTAAAATTTTTACATTTGCAAAACAAATAAGTGGGATAATTGTAAGTAATATAATTTTTTTCATCACAATGTATATTTTATTATTTGTATCTCATCGCCACTTTCTAGTTTTAAATTTTGTTCATTTGATAAGCAAATAGCATTATTTAAAGTAAGTGGTTTTATCATTCCTGATCCGTAGTTTTCCAAATATGGCGTGAAAACACCATCATTGTAATTGCCTAGTATTATATTTGTTCTTTGCGGTTTTAATTTTATAGTATTTGAAATTTTAGTGTTGATAGTTTTGTGTTTAAAATCCGCTTGTGCGTTCATTTTTTTAAGAGCCGGGATTAGTATTAAAAAACAGGTAAAAAATGCTGCCATGGGATTTCCCGGAAGTATAAAAACAAATTTATCATCTTTTATAAATACTTTTACAGGACCGCCTGGTTTTAAATTTAATCTATCAAAAATTTCTTTATATCCTAAGCCTAAAAGTGCTTCTTTCATAAAGTCTTTATCGCCCTTACTAGCTCCTCCTGAGCAAATTAAAACATCATAATTTAAATTTGATAAAAAAGCTTTTTTTGTATCTTCTAAAGAGTCTTTTATAATGCCCTTATAAACACTTTTAAATCCATTATAATTAAGTAAAGATGCGATTGCACTTGCATTTACATTGTAAATTTGCTCACTACTTGCATTTTCCCAAACTTCTACAAGTTCATCTCCGCTTGAAAAAAGTGCTATACTTGGCTTTGAAAAAACTAAAATTTCATTTATACCTTGACTTGCTAAAAGCATTATTTCACTTGGAGTTATTTTTGTGCCTTTTTTTAGTAAAATTTCTCCACTTTTTATCTCTTCGCCTTTGTATCTAAAAGCATTGTTTTTCTTTGTTTTTTCATCTATAAAAAGTTTATTATCTTTTATAATGGCATCTTCAAGGCGAACTATGGTGTCTGTATTTTTTGGCATTATTGCACCAGTCATTATGCGAATTGCTTCGTTTTTAGCTGCATGGTATTGTGTTTTATCTCCGGCGAAAATGGTTATTTGCGAGATGTTTAAAGGGTTATCTTTATCATCAAATTTAAAAGCATATCCATCAAGAGCACTGTTGTCAAAGCATGGAAGATCTTTTGATGCGTAGATATCTTTTGCTAAAACTTTACCTAAAGATGAGGCAATGTTTGTGTATTCATTTTTAGTGCAAGTATTTATTTTTGAAAAAAGTAAATTTAGCCCATCATTATAGTTCATTTTATTCCTCTAATCTTTTAATTTTCGCACCAAGTTTAGATAGTTTTGCCTCAAGCTTTTCATAGCCTCTATCTAGGTGATAAATTCTATGAACTCTTGTAGTTCCATTTGCAACAAGCCCAGCTAGAACAAGGGCTGAACTTGCCCTTAAATCAGTCGCCATTACATCAGTTGCGTTTAGTTTTATGCCACCATTTATCGTTGCAATATGAGCATTTAGTTTTATATCTGCTCCCATTCTTAAAAGTTCGCTTACATGCATAAATCTGTTTTCAAAAAGTCTTTCATCAATTACGCTAGTTCCATTTGCAACAAGACAAAGTGCCATAAATTGGGTTTGCATATCTGTTGGAAAGCCAGGATATTCGCTTGTTATAATTTCTATGGGTTTTATTTTTTTTGCTGGTAATATAGTTATGCAATCCCCGTCTATTTTTATGCCATATCCCATACTCTCAAATTTATCCAACACCGCTACTAGATGGTTTGGATTTACATTTTTTACGGTAATTTGTGAATTTGTTATGGCTCCTGCACACAAATAAGTTCCAGCTTCTATCCTATCTGGTATAACATTTATTTCCTTTATATCAAGTAGTTTTCCACTGCTTCCTTTTATGATAAGCTCACTTGTGCCAATACCCTTTATATCAACTCCACTTTGTGATAAAATCTCACAAAGTGCTACAACTTCCGGCTCTTTTGCTGCATTTATGATTTTTGTTGTTCCGTTTGCAAGAGCTGCTGCCATTATGATATTTTCGCTTCCAGTGACAGTTATTTTATCAAAAATAATATTTGCACCTTTTAGTCCATCTTTTGGTGTAGTAGCTACAACATATCCCTCTTTTATCTCTATTTTTGCACCCATCTTTTCCAATGCACTTAGGTGTAAGTCTATCGGTCTTTGACCTATGGCACAACCACCTGGAAGCGAAACTTCACAATGATGAAATCTTGCAAGAAGTGGTCCTAGAACTAAGATAGAAGCTCTCATTTTTCTAACGATATCATATGTTGCTTTTGTTGAATTTATCGTAGTTGTGTCTATTTTAACTTGGTGTGATTTTATAAATTTACAAGATGAGCCTAAATTTTCAAGTAGTTTGCATATAGTTTTTATATCTTCAACTTCTGGTATGTTTTTTATATTTACAGGTTTTTTCGAAAGTATTGAACAAGCTATGGAAGGTAAGGCTGCATTTTTTGCACCACATATTTTTACTTCGCCGCTTAATTTATACCCACCTTTTATCGATAATAGATACATATTTAACCTTGATTTTGATTTTTGCCATTGTAGCTAAAATTTGCTTAACTTTTTAAATTTTTATTTAAATTACTGACTTTTAATGATATAATAAAAAATTCCAAAAAATTTTTTACAGGTTTATTTATGAATACAAAAAAATTTATAGTATTTTTAGTGAGTTTGATTTTTTTTGTAGGATGTTCTACCAAAACAGATGTAGCACAAAATGATTTTTATGATATTTATAATGATGAAAATTTAACAGATATAAAAGAAGATTTTCAATCTCAACTTGTATTGCAAGATGACAAAACGGAGGAATTTTCAATTCCAAATGCAGATAAATATCCTTATGATTTAGTTAAGCTACTAGATAGATATTTAAATACAAAAGCAGGTGGCGATTGTTCTGGCTTTGTATCACTCATAAATGGTAGATATGATAATTTATATTTTGATGAAAATGAATTAAATTCTTACTACTCAAATCATAGAAAATCCCAGGCTATGTATAATTTGTATAAATATAATGAAAAAATATCTTTAAAAAATCCTAAAGTAGGGGATTTGATATTTTTTTCAAATACATCTACAAAAAAATCCATAAAGTCTGTAAATCCTAAAAATGTCACACATGTTGGAATTATAAGGGGTGTAAATAAAGATGGAACTATAAAATTTATTCACTTTGCAAGCGGCAAAAATATGTATGGATATATGAACTTAAGAGATAAAAATACACATATTAGGGATAATAAAGTTATAAATAGTTATATAACTAGATGTTCTAATGCTTCTTGTCTTACTTCAAATAGATTTATAGGATATGGAAAGTTAAATTAAGTCTATTTTTGTAAAATTAAACTATGAATAAAAAATTATATTTCTCTTCATTTATCATTGCAATAAACTGCCTTGTGTATTTTTTACACTATTTTGTGTTTAATACTAATAAATTTGGTATATTGTTTGGTCTTAATTCCCTTTGCATATATTATGGTTTTTACTGGCAACTTTTAACCTCTATGTTTTTACATGGATCATTGATGCATTTAGCTATGAATATGGTTGTTTTGTATCAGTTTGGATCCATACTTGAGCGGTTTTTAGGCGGGATTAAATTTATACTTATTTATCTGCTTGGTGGAATTATTACAAATTTATTAAGTCTTGTTTATATATGGTATAACGGGTATTATAATGGTATAGATATAAATACAATTGGAGCAAGTGGTGCTATATGTGTTTTGCTTGGATTTATGGCTTTTATAGATAGATATAATGCAAAAGGACTTTTTATAGCTTTGATTTTGATGAGTTTTGCACCGCTTTTAATGGGTATAAATGTAGCTTGGTATGCACATTTGCTTGGATTTGGCATAGGGTATTTAAGTGGTAAAATAGTTAGGAAATATTAGATGTTTTTTGATAAGTTAGAAGATATTTTATTTCAAAGCAATCCAGCAGAAAAAATTTCCAAATTTAAAAGCTTTTATGATGAGTTTAAATTTGGAAATTTAGAATTTGAAAAAAAATTCATACCAAAAACCCTGGTTGTGCCTAGTTATGCTTCATTTTGTGATGTAAAATCTATGCGTGAAATGAAGATAAAATATCCAAAAGAAAAAAAACTTGCCGCATTTGTGCATTCTATAGCACATATAGAATACAGTGCCATAGATATAGCTTTAGATGCTGCGTATAGATTTGCAAATTTGCCTTATGAGTATTATTTAGACTGGCTTGAAGTTGCAGATGATGAGATTAGGCATTTTGAAATGATTTGTGAGTATTTGCAAGATTTGGGCTATAAATACTCTGATTTTGCCGTTCATAATGGTCTTTTTATAGCTATGCAAAAAACAGAAAATTCTTTTATAAATAGAATGGCGCTTCTTCCAAGATATATGGAAGCAAACGGACTTGATGCAAATATGCATATGGAGAGCAAAGTTTCTAAAAATAGCGATAAAAAACTTACACGCATTTTAAACACAATACTTGATGAAGAAATTTCTCATGTAAAAAAAGGAGATAAGTGGTTTAAATTTGCGTGCAAACAAAATAATCTTAATCTTGATATTTATATAAATATAGTAAAATCTCTCTATCCTAATGCGTTTAAACAAAAAAGAGAGTTAAATATAAATGCAAGGCTAAAAGCTGGGTTTAGCAAATCTGAAATAGAGCAAATAATGAACTTAATGGAGCAAAAATGAAAAAGGTATATTTTATAAGACACGCAAAATCATTGAATAATTATGATTGCAAAGATATAGATAGAAGCATAAATCAAAAAGGCGAAAAACATATAAAATTTATGGCAAATTTGCTAAAAGATAAAGGTATTATGCCAGATATTATAATTTCTAGCAGTGCAAAAAGAGCGTTTCAAACTGCTAAGATTATTTCCGATATTGTGGGATTTCAAAGCCAAATAGTTCAAAAAAAAGAGCTTTATGATTCATCTTTGAGTGATTTTTTGCAAGTATTTCATGAAATTGATGATAAATTTAAATCAGTATTTATCATAGCTCACAATCCTTGTATATCTGAGATATGCGAACTTCTAAGCAACTCAGTGATAGATCATATGCCAACTAGTTCTATTTTTTGTATAGAGTTTGAGCAAGATTGCTTTAAAAATATACAAAACCATAGTGGAAAAGTTCTATTTTTTGATTATCCAAAATTGCATAAAAATAAATAAATTTAACATTTTATTCACATTAATTATATAAAATTACTTTCTAAATTTTTAAATTTATAAGCGGTGTATATGAAAAAAACTATCAAATATATTATTTTGTTTGCTATTTTAATAGCTGTTGGATATGGAATTTATGCTAAATTTATAAAAAAAGAAGAAAAAATTGAGTTTATAACTACAAATGTAAAAAGAGGCGATATAGTTAAAAGCGTAGAAGCAACAGGCAAAATTTATCCAAAAGATAGCGTTGATCTTGGTGCTCAAGTTTCAGGACAGATAAAAAAACTATATGTTGAGATTGGCGATATAGTGAAAAAAGGCGATATGATTGCTGAAATTGATGATATAAAGCAAAAAAATAAGATAGATGACTTAAAAGCTTCTCTTAATATATATAAGGCGAAATTAAACTCAGCAAATATAGCAAAAGAAGTAGCTGAAAATAAATATAAAAGAGAGTTAGATTTATACAAAGCAAATGCAACTTCAAAAGAAAATTTAGAAAAGACAAAAGATGAATTAAGTTTGGCTAAAGCAAGCCTAACCGAAATTCAAGAGCAGATTAAACAAACCGAAATTTCGCTTTATACTGCTCAAACTGATTTAGGTTACACAAAAATAGTTTCTTCTCTTGATGGAGTTGTGATATCAATACCTGTTAAAGAAGGCCAGACTGTAAATGCCGCACAAACAACTCCTACTATAGCAAAAATTGCTGATTTAAATACATTAGAAGTAAGAGTTGAAGTTCCAGAAGGCGATATAAATAGTGTTAAAATCGGGCAAAAAGTAAAATTTGGAACTCTTGGAGATATAAATTTAGATTATAATGCAACTATATCAAGTATAGATCCTGCAGATAAAACATATAGTGATGAAAATTCTGATATAAAAGGCAGTTCTGCTTCCGTAAATAGCTCAAATGCCGCTGTGTATTATTATGCAAAATATTATATAGAAAATGATAATAATTATTTTAAAATAGGCATGACTATAGAAAATTCAATTATTATAAATAATGCCAAAAATGTTTTAATGGTTCCTTCCATAACTATAAAAAATGATGAAAATTCGCATTTTGTTTTATTAAAAGATGAACAAAATGATGTAAAAAAAGTTGGCGTCGAAGTAGGTCTTAGTGATGGTATAAATACACAGATAATATCTGGATTAAAAGAAGGTGATGAGGTTATAACAAACAAGCTTAGTGCTAAAGAGTTGGAAAATTTAATTGAAAATAGAAAAATGAGAATAAGGTAAAATTTGAGTTTATTAAAACTTGTTAATATTTGTAAAAATTTTGGAACAGCCAAAAATCCAACAAAAGTTTTAAAAAATATAAGCTTAGAAATAAATAGTGGAGAATTTATCGCTATAATTGGTCAATCTGGCTCAGGAAAATCAACACTTATGAATATTTTAGGTTGCCTTGATATCCCAAGTAGTGGCGAATATTATATAGATAATAATCTTATATCAAATTTTGACAAAGATAAATTAGCACTTTTAAGAAGAAAAAAATTTGGCTTTATTTTTCAAAGATACAATCTTCTTTCTGGTATCAATGCTACCGAAAATGTAGCACTTCCTGCTGTTTATGCTGGTATTAATTATGATAAAAGAATCAAAAGAGCAAAAGAGCTTTTAGAAAATTTAAATCTTTCTCATAGGCTAAATTACTATCCAAGTGAGCTTAGTGGCGGACAACAACAGCGTATAAGCATAGCAAGATCGCTTATGAATGGTGGAGAGATTATTTTAGCTGATGAGCCAACTGGTGCACTTGATTCTAAAAGCGGAGAACTTGTTTTAAAAATACTTGAAGATTTGCATAAAATCGGTCACACTATCATACTTGTAACGCATGATTTAGGGGTTGCAAATCACGCAAAAAGAATTATAGAAATAAAAGATGGCGAGATTATAAAAGATGAAAATAAAAGTAAAAATGAAAATTATATTGTTAAAAAGATTGATAAAATAGAAGTTAAGAATTCTTTATTTGCCATAAAAGATATGTTTGTTGAGTCCTTTAAAATGGCAGTTGGTGCCATTTTATCGCATAAGTTAAGATCGCTTCTTACTATGCTTGGCATTATAATAGGCATAGCATCCGTTGTTTCTGTGGTTGCCATTGGCAAAGGTTCTCAAGAAAAGATTTTAGCTGATATTAATGCAATGGGAACAAACACAATAACTATTTTTCCTGGTAAAAGTTTTGGCGATATGAGAGCAAATAATGTTAAAACTCTAAGTATTAGTGACGCAAGGCTTTTAGATAAGCAGAGTTATGTAATGAGCGTTACGCCAAATACCTCTACAAATGGAACTTTAACTTTTCAAAATCTCTCTTATACTGGCTCACTTCTCGGCGGAAATGAACAGAGTATAAATGTAAATGGTTTAAAATTAGAAGATGGAAGATTTTTAGATAAAAATGATGTTATAAACAATGCTTCTGTTGTAGTTATAGATAGTAATACAAAAAACAATTTTTTTCCAAACTCAAATCCAATTGGCAAAGTTTTGCTTTTTAATAAACAGCCATTAAAGATTATTGGAGTTTTGAAACCAAATGATACTTTTGGAAACACTGAAACACTTCGTATTTACTCGCCATATACTACTGTTATAAATAAAATAACAGGAGATAGAAATATAAACTCAATTACCATAAGAATAAAAGATAATGTAAATATGCAATTAGCACAAGTTGCCATCACTGAATTAATATCTACAAAGCATGGAAAACAGGATTTTTTTATAAGAAATTCAGATAGCATACGACAAACCGTAGAAAGTGCAACAGGGACTATGAGAATTCTTATATCCGCAATTGCTCTTATCTCACTTATTGTTGGCGGAATAGGAGTTATGAATATAATGCTTGTTTCTGTTACTGAGCGAACAAAAGAAATCGGGCTTAAAATGGCAATAGGTGCCAAAAGTAGAGACATACTTATGCAGTTTTTGGTTGAAGCTGTTTTGATATGTGTAATAGGCGGTATTTTTGGCTTAATACTATCTTTTATAATAGGCTTTATTTTTATGTATTTTGTATCTACTTTTGCTATGACTTATTCTATGGTTTCTATTGTGATATCGCTCATATCTTCTATGTTTATAGGCATTATTTTTGGTTTTATGCCTGCAAAAAATGCAGCAAATTTAAACCCAATAGATGCACTCTCAAGGGAATAAAATGAGAAATTTAATAATAATTTTTATGATTATTTTTAGCGGTTGTGCTATGAAAAAGTATGATTTTACTTCGCCTATCGGAGATGTAAATGAGAGTTATTATGAGCAAAATTTATCTTGGTGGGAAGGTTATGATAATGCTTTGCTAAACAAAACTATGAAAACAATACTTGAAAATAATCTTGATTTAAAAAATAGTAATTTAAATATAGAAAAATTTATAGCATATCTTGGTCTATCAAGAGCGGATTTGTTACCAACTTTTGGTGCAAGCTACAATGCGTCCGCAAATAAAAATATAGATGAAAATTCAAATAGCGATATAAATTTTAAAAGTTCATTAAATGTATCTTATGAAGTTGATTTGTTTGGTAAATTTATGGATAAATACAAAAAATCAGTTTTTTTGCTAAATGCCTCAAAACTTGATTTAAACGCACTTGATCTTAGTATAAAAAGTGATAGTGTTAGCACATTTTTTAACCTAATGTATCTACAAAACGCTAAAGATAAAATTTATAAAATGAAGCAAAATTATGAGAAATTAAAAGAAATTATAGTGGCTAAATTTAATTATGGAAGAGCCGATAAACTAGAGGTTGAACAGATAAATCAGGCATTATTGCAATCAGATGAAAAAATATTAAACATAAATACGCAAATTTACACAATCCAAGAAAAGTTAAAAAACTTAATGTATATGCAAAATTTACCAAATTTAAAAAATTATAATATTTTTGATGTAAAGCTTCTTGGTATATCAAAAGAAATTCCTATCGAAATTCTCTCAAATCGTCCAGATATAAAATCAGCAGAACTTAATTTAAAGGCTACATTTTATAATTATAAATATACTTTTAAAAGTCTGTATCCAAACATTACGCTAGGCGCATCTCTTAGCTCAAATGAGCAAAAATTTGATGATAGTTTTAAATTTAGTTTTTTAGGTGGAAATATACAAATAACACTTCCTTTTTTAGATTATGCCAGGGTTAAAAATAATATTAAAGTTTCTGAGGTTGAGTATGAAATGGCTAAAAATGACTTTTTAAAGAAGTTAAATAGTGCGATAAATGAATTTTATAGAGCATTTTTAGACTATGAAAATTATAAGTTTAAGTTTGAAAATACTAGCGAAATTTTAAATCACAGCATAAATATCACAAAATATTATCAAATACGATATGATAATGGCAAAAACGAACTATATGATTTAATAAATGCTAAAAATACAGAGTTAAATTATGAACTAAATTTACTATATGATAAATATATTTTACTTCAAAATGAAAATTTGATATACAAAATAGTAGGTGGCAAAATTTAAAAAATAATTTCATAAAAGAAAAATATTTTGATACAATTATATGTATGATTATTAAATTTAGGAACTAATATGAGAGCTTTATTTTTGATATTTTTATCATCCGTTTTGATGTTTTCTAAAGTTTTAGATGACAACAAGATTAGTTGTGATGAAATAAAAGCGTATAAAGATGAAATTTTTTCAAATTTAGATATAGATTTTTTAAATACACAAATCGATTTTAACTGCGAAAATTCTTTATTAAATTTAGATTTTTTAAATAAATTATTTGATATTAGTAAAGAAATAAGGGGTGATAGGTTAAATTGTAAAGGTGTTATGTATAATGCAAAGCAAAAAGAGTTTAAATTTCTTCTTTTAAAAGCCGGTGTTGCACCTGAGATTTACGCAAAAACATTAAATGATGAAAGCGGCAAAATTGCTGATGATAATAGAGCTTATTTTAGATTTTGGGCTTATAATAGTATAGGAAATTTTGAGTTATTTAACAATTTTTGGAAAGAGTATAATGCAAATATGTCAAATCTTGTCTCTTTTTATAAAAAAAGAGGCATAGATGAAGGAAGTGCTATATTTTATGCAACAAAAGTTATGAATGACTTTTTAAATTTCTCAGTTGGGGATTTTTCATATACAATAATGGAAAAAGTTCCTGATATTACTGATTTTGAAAAGCGTATATCAAATCCAAATTTTGATTTATATGCTTTGCAAGAAACTCTTTTTAAAGATAAATATTCGCAAAGTGAACTCAGCAATGCTTTAAATATAGCTCTTTTGCACGAAAAAAGTATTGATTTTTTAGAAGAACTTATAAAAATGGGTGCAAAAATAAATGAAGGAAGCGAATCATCACTGTTTTTTGCTCTAAGAAATATAAATAACATTAAATTTTTACTTAAAAATGGAGCAGATATTAACTATAAAAATACATTTGGAAAAACTCCTATTTTTTATACTGTTGGCTTTAATGATTTAAATACAACAAAATTTCTAGTGCAAAATGGTGCTGATATAAATGCAACATATATAAGTAAAAATGAGAAATTTGCAATAAATTCAAATATAGGAATGGTAACACTGCCTTTTTATCAAAATTTATGTGATTTAGAACACACATCTAGAACTCTTTTTATGCATGCTGCACAACATTCAAATGTAGAAATGTTAAAATTTTTAATGCAAAGTGGAGCCGATATAAACGCAGTAGATGACCTTGGTTACAATGCTTTGGATTATGCCAAATTAGGAAAAAAGAGCGAAAATATAAAATTTTTAGAAAATTTGAAGTAAAAATATAGATATATTTAGCTTAAATTTTTATAAATTTAATTAAAATTTATTAAAAAATAAATATAATAACTTAATTTATAAAACATTGCTTATTTTTATTAAATTCATATATACTTACAATAACTAAATACTTAATAAAGGAGTATCATGAATATTCATGAATATCAAGCTAAAGAGCTTCTTGGTGATTTTGGTATAAATGTAGCCAAAGGTAAGATTGCGTTTAATCCAAATGAAGCTCTTAATGCTGCAAAAGAAATAGGTGGAAATGTTTGGGCTATAAAAGCTCAAATTCATGCAGGTGGTAGAGGTCTTGGCGGAGGTGTAAAGATCGCTAAAAATTTAGATGAAGTTGAAAAATATGCAAATGACATCATAGGTATGAATCTTGTTACAGCTCAAACTGGCAAAGAGGGTAAACTTGTTAAAAAGGTTTATGTAGAGCAAGGCACAGATATAGCTAAGGAGTTTTATTTAAGTTTTACATTTGATAGAAAGAGTGAAAAAATAGGGCTTATAGCTTCAGCTGAAGGCGGAATGAGTATAGAAGAAGTTTCTCATAAAAATCCAGAGCTTATAAAAAGCATTTTGATAGATCCACAAATTGGACTTTGTGATTTTCATTCTATGGAAGTTGCTTCTTTTTTGAAATTTGACAAAGATTTAAGTATTAAATTTTCAAATTTGCTTACAAAACTTTATAAATTGTACATAGATACTGATGCAAATTTAGTTGAAATAAATCCACTTGTTTTAACTGCTCAAAACGAATTTATTCCTCTTGATGCTAAAATGGGATTTGATGATAGTGCAATGTATAGACAAGAAAAAATAGCTAAAATGCGTGATTTAGACGAAGAAGAACCAAGCGAAGTTGAGGCTAAAAACTATGGTTTAAGTTATGTAAAGCTTGATGGAAATATAGGTTGTATGGTAAATGGTGCTGGTCTTGCTATGGGAACTATGGATACTATAAATTCAGTTGGCGGAAAACCGGCAAATTTTCTAGATGTTGGTGGTGGAGCGAGCCCTGAGACTGTTGCTAAAGCTTTTGAGATTATACTTAGAGATAAAAATGTAAAAGCGATATTTGTAAATATTTTTGGCGGTATTGTAAGATGTGATAGAATAGCAAATGGCATTTTAGAAGCTACAAAATTAACAAAAGTAAATGTTCCTGTTGTAGTAAGACTTGATGGAACAAACGCAAAAGAAGCAATGGAAATTTTAAAAAGTGCAAATATAGAAAATATCATCTCGGTTGATGGTCTTGAAGATGGTGCAAAAATGGCAATTAAGCTAGCAAAGGAAGGTGAATAATGAGCATTTTGGTAAATAAAAATACAAAAGTTATAGTTCAAGGTTTTACTGGCAAAGAAGGTACTTTTCACTCTGAGCAATGCTTAGCTTATGGTACAAATATAGTTGGCGGAGTTACGCCTTTTAAGGGTGGACAAACCCATCTTGGAAAACCGGTTTTTAATACCGTTAAAGAAGCTGTTGATGCAACTAAAGCTGAGGTTTCTTTGATATTTGTTCCTGCTAAATTTGTTGCAGATGGTATCATAGAGGCTGCAAATGCCGGTATAAAATTAGCAATTGTTATAACAGAACACACTCCTGTTAATGATATGATTAGAGCAAAGAACTATGCAAATAAGTGTGGCATGATGATGATAGGTCCAAATTGTCCAGGCATTATAAGTTCAGATGAATGTAAGCTTGGCATTATGCCAGGAATGGTATTTAAAAAAGCAAAAACAAATATAGGTCTTATTTCAAAATCAGGAACTCTAACTTATGAGGGTGCAAATCAAATCATAAATGAGGGTTATGGCATATCAACAGCTGTTGGTATAGGCGGAGATAGCATTATAGGTTTAACTTATAGTGAGCTTTTACCTATGTTTGAAAAAGATGAAGAAACAAAAGCTATTGTTATGATAGGTGAGATTGGTGGAAATTTAGAAATTCAAGCTTGCGAGATAATAAAATCACAAATAACAAAACCAGTTATTGCTTTTATAGCCGGTCAATCTGCACCAAAAGGCAAGAGAATGGGGCATGCCGGTGCAATTATAAGTGGCGAAGATAGCACCGCAAAAGGAAAAATGAAAGCTTTAAGTGATGTTGGTGTTCATGTTGTGGAGAGTCCAGCACACATAGGCTCTAAGTTAAAAGAGATACTTGGTTAAAGGAAAATAAATGGATAATGAAAATAGACCTGTTTGGGTTGATGAGTCAAGATGTAAAGCGTGTAATATATGCGTTAGTTACTGTCCTAGTGGCACAATTGCTATGAGAGAAGAAGTTTCTGCGATTAGTGGCACAATGATAGAAGTTATTGATCCTGACTCATGTATTGGGTGTAGAGAGTGTGAAAATCATTGCCCAGATTTTGCAATTTTTGTTGCAGATAAAGGTTTTAAATTTGCTAAACTTACAGAGGAATCAAAACAAAGAGCGGCACAAATTAAAGCAAATAACTATCAAAAATTGCAAGGAGAACTAGCATGAGAGAGCTTATAACAACAGGAAATGCTTTGGTCGCACAAGCAGCAATTGAGTGTGGCTGTAAATTTTTTGGTGGTTATCCTATAACTCCATCAAGTGAAATTGCTCATGAGATGAGTCGATTGTTGCCAAAAAATGGCGGACATTTTATACAAATGGAAGATGAAATTTCTGGTATAAGCGTAGCTCTTGGTGCTTCGATGAGCGGAACTAAAGCAATGACTGCAAGTAGCGGACCTGGAATTTCTTTAAAAGCTGAGCAAATAGGTCTTGGTTTTATTGCTGAAATTCCTTTGGTTGTTGTCGATGTTATGAGGGGTGGTCCTTCTACTGGATTGCCAACTAGAGTAGCACAAGGCGATATAATGCAGACTAAAAATCCTACTCATGGCGATTTTGCTAGTATTACATTGGCACCTAGTAGTTTAGATGAAATTTATTCTCAGACAATTAAGGCTTTTAATCTTGCAGAACGCTTTATGACTCCTGTTTTTTTACTTTTAGATGAAACTATAGGTCATATGCAAGGAAGAACGTTTATTCCAGATCTTAAGGATATTAAAATAATAAAAAGAATAGAGTTTAGTGGCGATCCTAAAGAGTATTATCCATATAATGCCAAAGAAGATGAACCTGCAACGCTAAATCCATTTTTTAAAGGATATCATTATCATATAACGGGTCTTCATCACGGCATAACTGGATTTCCTACAGAAGATGGTTCCATAGTTGATTATAATATAAAAAGACTATTTAATAAAATCAATGCGCATAAAGATGAGATAATAGAATACGAAGAGTATATGTTAGATGATGCAGATATTTGTATAATAGCATATGGAAGTGTGTCTCTTAGTGTAAAAGTAGCTATAGAAGAGTTAAGAAAACAAGGAAAAAGAGTTGGTCTTTTTAAACCAATTACGCTTTGGCCAAGTCCTGAAGAAAAATTAAAAGAAATAGGGACTAAATTTAAAAATGTATTAGTTGCTGAGCTAAATATGGGTCAATACTACGGAGAAATAAAAAAATGTATGCTAAGAGATGATATACAAACACTTCTTAAAGCAAATGGAAGACCTATTTCGCCAAGTGAAATTATACAAAAAGTTATGGAGTTTTAAAATGGCAATTGATTATAATAAATATTTAAGGGCAAATAAAATGCCGACATTATGGTGTTGGGGATGCGGCGATGGAGTTATTTTAAAAACTATCATAAGAGCCATACATGAACTTGGTTGGAATATGGATGATGTTTGCATAGTAAGTGGTATAGGCTGCTCTGGAAGGCTTAGTTCTTATGTGGATTGCAATACCGTTCATACAACTCATGGTAGAGCTATTGCTTATGCAACTGGTATAAAACTTGCAAATCCAAATAAACATGTTATAGTTGTAACAGGCGATGGAGATGGTTTGGCAATAGGCGGAAATCACACTATTCATGGGTGTAGGAGAAATATAGGACTTAATCATATTTTGATAAATAACTTTATTTATGGTCTTACAAATTCTCAAACAAGCCCTACAACCCCACAAGGTTTTTGGACTGTAACAGCACAATATGGCAATATAGACCCCCATTTTGATGCCGCAAAGCTTGCAATTGCAGCAGGAGCGACATTTGTAGCAAGAGAGAGTGTATTAAATACAAATAGGCTTGAAAAAACGCTTATAAAAGGGTTTGAGCATGATGGATATAGCTTTTTTGATATTTTCTCAAACTGCCATATAAATTTAGGTAGAAAAAATAAAATGGGTGAAGCTACAAAAATGTTAGAATGGCTTGATAGTAAAATAGTAAATAAAGTAAAATATGATCAAATGAGCGAAGAAGAGAGAAAAGATTTATATCCTACTGGTATATTGCATGAAGATAATTCTCGCATAGAGTATAGCAAGGCATATGATCAAGTTATTAAAGCCGCTCAAGACGGAACTGCTATAGATTGGGAGATGATAAAATGAGACGCAATTTAAGGTTTGTTGGTGTTGGTGGTCAAGGTGTAATTCTTGCTGGAGAGATATTATCATCTGCTAAAATTGAAGATGGTGGATATGGAGTAAAAGCATCTACTTACACATCTCAGGTTAGGGGTGGTCCAACCAAAGTTGATATACTGCTTGATGAAGAGCCTATACTCTATCCTTATGCAAATGACGGAGAAATAGAATTTATGCTTGCTACTGCACAAGTTAGCTATGATGCTTTTAAAGATGGTGTCAAACAAGGCGGCATAATAGTAATAGAGCCAAATTTAGTAAAACCAACAGATGAAGACAAAGAAAGATATAAAATTTATGAGATACCTATCATTTCTATAGCTAAAGATGAAGTTGGTAATGTTATAACTCAAAGTGTAATTGCTTTAGGTCTGGCAGTTGGCTTTACAAATGTTATGGATAAAGATGTTGTTAGAGAAAAGATGATAGCAAGTGTTCCTAAAAAATTCCAAGAACTAAATTTAAAAGCGTATGATTTGGGATTAAAATACTCCAAAGTATTATAATATTTTTAGTATAGACAAAATATTTTTTGTCTATACTATTTTATTTTTCTCTTTATATATTTTATTCTTTTTTTTATTTTATTTATTTCACTAAAAAAGTTCGAGTAAAAACTTTTGTAAAAATCAACAAATTTACTATTTCTATTTACATATATAACTGAAAATACCTGTTATAGTTCCATTTTTTCTTTACTTGTAAGCTTTTGCATTACTCTTTTAGTCCTTTTTTTATTTTTGATAACACATACATAATATCTTCTTTTTCAAGTTCGCAAAGCATTTCAAAAGCTGCTTGAACTGCTTGTGGTTTTGAGTTTCCAAGTCTCCAATCTTGATATGTTCTCATAGACACATTAAGTTTTTTAGCCATTTGTGCATGCGAAATTTTTTTACCCATATATTTTGATTCTACTGCGTTATGCAACAGGTTAAAGATATCATTTGTTTGAATCATCTAGAAATTATACAGATTATATTATTAAATATGCATTAAATATTATATAAATTTATATATTTTGTATAAATATAATATAAAATACATTATAAATAATTTTAATAGTATTAAATATAATATATTTAGTTATTATTATACGAAAAAAATTATAATATATACATTATTTTGCATTTAGTCATATTTACTAAATAAAATTAAATATATTTTATTAGGTTAAAATACTTGACAAATAACCACTCAATGTTGTATAATATCACTAGCAATTAAAGTTAGAGAGTGCTAGATAATGAAAATAAATAAAAGAGATTTTATACTTGAATCCATTATAAAGTCGTATCTAAGCGACAATACTCCAGTTGGCTCAAATGAGTTGTGCTTAAAGATTAATGAAAGTATTCCGCCATCTACGATTAGAGTTTATTTTAAAAAACTTAGCGACGAGGGAGCTATAACACAACTTCATATTAGCGGAGGTAGAATCCCTACGGTTTGTGCTATGAATGAATATTGGAAAAGTATATTAAATTTAGATGAATCGCTTGTTATAAATGATAAGCATGCACTCAGTTTTTTGATTAAAAATTTTGGAATTTATTGCATAATTTTTGAAAATAAAAAACAAATTCTAAAAGATGTTGTTAATTATAGAGATAAATTTATTATACTTGATTTTGATGGCGAAGAACTGGTTTTAAAATTTAATATCAAAATATATAAACTTTTATTAAATTTAGTTGGCATTGATTTGGATGAATTAGAAAAATTCTGTATGCAAATAGGAGCTAGTGAGCTTAGAAAAAAAATAAATCAACTAAAAACATCTAAAATTTTATTTAGAGATAATGAATTTATGCTATTTGATATTTTTAAAGATGACAAGTTTAAATTTATGCTTGATTGCAATATTTTAAAATATATAAAAAACAGTATTTATATTATACCAAATGGAAATGAAGGTTTTATGGCAATTAAAAGAAATGTTATTTTTGAAGATGAAAAATCTACAATGATAT
Source organism: Campylobacter sputorum subsp. sputorum (assembly GCF_008245005.1). Taxonomy (NCBI): domain Bacteria; kingdom Pseudomonadati; phylum Campylobacterota; class Epsilonproteobacteria; order Campylobacterales; family Campylobacteraceae; genus Campylobacter; species Campylobacter sputorum. Next base: position 1,103,077 of record NZ_CP043427.1, on the reverse strand, counting down.
GTTTAGGAAGTGTTTATAATGATTATGATAAATTTTTTGAAAACTTAAAGGATGTGGCATGAATGAAGAAAAATTAGAACGAGAAAACACGCAAAATTTAGATGAAAATTTAAATTTTAATGATGATGAAAATATAAGTTTTGAAAATCTTGAAAAAGAAGATATTAAAGATGAGCAAGTAGTTGAAAATGATGAATTAGCCGAGTTAAAGGCTAAATTTATAAGAACTGTTGCAGACTTTGAAAATATTAAAAAAAGAATGGAAAAAGAAAAAATTGTAGCAGTTGAGTTTGCAAATGAAGGCTTTGCGAGGGATTTACTTCCTGTTTTAGATGCTCTTGAAATGGCTATAAAAATGGATGTATCTCAAAATGAACTTGCCAAGAACATAAAAGATGGAGTTGAAATGACAATATCTTTATTTATGAAAAACTTTGAAAAATATGGTATTACGCCTATAAAAACAGATAGTAAATTTAATCCAGAGCTTCATAATGCTATAAACATTATAGAAGTAGAAGGTAAAGAAAGTGGTGATATAGTAGAGGTTTATCAAAAAGGATATAAATACAAAGATAGGATTTTAAGACCATCTATGGTTGTAGTTGTAAAATAAATTTAAAAATTAATGAAAGGTTAAAAAATGGGAAAAGTTATAGGAATAGATTTAGGAACAACAAATTCGTGTGTTGCTATTTATGAGCATGGAGAAAGTAAAGTTATACCAAACAAAGAAGGTAAAAACACAACTCCTTCTGTGGTTGCTTTTACAGATAAGGGTGAAATTTTAGTTGGAGATACAGCAAAAAGACAAGCTGTTACAAACCCTAAAAAGACTATTTATTCTATAAAAAGGATAATGGGTCTTATGATGAATGAGCCAAATGCAAAAGAGGCAAAAAACAGGCTTCCTTATGCAATTGTAGATAGAAATGGTGCTTGCGCTATAGATATAGATGGCAAAATTTACACTCCTCAAGAGATTTCTGCTAAAGTTTTAATGAAACTAAAAGAAGACGCAGAAAGCTATTTGGGAGAAAAAGTTGTAGATGCGGTTATCACAGTTCCAGCGTATTTTAATGATAGTCAAAGAAAAGCTACAAAAGAAGCAGGAACTATCGCAGGGCTTAATGTTTTAAGAATAGTTAACGAGCCAACTGCAGCCGCACTTGCTTATGGATTAGATAAAAAAACAGCCGAGAAAATAGTTGTTTATGATTTGGGCGGTGGAACATTTGATGTTACTGTGCTTGAAACTGGAGATAATGTTGTTGAGGTTCTTTCAACTGGCGGTAATGCGTTTTTAGGCGGTGATGATTTTGATAATAAACTGATAGATTTTTTAGTTAGCGAGTTTAAAAGTGAGAGCGGAATAGATTTAAAAAGTGATGTTATGGCACTTCAAAGATTAAAAGAAGCAGCTGAAAATGCTAAAAAAGAGCTTTCAAGTGCGATGGAAACAACTATAAATTTACCATTTATTACAGCTGATGCAACTGGCCCAAAACACCTTACAAAAACTATAACAAGAGCTAAATTTGAAAGCATGATTGATTCTTTGGTTGCTGAGACAATTACAACTTTAAATAAAGTTGTAAAAGAGGCTGGTTTAGATAAATCAGATGTAAAAGAAGTAGTTATGGTTGGTGGCTCAACTCGTGTTCCATTAGTTCAAGATGAAGTTAAAAAAGCATTTGGAAAAGATCTTAACAAATCTGTAAATCCTGATGAAGTTGTCGCAATTGGTGCTGCTATTCAAGGCGCTGTTATAAAAGGAGATGTAAAAGATGTTTTACTTCTTGATGTTACGCCGTTAAGTCTTGGTATCGAAACTTTGGGCGGTGTTATGACAAAAGTTATAGAAAAAGGAACTACAATTCCAACTAAAAAATCCCAAGTTTTCTCAACTGCAGATGATAATCAAAGCGCTGTTACAATCCATGTTTTACAAGGCGAGAGAGAATTTAGTAGAGATAATAAATCTTTAGGACAATTCAACCTTGAGGGCATTCCACCTGCACCAAGAGGCGTTCCGCAAATAGAAGTTGAGTTTGATATAGACGCAAATGGTATCTTAACTGTTTCAGCTAAAGATAAAGCAACAGGCAAAGCACAAAATATCACTATATCTGGCTCAAGCGGTCTTAGCGAAGAAGAGATAAATAAAATGGTAAATGACGCAGAGGCTCACAAAGAAGAGGATAAAAAACGTAAAGAATCAGTTGAAGCTAGAAATAACGCTGATGCCCTAGCTCATCAAACTCAAAAAAGTTTAGATGAGCTTGGTGAAAAAATTCCAGCTGAAGATAGAGCAAAAATCGAAGCAGCTTTAAATGATCTTAAAGAAACTTTAAAAGATGAAAATGCTTCAAAAGATCAAATTGATGCAAAAGTTAAAGCATTAAGCGAGGTTAGTCATAAGCTTGCCGAGAGTATGTATAAAAACAAAGACAATTCAAATAACCAATCATCAGATAAAACAGATAAAAAAGATGATGATGTTATAGACGCAGAAGTTGAATAAAATTTTTCAAGGGAGCTTTCCCTTGAAATTTATATTTGTTACCTTATTTTATAAATTTACTCATTAAATTCAATTTTTAACTATTTTTAAATGAAACTTCTTGACAACTGGGGGGGGGGAGATAGTGTATAATAAAAATTAAAAATTTATTAACAAAAAGGATAAAAAATGTTAACTAAATTTAAAATATTAACTCAAATGTTACTTATCAATCTTGGGCTAGTTTTTATTGTTCTTATAGCACTTATTGCAATATCATCAAACAGGGTTTATAGCATAAGTTCGCAAGATATGGATGAGTTGATGATGACTAAATCACAAGAAATTTCAAAAGCTACAACAGCTATTTTAAATACGCCAGTAAATGTTGCAAAAACACTTTCAAATGCAGTTTCTATACCAATATCTCAAAATAACCCACTTAGACCACAAGAGATAGAAAATTTACTTTTAGAAACATTAAAATCATATCCTGAATTAGTTGGAGCTTGGTTTCATGCAGATAATGGCAAATACTACCCTATAGATGAGTTAAAAGCTGGCGACATAACTCATACAAAATATGGCGATTACGCAGTCTATGCTACAAGAAGCGGGAGTGATGTTAAGCTAGATAAAGCAAGTGATGAATTTAGAAGTGATGATTTTTACTCTCGTGCGAAATCACTTCGTCAACCAATAGTTACTGAGCCATATTTTTATGAGATAAATGCTCAAAAAGTTATGATTACAACTTTTTCTGTGCCAATAGAGCTAAACGGCGAGTTCATTGGCGTTATAGGTTGTGATATATCACTTGAAGAATTAAACAAAAATTTAGCACAAACAAAAATTTTAGAAAGCGGTTTTGTGTCTATAATATCACAAGAAGGAAATTTCGTAACTCATAAAAATAAAGAAATGCTAGGAAAATCACTTGAAACAGCAGATGATGAATTAGTACAAGTAAGAAAAATTCTAGAAAATGGCAAACATACGAAAGTAACATACCACTCAGATGTACGAAATCGTGATATGATAACTGATGTTACGCCGATTAAAATAAGAGATATAGATACAACTTGGGCAACAATGGTTGTAACTATGAAAGATGAAAGAGTAAAAGAAGTAGAAAAACTCAGAAATAATATGATTATTTTGGGATTAGTGTTTTTAATACTGCTTTGTATCCCGATATTTTATACTCAAAACACTTATCAAAAAGAATTACTATCACTGCAAATGGTCTTGAAATTTTCTTTGATTTCTTGAAACATAAAACAAAAGATGTAGCTAAATTTAATGCAAAGGGTAATGATGAAATTTGCATAATGCAAAAATTATTAGACGACGATATTGAGGCTACAAAACAAAACATCCAAGCTGAAAAAATATTCATCCAAAAAGCTGATGAGTTTATTGAAGGAATAAAAGATGGTGATTTTACATTTGAGTTTAGTAATGCTCAAACTAATAATCCTGCTTTAAATACTTTAAAAGGTAAATTTATAGATTTAGAAAAAGTATTAAGTGAAAAAATTGCTAAAAATGGAGTAAAACTTTTAGATCTTCTTGATGCTTACTCTAAACATGATTTCACTCAAAGACTTGATGATGATGCAGCTGTTGCATCACATAGTAATAATCTAGGCAATGAAATATCAAATATGCTTAAACAAAATCTATCTCAAGCAGAAAGCTTACAACAAAAATCAGATCTATTATCTAAAGCAGTAGATCAAATAACAGCTTCAGCTAAAAAACAAGCCAGTTCACTTGAAGAAAGTGCAGCTGCTGTTGAAGAGATGAGTAGTTCAATGAACTCAATTAATCAAAAAACAACAGAAGTTATAGCTCAAAGTGAAGAGATTAAAAATGTTATAACTATTATAAAAGATATATCAGAGCAAACTAACCTTCTAGCACTTAATGCTGCTATAGAAGCAGCAAGAGCTGGAGAAGCAGGAAGAGGATTTGCTGTTGTTGCTGATGAAGTTAGAAAACTAGCAGAAAAAACTGGTAAGTCATTAACTGAAATAGAAGCTAATGTAAATGTTTTAACTCAATCAATAAATGAGATGAGTGAAAGTATTAGAGAACAAACTGAAGCAATATCTATGATAAATAACTCTGTAGCTGATGTAGATGCTTTAACAAAAGAAAATGTTAATATTGCTAATAATACATTTACTATCACAAAAGAACTTGATACTATGTCTAAAGATATAGTTGATAGTGTAAGGAAGAATAAGTTTTAATTATAAATTTAGATGTTAGAGAAAACTCTAACATCTAAGTGTTTATACTAAATTTAAATCACTAAAAGCTTTTTTTAATTTCTTATACAATTTTTCAAAATCAACTCCAGCTACTCTAGTTTCACTTATGGTTGTGATAAATATGACATATAGAATTTTAGAATTTGAAATTTGGAAATAAACTGCATTTTAAATACTTTGTTTTTGTTTATCAAAAATTAATTTTATTGATAAACAAATATGCTATAATTCACAAAAATTTTTAAGGATGATTAATGACAAAAAGAGCTTTTGGAGAGTGGGAAGAGCAAGAGCTTATAATGCTTTCTTTACCTCATGAAAATAGCGATTGGAATGAGTATTTAGATGAAATTTTACTTTCATATGAAAATTTTGTAAAAGCTATTATTCCTTATCAAAAAGTTCTTTTGGTAGCCCCAAATTCAAATATTTTTGAGCAAAGATTTTCTAAATTTAATAATGTTGATTTTATGCAAATTTCTACAAATGACACTTGGATTAGAGATTATGGTGCTATAGATATTATGAATGGCGATAAAATTATAAGTTATGATTTTAAATTTAACGCTTGGGGCAATAAATTTAATTCTAGTCTTGATAATAATGTAAATAAAATTCTTTTTGAGAATTATTTTAAAACCGAGTTAAAAGAGATTAATCTTATACTTGAAGGAGGCAGTATAGATTTTAACGGAAATGGTGTAATGCTTACAACAAAAGAGTGTTTATTAAACAAGAATAGAAATAGTTCTATGGGTAAAGATGAGCTTGATATAGAGCTTAAAAATATTTTTGGCTTACAGCAAATTATTTGGCTTGAAAATGGATTTATAGATGGTGACGATACCGATTCTCATGTAGATACTTTGGCTAGATTTATAGATGAAGATACCATTGCTTACTCAATTAGTGAAAATCCAAATGACAATGAATATAAGGCACTTTTAGATATGCAAAGGGAGTTAAGAAAAACTGAATTTACGCTAATTCCATTACCGTTACCACAGCCTAAATTTTATAATGGTAAAAAACTAGGTGCAACTTATGCAAATTTTGTTTTTATAAATGAAGCTTTGATAGTGCCAACTTATAATGATAAAAATGATGAAATTGTTATAAATACACTTAAAAAAGCGTTGCCGGGTAGAAAAATTATAGGTGTTGATGCAACTGTATTTATAAGACAAAATGGCTCTTTACACTGTTCTTCTCAAAATAGATTTTTAGGAAAAAGATAAAAGATGAGTGCTGAGAAATTAGAAAAAACAGCTCCTATTGTAGCTGGAACAACCGCTGTTTTGCTAGCCATTATAAAACTAATTGCGGGACTTATGAGCGGTTCTATTTCTGTTTTAAGCTCAGCAATTGACTCAATGCTTGATTGTTTGATTTCTGGATTTAACTACTTTGCGCTTAGAAAATCAAAACAAGGGCCAGATGATAAATTTAATTTTGGTTATGGCAAATTAGAAGCATTGGTAGCACTTTTAGAAGGTGCATTTATAATCGGTATTGGTATATTTATCTGTATTCAAAGTATCCAAAAGTTTTATGCTAAAAACCATGATTTTAATATCGATGTTGGTTTATATGTGATGATTTTATCATTTGTAATTACAGGTATTTTAATACTTTATCTTAATTTTGTTTCTAAAAAAAGTGGCAATCTTATCATCAAAACAGATGCCTTGCATTATCAAACTGATTTTTTGACAAATTTAGCAATTATAATTACTTTAATAATTATCAAATTTACAGGTCTTACGATAATAGATGCTATTTTTGGTATCATTGTAAGTATCTACATAGTATTTAGCGCTATAAAAATCATAAAAGAAGGCATTTATACTCTTCTTGATGGTGCTATAGATGAAAATATAGTAGATGATATAACTAAATTTATTATTTCAAGAGACGATGTTACTGATTTTCATGATTTAAGAACAAGAAAAAGTGCAAAAACCTGTTTTTTTTATATACATATGGTTTTTCATCCAGGAATTTCACTTTCAAAAGCACATGCTATAGGCGATGAAGTGGAGCATTATATACAAACAAAATACGATAGTTATTCATGGATTATAAATTTACATTTTGATCCAATAGATGATTCAAATTAGCAATAAATAAAAAGGTTTAAAAATGTCAAAAATATTAAAAGTTGGTATCATTTCACACGAGTATTGCGGTAGTAAAACTGCGACTATAGAAAAAACAGTTTCTCTTATAGAGCAAGTTGTAAAAAATGGTGCAAATTTGGTTGTTTTGCAAGAGCTTCATCAAGGAGCTTATTTTTGTCAAAGTGAAAATGTAGATTTTTTTGATTTGGCAAATGATTATGAAAGTGATGTGACTTTTTGGTCAAATGTTGCAAGGGAGTATAAAATAGTTTTGGTAACCTCTCTTTTTGAAAAACGCTCAGCTGGAATTTATCACAATAGTGCCGTTGTTTTTGATAGTGATGGAAAAATAGCTGGAAAATATAGAAAAATGCATATACCAGATGATCCAAATTTCTATGAAAAGTTTTATTTTACGCCAGGAGATCTTGGTTATAATGCAATACAAACAAGTGTTGGAAAATTAGGAGTTTTAGTATGTTGGGATCAGTGGTATCCTGAAGCTGCTAGACTTATGTGTTTAAGTGGTGCAGAAATTTTGATATATCCGACTGCAATTGGTTGGTTTGATAATGATACGGATGATGAGAAAAAACGTCAACTTGATGCATGGATAGCAGTTCAAAGAGGTCATGCTGTAGCAAATGGAGTTCCAGTAGTTACGGTAAATCGAGTTGGCTTTGAAAGCGATGGAAAAGATAGTGGAATTAGGTTTTGGGGAAATAGCTTTGCTTTTGGTCCGCAAGGAGAGGAGCTATTTAGTTCAAATAGCACAGATGAGCTTTCAAGTGTAGTTGAAATAGATATGATAAGATCTGAAAATGTGCGTAGGTGGTGGCCGTTTTTAAGAGATAGAAGAATTGATAGTTACTTTAATATAACAAAGCGTTTTGTGGATTGATTGTTTTAATAATTGCTTAAGCTTAAAATTGTAGAATTGCTTTTTATTTACTACAAAATTACGCAAGGAAATTATTTGACAACTTTTGTAAAAAAAATATTTAAAAGTGAAACAACCGGCGGTGTATTGCTACTTATTGCTACTATTTTAGCTCTAATTTTTCAAAATTCATCTTTGACGCATAATTTTTATCATTTTGTTTTAGAATTTCCTGTAGTTATTGGTGTTGGCGATTATGTATTAGATAAACCATTTGAATTTTGGGTAAATGATGCCTTGATGGCTATATTTTTCTTTTCTATTGGCTTAGAGTTAAAAAGAGAGATGATAGAGGGTCAATTAAGACATTTTTCACAAGTATTTTTACCAAGTTTTGCCGCTCTTGGGGGAGTTATTTTTCCTGCTATTATTTTTAGTATCATAAACTGGGGCAATGAGTTTGCTATGCGTGGGTGGGCTATACCAACAGCAACAGATATTGCTTTTGCAGTCGGCGTTCTTGCTATTTTGGGCAAAAGAATTCCATCAAGTCTTAAGATTTTTATCTTAACACTTGCCATAATGGATGACTTATGTGCTATAGTCATAATTGCACTTTTTTATTCTACTAGCCTTAATTTTGCTTTTTTAATTGGTGCTTTGGTATGTACTCTTATACTTATATTGATATCAAAAAAAGGTGTTAATAGTAAGGGTATATTTATTTTATTTAGTATTATTCTTTGGATTTGTGTATTAAACTCTGGAGTTCATGCAACTATAGCTGGAGTTATAGCAGGATTTACAATACCAATTTATAATGAAAATAACGGCACTTCAATGTTAAAAGAGATGGAACACTCTCTTTCTATACCTGTAAATTTCCTTATTTTGCCGATATTTGCGTTTGTGAATGCCGGGATAAATTTACAAGGCATGTCATTAAATTATCTTTTAAGTCCTGTTCCATTAGGTATTTTTGCCGGATTATTTTTTGGAAAGCAATTTGGAGTATTTTTATTTAGCTACATAGTTATTAAACTTAAATTTGCAACATTACCGCAAAATGCTACTTGGAAACAATTATATAGTATAGCAATAATATGTGGCATTGGTTTTACAATGGCACTTTTTGTTGCTAATCTTGCTTATCTACCAGATCCTTTAAGATATCATCAAACTGATAAATTGGCCATTTTGCTTGCCTCTGTTGTATCTGGTGTAGTTGGTTATATAGTAGCTAGAGTTTTTGGTAACAATCCAGACGGTTCTCCCAAAAATCATAAATAAAATTATTTAGCCTTTGATATTTCAAAGGCTTTTTTAACTTCTTTTAAGTCAATTTTAAATATAATCGATTTTCTGATTAAAAAATTAATGATGAAAGGAAGTAATGTGCCAACCATAAATCAATTGGTTAGAAAAGGACGCAAGAAAATTACTGAGAAATCAAAATCTCCTGCGTTGAAAGATTGTCCTCAAAGGAGAGGAGTTTGCACGAGAGTTTATACTACAACTCCTAAAAAACCAAACTCAGCTCTTAGAAAAGTTGCCAAAGTAAGACTTACTAGTGGCTTTGAAGTAATTAGCTATATAGGTGGTGAAGGACACAACCTACAAGAACACTCAATAGTACTTGTTCGTGGCGGTCGTGTTAAAGACTTACCTGGTGTTAAATATCATATAGTTCGTGGAGCTCTTGATACTGCTGGAGTTGCTAAAAGAACTGTTTCTAGATCTAAATACGGCGCTAAACGCCCAAAAGATAGCAAATAATAAATATTAGTTTATTTTAACAGACTTACTATTTTTTTGAGTAATGTTTGAGTAAAATTTAATCACAAATTTGAAGGAATAAAAATGAGAAGAAGAAAAGCCCTTGTTAGGGAAGTTATGCCAGATCCAATTTATGGCAGCAAAATCATTACTAAATTCATAAATTCATTAATGTACGATGGTAAAAAGGCAGTTGCAACTGAGATTATGTATGGTGCTATTGCTCTTATAGACAAAAAAGGTGGCGAAGTTAAAGGTATAGATGTTTTTAACAATGCTATTGAAAATGTAAAACCTGTTATGGAGGTTAAATCACGCCGTGTCGGTGGTGCTACATATCAAGTTCCAATAGAAGTTCGTCCTGCTAGACAACAAGCTTTAGCAATTCGTTGGTTGATTTCGTTTTCAAGAAAAAGAAGCGAAAGAACTATGATAGAAAAATTAGCTTACGAGCTAATGGATGCTGCAAATTCAAAAGGTGCTTCATTTAAGAAAAAAGAAGATACTTATAAAATGGCTGAGGCAAATAAAGCATTTGCTCATTACCGCTGGTAATAAGGAGAAATAATGGCAAGAAAAACACCTTTTCACATGGTTAGAAATATAGGTATTGCAGCTCACATTGATGCGGGAAAAACAACAACAAGTGAGAGAATACTATTTTTTACGGGAATAAGTCATAAAATAGGCGAAACTCATGAGGGTACAGCCACAATGGACTGGATGGATCAAGAAAAAGAGCGTGGTATAACAATTACTTCTGCTGCGACAACATGTTTTTGGAAAAATCATCAGATTAATCTTATAGACACCCCAGGCCACGTTGATTTTACAATCGAAGTTGAAAGATCAATGAGAGTTTTAGATGGTGCTGTTGCTGTATTTTGTGCTGTTGGTGGCGTGCAACCACAAAGTGAAACAGTTTGGAGACAAGCGAATAAATACCGTGTTCCAAGAATAGTTTTCGTAAATAAAATGGACAGAGTTGGGGCAAATTTTTATAATGTTGAACAACAAATAAAAGATAGATTAAAAGCTAATCCTATTCCTATCCAAATTCCAATTGGTGCTGAGGATGATTTTAAGGGAGTAGTTGATCTTGTAAGAATGGTAGCTTATGTTTGGGAAGATGATAAGGTACCAACAAATTATGTTGAAAAAGAAATTCCAGCAGAATTAAAAGAAAAAGCCGAAGAATATCGTGCTAAGATGATAGAATCTGTTTGTGAAACAGATGATAAGCTTTTAGAGAAATTTTTTGGCGGTGAAGAGTTAAGTGAAGCAGAAATAAAAGAAGGTATAAAAAAAGGTTGTTTGAGTCTTAGTTTAGTTCCAATGCTTTGTGGAACTGCTTTTAAAAATAAAGGTGTTCAACCGCTTCTTGATGCGGTAGTTGAATATCTACCAGCTCCAGATGAAGTTGCTGATATAAAAGGTGTTTATGAAAATGGAGAAGAAGTAACTGTTCCTTCAACAGATGATGGAGAGTTTGCTGGACTTGGATTTAAGATTATGACAGATCCTTTTGTAGGTCAACTTACTTTCGTTCGTGTTTATCGTGGTAAACTTGAAAGTGGAAGCTATGTATATAATACGGTTAAAAACACAAAAGAGAGAATTGGTAGAATTTTAAGAATGCACTCAAATAAGCGTGAAGAGATAAAAGAGCTTTATGCTGGTGAGATAGGTGCTATAGTTGGCTTAAAAGATACTTTAACTGGAGATACACTAGCTAGTGAAAAAGATAAAGTTATTTTAGAGAGAATGGAATTCCCTGATCCTGTTATTAGTGTTGCAGTTGAGCCAAAAACAAAAGCAGACCAAGAAAAAATGGGTATAGCTCTTCAAAAGCTTGCTCAAGAAGATCCAAGTTTTAGAGTTGGAACAGATGAAGAAAGCGGCCAAACAATCATATCTGGTATGGGTGAGTTGCATCTTGAAATCATAGTAGATAGAATGTTAAGAGAATTTAAAGTTGAGGCTGAAGTTGGTAAACCGCAAGTTGCTTATAGAGAGACTATAAGAAAAACAGTTGAACAAGAGTATAAATATGCAAAACAATCTGGTGGTCGCGGTCAGTATGGACATGTATATCTTCGCCTTGAGCCAATGGAGCCAGGTAGTGGATATGAGTTTGTAAATGAGATTAAAGGCGGTGTTGTTCCAAAAGAGTATATTCCAGCTGTTGATAAAGGTTGCCAAGAAGCTATGCAAGGCGGTGTTTTAGCTGGATATCCAGTTGAAGATGTTAAAGTTTCACTATTTGATGGAAGTTATCATGAGGTTGACTCTTCTGAAATGGCATTTAAACTTGCTGCATCAATGGGCTTTAAAGAGGGTGCTAGAAAAGCAGGTGCGGTTATACTAGAGCCTATTATGAAAGTTGAGATAGAAACTCCTGAAGAGTATATGGGTGATGTTATAGGAGATATAAATAAACGCCGCGGTCAAGTAAATAACATGGGTGAACGCGGAGGAAATAAGATTATAGATGCATTCTGCCCACTTTCAGAGATGTTTGGATACTCAACAGATTTAAGAAGCCAAACTCAAGGTCGTGCTACATATTCAATGGAATTTGACCATTATGATGAAGTTCCTAAAAATGTTAGTGAAGAAATCATTAAAAAAAGAAATGGTTAAATAATCGTGTCAAAGGATTTTTTAAATCCTTTGACTTTTAAACTCAAATATACATTTTAAATATTTTGTCCTCATAGCTCAGCTGGATAGAGCACAAAATTCCTAATTTTGAGGCCGTGAGTTCGAATCTCGCTGAGGACATATTTTATATTCATTTAATACATATCCTGTTGCATATATATTTGTAATATTAAGATTTAATTTTCTTCTTAAATTTCCTACTAAATTTTGTATTGTTATTTTTGTAACATATTGTGTATTATAAACACATTCTTCTATCATTTCAAATGTAACTATAGATCCTAAATTTGCACTAAATAGAATAATTAGTTTATGCATTATTGGGCTTAAAAAAATTTCGTTTTTATTTTCGAATATTTTCTCGGTTTTTAAATCTATACTTATTTGTTTTGTTAGTTTTGTAAGTTTTTTATCATTGTTTTTAAATATAAGTATTATATTATCTAATATAGCACTAAATTTTATTGGTTTAAATAAAATCATAGAACTTCCGCCATTAAATTCATTTAAAAATTTAATATAAACTTGTCTTTTGCTGGCTAAAAATATGAATTGTTGATTTTTATTCATATTAATTATAGGAGATAAATTTATACTTGATACATAATCTAAATCTAAAATTATAATGTCAATATTTGTGTTTGAATTTAAAAAAGCTTCAATAAAATTATCTCTATTTTTGATAAGTAAATTGTTAAATTTATTTCTATTTTGTTTTGCTTTCTCAATTGTTTTTTTGCAATCAACAACTAATATTAAATTTAAATTTTTTAAATTTACCAATTTATTTCCTTTATTTCGGTTAGTATTTTACAATATTTAAGTTTAATATAAGCATAATAATGAAAACTAGATGAAAATGTATGTTATGATATATTTTTATTATCAACAAAAAAGGATTATTTGTATGAATAGACGAAATTTTTTAAAAGCAGCAGGTGTTACGGGTGCTGTATTATCTACAAATCCGCTTTTAGCAGGCGAAAAAAAGCTAAAAAGCATTCCGACTGCTTCAAATGTAGGGGCATTTTTTGGAGAAGTTGATGAAAGTGGAAAATTAGTAAAAATTACTCCACAAATTTCAGATAAAGATCCTAAAATTCCTTGGAGCGAGGCGTGGATAGATAGAGTTTATAATCCTACTAGGATAAAGTATCCATGCGTAAGAAAAAGTTATCTTGAAGCAAAAGGCATAAAAGCAAACTCAAAGCCAGAACTTCGCGGCAAAGAAGAGTTTGTTAGAGTTAGCTGGGATGAAGCGATTAAGTTAGTTTTAGAAAAACTTCAAAGCGTAAAACCAGATGAAATTTATAATGCAAGTTATGGTGGATGGGGTCATCCAGGACTTCTTCATAACTGTTCTGCAACTGCAGGAAGATTTTTTAATACAGTAATTGGTGGTGCAATTACTATGGATGGCGAGCATAGTAACGGTGCAGCTGGTAAAGTAAATACAACTATAGTTGGAGATTTAGAAGTTTATTCACTTCAAACAGCTCATGAAGTTATACTAGATAACACTCAAGTATATGTTATGTGGGGTGCTGATATTTTAAAATGTAATCAAATTGATTTTAAGGTTGCAAACAGAGCAAATAACCCATACTATGATAAATACGCAAAATCAAAAATAAAATTTATTACAATTGATCCACAACTTACGCCAATTGCCAAAAAATTAAATGCAAAGTGGATCAAAATCCGCCCAAATACTGATGTAGCTTTGATGTTGGGTATGATGCACTATCTTTATACTTCAAATCAATACGATAAAAATTTCATCCAAAATTATACTTATGGTTTTGATAAATTCTTACCTTATTTACTAGGAAAAACAGAAGATAAAGTAGAAAAAACACCTGCTTGGGCTAGTAAAATTACAGGCGTTGAAGAAAGTGTTATAAAAGCTCTAGCGGATACTTTTGTAAAAAATAGAACATTTTTAGCAGGAAACTGGGCTATGCAAAGAGCTCATCACGGCGAACAAGCAGACTGGACTTTGATGGTTTTAGCTGCTTTTATAGGACAAATCGGGCTTCCTGGTGGAGGATTTGGTTTTTCTATGCACTACTCAGGTGGTGGTCAAGCATCAAGTGGAGTTATGCTTCCAGCAGGTCTTCCGCAAGGCAAAAATAAAGTTAGAGCTAAAATCCCGGCTTCAAGGATAAGTGAAGCCATTTTAAATCCAGGCAAAAAAATCAAATTTAAAGGTGGCGAATTAACATATCCAAATGTTAAGATTTTTTATAATGTAGGTGCAAATACTTTGGGGCATCAGCCAGATGCAAATTCTTTAATTAAAGCTTTAAGAACTTTGGATACCGTGATAGTTCATGAGCCTTGGTGGACACCAACTGCTAAGATGGCTGATATAGTTTTACCGGCTACAACTACGCTAGAAAGAGATGATATAAGCTATGGTGGAAGTTATTCGCAAGATTATGTTTATGCTATGAGAAAAGTTATCGAGCCGCTTTATGAGGCAAGAGATGACTATGATGTTTTTGAAGAAATGGCAAAAATGGTTGGCGTTAGAGAACACCGTAAATTTACAGGTGGGAAAACAAAAATGGAGAGAATTCAAGGCTTTTACGATAGAAGTGATTGCCCAAATTATATGAGTTTTGAAGAGTTTTGGGAAAAAGGATTTTTAAGCTTTACTCCTGATGAGAGTGCTTATAAGTATGTAAGACATGCTGATTTTAGGGCTGATCCTATAAACAATAAACTAAGAACCGAAACAGGCAAACTTCAAATTTTTTCTGATAAATTTGATAGCTATAAACTAGATGATTTTAAAGGTCATCCAATTTGGCTAGAGCCTGATGAGTGGCTGGGTGATAAAGAAAAAACAAAAGAATTTCCATTCCATGTAGTAAGTCCACATCCAACTTATAGAATTCACTCTCAACTTGATAATTGTTTTGTAAGAAAACTTTATAAGGTAGGCAATAGAGAGCCAGTTTTAATAAATAGCAATGATGCTAAAAAGTTAGGCATTAAAAATGGAGATACTGTCGAAGTGTTTAATAATCGCGGTAGTTTATTAGCTGGGGCTGTTGTAAGTGATGATATAATGAGCGGAGTTATTTCTATCCAAGAAGGTGTTTGGTATGATCCTGAGAGTTTGGATAATCCAAGATGTAACGCAGGTCATGTAAATGTTTTAACAAATTCTATTTCAACTTCAACAATGGCACAAGCTACAACTGCAAATACTTGCCTAGCAAATATCAAAAAAGTTGATGTTAAGCCTTATAAGGGCATAAAACTACCGGTGGTAAAAGGAGCGTAGTATGAAAAAAACAATATTTTTATTAGCGATTTTAAGTAGCTTAGCTTTTGGAAAAAATATGTGGATTTATAACATAACAACAGATTTAATAGATCCAAAAACAAATGAAGTTGTAGGTAAAATTTATGAAGGAACCCCTGTAAAGCTTATAAAAAATCAAGGAGAATTATCTTTGATAGAAGTAAATGGTGTTACAAGTAGTGCAGATAAGAGTGTTTTAGTTTATAAAAATGATAAAAATACAAATACTCCACTATCAAGCTTTTTAAAACTTGATAATGCTACTGCAAAAAACGGAGATAAATTTTTGGTAAAAAGTTCAGATTTGGTTGATAGAGAATATCCAGCGTGGGAAGAAATAGAATTAGTTTATTATGATACTTGTACAAGTTGCCATGCAGGACATCATCCAAGCGAGCATTTAATGAATGAGTGGGATGCTTATTTATCAGCTATGCAGTATTTTGCAAAGATAAATGATGAAGAAAAATCTAGAATTTTAAGATTTTTAGAATCTCATGCAAAAGATGGATTTGCAAAAGAAGAAGAGTAGATTTAGGGCTAAATTTAGCCCTAAATTTATTTAAAATTTAATTTTTACAAGCCTATAAAGCGGGTCATATCTAAATGTTATCAAATTTTGTAAAATCCCAAATATACACATAAAAGTTATAAAACTACTGCCTCCATAGCTAAAAAACGGAAGCGGAATTCCAACAACTGGTGCAAACCCTATAGTCATTGATACATTTACTCCAACATAAATAAAAATCATCGAAGCTAGTCCAACTGACATAACTATGGTAAAATAATCTTTTTTTCTCCAATACACTATACTAAAAAGATGAATTATAAGCAAAAAATAAATTAGCATAAGTGCAGTTCCACCGATAAATCCAAATCTTTCTATGGTGTATGCAAATATAAAATCGCTTGTTGCAATTGGTAAAAATTTAAATTTTGTCTGTGTTACTTCGTCTTTTGGTTTACCGTTTATCCCGCCGCTTCCTATTGCTATGATTGATTGTTTTACTTGATAACTTGGTTCTTTTGATATAAAATCTGTTATACGTTTTTTTTGATAATCATGAAGATTTTCATATATTATTGGTGATAAAATTCCTGCAATTACAATGAGCGATATCCATATCTTTTTATTTACTCCAACTACGAAAAGTATACTGTATCCAACTAAAAATAGTATAAGTGCAGTCCCTAAATCAGGCTCTTTTAAAATTAAAACAAATGGTAAAATTATATAAAAACTTATTTTTATAAAATCTTTTAAACCATACCCATCTTCTTCTGGCGGCTTTTGCTTTATTATATATGCTAACATCAATAAAAATGCAGGCTTCATAATTTCGCTAGGTTGTATTGTAAAATGAACAAATGGAATTTCCAGCCATCTTTGTGCACCAAGCTTACTAACTCCAATTATATCAACACTAAAAAGTAAAATTATATTTACCCAATAAACTAGCGGTATCAACCACTCAAGTTTTTTAATGGGAATTAAAAAAAATAGCATAAAACACATAGCTCCAATGCCAAAATATACAAGTTGTTTGCTAGCTAACATATCATTTGCGTCTGAAACTAGTATATAAGATAAAATTATTATTGGTATTATTAAAATTACTTGAATATAATCAAAATGTGTTAAAATACGCTTGTCAAGTCTTATCAAATTTTGCCTTTTTTGGCAAATTATACCATAAAGAGAGTTATAGTGAAAGAAATTTATGCAACAATTAATGATGAAAGATTAGATATTTTTTTATCTCGTGTTTTAGATATATCTAGAAATCAAATTACAAATTTGATAAAAAATGCAAATGTAAAAGTAAATGATATTTTGGTTTTAAAACCATCTTTTAAAATAGAAGAAAATGATAAAATAAACATAAATTTTCCGCAAAAACAAGATATTATCTCAGATATAAAAGTAGATTTTGATATAGAGGTTATTTATGAAGATGATGATTTGCTTGTGATAAACAAACCGCCAAATTTGGTCGTTCACTCGGCTCCAAGTGTAAAAGAGCATACTTTGGTTGATTGGTTGGTTCAACGAAAAACTTTGCTTTCAAATATAAATGGAGAAAATAGACCAGGTATTGTTCATAGATTAGATAAAGGAACAAGTGGCGTTATGGTTGTTGCAAAAAACAACATTGCTCATGAAAAACTAAGCTTACAACTTCGAGATAAAACAATGGGTAGAATTTATCTAGCACTTTGTGATTATGCATTAAAAGAAAATTGTATAGTTGAAAAGCCAATTGGTAGAAATCCATCAAATAGGCTTAAAAAAGGCATTGTAGAAAATGGAAGATATGCAAAAAGTGCATTTGTAAATGTATTTAGTAATGGAAATATAAATTTAATAGCAGCAAAATTATTTACCGGTAGAACTCACCAAATAAGAGTTCATTTAAGCTCAATATCAAGGCATATTTTAGGCGATAATTTATACGGATTTAAGAGCGATAATGATAAAATAAGCAGAGTAATGCTTCATGCATTTGAAATTTATTTTATCCATCCAAGCACAAATTTACCTATGAGTTTTTGTGCTAGTTTGTATAGTGATTTTTTAGATTTAATTAAAATTGACAAGGAGTTTTTAGATGAAAATTTGCAAATACCTAATATCAGGAATTTGTTTTGCGATATTTCTAAATGGGTGTGCCACAAAAGTACCAAATAGCACAAATCCTAATCTACCGGTAGTTGAAAATATAAAAACTATAAGCGATATGACAGAAATTGCTTTTGAATGGTCATCTCTTGGTAGCAATGAAAATATAGAAGGATTTTATTTATATAGAAAAGATAGTAATTCTAATGGTTTTAATATAGTCGCAAATATAAAAGATAGATATGCCACTCATTATGTCGATACCCAGTTATCTCCTGAAAGAACATATGATTATATGATGAAATCATATGATGCTTCAAATAACGCTTCTAGTCAAAGCGAGATTGTCAGTGTTAGAACGCAAAATTTAATAGAATCTGTTCCATTTGCTCAAACTATACAAGGTTTGCCAAATAGAGTTAAAGTTCTTTGGAGACCACATCCTGATTTAAGAGTTGATAGCTATATAATAGAAAGAAGCGAAGTTGGCAGCGATAGTTGGAAACAAATAGCTGAGATAAAAGGTAGATTAAATGCAGAATATATCGACAAAAAAGTTGATGCCGGTAGATCTTATAAATATAGAATTAGCGTAAAAACTACTTCTGGTATAATATCAAGACCAAGCGAAATTTTTAACGCTCAAACCAAACCAAAGCCATATCCAGTTACAGGGCTAAACGCAACAAATTCAGAACCTAAAAAAATAGTTCTTAATTGGGATTCTAATACAAACGAAGATTTTTCGCATTATAATGTTTATGCTAAAAGTAGTAAATTATTACCATATAAGCTAATTGCTAGTACAAAAACAAATTCTTATACAGATTTGGTAAATGAAAATGGTGCCACAAAAACATATGTAGTAACAGCTGTTGATACAACTGATTTAGAAAGCGATAAACAGCCTCAAGGCGTTGTTGGAAGCACACTATCTGCTCCAAAAAGCCCAGTTTTTACAAGGGCTGATTATACTGGTGGTGCAGTTATGTTAGCTTGGGATCCAAAAGACGATAAAACCGTGAGTTATGTTTTAAAAAAAAGTAGTAGTGATAAAGAGAGTATTTTTGAGCTAAGCGATACAACTTATGCAGATAGCGATTTAACGATAGGTGAAACATATAAATATAAGATTATTGGGATTGATGAGTATGGAATAAACTCTCAAGAATCTGATGAAGTTACTATTTTGGCTAAATAGATGCCAAATTTTGTTGCCAGTTCTATAAATAAACCTAAATTTCCTTTTGTTATACACGATATTAATTTTTTGTGGAGTGCAAAAAGTAAATTTGATGATATTGTTTTAGTTAAAATTGAAAATGAAGAGTTTTTCATAACGATAAAAAAAAGAAAAAATGACTTTGTATTAAAAGGCGAAAAGATTACTAGACCAGCAAAAGTTGGACTTTTGCAAAAAGCACTGAGTGTTTTTAAAGACGAGTTTTGTAAAGATATATTAAGCGATACAATAGCTATTAAAAAAAATAGATTAGTAAAACAAACCCCGCTTTTAGTTGATGAAGAGTGTCTTTTAAATTTTCTTGATACAATAAAATTTAAAAAGATTTTTATAGAAATTGGCTTTGGATCAGGTAGGCATTTGCTTTATCAAGCTAGAAAAAACGAAGATACTTTGGTAATTGGTATAGAAGTTTATAAGCCTTGCATAGAACAAGTTGCAAAGCTTGCAATGGTTGAAAATTTAAATAACATTTTGCTTTTAAATTCGGATGCTAGAATTATTTTTTCTTTGATTAAAACTGGCAGTATAGACAAAGTTTTTATGCATTTTCCGGTTCCTTGGGAAAAAGCAGAACATAGAAGAGTTATATCTGAAAATTTTGCAAAAGAAACTAAAAGAATTTTAAAACAAAATGGTAAATTTGAATTAAGAAGTGATGACAGGGATTATATTGATTTTAGTATAAAACATTTTCTAAATTTACCTCATTCAAATTTAGAAATACAAAAAGATATAAATTTGCAAATTAGCAGCAAATACGAAGATAGATGGAAAAAACAGCAAAAAAATATATATGATATGTTTTTTACAAATTTAGAAAAAAATGTTTTTGAAGATATAAAATTTGATATGGATTTTGATGGAAAGTATGATATTTTGGCTATAAAAAATAGTTTTAAAAATATAACTATAAAAAAAGAAAGTTATTTTGTGCATTTAGAAAATTGTTATGAAAAATCAGATGATGAAATTTTAATAAAACTTTCTTTGGGTGCATTTTATAAACCAGAACATTGCTATATTTTTATTAGTTCTAAAAAATGTGAATATTTTATAAAAAAACCACTAGCAACAAAGGAAAATTTTATGGCACATATGGCTTTAAAGGAGTTTTTAAAAAAATGCCACATCCTATAATAAAAACAGAAAATTTACTTCTTGGTTACGAAAAAGATGATATTGTTATAAATAGTGCAAATTTAGAGATATTTCCGAATGATTTTGTTTTTATAACAGGACAAAGCGGAAGTGGAAAATCCACAATATTAAAGTCTTTTTATGGAGAAATGGTTCCTAAAAAAGGTATGTTAAATGTTTGTATGTATGATTTAAACAGTATCAATAAATCAAATTTGAATGCATTAAGACGAAAAATAGGCATTATATTTCAAAACTACCGCCTTATAAACGAGTGGAGTGTTGAGCAAAATGTTATGTTGCCACTTATCATAAAAGGTTTTTCTAAAAATACTTGTAAAAAACAGAGCACAAAGCTTTTAAATCATGTGAATATGCTACACAAAGCCGATAAATATCCTTTTGAATTAAGTGGCGGAGAGCAGCAAAGAGTTGCTATGGCTAGAGCGTTAGCTCATAATCCTATGCTTATTTTATGCGATGAACCAACCGGAAATTTAGATGATTATTCAAGCGATATTATATGGAGTTTGTTAAGATCGGCAAGAGAGATGCTTGGCGCTACTATCATCGTTGTAACCCACCGCATACCATCACTTTTACGAATGCAATATAGACACTTTACTATAGAAAAAGGAAATGTTAATGAAATCTTTTAAAAGTAATATGAGTGTGTTTTTGCCTTTATTTATCTTGCTTTTTTCATTTGAATTTTCTTTTAATGCAAAAAATATAGTAAAAAATTATGAAATGGCTATGAATAAAGATTATAACATCATAGTTGTATCTAAAAATGATATAAATGAGACTATACTTAAAAAAGAAATTTATACATTTCAATCAGCTAATAAACTAACTACTGATTCGATACTAGATAAATTAAAAGAAGATATATCTTCAAAAAATTTATCTATTTTAAAAAACTCACTTCCAAATTTTTATTCTATAAAGTTAAATGCTTTTCCTAGTACAAAATATATGAATGAAGTTAAAAGTAAGCTTTTAAAAATAGACGGAGTTACTAGAGTTGAAACTTTTTCTAAAACTCACGATAAGATATATAAATTTCTTTTGATTTCTAAGTATTTTTCATATATTTTTACATCTTTAATAACGCTAATAGGCTTGATGCTTATATATAAACAGATGAAAATTTGGATATATGAACACAGGGAAAGAATAGATATAATGTCTCTTTTTGGGGCTGCTTTTTGGCTAAAAGGAGGTAGTTTATATAAAATGGTTTTTATTAGCTCTTTGCTTTCTAGTGCATTTGTTATACTATTTTTTGTAATTATTTTTAATCTAGAAAGTGTTAAAAACGCATTTTTTGAACTTGCCATTATGCTTCCTGAGATAAACATACTTCATGATTTTTCTATCCTTTTTGGTATATCATTGGCACTTACATTAATTGCTGTAAGTTTTGTTATGATAAAAACATCTAGGTCTAGTGTATGAAAAAAGCTATATTTCTTTTTTTTGCTGTTTTTATCTGTTTTTGTGGGGCTGCAACTTCAACAAAAGATAAAATTGCAGATAAATCAAATACCCTTAAATCAACACAAGAGTTAGAAAAATCTCTTAATAAAAAATTAGAAGAACTTGCAAGTGATATCGTAGTTGGCGAAAAAAATATAGCATTAACAGATGATCAGATTAAAAAATTAGAAAATCAAGTTGAAGAGTTAAAACAAAAATCAACTCTTGAATTAAGCGAACTTGATAAACTTACAAAACAAAACTCAGATCTTATACGTAGTAAGCAAAATATGGAAGAAATGATGATTCGCATAATTGCAGAAAATTTCTCTTTTGATTTACTTTCCGGAGATGATATAGAAGAGAGCGAAGAAAGTATCATAAGTAGGGAAATAGTTTCAAATTTAAGCAAAGATATGAAATCTAAATTTGAACAACTTGCAAAAAATTATGAGGAAACTACAAATTTAATAAAAACTCAAAATTCAAAGATAAACAATATAAAAAATAGCCTAAAAGAGTATGAAGATAAAAAAAACGAACTTACAATAACAAGAAAAAAACGCTCAGACGCACTTGAAAAATCAAAAAAAGATAAAGATATATATCTTTCTAGACTTACAAAACTTCAAGCACAGCAAGATGAACTTAGAAAAACTCTTGAGAAGTTAAAAATTTTAAGTGCAAAAGAAGATGAAGAAAAAAAGAGAAAACAAGCAAAAGAGAGTTTAAAATCATCAAAATCTAAAAACTCATCAGATAATGATATTAGAATAGTTGGTTCAAGTTATAAAAAAGGCAATGTTAAAAAATACACCGGATCAAAAACTATATCACCGCTTGAAAATTTCACAGTAAAACAGAAATTTGGTAATTATGTTGACTCCGTTTATAACATTAAGATATTTAATGAATCAGTAGTTCTTTCTTCAAATGAACCAAATGCGAAAGTAAGAAGTGTTCTTGCTGGAAGAGTTGTTTTTGCAAAAAATACAAGTGTTTTAGATAATGTTGTGATAATTGAAAATCCAAACGGTATACATACGATATATGCACATCTTTCTCAAATAGCCCCTACTATAAGTGTTGGCAGTAAAGTTTCCAAAGGTTATACGATAGGAAGAGTTAAAAGAGATTTGACATTTGAAGTTACCCAACAAAATTATCATATTGATCCTCTTGAAATGATTTCTTTTTAAATTATATAAATTTAAACCATTTTTTGATAAAATTAAAGGTTAATTAGGAGTAAAAAATGGATAAGAAAAAAAGAATACTTGTTAAATTTTCAGGTGAAGCACTTGCTGGAACAACTGGTTTTGGTATAGATGTTTCTATACTTAAACAAATTTCACTACAGATTAAAGAGCTTGTTTTAAACGATATTGAAGTTAGCATAGTAATTGGCGGAGGCAATATCATAAGAGGTGTAAGTGCCTCGGCTGGCGGCATTATAAAAAGAGCAAGCGGAGATCATATGGGTATGCTTGCAACTGTAATAAATGCAATTGCTATGAGAGAAGCTTTAGAAAATGCAGGAATGGATGTTAGAGTTCAAAGTGCAATAAAAATGGAAGCGATATGTGAAACTTTCATTTTAGGTAGAGCTCAAAGACATTTAGAAAAAGGTCGTGTTGTTATCTTTGCAGCAGGAACGGGTAATCCATTTTTTACAACGGATACCGCAGCAACTCTAAGGGCTATAGAAATAGAAGCGGATCTTATAATAAAAGCCACAAAAGTAAATGGTGTATATGATAAAGATCCAAACAAATATGAAGAAGCGAAGTTGCTAAATGTTTTAAGTTATGAAGATGCAATGAAAGATAACATTAAAGTTATGGACGATACTGCCATTGCTTTAGCAAAAGACAATAACTTGCCAATAGTAGTATGTAATATGTTTAAAGATGGAAATTTGCTTAAAATTACAAATGGTGATTTTAGTGAGTGTTCTATTGTAAGAAATTTAAATCAGGAGATATAATGAGAACAGAACAAATAGTTTCAAAAGCACTTTTAAATTTTGATGGAGATAGATACAAGCTTTCACTTGCCGTTGCAAAAAGAGCAAAAGCTCTTTCTATGGGAGCAGCTCCACTTATAGAAACTGACACTAGAAAAATGAAATTTACAGATATTGCTATCATGGAAATAGCTGATGGAAAAGTTAAAATAGAGGCGAGCGTTGAAGCAAAAAAATAGCGGACTGTTTTTAGGAGATCTTTTAGAAGAATTGTCTAATTGTAAAGATCTTGATTGCGCTAAATCAATACTATTTAGCTTTTGTACCACAAGCGATAAAGTAAAAGAAGCTGTTGAGTTTTGCATAAAAGCACATGATGGGCAAACTAGAAAGAGTGGCGAACCCTATGCTGTACATCCTATATTAGTAAGTACTATAGTTGCTTATATGGGCGGCGAAGAAAGTATGGTGCTTTCTGCTTTGCTTCACGATGTTATAGAAGATACTTGTTGTGAATTTGAACAGATAAAAGCTAAATTTGGACTAGAAGTTGCAAATTTAGTAGAAGGACTTACAAAAATAGTAGAAATAAGAGATGATCAACTCATAGATGCTAATTCAAATGAAAGAATGGCTAGATCTGCTCTTAGTTTTAGAAAAATGCTTTTAGTATCCATTCAAGATGTTAGAGTTTTGGTTATTAAGCTTTGCGATAGACTTCATAATATGTCTACAATCGATGCATTAGCTCCAGAAAAACAGATAAGAATAAGTGAAGAAACTCTTATGGTTTATGCGCCTATTGCACATAGGTTAGGAATTTCTTCTATAAAAAATTTACTAGAAGACATGAGTTTTAAACATGTTTTACCAAATGAATACGCTAAAATAGACGGCTTTATTAATAAATTTAAACAACAACTCCAGTTAAAACTAAATAGTTTTAGCGATGGATTATCTGAAATTTTGCTTAAAAACGGCTTTGGCGAAAATGATTTTATGATAGAAAAAAGATTGAAGCACTATTATTCTATATATTTAAAAATGCAAAGAAAAGGAATTTCTATAGAAGAAGTTTTAGATCTTTTAGCTGTTAGAATTTTGGTTAATGAGCCAAAAGATTGTTATTTAGCCCTAGGTTGTCTTCATACAAATTTTAGCCCTTTGATATCTAGATTTAAAGACTATATCGCACTTCCTAAGCAAAATGGATATCAGACCATCCATACAACTCTTTTTGTTGATAAAGCTATAATTGAGGCTCAAATTAGAACTTTTGATATGCATAAAACAGCAGAATACGGAGTTGCGGCACATTGGAAATATAAAGATGGCGATAAACTTCCAAAACCACATCTTGAGTGGCTTGGTGATATATCTACTACAAATCAAGAAGATGAAAACCCAGAAGAGCTTTATGAATACGCAAAAGATAGCTTATATGTAGAAGATATAAATGTTTTATCGCCAAAAGGCGAGATTATAACCCTTCCAAGAGGTGCAACTGCACTTGATTTTGCATATGAAATACACAGCGAAGTTGGTCTTCACGCAAAAGAAGCATATATAAACAAAAGTAGAGTTCCGCTTCTTGCTGAGCTAAAAAATGGCGATTTTGTAAAAATAGTAACAGATGAAACTCCAAGATATAGATGTTCTTGGTTAAATAATGTAAAAACAGGTAAAGCAAAAGCTGCCATTAGAGGATTTTGTAAGCAAAAAATAAAAGATATAAATAATTTTGTGGCTATTAATATACTTTGTGCTACATTTAATACAAAAAAAAGAAACATTTTAAGATGGATAGAAAATGAAAATTTGGGAAAAAAGGTTTTTAAGGTTGCAAGCGATTCTGTATTTTTTCAAGATGTTGTAAATGCTTTAAAAAAATACCCAAGACAAAATATGACATTTTCTTTAAATTTTGGCAACAAATACGAGATAAAAAAACAAAAATTTGATAATATAGTTGTTTATTCTAACTATAAAATAAATGATGTAGAGTTTGATTATTGCTGTAATCCAAAAAGAGGGGATGATATAATAGGTTTTAGAAACTCTCATAGCGTTATAGTCCATCATAAACTTTGCGAAAGAGCAGCAAAGCTTATGCAAAGCGGAAAAGAGATGATTTTTGTAAAATGGACTAGAAATGCACCTCTTAGATACAAAATAATAGCTAGTTTAGAAAATAAAAGAGGTTCATTAGCTTCATTTTTAACATTTCTTGTTAAAATGCAAGTTGATTTAGTTACAATCACATTAAAAGAAAGCTACGACAAACAGGCCGATTTTTTCGAACTTACTATAGAAGTTAATGAAAATATGGATGTAAATGATATAAGGGATAAAATTAAAGATAGATATAAGATAGTTGAGTTTATATCGCTTAAAGATGCTTATTCTGAGTGAAAAAAAGGGGTAATATTATGAATATACAAGAAATTATACAAGAGTTAAAAAGAGGTGTTGCAGAAATAATTGATATGGAGCGCATAGAGTTCTTGATAAAAAGATTTTATGATAAAAATGAGAATTTTTATGTGAAAATAGGTCTTGATCCAACTGCGCCTGATTTACATCTAGGGCATACAGTTGTTCTTCAAAAAATGGCATTTTTACAAAAACACGGCGCTATAATTCAGTTTTTAATAGGCGATTTTACTGCTCAAATAGGCGATCCAAGCGGAAAAAGTGAAACTAGAAAAAAGCTTGATGTAAAAACTGTGCTTAAAAATGCTAAAACTTATGAAGAGCAAGTTTTTAAAATTTTAGATTCAAGTAAAACTGAGATTAAATTTAATTCAAATTGGATAAATGATATTGGTGCTAGCGGTATGATAGAGCTTGCTAGCACTTTTAGTGTTGCTAGAATGCTTGAAAGAGAAGATTTTACAAAAAGATTTAAAAGCGGCATAAGTATATCTATAAGCGAATTTTTATATCCACTTTTACAAGGATATGATAGCGTTGAGATGAAAAGCGACATAGAAATGGGCGGAACTGATCAGAAATTCAATCTTTTGATGGGTAGAACTTTACAAAGAATTTATAATATCGGAAAAGAACAAGCCATCATTATGATGCCTTTACTAGAGGGTTTAGATGGTGTAAATAAGATGAGTAAAAGTCTTGGAAATTACATTGGGATTACAGAAGATCCAAATACTATGTATGGCAAACTTTTAAGTATAAGTGATGATTTAATGTGGAGATATTATGAGCTTTTAAGTGAAAAAAGCATATCTCAAATACAAGAAATCAAAAATGGCGTAAAAAATGGCAATATCCATCCAAAAAATGCAAAAGAGGCTTTAGCTTTAGAAATAACATCTAAATATCATGGCGAAAAAGCTGCAAATTTGGCAAAAATAGAGTTTGATAATGTTCATAGTAAGAATGAAATTCCAACTGAAATTCAAAGCTTTACAATAAAAGAAAATCCAGTTTGGATAGTTAAAGCTTTAGTTGAGTGTAAAATGTGTGCTACAAATAGTGAAGCAAGAAGAAAAATTGCAGAAAATGCAGTAAGTATAAATCAAAGTAAAATTTCAGATGATAAAATGGAGCTTAATGCTGGCGAGTATGTATTACAAATAGGCAAAAAAAGTTTTGCTAAATTAAAGGTTGTATAATGAGTTTTTCGAGCTTAAAAATAGGAAAATATGAGATAAAATTTCCGATAATTCAAGGTGGAATGGGGCTTGGTATAAGCTGGGATAAACTTGCTGGAAATGTTAGTTTAAATGGAGGTCTTGGTGTAATAAGCTCTGTTGGAACAGGATACTATGAAAATAAAGCTTATATTGATAAAGAGATAAACTCAAAACCATATAATAGTGAAAATTTTTATTCATCTAAAGCCTTAAAAAAGATTATAGAAAATGCTAGAAAAATTTGCGGAAATTTACCTCTTGGCGTAAATGTAATGTGTGCTGCAAATGATTATGAAAGAATTGTTAAAGATGCTTGCGATGGAGGGGTAAATGTTATAATTTCAGGAGCAGGTCTTCCTACAAATTTACCAGAATTTACTAAAGATTTTGCTCATGTTGCTTTAGTGCCAATTGTATCTTCAGCAAAAGCATTAAAGATAATTTGCAAAAGATGGAGTGGAAGATACAATAAAATTCCAGACGCTGTTGTTTTAGAAGGTCCAAAAAGCGGAGGTCATCAAGGTTTTACTTATGAGCAATGCATTGATCCTGAGTATCAATTAGAAAAACTTATACCTCAAGTTAAAGAAGAGATAAAAAATTGGGGAGATTTTCCTTTGATAGCAGCTGGCGGTATTTGGGATAAAAAAGATATAGAAAATGCTATAAGTCTTGGTGCAAATGGCGTGCAAATGGCAACAAGATTTATTGGCACTCATGAGTGCGATGCCCATATTAATTTTAAAGAGACTATATTAAATGCAAAGCAAGAGGATATAGAGCTCATAAAATCTCCTGTTGGATACCCGGCAAGAGGCATTAGAACAAATCTTTTAAATTTAGTAGATAAAAGAATTGGTCCAAAAATACAATGTATTAGCAACTGCGTTGCACCTTGTCATAGAGGCGTTGAGTCAAAAAAAGTAGGGTATTGTATAGCAGATAGACTTTATGATGCATATGCCGGTGTTAAAGAAACCGGGCTGTTTTTTACAGGTGCTAACGGGTATAAATTAAAAGAGATAATAAGCGTAAAAGAGCTATTTAAAAAGTTAATAGATGGTGAAAATTCTTAAAATAGTATCTATACTATGCTTTAGTTTTTGTTTGTGTTTTGGCGCATTTGCTGATGATATAAAAGCTTTTGATACTAAATTTGATTCTTCGTCAGAAAGTATAAAGCTAAAATATTATCACTCTATGAAAAATATCTATATTCAATCAATCATAAAAGATGATAAAAATTTAAAGATTGATGCATTAAAAAGATTGATTACAAGTTCTAAGGCATTAGGTATGGATTATGCAGATTATGAAAAAGAACTTGCTAGTCTTGGTATTAGTGATGAAAAAAAACAAGCGGTTTTTGAAAATAAAAAGCAAAATATAGTTAAAAAAGTAGAAAAAAAATCCAAAGATGATGATAAGCCAGATACTATATTAAGACTTTTAGAGGTAGCTAAGATTGATAATGCTATAAGATTAAAATTTAATAGACCTCCGCTGAGTAAAGAAGTTAAAGAGTTTAATTTAAACAATAAAACCACAAATCGTTTTGTTATGGATTTTAGTGGGATTTTGATTGGAAAATCAAGAAATATTGAAAATTATATAAATGATGAAGTTCGTGTGGCACAATTTGACAAGCAAACCCTAAGAGTTGTTTTTAGCGATAGAAATAAAGTTGAGTATAATATATCTAGAAAAGATAATTATATATTTATAACATCAAATAAAAAAATTACCACCAATTCATCAAAAGATAATAAGGCAAAAGCAAAAGTAGTCACTCAAAAAAAAACAAACAGTTCTGCAAAGACAGAAAAAAAACAGACTGCATCATCTAAAATAAAAAGATCTTCAAAACTTATAGTTTTAGACGCAGGACATGGTGGAAAGGACTCAGGAGCTGTTGGAAATGGATTTTATGAGAAAAATATAGTTTTGCAAGTTGCATTAAAAACAGGTAAAATTCTTAAAAATATGGGTTATGAAGTAGCTTATACAAGAACTAATGATAAATTTATAAATCTTAGAGATAGAACAAATCTTGCTAATGACAAAGCTGCAAGTTTGTTTATATCAATACATGCAAATGCTGCACCAAACTCTAAAAAAGCAAAATCAATGAATGGTGTTGAGACATTTTTCTTAAGTCCTGCAAGAAGTGAGCGAAGTATGAATGCAGCTGCGTTGGAAAACAAATCCGATATAGAAGAGATGAATCACTTTTCAAAAATGACTTTTTTAAATTTCTTAAATAGAGAAAAAATTATCTCATCAAACAAACTTGCAATAGATATCCAATCAAATATATTAAGTTCTCTTAAAACAAAATACAAAGTAAGTGATGGCGGTGTTAGAGAAGCACCATTTTGGGTTTTGGTTGGAGCTTTAATGCCGGCTGTTTTAGTTGAAATTGGATACATCACTCATCCAACAGAAGGTAAAAGACTTGCAAATGATGCGTATCAAGATGCTTTGGCAAAAGGTATAGCAAAGGGTATAGAGGATTATTTTATAAAAACTTCTTTATAATATTAATTTTTAAATGTTTTTATATATAATCATAAATTTAATACACTAAAAAGATATAAAATGATAGAAGTTAAAAATTTAATTAAATATTACGGCGATATAAAAGTTATAAATGATGTTAGTTTTAGTGTAAAACAAGGCGAGATTTTTGCCCTTGTTGGACATAGTGGGGCTGGTAAAAGCACTTTGCTTAGGTGTTTAAACGGACTAGAAAGTTATCAAAATGGAAGTGTAAAGATAGATAACAAAGAGATAAAAGAGCTAAAAGAAGAAGAGCTTCGCAAATTTAGAAAAGATGTTGGTATGATATTTCAATATTTTGCGTTAATGAGTAGAAAAACTGTGTTTGAAAATATCGCAACGCCGCTTGTTTTTTGGAAATATGACAAAGATTATATAAAAAAAAGAGTAAATGAACTTTTAGATATCGTTGGATTAGAGCATAAAATGAACTCATATCCTAAAGAGCTTAGTGGTGGACAAAAGCAAAGAGTTGCCATAGCTAGGGCTTTAGCATTAAATCCTAAAATTTTACTTAGTGATGAAGCAACTTCCGCACTTGATCCAAATACTACAAAACAAATTTTAGAACTTTTAAAAGATATAAACTCAAAATTTGGCATAACTATAATCATAGTTACACATGAAATGGAAGTTGTAAAAACAATCGCACATAATGCTATTTTACTAAAAGATGGAGTTATTACAAATAAAGGTAAGGTTCATGAACTGTTTTTAAAACCTGATGAGAATATGCGAGAGTTTTTAGGCGAAGAGATGATTTTACCAGATAGTGGTATAAATATAGCACTTTACTTTCCAAAAGAAGTAGCATTTGAATGCGTGATAACATCAATGGCAAGAGAACTTGATGTAAATTTTAATATCGTTTGGGGCAAAATCGAGCAGTTAAGCGACTTAGTTTTAGGACATTTAGTTATAAATGTTGAGCCGCAGCACAAAGAAAAAGTTGTAAATTTCATCAAAAAAACAGGTGTTTTATGGGAAATTTTAGAGTAAATTTTGATATCAACTTCGACTTTATAATGATTAAAAAATTAAATAGATAAGGCATTAAATGAAAAAAACTATGATATTTTTAAGTATAATTTTAGCCCTATTTTTCTTATATCCGTTTTTTGCGGGCGAGAGCATTTTTGAGAGCATGGATACAGCATTTTTTAAAGATGAGCCGTTTTTTGGAGCTCTTTTTGATAGCTTTGGAGTTAGTTTAAAAGAAATTTTAGGTGATAAAACTTATCAAATTGCTATTGATATTTTACTAGTTGCAACTTGGGAAACTTTATATATGAGCATTACTTCAACATTTTTTGCTTCCATCATAGGAATTGCACTGGCTATAATTCTTGTTTTAACTAGACAAAATGGATTAATGGAAAATGCAAAAGTATATTTTGTTCTTGACATAATAGTAAATACGCTTAGAAGTTTTCCTTTTATAATACTCATCATAGTTCTTTTTCCGCTTGTTCGCCTTATAATTGGCACAAGTATAGGAACAGACGCTGCTATCGTGCCACTTACTATAGGCACAGCTCCTTTTATGGCAAGACTTATAGAAAATGCTTTAATAGAAGTTGATAGTGGTATAGTTGAAGCTGCAAAAAGTTTTGGTGCTAGTAAAATGCAAATAATTTTTAGAGTTATTTTAGTTGAAGCAGTTCCAACTCTTATAAATGTTATAACTTTAAGCATAATAGTAGTTATCGGTTTTTCTGCTATGGCTGGAACTCTTGGTGGCGGAGGACTTGGTGATGTTGCTATAAGATATGGTTTTCAAAGATTTAGAGCAGACATAATGACATACACTGTTATTATACTTATAGTAATGGTTCAAATTTTCCAAAGTATGGGGGATTTGATTTATAAAAAAGTAAAAAGATAGTATATTTATATAAATTTAAGAATAAATTTATTACAATCATAAAATTATTTTTAAAAAGGAGATATTATGAAATCAGATATGTCTGACATGTATGAAATGTGTCGTTGTTTAGCCATGCGTTGTCGAAAGACTTTTTAGTCAAACACTTAAAATTCCTTTAAGTGTTTGAGATTTTAAACATTTAAAGGAATTTTATGAAAAGATTATTTCTTATTCTGTTTATAGTCTCAAATTTAAGTTTATATGCACAAAAATTAGCTGTTGGCACTTTGCCTATTTCTCATGGTCATATTATAGAGTTTATAAAACCACTAAGTTTTGATATAGAAATAAAAGAATTTAATGACTATTTTATATCAAACTACGCTCTTGAAAATGGCGAGATATATTTGCATTTTGGTATAGGTCTTCCTTATATGAAAGAATTTAATCCAAAAAATACTACGCATATATTTCCATTAGATATTGTTATTATAAATATGAATTATGTTCTAGGAGTAAATTTAAATCCAAAAAGAGATACTCTTGCCTTAAAAGATAGAGAAAATACTCATGTAAATTATCTTATAGTAAAAGAATGTAGTGAAAATTTACAAAGCTAAAGAATTTATAAAAATACAATATAATTAGTATATTTTAAAGGAGAAAAATATGAAAAAAATCGTTTTTAGTTTAGTTTTATCGTTTTTAGTAGCCGGTTTTGCCAATGCTGCTGAAAAAATAGTAGTTGGTGCCACACCTGTGCCTCACGCTGAAATTCTAGAAGTTATCAAGCCCGAACTTGCAAAAGCTGGATATGATTTGGATATAAAAATATTTAATGATTATGTTATACCAAATGTTGCAACAGATAGTGGCGAGTTAGATGCAAACTTTTTTCAACATTTGCCTTATTTAGAGGAATTTAACAAAAATAAAGGCACAAAATTAGTTAGCACAGCTTCTGTTCATATAGAGCCAATGGGTGTTTATAGTAAAAAGATAAAAGATTTAAATGAGCTTAAAAAAGGTGCAAAAGTTAGTATCCCAAATGATCCTACAAATGAGAGTAGAGCTTTGGATGTTTTAGCAACTGCCGGACTTATCGAGCTAAGTAATGCGACTTTAAAAACGCCACTTGATATAACCAAAAATCCTAAAAATCTTAAATTTATAGAGATAGAAGCAGCTAGTCTTCCTAGAACGCTTGATGATGTTGATATATCAGTTATTAATACAAATTATGCACTTAGCGTAGGTTTAAATCCTAAAAAAGATGCCCTAGCTTTAGAAAGCAAGGATAGTCCTTATGCAAATATAGTTGTGGTTAATGAAAAAAACATTGATAGCAAAAAAACCAAAGCGTTAAATCAAGCTATACAAAGCGAAGCTGTGAAAAAATTCATAGATGAAAAATATAAAGGTGCGATAATTCCTGCTTTTTAACTTCATATAGATAGTCATTTTTTTGACTATCTATTTAAATTCCAATCATTTATCATTATTAACTACAATCTCGTTTTATTTTTTAAAATGAGGTAGTATGTGAAAAACAAAGAATCCGGTCTTATTATGATAATTTCGGCACTTTTTGTTGCGTTTTATAACTTTACATTTTTTACAAATGTTGCATCTGTTTATAATATAAGAGAAAATTTTATATATTTTATTTCTATGGTTGTAATTCTTTTTTCGTTTAGTGTTTTCTTTTTTACTCTTTTTAGCTCAAGATACACAACAAAACCTATACTTATTTTTGTGATTTTAGTTTCATCTATGGCGGCTTATTTTATGGATAATTATAACATTGTTATTGACGATACAATGCTTACAAATGTTTTTCAAACAAACACCTCAGAAACTGCTGATTTGCTTAGTATAAAGTTATTTTTATACATTATATTTTTAGGCATAATTCCATCTATTTTTATTTATAAATTTGATATAAATTATTCAAATTTTAAAACTTTACTTTTTTCAAAGTTAAAAATTTTAAGCATTTTTTTGATTATCATAGTTGTAACTATGCTTAGTTTTTCTAAATTTTATACATCTTTTTTTAGAGAACACAAGCCTTTAAGATATAGCATAAATCCATTTTATTGGATTTATAGTGTAGGGGATTTTAGCGCTAAAACTTTGAAAAGTGGCAATAATAATTTTGTAAAATTAGGTAAGGATGCAAAGATAATAGAAACAAATCAAAATGATAAAAATGATGAGAAAAAAGAGCTCATCATAGTTGTTGTTGGAGAAGCTGCTAGAGCCGATCATTTTAGTTTAAATGGCTATGAAAGGCAGACAAACCCGCTTTTAAGTCAAGAAAACATTATAAATTTTCCAAATTTTACAAGTTGTGGCACAAGCACGGCAGTTTCTGTGCCTTGTATGTTTTCTGCTTTAGGGCGTGATGATTTTGATATAGAAGAAGCTAAAAATCAAGATAATGTTTTAGATATTTTATCTAGGGCTGGAGTTGAGGTTTTATGGATAGATAATAACTCTGATTCAAAAAATGTCGCAACTAGAATGCAGTATGAGAATTTTAAAACTAATCAAAATAACAAAATTTGCGATGATGAAGAGTGTCGTGATATCGGAATGCTTGACGGGCTTGATAAATTTATAGATAAAAATAAAAACAAAGATATCTTAATAGTGCTTCATCAAATGGGAAATCACGGACCAGCTTATTTTAAAAGATATCCAAAAGAATTTGAGAAATTTACTCCAGTTTGCAATAGTAATGATTTTCAAGAATGCGATCAACAAAGCATAATAAATGCCTATGATAACGCTATTTTATATACTGATTATTTTTTAAGCGAGGTTATAAAATTTTCTAAAAAATACTCAAAAACGTATGAAAATGCTGTGATTTATATGAGTGATCATGGCGAAAGTTTAGGTGAAAATAATATCTATTTACATGGTTTGCCATATGCCATAGCTCCACAAACTCAAAAACATGTGCCAGCTTTTATATGGCTTGGCGATGGTTTTTTTGATGTTGATAGTAAAAAACTTAAAGAAAAGGCTAAAAACGGAGAGTTTTCACAAGACTATTTATTTCATACTTTGCTTAGTATTTTTGAAGTTCAAAGCGAAATTTATGATAAAAATTTGGATATATTAGATGGTGTCAAAAAATAGCATTTTTATAACAAGTTTTTTGCTAGTTTTAGTAATTTTACTATTTGAATACACAGATATAGACATTATGGTTCAAAATCATTTTTATGATATCAAAAATGGTTGGCTAGTTGATAGAAACGATAAAATTTTATATTTTATTTTTTATAGCGGTGTTAAAAAAGCTATTGTAATTTTTGGTGTTATTTTGTCTTTTATAGCAGTTTTTTATAAAAAATTAAAGCTAAATTTAGCAAATTTGCTCATAGTTTTGTTATCTTTATACATAGTTCCTTCAACTGTTAGTTTATTAAAAAAACAGACAAATATGCCTTGTCCTGTCGATCTTGAAATATATGGCGGAAGTTATCCGGATATAGGATTGTTTGAACGATATCCAAAAGAATCAAATTTTAAAAGAATATCTTGTTATCCAGCAGGACATGCAAGTGGTGGATTTTCGTTGCTTTCTCTTGTGTTTTATGCAAGAAAAAAAGAACAAAAGCGGTTGTTTTTGTTCTAGCTCTTACCTTAGGTTGGACAATGGGACTATATAAGATGATGATAGGAGATCACTTTTTAAGCCACACCATTGTCTCAATGCTAATGGCATGGCTTGAAATTTTGATAATTTCTAAACTAGTTTATAAGAAATTTAATAAACTTAGTTTTGATTATCCAAAAAATCAACCGCAAATTTAACAGCTTTTGGGCAAATTTTAGAAAAAAGATTTTGATTTATTATCTCTTTTAATTCATCTTTTTTACTCAAATCATATCCTAGTATATCTTTGCATTCAAGGCTTTTAAACTCGTTTATAAATTTTTTATCAAATTTAGCTTTTAAATCTTTTGCATTTTTGCATTTTAGTCCTATTGCCATATAAGCCCCAACTACGGCACCACAAGTTTTTCCACAATACATTCCACCCTCAAAACATGTGCTAATGTTTTTTATCATTTCTGTTGATAAACAATCGCCGCAAATTTGATTTAGCACTATTTGCGTGCAGTTTTGCCCACATCCAAAAGCAGTTCTAGCTTCTTCTTCTGTCATTTTTTTCTCCTTTTATTTTTCTAATGCACCACCACAGCTAGATCCAGCGCCGGCAACGCATCCAAGGCAGTGTTGTTTTAAAATGATTTTATTACTAACTTTGCTAATGTTTTGTAAATTCTCATTTAAGCAAAGCCCTAGCATTTGATTGAAATCGCAATTGTAAATTTTCCCATCAAAACCAACTGAAATTTGATTTTTACACATTAAATTTGAGATATTTGTTTCGTTAAAATTATTTTCTAAAAGCCTCATATATTCATCAAATTTACCATTTTTTTCTAGTTCATTTTTAAATCTACCAATTGGCATATTTGTTATGGTAAAAAGATGGCTAAAAACTATGCCGTAGTTTTCTAAAAGCGTTTTTTTATAATCTTTTTCGAGCTCATTTTGATTTCCAGGTAAAAATGCACCACCTGGATTATAAACTAAATTTAGCTCCAAATTTTTACCATATCCTAGCGAATTTAGCTTTTTTAAAATTTTTATAGATTTTTGAAAAACTCCATTTCCACGCTGTTTATCGACATTTTCTTTTGTATAACAAGGAAGACTTGCGATAAGAGTTATGTTGTTTTGTGCGTAAAACTCAGGCAAATGCTCATACTCTTTTGTATCAAGGATAGTTAAATTTGTTCTAACGATGATTTTTTTCGCAAAATTTTTTAAATTTTCTATGATATAGATAAAATTATCATTCATTTCAGGTGCACCACCTGTTAAATCCAGCGTTTGAAAGTTATTTTCTTTAAAAGTTTTTATGACTAAATCCGCTGTTTTTTTATCCATCGTATTTACGCCTTTTGGATTTGCTTCAACATGGCAGTGATGGCACGCAAGATTACATAAATTTCCTAAATTCACTTGCATAATTTTAAATTTATCCACACTTAAATCACTTTTTAAAAACTCATCTACTCTCAAAATACACTCCTTTTATAAAATTTAAACTTCATTATGTTTTTTAGATAGTTTTTGCTCGGTGTTTCGCAAATTCCTAAAAACTCACTTGTTAAATGTTTTACATTTTTTATGCCATTTTTTTGAAAATTTCCAGCACAAGTTGCACAGTAAGTATAGACATTTTCGGCATTTTTTTCTTTTATAATTTCTATGCCATTTTGATATATTTTTGGCTCATATTTTTTTGCAAGACCGCCCATTCCACAACAATTTACCTTTTTAAAGGTGTTTTCAAATATTATATATTTTTTAAAATTATCAAATATTTCTTTTGTAAATTTATCAGGACAGGGAAAAAAGAGATTGATTTTTTCTTCTATGATTGACATAAGCCCAAGTTCTTCGAGTTTTGAGTAAATGCTTGAAATTTTTATGTCATCAAATTTATGGTGATTTTTAAAAAAATAATAACAATTCGGACACGCTGTGATGATTTTTTTAACGTCTTTTTTATCAAAAAGTTCTCTAAGATGATTTTTTGTTTTGTTAAATTTTAAATTTGCTTCATAAAGCGGTTTTCCGCAGCAATCAATACTAAAATCAATTCCGTATTTTGCTAAAAGTTTTATCAAATACTCAGTTGTTTTTGGGAAATATCCAGGAAAATTACATCCAAAAAACATAATTTCTTTGCTTTGCTTTTCTGAGTTGTTTGCGTAAATATATGGCGATTTAAACGGACTTTGTTTAGTGAAATTTAAGTAGCTAAATTTCTTTGGTTTTTGTTTTCTAAGATACAAAGAAATTTCTACTCCGTCTATATCAGCAGGACAAACTTGCGTACAAATGTCGCACAAAAAACAGCTATAAGCTAAATCTGGACGATTATAAAAATCAGCTAAATTTAACTCATATTTGGTTAAAAATTCGCATTTTTTAGTGCAAGCCGAGCAGTTTATGCAGTTTTGTAAATTTCTAGGAATTTGCATTATAAAACCTTATGATTTTTTCTTGTTTTACGCCCAGTTTAAACATAAGTCTGCAAAGCTGCATTTTTATCATAGTTTTGATTATCCCATTGCTTACAAAACGACGCGAACTCGTCATTATAGTGCCATTTGTATTTGTAAATTTAAACCATTTTTTCTTAGCTCTTAAACTAAAATCATAATCCTCCATTATCTCAATTTCCCTAAATCCACCAAGAGTATAAAAAATTTCTTTTTTCATAAACATTCCTTGATCGCCAAATGCGATACCGCCAAGTTTAAGTCGTAAATTTGACATAAAAGCACATATTTTCATCAAAAATTTGTCGTTATCAAATTTTATTTTAAACGCACCAAGTAGATTTGTTTTTAAAAAATTTTCAATCTTTAAAATGCTGTTTTTCTCTATTTTGCTATCTGCGTGCAAAAACCAGATGATGTCAAATTTAGCGTGTTTTACGCCATAATTCATCTGAGCGGCTCTGCCTTTTTTACATCTAAAAAGTTCAAAGCTTAGCGTATTGTAGTTTTGCTTATCGCCACTTACTATTATGATTTCAAACTCGCCTTTTAAATTTTCGAATTGTTTTAAAAATTGATTTAAATTTCTTTCTTGATAAACTGGCACTATGATGCTAACCATTTTTTTAAATTTCCTATGAATTCGCTACTTAGATAATATTTAATTTTTTCATACGAAGGACTTTTTATGCCAGAAGTTTTGCTTTGTGCGTATGCAAACGCACACCAAGAAAAGCCGCGAAATAGGGTAAATTTATAGTATTTTTTAAATAATTTTTCACCGAAATTTAAAATTTTGCTATATTCGTTTAAAAATATATCTATTTGTTTTTCACTCAAAATAGTGTCACTTTTAAAAAATGTAGTTGTTGGAACTAGAAAATGTGCTAAATCCTGTTCTTTATCGCCTATTAGCGGCTTTTCCCAATCTATTATATATGAGTTTTTCCCTATAATGAAATTTGAGTTATTTAGCTCAGTATTTATCACGCTTTTGCTTGTTATGTCATCATTTAATCCCATACTTTTTAAACTAGTTTTAAAAGTATTAAGCATATTTAAAATTTCATCATCTTTGTCTTTGAAATTTTCATACACGCTTGACATTTTTTTGCACTCATCAAACATAGCTAAAAACGGCTTATTTGCCACTTTTAAATTTGATTTATCTGATTTAAAAGAGTGAAGTTTTGAGAGCAAATTAGCAGCTATTTTTAAATCTGTTTCATAGTTTAGCACTCTCCCATTTAAATACTCCATACTAAATCCGCCAAGTGGTAAAAATACGCTTTTATCAAAAAATTCATAAACTTTTGGAGTTATATTTAATGGCTCTAAAAATTTAATAGCGTTGTATTCGTAAAGACTGGGATTTTTGACATCTATTTGTGAGCCCATTTTGATTCTTAGCACTTTTTTAATGCCTTTTGTTTCGTATATGAAATTTGCATTATATTCGCCTTGTGCTAAAAATTTAGTTTTGCTATTTGTTATATAGTCGGCTATATCGCCCATTGTATCGATATCTGAAATTTCTGGCGTTAAACCATAGCTTAAATTTTTATCATTTAAAATTTCAATTGTATTTTTTAAAACACTATTTGTGCTAAATTTTTCTAACTTAAAAATATCGTCTCTTGAGCTTTTTAGCCCTATTAAAGAGTATCCGCCGTCATTACTTGGCGATAATACGACATTTTTATTATCCAAAATATCAAATGCTAAATTTAAGATATCTTTGTTTAAATTTATCAAATCAGAACCTATTAAGATGACTTTTTTATATCCTAAATTTAACACTTCTCTTAGTGCATTTGACATTTTTTCGCCTATATTTTCGCCTTGCTGTTTTTTAGTGTCAAAATTTTCAAACTCATACTCCCCATCAAGGTATATGAAAATTTTTACATCAACGCTAGATAAAATTTCTAAATTTTTTTTGATTAAATAATTTTGTAAATTTGCAGCATCATCTTTACTCATAAAAGAATACAACCGAGTTTTACAAAAGCCCGAAATAGGAGCTTTTGTAAATAAAATGACAGCGTTTGTCATTTAACTAGATTGTAGTTATAGTTTTTAACGCCATCTGCATTAAAGACATTTTTAATGCCTTTTTCTTCGAGTTTTTTAGCAGCTTGACCGCTTTGTTTTCCTGTGTTGCAGTAAAAAATGATTTTTTTGCCATTAAGGCTTTTAAATTTATCCATATTTGCATCAATGTCAGCCAAAGGAATGTTTAATGCACCATCTATATGACCTGCATCAAATTGATCTTTTATCCTAACATCTATGATAACGCTATCTGGATTACTCATCTCTTTGACAACCTCATCGCCTTTTAGGTATTGTGAGCTTAATTTTGTAGAGTCTCCGCCACCACACGCAACAAAAAACACAGCAGTAATTGCTAAAATTAGAGTTTTTAAACTTTTCATAAAAGTTCCTTGAATTTAGTAAAGACAACCTGTCCTCTAAAAGCGTAAGTATAGCGAATAATGTATTAATTTATATTAAGATTTGTAATATAAAACAAAAAAATATTAAATATTAAGAAATTTTATTTGTATATGATAGTCGCCTAGTAAATCATTATTTTTAAGTTTATTTAAAAAATCAAAAATTATTTTCTATTATTATCTCTTGAATTGTTTTCTCTCCTTTGGTGTAGGCGATTGCACTTATAATATCTCTTTCATTTATGTGCACATTTTCGATATTATGACTATATATGCTTGACTTCGCATTGTTCTTTGCTAAGTTCATTTTTATATTTATCACGCAGGACTAAACTCTTTTCTAAACTATGTACTTCTGGATATGTCATATTTTATTCCTTTAAATTATATTGTGATAAATTTACTCTACAATCTCTATCTAAATTTTGCTTCAAGCTTTTTAGATTTGTTTTGATTAGAGCTTCTAATCTCCAAGGCTTAAGCTGAGAAGCTTCTATGCAAGCCATTATCATATTTTCTTTTGATATAAGGTTTAAGTCTATATCCAGCATTTTTTGCAAGTTGGTTTATAAATATTCTTTGAGTGCGTCCGTTACCTTCGCGGAATGGGTGAAGAGCGTTAAGTTCCATCATAAAATTTGCAGTATTTTTTGCAAATTGATTTAAATCTTTAGAGTTTTTTAAATAATTTTGTTCTTTTAATTCATCAAAAATTATCTTAGAGTATTTTTTAATTTCGTTACCAGGAACAAAATGTTGATTTCCTTTTAGAAATGCACCTTGTAATCCAATATCTGCTCTATCAAATCCAGCAAAGACATATACATATTTAAAAATGAACTTATGAATATCTTTTAAGTGTTGATAGTCAAAATTTCCTTTGATAGGATTAATATCCAAATCGTTGATTTTTTGTATGGTAATAATCCGCTCAAGTCTATTTAATTCTTTTAAATTTTTTGCACCAACTAAATTTGAAGCTAAAAGTTGTCTATCAAATTCGTTTTTAGGAATGCCATTATCCATAAAATTCAATATTTTATCTATCACAATACGCCCCATTCTTTTTTATACTGGGATATAATTTCATCTGCTGTTATCTCTCTTTTTTGTACTCTGATCATATTTAAAATATCTCTTTCATTGGCATACATACTTTCAATAGCAAAGTTGTGTATTGTAGAGTTTATGCTATTGTATTGCTAAGCTCTCTTCTAAACTATGCACTTCTGGATATGTCATATTTTATTCCTTTAAATTATATTGCGATAAATTTACTCTACAATCTCTATCTAAATTTTGCTTAAAGCTTTTAATTTTATAATTTTTCAAGTTCATTGTTATTTACAAGGTTTAAAAACGCACTTTATAATCCTATTTCCATTATATTATTTCCAGCCCAATCAAAATTTCATTAATGGTATTGAGCTTCAATTTTAGTAGCTTTTAAAGTTATTATTCTTTTTCTTTTGCTTAATTCTATTAAATTTATTGAACCAACTAAATTTAATCTAAAAGTTGCATATCAAAATCATTTTTAGGGATACCATCATCTAAAAATTTCAAAACTTTGTTAAACATTTACACCCCATTCTTTTTTATATTCAGCGATGATTTCATCGGGTGTTTTTTCTTGTTTATCCACTTTTATGAGATTGATGACATCTTCTTCATTTGCCAGCATATTCTCAATAGCAAATCCGCAAATAATAGATTTATTTTGCTCATATTGCTCTTTAGTTAAATCATCTTTATATTTATTAAGTATTGCTAAACTCTCTTCTAAACTATATACTTCTGGATATGTCATTTTGAGCTCCTTTTAAATATATTTGATATTATATCAAATATATAAATTAAATATTTATTTAAATAGTATATTTTATCTGCAACTCAACAAGAAACCATAGTTTCTGTAAATTAAAGATGAATTTTAAAACTAGCTTTTTGTGGTTTTTTAAAATATTTTAAATTAAATTAGTATTTTTGTTAAAATATAACTTCATTTTAGTCATTAAATAAAGTTAGTTTTTATAATTTGGATATGGTTTGTTTTATTTAAAATCTTTTTTATTAAATATTATTTTAAATTTTTTTACGCCGAGCATAGATAGTAAAGTTGCGATAACTGCTATACATATCGATATAAAAAGACCTTTTGTATTTCCTGAATTTGCACCGATATTTACATAAATTGGAGTCCAAGGTAAAAATCCTAAAAACGAACTTAGTATGTAGCTTTTAAAACTTATTTTACATATGGCTGGTGCGTAATTTAGTGCGTTATATGGGATTATAGGTAGCAATCTTAAAGCAAAAAAAGATATAAAAAGGTTTTTGTTACTTAAATGTTGTAGTTTTTTTAAAAAATTTGGATATTTTATATCTTTACCTAAAAATTTAGCTATATAAAACATTAAAGCACAATTTATCATAGCTCCGATAATAGTATAAACACTTCCCAAAAATAGCCCAAAAAATGCACCTGAAACAACAGCTAAAACAAAAACAGGAAAGAAAAATATAGGTAAGATTGCAAAGCAAAGCAAAAATGCTAAATTTGCAAAAATACCAAAATTTTGTATAAATTCCCTAATACTTTGAGCACTTATAAAGAAAAATGGCACAAAACTTAAGATTAGTATGAAGCTAATTATTGCTAGTTTTGTTGTATTTTTTCTCATAAATACTTTTTGCTATGTAGATGATTATGCTTATGGCAAACAAAAGCATAAGTGAAATAAAGATAAGTTTAGCCCCACCACTAAAATTTCCACCAAAATAGCTATAAACAAGAGTTGCTGGGAGTTGCCCGATTCCAGTGGCTATGAAAAAAGATTTGAATTTCATATTTGTAAGACCTGCTGCGTAGCTAATGAGATCAAAACTTACAAATGGAAGAAGCCTGCACACTAAGATAGTATGCTCTCCATACCTCGCAAAGTATGCATCCGAGCTATCAAGCACTTTTTTGCTTACTATTTTTTCAACAGCGTCTCTTCCAAGATATTTTGCTATAAAAAAACAAAGTGCTGCTCCAGCCATAGCAGAAGTCCAAGAAAGTGCCGCTCCGCCAATCCATCCAAAGATTGCTGCGTTTGAAAGAGTTATCAAAAACTGAGGAATGGGTGCTAAAACAGCTGCTAATACCATTAAAACAAAACTTACTATGGCTGCAGTTTTGCCGTAACTTCTTAAAAATTCTATAACTTTTTCTATACTAAGAGAACTTAATACAGCTACACTTTTGTTTATCCAAGTGTTTATACTAGGGATAAAAAAGTAGATTAAAAGGCATATAAAAATGGCTAAAAGTGTGAAAATTTGTGATTTTTTCATAAAAATTTCCTAAATATTGTCATAAGATAAACTATCTTCTATAATCTTAGGATTTTAACTTATTGTTAGTTAAAAATAATTTAATTTTTTGTATTAAAAATATTTATAATATATTTATAAAAATAATCACTTTTTAAATTTTATTATTTTTGAAATTTAGCTTTTAATAAAAAATAAAGTATCACGCTAATTCCGCCACCAGAAATTCCAAGCAATGCTATCATTATTTGATACCTTATGGCAACCAAAGGATCGACGCCTGAGATGATTTGTCCTGTCATCATTCCAGGAAGTG
This sequence comes from Campylobacter sputorum subsp. sputorum, assembly GCF_008245005.1. Classification (NCBI taxonomy): domain Bacteria; kingdom Pseudomonadati; phylum Campylobacterota; class Epsilonproteobacteria; order Campylobacterales; family Campylobacteraceae; genus Campylobacter; species Campylobacter sputorum. The sequence continues at coordinate 1,058,808 of NZ_CP043427.1, read as the reverse complement.
AAACTATGCCAACTGCAAGAAGTGAGTTAATTTGCGGTATAAAAGAGGCTTTGAAAGCTATATTTCTAGCGTTTTCAAAACTCTCATTTCTAGTTATTTCCTTTTCAAATCTCTCGATAGCTAGACTTAGCACATTCATAGTATTTGAAAAAACCATTCCGGCTATTGGTATGACATATTTTGGTTCATAAAAATATTTAATTCCTAAAATTGAGTATATTATGATAAAAAGATTTAGCGATGATGATATAAAAGTAGCTATCAGTATGAAAGAGTAGTTTTTTAAGCTTTTATTTTGTGTGTTTCTTAAAATGATTATCGTTGCACAAATTAACATAAAAAGCAAAATTACTCCGCCTAAAAATATATTTTTATTAGTAAAAATTAACACCAAAATATAACCAATGGCAACTAATTGAATTATCATTCTTAATGTTGCGTATGGAATTTCTACTAAATTTTTAGTCCATTTGTAGTAAAAAAAGCACACAAAACTAAGCGGGATTAGCATTATAGCTAAATTTATTAATGAAATTTTAATCATATTAAATTATACAAATAAAATATTAATAAAATAATAAATAATAAACCAAACACATTTTTTCGAAGTTTATGCAAATATGTAAAAAGGTAACACGCTTTATAATATATTTCACACTAAAAAGAGTATTTTTAAATACAAATTTGATTAAATAATAGTAAAAATATTTTAAATTTATAAATTTAAATGCGAAATTACGGCTTTTAAATATTAAATTAAACTTTTCTTTTATTTAATATTAATTTGTTATTTTTAGATTTTTTAACACAAATTGCGTATAAAATGAAGCAATAAAAGTCATAAAGGAATTTGCATGAAATATATTGTAGATTTAAATAGTGATATCGGCGAAAGCTTTGGTGCTTATAAAATGGGTATGGATGATGAGATAATGAAATATGTAACAAGTGTAAATATAGCTTGTGGTTTTCATGCAGGAGATCCTATGGTTATGGATTTAACTGTTAAAATGGCTAAAGAACTTAATGTTTCAATAGGTGCTCATCCAGGTTTTCCTGATTTAATGGGCTTTGGTAGGAGAAAAATATCTATAACTCCAAAAGAAGCGGCTAATTACATTATATATCAAACTGGTGCAATTAGTGCATTTGCTAAATTTTATGGTTTAAAATTACAACATATGAAAATGCATGGCGGTCTTTATAATATGGTTTGTGGCGATGAAACATTGGCAACTGCCATAGTTGAAGCTATGGCTAGATATGATGAAAATTTAATTTTATTGGTTTTAAGTAAAAGTATTATTGTTGATATAGCTTGTAAAAAAGGATTAAGGGTAGCTTGTGAAGTGTTTGCGGATCGCGGATATAATGATGATGGAACTTTGGTAAATAGAGCACTTCCAGGAGCTTTTATAACAGATGAAAATATCGTAGTTGATCGTATAAAAAGAATGATAATTGAGAGCAAGGTTAAAAGTGTAAATGGAAAAGATATAGACATTCTTGCTCATAGTGTTTGTGTGCATGGGGATAATCAAAAAGCGGTTTTGTTTGCAAAAAATTTAAAAGAAGGCTTGCAAAAAGAAGGTATTGAAATTTCACCATTAAAAGAGTGGTTAAAATAGATAAGGAGAATGAAATGTCATCTGTTATTGTAAAAAATGGAAGCTTGTCTGTATTGATAGGTGCTGCATTTTTAATGGCTACTAGTTCAGTTGGACCCGGTTTTATGACACAAACTGCGAAATTTACAGAAGATTTTGGACCTAGTTTTGGTTTTATAATATTAATTTCAATCATCATATCTTTTGTTGCTCAGATAAATATTTGGCGTATTATAACTATGTCAAAGCTAAGAGGGCAAGACATAGCAAATAAGGTTTTTCCAGGGCTTGGATATGTTATATCCATTTTAGTTGCTGCTGGTGGTTTTGCTTTTAATATAGGAAATATTGGCGGTGCAGCTATTGGAATAAAAGCAATGACAAACATTGATATAACGACATCTTCGGCACTTGCCGGTATTTTTGGAATTTTGGTTTTTTCTTTTCCTAGGGCAAAAAATGCTATGGATAATTTTGCAAAAATTTTCGGTGCTCTTATGATAATTCTTATAGCTTATGTTGCTATTATTACGCAGCCGCCTGTTGTTGAGGCTATGAAGCAAACTATAGTGCCTGATAAAATCTCAGTTATAGCTATAATAACTCTTGCAGGCGGAACTGTTGGCGGGTATATTACTTTTGCTGGCGGACATAGGCTTATAGATGCTGGAATTTGCGGCACAAAACATCTTAAAGATGTAAATTTAGCTGCAACTCTTGGCATTGTTGTCGATCTTGCTGTTAGAGTGCTTTTGTTTTTAGCTGTTCTTGGTGTTGTAAGCAAAGGATTGATGCTAGATCCAAAAGATCCAGCCGGTTCAGCTTTTAGACATGCTTCTGGTAATATTGGTTATTTGATATTTGGAGCAGTGTTTTTTATGGCGGCTATAACTTCTGTTGTTGGTGCTGCTTATACATCTGTTTCATTTTTAAAAACACTTTTTAAATTTGTAGAAAAATATGAAAGATTTACCATTATAGCTTTTATTGTTGCTTCAACTCTAATGCTTATTTTTATAAGAAAACCCGCTAAAATGCTTGTTTTGGTTGGTGCATTAAATGGATTAATTTTACCAATAACTCTTGGTGCTATGCTTTTTGCTGTAGATAAAAAAGAGATAATGAATGAATATGTTCATCCAAAGTATCTAACTGTGCTTGGTTGGATTGTTGTGGCAATTACTGCTTATCTTGGCATTATTTCTCTTAGTAGTTTAAACAAACTCTGGATGTGAGATGAGCAGCATCAAATTTTTTCCAATAGCCGGTGTTGGTGTTATGATAAAGTTTGGAGACATTATAGATACTAAGATAAATTTTATTATAAGAAATGTGGCTCAAAAAATATCTAAAATACACGGAGTAATTGAGATTATACCAAGTTATATCGATCTTTGCATTTACTATGACCCAAGTAAAATTTTATATGAAGAAATTTGTATGATTGCGGATAATTTAGCTAAGGAATGCAAAGATTTAAAAGATAATCAAAATGTAAATTTAGTTGAGATTCCTGTTTGTTATTGTGAAGAGTTTGCACTTGATAAGGAAAGCGTTATATCTCATACTAAGCTTGATTGGGATGAGATAGTTAAAATTCACACTTCTAAAAATTATTTAGTTTATATGATGGGATTTATGCCAGGATTTTGTTATCTTGGCGGTATGGATGAGCGTATAAATATTCCTAGACTTAAAATCCCTAGAGAAAAAATACCAAAAGGAAGCGTTGGATTAGGCGGAAGTCAAACCGGTATTTATCCATGGGCTAGTCCTGGAGGTTGGAAAATCATCGGCAAGACACCCATAAAAATGTATGATGTTGATAGAAAAAATCCATCTGTTGTTGAAGCAGGGGATTATATAAAATTTAAAACTATAAATTTAGATGAATTTCAATACATACAAAATCAAGTTGAAAACTCAAATTATGAAATAATAAAAAGGCAAATATAGTGATTAGGATAAAAAATGCCGGACTTTTATCTAGTATTCAGGATTTTGGTAGAATCGGTTTTAAGAAATTTGGAATGCCAACAGCCGGAGTAATGGATAAATTTGCTTATGTTGTATCGCAATTTTTAGTACAAAATGATGAATTTGATGGAGTAATAGAAACAACCATAGTTGGTGTTGAGATAGAATTTTTTGAAGATATGATTATCTGTGTTACTGGAGCTCAAAATGAACTTTTTATCAATGGAGATAAAAAAGAGTTATGGAAGGCTCATTTGGTAAATCAAGGGGATGTGCTGTTATTAAAAAATGCTACAAATGGTGCTAGAAATTATATAGCATTTTCTAAAAAAATGTCTCTTAAAAAGATCAATAGCTCACTTAGCACATATTTAAAATCAAATATAGGCGGTTTTCATGGAAGAGCATTGCAAAATGACGATGAGATAGAATTTGAGCAAAATTATAAAATTTATAAACCAATAAATTTGCCTAAAAATTTTATACCTTTATATAAGCAAAAAGAGAGCATAAAAGTAGTTTTAGGCCCAGAAAAAGATGCTTTTAGTGATAAAGGAATATATACTTTTTTAAACTCAACTTACAATATAACGCAAAGTTGCGATAGAATGGGATACAGACTTAGTGGAGAAAAAATAGAGCATAAAAATGGAGCAGATATCATTTCAAATGCTGTATTTTTTGGATCTATTCAAGTTCCAAATAGCGGAGAACCTATCATACTTATGGCTGATGCCCAAACAACTGGCGGTTATACAAAAATAGCTACAATTTTACCAAGCGAGCTGCCTAAAGTAGGGCAGTTAAAAGGTGGAGATAAGATAAGTTTTGTTGAGGTTAGCAATGAAGAAGCACAAGATATAGAGATAAAATATCAAAAATATATTTATGAGTTGCAACAGATATTAAAAAAACAGATATCGATTTATGATATTAAGGTAAATGGGGTATCTTATAATGTAGTTGTTGAGGATAAAAATAGTTGTAAATTTCAAAAATTATAAAGTTAGTATAAATTATTTTTTTAAAATGCTATCAATCTCTTTGCTTTGCCCAAGTCTATAAAGTGCAAAATCATATTTTATAGGATCATTTTTATCAAATTGTCTTAATTTTTGAGTTAGTTCCATAACGGCTTTGAAATCATAGCTTTTTCTACTTATAAGCCCAAGTTTTAGTGCAACTTTGTGAGTATGAGTGTCAAGCGGTATCAAAAGATATCTTTTATCAATGCTTTTAAAAAGTCCAAGATCGATATCGCTACTTCTAATCATCCATCTTAAAAACATATTGTATCTTTTGTATGGTGAAATCGGGGTTTGAAAAACTGAACCAAAATAAAAATTATATCCAAAAGATCTATAATCATTTAGTGAATATATAAATTTCATAAGTTCATTTAAGCCATCTATGATCTCACCTGATTTTTTCATCCCATTTGCTACAATCTCTTCGATATTGCCATCTTGTTTTAATCTTTTGTGTGTTATAAAAATCTCTTTTACATCTATAATGCTTTGAAATCTGTATTTATGCGAAGTGTAAAATTTACTTATTTCTTCATCGCTTTCATCAAGTAAATCAAAATTTAGCGAGTTTAGAAATTTAACTATCATTTTTGCATTACCATAAGCAAATAGTGCACATATTAGTGCAATATTTGGCTCTTTATATTTTCTAGCAACTTGCAATGGATCTGCAAAAGCTAATAAATTCTCATCACAATTTTTTAAATTTGCGTGAAAATCTAGTAAATTTTTTAAATCAATCATTGTTTTAAAGTAAGCAATGTGTCAAGCATTTTTTCTACTGTTGTGATTATTTTTGCACTTGCACCATAGCTTGATTGAAATCTAATTAAATTTGTAAGTTCTTCATTCATACTTACTCCGCTAATTGATTGAAACTCTTGAAGAGCTGTTGTATATAAAGCTTTATTTGTTTCATGTGCGTTGTTGTTTGTTTCAGTTTGAGCTGCTATTTGCGTAGTTAAAAATCTATAAAAACCTTCTATTGTTTCTTCTTTTCCAAACGAGTTTTTGCCATTAAATTCAAGCTTCTTATATTGAAGTTGAACAATCTCATTTGCTACTTCGTTATTACCATCAATTGGCGCTTTAAATCCTTGAAGTTTTACAGGATCATCGCTTAATACGCTATTTACTCTTATGTTTTTTGAGCTATTTCCGTCAAAAAATCTATTTAAACCAACAACTCCTGGAAAATTTGTCCCATTATCTTCAAAAGATATAAAATATTCATCGTTATTAAATTTAGGATTTATAGATAGTTGCCCTAAATTTTTATCATCATGATATATATATGATGCACTAAAATAATCATCAACATCATTTAGCGAGTTTTTGTCTTTATTATCATCTGAGTTTGTATTAAACTGAGTTACTATGGAATTTGAGTCTAAACCGCTATTCATAGCTGTAGTTCTATTTATCTCTATAGTTTTTCTAGCTACTTCTTTTCCTTGTTTATCATAAACTACAACATCAAATGTTCCTTCTTTGATAGTATCATCAAAATTTATAAGAGAATTTTCAGGTTTTAAGAAACTTAAATCATTTGAATTTACTTTATTTTGAGCTGATTTTGCATAAATATTGTTTGTTTGGGTTATTAATGTTTTGGCAAAAGTATCTAGGTTATTTATATAGCTTTGAATTGTTCCATCGCTTGTTTGACCAGTAGATGCGTCTATATACCTACCTCTAAGCTCAAGTTCAGCTCCTATTTGTCCGCCTGTTATACTTGGCATTATGTTTATAAGCCTACCGTCTTGTCTTTCATAATAAATCGCTTGAAAATCGCTAGCGGCACTTTCGCTTTTTAAAACAAGTGGGTGAAATGCAGTTCCTTCAACTATACCAAATCCACCTAAATTTAAACTATAATCTTGTCCCATATCTGTGATATTTCTATCTATAGCGGTATTGCTTTCAAGAGAACCTTTAAATGCTGTTATATTTACTAATTTTGCCATAGCTCTTTCAAGTTGATCTCTTTTATCTCTAAGATCATTTGCATTATTGCCTTTTATTGATTCTATTCTGGCAATCTCTCCATTTATATCAGCTATTTGTTGTCCTAGACGATTAAATTCTTCTACATTTATTTTTAGCTGATCATTTACAGTTTTTTTCATTTTATATAGTTCATCTGATGCTTTTCTTATATTCTCGCTTAGGGTTTGTGTTAGTTGGATAAGGTTGATTTTTTGCGAACCATCTGACGATTTTGATGCAAAATTATTCCAAGCATTAAAGTAATTTTCTAAATCTTTTAGTATACCAACATCTTTTAAATCCGGAAATCTTTGTGTTATTTCTTGTAAGATATCTTGTTTATAGCCAGTATAAGAAAGAGCACTTTCTGAATTTTTTAATCTATTATATGAAAATTCATCATGTATTCTTATAATCTGATCTACTTGTGTTCCGTTTCCAACATCGCCTGGTATATTGTGAAAAGGTTCTTTGGCCGTTTGAACAACTCTTTGTCTTGTGTAGCTTTCATTATCTATATTTGAAATATTATGACCAGTTGTGGTTATTTGCATCTCAGCGGCATTTAAGCCAGAAACCCCGATTGCTAAAGTGTCAAATATTGCCATTTTAAACCCTTAATTTAAAATTAGAGTTAAAAATTTGTTTGCCTTTTTTGTTATACCCTTCTGATTTTTCTCCAAAAATCTTGTTTGCAAGAGAGTCATAATACTCTTTTATTACTATAACATATCTTGAATACTCTCTATTTTTATTTTGTAAGAGAGTAAGAGAGTCTTTAAGTTCGGCTAACTTGTTTTTATCCTCTTCATCCAAAATGCTAGCAAGATCTGTTCCACTTTTTTCTTCTAACATTTTAAGAAGTTCTTTATCAAGAGTTATTTTAGAGTTTTCAAATTTTTTTATAAGCTCTGTTTTGATTTTTACACTTTGTTCTACTTCTTCGTGTCTAGCGTTTTTTATATTTTCTATGTCAGTTTGAGTTATTTCTATGAGTTGATTTAGTGATGAAATAGCTTCATCTAGGTATTGTTTTATCATTTTTAGTCCTTTAAAGCACAAAGGACTAAAAATTAAAATAGTTCGTTAGCTACTGCCTTTGCTGTTTTGTTTAAATCTATTTTATAAGTTCCATCTGCTATGGCTTTTGCTATTTTGCTAACTTTACTATCACTCTCAGCACTTTGAGCTGTTGTTTTTAAATTTTGTATCTTTTTATCGTCATTTTTAATTTTATTAAGCGAAGAATCAGTTACGAAACTCGCACCTACCGAATTAATCATTTTTTATCCTTTATAGTTAGAACTTGATTGCTAACTATATCGGCATTATTTAATTTTTATTAAGACCTTTCTTTTAAAAAATTAAATAACATATCGCTAAATCCAAAACCACCACTTAATGCTTTACTCATTGCGTCATTATACATTGAGTTATAAATCTTGTCTCCAGCATCTTTTGAGAAAAGTGGATTTTCGTTTTTGATAGATAAATCAAGAACGGTTTTTACTAAAAAAGATTCAAAAGCATCAGTTTGCTCTCTTAGTGCCTTTTCATCAAATCTAGGTCTGTTTTGAGTTATCAATTTATCATTTACTGCATTGTATGCATTTAATGCCATAGAGTTGTCTATATTCATTACATAATCTCCAAATCTGCGTGTATCGCACCAACTTCTTTTAAATTTTGTAAAATTGCTATTATGTCTTTTGGTGTTGCACCTAGTCTATTTAAAGCTCTTGTTACATTTGCAACAGTTGTTTTTTGTGTTCCTATATTTAGCGTATTCATAGCACCATCTATAGATGTTTCTCCGCCAAGATCTATTACATTTGCTGCTGTATTTTCAGGTGCTGGATTGTAACTTTGTGGTTCTATCTTTAAAGTTATGCCACCATGAGATATAATAACAGGATCAACTGTTATATTTACTCCACTTACTATGGTTCCTGTTCTTTCATTTATCACTATTTTTTCTTGTGGTTTATAATCAACTTCGGTTTGTAAAATTTGAGATAAAAAATCAACCATACTGGCACCTTCTGGTTTCATCAATCTTATCGTTCTTGGATCTGTTGCAACAGCTACTTCTCCATAAACTCTATTTATAGCATTTTGAACAGTTGTTGCACTATTGAAATTTGTAGTTTTTAGGCTAAGATCTGCAAAGTTTTGATTATATATGTCATATAAAACTTCTTTTTCTACTAAAGCACCTTGAGAAACTACGGCAACTGTTGGATGATTTCCAGCTGCGTTATTGCCAGTTCCTTCATTTTTCCCGCCTATGCTTACAGAACCTTGTGCTATAGCGTAGATATCTCCATCAACACCTTTTAATGCTGTCATAAGCAGTGTTCCGCCTTGCAAACTTTTAGCATCACCAAGAGAAGATATGACTATGTTTATTTTATCTCCTTGTCTGGCAAAAGCTGGAAGTGAGGCTGTAACCATAACGGCTGCTGTATTTTTTGATTTTATATCATCTTGATTTATTTTCATACCAACTGTTTGAAGCATATTTGATATAGACTGAAGCGTAAATTCGGAAGTAGTGCCATCTCCAGTGCCTTTTAAGCCTACAACCAAACCATATCCTATGAGTTGGTTTTCTCTTACCCCTACAACATTTGCTATATCGCCTATTTTTGCTGCATTTAAGAAATTACAAGCAAAAAACGCTATAAACATATATTTCATAAACCTCATCATAATATCCTTAAATAAATGAAATTTAGAAACGATGAAGCAATAAGTGTTCCAAATATTAAATTTTTAAATGTAGTAACTAAGCGAGCTTTTTCCAAATTTACGAGTTTTGTCTAATTTAAATTTACCCAAAATATCTGGCATTTTTAAAGTGCTAATGTGCTCTATGGCTATAAGATAAATTTTATTGTTTTTGACATTTTTTATCATATTAAAAACATTATCATAAATTTCTTCAAATCCATCTCTTATATCAAAAGGCGGATCTATGTATAATATAATCTCATCTTTTATATTTGCTATTATCTTTGGAAGTTCGATAAAACAATCTCCATTAACTGGCATTAGGTTTTTTTCATCTATGCTTTTCATATTTGATTTTGTTATTTCAAAAGCTGATTTGTCTTTTTCTATGGCGATACAAATTTTAGCATAGTTGCTATAAGCTTCTATTGCCATTAAAGCACTTCCTCCAAAGCACTCTACAAAAACTTTACCATAAAGTTCATTTCTAATAGTGTCAAAAAAAGAGCCTTTTAGTATGTTTTTAGTGCTTCTTGTCGTTTTTAAGCTTGGAAGAAGTAGTTTTCTTCCTTTAAATTTACCGCTTGATATAGTTGTAAAAAGTTTATTTTTTGAGTTCATTTTTTATCAGTTCTGTTAAGTCTATTTTAAATTTATTAAGCAAATCATTTAGTCTATCTTCAAAACTACTTGGAATATACTCTATATTTTCTTGATGTTTTATTTGCATAGCAGAGTAAAAATCTTCTATTGTATAAATTAACTCTTGTTTATTAAAAGGAAATTTAAGATATGGCGAGTTTTTACCTATAATAAAAACTGGTTTATTTGTATCTAGTTTTTTGTCACTTATTATAAAATCACAATCTTTTCTTCTAGAGGCAAATTTACCAAGAAATAACATCATTGATTTTTGCAGCAAAATACATTCACATTCAAAAGATATTTTCATAACTCCCTCCAAAATATTTTCTTATTTTAACTAAAAAAATAAAATTTAGTATGCCAAGCTAAATAAATTATACTTTTTGTCGATATACTCATCAAAGAAAATAATTTTAAGGAGAAAATTATGGAGATATATGATGTAGCTTCAAGACAAATGGATAGCTCTATTTCTTTATCTCAAACTCAAAATAGTACAAAATCAGTGTTATTTGAAAAATCTGATTTGAGTAGTAGTTTTAATGAAGAGTTAAATCAAAAAAGGTCTTTATCAAATGAAGAGATAAATAAGATTGCAGATCGCTTAAATAAACAGATGGAGTCTTTGCAGACAAATATAAGATTTGCCTATAATGAGGAGATAAGTTCTCTTTATGTAAATGTTTTAGAAAAAAATACTGGAGAAGTTATAAGAAAAATTCCTACAGAAAGTATGATGAAACTAAGCGAACATTTTAAAGAAATTATAGGTTTGTTAATGGATAAGAAAGGATAAATTATGCCAGCCATAAAATCACTCGGAATAGGAAGTCAGGTTTTAACAGGGGATATAATCGACAAGTTAAAAGCTGCTGATGTAAAGGCACAAATAGATCCTATTGGTAAAAATATCACAGATAATACCACTAAACAAAAAGATATAACAACTATTTCTACACTCCTGTCATCTTTGAAAACATCAGTATCAGCCCTAGGAAATGAGACAACATACCTTAAAAGAAAAGCAAGTGTTAATGGGGATAGTGCTAATGTAAATGTTTCTTCTGGTGTTAATTTGCATGATTTTAATTTAGATGTAAAACAGTTAGCTCAAAATGATGTTTATCAAACTTCTAAATTTGGAAGCGAAAATGACATAGTTTCTGGTGGTGGAAAGCTTTTTGATGATGGAAGTTTTACTATAGCTTTAGGAAGCGGTAGTAACAAAAAAGAATTTAAAATAAATATAAAACAATCAGATACTTACGAAGATTTAGCTAATGAGATAAATAGGGCAACAAATGGTGCTGTGAGTGCCAAAATTTTAAATGTAGGAGAAGGCAAGTCTCAGCTTATAATACAATCAAAAGATTCTGGATTAGATAATGCTTTATCATTTAGTGCTACAAAAACTAAAGATACAAATGGAAGCCAAATAGATGATCCAAATTCTTTAAAAATACTTTCTGCTCTTGGTCTTGGAAACGAGATGGTAGATAAACTTGATGAAAACTCTCAGCCAATTCTTGATAGCTCTGGTAATAAAGTTCAAATAACACAGCTTGAAGCAAACCATATACAAAAAGCACAAAATGCTGAATTTACATATAATGGCGTTAATATGTCAAGACAAAGTAATAAATTTGATGATATTACAGCAGGTGTTGAAATTACTTTAAAAGAGACTGGGAAAACTAGTGTTAGTATAAATAACGATACTGAAAATATAATTAGTGAGATAGAAAATCTTGTAAAATCATATAATGAACTTATGAATAATCTTAGCGCCTCTACTGATTATAATGAACAAACTGGAATGGGCGGTGTTTTACAAGGTATTAATGAAATTACTACTATAAAATCAAGTATTAACAAAGTTTTATTTGAAGCTGTAAATACAGGTAGAAGTGTTACAGAAATTTCGCAAGATAAAAATGGTAATGAGATAAAAAATATCTATAATGCACTAAATACAGTGTCTGACTTTGGTATAAGTTTGAGTGAAGATGGTCTTTTGAAATTTGATAAAACAAAATTTAATAAAATGGCAGAAGAGGATTTTGACTATGTTGAGAAATTTTTCGTAGGAGATATGAGCCATTCTAAAATATCTTATATTTCAAAAGATATATCAGGCGGTGCTATTTATGTTTCTAGCGGAGCTTTAAAAATAGGCGATAAAGAAATTTTATTTAAAACAGATGCCTCTAATACACAAGAACAAAATGCCCTTGCTCTTTTAGACGCTATCAACAAAGCTGATATAAAAGGCTTAAAAGCTGAATTAAATGATACTAAAACCGGTGTTAATTTAACAAGGCAAGATGGTGGTTCTATAGAAATAACTGGTAGAGATGATGTGCTTAAAGCTTTGGGATTAGAAAAAGTAAGCATACATGCTACTTCTAATGAAAATAAAGGCGTATTTGCTAAACTAACAGATACGCTAAATGGCATGGTTGGTAAAGAAGGAACGATAACAAAGCTTTCGGATTCTTTAACTAAAGACAATAAAAGACTTAGCGATGAAAGAATAGATACACAAAAAAAGATAGATGAAAGATATGAGAGAATGGAAATGCAATTTGCTCAATACGATGCCATTATAGGTAAATTAAACAGACAGTTTTCAGCACTTCAAAGTATGATAGATGCAGAACTTGCAAATAAATAAAAAGGAAAGTAAAATGCAAAATAATTTAGCATATTCTGCTTATATGCAAAATAGCGTAGGAATAGAATCTCCAAAAAAATTAATAGAAATGCTTTATGAGGGGATACTTAAATTTGTTTATAGGACAAAAAAAGCTATAGATGATGATGATATAGAAGCAAAAGTTTATAATATAAATAGGGCAAATGCGATATTTTTTGAACTTATAAACTCACTTGATTATAATCAAGGCGACGTTGCACATTATTTAGCCGGTCTTTATACAAGAGAGATTCAACTTCTTACGCAAGCAAATTTAACAAATGAAAAAGCTAATCTTGATGAAGTAATTCATGTTGTAAAAGAGCTTTTAGAAGCATGGAAGGAAGTTACTAAAGAAGATGAGTTGGCTTGATAATTTTAAAATTGCCATAGCAAATAAAGATAGTGAAAAAATTTTACTTCTTATAGACAGTATGCCATCAAATTTTAAGACAGTTGATGATATGCTGTCTGCTCTTAGCCTTACAAAAGAGGCTTTAAATTTAATAAATTTTAAAAAAGACTCTTTGGCAAATGATATAAAAAAGTTAAAAAGCGTTAGAAAATATGCTGATTATTATCAATAACAAGTTTTTAAATTTAGTATTGATATTTTTTATATTTTGATTTAAAATATAACTCTTTTTTATACATAATTAATAAGGATAAAAATGAAAAAGATTATTTTTACACTTTTAATATCACTTTTATTTTGTGGATGTAGCTTTTTTACAGATACTCAAAAAGAGCTTTTAGAAAATAAAATAGTAGTATTATCTGATAATTTTTATGATGATTTTAAACTTATAAATACAGCACATAAGCTCAGAGATGACGGATTAACAGAAATTGAAGTTATTTTTGTAAATATGGCAGATAAAAATATAAAAATTGCTTATAAAATAGACTGGTTTGATAAAGATAATTTTTTGGTAGATATTCTTATGTCTAAATGGGAAATTGTAAATGTAGAGTCCATGAAAAATTTAGTTATAAGAGGAGTTTCGCCATCTACAAAAGCAATAAATTATCAAGTAAGGATAATGTATCCCAAAAATGATGATATAAAATAAATAAAAATTTAAAATCAAAAATACAATAATTTTTATATTATTGTATTTTTTACTCTATCTTACTTGTCCATTTCCTAATACCTGATATTTGTATGTAGTTAGTTCATTTAGTCCCATTGGACCTCTTGCGTGAAGTTTGTTTGTGCTAATTCCAATTTCTGCTCCAAATCCAAACTCACCGCCATCGCTAAATCTTGTTGATGTATTTACATACACACAAGCACTATCTACTAAATTTAAAAATTTTTGTATATTTTCTTCGTTTTTAGATATTATAACCTCAGAATGAGACGAGCTAAATTTTTCTATATGAGCTATAGCTTCATCTATACTTGAAACAACTTTTAAATTTACTGCGTAGTCTAAATATTCTGTGTCAAAGTCCTTGTTTGTAGCTTTTTCGCAATTTATAAATTTAGCAGTTTGATTGCAACCTTTTATATGTATTTTTAGCTCATCAAATTTAGTTTTTAACATAGGTAAAAATTTATCAGCTATGTTTTTATGAATTAGTATTGTCTCAATGCTATTGCAAGCTGATGGTTTTGAAAATTTTGCATTTACACATATATCTAAAGCTTTTTTTAAATCAGCAAATTCATCAACATAAGCGTGGCAAAGCCCTTTGTCGTGTTTTATAACTGGTATTTTTGATGTATTACTTACCATTTTTACCAAATTTTCTCCGCCTCTTGGTATGATAAGATCTATGTATTTATCCATTTTTAAAAATTTTTTAACATCTTGCCTTGAGATATTAAGATAACTAATGCATTCTGCTGGGATGTTAAATTTTTCTAAAGATTTGTGTAGTGCTTTAATGATTGCCAAATTTGAATTTAGTGCTTCTTTTCCGCCTTTTAATAGGCAAACATTTGAGCTTTTTAGACACAAAGATGCAACTTCAGCAGTAACATTTGGACGAGATTCATAAATTATGCCAATTACGCCGATAGGTATAGAAACTTTGTTTATTTTTAAGCCAGCATAATTTATCCAACCGCTTAAAACATTGCCTATTGGATCTTGTAAATTTGCTACTATTTTTAGTGAATTTGCTATATCGTTTATCCGTTTTTCATCTAGCATTAATCTATCTTGCATAGCCTTGCTAAGCGAAATTGCGTTTTGCATATCGATTTTATTTGCACTTAATATATCTTTTTTGGATTTTGATATTTCCTCGCTCATATCAAGTATGACATTTTTTTTTGTTTGAGGGTTTAGTTCAAGTAGTGTTTTTGATGTTTGTCTTGCTTTTTTGATTGTGTCTATCATAATATTTTCTCTTTTAATCAAATTTAAACTAAAAAATTGGTATATTTTAACATTTAAAACTTAATATTTTGGAGAGTAAATTTGAAAACTATTTATGATGTTGTTGTAATTGGCGGAGGCCCTTGTGGAATAGCTTCGGTTGTTGAGTCAAAAAAGATGGGATTTGAAAATGTTTTGCTTTTAGAAAAAGGCGATAACCACTCTCAAACGATTAGAAAATTTTATAAAGACAATAAAAGAGTAGATAAAGAGTATAAAAATATGCCTTCGGTTGTTGTTGGAAATATTCCTTTTGAAACATCCATAAAAGAAGATGTTTTGGATTATTTTGATAAACTTCTTGAAGAAGAAAAAGTAGATACAGTTTTTAATATAGAGGTTGAAAAAGTTCAAAAAATTGGAGATATTTTTCATGTTGTAACGCCAAGCATTACTTATGAGGCTAAAAATGTTGTTGTAGCAATAGGTAAAATGGGCAGACCAAATAAGCCTGATTATAAAATCCCACCTTCTTTAAATTCAGTTGTAAATTTTAATTTAAATTCTTGTTCTGATAATGAAAAGATCATGGTTGTAGGTGGCGGAAATTCGGCTGCTGAGTATGCAATAGAGCTTAGTAAAACAAATGTTGTTATACTTTGTTATAGAAAAAGCACATTTACAAGACTTAATGATATCAACGAAAAAGAGCTTCTTGATTTAGCAGAGCAAAATAAACTAAATTTAAAACTTGGCATTGATATAACCGAACTAGAAAATGAAAATAACAAAATAAAAGTTAAATTTAGTGATGGATCATATGAAATTTACGATAGGATTATTTATGCGATAGGTGGCTCAACTCCAATAGATTTTTTACAAAGATGTTCAATTAAAGTAAATGAGAATTCTCAACCAATCGTAGATGAGAATTTAATGACAAATATACCAGGTCTTTATGTTGGCGGAGATATAGTTACTAAAAATGGCGGTTCTATCGTATTTGCATTAAATCATGCTCATAATATAATAAGTCATATAAAATCTAAAATGTAGTTTATTTGGAGAACTTTGGTGAGATTTTTGCTAACTTTTTTAACTTTACTTGCTGCAAGTTTATTTGGAGCAATTTGTTATGTATTTTACGATACAAAAATCTCGCAAGTCTCTGTAAAAGAAAATATCCAAACAAACCACAACGAGCTTAAATTTAGCGATTTACCGCTTAGTATTCAAAAAGATTATATAAATAAAAACGACCTTTCTGAGTATGGGGACTACATAACGCCTTATTCTTACGCACTAAATTTTGAAATAAATAGCAATGATGGAGAAGTTGTGGGGAGCAATGATGAGCTTAAAGCTCAAATCATAGCGCTTAGAAATCACAATAAACTTTTATATATAGACAACATAGATTTGGCAAACAAAAACTGGGAAGCGATATTAAGGCTTAGAGATCAAAAAAAAGATATGGAAAATGAAAAAAAAGAATTTTTAGATAAAAATTTAAAACTTTTAAGACAAGCGCAAGATCAACACTATAAGAATATAGACGAACTTACAAAAAGGCTAAATGATGTTCAGCTTTCTAGTATGCAAAATTCTAAAATTTATGAGCAAAAGATAGTAGAGTTAAAAAATGAGATAGAAATAGCTCAAAAGATTTTACGCGATAAAGAGGTAGAATTTAGTCAAAAACTTTCAAATATAACAAGCAAAGAAAAACAAAACAACTCATCTCTTAGTCAAAAAAATAGTTATCTTTTAGAGCAACTTGAAGAGCTTAAGTCTAAGAATGCACAAAATTTAGAACTTCTGGCAAAACAAGCAAAAGAAATCGACAAGCAAAAACTAGAGTTAAAACAAACTATTGATTTAAAAGATACTCAGATAAATGATATTTTAAGCAAACATACTATGAGTATTGCTGATTTGGAGAAAAAAAATAAAATAGATCTTTCTGATTTGAGAACTGAGTTTGAAAAACAAAAAGATAAATTTATAAAAGATTTGGAATCAAAAGAAGAAGAGATTAAAAATCTTGGTAAAATCGCATTAGAAGAAAAGCAAAGTTATACAAATCAAATTTCTGGACTTGAAGACAGACTAGCTAAAACGCTTGTAGAAAATAAAAATTTAAAGGATAAAAGTTTAGAAAAAAAGTATCTTAGTATGCTTAGAGAGCAAAATTTAACTATATCTAATTTGCAAAATGAGTTAAAAAAGATAAATGATAAAAATGAAAGTTTGATTATATCAAATCTTGAAGAGCGTATTAAGCTTAAAGATAATCAAATTTTATCTTTAAATCAAAAAATGGATAAATTTAAAGATGACAATAAAACTACAAAAGGTATAATTGATAAAAATTATAAACTTCTAAATGAAAAAATCGCATCATTGCAAAATGAAAAAACTTCTTTGCAAAATTCTTTAAACGCTACTATAAATAAGTTAAACGATGAGATAAAGAATTTAAAAGAGGAGAATTCAGCTAAAGCATTAAACTCAAATTTAGCTTTAAACTATGGCTTAAAAACTAGAAAATATGAAGATAAGATAAAAACTTTAACTCAAAAGCTAAATGATATAAAAGACGAAAAACAAAATTCTATCAATTTAAAAAAAGAAAACGATAAACTAAAAGCTAAGCTTGAAAATTTAAATAAAACCAAAAAAGGTAATTTTGAAATAGAGGTTATAAAAAGCGATAAAGATAGCCTAGCCCTAAAAGAAAAAAATCAAGAGCTACTTTCTGATATAAATAAGTTAAAAAATCAACTTCTTAACAGCGAAAAACTTCTTTTGGATGTTATAAATGAAAACGAAAAACTAAGAATCAATAGAATTTCAAGTACTCAAACAAGCGACATTATAGCAAAATATGAAAAAAGCTTGCAAAGCATAAAAGAACTTGAGATAGAAAATGGAAAATTAAGGCACGATATACTTTCATTAGATAAAAATAGCATAGAAAAAATCGCTCCTAAAAAAGCCGTTAATATAGATTCTATATCGTGTGAGGATTTGAACTCAAAAAATCAACCAAGCGTAATGTGTAAAAACTTAGTAAGTGAATTTTTACAAAAATATAATTCTAATTTTTCTTTTGTAGTCATTCCTATAAACAGTTCAAGCTCGGTAAAAGCAGTATCTCAAAAACTTCGAAATAGTGGCATTAGCAATGTAGATAAAATTAGTAATTACGCTTTAGGATGAAAAAGCAGAAGTTGGAGCAGGGTTGATAAGAGATGAGTTTGGGGATTTTTCTAGGATATCTTATGCAAATGAAATCATAACAAAGCCAAATAAACAAGGTTTTGTGATAAAAGTATATAGATGAAACTTTTTCAAGAAAAAGATGGATATCGCTACAACAGCGATACGGTAATGCTTTATAATTTTATAAAAAAGCTAAAAGGCAATGTTTTAGATGTTGGTTGTGGATGTGGTATTTTAGGGCTTTTGTTAAAACGAGACTTTGAAAAAATTTCTTTAAGCATGATAGATATATTGGAAAAAAATATAGAACTATCTATCAAAAATGCCAATGAAAACAATATCAAAGCAGATATTATTAATGGCAATTTTTTAGATATGAATGGAGATGTTAAATTTGATTATATTGTTTCAAATCCACCATTTTACCACGACGGAGTTATAAAAAGTAAAAATTTACACAAAAACTTTTCTAGATATAGTTCTAACTTAAATTTGCAAAATTTTTTAGAAAAAAGTTTTCAACTTTTAAAACCAAATGGAACTTTGATTTTTTGCTATGACGCAAAGCGAATTAATGAGATATTTTTTTTGCTTCGTAATCTTAAATTTAACACAAATAAGGTACAATTCGTGCATCCAAAAGCTACAAAAAATTCAAAGCTTGTTTTGATTGAGGCGAGAAAAAATTCTAAGAGTTTATGTGAAATTTTACCGCCAATTTTTGTAAATTGCGATGATGGTTATAGTCCTTTGGCAAAGGAAATATTTGCAAAAGCTGATTTGTTGAGCGTGGATTATGAGTAAGTTTGATTTTACTTTTGATAGTGGTGCTTGCAAAAAGTGCGGAGGAAAGTGCTGCACGGGAGAAAGCGGCTATATATGGATAAGTAAAGATGAAATTTTTGCATTGTGTAAGCATTTAAACACTAGCTTCGATGATTTTAAACATAATTATTTAATAAAAGTTGGTTTTAAATTTAGTCTAAAAGAGAAAAATTATAACAATGGAAAAGCTTGTATATTTTTTGATGAAGAGAATTTAAACTGCTCGATTTACGATTTTCGTCCAAATCAGTGTAAAACTTTTCCTTTTTGGAGTCATTTTAAAAATAATTTTGATGAATTGGAGAGAGAATGTATTGGTGTAAAAAAATTGTCTTGATATTTGTATTGTGCGTAAATGCATTTTGTTTTAATCTAGACAAAAAAGATACACAAAGATTTAATTTAATGCAAGCATTTTTATATGAAAATAGCGGAAATTTTGATGAAGCCAAATCTTTACTTCTTGATTTGTACAAACAAACAAATGAAAAAATATATTTAAAAGAGTCTATCAAGATAGCTTTTGTAAATAAATCTAGTGATTTTGCAGAGCTTTTAAAAAAGGGTAGGATTGTTTTAAAAAATGACCCCGATTTTATAAGGATAGATGTTTCTGATATGCTCCTAAGGGGCAGATTTGATCTAGCAAAGATAAAATTACTTGATCTTGTAAAAAAAGATAAAGATGCCAAGAATTACTCTATGCTTGGTATGATTTATATATATGAGCAAGATTATGAAGCTTCTTTAAAGTATTTAAAAAAAGCTTATGAGTTAGAAAATATTGAAAAAAATTTAATGCCAATTGTTGAGGTTTTAGATAAAAATTTATTTAAAACAAAAGAAGCTATTAGTATTTTACGAGATTATATAGATAAAAATGGCTGTAGTGTTGAGATTTGTGAAGCTGCTGGATTGCTATATCTTAAAAGTAATGATTCTAAAAAAGCTATAGAAATTTATGAAAAATTATATGAAGATTCTTTAGATGAGAGATATTTGCAGACAATTATACAAATTTTTGCAGTAGAAAAAGAGTATGAAAAGGCTGTAAAATATCTTGAGAAAAAATATCCCCAAAATGATATCTTAGTAGATCTTTATGCTAAACTTGGTAGATTTAATGATGCGTATAATTTTGCAAAACATAAATTTGAAAATTTAAAAGAACCTATTTATCAAGCAAGAATGGCTATTTATAAGTATGAAGATAGCAAAAATAAACTAAATCAAAATATTTTAAACGAAGTTGTTAATAACTTTGAAAAATCCGTGTATTTAGTAAATGATCCGATTTTTTATAACTATTATGGTTATTTACTCATAGATCATGATATAGATGCTAAGAAAGGATTAGAACTAGCTAAAAAAGCTTATGAACTTGATCCAGAATCGTTTTATATAGTTGATTCAATAGCTTGGGGTGAGTATAAAGTAGGCGATTGCAAAGCCGCAAAAAACACTATATCTAAAATCATCAATAATGAAGATTTTATAAACTCTCCAGAAGCAAAAGAACATATAAAATTTATAGATGAATGCTTAAAAAAAGGGGCAAAATGATACTAGATGAGATTATACAAAAAACAAAAGAAGATTTAGAAATTCAAAAAAAAGAGTTGCCTTTTGATATTTTAAGTAGAACTATTTTTAATGTAAGAAATATCCAACGAGATGTAAAAAAAGCCCTTAAATCAACTAATGATGAGCCGTTTAGACTAATTTGTGAAGTCAAAAAAGCAAGCCCTAGCAAAGGTATAATAAGGGAAAATTTCGACCCAGTTGATATAGCTAGTATATATCAAAAAAATGGTGCAAATGCATTATCTATATTAACTGAACCGCATTTTTTTAAAGGAAATTTAGAGTATCTTTCACTTATAAGAAAATACACAAGCATACCGCTTTTAAGAAAAGATTTTATAGTAGATGAATACCAAGTTTTACAAGCTTACTTATATGGTGCTGATTTTATACTGCTTATTGCAAAGGCTCTTGATAAAAAAGAGTTGAAAAAACTTGTAGAACTAGCTTTTAGCCTTGGTATTGAAGTATTACTCGAAGCTCATGATAAAGAAGATATCACAAAGGCCATTTTTGCTGGTGTAAATATAATAGGTATAAATCATAGAGATTTACAAACTTTTGATATGCATATGGATCTTTGTGAAAAGCTAATACCTATGATTCCAAATGGTAAAATCATTGTAGCAGAAAGCGGTCTTAGCTCTCATGAAGGGCTGGTAAATTTAAATAAAATTGGCGTGGATGCCTTTTTGATAGGCGAATATTTTATGAGACAAGATGATATAGCTAAGGCTATTAAATATATGAAAGGTTAGATATGAACCATTTAAATGCACCTTGGAGGTCTGAGTATTTTGAGACAAAAAGTGATGATTGTGTTTTTTGTAATATAGTAAAAAATCCTCAAAAAGATGATGAATTTGGTGTGCTTTTTAGAGCAAAACACTGCTTTGGTGTTATGAATCTTTATCCATATTCTCCTGGGCATTTTATGGTAATTCCGTATGAACACATAGATAACATAGGGTGTTTAGATGATGAAACTTGGTTTGAAATGAGTTTGTATGTAAAATTAGGAGTTAAAATTTTAAAAGAAGCATTAAATGCAACTGGTGTAAATATAGGTATGAATTTAGGTGCTGACGCTGGGGCTGGGATTTGTGAGCATGTGCATTATCATTTAGTTCCAAGATGGAAAGGTGATACAAATTTTATCACAACCATAAGTGAAACTAGAGTAGCTGGAGTTGATTTTGAAAAATTGTATAAGAAATTAAAAAAAGCTTTTAGTGATTTAAATTTAGTATAAACACTTAGATGTTAGAGTTTTCTCTAACATCTAAATTTATAATTAAAACTTATTCTTCCTTACACTATCAACTATATCTTTAGACATAGTATCAAGTTCTTTTGTGATAGTAAATGTATTATTAGCAATATTAACATTTTCTTTTGTTAAAGCATCTACATCAGCTACAGAGTTATTTATCATAGATATTGCTTCAGTTTGTTCTCTAATACTTTCACTCATCTCATTTATTGATTGAGTTAAAACATTTACATTAGCTTCTATTTCAGTTAATGACTTACCAGTTTTTTCTGCTAGTTTTCTAACTTCATCAGCAACAACAGCAAATCCTCTTCCTGCTTCTCCAGCTCTTGCTGCTTCTATAGCAGCATTAAGTGCTAGAAGGTTAGTTTGCTCTGATATATCTTTTATAATAGTTATAACATTTTTAATCTCTTCACTTTGAGCTATAACTTCTGTTGTTTTTTGATTAATTGAGTTCATTGAACTACTCATCTCTTCAACAGCAGCTGCACTTTCTTCAAGTGAACTGGCTTGTTTTTTAGCTGAAGCTGTTATTTGATCTACTGCTTTAGATAATAGATCTGATTTTTGTTGTAAGCTTTCTGCTTGAGATAGATTTTGTTTAAGCATATTTGATATTTCATTGCCTAGATTATTAACATTCTTAGACATAATTCCATTATCATTTAATTTAGCTGTGAAATCTTTATTTGCATAAGAGTTTAATAAATCTAATAAATCATGTGCATTTGAAGCAATTCTTTCTTTTAATACAACTTGAAGTTCTTTAAATGTATTTTTTAGTTCATTTAAAGCAGGATTACTACTATTTGCTTCAAATGATGCTAAGAAGTCTCCTTCTTTTATCTTATCTACAAATGTATCAGCTTGCTTGATAAATATCTCTTCATCAGATAAATTCTTTTTAGTTTTTTCTATGTTTTCATTAATAGCTTTTGCCATAGCTCCAAATTCATCTTTAGTTTTTACATTTATTGTATTAGCATCTTTTGTTTCGTGATTGATAAATTTAAATACATTGTTTAGACCTGATTGGATGATGGAGATTGGTTTTAAGGCTTGTTTTATGATTATTATAACTACGATTATTAGTATGATTATAAAAATACTAAACATAGTAATTTGAGCATTTGTTATTTTTGAGAGTTCATTTTGAAATTCTTCCTCATCCGCTATTAAACACAAATTCCACGTAGTTATAGGGTCTTTTTTGCAAATAGCCACTCTTTCTTTTCCATTTAAGTCATAATGAGCAATGCCGCCATTTTCTCCGCTTAAACTTTGTTTTATTGCATTTTCTATCTCTGGAATTTGTTTTCCTATTAAATCTTTATTTGGATGAACAAGCATTGTATTATCAAAATCTGTTATAACTATATCTGTTGTTTTGGTTACTTTTATTTTAGAAACTTCATTTTGAAAATCATCTAGAAAAATATTTGCACCTATTACACCTACTATTTTACCATTTGAAAATACTGGAGCAAATGCTGTTGTTGTAAGTTTTTTGGTTGTTATATCCTCGTATGGTTTTGAAAATCCCGGTTTTTGTGTTTCCATGGCTGATTTGAACCACTCTCTTGTTCTACCATCAAAATTGTTTATAACAAATGCATTATTATTTTTAATTAGGTCTGTTTTGATGGTTTTGCCATCTTGAGCATAGCCTAAAAATAGTGCTTCGTATGGCGAAGTTGAAAATGCTTTTTGCAGTTCATACATTGCAGAATGCTCTTGAATATAAGCTTTGTTTTTTCCTATCTCCTCTGCAAATTTGGATACTATGGAAAGTCTGCTTGTAAAGTATTCATCTACATAAAAAGTAGCAGTATCTAGGTTTGTTTTTCTTGTATTGTCATATAGATACACCACTGTATTTTTTGTTGAATTATAGTTGATTACAAAAAATACGCCAAGACCTACTATAACGCAAGCAACTATCAATAGCGTTAATTTTTGTGAAAGGCTCTTCATCCCCCCCGTATTGAAATTATAAAGTTTATATTACAATTATAATCATTAAAATATAGTTAAAGTTAATTTTCAATATATCTTTTAAGTATTATCATTGCACTTAAACTATCTAGTTTTCCATCTTTTTTCTTATGATTTATAACGGCAAAATCGCTAGCTTCCTTGCTTGAAAAACTCTCATCAATAAAAATTATCTCACCATCAAAATATATTAAATTTACAAAGTGTTTTATGCGTCTAGTCATCTCATCTTCGCTACTTCCGCCAAGTGGGATACCAACAACAAGTTTTTTTGCTTTATAATCTTGTAGTAACTGACTTATTTCTTTTGAAGCTTGATTGCGATTTTTGCGTATGACTGCGTTTAGTGGCAAAACTACTCCATTTTCATAAGATATGGCAACTCCTATTCTTTTTAAGCCAACATCTATAGCTACTATCATTTCACACTCACGCTAAAACCATTTATACTGATTTTTCCAAGTAGTTCGTATTCGTAAATTTTGCTTCCAAATTTATTTAAGCACTCTGTTAAATTTGAATTATTTTTTATAAAATCTAGCATTTCGTCTTTTTGCAAATTTTCTTGTAAGTTATCGCCAAATTTCTTTCCAAATTCGTCAAAATCATCTAAAAGTATCGCATCTTTTTGTTTTAGTAGCAAATTTGTACCTTTGCTTTCATCTATCCTTTGAGGAAAAACAAATATAGGAATTCCTAAATCTTTGGCTATTTTAGCACTTGAAAGTGAGCCACTAGCGATATCGCCCTGAGCTATGACAACGGCTTTACTAAGTGCGACAACTATACGATTTCTCTCTAAAAAACGATGTTTAAATGGCGGCTCATCTGGCTCATACTCACTTAAAACAAGTGAATTTTCATACATTTGATTTATTAAATTTGAATTTGTTTTTGGATAAATGATATTTAAACCATTTGCAAAAACAGCTATGGTGTTTGGAAAAGCGGCTTTGTGTGCTGTTATATCGCATCCAATCGCACCGCCGCTTACTACGCAAATGCCATATTTTTTAAGATTTAAGCATAAATTTGATATCAAATTTTTAGTATAAAATGATATTTTTCTTGAACCAACGACTGCAATTTTTGGCATTTGCAACAAATCGGTATTGCCTTTATAGTATAGCGTTTTAGGTGGATTTTTTAGTCTTAAAAGATCTTGCGGGATTTTATCTAATATATCCATAAATTTCCTTATATAGTCTATCTACATACACAACTTCTACATCTTTTAACATATCTATGTTTTTATTTATAGTTTTTAGAGTTATATCGTGTGGATGACCTATGGCTATGGCGTAACCTCTTTTTTTTGCTATATTTATAGCATCTTTGAGTTGCGTTTTTATTTCTATTTCAGAGTGAATATTATCTAAAAAAACATCCCTAGATAGATATGGCATATTGTATTTTTTACTTATATCTTTAACTTTGCTTTTTGCTATTGTTTTGCTATCAAGAAGCACAATATCTTGGGATTTTAAAATACTCATAAGTTTATCTAAAGCTTGAGTGTTTGATGTAAATTCGCTTCCGGTATGGTTGTTTAGAAATTTAAGCTTTGGAAAATCTTTTTTTATTTTTTTTATCCTTTTTAACATCAGGTCTTTACTATCTGTTATATGCATAGTATTTGGTTCTTCATTTTTATAATTAATCGCACTCATTGGTAGATGAATCATATAAAAACTAAATTTATTTGCAATTTGAGCTGTATTTGGAGTATTTGTTGATACTGGAAATATAGATGGAGTAATTTTTAATTTTATTTTTTTGATAAGCTCTGCTTGTGTAAAAGTTGAAACATCATCTATTATAATTGCAAGAAGTGGTTTTTTGCCTCTTCTATCTAGCGTTTTTGCCGTTGTATCATAAATTGCTTTTTGTGATTTCTTTTCTAAATCCTCATCTTCGTATTTTTTTTGGCTATCTATAATACTAATTTGTTTTGATATATTTTTATCTATTGTGTTGTTTTCATCTTTTATTTGTGTGCTTTGGTTTGCATCTAAAAGTTTAAAAAATTCACTTAAATTTTGCTCTGCTAACTCTTGTTCTTGGATTTTTTGATATGGTATGTTTGTTTGGTATTTTGGATAATTAGTGTTTTGCTGTGTGTGTTTTTCTTTTGCTAAAACTTCTTTTTTCTTATAAATAATTTGATCTGTTTTTGGGTTGGTTTGATTGTTTGAAGTTAAAATTTGTTGCGTAGTTGTTATATTTTTATCTTCGATATTTTTTTGTGAATTTATTGCTATACCATAAATGGCCGCAAAAAAAACTAATATTATAAAAACGCAGAAAATATACCATTTAAAAGTGTGCATTTTAGCACACTTTTTTGAAGATTTTTTTTTATTCAAAATATTAGTTTTTAGATTGATCTATTAATTTACCGCTTTTTATCCAAGGCATCATAGATCTAAGTTTTTCGCCTGTTTTATTTAAAAGAGAACTTTGAGACATTTTTCTTTCGGCATTCATTCTTGCATAACCTGCTTTTTTCTCTAAGATAAAATCTTTTGCAAATTTGCCATTTTGTATCTCTTTTAAAATTTCTTTCATAGCTTTTTTGCTCTCTTCGTTGATAACTCTTGGACCACTTACATAATCGCCGTATTCAGCAGTATTTGATATAGAATATCTCATATCGGCCATTCCGCCTTGATATATCAAATCAACTATAAGTTTCATTTCGTGTAAGCACTCAAAATATGCCATTTCTGGTTCATATCCAGCTTCAACAAGAGTTTCAAAACCTGCATTTATAAGCGAACAAAGTCCTCCGCATAAAACAGCTTGTTCTCCAAAAAGATCAGTTTCTGTTTCGTCTTTAAAAGTTGTTTCTATTATACCGCTTCTTCCGCCACCTATAGCGCAAGCATAGCTTAATGCTAGCTCTCTTGCTTTGCCAGATGCATTTTGTTCAACTGCTATAAGATCTGGAATTCCGCCACCTTTTACAAATTCGCTTCTTACAGTGTGTCCTGGTGCTTTAGGTGCTATCATTATACAATCAATTCCATCTGGTGCTTTTATTTGACCAAAATGAACATTAAATCCATGAGCAAATGCTATGGCACTTCCTTGTTTTAAATTTGGTTTTATCTCTTTTTCAAAAATTTCACTTTGATGTTCATCTGGTGTTAGTATCATGATAATATCAGCTTCTTTTGTAGCCTCGCTAACGCTTAAAACTTTAAAGCCTTTTGCTTCAGCTTTTGCCCAACTTTTTCCATCTTTTTTAAGTCCAACGATAACCTCTACACCACTATCTCTAAGGTTTTCAGCGTGTGCATGACCTTGTGAGCCAAAGCCTATCATTGCAACTTTTTTACTTCTTATAAGGGATAAATCACAATCTTTATCATAAAATACATTTACAGCCATATGAAATCCTTTTTTAAAAAATTTGAAATTTGATTATAGTTAAATCTAGTTAATAAACTACTGAATTTACTCTTCAAAAAATATATCGCTTCTTAGTCTTATTAATGATAAAAAGCCTAGTGTTGCACTTTGTTCTCTTATGTAGTTTCTATTGCCTTTTAGAAAAAATCTTTCTACCATAATATTTCCATCTTTTGAGCCAGATCCTATAAATACAGTTCCAACCGGTTTTTCTTTGCTTCCGCCATCTGGACCTGCTATACCGCTAATTGCTATAGCAAAATTAGCCCCACTTGCTACCAAAGCTCCTCTTATCATTTCTTCGACACACTGAGAGCTAACAGCACCATAAGTTTGAAGAGTTGCATCTTTAACTCCAAGCCAAGTGGATTTTATCTCATTTGCATAAGTTACCAAAGAGCCATCAAATGCAGATGATACACCGCTATAAGATCCAAATTTAGCAGCAAGTAAACCACAAGAACAACTCTCTGCAAATGTTATCTTTAACCCTTTTTTTATAAGTGTATTTGCGATGTGTTGTATAGGATCTTTTTGGAGAATTATCTTTTGTGAAAAAAGATTTTTAGCACTTTGCAAAAAACCGTCTATTTGACCAAATTTATTTTCTATGGCTTTAACTATAGTCCAGTTTGCAACCATTTGACTTAAATTTATATTTATATCATATGTTTTTGCTAATGGTTCAAGCAATATTTTGGCACTTTCACTATCTAAATCAAATATAGAAAAATAAGCAAAATTTCTTTCAAATTTACTTAAAAATGGAGGCAAATCTTGAGTTGGATTTGCATTTATTAAATTTACTTCTGCGTTGTTTATCTTTAAAACAAAGCTTCCGTTTGAAAATTTGCTAACTTTGCTTGGAACCAACATTTCATCTTTTAACTCTAAAATATCGCTTGTAAGAGTTGCAAGGACTTTGCTTGCGATATGGTAGTTATCGTCTGTTGTAAAAATGGTTAGTATATCATAAGCAAAAGTGTAATGTTCTATGTTAAAAGGTAGATTTTTGTCATTTTTATTTATATAATTTATGACGCCTTTTTCTCCAAAATAATCTTCGTATTTTTCATATATATATGCTAAAAACGAACTATTTAGTATGATATCTTCGCCAATAATTAAAATTCCATGTTGCATAATTAACCTTTCGCTAAATTTCTAATTATCATTGAAATTTGATTTAGTTCAGTATTGTTGTAAATTATATTATCAAAGTAGTTTTTATGTTTTTCTAAAATGCTTTTTTTATCGTCTATCATCAATACTGTTTTTATGTGAGTATTTGCGTTTTCGTCCGGATTTGATAGTAATTTTTCTATATCGTCTAAATTTAATTTTGGTAAATTTATATCTATGATTAATACATCATAAGAAATTTCTTTTATAAGTTTTTTAAATGTATTTAAACTTGTAGCGACATCTATATTTTCAAAAAATTCTTGGAATTTATTTTTCATCAAATTATTATCAAGAATAGATTTTTTAACTATCAAAATATCTTTTTTATTTACATTACTGCTTTTTGTATAATGAGCGGTAATGGTTTGTCTTAACTGCATATTTGGTATGATTTTATGTTGCGGTATGAGTTTGTTTAATAATCTTGAAAGAGTATTGATTTTTAATGGTTGAGATATTAAATCATCAAAGCCATTTCCATAAATACTTTCATCATTTCTTTTTATGATATTATCTGTAATTGCTATGATTGGAGAGTGATTTATAGCATTTTCTTTTTCAAATTCTATGATACTTTTTATGCCATGTTCATCTATTTGCATCGTAGGATCTAGTTGTATAAAAATTACTTCATAAGATAGTTGAGTATATTCAGAAATAAGTTCTTTTATGGATGTAACTATGGTAGTTTGTATATACAAATAAGATAACATATATTTTATAAGTTTTTGCATAGTAACATCAGTTGTCAAAACTAAAGCTTTTGCGTTAAATTTATCATCTATTTTTTCTATTTTATTGCTTATAATGTAGTTTGGATTTGATTTTTTAACGGACATTATGTTTTGTAATGTTTTATCTATATAAGTTAATTTTATAGGTTCATCTATGTAGAAAATATTTTGATTCATATCTTCTTCTTTTACAGAGTTTAAAATATAGTAATTTACACTAATGATTATAGGTTTATTAAATTTTATTTTTAATTCCATATAATCATCAAAACGAATAAAGATAATATCAAAATCAAAATATTGTGGCTTGAGTTTTTCTACATTAGAGAAAAACTCGCAATCAACTCCAAGACTGCGTAAATAAATTTCTAAAATTTTATTAAATTCTTCACTTTTTGATTCTATAACTGCTATTTTTAAGCTATATTGATTTAACGGCACATTTATATTGGTATCTTTTAAATTTATGATAAAATCAAATGTATTTCCAGTTTTTGAGTTATTTTTAAATATAAGCTCTCCGCCTAGTAAAGTGGCTAATTTTTTAGATATACCAAGTCCTAAATTTAAATATTTTTTTTCATATTCCTCTTTGTTTATTGAGGTTTCTATAAAAATTTGATCAATTTTTTCTATATTTATATTTCCACCATTATCTTCAACGCTAAATTTTATTTTAACTTCATTTTTAACATTACAATCCATTTTTATTACGCGTAAGATTACTTTCCCGCCATCGTGTGTAAATTTAATGGCATTATCTAGTAGGTTTATCAAAATTTCTTTTATTTTTACTAAATCGCCATTTATGTAGCTTGAAAGTTTTGGGTCTATGAAAACATAAAATTCGATATTTTTATCTGAGGCTAAAAGCACAAAAATTTGTGCAGTGTTTTCAAATTCTTTTATTGGTAGAAAATCTATATTTTTAATTAAAACTTGATTGTTTTCTATATTTTTGGTCTCTTTTATATTTTTTGCTATTTGAAAAATATTTTTTGCATTTTCTTTTATGTTTTTGGTTATGACATTTTTATATCTTTTTTCTATCAAATCTATATAGCTAATTATGCCTTGTAATGGAGCTTGTATCTCATGAGCGATATTTACTAGAAGATCTGTTTTTATTTGATTTGCTTTTTTAAGAGAGCTTATAGAGTAAGCCATATTTTTTATGGATTTATCTATGTTTAAAAACGCATATTGTATATTTTTCTTAGAATTAAATTTAAAATTTATTTTTTCGTCTAAATAGCCTTTTTGTTTTAGTGTATCAAGCGTATATCTGAAATATTTCATAATTTGATTTCGTCTATTAAGACTTATTATCAGTTCTATAAAAAATACACCGCATAGCACAAGCATAAGAATATAAATTTTAATGTCATTTTCAAGGAATTCTTCGTATTGTTGCAATTGTGTTGATATATTTTGATAAGCTATGTCGTTATATTGATATAATATAGATAATTTATCGTCAGTTTTTTCAGTCCATTTTCTATATGGTGTTTTAAATTCTGCATTTTGTGCTTCAAATAATATATTTAGTTTTAATTCAGAGCATATTTGAAATAAATCATTTAGTTCGTCATTTGGATCTATATTTAACATTTGTGCTTTTGAATTAGTTGACATTAGTATAAATGGATTTACATTTGTATTTGCATAAGCTATTTCTAGCCAAAATTGTTTTTGATTTTTTGATATTGGTGTGTTTGTAATCAAAATATTATTTATATAGTCTCTTTGCAGGTTTGTCGTGGTAATAATATCTTGAGAAAATATAATGTAATTTATAAATGAATTTATATTTAGTGGGGCATTATAGTTTAAAAGAGTTGTAAGTTTTTCTAAAATTTCTTTGTTTAGATATCTATATATTTCTAGATAAGGTGCGTATAAATGCTCAAAATTATCTAGTTTTGGATTTTGTCTTATTTTGCTCGTTTTTGTTAAAAATATATTTATATTTTCGCTTAAATTTTCTCCATAAGCGTATTGTATAAGTCTATTTGTTTTTTGTATTTGATTTGTAAAAATTTCTACATTAAAACTATTTGTTTTATCTAGGGTTAAGACACCCATTTGAGCTTCTTTTTCTATAGCTGTTTTTAATTGTTTTAATGTAGAATACTCCTTTAGAGTTGTTTTCATTTCATCGTTTTGTTTAAGTTTTTCATAAGTACTATATATGAAATATGAAAAAATAATTGCTAAAACAAGTAATGGTATGCTAGTTACAATTTTAAATGTATTTTTCATGCTAAATAAATTTATCCTTGAAATTTATATTAAAGCATATTCTACCAAAAATTATCAAAAACTCTTTTTAATTTATCGGGTAATATTTACCCGATAAATGTATTTTTATGAATTATAAACATCCTTGCTTAATGTTTTTAGTCCTTTGTCTGTTGCTATACTGGCAATCATTCCGCCAGATACATTTGTAGCTGTTCTTACCATATCAATGATTGGATCAATTGCTAAAATAGTTGCAAGAAGTGCGAAATTGTTTTCTAAGCCAAGACCTGTTATAACAACGGAAAGTGCCATTATAGCAATTCCTGGAATTCCTGCTATGCCAAATGAAGCTATTACGCTTAATATCACTATCATTGCAATGTATTCAAAAGTTATATTTACCCCAAGTGCATTTAGTAAAAACACAGCGGCACTTCCAGTATAAAAACCAGCACATCCATTCATTCCAATCGTTGTTGAGATACTTGCCACAAAAGATGCATTGCTTGAGCTTACGCCAAATTTATTTGTAAGTGTTGATATTGTCATTGGAAGTGTCCCAGATGAGCTTCTTGATGTAAAAGCCATTATTAGCGTTGGCAGGGCTTTTTGAAAATATTTTATAGGATTTAAGCCATTTAGCAAAAGAACAATAGTGTGCATACTAAGTGTTAAAATAGCTGCTATATAGCATAAAACAATATAATCAAGTGCAGAAATAATCGCATCAAATCCGTTTTCTAAAAATGTATTTGCTATCATTACAACAACTACATAAGGTAAAAATGATATGACTTTTTTGGTTATTTGCATAATGATTTTATAAATAAAATCTATCAAATTTCTAAAAATATCAAAATTTTTTATATTTTCATCTTTTTTTGCTAGAATATTTGCACCAAATGCTATAAATAAAGAAAATATAACTACGCCAAGAACATTTGTATTTGCCATAGCTGAGATTATATTGCTTGGTATAAAGTCCAGTATAACTTCATTTAGAGGCTTAACTTCTTTTATAATTTTTGTAGTAGTTTGATTTATCGTTCCTGAGCCTACTTGCATAACAATAGCCAAAGTTATACCGATGAGCGAAGCAATGGCTGTTGTTATCATCAGATAAGAAAAAGATATGCCAAAGATATTTTTAAATTTGACATTTTGATCCAAATTTATGATAACCCTTATAATGCCAAAAAATATTATAGGAATGATTAAGAGCTTTAAAAAGCTTATAAACATAACTATTATAAATTTAAACCACACATAAATTTCATAAAGTGGTCTTAGGTTAGTAGAATCTTTTAAAGATAATATATTTTGATGTGGAAAATTTGCTAAATATAAGCATGAATACCCAAGTAAGATTCCAAAAATTAAAGATAAAGCCATAATCTTGCCGTTACTTACTCCTGCATTTTTCAACACTTTTAACAGATAAAATATAAATGCTAAAGCAAAAAGTCCAAGTAGAGTGTAAATGCTAGATATGTTAAAAAAATTAACAAAAAAACTATACATAAAAGTCCTTTTAAATTTGAAATTTAAAATATATAATAATAATATATTAAATATTTTAAAAAAAGTTATTATACAATATTTTTGATATTATAGCAATACTTTTAAATATATAAATATTATATATTTTTAATTTTATTAGCTACTTTAATATTTGTAAGGGATTTTATCTCTTCAAAACTAGCTTCATATATTTTATCAAACGAGCCATAATAATTTAGTAATTTTTTTATACTTCCATCGCTTATTCCAAGATTTTTCATCTTTGAGCTATTTAAATCCATTTTTCTTTTTGTTTTTTGATGAAATGAAATGGCAAATCTATGGGCTTCATCGCGTAGTTTTTGAATGAATTGCAAAATTTTACTATTTGTTTCAAATTTAAAAACTCCGCTTTTTGTGTAAATTTTATCTTTTGCGTTTCCTTTTGCGCGGTGAGCTTTAGCGTCTATTTTTTCTTTTGAAATAGCAATCACATCTACATTTGCACCACTACTTTGGATTATTAAACTAGCTAAATCCAGCAAAGCTTGTCCGCCATCAATTATCCATAAATCTGGCGGGTTTAGTTTATCAAATCTTTTAGCTCTTAGCGTTAAAAACTCATTCATTTGATCATAATCGTTTTTGCTTTGTAAATGCGCGTGTCTATAGGCATCTTTTATAAAATGATCCAATTCAAAACTTACCATAGAGCCAACATTTGCAACACCTTGCATATGCGAGTTATCAAAAATTTCTATTCTAAAAGGAGTATTGTTTAAATCAAAAGTTTGTTTTATGTCATTTAAAAGCTCATAATTGCTATTTTTCAAATGTTTTTGAATTTGTAAATCGCAGTTTTTATACGCAATGTCGCAAATTTTTCTTTTTTCGCCTATTTTTGGAGTTTGGATCTTAAATTTAACCATATGTCTTTTGCTTAAAATTTCAGCTACCAACTCTTTATCTTCAAAATCCTCATATGTGTAAATTTTAGTAGAGTTTATCGGGCTTTCTTTTGGATAAGCTTCTATTATAATTTGTTTATAAAGTTCATTTATCTCATTAATACTCGCATTTTCAACCATTGAAATAATATGTCTTGAGTTGCTTATTTTGCCATTTCTTATATTAAATATTACAGAGCAAACTATATTTTTATCAGCTTTTATGGCAATTACATCGAAGTCTTCTAATTTAGCCAAATCAACCTCTACTTTTATTTGCATATCTTTTATGGTTTGGATTTGATCACGCACTATAGCTGCTTCTTCGTAGTTTTCGTTATTTGCATAATTTATCATTAAATTTTGTAAAAATGGCACAAGAGACGCTGGATTTTGCATATCTTTTATGGCATCATCTACTATTTTAGAGTATTGTTCTTGCGAAATTTTATTTTCACAAGGTGCATTACAACGCTTTATTTGATAAAAAAGACAAGCTTTTTTACCTTTTATACACGATTTTTTTTGAACAAGTGGAAATTTAAGATACAAAGCATTTAAAATTTCTTTACTACCTTTAAAATATGGACCAAAATACCTTACATTTTTACCTTTTATAACTTTTCTTGTTATTTCAAAACGCGGAAAATCCAAACTTAAATCTATATAAATATAAGGATATGTTTTATCATCTCTTAGTAAAATGTTGTATTTTGGCTTAAGTTGTTTTATAAATGAGTTTTCTAATATCAGTGCGTCGCTTTCAGAATCTGTTATGATGTATTCTAAATGCACGCTTTGACTTATCATCCTGGCTATACGCATACTAAGGCGTGGGCTTGGGGATAGAGCTGGGCTAAAACTAAAATAACTTCTTACTCTATTTTTTAAATTTTTTGCCTTACCTACATAAAGAAGTTTTCCATCTTTATCAAAATACTCATAAACACCTGGATTTTTAGGAAGAGCTAAAATGTCATCTATAAGCATTTTTTAGTTCTTCTTTAATGTTTTGATAAATTTTGTGTATTTCTTGCGATGTGGCTAAATTTTCAAACTCGCCACAAGATAAATGCGAGTAATCTTTTTTTATTTTTATGATTTTTTCTTCTTTTTTTGGTTTTTTTATGATGATTTCTATCTTTTTAATATTTGATAAAGTGCTATTTTTGTTTATTTCGCAGTATTTTTTTAATAAGTTTTTTATTTGATTTATACTACTATCACTATTTAATTCTTGCTTATATGCAGGATGTAAAACAACTATATACATAATTTCATCTTTGCAAAATGTGTTGTTTATAATGCTATTTTTGGATTTTCCAAGAAGAGATATAAACTCTTTTGCTTCTTTGAATTTTTTTAATTTGCTATAAGAAGGAGTGTTTGACATATGAGTAATAATTTCTTTAACGCTTTTCATAAGGTTATTTTAGCATTTTTTTTATTAATTTTATTTGCAGCTTGCGGTTATAAAGCACCGCCTTTTTATTCCACAGATTCTTCTAATGATGTAAATAAAACGAATGAAAATTTTATATCAAATCACGATACGATAACAAAATAAAATTTAATATAAAAATAAATAAGTTTAAATTTGATACAATTGTGCTTGGTTAAATTTAGATTAAACAAATAGGAATTTTTATGAAAACAGCAGATATTATAGTTTTAGACTTTGGTTCGCAATATACTCAACTCATTGCTAGAAGATTGCGTGAAAATGGTGTATATGCAGAACTTTTGCCATTTAATGCAAGTATTAGTGATATAAAAGCAAAGTCGCCAAAAGGTATTATTTTAAGTGGTGGACCAGCTAGTGTTTATGCTAGCGATGCTTATTTTTGCGATGATGAGTTATTTTCTTTAGGTTTGCCAATTTTAGGAATTTGTTATGGAATGCAGCTTATTGCTCATAAATTTGGCGCAAGTGTGGTTGCTGCGTCGCATAAGGAGTATGGTAAGGCAAATTTAAAATTTAAAAAAGATCATGATTTATTTAAGCAAACAGATGATGAGCAAATAGTATGGATGAGTCATTCTGATAAGGTTGAAAATTTGCCAGATGGCTTTGAAACGATAGCAACTAGCGATAATTCTCCGTTTTGTGCGTTTGGAAATGAAAAAGAGAGAATTTATGCTTTGCAATTTCATCCAGAAGTAGCACATTCGCACTTTGGCGATAAAATTTTAAAGAATTTTGCAAAATACATTTGTGGATGCGAAAGCACTTGGAATATGGGAAGTTTTGCTAAAACTCAGTGTGAAACAATAAAAGCAAAAGTTGGAAATGATAAAGTTTTGTGTGCTGTTAGTGGCGGAGTTGATAGTTCTGTGGTTGCTGCACTTCTTGCTCACGCTGTGCCGCAAAATTTGATTGTTGTTTTTGTTGATAATGGACTTTTAAGAACAGATGAGGCAAAGCAAGTAGAGGCTACATTTAAACTAAAATTAGGCGTTGATCTTATAAGTATAGACGCGAGTAAGTTGTTTTTAGAAAGATTAGAAGGTGTGAGTGATCCAGAGCAAAAAAGAAAGATAATAGGCAATACTTTCATAGAAGTTTTTGATAAAGAAGCAAAAAAACATGAAAATGTAAAATATCTCGCTCAAGGCACACTTTATACTGATATCATTGAAAGTAGCGTAGTTGGATCTAGTAAGACCATAAAATCTCATCATAATGTTGGCGGTCTTCCAAAGGATATGAAATTTGAGTTAATTGAGCCATTAAGAGAGATTTTTAAAGATGAAGTTAGAAAACTTGGGATAGAGCTTGGTTTAAGCCCAGATTTAGTTTATCGCCATCCTTTCCCAGGACCAGGACTAGCTATACGCATAATGGGCGATGTTACAAAAGATAGGCTAGAACTTCTTAGAAAAGCAGATGTAATCTTGCGAGATGAACTTAAATCAAGTGGTTGGTATAATAAAACTTGGCAGGCATTTTGTGTGCTTTTAAATGTAAATTCGGTTGGAGTTATGGGCGATAATAGAACTTATGAAAATGCAGTTTGCATTCGCGTGGTTGATGCAAGTGATGGAATGACTGCAAGTTTTTCAAGACTTCCTTATGATTTGTTAGAAAATATAAGTCGTAGAATTATAAACGAAGTTGATGGAATTAACCGCGTAGTGTATGACATTTCAAGCAAACCACCTGCAACGATTGAGTGGGAGTAGTTAAAAACAGGCTCTAAAGCCTTATAACTAGCCATTTTGTGATTGGTGTGCTTGCGAAATGCTTGCAAATTTTAGAAATTGGTCACCTGAAGAATAATTTTCAAGGAATACAAAAAGCAACTAAGAGAAAAATCCTAGTTGCTTTTTTGTTTTTTATCATTTATAAGTTTAATACTGCTTTCATAGAAACTGCCAACAAATCTGTGGCGATTGTTTTAGCAACTTCTAATGTAAACGGCAGAGCTTTATCTTTAATTATCTTCTTGACATTATTCCATGTAGTATCTTCTCTAATTTTATCTAAAAATCATGTCCTTCCCAAGTTAATGAACCAACTGAAAAAAGTATAATGAGTTATCAGCATACTGAGCATTATAGTAATCAATCAATCCAGCTTCATTTAAAATTTTACAATGATAATCAATTTGTAAATTATCATAATTTTCTAGTTCAAGATTTGACAATGCCGTATCAATATATTGTTATTCGATTTTAAATAAAATTTTTCTGCATAAGTCCATATCTCTTTTCAAACTTAATACCTCCTGCATTACTTATAAAATTTTGTCGTTTTAACGATTCCGTTTTTATAGCAAATTATTTTCTTTCAAATACTCAATTCTCTTTTTTAGAATTTCATCTCTTGAAAGTTCCTCAAACTCTTTCTGTGTTAATGGGAGAGAATAATATTCTACAGACTTATTTTTCATAGAATCAAATTGTTCTTTTGTAATAGAGTAAGACTCCAAGTCAAACAGATTATCAGACAATTCTTTTAGAATATTACATACGTCAGCATTAAAAGCGTGTTCTTTATCATTACCATAGAACACAAGCTTAACATTCCATTTATTTTCATCGGTTTCAATGTCATTATTGGAGAATTTATCTTCAACAATTATTTCAAATCCGATTTCTTTTTTCATTGCCAGTTCATACATAAATAATACAAAATCTCTCATGCTTGAAAGACCGAAAGCATAGACACTTCTTCCAGCAAGCCAATCTAAAGATACTTTGCATTTATCGGCAATATCTATCAGCACATCTATTGTAGGATTATTTTTACCATTTTCATAAGCAGACATTGACGGTTGAGGTATTCCTAAAAATTCTGCAAACTCCTTTTGTGTTTTTTTATTTATAGAACGAAGATATTTCAATCGTTCTGATACAGTTTTATTATTCATATTATAATCTCTTATATTTATTATATCTTATTATATCAAATTGTATACTAAAAATAAAGAGAAATTCTGATAAAAATTATAAATAACTATTGACTTATATTGTATAAATCAGTATACTAATATATATCGCAAATTAAAATAAACGAGAAAGGAGGAAAAATATGAGAAAAATGTATGTTTATGCTGAAGAAGTCAGCAAAGATTGGGGGAGTTTCAAAACCTAAGGCATACAAAATGATAAAAGAATTAAATGAGAGAATGTTAAAAGGCAATCCAAATCTGATAGTGATTGCAGGCAAGGTTAATCGAAAATTTTATAAAGAAAACTATTATGGACAATCGAAAGAAGTGTAGGAGGTGGTACTGTGTCAGCAAGCAAGGATAAAGAAAGAGGTACCTGGAAAATTTATTTGAGGTATGTTGATTGGCAAGGAGTAAAACAAATCCATACAAAACAAGGTTTAATACTTTGATCGATAAGAAATTTAATGATTCTGTGCTTATAGAGTTACTAAATTGTTTTGAAACACGAGATGATAAAAGGATTGAAGAACTTGTTACAGATGAGGCTACAATACCAACTATCTTTGAATATATTTTGGGAATAATATGGTATAAAGTAAGTGAAAGACAGGGTAATATTTTGGACTTCATGAAGTTATCGTTAGAAGCTAATTTATTGGCTAAGACACATGCGGC
The DNA here is from genome assembly GCF_008245005.1 of Campylobacter sputorum subsp. sputorum. Classification (NCBI taxonomy): domain Bacteria; kingdom Pseudomonadati; phylum Campylobacterota; class Epsilonproteobacteria; order Campylobacterales; family Campylobacteraceae; genus Campylobacter; species Campylobacter sputorum. The sequence goes on along the minus strand of NZ_CP043427.1, from coordinate 1,019,803 downwards.
CGGAGGTTATGCAGACATTATATATGAATATGAAGCGTGTACCTCTTATCCAAAACATTCATTATTGCTTGAAGCAACCCTTGCAGATGGAAATAATCAAAGAAGAATGGAAATGGAACCTGTTTCAAGACATTTAGGTGATTATAGGATAAGATATAATAATCCGTTTGATTATAGCTTATTTGTTAGTACACATTTAGATAAAAATGTGATTTCAGATTTTAGGTATAGAAAGATAATACCATATACCAAAGATGAAGAAACTATCACAGGTATGAAGATTATTTCAATAGATACAGATTCTCTTAAGAAGATAATTGAAAATAAAGTTAAGTACAAGTATCTGTATGAAGTATTTGATAAATACCATGAAATGCCATTAGAGACTGTAGATTGGCATGATGGGATGATAAAAGAGGCTACTGGGGAGTATAAAGCATAGTGGATATAATGGAGAAGGAGATATTATGATTACAAAGATTGAAAAAATAGAAAATTTGGGAATATATAAAAATTTCAATTCTTCTAAAATTAATGAATTTAAACGATATAATCTAATATACGGATGGAATGGTTCAGGTAAAAGCACATTATCGAGATTGTTTAATTCGTTAAATGGAAAGAATATTGCTGAAATATATAATGGCTTTAAAATTTCGATTTGTATAGATGGTACAGTATACGCTGAAAATCAGTTTCCTATATCAACTGAATCTATAAAAGTATTTAACGATGACTTTATAAATGAAAATATTGATTGGAATGGAATTTTAAAAAGTATATTGTTGTTAGACGAAAAAAATATTAAGGAAATGGAGTCATATAATTTATTAAAAAATGAATTATATGGAGATGGAAGTGCTGTAGGGATATTAAAGGAAATTGAAAATAAAGAAAAAGAATTACAAGATAAAGAAAAAGAATTACAGAAAATCTTAACTAATATTGGTAAAAATGTAAAAAATAATTTTCAATTATTAGATACGACAGATAGTTATTATATGAATTATGATAAAAGAAAAGTTTTATCACTAATTGAAGATCAAAATAACCCTATATCTAAGAATGATTTAATTAGAAATGATGAGTTAGATAGTGTAATCAAAAAAGCAAGACCAATAAAAAAAGATGCTATTACAAAGAAGATAGAGATTTTAAATATAGATAATATTCGAAAGGAAATTCAAAAAACTAGTGAATTAATTGATAGAACTGTAACTTCAAGAGTAATAGAAGAATTAAAAAATAATTCTCAGTTATCAGCTTGGGTCGAAAATGGTTTAAATTTACATAAAACCGAACATAGAAAAATATGTGCGTTTTGTGGTTCTAGTATTAGTAATGAAAGAATAGAAAAGCTAGATGCTCATTTTAGCAATGCATTAAGCAAGTTAAACTCAGAGATTGCCTTATCTATATATAGTTGGGAGTCCTTAAAAATTAATGCAGATATATTTTTAATAGATGAAAATGATTTTTATGATGAATTATTAGAGCAAGTGAAAGAGCAAAATTCTCAGTTTAGGAAGATTTCACAATTAGCCAACAAAGAGATAGAAGTTTATATTGAAGTCTTAAAAGAAAAACAGAAAAAGCCTTTTGAAAAACTTGGGAATACATTTGAAGTAGATAAATTAATTAATTCTTTTAATGAATTGAATTTGGTAATAAATAAAATAAAGGCATATATTGACATACATAATGAGAAAGTAGCTAATTTCGATGCCGTTATAAGAGACGCTAAAAAGCGTATTGAACGACATTATATTCAAGAACAAATTGAACAGTTGCAGTATAATGACAAAAAAGTGAAACTACAACAGTTTAAGGATAGTTTGGAAAAAATAAAAGAATCGTGCGATAAAAAGAAAACAAAATATGCAGCACTAGAAAATAAGCTATCCAATGAAACTTTAGGAGCTGAGGAATTTAATAAAAAGCTTGAAAAATTTCTGGGCTATGGAGAGATAACTATAGAATTTGATAAAGATGAAAAAGGATATAAAATCTATAGAAATGGTAGAGAGGAAGCAAAGAACTTAAGTGAAGGAGAAAAAACGGCGATAGCATTTATTTATTTCATAACAAAAATTAAGGAAAATGGGCAAAAAATAGAAGATACTATTCTTGTAATTGATGATCCAATCTCTAGTTTTGATTCAAATAAACTTTTTTCTGCATATGCATACATGAAGTCTGAATGTGATAAAGCAAAACAATTATTTGTATTGACACATAATTATAATTTCTTTTCACTAGTATTTAGATGGTTTGATAGAAAACATATTAAAGTTGATGATAAAAAATGTCCTAATTACAGTATATATAGAATTGAAAATAAATTTGAAAATGGAGTGAGATTTGCTTTTTTAAATGATGGTGGTGAAGGTCTAAAACAAGCGACTGAATATGACTATATTTTCAATACGGTATATTCTTTGAAAGATAAAACTTTATCGAAACAAGAAATGATTTTTTGTGGGAATGTTGCAAGAAAACTTGTTGAATCATTTTTGAGTTTTAAATTTCCAAAGCAACGAGCAGATTTAATGTCACTACTAAATGCTGCTTTGCCAGGACAAGATAATGATATAATTAGAGAAAGAATATATAAATTTATAAACATATATTCTCATGAAAAAAAGATTAATGTTCTTGAAGGATTAGATACTGAAGTTTTAGATGCTAGTAGTCAAACAGTAATAAATGATATTTTAAAAATGGTAAAAGAGCTAGATGAAAGACATTATAATGCAATGGTTGAAAAAGTGGAAAAAGAATTGGCAGATTAATTTATTTAGTTTAATGTTCCGTGCTTGCAATATGCTTGCAAAAAATCGGATAAACAGAAATAAATTATATAATAAGGCTAAATTTTATAATAAAAACATTGATTTTATGCTATTTATACGAAACGATATCAATGGACATATCGAGTGTGGGAGGGGGTAGTAAAAACAGCCTCTAAAGCCTTATAAACGATTTTTTTGTGAGTGTTGTGTTTGCTATAAAAACTAAAAAAATAATGATTTGATTGATTATTGAGTAAATTTTGATTGATACTTTTAAATAATTGTATTTTTTAGAATTAAAGCTAAGAAGCAAAAGATTAGAGAATTAGTTAAAAATTCATAAAATTTACTCTTTTTTAGTTTGATGTATATTAATAAATACTACTTTGCAATATCTAATAAATGTATATAGCAAAAATTTTTAATAATAAATTATAACATTAAATAAGATTATTTTAAACTTGCAAAGATTCTAAAATGATTTTTATTTTGATATAATTTCTATATAGAAATTATATTTTAAAGGAAAATAATGGATTTAAAAACATCTCTTGTAGATTTGCAATGTGAAATGGTTGCGGAAAAAAATTTAGTAAATCCTAAACAAATTACTTGGTTGCAATATGATATTTTATATCAATTAAAAAAATAAAGGGGAGATTTTACCATCAAATTTAAGTATTTTACTTGGAATATCGCGAACTAAAATTTCAAAAGCATTAAAAGGGTTGAAAGCTAAAGGATATATACAACAATTTCCAAATAAATTTGATGGAAGAGAATTATATACTTCTATTACTAAAGAAGGTAAAGTTTTACTAGATGATATTTCGGCTAAGCATACCACACTTCATCAAACAGCATTAAAAATTTTTTCTAAAGAAGAGCAAGAAGCGTTTGCCTATTTATCAAATAAACTATCAGGCAAATTGCGTATGGCTAGGATAAAAACAGATGAATAATTTTATAGTTATAAAAAATGCAGCCACAAATAATCTCAAGCATATTTCGGTAAAAGTCCCAAAATATAAAATAATTGCAGTTACAGGTATTTCTGGATCTGGAAAATCTTCTTTTGTATTTGATACGATTGCAAGTGAATCACAGAGATTATTAAACGAAACTTATTCCACTTATATTCAAAATTTATTGCCTAAATATAAAAACCCTATAGTTGATTTAATTTCTAATCTTCCTGTTTCTTTGGTTATTAATCAAAAAAGATTACAAGGTAATTCAAGATCAACAGTAGGGACAGTTACAGACATATATTCAGATTTAAGACTTTTGTATTCAAGGATTGTTAAGCCTTTTATCGGTTACTCTATGAAGTATTCATTTAATAATCCTCAGGGGATGTGCAAGAATTGTCAAGGATTAGGAGTTTTAAAGTCTATAGATGTCAAAAAATTAATTGACTTTAATAAGTCATTAAATGATAGTGCAATAGAGTTTCCAACATTTCAAAATGGTGGTTGGAGATTAACAGGATATACAGAATCTGGATTTTTTGATAATGATAAGATAATAAGAGACTATACGAAAAATGAACTAGATTTACTTTTATATTCACCTGAAATCAAACCTGAAAATCCTACGAAAAACTGGCATAAAACGGCAAAATATCTTGGAGTAATTCCAAGAATTACGAATGCCTTTGTCAATGTGGAAAATGCAAAATACAAAAATGATTTATATCATTTTTTAGATAGCATTGATGACGAAAGTGTATCCATTGTCATTAATGAATTAAAAACAAAATTGAGGGGTTTATCTCTTGTGGGGCTAGACTACCTAAAATTAAATCAACCAACAAGCACTTTATCAGGTGGTGAAGCTCAAAGAATTAAAATGGTTAAGTATTTAAACAGTGCTTTATCGGATGTGCTTTATATATTTGATGAACCAAGCGTAGGTCTTTACCCCCAAGATATTAAAGATATTACTAATATTTTTAAAGAAATAAAAAATAAGGGCAATACGGTTTTGTTTATTGATCATGATTTAGACATGATTAGGGTATGCGATGAAGTAATTAACTTTGGCGAAGGAGCTGGGACTCACGGCGGTAAAGTGACTTTTCAAGGCTAATTTAAAGATTTGTTAAGGTCAAATACAGTTACAGCTAAAGCATTTTAAAAAACATTCTATAATACAAGAAAAGAAGCAGTTCTTAAAATATTATGAACTTGTCAATGTATCAAAGCATAATTTAAAAAATATCTCTGTAAAAATTCCACAAAATGCCATTACAGCAGTAACAGGAGTTGCGGGATCTGGAAAAAGCACATTAATAAGAGAAGTTTTTGTAAATAGCTATCCAAAATCAACAATTTTAGATCAAAGTATGCCACAAGCTTCTAGTCGCTCTAATATTGCTACTTATTTAAAAATTTATGATGAAATTAAAAAAGTTTTTAGTAAAGAAAATCATGTTGATATATCACTCTTTTCTATGATGGGAAAAGGAGCTTGTCCTTTATGTAAAGGAAAAGGTGTTGCGAAGCTTGATTTAGCTTATCTTGGAGATTTTGAAGAAATTTGCGAAAAATGCCAAGGAAAGAGATTTAATGACAAAGCACTGTCATACCTATATAGAGGTAAAAATATAAGCGAAATATTTGATCTAACTGCCCAAGAAGCCAAAGAGGTATTTTTTGATAACGACTTGATAAAACACGCATTACAAAGCGTTATTAAAGCTAATTTATCCTATATAAAACTTGGACAAACGCTTGACTCATATTCTGGTGGTGAACTTCAAAGATTAAAGATATCACAAATGCTATTAAATCATACATCAAGAATTATTATTTTAGATGAACCTACAACAGAGTTACATGAAGCCGACATTAGTAATTTATTGATACTTATTCGTGAATTAGCAAGAAAAGGAAATACAGTAATAATTATAGAGCATAATTTATCTGTTATTGCTCAAGCAGATTGGATTATCGATCTTGGTCTAAAAGGAGGAAAAATGGGAGGAAATTTATTATTCCAAGGATATCCAATTGATTTTATTAAATGTCAAGATTCTTTTACTGCAAGTCACTTAAGAAGATTTTTGAAAAAACAATAAAACCCGTATAAATTTTTAAAATATTATTTACGACTTAAAAAATAATCATTTCATATCACAATGTTTTAAAAAATTTAATAAAGAATTATGTTAAGTTGGATATATATTTAATTGACGATATTTAATAAACTTGATAAAATAGTGCTTTTATTTTATTATAAGGTGGTTTTTTGGATTATTTAATTTTTATTTTGGTTTTTTGTGTTTTTATTTTAAGGCTATATTTTTTAAAAATTTCTAAGAAAAATGAGAAAAATATTTTGGAAAATGGTGGAAAAGAGTATGGTGTAAATAATACAAAAGCCATAACCATAGTTCATGTTATGTTTTATCTTTTTTGTTTATTTGAAGCTATTGTAAGAGAGGTAAAATTAGATATAGTTAGTTGTATTGGTTTGGGATTACTACTATTTGCATTTTTTATGTTGTATTATATAGTAAATTATTTATTAAAAGATATTTGGACAGTTAAGCTGATGATAGCTAAAAATCACAAATATAATCCACATTTTCTTTTTAGAACAATAAAGCATCCAAACTATTATCTAAATATTTTTCCAGAACTTGTAGGACTTTCAATGCTTTGTCATGCTAGTGTATCGTTTATTATTTTAGCTCCAATTTATCTTATAATTATATACATAAGAATAAAAGAAGAAGATAATTTGATAAAAAATGTAATCATACCAAACGGTATAAAAGAATTTTGATTTTATTATAAAACTTGGTTTTTAATTGATGAAATTTATAAATGAAGTAGTAAAATGATATATCTAGTTTCTCATACAAAATTTAATGATAATAGTGTTAAACATTTGCAAGTTTGTGAGATAAAATTTCATAAATTTAGTGTAGATTTAAGTAAATTTGACGCGCTAGTTTTAACTTCTAAAAACTCAGTTAAAGCCCTTAAATTTAACTTAATAAATTTAGCAAATTTAGAAGTTTTTAGTATAGGCGAAGGTACCACAAAAGAGGCGTTAAATTTTGGATTTACTAAAATTTATACAGCCAAAAATGCTCACGGAAATGAGTTTGCAAATGAAATCGCACGGCTTTTAAAAAGTAAAAAAACTCTTTTTTTAAAAGCAAAAGAAGTTGTATCTGATGTTTTTGGAATTTTGAAAAATGGCGGTGTAAATTTAATAGAAATAATAGCCTACGAAAATGTTTTTTTAAATTTACCAAACGAGTTAAAACCGCCTAAAAACAGCATTATTATTTTTACATCCCCGTCTAATGTTGATGGGTTTTTAAGAAATTTTGAACTAGATCTTAGTTATAAAATCATAGCAATAGGCAAAAAAACAGCAATAAGTCTGAAAAATTTCCCAAATATCATTGTTAGTAAAACGCAAAGCATAGAAAATTGTATAGAAATTGCAAAAAATTTAGCGTAAATTCTAAATTTATATACACATTGGCTGTAAATTTAAGTATTGTTTTGTTATAATTTAATCGCCTGAACGAAGCGTCAGTATTTTTGAGGGTCCAACACATAAGTATGGCGATGATGTACTTAGTTCGTGTGATGTGGTTTTGTTTGAGCTTTTTTGAAAGTAAGAGATTGCAACCTGTAGAACTAGTCTAGTTGCAAGTTTGGCTTTTTAGGGCCGACCATTTATAACAACGCTCGTTTGGGTATTTTATTTTGGAGACAATATTTGAAAATTTTGATAATTGGAAGTGGTGGCAGAGAATACGCCATTGCTATAAAACTTCTTGAAAACAAAGATAACTCACTCTTCTTCGCACCTGGAAATGGTGCTACAAATAACCTAGGAACAAATTTAGATATAAAAGATTTTGAAAAGTTGGCTGATTTTTGTGAGCAAAACAAGATAGATTTAACAATCGTTGGTCCAGAAGATCCCCTTACAAATGGTATTGTGGATGTATTTAAAAAAAGAAATTTAGTTATATTTGGTCCAAGTAAAAATGCTGCAAAACTTGAAGGTAGCAAAGTTTATATGAAAAATTTCCTTAAGAAATATAACATTAAAACAGCTAGATTTTTAAGCTCAAACGATAAAGATGAAATTTGTAAGTTTATAGATACTTTGGGTGATAAAGTTGTTGTAAAAGCTGATGGACTTTGTGCTGGAAAAGGCGTTATCATAGCAAATTCTCACGATGAGGCAAAAAAAGAAGCTCTTGATATGCTTAGTGGAAAAAGCTTTGGAGAAGCTGGAAAAAATGTAGTTATAGAAGAGTTTTTAGACGGATATGAGCTTAGTTTTTTTGCTATTTGTGATGGTAAAAACTTTGTAAGTTTGCCTTTTGCACAAGATCATAAAAAACTTAATGATGGAGATATGGGTCCAAATACCGGCGGAATGGGTGCTTATGCACCAAGCCCACTAGCCAATGATAATCTTTTAAAAAGAGTTGAAAACGAGATAGTAAGAGTTACGCTTGATGGTATGATACAAGAAAATGCACCATTTTGCGGTGTTTTGTTTGTAGGTCTTATGATTGTTAATAATGAACCATATGTGCTTGAATACAATGTTCGTTTTGGTGATCCAGAATGTGAAGTTTTGATGCCGCTAATAAAAGGCGATTTGGCTGGTATTTTAAAAGATGCAAGTTTGGGTAAATTAACTAATATAGAGCTTTATAATAAATTTAGCGTTGGCGTTGTAATGGCTAGTGAAAATTATCCTTTTGCTTCTTCGCCAAAACAAGAAATTAGTGTAGAAAATATACCAAATGACACACATATTTGTTATGCTGGAGTTAGTTTGGAAGATAAAAAACTATATGCAAATGGTGGTAGGGTTTTGGTTTGTGTTGGCAGTGGAGATAACATAAAAGAAGCACAGGAAAAAGCTTATATGCTTTGCCAAAATGTCAAATTTAAAGGTGCAAAATTTAGAAAAGATATCGCATATCAGGCATTAAAATGAGTGATGATGTATTAAAAAAACTAAATACAGAGGGCATTGATATAGCACCGATGAACAAAAGATTTTTATCTTATGCCATTGATGAAGTTTTACTTAGTTTGCTTTTTGTAATAATTTATTGGGATTCTTTTACTGTAAGTAATGATTTTGAACAAACATTGGAGATGGTTTCATCCATGAGTCTTCAGCTTGTGCTTTTAAAAGTGGTTTATCAGTCATTTTTCATATGGTATTATGGTGCAACTATAGGTAAAATAATTTGTAAAATAGTATGCATTGATGTTGTTATGCTTTCAAAGCCAAAATTAAGCGCAGCTATTTTAAGAGCGATTTTTAGAATAGTCAGTGAGAGTTTTTTATACTTAGGGTTTGTTTGGGCCTTGGGAAATGAACTAAGACAAACTTGGCATGATAAAATTGCAAAAACAGTGGTGATAAATGCGTATTAAAAAGATTATTTTTTTTCTTTGCGTGCTTTCTACGATTTCGTATTGTAAAATTGAAAATATGGAACTTTTAGCAGATGAAGTAACCAAAGAAGGAAATACAACTATAGCAAATGGTAATGTTTTGGTTTTCTCGCAAAGTTATCTTGCTACTGCCGATAAAGCTATGTATCACGATGACGATAATTCCAGTATAGAGCTTTTTGGTAATGTAAATTTTATGACAAAAGATGGCTATATTAGCAGGTCATCTTACACAAAACTTTATTTAGAAAATAATAACATAACTTCGGATGCTTCTTTTATGATGAATAAGCAAAATGAAGTTTGGATACAAAGCGATAATGCTTGTGATGATAAAGAATATTATAACACAAGCGGTTCTGTTGTATCAAGTTGTAATGTTAATGATCCTGATTGGTCTATTAAATTTACAAGCGGTATGATGAACAAAGAAAGTAAGTATTTACATCTTTTTAACCCTAGATTTTACATAGGAAGTGTTCCTATTTTTTATCTGCCGTATTTTGGATTTCCAACAGATAAAACTAGAAGAACTGGACTTTTGATCCCAAGTGTGGGGTATAAGCAAAAAGAAGGATTGTTTTATAGACAACCTATATATTTCGCACCGCAAGATAGATGGGATTTAGAGTTAGATCCCCAGATTAGAACAAATAGAGGTTCTGGAATTTATGGAACATTTAGATTTGTTGATTCTATGGATTCAAGAGGAAGTATTACAACCGGTATTTTTAAAGAAAAGAAATCTTATCAAGAAGAGCAAAATCTAAAAAACGATTCTCATAAAGGTTTTGAGTTAAAGTATGAAAGGGATAAATTAGCAAAATATTTGCTAGATGATAGCTATAAAGAGGGACTTTGGATAGATTATACTTCTTTAAGAGATGTTGAGTATCTAAAACTTCAAAATACAGGGTCCGATAACGACTATGATGATTCTTTGGTAACTTCTAGATTAAATTATTTTCTTTCTAAAGATAATCACTATATAGGTCTTTATGGTAGATATTATGTGGATTTATATGAACTAGCATCAAAAGGAAATAATGACAAAACAGTTCAAGAACTTCCTACCATACAATATCATAAATTTGTAGATTCGCTTTTTATTCCAAAACTTCTTTATTCTGCTGATTTGATGTATCATAGATATGATAGAGATATAGGAACAACTGCAAATCAAGTTGAGTTTAATCTGCCAGTAACTTGGAGCACAGATTTGATGGATGAGTATTTGAAATTTGTAGTTAAAGAAAATTTATACACCACAAAGGTTAATTACTCAAAAAACAAAACTATCATAGATAATCAGCTTGAAGATGTAAAAGATAATGATTATATAAACACATACACTCAATTTGCTTTATCTACAGAGCTTTCCAAAGCTTATAGTAACTTTTTTCATACTATAAATTTTGCAATTGATTATGTAATTCCAGGGTATGAAAAAAATGGTATAGATAAAAAAATATATAATGGATATGGCGATTTATCAAATATTAATCTGTTTAATAGATATTTAGAAGATAATTTTGTAACTAGCATGGATGAAAAGTATTTAGATGAAACTTCATCTGCTAGTATGGTTCAGTATTTTTACAACAAAGATGGCAGAAAAGTGCTAAGACATAGCGTTGAGAGCGGTTATAATATAGATAAAGATAAATATCTAAATTTAAAGCATCGTGTATCTATTTTCCCTTATTCAAATTTATCGCTGCACAATAAATTTGAATATGATTTTAATGAAGATATATTTGAAAAAATACAAAGCACGATTAATTATTCACACTCTATCGTATCACTAGGACTTTGGCATAACTATGAAAATAAAGGAAAGCGTAAAAATACTCAGAAATATGATAAAGAAGAGTATTTTGGTGCAACTGGCTTAGTTAATATAAATAGATATTATTCTGTTTTTGGTAGCTTTGGATATGATTTTGAAAATGACTATACAAAAACATGGAGTGCTGGGTTAAACTATAGAAGAAAATGCTGGGGATATACTATTAAATTTAAAGAAGATTTAGAGCCTGAGTTTACAAGTGCAGGTCCAGGAATGGAGAAGAAAAAGGCTGTGTATTTGTATTTTGATTTTTATCCAATTGGTAGCGTTGGTTATGATTATTCTACAACGCAGTATAGTGGCAATCAATGATTGCTTTAGAAGAGCTTCAATTTGAAAATCAAATTGAAGCGGCAAAAAAAATCATAGAAATTTTGCCAAGTGATTTGGTTTTTAATGATTATTTGATGGTTTGTTCATCACTAGAGTCTGTTATAGTTGCAGATATTGTCGCAAAAGAGCTTAAAGTAAGTTATGAGATTATGTTTTGCGAATCCATTTATGCACCATATAATAGCGAATGTGCGATAGGTATGGTAAGTGAAACACAAGAGATAGTTTTGCATGAAAATTTGATAAAATCTTTTGGCATAACGCTTGGTTATGTTTTTGGGGAGGCACATAGGAAATACGAAGAAAAAATTTTAAAAAATGTTTATAAATTTAGAAAAGGAAATTTATTAGGTGAATTAGCAAATAAAAACATTTTGCTTATTGACGAAGGTTGCGAAACTGGACTTACTGCTGAAATTTGTGTAAAAACTTTGTTAAATGAAGGAGTAAAATCTATAACTTATCTTACACCTCTTATTTCAACTGATATCGCCGATGAGCTAAATGTTTTAGTGGATAAGGTTTATGCCGTTCATAAAATTGCTAATTTTGTTAGTGTGGATTTTTATTATAAAAATAAAATTATTTCAAGTCCAGAAATTATAGTTTCTATACTAGAAGAAAGTCCATATTATTTGCCACTTCAAAAAGGAGATAAGAGTGCAAGTTAAAATAGAAATAAATAATCAAAATGAAATTTTTGATGTAGATAAAGTTGCAAAGCAAGCAGCCGGTGCTGTTTTAATGAGAGTAAAAAACACGGTTATACTAGCTACTGTTGCTAGAGAAGATTCACAAGTTGAAGATGATTTTTTGCCTTTAACTGTGCAATATATAGAAAAACAATACGCAGCTGGGCGAATTCCTGGCGGATATGTAAAAAGAGAGACAAAACCTGGTGATTTTGAAATATTAACATCTAGGATAATAGATAGAAGTTTAAGACCGCTTTTTCCAAAAGGTTATGCTTATCCTACGCAAATTGTAGTTTATGTTCTTTCAGCAGATCCTGAAGTTGATTTGCAAGTTGTGAGCTTAAATGCTGCTAGTATCGCACTTTATTTAAGCGATATACCTGTTTCAATGCCAGTTTGTGGCGTTAGGGTTGGTTGCATAGATGATAAATTTGTGATAAATCCTAGCAATAGCGATCTTAATAATTCTACTTTGGATTTGTATGTAGCTGGATTAAAAGATGAACTTTTAATGATAGAGATGAGAAGCTTACCAACAATTGGCGATAACAATAATTTATCAAAAGATTTATCTGATCTTGTTATAAATCAAAATATGAATGAATTTAGTGAAGATAGAATGGTTGAGGCAATTGAGTTTGCAAGAGCTGCCATACTAAAAGGCAGTAATGCTTATGAAGAGGCTTTTTTAAATTTAAAAAAAGAAGATGCAAATCTTGATTTAAAACCAGAGATAGAAAATGAAAGTATAGCTGTTTATATAGATGAATTTTATAAAAATGATGTAAAAGATGCCATAAATAAAATGGCTAAAAGCGAAAGAGCTAGTGAGCTTGATGCAATAGCAAAAACTATATCAGAAGATGAAACTGCTGTAAATGAGGGCTGGGATCTTAAAGTTATACAAAATTTTCTTGGTAAATACAAAAGAAAAATCATAAGAGATCAGATTATAAATGAGCATAAAAGAGCCGATGGCAGGGGATTAAAAGATGTTAGACCTATTAGCATAGAAACCAACATACTTCCTAATGCACATGGAAGCTGTCTTTTTACAAGAGGTCAAACTCAAGCTCTTGTTGTAGCTACGCTTGGTTCAGATAGCGATGCCCAGATGAGTGAAATACTTACTCAAAAAGGGGCTGTTGCCGAGAGATTTATGTTTAATTATAATTTTCCTGGATTTTGTGTTGGCGAAGCAAGTCCATTAAGAAGCCCTGGAAGAAGAGAATTGGGGCATGGAAATTTAGCTAAAAGAGCATTAGCTCCTAGCATACAAGAAACTTCTCCATATACAATAAGAGTTGTAAGTGAAATTTTAGAAAGTAATGGCTCTAGCTCTATGGCTAGTGTTTGCGGCGGATCTCTTTGTATGAGAGCAGCTGGTGTTGATACTATAAAATTAGTTGCCGGTGTTGCTATGGGTCTTGTATTTGAGGACGATAAATACGCTATTTTAACTGATATAATGGGACTTGAAGATCATGATGGCGATATGGATTTTAAAGTTGCAGGATCGATTGATGGGATAACCGCTTTGCAGATGGATATAAAGCTTGGCGGTATTAGTTTAGATGTATTAAGACAGGCTCTTTATCAAGCAAAAGAGGGCAGGGAACATATCTTAAATTTAATGGAAAATGCAAATGATCAGATTGTTGTAAATGAAGATATTTTGCCTAAATTTGAACTTTTTAGCATAGATCCAAGCAAAATTGTAGATATTATAGGTCAAGCTGGAAAAACTATAAAAGAGATTATAGAAAAATTTGCAGTTAGCGTTGATTTAGATAGAGAAAAAGGCGAAGTTAAGATAGCTGGAGATGTTAAGAAAAACGTAGATGCCGCAAAAGATTATATAATAGAAATAGTTTCTAAAGATAAAAATCAAAAAAGAAGACAAAATTCTCAACACAAAAAAGAGACTATCAAATTTGAAATAGGGGAAGAGTTTGATGGGGAAGTTAAAAATATTTTAGATTTTGGTGCATTTATCTCTTTAAGGGATAATGTTGATGGACTTTTACATATATCAAAAATAAAAAACCCGCTTAATGTTGGAGATAAGATAAGAGTAAAAGTAGACGAACAAAAAGGTAGCAAAATCTCTCTTGATTTAGCTGAGTAAATTACATAAGACAGAAAAGAATTAACTCTTTTCTGTTTGTATAATTTAAATTTGGGCTATATATTCTATCTCTACTAGAACATCTTTTGGTAAATTTGCTATGCCAACAGTGCTTCTTGCGGGTTTTATTTCGCCTTTAAAATAGCTTGCATAAATTTCATTTACTTTTGCAAAATCACTTATATTTTTTAAAAAAATTGTAGTTTTTACTATATTGTCTAATGATGAACCAGCTTCTTGTAAAACACAGGATATATTTTTCATAACTTGATGAGTTTGATTAACTACATCATCACTTAAAAGTTCGCCATCTTTTGTAAGAGGAATTTGTCCAGAGCCAAATATAAAACCATTTGAGATAACTGCTTGCGAATATGGGCCGATTGCCTCAGGTGCATTTTTTGTTGAAATTTTTTTCATATTTTCTCCTAAAATAAAATTTGTAAATTATATCATTATTAATAATATATGTTTTTTAAATAATAAAATTTTTATAAATTAACATAAAAGCAAATCCTATTAAAATAATTGCAGCTATATAAGATAATTTACTTGCCATGCTATCACTTATAAATTTTCTGTTTTTATAAACAAATAGTGGCATTAGTGAAATCCAAGAAAATATAGCCATAATTAAACCACAAATAAGCGCTACATTTGCTGATTTATCACTACTGATAGTTGCTATGCTTAGCCAAAAGCCTATCGTATAAGGATTGCTTATAGTTAGTAAAAAGCCTTTTAAAAAAGTTTTTGGCTTTGATTTAAATTTGATATTTTTAAAAGATATACTTTGCTTTGCGTTTTTTATGATTGCATAAGATATGTAAAATAAAAAAATCGCTCCAAATATACTTAAAGATTTTAGTATGATTGGTGTATTTAAGAAATTTAAAACACCATAATTTAAAAGAAGTAAATAAAAAACATCGGCAAACATAGCACCCATTCCAAACAAAAGTGCATAAGAGTAAGATTTTATGGCATAAGACATTATTAAAATATTTACTGGACCTATTGGAACGGCAGCTCCATATCCTAGTAGGATTCCTTGAAATAAAAAATTAATCAAGATATTAAATCTTTTTTGGGCTCACCTAAATAGTAGCCTTGAAATTCATCTATGTCAAGATCCACACATATATCAAAAACCTCTTTTGATTTCACAAACTCTGCTATTGTTTTTATTTTTAAATCTTTCGCAAATGCAACAATTGCTCTTGTTATGACATATGAGTTTCTATCTTTATCTATATCTTTTATTATTGAACCATCTATTTTTAAATAATCTGGCATTAATTTTAACAAATAAGCAAAATTGCTATATCCGCTTCCAAAGTCATCTATTGCTATTTTAGCACCCATTCTTTTTACTCTTTTAATAAAATTTTCAATTCTTACTATATTTTCTATATTTTCATCTTCTAGTATTTCAAAAACAACTCTATTTCCTATGTCATATTCGCTAAGTTTTTCTATTATAAAAGAACTTATAACTCCATCTATCATATCTGTTTTTGATATGTTTAAAGATATTATTGTATTTGGATGTTTTTTGAGAGTTTGAAATGTTTTATCTATAAGTATCATTTCTATCTCAGCATATCTTTTTGTTTTTTTGGAAATTTCTAAAAAAACAGCAGGACTTATGATGCCCTCTGTATCATTAACAATTCTTACTAAAGATTCATATTTTATAATATTTTTGTTTTTATCGAAAATTGGTTGAAAATATGGCATTACTTCATTATTATATATGGCTTTATTTATTATATATGATTTTGAAATACTTGTTTTAAAATCTATTATTTGATCTATTTGCTTAAAGTAGCAAACATAGTCTTTGTTAAGATTTTTTGCCATTTTTAAAGCTGTAAATGCTTTGGCTAATGTATTTTCAGACTCAAGAGCTAGTCCCATGGTTATATGTAGCTCTACTGAATAATCTAGGGTATTTTTAGAAGTGGTTATATTAAAAATTTTGCCTTTTAGTTTTGCAATCAAATCTTGTGCAATATTTTCATATTTTTCTATGTCAAATGGCAAATCTTCTAAAAGCGCAAACTGATCGCCTGTAAGTCTATATAGTTTTAGGTTGTATTGTTTTGAAAAATCTTTTAGAATTTTTGATAACTCTTTTAAAAGTTCATCGCATACCGTTTTTCCAAAATAATCATTCATTATCTTAAAATCATCAATATCTATAACTATAATTTTTGGCATTTGCATATCTTTTAGGTCCCTATATATAGCTGTTTTATTTGAAAGACCGGTTAGGGAATCTACATAAAGTTTTTGTTCTAATTCTTTGTTTTTATTATTTAGCTCTATATTTTTTTTTGTTTACTTCATTTTGCATTTTTATTATAAAGCTTAGATAAAATTTATATAGTAAATATATGGTTAATATAGATATTGTTAGCATTATTAGACTAATAATAAGATTTGATTTTATGCTATCTATGATCCAATATTTGAAATTATGTTTTTTTGCAATATTACCCTCTAACATATTCACTATATCAAATCCTATAACCAAATCACTACTGATTTTTTTGAAATAGACTATTTTTTTTATATATTTTGATATATCTTGAAATTTATAAATTTCATTTTCTTTTATAGCAGCATTGTATTCATCTAAGCCAATTAATGTGTATTTACTGCTAGATAGGGTTGTATTTTTTAATTCAGGATATCTGGAACTATAGTATATGATAGGCTCTTGTGAATTTTTAGAGCCAATTACCCATAAAGATTTAGAGTTATTTTGTGCATATTTATCAAAATCAAATTCCAAAGGATTATCATATTTTTTTAAATTAAATTCTATTTTATCTATAGTTTCTTTTAAATCTAAAAAACTGGCTTCTGTTTTAAAATCATCGTCTAAATAGTATTTGGATAAGAAAAATAAAATATTTATCGGGATTATAAAAATAAATAGTATAATGAGTATTTCTATAAATTTTCGCTTAATAGTTTTTGTTTTTAAATTATATATGTTTTCATGTTGCATTATTTAAACCCTAAATTATTATTGTATTAGTAATATTATACTTTTTTAAAGTAAATTTGCATTTTATAATCTTACTATTTTTGCTCCAAAACCACCTAAATTTGGCGGTGCATCAAAAAACTCTTTTACGCTTGGATGATCTTTTAAAAATTCTTTTACAGCATAAGCTAGTTTTCCAGTGCCTATGCCGTGTTTTATAACAACTTCATCAAAACCAACAAGCAAACTATCTGAAATAAACTTATCAACTTTTTGTAAAGCAACTTCAGCTCTAAGTCCGTGTAAATCAAGTATCATACTTGCATTTTTTGGCTTTTGTATGTTTAAATTTAGCTTTGGTTGTTGCATTTTGGCTTGATTTCCGCTTGGTTTTATGGAATTTAGCGAAACTCTTAATTTTATGCCATCGCTTAAAATAGTAACTTCATTTTTGTTTATGGATATTATTTCGCCTTTGATATTGTTATATTTTACCCTATCTCCAATGCTAAATTTATGTTCGCTTTTGCTCTGCTTTGGAAGCTCTATGGCTTTTTTTAGATCATTTGCTCTGTTTATGCTTCTTTGTTTATCTTTTGTATCTTTTAAATTTATAGTTTTTTTGGCTTCATTTATAGCTTTAAAATACTCAATTTCAAGTTTATTTATTTTATTTTGTAAAATTTCATCATTTTTCTCTTGCTGGTCTTTTAAATTTGATATAAGTCTGTCTAGTTTTTGCGATTTTATCTCATTTTGTATGATTTTTTCTTTAAGTTCATTTTGTGTATTTATAGCTTGAGAAATGGCTAAATTTAAATTTTCCTTATCTTCGCCATAAGCTTTTTTAGCCTCACTTACTAAGTTTTGACTTATGCCGTAGCGAAGCGCAGTTTCAAATGCATAACTTTTACCTATAACGCCTTTTAAAAACTCAAATTTAGGTGAGCGTTTTTCTTCATCATATAGTGCTGCAACTAGCTCTACATCGCTATTTTTACTAAGTAACATTGCTAAGCGTTTATGGTGCGTTGTAATTACCATTTTCATATCATTTTGCATAAGTTTGTTTATCATTACGCTATAAAGACTTGCGGCTTCTTCAAAATCTGTTCCAAGCTCTATTTCATCAACCCCTATGAGGATGGATTTTTGAGAAAAAAGTTTAGAAAATTTAAGCATTCTGCCTGCAAATGTAGATATATCATTTTTGACATTTTGTGGATCTTCGATGATTGTATCAAAGTTTTTAAATGTGCCTATTTTTGATTTATCACTATTTATACTCATAGGAAGAAGATATTTTGCAAGCAAGCTTGCTGTTATAATGGATTTTAAGAGCATACTTTTTCCGCCCGCATTTACTCCTGTGATTAGTAGCACTTTACCGCAAAACTCAACGCTTACTCGCTTTGGATTTTTTAGGGCAGGGTGTGCAAATTCGCTTAAAATAATATCTTTGGAGCTATCTGGTAAAACAAAGCTCAAATCATAGCTTTTTGCCATCATTGCTCTTGCGCTAAGAGCATCAAAAGTATCGAAAGTTTGATTTATAAATTTCAAAAACAGATAATTTTTATGCAAAATAGAACTAATTTTGACACAATGTTCGTAAATTATCTCTTCTTTTTTATCTAGTATTTCGCTTTGTTCGTTTTTTAACTTGCTTATATTTGTTGGAAAAATATAAAAAAATCCGCCGCTACTTCTTCCTACAACACTACCTTTAATAGCGTGATTAAATCCACCTCTTAAAAGAAGTGTTTCGCTATCATTTATGTAGTGAATTTGCGTATCAACAAGATACGGCGTTAAACTTTTTGAGTAAATTAGTTTTTTAAGTTCGCTGTTTATCTGCTCTTTTTTGATTTTATAAGCTTCTTTTAGATTGGCAAATCTCTCATCTAATTCATCTTTAAACTCGCCATTTTTATCAAATTTATCTGGCAAATCTTTTAAATTTTGAGGTATTTCTATCTTTTGTAGCCATTCATCAAGCTTTGGTTCAAATTTGAGTTTTTTTAGATACTCAAAATATCCTATTATCTTTGCAAATTCATAAATTTCGCTTATATGAAGCGTGGCTTGTTTGGTAAGTCTTAAAAGAGCATCATCTAAATTTGTTACATTTGGAGGTGCGTTAAATTCGCTATTTGATAAGATTAGTATCTTTTCGTAATTAAGCTTACTATCGCCTTGTAAAAAAAGTGGCTTTGGTCTTGATAAAAATGAGTTAAAATGTTCAATGTAATTTTGCAAATCCAGTGTTTTGAAAATTTCTTCATTCATCTATTTTGCAATCCTTGATATTTATAATCACGCCTTTTAAATTTACAAACTCATTTTTTGGTATGAATGTCGAAGTTCCAAACTCGTAGTTAAAACCGCTTTTATTTACATCATAAATCCCACATTTTAAAATTTTACCTTGGTTAAATTGCGTAACTAAACTCGTTTTTTCTTTGCTGATAGTTGAAATTTTGCTCTCATATATAAATATACAAATGCAGATAAAAAACACAACTAGCGTTGAGATAAGTTTTGATTTTTTGCTAAGTTTTTCATCGTTTATGCTATAAATAATTATGGCAACTACTATAATAATTAAAATTAAGATAAATCTCATATTTCTCCTCTTAATTGGTAAGTTATATCACCAGCTCCAAAGCCTATTACCAAGCCTTCATCCATTCGGTGTTTTACATCAAATTCATCATTAAAAGTTATAGCTCCATCTTCATTAAAAACTCTTTTTGCAAAATTTGGTCTTAATTCTTTAAATTCTTTTTTTAAATTTATTCCATTATCGGCTTCTCCGCCTGAATAAACAGGAAGTATCACGATATCATCCACTCCTTCAAAGCATGTTTTAAAGCTTTGTAAATTTGCTTTTAATCTTGTAAATCTATGCGGCTGCCAAATAACGGTTATTTGAGAAATTCCAAGCATATTAGCATACTCTTTTGCACTTTTTAGAGTTGCTTTTATCTCAGTTGGATGATGACCATAATCATCTATTAAAATAAAGTCTTTACTGGCTTTTAGTATATCAAAACGCTTTTTTATGCCTTTGTATTTGGCTAAATTTTCTCTTATGCTCTCAAGCCCAACTTCGCAGTTTGCTGCAAGTATGGCAAGGGAAGCATCTATAGCGATATGTTCCCCTATGCCAAAAACTTCAAATGTGCCTAAATTTTTAAGATTAAAACTCATGTATGGTTCGTAATTTCTTAAAACCATTTTTGAATCCGTTATATCTTTACTTGGATATAGTTTTATGCAGTCCATTTTTAGCGTAGATAAAAACTCATCTTCAGCATTTATCACTCTAACTTTTGCTCTTTGTAAAAAACCAGTATAAGCTGCGTAAAATTTATCCAAATCATAATCGTAATGCTCCATATGCTCAGGCTCAGCATTTGTTACAACTGCTAAATACGGGTTTGAGTTTAAAAAACTACTATCGCTTTCATCTGCTTCAAAAATGACATTTTCGCTTTCAAAATATTTCATATTTGAGCCAAATTGCTTTGATATAGCACCAATTATAACAGAGCCATCAACTAAACTTGCAAGCATTGAAGAAGTTGTGCTTTTGCCGTGTGCTCCAGCAACCGAAAAAACTCTTTTATCATTTAGTATAAATGGTAATATCTCTTTTCTTGATAGACATTTTATGCCTTTTTCTTTGGCTGCGATTAGTTCTGTATTTTCAGGTTTTATAGCAGCTGAATAAACTACCATATCTTGATCTTGTATGATATCAGCACTATGGGGCGTTATAACGCGAATTCCTTCGTTTCTTAAATCTATTATAGTTTGTGTTTCTTTAATATCTGAACCGCTTATTATAAAATTTTTTTCTTTTAAAAATCTAGCAATTGCAGAAATTCCGATACCGCCTATGCCTATAAAATGAACTTTTTGCATAAAATTTCCTAAAACTTTTTTGGCAATAATTGTAACCAAAAATGACTTAATGTTTTATCTTTAAATTTAGTGTGATATAATTTACTTATCATTTAAAGGAGTTTTTGGGTGTATAAAAATAAAATTTTAGTTTTGGGTGCTGGGTATGCTGGGTTATCTTTTTTAAAAAATTTGACAGCTATAAAAGTATTAACAATTGCGAAATAACACTAATAAATACAAATTCATATCATTATCATAGTGCACTTTTGCATAAGGTTGCAAGTGGAGAATGTGATAGTAGGGCGATTTATAATCTAAAAGATGTGATAGACGAAAAGATAAATTTGGTTGTAGATAGTGTAGTTGATATCAAAAAAGATAAAGTTGTAACAAAAAATGGCGAGTATAAGTTTGATTATCTAGTTATAGCACTTGGTTACAGTATAGAAGATTTTGGTATCCAAGGCGTAAAAAAACTTCCCTCTTTAAGTAGCTATGAAGAGGCTTTGGAGATAAAAAAAGATATATATCAAAAACTTGATAATTATAAATTTACAAACGATAAAAAAGATTTAAGTTTTATAATTTGTGGCGCTGGATTAAGCGGCGTTGAGCTTGCTGGTTCTTTGTTAAATGAGCTTAAAAAATATGCAAAAAAAATAAATGTAGATGAAAATGAGCTTAATATATGCATTGTTGAAGCACTTCCTTACATACTGCCAATTTATGATGAAAAACTTAGGGATATGGCAAAAAGAAAACTTGAGCGTATGGGTGTAAAAGTGTATTTAAACTCAAAAATACTATCTGTTTCAAATGATAGCATAGTTGTAGAAAATTTAGGAGAAATTAAAGCAAATACGATTATTTGGACTGCTGGAACTAGGGGAAATGATTTGATTAAAAATTTGGATTTCAAGCAGATTAGAACAAGAATAGAAGTAGATGAGTTTCTTAATCCTATAGGTTTTGAAAAAAATGTTTATGCTATAGGCGATAGTTCTGCTTTTATTTTAAAAAACTCTAAACCTCATATACAAAGTGCACAAATAAGCCTTAAAATGGGGAAATATGTAGCTAAAAGTATCCAAGCTAAATTAAATGGAGAAAAAGATATTGAGAAATTTAGTTTTAAATCTCTTGGAAGTGTTTGTTCTATAGGAGATGATTATGCACTTGGAGAGGTTTTGGGCTTTAAAGTAAGTGGGTATTTTGGTCATATAATGAAAATTTTAATAGAGCGAAAATGGGATTTTATACTGGATAATCTAAGAGGATTTTTCAAAAATATCTAAATTTTAAAATTATAAATAAGTAAAATTATATTTTATAAATTTATGATGTGTAATAATTATAAATTTAAGGAAAGGTTAAAATTTGTTACAAAAAGATAATGTAATTTGTGGAGATTGTATTGAAATTTTAAAAACAATACCTTCAAATTATGTGGATTTGATATTTGCTGATCCGCCGTATTTTATGCAAACAGATGGCGAGCTTTTACGAAATAATGGAGAAGTATTTAGTGGTGTAGATGATGAATGGGATAAATTTAATGATTTTGAGCACTATGATGAGTTTTGTACTAGTTGGCTAAAAGAGTGTAAAAGGGTATTAAAGAAAAATGGCTCTATATGGGTTATTGGCTCGTTTCAAAATATTTATAGATTGGGATATATAATGCAAAATTTGGGATTTTGGATTTTAAACGATGTTATTTGGTCAAAAACAAATCCTGTGCCAAATTTTCGAGGGACTAGATTTTGCAATTCTCATGAAACTTTGCTGTGGTGTTCAAAAAGTAAAAACTCAACTTATACTTTTAACTATAAAACAATGAAGCATTTAAACAACGATAAACAAGAAAAAAGCGTTTGGGATATAGGTCTTTGCATTGGCAATGAAAGATTAAAGGGTATTGATGGTAAAAAGCTTCACTCAACACAAAAACCAGAAAAATTACTAGAAAAAATAATACTATCAAGCTCAAAACCAGGTGATATAATTTTAGATCCATTTTTTGGGACAGGGACTACTGGTGTAATTGCTAAAAAATTTGATAGACATTATATTGGGATTGAGAAAGATGAAATTTATGTAAAAGCTTCAAAAAATAGAATCTCAAATGTAAAAAAAGAGATTAATGATATAAGTCTTGGAAAACTAGAAGTAAAACCGCCTCGTGTTAGTTTAAAAGAACTTCTAAAAGTTGGCTTTTTGAAGGAAAATGAAAAATTTTATAATAAAAATCGTGAATTTATTTGCACTTTGTTTGGAGATAAAGTTAATGATAAAAGTGAAATTTTAAGTATACATAAAATGGCAGCAAAACATTTAAATAGAAGCAATTGTAATGGTTGGTCTTATTTTTACATTTTAGAAAATGAAAAGTTAGTAAGTATTGATGAATTAAGATATAAGTATGAAAGGGAATTTAGATGTTAAATTTGGATGATATTTTATTAAGTTCTATAAAAAAATTAATAAAAAATTCAACTAGTGACAAAAAATTTAAAGTTATCATAAATAAACATAAAAATAAGCTTCATTTTATACCTTTTGAGTATAGAGTTTTGGGTGGAATATTACAAAGTATGAATATTCAATTTGGAAATTTTATAGAAGAGTTAATGTGTGGTCTTGTAAAAAATAGTGGTTATGAAATTTTAACAAAATATAGTGGTAAAAAAAGTAATAATTTTAAAATCTCAAATAAAATAGACAATTTGATTGATACTTACATCACAAACGCACAGACTAAAACTAATTTTGATATTTTAAAAGAATTTCGGACTTTACAATATCAAATTTTAAATGATAAAAGTATTGAAACTATTAATTTAAGACACGATATTGATTTGCTTTTTAAAGATAAAAATAACAAAATTTACTATCTTGAAATTAAATATAATGACGATCACGATACTGGTAAATTTATGGATATAAATAGAAAATTTATAAAAACTTATGCTTATTTAGTAAGAGAATTAAACCAAGATATAAAGCCAATTTTATTTTATTTTAACAATAAAAAGATGAAAGGAAATATCTATTTGGATGAGAATTTGAGTATTTATAGAGGTAAGAGATTTTTTGATGAATTTTTAAATTTTGATTATGAAGATTTAAAAAACAAATTGGAAAATGTCTCTAGCAGTAAAGAAAATATTGAAATTTTTAATAATTTATATAAAAATATAATGAAATTAAACAAAAATAATTTAAATATTTAGAAATTTTTATAATTTTTTAATTAAAAGAATTATATTTAAATTTACATTTATTTTTTATAGAAAATCTAAATATATAATCAAAATAAAAAAGGTTAGATATGATTAGATTTTTTATGTTTGTAATGCTTTCTTTTAGTTTGGTTTTTTCTAGTGAGCTAGAAAATGATAATTCTGTGATAGTTGGTAAGCTTGAAAATGGTCTTACTTACTATATAAAACAGAACAAAACTCCGCAAAATTCAGCTCTTATTTATCTAAATGTCGCAGCAGGATCTATAAATGAAAAAGAAAACGAGCAAGGTCTCGCACACTTTGTAGAACATATGGTGTTTAATGGAACAAAGGATTTTGATAAAAATAGTCTTATAAGTGAGCTTGAGAAACTTGGTGTTAAATTTGGTGCAGATTTAAATGCTGCAACAAGTTTTGATAATACCTTTTATAAGTTAGAGATAAATTCATCAAAACAAAATTTACAAAGCGGTTTTAAAGTGCTAGAAAATATGGCTCATTATGCACTTTTTAACGAAGATGAACTTCAAAAAGAAAAAGGCATCATTATAGAAGAAGATAGAATGAGAAAAGATAGCTCTGAGCGTATTTTCAAACAAAGTATGCCTTATATTTATAAAGATAGCATATATTTAAACAGGCTTCCTATAGGAAAAATGGATATTGTAAAAAGTGCAACTCCTGAAATTATGCGAGAGTTTTATACTAGAAATTACCAGCCAAAGCTTATGAGTTTGATAGTAGTTGGGGATTTTGATGTTGATGAGGTAAAAAAACTTATAAGTGAAAATTTTTCAGATATTAAAAATACTAAAGAAATTCCAAATGTAGATAAAAGTATGGGTTTTTGGGATAAATTTGTAGTTTTTAACTCACATGATAGTGAGGTTACAAATGAGAGTATAAGAGTGTATTTTGAAGGGAAAGCAAATGTAATAAAAGATAAAAATAGCTATAAAGAGTATATTATAAAAAGGTATTTTACAAAGCTTTTTTCACAAATGAGTTCAAATTTAGCACAAAAAGGCTTGATAACAAACGATATTTATTTTTATGATTATAATCTTTTTGATCAAAAATCACTAAATGTTTTTACTCAAAGAGTTGTTTCAAATGATTATATAGGTGGAGTAAAAAATATATTTTCTTTGATAAATAAAGTTAAAAAAGATGGTTTTGATAAATCGTATTTTGAAGCGGCAAAGAGTGATTTTTTATCATTAAATGAGATGAAATTTAAAAAGAGTCAAACTCAAAGCTCAAAAGAGTATTTGATGGATATACTAAATTTCGTTCAAAATGGTGATATTTTTCTCTCTCCAAAAGATGATTACGAGATAACAAAAGAGCTTTTAAATGATATTACGCTAGATGAAATAAATGCCAAATTTAAAGGTATGGTTGAAAAAAATGGTGTTATGGTTGAGTTTTTAACAAAAGATAAGTTTAATTTTGATGAGAAAAATATAAAAGCCATTAGAGAAATAAAACCCATGAAAGTTGATTTTTCTGTAAATTTACCAAATTCTTTGGATGTTGGCGAGTTAAAAAGTGTTAAATTTGTAGATAAAAAGATTGATAAAAGCGGCGTTATAAAATATAGTTTTGAAAATGGCATAAATGTTTATTATAAGCCAAATGAGAAGCAAAAAAACAAAATGACATATATTTTTAGCTCAAAAGGTGGTTTTAGCAACCTTGAGAGTGTTAAATTTCCTGCAATGAGCGTAGATATATCAAATGGAAGCGGCGTCGGTAAATACAGCGATTTTGAGATAAATGTTATAACAAAAGGACAAATGTTTAGTTTGAATAAATTTATAAATGAAACTTCAAGAGGATACAAGGGGGAGAGCTCTAAAGATGATTTTGAAAATATGTTAAAAATGCTTGTTTTGGATATAAAATCGCCAAAACTTAGTGATGAGTTTGCTAAAAGATTTAAAATAAAATCATTAGATGCATTAAATAAAAATAGCTCCAATCCAATGTATAATTTTTTAAAAAAATACAATCAAAAATACTATAACAACAACGAAAAAAAGAGCTTTTTGAATGCAGATGATATAAATAAATTTGATATAAATAATGGTAGAGAATTTATTAAATTTAACTACTCAAATCCTTATAATTTTAACTTAATAGTAAGTGGCGATATGAGTGAGAGTAAATTTGAAGAGCTAATAAACAAATATATCGGATCAATGGATACAAAAACAAGTGTTGCAAATATTAAAGATGATGGGATAAGAGCTGTAAAAAATGGCTTTTTTGAAGATTTTTCATCTAATGATGAAAGAAGTTTGGTTCAAATTAAATTTACAAACAACGATATCAAATTTAGCCCACAAAAAGATATCATTTTTGATGCAGCTTCAAGTATATTAAGCAATATTTTAAGAGAAAATATAAGAGAAAAGGATAGCGAGGTTTACTCCATCAGTGCAGCTTATGATTTAAATAAACTGCCATATGCTAGATCTATTGGCATTATAAACTACTCTTCATCGCCAAATAATGCTAAACTTATAGTTGAAAAATCTAAAGATATTATAAAAAAATATCAAAAAGAGTTTGTTGATGAAGTGTATTTGCAAAATTATAAAAAATCAGCCATTATATCACTTCAAAAAAATATGGACAAATCTTCATTTTTAATAAACCATATAAATCAAGCGGTTATAAATGATGAACAAATTTTAAGCTACGATGATATGGCTAAAATCATAAACTCGGTAACTTTGCAAGATATCAAAACTGCATTAAATGAGCTTTTTGATACAAATAAAATGTTTGTTGGTATATTTTCTCCCAAAAAGTAGTTTTTAAATTTATATTTATCTAGCATAAATATAAATTTTATTGATAGATGATTTGAAAATATTAATTTATTTATAAAAATTTATTTCAATTCATCTAACATTTTAATTACTTCGGTTTGGTCAAATTTGCCCTGATTTAGTAAAATAAGTTTTGAAATTTTTATAAAATCTTTTGTTATATCCCACGCTATCGAGCTGTCATTCATTAGAGAAGTTGCCATAGATGAGGTTATTTTCTCATTATTTAAAAGATTATTTATAGCATCAAATGAGTTATCGTTGCGCGATTTTTTAAGTGATTTTAATGCTATTAAATGTTCTTTTGCTTCATCTAAACTATCGTTAAGTAAAATTTCATTTGTTAGTTTTAGTGTTTTTGTTAAATTTAGCCTTAGCAAGTCGTATTTTGACTTGATAAATTCATTATCGTGGTTTATAAAATAATAGATATTTTTATGTATTAATTCCATATTTTTAAGCGTATTAGCAAGATATAAACATACTTTTCTAATAGCCATAAAATACTCGCTAAATTTCTGTGTTTTATCAAAGTTTTGCGCTTTAGTGCTAAAATCAATAATCTCATTATAAATTGGCTTAAAGCGTTGCGCATAAAGTTCTTTAAAGTCAATTTTGATTGGTGTTTGGCGAAGTTTTATTATCTCGTCTGGTTGATTGTTGTTAATATCGTTTGATGAGATGCTTATGCTTTTTGCAAGGATTGTATATGTGTTTTTTACAAGATGTCTAATCTCTTCATTTATAAGTTTTTTTGAACTCTCAATAGATATTAAAGCGTCTTGATTTAAATATATGGCTTTATCTATTTGATTTCTATGATAATCTTTTTGTTTGATGAGTTTTTCAAGTAAATTTACAAATTGCTTTGCAAATGGAGCAAAAATTATCATAATAAGAAAGTTAAAATATGTGTGAAAAAGCGAGAGTTTAAGCATATAATCATTGTTTTTGATACCAAAAAATTTAGCACTAATATCTACAATATTAACAAAAGGATTAAAAAGTATTATTGCTATAATTGCTACAACAATATTTACAATGACATGACCCAGCATAAGACGCTTGCCATTTGTATTTGCGTTTAGTGAGCCAATTATCGCCATTATGGTGCTACCAACATTTGAGCCGATTGCTATAGCTAATGCATTTTCATAGACTATTTGGTTATTTGCAAGTGCGGCAAGTGTTAGCATAAGTGTTGCGTGTGAGCTTTGCATAAGGGCTGTTATAAGTGTGCCAACTATGACATAAATAACTACGCCTTTAAGACCAGCAATTGAATATTTTGCCAAGTCTATATTCTCTTTTGTGTTTTCAAATCCGCTTTTCATATACATAATGGCTATTAAGATAAGACCAATGCTAATTAAGAAACAACCGATACCTTTTATAGCATTTTCACGCATTATGGTAAAAATGACACCAAATATAACAATTGGCATTGCATAGTTTGCGATATCTATTTTAAGTCCTACCCCGGCAATTAGCCAAGCACCAGTAGTTGTGCCAATGTTTGTCCCAAATATCACAAAAAGTCCAGAAAGAAGCGTTATGAGTTCTGCACTTAAAAATGAAATACAAAGAACAGTAACAAGACCGCTTGATTGCATTATTGCCGTGCTAATAAGTCCAAAAAGAAAGCTTGTGGTATTGTTTTTTGTAGCTTTTTTAAGAAAAATTTCAAGCCAACTACCAGTCATCATCTTAAAGCTGTTTGATAAAACTTCAAGAGAGTATAAAAATAGACATATTCCAAAGCAGATGGTAAGGAAATTTTTATTATTAAAAATTAGCATAAAAAACACTACTAATACAGAATAATTAAAAAATTTCTTTACCACACTTTATCCTTTTGGTGTAAATTTTAATATTAGTTATTTAAAATTTGCTTAAAAATAAATTTAAATGATAAATAAAGCTTTACACATAATTTTGAAAATATGTTAAAAGTGCTTGTTTTAGGCATAAAACCACAAAATTTAGTATGATTTAATATATCAACCGCATTAAGCGAGTTTTTATACAAATAGCGTTTATTTTAAATTTTAAATAGCTATATATTAAAATGTAATTATTAAGTTTTAAACTTAAACCCGCTAAAAGCTCTATTTTATAGCATAAAAAATACATTTTTGTGTAAAAATTTGTATTTAATCTTAATAATGTATTTTAGAAAAATATTTTTAAGTTTAATTTTTGTATAATAAAACACAAAAGTTTGGGCGTTTGTTTGGCATTATGCTCATTTGGTACTCTAAATGCTGCTGAGAATCTTGAAGAAGCTCTTGTAAATGGAAAGTTAAAAACAGAGTTAAAGGCTGCGTATGTAGATCAGACAAACGATGGAAGTCCTTATAATAATGAAAATATGCTTACAACTGGCATAGAAATGTCATATGTAACAGACCCTCTTTATGGTTTTAGGATTGGTTTGACAGGACAGGGCAATGCATCGCCTCTTAATGATGATCAAAATTCAAAACAAATGAATAGAGCAGAGTGGTGGGCTACTGGATTTGTTCTATCTGAGGCGTATTTGGGATATACTTTTGATAAAACTGATATTAAAGCAGGTCGTCAGTATGTAAATATGCCACTTGTTAGTGGAAACTATACTCGTGCTTTTAAAGAAGCATTTGAAGGTGTTAGTGTATATAATAACAATTTACCAGATACTGAGATTCAAGCTGGTTGGTTTTATAAATTTCAAGGTAGAACAAATGCCGTTATGTCAGCAGATAGTGATAAAGATGGTAGAGCACCTGTGTTTAAAGATAGGGTAGTTCTTGGAGGCGTTAGTCCATATGCAAGAGAATTTGATAATATTTTTACTATAGCTGCCATAAATAAATCTATACAAGATACAACATTTACAGGATCATATGCTCGTGTAACAAATTTTGCTTCTGGTAATGGTAATGGGGATGTAAATTTATTTTTTGGAGAAGTTAATTACATAGTTCCTTTGGATATGCTTAAGTTAGTTTTTGACGCTAGGTATAACGGCTCAAGAGTAGATGGTGAGTTTGATAAAGAGAATTTTGATGGCGATATGTTAGGACTTAGAGCTGGATTTAAGGATTTTTACGGCTTTAGCTTGTATTATGCATACACAACTGTTAGCGATAAAGATTCTACTATCATAAGCGTTGGAAATGGTGGAAATACATATACATTTCTTCCTATAAGAGGACCTTTTGTTTATTCTAATCAAGCAGGTATGGATACTCATAAAATTTTACTTGAGTATAATTTTGCTCAAGTTGGCGTAGATGGTCTTAAA
The DNA here is from genome assembly GCF_008245005.1 of Campylobacter sputorum subsp. sputorum. Lineage (NCBI taxonomy): Bacteria > Pseudomonadati > Campylobacterota > Epsilonproteobacteria > Campylobacterales > Campylobacteraceae > Campylobacter > Campylobacter sputorum. The sequence goes on along the minus strand of NZ_CP043427.1, from coordinate 989,264 downwards.
GCCGCATTTCACTATGTAAATGGTGAGCAAGATAGTAAAAACAATAGAACAAACAAAGATGTTGATATAAAAGGTTGGGCTACTGTTGTAAATTACGCTGTAAAACAAGTTAAGGGATTAAGTGCTGCTGTATTTTATTCTGAATTGGAAAAAGATCCAAACAAAAGCGATGAAAAAACTACAGAGCAAGATGAAATTTGGTTAAGAGTATCTTATAAATTTGATGTGCTTTAATGTTTTTTTGTGATTTTTAAAACTAAGATTAATTAAAATAATTATAACTCTAAATAATGCCAAGTTTTTAAACAAGTAAATTTGGCATTATTATAAAATTTATTTTTATAAATTTAATTCATTAAAATTATAAAAGTAAATTTATATTAAATTAAAAATATAAAATAATTATTTTATAGTAGCATTTTTTAATGATAAATTTGATAAAACTACTCAAATTTAATATTTGATTTGAAATCCATTGCAAAGCCAATTTAAAAAAATATTTATGAGGTTTTGTATTGTATATTTCATACTTTTTGCTATTTGGCATAGTTATGAATTTCGCTTTGATTTATTAGTAAATTTATAAAGCAATAAATTTCAAACATCTTTGGACTAAATTTTATTAGTGAGTCCATAATTAAATTTAAATAAAAAATAAAATGATTATTATTATACATATTAAGATATTTTTAATAACATAAAAGATAAAATATTTACTAGATATTAACTATTTTTGGGTTTTGAATGTTAAAAATTATTTTTTGTTTTATTTTTGCTTTGTCGTTGCTTTATTCTAACGAAAGGCAAATCCAACAAAGAGAATTTGTAAATGAACAGCAACATTTAAAGCAACTTCAAGAAAATATGCCAAACTCAAACATAAATTTACAACCAAAAAGCAAGCATGAGAAATTTTCACTTATTTTAAACGAAAAACCTTGTTTTGTAATAAATGATATCAATTTAACCGGCAAAAACAAAGATAATTTTTCAGACCGCCTAAAAAAAGTACTTAAAAAGGTAAAATTTCAAAAAGGGCAGTGTCTTGGTAAGAAGAGTATAGCCATTTTACACTCTGCTTTTAGTAATGAGATAATATCTAGCGGACTTATAACTACAAGCGTGATAATCCCTAATCAAAACATAAAAACAGAAAAAACATTAACATTTGAAGTGCTTGAAGGAAAAATAGATCAAATACTTATAAATGAAAGCAATAACACAACTGATAAAATTTCCGCATTTATGGCATTTGGCGGTAATGTTAGTAGTGATGATTTAAATTTACGAGATATTGAGCAGGCTCTTGAAGTTTTTCAAAACTCATCAAATGCACAAGTTGGCGTAGAACTCATCCCTTCTTTAAAACCAAATTTTACAAATATTAATATCACTAAACAAAAATCTTTCCCTATAATAGCTCAACTTAGCTTCGATAACTCAGGCTCAGACGCTACTGGCAAGTATAAGGGTGATGCGAGTGTACAAGGCTTAAATTTATTAGGACTTAATGAAATTTTATATCTATCATACACTAAAAATATATTTAGAGGCGAACATCAAAGAGTAAATAACGAGAGTGAAAATGGTGGCAATGATAGTATTTATTATGGTTTTACTCTGCCATTTGGTAGAATTTCACTTGATTTTAACGAATACAAATATAATTATGATCAAGCCATAGCTGGAGCATATGGTGTTTATAAATATAGTGGAGAAAGTAAAAATAGAAATTTAACGCTAAATTATTTGTATCATCGTAATCAAATCTCAAAAAATAGCATATATCTTCGTCTTTGGGAGAGAGAAAATAAAAATTTCATACAAGATTACGAGTTGGATAACCAAAGACGAAAAACAGCTGGATATGAGATAGGGTTAAATTCGCAGTTTTATATAGGAAATGGATCTATTGTACTTGGCGCCTCTTATAAAAAAGGCACAGGTGCTAGAGGATCACTAAGAGCACTAGAAGAGGATTATAACGGCGGAACTAGCAGGTTTGAAAAATATATTTTAAATTTTGGCTTTCGCAAATCATCTAGCAACATACCTTTAACATATGATTTAAAATTTCAAGCTATGTATAATGGCACTCCTTTAACTATGCAAGAGCGTATAAGTCTAGGAGGATATTATACTATTCGTGGATTTGATGGTGAGATGAGCTTAGTTGGAGATAGAGGGTTTTTAATCCGCAATACCCTAGAATACGACTATATAAATAATCATAAGACATATTTTGCATTTGATATTGGTAATGTAACGCCACAAGCTGGTTTACATGATTCAAAAAATGCTTTAGCTGGCGTGGGTATTGGATTAAAAGGGAATTTTAAACCAAGTGGCTCTCTTGGATATGATATCTTTGTTGGTAAAGCACTAAGTAAACCGGAATATTTTGAGACCGATAAAGTAGCTTTAAACTTTGGTCTAACATACACATTTTAAGGATACGCTTTGAATAATAAAAACAATTCATTAAATAATAAACCTCTCTTTCATAAAGTATTAACCAAAAATCTATCTTTTTATAATTTTTTAAATATTAAAAAGCCTAAATTCATAAATTTAAAAACTTTAAACCAACCTCTATCCATCCTAATCTCTTTATCCCTTATATCCCCAAACCCAATCCTAGCTAATATTATAGCTGATATTAATGCTCCCAAACATAATCAGCCAACTATTTTAAAAACTCCAAACAATGCAGTTTTAATAGATATAACCAAGCCTAACAATAATGGTATATCTATGAATGAATACTCTAAATTTGATGCATCTAAAGATGGAACTATTTTAAATAACTCAATGGTTGGAAGCGATACCATAACAGCTGGTTATATTCATGCAAATCCACACCTTAGCAAGAGTTCAGCTAAGCTTATAGTAAATAAAGTAAATTCTAATGAAAAAAGCATTTTAACCGGTAATATAGAAATAGCAGGAGATAAGGCTGATTTAATCATAGCAAATCCAAGTGGTATAAATATAGATGGAACTCACTTTATAAACTCTAAATCTACAACACTAACAACTGGAAATATAGAGTATGAAAATGGTGGTATTAAAAATATAGCAGTTAATAAAGGTGAAATTTTAATTACTTCTAGAGGTTTAAAAGATGAGAGCAATTATTTAAATATCCTAACGCATAGTGCAAAGATAAATGCAAGCATTCATGCTAATGAGATAAATATCATAACTGGAGATAATACTATTAACAAAGATGGTAGTATCTTATCAAATAATGAAAACAGTATAAAAACTTCAAAATTTTCTATAGACAGCTCATCTCTTGGCGGAATGTATGCTAATAAAATAAAGCTAGTAGGCACCAAGAATGGTATTGGTGTAAATAATAAAGGTAAAATAGTAGCAAGTAATTTTATAGAAATAAGTTCTAATGGAGATTTGATTAATAGTGGTGATATAATCTCTAATAAAAAGATAGAAATTAAAGCCAAAGAGATAATAAATGAAGGATATTTAGTATCAAATTCATCCCTAAGTTTAAAAGCAAAAAATATAGATAATGACTCCTTAATATCTTCTGCTATTTTAGATATAAAGTCAAACAGCATAAAAAATAATGACACATTAGAAAGCATAAAGCTAGATCTGCAAACTAAATTTTTATCAAATGAGGGTCTGATTTATAATTACTACTTTGCAACTATTAATAGCGATAGTATTATAAATAAAGGTAAAATTTATGCTAATAATTTAGAAATTTATAACACTTATGATTTTATAAATTTAAACTCACTTATAAAAGCAAATAATCATTTAGAAATTTATACAAATAACTTTATTTCAACCAATTCTAATTTTTTATCTAAAGATGGAGTTTTATTATCAAACAATACAAATATTATAAACTCAAATTTGTATAACACTCACATCTATACAAAACTATTTTTTAACAAAAATAGTAAATTTGAAAACTTAAATATCATTGATAAAGTTTTAAAAACAAATAGCAATTTATTTATAGAAATTTTTCAAGATAACTTAAACATTAAAGAAAAAGAGGAAATTTTAAGCAAATTTATGACCTCTTATGCAAAAAATTTTGGTTATAGCGATGAGATAAATGTAGTTTTATTAAATACTTATGAAATAGGAGCAAATAACTCTCAATTTTTAGGAAATTTTAATACCGCTACTCCAAATTCCATTTATATAAATTTAGCATATATAAATAATCCAGTAAAACTAACCAAAGCTTTAGGACATGAGCTTTATCATTTAATTAGTTTTTCTAAAGGTAATTTTATACCAAATGATAAAGAACAAGATATATTAGCAAATCATCAAGGATATCTACTAACTTACTATCTGAATGAAAGCTTAAAAGATAAAAAACCACTATATAAGTATCAAGATACAAAAGCAAATAGTTATGATAAAAAAGTATTATATAATGAAGAGTTTTTTAACGAACTAGATAAATACTCCAGTGATAATGTAGCACCAGTTGTAATATCTTTAGGTGCAAGAGTTGTCCAAGCTACTTTTAGATCATCTTTTGTTAAAAAAATATCTAAAGAAGCTATAGATAAATTAACAAAATCATTTATTCAAAAATGTGTTCAATGTCATGATTTCGATCATGGCGATGGTTTGGGAAGAGCTAGAACCGGACCATTGCTTAAGTATGATCTATCTAAAGCATTAGAAAAAGATGAATATCACAGTAAGTTTATGAAAAAAGTTTTTATAAAAGCTGGTATTAAATTTAATAATAGTGATTTGATAGAGCATAGAGGTGTTGTAAACGTAGGGCCAGTTACGATCGAAGGCGATGGAGGTAAAAAACTAAAAGCTGGGGATAATGCTAAAAAGCAAGTTAAAAACAAAACAAATAATAAAATAACTTCATCTCCAGGAAATAACCAAAATCAAATAAAAAAACTATTTGATAAAAAAAATAAAGCAGGTGCTATAACTATAGCTGGTAAAACATACTTAGCAGATCCTACAAATAAAGGCGGTGCTAAGGTATTTAAAAATGTACCAGATAAAGATGTATTTAAATTCTTTAAAGATACAGCAGGAGTTAAGGAGATGCCAAAAGCTCAAAAAGTGTTTGATAAAAAAAGCGGAAAATTTAAAGGTGAGATATATATAATTAAAAAAGATGGCGTTGATTATATTTTGCGAGATTTTGCAACACAAAAATCAAAAGATGGGAGTGTCTTTAGCTGGACTTTGCAAATAAAAGAATTACCTAATACAAAAAATAACATAGAATTAAAATTTAAGTGAGCATCAAAATGGGTATAAATTTTTTAAATTCTAATATTTTTACAAAAGAACAAATAGATGTGATTTATAATGAAAATCTAGGATACTGGGTTAATTGTTTATATGGATGGGGAAATGAATTCTTTTCAGAACAACTAGAAAGAAAATTAACATATGAAGAAGAGGCTGAAGTATTTCTAGCTCTATTTAAAAGAATGATAGATGATGGACTTATATTAGCAATATCGCCAACTAAAGATGCGCCAGAAAAAGAGATAGATGGACTTAGTGTATGGGATGTATCATCAGATAAAATGATAGAGTATATAAGAAGTGTTTTTCCAAAAGATATAATACATTTAAAAGGTTTGGAGGACACAGATACAGCATATATTAAATTTTGGTATGAAGATTGCCCTGAAATTTATTGGGTAGATAAAGAGACGGGTAAAATTTTTTTAGATTGAAGAAACTTTTCTAAATTAGCGGAACAAGATAGCTATAAAAATCAAATCCGGAAATGCAAAATTTTATGAAAAAATATGAAATAAAATTTGAGTAGTCTTTGACAGGAGATAGCACCATGAAAGAATTTTTAATAAACCCACATATGTTCACGCAAGAACACATAGAATATATTTTAGAATATTATTTCGGATATTGGGTTGATGCATTGTATGGCTTAGGAAATGAATTATTCGCTAAAGACCTAGGAAGAAAAATAACTTATGAAGAAGAAGCTGAGATATTTCTAGCTCTATTTAAAAGAATGATAGATGATGGACTTATTTTAGCTCATGCCCCACTTGGAGAACCAAAAAAAGAACTACAAGGAGATCAGTTTTGGGATGTATCATCTGATAAAATGATAGAGTATATAAGAAGTGAGTTTCCTTCAGATTTAAAATATCTAGATGGCGTAGATGATGAAAATGATGAATGGGGTAAATTTTGGTATGAAAGAAGTATTAAAATTCGCTGGGTAGATAAAGATACAGGACAAATTTATTAATAAATAATAGTAAAATCAATTATTTAAGATATAATTTAAAATCTAAATTATCTAATGGCAATAAGCCAAAATGGACTATGGATTTTAAACCAAACAAATCAAGTCCAGAAATGAAAGATTTTATGAAAAAATATGAATTAAAATTTGAATAAAGAAGAAGTAATGCTTAGTAATATAAAAATAACAGATGATTTATTAAATAGAATATATGAGTATTCTTATGGTTCTTGGATAAGCATTTTGCATTATAATTGGTGGGGGGATGAGTTGTTTTTTGATAGACTATTAAGCCAAGAAGAAGAAAATGAACTCTTTCTTGCAGTTTTAAAACGTCTTTTAGATGAAGGACTTATTGTGCTATATCCACCAAGCGATTTAGTAAAAAAAGACGAGTTTGTATCTACTAGAATGGATATAGATGGATATGGAATATGGGACATATCATCCAATGAAGCTATAGAATATATTAGAAAACATATGCCATTAGACCCAGACTACTCAGATGATGATACAATTCCATACTGGTTTGGAAATTATTGTCCTAGAATAGGCTGGGTTGATAAAGATACAGGTAAAATAGAGATGGGTTGGTAGTAGTAAAATATACAAATAAAGGCGGTGTTAAGGTATTTAAAAATGTACCAGATAAAGATGTATTTAAATTCTTTAAAGATACAGCAGGAGTTAAAGAGATGCCAAAAGCTAGAAAAACAACTACTGAAGTCACAAGAAACGGTAAAAAAATAAAAGAAAAAATAACCATCTATACAGTAGACACAGGTAAAGGTAAAATAAATTTAAGACATAATTCAAACTCTTTACTATCTAATGGCAAATCAGCTAGATGGACAATGGAAGTTCCTATTGGAACAGATTCAAAAGGCAAAATCATAACAAGGGAGTTAAAATTTGAATAATTTTACAGATAAACAAAAAGAGATAATAAAAAGAATTTCTCATAATGTGTATAAAGATGCTTATGGTTGCTGGATAGGTATTGTTTATCATAGTGATTATGAGGATTTTGATTGGTTAGAAGAAAATGAACTCTTTCTTGCAGTTTTAAAACGTCTTTTAGATGAAGGACTTATTGTGCTATATCCACCAAGCGATTTAGTAAAAAAAGACGAGTTTGTATCTACTAGAATGGATATAGATGGATATGGAATATGGGACATATCATCCAATGAAGCTATAGAATATATTAGAAAACATATGCCATTAGACCCAGACTACTCAGATGATGATACAATTCCATACTGGTTTGGAAATTATTGTCCTAGAATAGGCTGGGTTGATAAAGATACAGGTAAAATAGAGATGGGCTGGTAGTAAGCCAAAATGGACTTTTGAAATCAAAGATGCGAAAGGAATTAAAGATGGAACAGAACTCAAATTCAAATAAATTACTCATTAATAGTAAAATGTTTAGTGATGAACAAATAGAAGAAATATATGATTGGGCTTTTTCAAATTGGGTAAGTTCTTTATATGGTTGGGGAAATGAATTATTCGCTAAAGACCTAGGAAGAAAAATAACTTATGAAGAAGAAGCTGAGATATTTCTAGCTCTATTTAAAAGAATGATAGATGATGGACTTATTTTAGCTCATGCCCCACTTGGAGAACCAAAAAAAGAACTACAAGGAGATCAGTTTTGGGATGTATCATCTGATAAAATGATAGAGTATATAAGAAGTGAGTTTCCTTCAGATTTAAAATATCTAGATGGCGTAGATGATGAAAATGATGAATGGGGTAAATTTTGGTATGAAAGAAGTATTAAAATTCGCTGGGTAGATAAAGATACAGGACAAATTTATTAATAAATAATAGTAAAATCAATTATTTAAGATATAATTTAAAATCTAAATTATCTAATGGCAATAAGCCAAAATGGACTATGGATATTAAATTGATTGATAAAAGTAAAGTAAGTAATTATGAAATCAAATTTGAGTAATATAGAAAAATATATTTTTAATAAAAAAGATGATATTTTTAAAGAATTGTATAATTCTTGGATAGATCAGATTCCTTGGTATTTATCTACTATTATAAACAATAAATATGTCTATAAGTCTTTTTTTATTCTTTTAGAAATATGGGCATATGAAAACAAAATAGTTTTTTTCCCACCAGAAGAATTTTATAATAAAAACTTAAAAAAATATATAACGCCTATAAGGATAAATCAAGGATATCAAATTTGGGACATTCCTATTAAAGATGTAATATATTATATGCGTAAAAAAATTCCAAAAAAGCTCTATATGGTATTTAATCAAAAAATGAGCGATGGTTATTGTTTTAGTAATTTTTGTCCAAGAATTGGGTGGGTTAGTAAAAATGGTAAAATCGAGTTTGATTTTGAGTAAGGTTATTGTTAAAAATCTATTTTTTACATCAAACTTACAAGATGGCAGTAAGCCAAAATGGACTATGGATTTTAAACCAAATAAATCAAGTCCAGAAATGAAAGATTTTATGAGAAAGTATGAATTAAAATTTGAATAAAGAAGAAGTAATGCTTAGTAATATAAAAATAACAGATGATTTATTAAATAGAATATATGAGTATTCTTATGGTTCTTGGATAAGCATTTTGCATTATAATTGGTGGGGGGATGAGTTGTTTTTTGATAGACTATTAAGCCAAGAAGAGGAAAATGAACTTTTTTTTATAATTTTAAAAGCCTTATTAGATGAAGGATTTGCTTTTCTTTTTCCTCCAGAGGAATTTTATAAAGAAAAAATCGAAGATTACATCACACCTATACAAATTAAGCAAAATTTTAGAATATGGGACATATCATCCAATGAAGCTATAGAATATATTAGAAAACATATGCCATTAGACCCAGACTACTCAGATGATGATACAATTCCATACTGGTTTGGAAATTATTGTCCTAGAATAGGCTGGGTTGATAAAGATACAGGTAAAATAGAGATGGGTTGGTAGTAGTAAAATATACAAATAAAGGCGGTGTTAAGGTATTTAAAAATGTACCAGATAAAGATGTATTTAAATTCTTTAAAGATACAGCAGGAGTTAAGGAGATGCCAAAAATAGAAAAAGTGTTTGATAAAAAAACTGGTAAATTTGTAGGAAATAGATACACTATACATAACAAACAAGGAAAATTTAATTTAAGAGATTTTTCTAAATCAAACTTACAAGATGGTAGTAAGCCAAAATGGACTATGGATTTTAAACCAAATAAATCAAGTCCAGAAATGAAAGATTTTATGAGAAAGTATGAATTTAAGTTTGAATAAAAATTTAGTTTGAAAGGAATAGTTGTGAAAGAGTTATTAATAAATTCTAATATGTTTACAAAAGAACATATAGAATATGTTTTGGAATATTATTTTGGATATTGGGTAGATGCATTGTATGGCTTAGGAGATGAATTATTTGCCAAAGACCTAGGAAGAAAAATAACTTATGAAGAAGAAGCTGAGATATTTCTAGCTCTATTTAAAAGAATGATAGATGATGGACTTATTTTAGCTCATTCTCCTATGAAAGATGAGCCTGAAAAAGAACTACAAGGAGATCAGTTTTGGGATGTATCATCTGATAAAATGATAGAGTATATAAGAAGTGAGTTTCCTTCAGATTTAAAATATCTAAATGGAGCGGATGATGAAAACGATGAGTGGGGTAAATCTGAATGGGGTAAATTTTGGTACGGAAATTGCCCACATATTCGCTGGGGCTGGGTAGATAAAGATACAGGACAAATTTATTAATAAATAATAGCTAAGTAAATTTAAAAAGATAATTATAAAAAGGTGGCTTTTTTGAGTTTAATAAAGGATATAAAAATTTTAAAGACCAATACATGGAGCTCCATATTTAAAACAACAATTGGAGATAAAATTATGCATAGTTCATTAAAATGAGCAAAAATGAAAAAAGACCATTTAATAGAATTTTTATCATCAACAATTGAAGAAGATGCGATAATAAGTAGAATTTATAATTTTTTCCATAATGAATGGAAATATTCATTAGATGAATTAAACGAAATTATAAATTTTGGAATAGCAAATGGAGATTTATTTATAGAAAATGTTAATGATATTAACATACATTATGATAGAGTAGATTGGCGATTAGATAATACATATCAAGAAATAGTTATGATAGATATTTATAAATATATGCCATTACTATTTTCATCAAATCCAGTTATTCCAAAGGAGTATGAGAAATTTATTACAAATTAAATTTAATTTTTTAGATAATTAAAAACTAAAAGGAATTACAATAAATGAAAACAGATAAAATTTGTGAAAAATATTCAAAAGAAAATATATCCATAAACACTTGGATAGAAGATGATATATTTTTTATAAAAGGAGATTCAAAAACTTTAATGTTTTTAGCTGACTTAATAAAAGCACAAGCCAAAGAGACGAGAAACGATAATATTTGTATAGGAAAAAGCGTTGCCGGAAGTAAATTCTTTTCTAAAAAAGCTAAATTTGGAATTTTGATACAAAATACAGATAGTAAAATATAAATTCACCTAACAAATTAAAGTTTGCCAAAATGAAGAAAATGAAATTTTTTAATTTAGAATGGATTAAGGGCGATATTTTAGATATAGAATATGACAAAAGACAAAAAGAGTATGATAATTATATACATAGTATTAAAAATAGTACAAATATTATAATTAGGCATTTTTGCGATATTAATTTTAATGACGCAAAAATTGTTAAGATTAATAATAAAAATAAGAGCTTATTTGTAAAATTTTATATAGGCGACTTACAAAACGGATATTATGAATTAAATGTAAATTTTATAGTTTCTAAAGATTTTAGTTTGCATAAAAATATAACTAAAAAAGAGATAATCACAAGTGAAGTTATCTATGAAAATAAAATATTTTATTTTTTATTTATTTTAAATGATTTTAAGGAATATTGTATAGAGTTTTTAGATATAAAAGATTTAAAATTTCATAAAATAAAAGAGAATTTATATTTAAATTTAAACAAAGAAAAATTATGAAAAAAGACCATTTAATAGAATTTTTATCATCAACAATTGAAGAAGATGCGATAATAAGTAGAATTTATAATTTATTTCATAATGAATGGAAATATTCATTAGATGAATTAAACGAAATTATAAATTTTGGAATAGAAAACGGAGATTTGTTGATAGAAAATGTTAATGATATTAACATACATTATGACAGAGTAGATTGGCGATTAGATAATATATATCAAGAAATAGTTATGATAGATATTTATAAATATATGCCATTGCTATTTTCATCAAATCCAGTTATTCCAAAGGAGTATGAGAAATTTATTACAAATTAAATTTAATGTTTGGGATAATTGAAAATTAAAGGTAGTTATGATAAGAATGGGAAACGTTTAAGGGATTAATAATGAAAAATTTACCTTTATTAAAAATATTAGAAGATAGCAGTTTGATCGAAAATCATTTTCCGGAGTTACTTATGGATGATATTGATGAAGCACTTGAAAGTATGAGACTAAATTATAATCAGACTTTGCTTAGTAATTTTGAGATGATTTTAAGCAAAGATGATGAAAGAATTAAGCTCTTATCTGATAGATACTATATGAGCTTACAAGAGTGTAAATTTATAAATTTTATTGAGGAAGTTTTTTTGGATAATGATAAGAAGTGTATTATAAAAACTGATTTTTTCAACATGAATTATGATACTTTTTTATCATATCTAAATAGTGGTATAGATATAAAATTTCAGTATATTTTACTTCACCAATATATAAATTTTCATAATATAAAAAGTGAGTATTTTATGATAAAAGATGTTGAATTACTTAAACTTTTTATAACTTTTATATTAAAAGAGCAGTGGATTAGTCATTTTTTTATTTTTCCAAAAAATGAAATTTGTTTAATAAGCAATTATGACCAACTTTTTCCAATATTTTTTAAAAATAAATTTATAATAGAAAAATACAGCAAAATAGCCAAAAAATGTGGAGTATATTTAATATAAACAAAAAATTACGGTAGATAAAAATGAAAAAATCGTTGAATTTAATAATAGTGATTTGATAGGGTATAGAGGTGTTGTAAATGTAGGACCTATTACAACTGAAGGCGATGGAAGTAAAAAACTAAAAGCTGGAATTTATCATTATGAAACGCCGCCAAAAGATATAAACGATATATTCCCAAATGCAAAAAATGTTGGTAGTAAAAGTCAAAGAAAAAGATGGATTGATGAGAAAAATGGAAATATTTACGAATGGGACTATCAGCATGGAGATATAGAAATTTATAATAAACGCGGAATACATCAAGGCTCAATTAATCATAAAACAAAAAAAGAAAAACCAGCTGTGAAAGGAAGAAAAACTAATGTCTAAAATAAAACATTGTTGCCATAAAATGAGACAAGCTTTAAAATTTAATTGTGATATTCATAAAAATAAATATGAATGTCCAGATGCATTATTTTCATATTCGCCAAAATTTGACGAGTATGGCATTATTATTCATGATGGTGGAGAAAGCGAAATTTTAATAAAATTTTGCCCTTTTTGTGGTGCAAAACTCCCACCATCTAAGAGAAATAAATGGTTTAATTTAATGGATAGGCTTGGAGTTGATATCCATAATGATAAAATACCAAAAATTTACTTGGATTATGGTTGGTGGCTTAAGTAACAACAATAGAGTGTTTAAAAAAGGCTGGAATTATTTTGAGTGAGAAATCAAAGATGCGAAAGGAATTAAAGATGGAACAGAACTCAAATTCAAATAAATTACTCATTAATAGTAAAATGTTTAGTGATGAACAAATAGAAGAAATATATGATTGGGCTTTTTCAAATTGGGTAAGTTCTTTATATGGTTGGGGAAAAGAATTATTCGCTAAAGACCTAGGAAGAAAAATAACTTATGAAGAAGAAGCTGAGATATTTCTAGCTCTATTTAAAAGAATGATAGATGATGGACTTATTTTAGCTCATTCTCCTATAAAAGATGAACCTGAAAAAGAACTACAAGGAGATCAGTTTTGGGATGTATCATCTGATAAAATGATAGAGTATATAAGAAGTGAGTTTCCTTCAGATTTAAAATATCTAAATGGAGCGGATGATGAAAACGATGAGTGGGGTAAATCTGAATGGGGTAAATTTTGGTACGGAAATTGCCCACATATTCGCTGGGTAGATAAAGATACAGGACAAATTTATTAATAAATCATAGCTAAGTAAATTTAAAAAGATAACTATAAAAAGGTGGCTTTTTTGAGTTTAATAAAGGATATAAAAATTTTAAAGACCAATACATGGAGCTCCATATTTAAAACAACAATTGGAAGTAAAAAAGTACGCATACCACTTAAATAAAGGAAAATTATGAAAAAAGAACATTTAATAGAATTGTTAGCGTCTTCAATAGAAGGAGATGGAATTATATCTGTGGTTTTTAATTTTTTCCATAATGAGTGGAAATATTCATTAGATGAATTAAACGAAATAATAAATTTTGGCATCAAAAATTGGGATTTAGTTATAGAAAATGTAAAAGACACAACTATACACTATGATACGATAGATTGGCGTTTAGACAATGTTTATCAAGAAATTGTAATGGTAGATATCTATAAATATATGCCACTACTATTTTCAGAAAATCCAGTTGTTCCTAAAGAGTATGAAAAATTTATAACGGAATAAATAGTGATGCTTAAATTTTTAAATTTAATCTTTCTAGCTACATTGTTATTATCATCAAATTTACTACTAACTGAAGCTATAATAGATGAAGATAAAGGAGCCAATAAAGGATATAACTTAGCTACTTCATCTGAAGTTTATAATAGACAACTTCATAAAGATGAAGAAGAATTTTTAAACAAGCATAGTAAAGAGTTTAAATCATATTATGAAACACAAACTGGAAAAACATTAACAGACAGCGAAGCTAAAAGCTTACTATTTCTATCTGGTAGATATATTGTAGATGCAAAAGAAAATGGTACATTTAATATATTAAATTTCTTTGGTAAAACAGACTTTAGCAAAGATGAACTAAACACAGGAATAAACTTTATATATCAAAAGTCACAAGGATTAAAATTCATAGACCATTACAAAGAAAACTTTACACCAACTAATTTCTTTAGTGTAACAGATGAACAATTTTATAATCACAGCTACAATCCAAACACTCCACAAGGTTTAAGTGATATGAGTTTTATGTTTATACCTATGGGGAAAACTGGTAAATTTAACAAAAATATTGAAGTAAATATTATAACAGACAACAAAGCTAAAAAAATATTTGGAACACGAGAAGGGCATATTATAGACACACCACAAAATAGAGAACTTTTGATAAATGTTGCAAATGATACAAAATTAGTTTTAGGTAAAGATAAATTTGGCAATACATGGAGTGCAAAACTTTTAGATAACGGAGAGCAGGTTTGGACGCAAACTAGAAATGGACAAATTATCAACGGCGGAATAAATAAAACACCAAAAAATTTTAATTCAGAAACTGGTCTATCATCGCCAATAAGACCGAATTGGAAATAAATATGAAAAAATATTTAACTATAAATGAAGCATATATTTACTCATATAAATTTTTAAGTGATTTGTATTTTCAGAATTTAGATGATGATTTGGGTGGATTTTTAGGTGGAATGTCGCCAGAAATTTGGATTGGTGAAAACGCTGGTGATGAAGATTTATATAATCAATGGATTATAAGTGCTAGTAAAATTTCAAATTCTACAAAACTTACCTTAAAAGAAAGTTTTTTAATAATGATAAAATTTTTAAATATTCAATATGAATTATTTGATGAAATATGGGCTAAGAATTTATCTAATGAAATTGCAAGTAATAAAAAATATTTTAAAAAATGGATAAAATTTGAAGTATAAATTTCTAAGACAAAATATCTCAAACATATTTAAATTTATACTTATTTTATCATTAAGTATAAACCCATTACTAGCAAATTTATATTTACCAGCAAACCATAACTATCTAGATACCAAAATAACCTCCAAAGGCTTTTTATCTAAAAAAACAACATATACTCAAAATGCAAGATGTGTTTATGGAATTTAACAAACAGAGACGATAATCCCAAAATAGTTATAGACTGGGTTATATTATCGGTAAAGAGTATTGTAAAGATAAAAAAGCTTGGATTTTATCTTTTTAGGAATTTTACTTGAAAATATTATTATTTTAATTTTAGCTACTCTATTTATACAAGATAACTTAAAAAATATTCAAATGCTATCCCAAACCATAATTAATCTTTAAAAGATAGACAAGTAGCTAAGAAAAAAATAAAGTGGTGGGTTCAGTAGGACTCGAACCTACGACCATCCGGTTATGAGCCGGATGCTCTAACCAACTGAGCTATGAACCCAATCAAAATAAGGATATAATCCTACATAATTTTAGCTTTAAAATAGCTAAAATTATCATAAATGTTGTTTTAGTTTGTGATATTGAATTAATCCTATAACAAGTAAAAGCGGAAGTAGTGCCTCTCCACCTTCTTCTATCAGCGATAACAAAATTCTAGTATTTTCTTCTAAATAATAACCTGTAGATTTGTGGTAATTACTAGGAAAACGATCTGCAATTTTTGATATAATGCCAATTCCACCAAACATAGCTATGGTCCAATATAAAGTATCAAATTTAAAAAAGCCTTTTATTATTTTTACCAAATATTTTTTTAAGAGGTATATTATAACTGATAGTAATATAATGATTAAACAAAATGATAAAATTTTTTCAATTATAGGATTGTTTGGATTTGTAAAAAATCTTATTTTAAATGCCGTTGTATCAGTAGAAGTTAAGTAGTGTTGTATACCCATCTCTCTTAAAAGAGCACAGGTCAATAAAAATACATAACAATAAAAATCAATTAAATGATCGTTAAAATCTTTTTTATAATAAAAAATAGCAAAAAACGCAATCACATAACAAACATATGTTATATAATCAAGGCCACCGCCCTCATCATAAAAAAATAATATATCTGATGATAAAATGCTTAATATAAACATAGATATCAAAAAAATAATCATAAAAATTGGAGCAAAAAACGGACTTAAAAAAAATTTTTTCATAAATAAATACTTGAATCTAAGACTATCTTTAGTGACAAGTTATACGCTCTAACCAACTGAGCTATGAACCCACTTAGTAAATTAGAAAATGTATTTTATATAAAAGTAATTTAAATTTAGCTTTAATAATAAAAATATTATTAAATTTATAAAAATAGTTTTGGATTTTCTTTTTTTATATATTCTATAACTTCTATAATCTCATCAACGCCCTCGGCTTTGCTGTCTTTTAAAATATCATCGATATTTTCAACATAAATTTTAACTGCTTCTTGAAGATTATCTTTTTTTACTCCAGCATAATACAAAAGCCCTTCTAGTAAAACACTAATTTCATACATTAGTTCATCTTGCGAAATTTCCGTATCTTGATTTTTCATTTTTCTTCCTTATTTTGAGTAGTTTTTTTAAAAATGTGATCTTTTATTTGATTTTTTATATTTTCATAATCAAAACTATCTTTAAAAGCTGCAAATAAACCACCGCTTGCATTTTTATGACCACCTCCGTTAAAAAGTTCAGCCGCCATTGCACTTACATCTATTTTGTTATTTGCTCTTAGACTTATTGTTTTTTTAGAGCTTACATCCATAAAAAAATCAAATTCAGGATTTGCTACTAAAAAGTCATTTCCTATCACAGAAGTATTTCCGATATTATGCGTTAATATGCCTTTAAATTCTCTGTAATTTATACTAAATTTATCCTTTTGGTTTGAGAGATTTTTTACTATGAAATTTGAAATCATATTGCTAAGAGTATCGTTTGTTTTGTCAAAAAAATACTCTTTTTTTATTTTGTGTGTATCATCATCTAAATTTATATGTGCATTTTGTGACCACATATATTCATTTGCCTTTTGTAGTAAGAAAAATATATATTCATTTGATTTGTCTTGAAACATAACTTTATTTATCTCTTTTGAATTTGCTACAAGGTTTAAACATACTTTTCCAAACTCAAAATATTTATCATCTTTTAACCATATATCAACTGCATTTACCATTTTACAATACTCGTGTAAGTTTTCTTTTTGTCCATACATAGATGCAAAAAAATCATATGTTATAAGCGTTGCACATCTGGAGTTGTCAAGATAATACCACTTAAATTTCTGTGAGCATTCTAAACCGCTTTGATGGTGATCTAGTAAAAAAAGCTTTGCATTTTTATCTTTTATTAAATTTTCAAAATCTTCGCATTGTTTAAGCGTTAAATTTAAATCAGTGATTAAAATTATAGATTTTTCATCATCAAGCAAATTTACTATTTGATTAAATTTTTCATCTATTTCTTTTCCATAATTTGAGTTAAAAAATGTAATATCATTAAAGTAAGCTTTTGTTACAATTTGTGCTGAGTATCCATCTAAATCTGTATGTGAGAGGTGAAAAAATTTCATTATCATCCTTATAAGTTTTCTATATTTATCACGCCAAGAGTTTCAAAAGGTGTATTTGGCGAAATTTCGGCAAAGCTAAGCACAACTATATCTATGCCAAACTGAGAGCAGATATCTGAGATAAATTTTCTTATAGAAGATTCTACACAAAGCACCATATTGTTTTGCGTTATAGGTTTTTTATCTCTTTGATCTCTAAGGGCTGTTACTACGGCACTAGTTTGTGCTACATTTAACATTAGATTATAGCTTCCATCTTTTAACTGAAGAGCATCTATAAGTTTTTGTTGATCTGCAGAGTTTAGTATGTAGAAATTTAGCTGTCCGTTTTCATCGCTATACATTGATGTTATAACTCTTGAAAGAGATTTTCTAACATATTCTATTAGCATATCAAGGTTTTTAGTGTATTCTGCCATATCTCCGATAGCTTCAAGTATGCTTAACATATCTTTTATAGGAATATTATCTTTTAAAAGAGATTTTAGGATTTTTTGTATCAGTCCGACACTTGCAACCCTTAGCGTATCATCTACAAGAACTGGATAATCTTCTTTTAATTTATCTAGGATATTTTGAGTTTCTTGCCTTGTTAAAAGCTCAGATGCGTTTTGTCTTACAAGTTCGCTCATATGTGTTGATATAACTGCTGCTGGTTCTATTGGTATATAGCCTTTTACCATTGCATCTTCTTTAGCACTAGCATCTATCCAAAGTGCGTCATATCCAAAAGCTGGTTCTTTTGTAGGAATCCCTTCTATCTCCTCGCTTACCATCCCATCACTCATTGCCATAAATTTATCAGGATAAACTTCGCTACTTCCTATAACTATACCTTTTAATTTAAAATTATAAACATTTGGCGGAAGTTGCAAATTATCTCTGATACGTATTTTTGGCATCAAAAATCCAAGATCATTTGCTATATTTCTTCTCATAGATCTAATTCTTTCTATAAGATCGCTATCTGCTAATTTAAGTAGTCCATACCCCAAATCAAGTTCTAAAATTTCTAATTTTAGTATATCGTTTATGCGTTTTTCTTCCTCTTTTGCTATCTCTTCTTCGCTTTTTTTAGGCGGTTTTGTAGCTGCTGCGTCTTGTTGTTGTGCTTTTTGCTTCATTTCTTCTTTTTTCTTAGGTGTTAGCAAAAGTGGAGCTTCGCCTTTTGATCTTCTCATCAAATATCCCATTCCAAGGAAAATACACCCAATGAAGCCCAAAGAAAATGTTGGAAGTCCTGGGACTAGTGCAAAAATGACTAGTATAAAGCCAACTATAAACATAGTTCTATACTCGCCAAGAAGTTGTTTTAAAACACCTTCTGCAAAGTTATCATCATCTTTGCTAGCTCTTGTTATAATAATAGCAGTAGCTGTTGAAGTGATAAGACCAGGAATTTGACTTACTAGCCCATCTCCTATCGTTAGTATAGTATATGTTGATGCAGCATCAGCCATAGTTAAGTCATGTTGAAAAGTTCCTATCAAAAAACCACCAACTATATTTACTATAGTGATGATAATACCAGCAACTGCATCGCCTTTTATAAATTTACTAGAACCATCCATTGCTCCATAAAAGTTTGCTTCTCCAATAATTTCTTGCCTTCTTTTTCTAGCTGTTTGTTCGTCGATCAAACCGGCATTTAGATCTGCATCTATTGCCATCTGTTTTCCTGGCATTGCATCAAGTGTAAATCTTGCTTGAACTTCACTAACTCTAGTTGATCCTTTTGTTACAACCATAAAATTTATAAGCACAAGTATCGTAAAAACTATGATACCAATTACATAATTTCCACCAACTACAAATTGCCCAAAACTTGAGATAATCTCACTTACGGCATCTGGACCATGATGACCCTTGCTTAATATCATTCTAGTTGTAGCGATATTTAAAGAAAGTCTAAAAAGAGTGATAAGTAAAATTAGTGTTGGAAATGTAGTAAGATCAGTTGGTTTTGGTATATAAATCGAAATAAGTATAATCAAAACTGATAAAGATATGGAAAGTGCTAAGAAAAAATCAAGCACCATGCTTGGAAGCGGAACTATGATGATTGCTATAATCGATATGATTAAAGCAACTATAGAAAGGCTTTTCATCTTTACAATCGGCTCTAAAAAAGGAGCTATTAGAGTTATTATATTATTTTTTGATTTAGCCAAATTTATCTACTTTTGCATAATATCTTTTAATGTTATTTTTTTTAAAAAATCATCTACAATGTTTTGAAGTTTGCTAAAAATAGGCCAAATAGTGCAAATATCACCATTTTGATTATGACAATTTTCTATATCTCCAGAACATTCAAAAACATTTGTAGGGCGTTTTTCCGCATACTCTATAATACTTGCTATCGTTATTTGTTTTGGATCTTTAGCTAACAAAAAACCGCCATTTATTCCACGAGTAGATTTTAAAACACCATTTTTTGCAAGATTTTGTAAAATTTTTGCTAAAAAACTTTTTGATATATTTAATTCTTTTGATATATTTTCTACATCTTTTGGATTATTTGATTTTGCAAGTAAAATCAAAGATAA
Organism: Campylobacter sputorum subsp. sputorum; assembly: GCF_008245005.1. Lineage (NCBI taxonomy): Bacteria > Pseudomonadati > Campylobacterota > Epsilonproteobacteria > Campylobacterales > Campylobacteraceae > Campylobacter > Campylobacter sputorum. The sequence continues at coordinate 968,900 of NZ_CP043427.1, read as the reverse complement.
AAGTGCATATTCGCTAGCCTTTGTAAAAAGCATGATACTCCTTTGAAATCTTCAAGGAAGTATTTTAGCTTGTTTTTACTATAATTTATATTAAACGGCTCTGTATTTTACATAATTCAGCATAATTTTAAGTTCTTTAGGTATAATCAAAGTTTAATTTTACCAATCAGGAGGTCTAAAATGGCTTTGGATTCGGCTACAAAAGCAGAAATAGTTGCAAAATTTGCTAGAAAAAGTGGTGATACAGGTTCACCAGAAGTTCAAATCGCACTTCTTACAAAAAGGATAAGCGATTTAACTGAGCATTTGAAAATTTATAAAAAAGATTTCAGTTCTCGCCTTGGTCTTTTAAAAATGGTAGGACAAAGAAAGCGTCTTATGAAATATTTTAAAGGCAAAGATTATAATGCTTATATTAAACTTATTGAAGAATTAGGTTTAAAAGACAAATAATTTTCCCCGTTTTTACGGGGTTATTTTATATAAATATATCCACAAAATCTTCCTGTTATTTTATCTCTTCTATATGAAAAATAGTTTTTATCGCAATGTGTGCAAATCTCACTTATCGTGTAATCTTTTAGTCCGATTTCGTTTATCTCACTAAGCAGTGCTTTGTTCATATAAAAATTTCCATCTTTTTTAAATTTATTAAATTTTTCAAGATTTAAATTTCCTATCTCATAACATTTTCCTTGAATGTGCGGACCAACTATTAGTTTTAAATCATCTATTTTGCATTCAAATTTAGCTATCATTTTTTGAATTACTTTTGTTAGTAAATTTGCACAAATTCCAGCTCTTCCTAAATGCACGGCTGATATAATTTGTTTTGATTTATCAAATAGTAGCACCGGCATACAATCTGCTACCATAACACATAAAACTACATTTTTTAAATTTGTGATTATTGCATCGCAAGTTGGAGTTGGGTAGGGGATTTTATCTATGATGCAAATATTATCTGAATGAATTTGATCCATAAATACCAAATTTTCACTTTTAAAACCTAATTTATTTGCAAAAATTTTTCTATTTTGTATAACTAAATTTTCATCATCATTTACATGTAGTCCTAAATTTAAACTACTATAATTTCTATTTGATACACCGCCTTTAGTATCGCTAAAGCCGTAAAATACACTCATTAATAAATACTCATTATTTTATCTATATCATCCCAAGTAGCGGTATTTTTATTAGATATTATTTTATAAATATATCTTGCAAACATATCAGTTTCTATATTTACTTTTCTACCGATACTAAAAGTGCCAAAGAGAGTGTCTCTCATAGTTATTGGTATTACGCATATTCTTATTGAATCTTGCATAGTTTGAGCTATGGTAAGGCTAACTCCGTCTATGGCTATACTTCCTTGTGAAGAGGTAAATTTCATAAGTTCTTGTGGAAGTTTTATAAAAAAATCTGTTCCATTTGAGTTTTTATTGATAGCATAAATTTCTCCAATGCCATCTATATGACCTTGTAATAAATGTCCGTCAATACTATCTCCAAGCTTCATTGCCGGTTCTAAATGAACTTTGTCTTTGTAATTTTGCAAGGCTAACATTTTTTTACTTTGTGAGCTTATTTCTACACTAAATCCGTCATTAGATACTTTCACAACACTAAGGCAAGCCCCGTTTATAGATATACTATCTCCCAAATTTGGTTTTAAATTTGATTTTACATCTAATATATCGCCGTTAAAACTTGTAACTTTGCCTATTTCTCTTATTAATCCATTAAACATCTTAGCTTCTTACGGCTGATCCAAGATCCCACATAGGCATAAAAATTCCAAGTGCAAGCAATACAACCATAGCAGCTATCGCAAGTATTAATATCGGCTCTATATAGCTTGATATATTTTCTATAATATCATCAAATTTAGTTTTATAATAAGCTGTTACTTTTTCCATCATTCCTTCTAAATTACCGCCTAATTCACCAGCTTTTATCATTTGAACTAACATACTTTCATAAAGTTCTGTCTCTTTTATACTTTGAGTAAAATTCTTTCCATTTTGTATAGATGTGCTAACAGAAGATAGTTTTTTGTTTATATAAAAATTTGGAATAGTCATAGTAGCTGTATTTAGTGCTTTAGATATAGGAATACCAGCATTAATAAGCTCTCCAAAAATCAAGTTAAATCTATACATGCTAGAATAAAATAGTATATTTTTAATAAGATAAACTTTATTTATTATAAATGTATCAAAATATGCTCTAAATTTATCGTTTGTTTTGTATTGGTGTTTTGCAAATACAAAAGCCAAAAATAATGCAGCAAGTATGAAAATACCATAATTACTAAGGACATATTCAATTTTTAAAAGAAGTATGGTTGGAAGTGGTAAATTTGCACCAAGTTCGTCAAATATAGCTTTAAATTTTGGAACTATTACTAACATTAAAAAAGTAAAAGCTCCGGCTATAGCAATTATAACAATAGTAGGGTATCTTAAAGCCTTTTTGACATTTTGTTTATTTTTCCAAACATCATCTAGTATATTTGCTAGATTATTTAAAGATTCTGCTAATTTACCAGTATTTTCTCCAAGTCTTATCATAGCAATAACTATATCTCCAACTTGATCTTTGTATTTTTCCATGGAATCTGCAAAATTCTGTCCATTATCTAGCATTTCATTAACAGATGCAAAAATATTTTTTAATTTTTTATCTTCACTAGAAGCTACTATTTCTTTTATTGAGTCTGTGATAGGAATACCAGCATTTATCATAACGGCTAATTGTCTTATAGATGCAATCAAATTTGGTGTTTTTACCTTTGATCCTGATATAAAATTAAGTATTTTATCTTTGCCTTCTTCAAATTGAACGGATAATGAAGTTGATTTTATTTCGCCTATTTTTGTTATAGTTCCACTTTTTTTGGCTATATTTATAGCTTGAGCTCTATTTTCTGCACTTAGTTTTATCTTATTTTTTTTATTGTTTTTAATGTATTCTACTTCATATATTTTCATGTTTTAGCAACCCTTAAAATTTCTTCGTATGTTGTTATTCCTTTAGCTGCTCTTAAAATTCCATCGTGGAACATATCTATAAATCCTTCTTCGTATGCTATATGCTTTAAATCATCTTTTGAAGCATTTGATGCAATCAAACTAGACATTTTATCGCTTATCGGTAAAATTTCGCTTATCATTTCTCTTCCAAGATACCCTGTTTGTGAACAGTGTTCGCAACCTATATTTTTATAAAATTGATAATTTTGTGGAAGGTATTTTTCTATAGATTTTAATGTAGTATCTGGTAAATTTATAGGTTGTTTGCAATGAGGACATAATTTTCTAACAAGCCTTTGAGCTTCTATGCCTATTATGGATCCACTTATCAAATAAGGCTCTATCCCCATATCTATAACTCTTGGAATAGCAGATATTGCATCATTTGTGTGTAATGTGGAAAAAACTAAATGCCCTGTTAGTGCTGATTGTATAGCTATCCTAAGTGTTTCTTGATCTCTAATCTCGCCTATCATTATGATATCTGGATCTTGTCTTAATATCGATCTTAAAGCCGAAGCAAAAGATAGTCCAACTTTTTCATTTACATGAACTTGTTGAATCATATTTAGCTGGTATTCAACTGGATCTTCGACCGTGATTATTTTTGTTGTTATGCTTTTTAAGTCATTTAGTGCAGCGTATAATGTAGTTGTTTTACCGCTACCAGTTGGTCCAGTTACAAGTATAATGCCATAAGGCGATTTCATAGCATTATTAAATTTGGATAAATTTTGAGGATGCATTCCTAGATTATCTAGACTAATTATAACTTTTGATTTATCAAGTATCCTTAAAACTATACTTTCACCATTTAAAACAGGCAAAGTTGAGATACGAAAATCATACTCTTTGTCTAAAATTTGGGCTGAAAATCTGCCATCTTGCGGTTTTCTTCTTTCTGCTATATCCATGTTTGAAAGTAGTTTCATGCGAGATACCATAGGTGGATAAATATCTTTATCAAATATAAAAAGTTCTGTTAGCATTCCATCTATACGGCTTCTTACTATACAATTTGTTTCTGTTGGCTCTATATGTATATCGCTTGCTCTTGATGTTATTGATGTTTTTAAAATAATTTCAATCAGTCTTAATATACCACTAGCATTTGTGCTATCATCATTTGCAGAACTTGAGATTTCTTTTCTTATTTCGTTTATAATACCTTTTATATTTTCATTTAATTCTGCTTTGTTTAAATATTTATCTATTTGTGTTGGATCTGCTACTACTATTTTAAGTAGTTTTCTGTTGAAAAGATGTTGTATCGCATCTTGTGAATTTATATCAAAAGGGTTTTTAAAAGCAACATAGACATTTATTTCATCTTCTTTTATTGGCATGGCACCAAATTTTTTTAGCTGAGATAAATTTGTTTTTTCTGATATTCTATAGTCTATATCAATGCTATCTAGATTATAAAAAGTAAATTTAAATCTATTTGAGACTATTTTTAAAAATTCTTTTATATCTTGAGTAAAATCATTACCGATATTACCTATGTCTATTCTTTGTCTTCTGTATAGTTCAACTAAAACATTTATAAAATCGTCTTTGCTTATATATTCGGTTATAATATGCTCAAAATTATCACTGTTTTCTAGTTTGACAAAAATTTCTTCTTGCTGAGATTGCGAGATTTTTTCATCTTTTATAAGTTGATTTATAAGTGTTTGATAACTCTCTTTCATTTAAAGCCTCCTAAATATAAAGCTATAATGAATTATAGCTTTATATAATTACTGATTGATTAAAGATTTGGAAAAACCTAATTCCCTTACTGTTTCTTGAACTGGAGTGCTTGTAGTTTCTATGATTCTTGGTGTAACTAAAAATATTAACTCAGTTGTGCTAACTTTATCTCTTGTACTACTAAAAAGATTTCCTATATATGGCAAATCACCCAAAAAAGGAACTTTTGTGTTATCTTTACCTTTTGTTTCTCCTATAAGACCGCCTATGATAACTGTATCGCCGTTATTTACTTGAACTACAGTAGAAAGTTTTTTTTGCAATGTATCAGGAGCTATAACTCTAGGTTCTAAATTTCCTTGATATGCGTTGTCTTGGTCGTATTTAAAGTTACTTAAAGATGGGTTGATTCTAAGCATTATTTTATTATCATCACTAATAGAAGGTAAGATATTTAATAAAATTCCTATAAAAACAGAATACTGTTTCCAAGTAAAATTAGTTCTTCCTCCTATAGTATTATCGTTTGTTGATTCTTCTTGAACTCTATAATTTATATTATCTCCAACTGTTATCAAAGCTTGTTGGTTATTTAGAGTCATAACTTTTGGACTAGATACTACTTTTGTTCTCCCTTTTGTTTCTAGGAAATTTAAAACGCCATCAAGGTTAAAATTTACATTTGCGCCTATTCGCCAAGCACCATTTGATTGGCTAGATTTTAGACCAAGAAATGTGTCCCACGCCCAAGTTCCAGCTTCGCTTAATATACCATTGTCATATTTTGGACCTTTTGTTATAACTGGTCTTTCATTTCTATTTCCCCAAGTGTATCCGCTTGGTTTTGTTGGGTCATTTCCTAAATATGAATTAAATCCTATTTGGAATTTACTCCAATCAACTCCTTTTTTATACTCATTTTCTAGCTCAACAGATATAATATTAACATCCAATATGACTTGTTTTTTAAGTCTTTGCTGCATAAGTTTTATATACTTTTCTATTCTATCTAGTTGAGACTTTGTACCAGTTACGGTTATGAGTCCTGCATTTTGATTTACAATAGGCATTGGTGCTTTTATACTTTCTGATCCATTATTTAAAACAGCTAAAAGCTCAGCTTGTAAATTTGCCCAAAAATCAAATTTTTCTGTTGTTTTTATAGAGTTATCTAGGTTTTCCAAGTTATTATTACTGCTATTATTGACTTTATCTTCTTCTCCAACTTCAACCGGAGCTGAGTCAACAGAAGCTTTTATAACAGCAGTTCCTTCTCTTATTGAAGTAATGTAGTCTATTTTGAATGTTTTTGTATCTAGTGATGAAATTTTTAAAATATTTTTATCAAAATTATAATTAATATTTTTTTCTGCAAGAAGTAAATTAAAAATTTGATCTAGTTTTAAATTTTTTATATTTATACCAGAAACTTCATTATTTAGCAACATAGTTGCATTCTGGTCTTTTGTGATTATACTAAAATTACACATATCTGAAAACTGGTTTAAAATTTCATTTAATGTTACTTTTTTGCTTACTTTTAGGTTAAAAAGCCTGTTTTCGCAATTTGCATATAATGAAGTTGTCATAAATAAAACGCAAACTATATATATCAATTTATTTTTTTTAATTATGTGAGATAATGACATTCTCGTTTCCTTTTACTAAATTTAAAATTAAAGTTTCACTATTTTTAGTGAGTTTGACACTATTTTTTAGTATAGCATTTAATTTGTATCCTCTAACATCATCGCCAACGCTATACCAAGTATTATTTATTTTTGCTCTGTTGTTTAATATAGCATACAAAGCGTATTCTGGCTCTTGCTCTACATTTACGGATGGTTGATCATAAGTAGTTATGGGTGTATTTTTTATACTTATAAATGGATCTACGGACTTGCTTAGCTCTTCATTACTAAGGCCTTTTCTAGCCTTATCTAAAGAGTTGAAAAGCCCCTCGTAATGCTTTATCATATCTGATATTTGATCGTTTTGAGCACCAAATGAAAAAGATAAACCAAGGATTAAAAATATAAAAATATTTACTATTTTTTTCATGTTAATATTTTACTCCCCATACAGAAATATCTATTTTGCCGCTAAGATTGTTTTGTGTGGCTACTATATCCATTTTATGAATATCTACTATAAGTTTTGATTCTTCTATGGAATTTATAAACTCTAAAATATTATCAAATTTACCTTCTAAATCTATGCTTATATTTAAAGCTTGTTCTATTTTTTGTGGAGTTAGCATTTTAAATTCATTTTTTATTTTTTGTATTTTTATGCTGTTTTCATTTGCTAAATTTGTAATTGTGTTTAAAAATATAGTCCAATTTTGTTCATTAAATAGTAAATAAGATAACTTTGTTAATTTATCGTCAAAATATTTGTTTGCATCTTTTATGCTTTGTAAATTTTGTTTTGAGTTATTAAGAGCCGATATTTTTTGATTTACTAAAAAATTATCATCATTATTTTGAGAAACACTTTTTAGATATTGGTTTGTATTTGTTAGGTTTTTGTATGTAGCATTATAGTTTTTTTGAGCATCTTCTATCTCATAAATAGAAGAGTCAAAAAGCAATATGTAAAAAATAAAAGCAACAATTAAAAAAACTCCCATAAATATCAAAGAAGTTTCATTTTTTGTTTTTAGAGAAAAATAGTCATCAATCTTATCTATATATGATATTTTATTCACTGATTTATCCTTATAGTAACATTGCTTTCATATGTTCTTGTATCGTTTTCATCTAATGCAATTTGTTTTGTAGATACTGAATATGATTTTGTTTTGCTTATTTCTTTTATAAGCTCTGTTAATTTCGTATCGCTATCGCTTCTTATAGTAACTGTTAGATTGTTATCTGTATTTTTTATCTGATAGACTTTTGTATTGTATTTGTTGATAAGTATTGATAGATTGTGTAATGCAATACTTTTCATAGGATAATTTTCTTTTTTATTATATAGTTCGTTTAGTAGCTTTTTTCTAAATTCTAGCTTTTCGTTTTCTGCTTGTATTATTTTATCAACATCGTCTTGCTCTTTTGCAATTGCGGCTAGTTGTATTTCTATCTGTCTTTTTTTAGCATCTTTGATCAAAAGCTCTTCTTTCATATATTTTGTTTGTAAATTTAAGACAAAAGCACTTATATAATTATAAACAGGAACACCAGTAGAAAGTAAAATGGCTACTAATATCGTTAATATAAGCTTTCCTGAGTCTCTTTGAAAAAGAGGCGGTGGTCTTAAAAATGTCGAGAAGTTAAACTCATCATCCTTATGTTCGATGTAGTCTTGTGCTGTTAAAAACATAAGATTATGAAAAATGTTTAATTTTAATGTTTTTGAATTTATTGTTATATCAAAAGAAAAATCATTAGTTTTTATTTCTGTTATATTTTCTACCAATTCGTTAAATTTCGGTATATTTCCTATATCTGTGTATATATAGATATTGTTAATAGAGATATTTTGCATTCTAGATATATTTTTTGTGAGATCTGACATATAATAAATCATATCTTCAAAAATTTGATGTAAATTTTCATCACTATTATTTAGTCCATCTTGCATAAGAGTTTGAAAAAATGATTCTTCATTAATTCTGCTTGCATTTAATTCTGCATATTTTTCGCTTAAATATCTTAAAGAATATCTAAAAGATCTAGAGTGAATATATTCTGCGTTGTTATATATAGTTAAAAAAGCTTCGTTTTTCATCATAACTATAAAACAATCACAACTGCTACTTGGCAAAATATTTTTAGTATATAAGGATTTTACTAAAAGTGGTGCATATGCGATATAATCTATATATTTCTTTTTATCAACAATCTTTGAAAATATAGTATTTAGTTTTGAGTTTTCTATGACAAATATATTAAAAATTCTAACATCTTGACTGTTTGTATTTAAAACTTCCGTATAGGAAATTTTATACTCTTCGTTTGGATCTAAATTCTGTTCTTCATATGCTTTTATAGTTATAGTGTTTGCTATGTCTTCTTCTGGAGTAGAACTTGGAATTTCTATGATAGTGTTTGCTTTTGCTTCGTTATAGGGTAAATAAGATATATAAAAGTCATTTTTTTCGGGCGGCTGCAACAAGTCATGCATGCTAGCTCTGTTTTCTTTAAAACTAAACGCAGTATTTTCTGCAACATCAATAGTTATTATATGTTTATTTGTGTTTTCTTTTTTTAGCATTATTCCAAACTTTATTTTTATTAACTTTCTATGATATTATATCAAAAAAAAATAAAACTTAACATATAAAAATAAAAATTTAACTATATTAAATTTTTTATTAAATTTATATTTTTTGTCCAGTTTTTTATTATATGTATATTTAAATTTATAAATACTTTTTTTTGTAAAAAGTTAGATATTGTCTTTCTTGATGTTATTCCTATGCGCTTTGAAGTTTCGCCATTTTTACCGATTAATATGGATTTATGACTTTTTGTATCAGTATATATGGTGGCATAAATTTCAATTATATCGTTTTTTTCTATAATCTTATCAATCTTCACATCACTACCATAAGGCACTTCATCGCTTACATTTTCATACACAGCTTCTAAGATAAGATCTCTTATAATATCTTTTTGGTTATTTGTGCTGATTATTTGCGGATCATAGTAGTATTCATGAGTTGGCAAAAATTTACATATCTCATCTAGTATCAATTTTTTAAAAATTTGTTTTTTTGTATTAATCGGGATTAGGGATAAAAATTCATTTTGGTATTTTTGATACTCTGTTATTTTTTGTAATATCTTTTTATCATTGGCTTCATCTATTTTGGTTAATACTAATATATGCGGATTTTTTCGCTCAAGTGATAAAAACTTTTCATAGTTTTGCAATGAATCATGAATGCATGCAAGAAATAGTATCAAATCACAATCACCTATCATTTTTTTAGCTTCATCTATCATAAAAGAATTTAGCGTTTTGTTGCTTTCATGAAGTCCTGGAGTATCTGTGAAAATAATCTGGTTATTTTCATGCATTACAATTCCGCTTATTTTGCGTCTTGTTGCATTTATTTTATGAGAAACCATAGCTATTTTCTCGTTTAAAAGATAGTTAAGCAGGCTACTTTTACCGGAATTTGTTCTGCCAACTAAGCTTACAAAGCCGCTTTTCAAAGTATATACCTTGCCAAATCTTCATTTTCACAAATATCTTGCAGTTTTTCTTCTACCATTTCTTTTGTTATGATAACTGATTTTCCTTTGTATTCATCGGCTTCAAAGCTTATATCCTCAAGAACTTTTTCTATAACAGTATGTAGCCTTCTTGCACCAATATCTTCTATTTTGTTATTTGCATTTGCTGCTATTTTTGCTATAGCTTTTATGGCATCATCGTCAAATTTAAGCTCAACATCTTCTGTTTTTAATAGCGAAATGTATTGTTTTAAAAGAGAATTTTTTGGTTTTGTTAATATATCATAAAGTGCGTCTTCGTCCAAACTATCAAGTTCTACTCTAAGCGGAAATCTGCCTTGAAGTTCGGGTATCAAATCACTTGGTTTGCTTATATGAAATGCTCCAGCAGCTATAAAAAGTATATGATCTGTGTTTAAAATACCAAATTTAGTATTTACACTAGAGCCTTCAACTATAGGTAGTAAATCTCTTTGAACGCCTTCTTTACTTGGATCTTGACGATTTGAATTTGAGCTTGAAACTGCTACTTTATCTATCTCATCTATAAAGATAATACCTTCGTTTGCTGCTCTTTTTATAGCTTCTATTTTTATGCTTTCCATATCTAGTATTTTATCACTAGCTTCGTTTTTAAGTGCTATTTTAGCATCCTTTACTTTCATATCTTTTTTAACTTTTTTACTGCTTATTCCTATAACTTTTATAAAATTTTCTTGTATTGATGCCATTTCTGGCGGAAGAGACGCATCTGGTTGAACTGTGCTTTCACTAACCTCTATTTCGATATCTAAATCATCGAGTTTTCCGTTTTTAAATTTTTCAAGCATTTTATCATAGCTTATTTTATAATCATTTTGTTTTTCTTCGCTAGCTCCTTTTGGAAGTGGGGGAAGAAGTTTTTCTATGATTTTATTTTCTATATATTCACTTATCTTATCGGCATTTTTTTCTATGTGTTCATGTTTTACTAAATTTACTGCTGCGGCTGCTAAATCCCTTACCATGGATTCTACATCTCTACCTACAAAGCCAACTTCAGTGTATTTACTAGCTTCTATTTTTATAAAAGGTAGTGCAAGCATTTTTGATAATCTTCTTGCAATTTCAGTTTTTCCTACTCCGGTTGAGCCTATCATAAGTATGTTTTTTGGGATTATATCATCTTGAAGTTCTTTTGGAAGTTGCATTCTTCTATATCTATTTCTAAGTGCAACTGCTATGGTTTTTTTCGCATTTTTTTGTCCGATTATGTATTGATCCAAAAACTCAACAGTTTGCTTTGGCGTGTAAATCATTATTTTTCATCCTTGATTGTAAAAGTTTTTATGTTATTGTTTGTATAAATGCAAATTTCTCCAGCTATTTTTAAACTCTCTTTTACAAGCTCTTCCTCATCTAAATTTGCAAATTTATCTAGTGCTCTAGCTGCTGAGAGTGCATAATTTCCACCGCTTCCTATAGCTGCTAATTTCTCATCATCAGGAACTACAACATCTCCGTTTCCGCTTAGTAAAAATATGTTTTTTCTATCAACTACAAGCATCATAGCTTCTAGTTTTCTAAGATATTTATCTTTTCTCCACTCTTTACTAAAATTTATTACAGCTTTTTCAAGTTCGCCTTTTGCTGAGTCTAAGCATTGTTCAAACATATCAAAAAGATTAAATGCATCAGCAGTGCTTCCAGCAAACCCAGCAAGAACGCTTTTGTTTTTGCCTATTTGCCTTATTTTTGTTGCACTACCTTTTAAAACCGTATTTCCAAAAGTAACTTGCCCATCTCCTCCAACAACAGAGCAATTTTTACCTTTATAAGCAAGTATTGTTGTAGCGTGAAACACCTATTCGCCCTCCACATTGACTTTTAAATTTGCACTTATAGAATTACCTAATTTTACTTTTATATCATAAATCCCAGTGCTTTTTATATGTTCACTTATATCAAAACTTTTTTTATCTATTTTGTATTTGTGCTGTTCATCAAGTGCATTTGCTATCTCATCTTTTGTAACAGAGCCAAATAAAGACCCATTTTCTCCAATAGGTTTTTTTATAGTTAGCGTGATTTTTTCAATCTCATTTTTTAGTTTATTAGCACTTTCAATCTCGTATCTTAATTCTTCGGCTTTTCTTTTTTGATCGGCTTCATATTTTCTTAAAACCTCTGTGGTTGCAGCCTTTGCAAAACCTTTTGCTATCAAAAAATTATTACCATATCCATCTTTTACTTCTTTTATTTCTCCTGCTTTTCCAAGAGATTTCACATCTTTTATCAGTAAAACTTTCATAAAATAATCCTTTTTGTTAAATTTTTCTTCCGTTTTTTCCAGCTATTATAAATCTTAAAGCGTTTAATTTTATAAATCCATTTGCATCTTTTTGATCAAAAACAACATCTTCTTCAAAAGTTGAAAATTCTGTATTAAACAAGCTATCATTTTTACTTTCTCTGCCTATTATGGTAACATTTCCTTTATATAATTCAAGTTTTACGACACCATTTACATGTTTTTGACTTTCGTTTATAAGTGCTTGAAGCATTTTTCTTTCTGGTGAAAACCAATAACCATTATAGATAAGTTCTGCATATTTTGGCATTATTTCGTCTTTTAAATGTGCAGCACCGCTGTCTAAAGTAAGACTTTCAATAGCTCTGTGAGCTTTTAGCATAATTGTGCCACCTGGTGTTTCATAGCAGCCTCTTGATTTCATACCAACATATCTATTTTCAACTAAATCAAGTCTGCCAATTCCATGTTTAGCACCAAGTTCGTTTAATGTTTCTAAAATTTCATGTGCTTTCATTTTTTTGCCATTGATCGCAATAGGATCGCCATTTTCATACTCTATAGTTATAGTTTCACTTTCATTTGGAGCATCTTTTGGACTATTTGTCCATCTCCACATATCATTTTCTGGTTTTGCAGCAGGATCTTCTAAAACAAGACCTTCATAAGATATGTGAAGTAAATTTGCATCCATTGAATATGGAGATTTTCCTGGTTTTTTGCTTATATCTATGCCATTTTTTTGTGCATAATCAAGAAGTTTTTCACGACTATTTAAATCCCATTCTCTCCATGGAGCAATTATTTTGATATCTGGATTTAGTGCATACGCACCAAGTTCAAATCTAACTTGATCATTTCCTTTTCCGGTTGCACCATGGCTGATCGCATCGGCTCCTGTTTTTTTTGCTATTTCTATTAGTTTTTTTGTGATAAGAGGTCTAGCAATTGATGTTCCAAGTAAGTATTCGCCCTCATAAACTGTATTTGCTCTAAACATCGGAAATACATACTCTTTTGCAAATTCTTCCCTTAAATCTTCTACAAAAATATTTTCATGTTTTATACCAAGTTTCATAGCTTTATTTTTTACAGGCTCTAAATCCTCTTTTTGTCCGATGTCTGCTGTAAAAGTAACAACTTCGCATCCATAATTATCGCCTAGCCATTTTAAAATAATGCTAGTATCAAGTCCGCCAGAATAAGCTAAAACTACTTTTTTAATATTTTTTGACATGAAAAACCCCTTGAAATAATTTATAATGAAGTAGTATTTTATCTAAAATATATTAAATTTATTTTTAACTTAACATCGCATAAATATTGTTTTTATTTTAGTTTGATTAAAATTTTTAGTCGTTTTAATGTAATATTTATTAAATTTTGTATAAAATATTAGATTTTAATTCTTGCATAGGAGAGAATATTCATGAGTGCTATAAAAGAACTGAATTCACAGTTAGAAGAGTTATTTAAAGAAAATGAAAAAGAAGGGTATATAACATTTGAGAAATTAATTAGACTTTTTGATAAAGCACCAAATATGAGCATTGCAAAAAAAATAGAATCTTTGAGTAAAACTTATAAAGTAAAACTTATAAGTGCAGCTCAAGTTGCAAAAATGAAAAATTTAGAAGATGCTAAAAAAGCAGAAGCACAAAGACAAAAGATTCAAAGTGAAAGTTTGGAAGAGGAATTTAATCTATCAAATGAAAATGATCTTTTGGAATGGAGTAGATCGGATAGCCCTGTTAGAATGTATCTTCGCGAAATGGGTCAAATTTCACTTCTTAGTAAAGATGAAGAGATAGAAATAAGCAAAAAAATAGAACTTGGAGAAGATATAATCATAGATGCATTTTGTTCTGTTCCTTTTTTGATAGATTTTATTTTAGAGTATAAAGATCCTCTCATTAATAGAGAAAGAAGAGTAAAAGAGCTTTTTAAAAGTTTTGATAATGATAAAATAGGCGAAGATGATGACGAAGAAGATGTTATAGATGACGAAGATGATGAAGAATTTGATAGTGATGACGAAGAAGGTGTAAAAAAAGAACTTCCTAAAAAATTTGATAAAAGGGCTTTGAAAGTAACAGAGAGCTTTAAAGCACTTGAAAAAGCTAAAAAAGATTGGCTAAAAATAATTGCAAAACAAGAAAAAACAGTAGAAGAAGCTGATGATTTATTATCAAAACTTTCAATTAGCTTTAAAAAGAAAATTTTAAAAGAAAAACTTATGGATTTAGGCCCTACAAGTAAGCTTATAACAGAGATTGTAAAATCTATGGAAACAGCTTTAAAGAGTGATGATGAGTTTGATAAAGAGTTAAAAAGACTTGAATACAAACTTCCTATGTTTAGTGCAGAACTCAAAAAAAATCATAAATCAATACTAAAAGATATCACTAAACTTTCAAAAGAAGATATAGCTGCTAGAGTTCCAGAAACTACAATGGTTTCAACTTATGTTGAGATAAAAAAACTTTTTTTAACAAAAGAGGCTAGCAAACAAGGTTTTAACCTAGATCCAAAACTTCTTAAAGAAATTTTAGAACAGATAAAACGAGGTAAAAATATATCAGATGAAGCAAAAGGAAGAATGGCTAGGTCAAATTTGCGTCTTGTTGTAAGTATAGCAAAAAGATATACAAACCGCGGTCTTCCGTTTCTTGACCTCATACAAGAGGGAAATATCGGTCTTATGAAAGCTGTTGATAAATTTGAATACAAAAAGGGTTATAAATTTTCAACTTATGCTACTTGGTGGATAAGACAAGCGATTTCTAGGGCAATTGCGGATCAAGCAAGAACTATAAGAATTCCTATACATATGATAGAAACTATAAATCGCATAAATAAAATAAATAGAAAATACCTACAAGAAACAGGCAAAGAGCCAGATGTTCAAACTATAGCCAAAGAAGTTGGACTTAGTGTTGATAAAGTAAAACAAGTTATAAAAATCACAAAAGAACCAATAAGCTTAGAAGCACCAATCGGAAATGAAGATGATGGTAAATTTGGGGATTTTGTAGAAGATAGAGGCTCACTTTCGCCTATGGAAGAGATTTTAAAGGGCGATTTGCAAGAACAAATTGATGAAGTTTTAGATCAATTAAATGATAGAGAAAGATCTGTTATTAGAATGCGTTTTGGACTTATGGAAGATGAGAGTGATAGAACTCTTGAGGAAATAGGCAAAGAGCTTAATGTAACAAGAGAGCGTGTTAGGCAGATAGAAAGTTCAGCCATAAAAAAACTAAAACATCCAAAAGTTGGTAGAAAACTTAAAAACTACATGGAAAGCTAATTATTTAAAAGCAATGATATGAAACATAGACAAACTTGGAGTTCTCAATTTACTTATATTCTAGCAGTTGCTGGTGCAACTGTTGGTTTTGGTTGTACTTGGCGTTTTCCATACCTTACAGGATTAAATGGTGGTGGAGCTTATGTGCTAGTTTTTTGTATAGCAATGATTTTAATCGGTATCCCAATGATACTTGTTGAAAATGCCATAGGTAGAAGACTTCGTGTAAATGCAGTTGATGCTTTTGGCGGTCAAGCAAATGGTAAAAATATATCTAAGCTCTGGAAGATAGCTGGATATATGGGTTTGCTTGGTGCATTTGGAATTATGGCTTACTATATGGTTATAGGTGGTTGGGTTTTAGAGTATATTTATTCTATAATTTTTGGAGACTTTAATCTATCAAATGGAGTTATTAGCAAAGAGCTAACCATAGATTTTTATGAAAAAAATATAGTTAGCAATCCATTTGCCATAACTATATCTACTACTATTTTTGTTTTGATAAACTTTTTTATACTTAAATTTGGAGCTGTAAGAGGTATAGAAAATGCGGCAAAAATTCTTATGCCAATTCTGTTTTTGCTTATGATTGTTATGGTTTTAAGAAATATAACTTTAGATGGTGCGATGGATGGCATTAAATTTTATTTAACACCTGATTTTTCAAAAATCACATTAAAACTTTTTGTGGATGTTTTAGGTCAGGTATTTTTCGCACTTTCTTTAGGTTTTGGTGTTATGATAACAATGTCTAGCTATCTAAAAAAAGACATAGATCTTATAAAAACATCTGTAGCAACAGGTATTTTAAATACAGTTATAGCAGTTGTTGCTGGTTTTATGATATTTCCGTCTTTATTTAGTTTTGGGCTTTCGCCTGATAGTGGACCAAGTTTGGTTTTCAAAAGTTTGCCTATTGTGTTTTCAAATATGATTTTTAGTAATTTCTTTGCTGTTGCATTTTTTTCACTTTTAATGATAGCAGCACTTACTACATCTTTGCCTATTTATGAGGTTTTGATTACTTCTATTTGTGAAAAAACAAAAATTTCAAGAAATAACTCTATTGCTTTAGTTTTGGGCGGAATTTTTGTATTTGGAAATTTGCCATCATTAATGGCTACAAATATTTTAGATGATATAAGTATATTTGGAAAAAATATATTTGACGCGTTTGATACCATAAGTGCGACGATATTTTTTATTTTAACATCTCTTTTGTGTGCCATTTTTGTTGGTTGGGTTTTAAAAGATGAGGCTAAAGCAGAAGTTTTGCTTGGTACAAAATTTAGCTTAAGAGTTGTTAATATTTGGTTTTTTTATATTAAATTTATTATACCTATTTTGATAATTATTGTATTTTTTAGCAGTTTTTATGATAACTTTTTAAAATGATTTTAAAACTATTTATCAAATTTAGATAGGATTGCCTAAAAAATGGAGAAAAATAGTGATTTTTACTTTAATTTTTATATACATTACATATACGATTTATAAAATTTATCTTTCAACTTTAGAGATAAATTTTATAAAAGAAAATATTAACAAAAATCCAGTGGTTCTTAATGAGTATGATTATAAAAGAGCTGGAAATACTGCTATAATAAATCAAAAATTTTCTATAATAGAGAGTATTTATTCGTTTGTATTGATAATGTTTTGGCTTTTTGTTGGACTAAATATCTTAAATATATTCATAAAAGATCATAGCTCAATTTTGGGCGGAACACTTTATATTTTATCTTTTTTGATAATTAGCAGTTTGCTTACTTTACCACTTGAAATTTATAGAACTTTTGTAAAGGATAAAAAACTAGGATTTTCGAAAACAACGCCAATGCTTTTTGCAAAAGACAATATAAAATCACTTCTTTTACTTATTGTTTTTGGCGGGCTTTTTATTGCTATGATATTATGGTGTTTTAAAACACTTGGCTCTTCTTGGTGGATATGGGCATTTGTAGCTAGTTTTGTGATTTTACTCATTATTCAGCTTATTTATCCTACTTTAATAGCACCTATTTTTAATAAGATAAAACCATTGCAAGATGAAAATTTAAGTTCATCTATAAATTCACTTTTACAAAGTTGTGGATTTAAAAGTAAGGGTGTTTTTGTCTTGGATGCTAGCAAAAGAGACGCTAGATTAAATGCATACTTTGGTGGTCTTGGCTCTACAAAAAGAGTTGTTTTGTTTGATACTCTTATTGCAAAATTATCAAAAGAGGAAATTTTAGCTGTTTTAGGACACGAACTTGGGCATTTCAAACACAAAGATATATTAAAAATGCTTACAATTTCTTGTTTTATGATTTTTGTTATGTTTTTTGTTTTTTCTCATATTCCAAATTCTATTATAAACTCACTTGGTATTGTTGATGACGGAGTTGGAATTATAATAGTATTTTTACTTTTTTCGCCTGTATTATCAGCTATCTTTGAGCCAATCATATCAAAACTTAGTAGAAATAATGAGTTTAATGCAGATGAATTTGGTGCAAATATGAAAAGTAAAAACGATATGATAAATGCACTTAAAAAACTTGGTAGTGAAAACAAAGCTTTTCCTATATCGCATAAACTTTACTCTGCTATTTATCACTCTCATCCAACGCTTTATGAACGCATAAGTAGGCTAGAGAGTTGAAAATTTCAGAACTTTTGAAAATAGGCGAGAATTTAACAGATTCTAGTTTTGTAGCAAAAGAACTTATGAAATTTCATACAAAATTGAGTTTTGAAGAGATTTTTTTAAATTCAAATACAATTATAAAAGACGAAGATGGTTATATAAAACTCATAAAAAGATATGCTAATGGCGAACCGTTAGAATATATAACTAATAGTTGCGAGTTTTATGGTTTAAATTTTTTTGTTAAAAAAGGTGTTTTGATACCTAGATTTGAAACGGAAATTTTGATACAAAAAGCTATAAATTTACTCTCAAATATAAACTCACCTAGAATTTGTGAGATAGGTTTTGGATCTGGCATTATATCTATAATCCTTGCAAAAAACCTTAAAAATGCTAGTATTATCGCAACAGATATCAGTAAAATAGCACTTGAAGTTGCCATTTGTAATGCAAAAACTCATGGTGTAAATGTTGAGTTTGTAAATACATCTTTGCTTGATAGAATTAATGGAAATTTTGATTTTGTTATATCAAATCCGCCTTATATATCAAACTCATACAAACTTGATAAATGGGTTTTAAATGAGCCAAAAGAAGCTCTAATTGGAGGCGAAATTGGAGATGAAATTTTGCATAAAATTATAGAAATTTCAGCAAATAGGACAAATTTTTTAGCTTGTGAAATGGGCTATGATCAGAAAAAATCTTTACAAGAAAAGCTAATAAAATTTGGATTTAAAGCTGAGTTTTATAAAGATTTGGCTGGATTTGATAGAGGATTTGTTGCAAGGAGAGAAAATGTTTGAAATAAGAGAGATAAAAGAAAATGAGTTTGATGAGTTGTTGATACTTATAGACGAACTTGCAGAGTATGAAAATCTTAGCGATGGGATAAAATTTAATAAAATTGAGTTTAAAAAAAATATATTTGAAAAAAATTATGCAAAGTGTTTAGTTTGTATGATAGATGATAAAATGGTAGCTTGTGCTTTTTATTTTATTACATTTTCAACTTTTTTAGGTAAAGGTGGTATTTTTTTAGAAGATCTTTATGTTAGAGAAGAGTATAGAAAAATGGGTATTGCAACCAAGATTTTTGAAAAACTTATACAAATTTGTAAAGATAATGGATTTGGTAGGATTGATTGGGATTGCCTTAATACAAATGAACTTGGCATAAATTTTTATGAAAAATTAGGTGCAAAACATTTAAAAATATGGAGAAAATATAGGCTTTGTGAAGATGATTTTGACAACTTGTTAAACAAAGGAAAAAAATGAAATTTTTAAATATATATCTTTTTTTATTGGCTATGGTTATAGGAATTGAAGTGTCAATTGGTGCATTTTTAGCTCCAGTTATATTTTTCCCGCAAAATATAATAGGCGAGGGCGTTTTAACGCATTTTCAAAGCGGACAATTGATGAGTAATATTTTCGTGAAATACAACTATGTTTTGCTTTGCGTGAGTGCTGTAAGTTTTATTTATGAGATCATAAATTTAAAATTTGATAGTAGTTTTTATAAGAAAGTATCATCATTTGCACTTAGTTTTATTATACTAGTTTTGGCTTTATCTTTTGTGTTTTATTTCACAGAATATATTTTGCAAGCTCAAAAAATAGGAGTAGAAGCTACTCAAAATGAGCAGTTTAAACAAATTCATAGTGCAAGCGAACTTGTAATGAAAATAATGATGATAGCACAGGTTATATTGTTTTTTATAAAATTTCCATGTTTATCTTGCATATCTAAAAAGTGCTAATTTTTACTGAGCTGTATGTTGTCTTTGGCTAAATGAAGTTTTTCAAATATCTCTTCTAAAAGTTTTTGTTCATCTTCATTTAGCTTAATTTTTTCTTTTTTTAAAAGTATTTTTACCACTTCTTCATTTTTTAACAAATCATTGTCAAATTTTATGGCGTTTTGAACTATTTTCATTACAATAGGATTTTTTAAATTTCTATAATCCATATTTACTTTTCTTTCTTTCTTTTGTTATAAAGCTTTATATAAATTTGAAGTATGTCTATAGCTGCTGGAGTAATGCCACTTATCTCACTTGCTGCAAAAAGCGTAGGAGGAGTGAATTTTTCCAGCTTTTCAACTACTTCATTACTAAGCCCAGAAACACTTCTAAAATCAAAATTATCTGGAATTTTTATATTTACCATATCTTTCATACGCTCTACTTCTTTTTTTTGTATATTTATATAAAAATAATACTTCGCTTCTGTTAAAATTTGTTCCAAACTTTCTTCATCTAAATCTTCAAAAAATTTGTCTAATTTTTTTAATTTCTCAAGCGTAAATGTTTTTCTGGCAACTATTTTTTGAAGAGATATTTTATCGTTGATTTTTTCTTCGTCTATGCTTTGCAAAAAGTTATTTATCTCATTTGTAGGTGTTATTATTTTATTTGTAAGGATATTTAAACCTTGTTCTAAATTTTGTTTTAAACGCAGTGTTTTTTGATATGTTTCATCATCTATCAAGCCCAGTTCATATCCGTATGAATGGAGTCTAAGATGAGCGTTATCTTCTCTTAAAAGCAAGCGATATTCCGCTCTGCTTGTAAACATTCTATATGGCTCTTTTGTGCCTTTTGTTACCAAATCATCAATCAAAACACCTATATACGCCTCATCTCTTCTTAAAACTAAAGCATCTTTATCCATCAAAGCCAAAGAAGCGTTTATTCCAGCCATTAAACCTTGTGCGGCTGCCTCTTCGTATCCAGTTGTTCCGTTTATCTGTCCTGCTAGATAAAGTCCTTTTATCTTTTTAGTCTCAAGTGTGTGTGTTAGTTCTAGCGGATCTACATAATCATATTCTATAGCATATCCATGTCTTACAATTACCGCATTTTCAAAGCCTTTGACAGAGCGAAGCATAGAAACTTGCACATCATAAGGAAGACTTGTTGAAAAGCCATTTATGTAGTACTCTGTGGCTTCTTTTGTTTGTGGCTCTATGAAAAGATGGTGCCTTTCTTTGTTTGCAAAACGATTTATTTTATCTTCTATGCTAGGGCAATATCTTGGGCCAACACCTTCGATTTGACCGGTAAAAAGCGGAGCTCTATCAAAATTTGAGCGAATTATATCGTGCGTGATTTGGTTTGTATAAGCTATATAACAAGGAAGTTGTGTTGGATTAAAATTTTTAGTTCTAAAACTAAAAGGTTTTGTTTTTTCATCGCCGCATTGTTTTTCTAACACAGAAAAATCTATGCTTGAGGCTAATACTCTAGGGCAAGTTCCTGTTTTTAACCTACCCATATTTAATCCAAGTGATTTTAATGAGCTTGAAAGTGATGTTGAAGCTAGCTCACCAACTCTTCCTGCTTTTAGTTTATTAAATCCAACATGTATAAGTCCGTTTAAGAAAGTTCCGGTAGTTATAATCAGTTTTGATGAATTATATATATTATCAAGATGAGTTTTTACGCCTATTATTTCATTATTTTTAGTTAAAATTTGGGTTGCTATCTCTTGAGTTATGGATAAATTTGGAGTGCTTAAAAGTAAATTTCTCATATAAACTCTATATCTATCCATATCTATTTGAGCTCTTGAGCCTCTAACTGCCGGTCCTTTGCTTTCATTTAATACTCTAAATTGAATGCCGCATTTATCTGTTGTAAGTCCCATAATTCCGCCAAGTGCATCAATTTCTTTTACAAGATGTCCTTTTGCAAGTCCGCCTATTGCAGGATTGCAACTTGCCGCACCAATTTGTTCTGCTAAAATAGTTATAAGAAGAGTTTTTTTGCCCATATTTGCAGCAACCATACTAGCTTCTATCCCAGCATGACCGCCACCAACAACAATTACATCATAATCCATAAAATTTTCCTTATTTAAAAAGCTTAGATTATACTATAAAATTTATTAAATTTACATCCAGTCTAAAACTTGATTTATTTCTTTTGCTATGAAAGTTTTTATTGTGCTATTAGATGTTGTTTTTAGTGGGACTATAGCATTTTTAAATTTTTGTATACTTGCTTCTTTTAGCCTTATATCTAAGTTATAAACATCTCTTATTTCCCCATTTAAACTAACTTCTCCTATAAAAATAGTTTCTTTACTTATTGGTCTGTTTTTAAAGCTACTAACTATCGCAGCAACCACGGCAAGATCTGCTGCGGTTTCATTTATCTTAACTCCGCCTATAACATTTATAAAAACATCATAATGCCCCAAAGGAAGCTCTATTTTTCTCTCAAGCAAAGCTAGTATCATATCAAGTCTGTTTCTATCATATCCTGTTGAGCTTCTTTTTGGGTATGAACTTTCGCAAACCAAAGCTTGAATTTCTACGACTAATGGGCGAGAGCCCTCCATTATGACGGTTACTGCACTTCCGCTTATTGCTTTACCTCTTGTAAAAAATTTACTTGCGATGTTTTTTGCAGGTATTAAACCATTTTGACTCATTTCAAAAATTCCAACTTCGCTAGTTGATCCAAATCTATTTTTAAATCCTCTTAAAATTCTAAGTTCTTTACTCGCATCTCCTTCAAAATACAAAACTACATCAACCATATGTTCTAGCACCCTTGGACCCGCAATGCTACCTTCTTTTGTTATATGTCCGATTATAAAAATGCATATATTTTTTTCTTTTGCTATACGCATAAGTTCAAATGTAATCTCTCTTACTTGTGAAACGCTTCCAGGAGCTGAGCTTATATTTTCACTATAAAGTGTTTGTATGCTATCAACTACGATAATTTTATATTCTTTATTTGCTAGTTCAGATTTGATATTTTCAAGGCAAATTTCTGTTAATAAAAATAGATTTTTATTTATTGCATTAAGCCTATCTGCTCGCATTTTAATCTGACTTTCGCTTTCTTCGCCGCTTATATATAAAACATTTCTATCATTTTTGCTTAAATTTGAAGCTATTTTTAAAAGTAGGGTTGATTTTCCAATCCCAGGACTTCCGCCAATAAGCACCAAAGAACCTTCTACAACACCGCCACCTAAAACCAAATCAAGCTCTTCATCTTCTGTGCTAAGTCTTGAAATTTTTTCTATCTCAACTTCACTGATAGGTTTTGCTTTTGAAGTGCTAATGTGAATTTTAGAAATTTCCTTTAAGGCTTTTATTTGATCTGCTTTTAACTCTACAAAACTATTAAAAGCACCACATTCTGGGCATTTTCCAAGCCATCTGTTTTGTTGATTGCCACAATGCTCACACTCAAATATCGTTGTTTTTGTTTTTGCCATTTTGTTTTCTTTATATTTTGGATTAATAAATTTTATCAATATTTTATTAACTTTTCAATAAAATATTGATTTTAAAATACAAATTAATAAGGATTAACAATGGGTTTTAAACAAAAAGTTTATTTGACAATAGGCACATTGCTTATTTTAGGATATGGAATTTTTAGCTTTGTTAGTTACACAAATAGTGCAAATATACTACATGATAATATCGAAGAGCAGCTTAAAGCAAAAGTTAGTGATAGCGTAGGTATAGTTTCTCATTTGATAGAAAATCGAGTTATACAACTAAATTCAGTGCTTGATACATTTAATGAGTTGCCTTATATTGATAATGATATAGTATTAAGGATACTCAAAGGTTCAGCTAAAAGTTCTGGTGTAGTAACGATGTATATGGGATTAGAAGATGGGCGATATTTTGATTCTACTGATTGGGTTCCTGATGCTAGTTACAATTTTAAAACACGAGATTGGTATGTAAATGCGAAAAAAGCAAATAAAGTTGTTGTTTCTAGTGCTTATGCTGATACACTAACTAAAAAAATGACGGTTACTGTTTCTGCGCCATATAGTAAAAATGGTAAATTTATGGGTGTTTTGGCTATAGATATTGCCTTAGATAATATTTCAAATCTTGCAAAATCTTTTAAATTAAAAGGTGCTAGTGCCAGATATTTAGACTCAGATGGAATGATTATTGGTTATGCAGACGAAAATGAAGTTGGTAAGAAATTTGAAGAAGTTTTACCAAATTTTTCTTATATGGTAAAAGAATTCTATGCAAAAGATAAAGGCACATTTTCTTATCAAATTGATGGACGCGATAAAATCCTATTTTTCGATACAGAACCGCTTAGTCAATGGGTAGTAATTGTAGCAATTGATATAGATACTGCTTATGAAAAAGTAACTAGTTTGGGTAAAATCTTAGGAATTCTATCAATTGTTTTCATTGTTTTAACTCTGGGCATAGTTATCTTGGTTTTGGCATTTTTATTCAAACCCCTAAACCGCTTAGGACTAATGATAAAAGATTTAGCAGTTGGAGAGGGTGATTTAACAAAAAGAGTTAATATAACAGGAAAAGATGAAATAGCTAAGATTGGCAAAGATGTAAATACATTTATACAAAAAATTCAAACACTCATAGTAAATTCAAAAGCAACAAGTTCTGAAAACGCTTCTGTTGCAAATGAACTATCTCAAACTTCACTTGCAGTTGGTAAAAAAGTTGAAGAAGAGAGTGCTGTAGTAAATAACGTAACAAAAGATGGCGAAAAGATAATACAAGATATTAGTGTATCAGTTGAAAATGCTGAAACAAATTCAAAAGAGTTAATATAACAGGAAAAGATGAAATAGCTAAGATTGGCAAAGATGTAAATACATTTATACAAAAAATTCAAACACTCATAGTAAATTCAAAAGCAACAAGTTCTGAAAACGCTTCTGTTGCAAATGAACTATCTCAAACTTCACTTGCAGTTGGTAAAAAGTTGAAGAAGAGAGTGCTGTAGTAAATAACGTAACAAAAGATGGCGAAAAGATAATACAAGATATTAGTGTATCAGTTGAAAATGCTGAAACAAATTCAAAAGAGTTATCAAAAGCAAATGATAGTCTTGAATCTATAAAAAATGATATGGTAAAACTAAACTATATATTAAGCGGTATTGCTCAAAAAGAAATTGAACTATCTCAAAAACTAAATCAAACAAGTAGAAACACTGAAGAAGTTAAAACTGTTTTAACTGTTATAAATGATATATCAGATCAAACAAATCTTTTAGCATTAAATGCTGCTATTGAAGCTGCAAGAGCAGGAGAAGCAGGAAGAGGATTTGCTGTAGTTGCTGATGAAGTTAGAAAACTGGCAGAAAAAACTCAAAAGAGTTTAGATGAGATAAATACAACTATAAATTTAGTAGTTCAATCAGTTAATGATGCAAGCTCTCAAATGGAAGAATCTACTAAAAATATAACAGATGTTTCTGAAAATGCTAAAAGCTTAGAAGATGTAGTAAGTAAAAATACTATTATCATTCAAGAAAGCATTAACTCTAACTTAAATAGTATAAAAGAGTATAAAGAAGTTTCTGATAGTATTAAAAAGATTATGGATAAAGTAAAAGAAGTTGATTCAATTGCTAGTGCAAATGCTAGAAGTGTTGAAGAGATAGCAAGTGCTAGTGAACATCTATCAAATATGACTTCTAAACTTGATAATGAGCTTGGGAAATTTAAGGTTTAATAAAATATAAAATATATGTGGCTTTTATTTAGCCACATATAATGAATTATTTTTTGGAATTTTTTCTTCAAGCATTTCATCAAAAATATTAAAAAGTTCTATAGTATGTTTTTCTGCTTCTTTGAAATTGTTTATAATTTGACTTTTATTTTCTTGATTTGAAAAATCTTTTATAGATTTATTGATTAATTCGTGAACCATTTTGTGAGGTGTTTCTATTTTTCTAAATGCTTTTGTATCTCCAAAGTTCTCTTTTCCGTTTGTGCAAGCCCATTTTCCAAGACGACAATGTAAATGATCACTTAATTGATTTAAATTCTCAGATAAAATTTCTCCATATCCGCCAACTTTAAATAAAACATGATCAAGTTTAACTAAAGTAATAAAAATTTTATACATAATCTCCATAGCATCACTGCTTATAATTTTTGAATCATTATTTAATTCTTTAAATTTATTATAAAATTTTTCTATATTTGTATTTGATTCTATTACAGTTTCTTGGACAGATTGGCTGTGTGTAAACATTTCATTTGTGCTTTGTTTTAAAATATTTATGTTTAATTCAACCTCACTTGTTGCTTTTTGTGTTCTTTCAGCCAGTTTTCTAACTTCATCAGCAACTACGGCAAATCCTCTTCCAGCTTCTCCAGCCCTTGCAGCTTCAATAGCAGCATTTAGTGCTAAAAGATTTGTTTGATCTGATATATCTTTTATTAAATTTACAACTGTTGAAATTTCATCAACAACTTTATGCAATTTATCTGCGATAGAATGTGCTTCATTTGATGAACTTGAAATTTGTTCTAATGATGATACAACGCTTTTAAATACATCTGATAACTCATGTATGTCATTAGAAATTTCTTTACTTTTTTGGTCAATTTCTTTAGCATTTTCTAAATTTGATTCCATATCTTTTTGAACAATTTTGACATTATTAAATGTCATATCTTGAAGAGATTTGGAAATTTGTGCTTTTATGGATTCATCTTGGTTTGTTTTTTTAGTATCGCTTTGCTCTGCTACTTGTGCTTTTAATGCAGAATTTTCATCACATAACTCTTTTAAGAAGCTCTATTTCTTTGTTTAGTTTTTTAACTACATTTTTTTCAAACATTGTTCGACCCCCCCCCCCATTTTTATATAAATTTATTAATAAGTTACAAAAATGAAATTATATCTATGTTAAAATTATATTATTCTTAAATTTAATATTTTATATTTTATCAAATATTAAGTATAATTAAAAACAATATTGATTAAATTTAATATAATTTTAATATTAATAAATATAAAATAACAGATTATTTTCAAAAATGGAGAAGCCTATGACAAAGATTAGTAAAAAGCAGTTTTTGGTTATATCGCTTATGTTATTTTCAATGTTTTTTGGAGCAGGAAATTTTATATTTCCCCCAATGCTTGGAAAAGAAGCTGGTGTAAATGTATATGAAGCAATTTTGTTTTTTTGTATTACTGGTGTAGCTCTTCCTGTTCTTGGGATAGCAGCTGTTGCAAAAAGCCATAGCATGGATAACTTGGTAAGAAGAGTAGATCCGTATTTTGCGATGATTTTTACTATTTTAATTTATATTACCATAGGACCAGCTTTTGCTATACCAAGAGCTGCAAATATGCCATTTGAAGTTACTATAGCCCCATTTATATCTACTGAGAATCAATCAATTGGGCTTTTTGTTTATACTCTTATATATTTTATAATAAACTATTTGATATGCATAAATCCTAGTAAAATGGTTGAAATGCTTGGAAAAATACTAACACCGCTTATGTTAATTTTGATTGTTTTTCTATTCATATCAAATATTATTAATCCTATAGGGGAATTTGGACCCGCTGTTGGAAAATATGCATCGCATCCTATCGCATCTGGATTTTTAGCAGGTTATGAGACTATGGACGCTCTTGCTTCATTAGTTTTTGGTATAGTTGTGATTAATGCTATAAAAAATCTTGGATTAACAAACAATAGAGTAATAGTAAAATCAACTATCAAATCAGGAATTTTAGCCGGTGCCATACTAATGTCTATTTATATGATGCTTGCATATATTGGTGCTAGCACATCTTCGTTGTTTCCAGATGTGAAAAATGGTGCAGCTTTGCTTTCTAATATCACAAATCAGCTTTTTGGTGGGTTTGGAGTGTTTGTTTTGGGAACTATATTTTTACTAGCTTGTATAACTACAACGGTTGGACTTATATCATCAGCTAGTGAATTTTTCTCGGGTTTAGTTAAAAATACAAGCTATAAATTTTGGGTTATAACTTGGTCTTTCCTTAGTTTTTGTGTTGCAAATGTAGGCTTAAATGCTCTTTTAACATATAGCATACCTGTATTAATAGCTCTATATCCAATAACCATAGTTTTAATAATCTTAGCTTTGATTAATAACTTTATAAACTCATCTAAGCTTATTTATAGAACTTGTGTTTATGTTGCTGTGATAATGGGGATTGTAAATGGATTTGATGCAGCTGGTATAAAAATTCCTATGATTTCTGAAGTTTTTGCAAAAATACCTTTTTATGATATAGGTCTTGGTTGGATAATACCAGAAATTTTATGCCTTATGATAACTTATATAATTCATCTTTTTAGAAAAAAGGATGGAATTTAGTAAAAATTCAAGAGAGTTATACTCTCTTGAATTATTCAAATATACTTTCTAATATAGAATCAACAAAATCTTGTGCCCTAAACTCTAAGATGTCATCTTGTTTTTCGCCTGTTCCTATGTAAAGTATAGGAAGCTCTAGCTCTCTTGCTATGCTAAAAAGTGCCCCGCCTTTAGGAGTTCCATCGAGCTTTGTTATAATTACGCCATCAAGTTTTATTATCTCGTTAAATGCTTTTGCTTGAGAAAAACCGGCAGTTCCTTGAGTGCCATCTAAAACTAAAATTTTTCTATGTGGTGCTGATTGCATAGCCTTAGAGCTAATTCTGACAATTTTTTCAAGTTCATTTGCTAGGTTTTTCTTATTTTGTAGTCTTCCTGCTGTATCAATTAAAACATTATCAATTTTTTTTGCTATTGCAGAGCTTATAGTATCGTAAGCAACTGCAGCAGGATCGTGACCTTGTGCAGAAAACACTATAGGGATATTTATTTTATTTGCCCATAATTTTAACTGCTCAACCGCTCCTGCTCTAAATGTATCACAAGCTCCAAGCATAACTTTTTTGCCATTATTTTTATATAAATTTGCAAGTTTTGCTATAGTTGTTGTTTTTCCAGCCCCATTTACACCAAGTATTAGTTCTACAAAAGGTATTGCATTTTTCTCTTCTTGTTTTGGGTATAAAAAATATGTAAGCATAACTCTTTTTAAGTCATCTCTTTTTACCATATCATTTGGCGGCAGGTAGTAAATAATTTCTTCTACTATAGAGTAATCAACATCAGCTTCAAGTAACATATCTTCTAAAACTTCTTTTGAAATTATTTTATTTTTTGGTTTTGCGCTATTGATTGCACTAAATGTTTTTTTAAGAAAGTCAAGCATTATAATAAAACCTTATTTATATCCGAAATCAACATTTCTCTTGGAACAAGACCAAGATATCTTGATATATATTTTCCATTTTTATCATAAAGTATAGTGTATGGGACGCCGTTTATTCCGCCAATTGCGTTACTAAAAAAGAAATTTGACTCACCGCTAGATATTTCGTAATTTATGTTGTTTTGTTTTATAAATTCATTCACTTCTTCTTGTGTTTTTTCTTCCATTAAAACACCAACAATCATAAGATTATCTTTAAACATATTTTGTATTTCATTGAGATGGGGGATTTCTGCTTTACAAGGTGGGCACCAAGTCGTAAAAAATGTAAAAAGTATAGCTTTATCGTTATTTTCTATTTTAAATCCATCTTCATTTTTTTGCATTGATAGAAGTTTTTTATTTTGTAAATTTAATAAAAAAGGTGCAGTATAATCTTGTTCTATCATCGCCGTTTGGTTGTCTTCTTTTAAATTTGAGTTTTGCTTATCATCTTGTGTTTTTTTCTCACATCCATAAAAAAATATAACGCAAATTAATGTTATAATTAAAAATCTTAATTTCATATAGTAAGTTCCTCATTGTTTTTTTTGGAATTATTATATTATAAAGTAAATAAAATGTGTGTTAAAAAAGATAAAAATAGTTTGAGAAAATCTATAAAGCAAGATTTGTCTAAAAGAGTTAAAATTAGTGCAAAATCTACCCATTATAGAATGTTTGGAAATCTTTTGAATTTAATAAATTTTATTTGTGCTAAACGAATTTTAATTTTTTTGCCTTTACAAAGTGAGCCAAATTTATACAAAATAATGAGATATATGCGTAGAAAATATGAATTATATGTTCCGTTTATGTTAAGTAAAAGTTTAAAAATGGTAAAATTAAGACAGCCAATACATATTAAGCGTTTTGGTGTCAAAGAACCAAATTTTTCAAATGCTTATACAAAAAAAATAGATCTGGCTATAGTCCCTGTCGTTGGGGTTGATATGGATTTTGCTAGAATAGGACATGGAAAGGGATTTTACGATATGTTTTTTTCAAATTTAAATTATCGCCCAATCATAGTTTTTATAAGCATAAGCAACTATTTTGTTAATTACCGTGTATGTGAAAAACACGATATAAAATGTGATTTTTATTTAACCCCTACTAAAATTTATTCTAAAAGAGGATTTAATGATAGATATTTTAATAGGTTTAGGAGCAGGTGTAATCGGAGCAGGCGGAGGTTATTTAGTAGCTAAAAAGATAAATGATGCTAGTCATGAGATATATATAGTTCAAGCTAAAGAAAAAGCAAAGGCTATAGAAAAAGAAGCTGAAAAAAAGCTAATGGAATCTGATCTTAAGGTTCAAAAGGCTGAGTTTGAGGCTAGAAAAAATTATGAAGATAAAAGTTATAAACTTCAAAAAGAATACAGTCTAAAATTTGATGATATTGCTAAAAAAGAGAGTATTTTGCAAAGCGAACAGCAAATTTTAAAAAATACCAAATCTGATTTTGAAAAAGAAAAGCAAAATTTAGAGAAACTCAAAGAAGAAAATTTAAGTCTAAAGAAAATTTATGAAGAAAAATTAGCTCAATCTTTGCAAATTCTTGAGCGTGCTGCTGGAATGACGCAAGAAGAAGCACGATATAATATATTAAAACAAGTTGAAGAAAAAAGCAGAGCAGATATCGCCCATATAGTAAGAAAACACGAAGAAGAGGCTAAAAAAGAGTCAAAAAGAAGAGTAAATTATATATTAGCTCAGGCTACTACGCGTTTTGCCGGAGAATTTGCTGCTGAGAGACTTATAAATGTTGTAAATATAAAAAATGATGAACTAAAAGGTAGAATCATAGGAAAAGAGGGTAGAAATATTAAAACTTTAGAGATGGTTTTAGGTGTTGATGTTATCATTGATGATACTCCTCATGCCATAGTTTTAAGTAGTTTTAATCTTTATAGAAGAGCAATAGCAACCAAAGTTATAGAGCTTTTAGTTGAAGATGGTAGGATTCAGCCTGCTAGAATAGAGGATATTTATAAAAAAGTTTTTGATGAATTTGAACAAAGTGTGCAAGAAGAGGGCGAAAATATAGTTATGGACCTTGGTTTAAATGGCATACATCCAGAGATAGTAAAACTTATAGGTAAGCTTAAATTTAGGGCAAGCTACGGACAAAATGCTCTTTCTCATAGCTTAGAAGTTGCACATTTAGCTGGCATAATAGCTGCTGAAACAGGCGGGGATGAAAAGCTTGCTAAAAGAGCTGGGCTTTTGCATGATATAGGTAAGGCTTTAACGCACGAATATGAAGGAAGTCATGTTGATTTAGGGGCTGAGATTTGTAAAAGATACAAAGAACACGATGTTGTCATAAATGCTATTTATGCTCACCATGGGCATGAGGAAGCAACTAGTATTGAAAGTGCGGCAGTTTGTACAGCAGATGTACTAAGTGCAGCAAGACCTGGTGCTAGAAGAGAAGTTTTGGAATCTTTCTTAAAAAGAGTTGAAGCTATAGAAGAAATAGCTAAAGGAAAACACGGCATAAAACAGGCTTACGCCATAAATGCTGGTCGCGAAATAAGAGTTATAGCAAATGCAAAACTTATAAATGATGATGAAGCAGTGCTTATGGCAAAAGAGATAGCTGATGAAATTCACGAAAAAGTTCAATACCCTGGTGAAATAAAAGTTAATGTTATACGAGAAATTAGGGCGGTAAATTATGCTAAATAAATCATTTTTTTTAAACAAAATACTGCTTTTTTTATTTTTTATAACACCGCTTTTTGCAAATAATGAGTTGTTGTTAAATGCATCGAATTCTTATGTTTTGGTAATGAAAGAAAATCAAAATGCACCAGTAAAACAGCTTTATGCTCAAGCTAAGGCAATAGTTATATTTCCAAAGCTTACTAAAATAGGCTTTATAGTAGGCGGAATGGGCGGAAGTGGTGTTATGGTTATCAAAAACGGTAATGAAATTTCTCATATAGAAAATGTAAAAATAGGTGGCGGAAGTCTTGGGCTTCAAATTGGATATGATAGTAGTTCCCTTGTTTTATTCATTTTAAAAGATAGTATAGTAAATGATATATTAAATTCAAAATTTACAATAAGTTCTGATATTTCAGTTTCTTTTGGAGATTTTGGGAAAAAATATAGCAGAGTTAGTGATATTAAATTTACTAATGATATTTATGCTTACGCTAATAATAGTGGATTTTTTGCAGGAGCTAGCTTTAGTGGAGCGATTATTGGCTTAGGCGATAAATTTAGTTATTCAAAAGATTCTTATGCATACTCATCTTTGATAAAAGCTTTTTTGAAATTCTAAGGTGTAAAAATGCAAGATATGTTAACTTCTTTATCTACATATGGATATTTTATTTTATTTTTCTACTCTCTTGGCGGCGGCATGGTTGCTATTATAGCAGCTGGAGTGCTTAGTAGTGTTGGCAAAATGGATATAACTTTAAGTATATTTATAGCAATTCTTGGCAATATAATAGGAGATAGTATTATTTTTTATCTTAGTAGATACAATAAAAAAGAATTTTTACCATACCTAAAAAAGCAAAGGCGAAATGTGGCACTTTCACAAATTTTATTTAAAAAATATGGCAGTTTTATAATAGTTGTTAAAAAATATATTTATGGTATAAAGACAATTATACCTATTGCTATTGCTTTTACAAAATATCCATTTTATAAATTTACTATTTTTAATATAATTGGTTCTATTGTATGGGGAATTAGTTTGGGATTGCTAAGTTATTTTATGGGAGATTATCTGATACAATCTTATGAAAAACTAAAAGAATATCCTTGGGTAATGCCACTTATAATATTTGTTATTTTTGGGCTAATTATATTTTATTTTAAACAAACTACTAAAAAAAGGGCTTAATTTATCTTTTTTAAAATTTAAAGTTAAAATTTACTATTTATTTTTTTGTAAAATCAAATAAATTTAAAATAAGAATAAATATGCAAGTAAAAAGTAGATTTACAGGATTAGAGCAATGCACTAGAGTAATCCAAGAACAATTTAACAAAGAGCATATTGATGATAGCTCATTTGCTATAATGTGCTTAGCTAAGCCAGCTGTAATGGCTTATTTAGAAAAGATAGCTATGATATTAGAAACAAAAGATGTTTTATATGCTATTAAAGAAGAAAAATTTGACTTTGATATATCAAAAGATAAAATTCAAGCCCTTAAAAATTTAATCCAGACTCTCAGATAAATCAACACATAGAAAATAAATATAAAAGAGATTAAAGATGGATTAGATGCATTATATCTTATTGGCGATATGGCTAATGAGTTGATATAGAAATTGTTATAAAGGAGCATAAATGCGTTATATACTTAGGATTTGTGGTATTAGCTTTAGTAACAACTTTAAAAAGCTTGAGGATGCTGGAATTATATCCTATATATCTGAAAAAGGAGATGATTTTGATTACTTTAAAAAACTATTAAATGTAACAAACTATTGGGGTGGAGTTATATTCTTACAACCATGTACTTGAACAAAGATATTGTTTGGGCTTTTTGTTAAATAATCATAGTGATGAGTTTTTGGTTGATGAAAGACATGCCGATTTATGGCTAACAGATGAAATAAGACAAAATATTAATAGTAGCAATGATTGGTTTAATTTTTTTATACAATATAGAGGTAAAGGTTGTGAAATATATCAAACTTATATAGGAGATATAAAGCGATTAAATCTTGGAGTAGAAGTAAAAAAACGCGAGGGAATTACACTCTCTAATATTCAAATTTAGTCGAATATTTTTCTGTATCATAATTTTTTATTAAAATTTCTCATTAAAATCATAAATTTTTAAAATGCTTAAATTTACATCTTGATATAGACAACAATTTAAGCATTTTAAAAATATTTTAATATTTATAATTTCTTTGAATTTTTAAATAGTTTTTATTGTTATTAATTCATTGTTTGATATAATGCCTTTAAATCCTAAAAGATTTTTATATTTCTTTATTGTGAATTTTTTCTTTAAAATAATCATCTATATTAAAGTAATATTCACCACTTCTACTTCTATATGTAATCATACTTTTATCAAATTTATCAAGGCTACTTATACCCATTATTTCCATTATTGTTTTTAAACTATCTAGCAGTCTATTGTGATAATTTGCAATGTGTTCTGACTTTTCATTTATAAGATACGAAAATCTTTTTTTCTTATCTTGCGTTGCCATGCCAACAGGACAAGTGTGTTTTCCAGCACCTGCACAAACTCTAGCTCTAATGCATCCGCCACTCATCATAAAGCCTCTTGCAATTCCAGTCAAATCGGCTCCTAAACATAATACTATGGCGACATCATCTGGTGTTAGAATTTTGCTACTAGCTATGATTTTCATATCATCCCTTAATGAAGCATCTTTTAACTCTTTATCTACTATATATAGTGCGTGTGCTATGCTTAGTCCAACAGATTCCATTAGTTCTAGCGGAGCAGCACCGCTTCCGCCATCACCACCATCAATGCTTATAAAATCTGGAAGCATTTTTCCATCTTTTTTGCGATTAGCTAAATTTTGGCACATTTTTTTAATTTCATTAATGTCTGAAACAACTATCTTAAATCCAACTGGCTTATCTGAAAGTTTTTTTAGTTTTTCGATAAAATCAAACAATTCATCATATGTTTTTGCATATGGAAATCTATTTGGACTAAAAAGATCAACGCCTTGAGGAACACCACGATAATAAGAAATTTCTGGCGAAATTTTAGTTCCTAGTAGCTTTCCTCCTGTTTGCTTTGCACCTTGAGCTATTTTTATTTCAGTTGCTTTACAAAATTTCATTACTTTTTGATATCTAAGTTCATCAAAGTTGCCATTTTCATCTCTTACGCCATATAATCCTGAGCCAATTTGAAATATTATATCTGCCACATCATCTGGTACATTTTGTGGAAATGCTTCTATAGGAGCATCCCAGTTTATTCTATAAAATTTAAGACTCTCTTTGTCTAAAACAAAGCTATCTTTGGCTTTACCTTTTAATGCCAAATCTTTATATTTTCTTGAAGCAACGGTGTGGTTAAATAGCTTTTTATATAAATGATAGATTTTTTTAGCACTTTCATCCGGATTTATTACTTCTAAATATTTTTCTCTCTCTAGTGTTAGTTTGTGCTTAAAAAAATAGTTGCTAGTAAGCGAACCCTCGCCTATATTGATAGGAAATTTGCCCTTTATTGCACCAAGGGAAAAAGCTCTTGTTGCTTCTGGGCTTAAGGCACCATCGCTCATTGCTGATCTAACAATGACAGATTTTGTTACAAATGGTATTTTGCAATCTTTATTTCCTATATTAACACTAAAATTATTGCTAACTTCATTTTTGTTTAAAACGCTTGATGAGTGTTTTAGCATAAATCTACTTCCGTCATATGCTTTTGAAACACTAAAAGACATAAGTAGATTATCTCCTTTTGCAGCTTTATAGACCCAATTTATCTTATCTCTAGATTCATAAAAATTTTCTTCGGCAAAATATTGCCTAAGCGGCTCTCTTAAAATTTCAAAAATATATCTAAATCTAGCAATAACAGGATAATTTATAAGTAGAGCCGATTTCCTTTGAACATATCTATCATAGACAAAAAGCATTGCTATATATAAAAGAATGATAAAAAATAAAATTTGTAAAATAATCATCATAATATTCCTTAAAAATAGTATCTTTAAATTAATATATAATTATATTGTAATAACATTTATTTCACCTAAAAAATAAATTCTAATTTCCCCCACAACCCCTTACTTTTTTCAGCTCCCTTTAAGCAATATTTCTATACAATTCAATTTCCGCTTCACAGAAAAACCTTTTAATCCTAAAAGATCTTTTTTTGTTGTTAAGTGTGTTTTTTAAATTAATATTGTTAAACATTTTTAGTCAATCTTTGAAATCTAAACAAGTGATCGATTGAGCCATCTACTTTTAGGCTTTCTTTGGAAAGTAAAAAGTAGTAAAAAATATAATTATTAATAATAAAGATTAAAAATCAAATTATTAAAAAATAAAAAGTTTTTAGATTAAAACTTCATAGTTATAGTTAGTGATTTACTTAAAGTTGTTAGGTTTAATTAAACCTTAATTTTATGATTTATTTAAAGCGTAGCTTTTAATAAATCTTTATAACTTTAGGTGGGTCAAGGGAGTGTTTACACTCCCTGTCGCAAAGATTAGCTTTGCTAATCTGCGAAGTAAATATGGAGAGTTTGATCCTGGCTCAGAGTGAACGCTGGCGGCGTGCCTAATACATGCAAGTCGAACGATGAAGTCCTAGCTTGCTAGGATGGATTAGTGGCGCACGGGTGAGTAATGTATAGCTAATCTGCCCCATAGAGAGGAACAACACTTAGAAATGAGTGCTAATACCTCATACTCCAATTATACATAAGTTTAATTGGGAAATGTAGCTCTTAATAATATATATCAAAGATAATTTATAAATAAAAAGTTATAAATATAACAATAAGCTTTTTTGAAGCTTTATATTAATAAAGCGAAAAAAAAGCAAAGCAGTTAGATTTAATAAATTTTTATAGCATTTAAAAATACAAAAGACTTAATTTTTAAATCTAAATATAAATTATTACTAATATTTTTAATAGTCATTTAGAAATATCTTAATATATATTATTAAGAGCTTTCGCTATGGGATGAGGCTATATTGTATCAGCTAGTTGGTAAGGTAATGGCTTACCAAGGCTATGACGCATAACTGGTCTGAGAGGATGATCAGTCACACTGGAACTGAGACACGGTCCAGACTCCTACGGGAGGCAGCAGTAGGGAATATTGCTCAATGGGGGAAACCCTGAAGCAGCAACGCCGCGTGGAGGATGACACTTTTCGGAGCGTAAACTCCTTTTCTTTGGGAAGAATAATGACGGTACCAAAGGAATAAGCACCGGCTAACTCCGTGCCAGCAGCCGCGGTAATACGGAGGGTGCAAGCGTTACTCGGAATCACTGGGCGTAAAGGACGCGTAGGTGGATAGATAAGTCTCTTGTGAAATCTAGTAGCTTAACTACTAAACTGCTTGGGAAACTATCTATCTAGAGTAAGGGAGAGGCAGATGGAATTCTTGGTGTAGGGGTAAAATCCGTAGATATCAAGAGGAATACTTATTGCGAAGGCGATCTGCTAGAACTTAACTGACACTAATGCGTGAAAGCGTGGGGAGCAAACAGGATTAGATACCCTGGTAGTCCACGCCCTAAACGATGTATACTGGTTGTTGCTGTGCTAGTCATGGCAGTAATCCACCTAACGGATTAAGTATACCGCCTGGGGAGTACGGTCGCAAGATTAAAACTCAAAGGAATAGACGGGGACCCGCACAAGCGGTGGAGCATGTGGTTTAATTCGAAGATACGCGAAGAACCTTACCCGGACTTGATATCTAACAAATCATCTAGAGATAGAAGAGTGTCTGCTTGCAGAAATGTTAAGACAGGTGCTGCACGGCTGTCGTCAGCTCGTGTCGTGAGATGTTGGGTTAAGTCCCGCAACGAGCGCAACCCACGTGTTTAGTTGCTAACAGTTAGGCTGAGCACTCTAAACAGACTGCCTTCGTAAGGAGGAGGAAGGTGTGGACGACGTCAAGTCATCATGGCCCTTATGTCCGGGGCGACACACGTGCTACAATGGCATATACAATAAGACGCAATATCGCGAGATGGAGCAAATCTATAAAATATGTCCCAGTTCGGATTGGAGTCTGCAACTCGACTCCATGAAGCCGGAATCGCTAGTAATCGTAGATCAGCCATGCTACGGTGAATACGTTCCCGGGTCTTGTACTCACCGCCCGTCACACCATGGGAGTTGATTTCACTCGAAGCCCAAATACCAAATTGGTTATGGTCCACAGTGGAATCAGCGACTGGGGTGAAGTCGTAACAAGGTAACCGTAGGAGAACCTGCGGTTGGATCACCTCCTTTCTAGAGTACAATGAATATTTCTCACAAAATATTCATCAAAGGAAAATTTTAGATTAGTATATAAACTAATCTACTCAATCATCCTTGTTTAGTTTTCAGAGATTGATGTTAATAAAGATATATAGTGCTAAAAAGAAATTATATAATTTAGATTTTACTTAAATAAAAAATAAAAGAATAATTTATTTTATTGTTTAAAGCTATCTAAAACAGAATATGTGAGCTTTATTCCGTTATCTATTCTCAGTTTTGCATAATATGTATTGGGGAATTAGCTCAGCTGGGAGAGTGTGGGCTTTGCACAATAAAAAGCAAACTGCTTTGCTTTTTAAGTGATTACTGTTGTGAGCAGAGCGAACCAGTAAGCATACTGCGTGCAATTTAGTTTATTTGCATAATAATATATATAAAGACGGGGAATTAGCTCAGCTGGGAGAGCGCCTGCTTTGCACGCAGGAGGTCAGCGGTTCGATCCCGCTATTCTCCACCATTCAGATAACATAATTAATCAAATATCCGTTATCCGTAAAGGGCCTATAGCTCAGCTGGTTAGAGTGCACCCCTGATAAGGGTGAGGTCATAAGTTCAAGTCTT
The DNA here is from genome assembly GCF_008245005.1 of Campylobacter sputorum subsp. sputorum. Taxonomy (NCBI): domain Bacteria; kingdom Pseudomonadati; phylum Campylobacterota; class Epsilonproteobacteria; order Campylobacterales; family Campylobacteraceae; genus Campylobacter; species Campylobacter sputorum. Next base: position 930,104 of record NZ_CP043427.1, on the reverse strand, counting down.
ATTAGGCCCACCATTATATCATTAATTAATTTTTTTAGTGCATTGTTGTAATAAAAATGTTTATCATATTTATATGCTTTAATTTTATCTCGTAAATAATTTATAATTCCAAATAAAAAATATTTCTATTTTATCTCCTTAAGTAAATTTCATCATATTTATATAAATAATTAAATTTAATCTATAGTTTTATATTTTTTACTGATTAAATATTAAAAAGTAGTAATGTATTAATCGTAATGCAGGGCTCTAAATACGGTGTAAAATATTATAAAGGTTTAGCCATGATGGATAAAAAACTAGCGAAATTTGTAGGTATATGCATGGGCGAATCATACCAGCTGGGCATTTAGAAAATCAAGCAGATAAAATAATAAATGCAAAAACTATGGCTCAAAAGAAAGCTGCTGCAACTTGGCAAAGCAAAGCATACAATGGTAGAAGCGATAAGCTAGCGTCAAACTTTGGCTTACCGCCATATCATTTTCGTTGTCGCACGGAGGTTGTGCCTGTGTGGGTGGAGGGTGTTGAAATAGATGGTGTAAAGATGAAAAACACTTCGCCACTAAGCAGGGATGAGAGCTTAAAGCACATTGATAAAATGGGAGTGGAGAGAGTTTGGAAAAAATCAAACACTCACATAAAAGATAAACATCAAATAAAACCCAGTGAGGCAATAAAAGCATTAAATAGTATAACAAAAATAGCACCAAATAAAGAAAAACCGCTATATACAAATGCAGTCAGTCAAAATGGCTATTTTATAGTATTTGATGGCGAAAAGCTAGTCAGCATGTATAAGCCTTCAAGAAATTTAAATGAATATTTTAAAGGCAACTCTAAAACGCTAGAGCAAGAAATTATTCATCTACGCTTTTGAAATAGTGATATTCTCCATCTTCATCTACTTTGGATGGTTCATCATTTTTAAACCATTCATCTATTATACAATCAGTATATTCGTCTAATTTTTCATTGTTGATATATTTTCCTTGAAATTCATCCTTATATATTGGTTCCCATGCTACGATTAGAAAATCATTATTGTAGCTCCATTTTCTCATTTCTTTTAGCAAGTCTTTTGTTGCTTCGATGTTTATTTGTCTCATTTATACTCCTTATACATTTTTTATTTATTTTTATGCTGTAATTATACATAAAAAATTAGCTATTGTCAAGAGTAAAATACATTTATATTGTATTTTTTTAAAATAAAATACATTTTTAATTAAGTTTTTGCTTTTTTATGATAAAATAAATAAAAAACAAGGAATAAAATGAAAATAAAAGACTTTGAAAAAAAGCTAGATGATATTGGTATAACAAAAAAAGACTTTGCTAATATTGTTGGTGCTGCGTATAATGGTATTATAAACTGGAATTCAAAAGGAGAAACACCAAAATGGGTGGATAGCTGGATGGATAATTATATAGAAGCTAAAAAATATAATATAATAAAGAATACAGTGTTAGACATAGAAGAAGAAAAATAATTTTAAATTTTCATGTTTTAAAAATTCTCATTTTTTGCATTTTTGGATAAATTATGGTGAAAAATGAGAAAATCTTTAACAATTTTCGTGAGATATATCATTGGACTAGAAAAAAAGCAAGTGGAAAAAGATATGTGCAAATGCGGAATCAGACAAAGATTTGAAAAATAAGCTCTAAGCACTAACACAACGGAAAAAAATAGCAAATACTGAGAATGATGTCGGTGTGGGTTGAGTGCGTGGGATTTTTAGAAAAAATCAGCCCATTTTTGCATTTTATTGTAGTTTATATTTTTTGTTTAAATATCAAAAAAAAATGGTTAAATTATTTATTTTAACTAGCAAAAAATAATAATACATAAGATTAAAATAAGAATAATGAGTTATTTAAGCTTAAAAAGCTATTTTTGTATCAAAATGCTTAAGTTTTATTACAAAAACTACTTCAAGATATATGTTTATACCAAAAAAAAAGGGGGGGGGGTTTCTATATAGGATCTAAAGCCATTAATAGCGATGAGCTTAGCGATGCCAGGGCTAGAGGGGAGCAGATGGTATCAAAACAAAGTGAATTTAGTGATGTGGCAGGAGAAGATATAAACGGTGATAACTTTGTGATGAAAGATGGCAGTAAAGCTAGGGAGCTAGGGGTAGAGTTGCCCCCTGCTCTACACTCAGATCTAGATAAAAATACCTACCCTGACGGGGCTGGTGCAAAAGCACATTCCCTAGCTACTAATGAAAGTATACCACAAAAAACTAAATCACAGATTATAGATGATATAAGCGACGATAACTTTGTGATGAGAGAAGCCTCACAAGAACCACAAAGAAATATTATGCAAACATTTACGCCCGACGAATGGATAAACAAACTTTCAGAGATTTTACCCGGTGAATGGGTGGAAAATTTAACAAAACTAGCCAAAAAACACCCCGAAATGTTTAAAAGCGAAGCAGATGTTTTTAGAGTGATAAAAGAAATTAAAGACAATCCTACGCATTTTTTTAAAAATTATGATGATGAAGTTGCTTTAATGGGGAAAAATATAGATGATAAATTTGCAAACATTGGGATAAAAAAAGAAAACGGTGAGATAATACACGCAAATAAAAATAAAACTAAAGATTTAGAGAGATTACAACGCAGAAATAACGAAATGCTGACAGGGACGCCACTTCCTGCAACCACTCAAAGCAAAGCTTCTATGGGAGGCGATTTATTACAGCATTCCGATAAAAATATTGTAACACAAAAAGCTACAAATGAAGTTTTATTGAAAAATGACTTTGAAAACATAAAAACTTTTGATGATGTTAAAAATAACTTTTTAGCAGATATGAAACTAAAAGATGATGATATAACACTTCAAAACACTAAAAAGACTTGGAGTGATGAGTTATATGGCAAAAAAGATAGCACTGCTTTAAAGATAAATGGCAAAAAAGTGCCGCTTTCTGAAGTAGAACAATATGCACTAAAAAATGAGATAGATCCTATCAAAAAAGAGATTTTAAAAAAAGAGATCATTTATGAAAAACTAAAAGATGATTTCACAAAAAAACAAAAAGAGTTAAGTAAAATCAAAAATGAAAAAGATTTGCAAAAAGCAAATATAGAGTTAAAAGATATGGCAAAAAACATAAAAGAATTTGAGTTAAAAAATATGAATGATGATGGAAAAATAATAAGTGATTTGGAGATATGCTAATGAAATGTCCTGGAAAAATTACAAAAGAAAAAACAGACAGCGTTTTTGATACTTTTAAAAATATAAGCGATAAATACGATAACTTCATAGATGATTTGTGGCAAAAAGGAGCTGATAAGCTAAGAGAAGGCGAAGAAAAACTAGCAAATAATAGCCCTAGGGCAAAAGAGTGGCTAAGTTTGCGTTCATATACAAAAGAATTAGATGAGCTAATATATGATTTTAAAACCACAAAATCTGCAATATATTCAAAGGTAAATAGCATTAAAGACGCACTTAGCTCACTAAGTAAAGATGATAATGCACAGCTCGTAAAAGCACTTGATGGAATGATAAAAAAAGATGAGTTAAGTGAGCATTTAAAGGATACTTATACAAAAATAAGAGCCATAATAGACAAAAATGCGAGTGATCTAGTCGAAGCTGGTGCGTTAAAAAGTGAAAATGTGATACAAGACTATATAAAACACTACTTTCATAAATCAGTGCAAGATAAAAGAAATGCGATGAAAATAGCTCATAATAAGCTTTTTGCTAGAAAAAATCTAACAGATGATGAAAAAATAGCTCTTGGTATGCTTGAAGATGGGGATTTTGCAATAGCAAATACGATAAAAGAGCAAAAAGAACAACTACTCATAGCAAATACTCTAAAAAGTATCGCCGATAAATTTGGCAAAGACGAGATGTTTGATGGTGCAATAAGAGTAAGTGATGAGAGTGTTGGTGGCGGGATATATAAATATGGTGCTTTGGCTGGTAAATATGTGGATGAAAGTCTTTATAAAGCACTAATTGAAGGAGATGTGTTAAAAAACGAACTTCACTGGTTTAATGAAAGCTATTTCCAACTAATAGACCGCATAAAAGTAAATGTAGATGTAAAAATATTTTGAAGCATTTTTTATATTTAATATCAAATTTATAGTAAATTGATAAATTTTTTAAATTCATCGCCTCTTTGTGCGTATGAACTAAACTGATCTAAACTAGCACAAGCAGGGCTTAGCAGACCAACTTCATTCTCTTTTTTCATAGTTTTAGATATCTCTTTTACAGCTATATCTAAAAATTCACATTTAAAAGCTTTTAAGTTAAATTTAGCCGATAAATTTATAATTTTATTTGTATTTGAGCCTATGGCGTAAATTACAGCATTTTGTTTGCTCAAAATTTCGAAAATTTCACTTAAATCCACGCCTTTATCATCGCCACCAATTATTGCATGAATTTTAAATTCTTTGTATCGTTTAAAAGCTTGCAAGGCTGCGTCGATATTCGTAGCTTTTGTATCATTTACCCAAAGTCTGCCAAACTTATCTTTAATTTCTTCTAATTTATTTGGTTCTATTATAAAATTATTTAAAAATTCAAAATCTGCTTTATCAAAAAGTATTTTTTCTATACAAAGTGCCATTAAAGCGTCCATTAAAAATGGTGTTTTAAAGGTTAAATTTTTACTTTCTACGCCACAAATTTTCTCTAAATCTTTTTCGTCTTCGTAGTATAAAATTTGTGCCAAACTTTCAATGCCTTTGTATTTTTTAGGCAAAATTGCAACAGAACCTTCTTTCATAGATAAAACTGGTTTTAACTTGGCTTTTTCATACTCTTGCATACTTCCGTGCCAACTTATATGATCTGGCGTAATTGGTAACAAAACATATACATTAGGTGAAGCAAGCTTTGTATAATGAAGCGTAAAAGAACTTGTTTCTAAAATCCATATTTTTGCATTTTTGTTTAATGTAGCAAGTGGATTTCCTACATTTCCGCCCATATCTGAGCCATATTTTTCTAGTAAAAACTGAGTCATTTTTGTAGTAGTTGTTTTGCCATTTGTTCCACTTATCCATACGCTTACTGGCATAATATCTTTAAAATAATCATATTCACTTATTAAATTTCTAGCATTTTTAACTAAATTATGAGTAGGCGGAAATCCCGGACTCGGAATTTCAAGCTTACTTTTTGATGCGTCAAATTTATCTGTTGGTAAAAGCAAATTTCTATATTCGTCTTGAGAAATTTCCTTAAACTTATCATCATAAATATCCCACCCACCAGTTTTTGCGAGTGCTTTTGTAGTTAGTGCGTATCCAAATAGTGATTTTTTCATTATCTAAGCTTTAATGCAGTAAGTGCAACTAAATTTGCAAGTAGGGCAATTAGCCAAAATCTAATTATTATTTTGTTTTCAACCCAACCTTTTATCTCAAAATGATGGTGTATTGGAGCCATTAAAAATATACGTTTTTTAAATATTTTAAAGCTTCCAACTTGCAATATCACAGAAACCGTTTCCATTACAAAAACAAATCCTATGATTATTAGCAAAAACTCATTTTTACTCATAATACCAACAAGTCCTATGAATGAACCCATGCTAAGACTCCCACTATCCCCCATAAAAACCTCAGCTGGATAGCAATTAAACCATAAAAATCCTATCAAAGCACCCATTAATGCACAAGTAACTATGATAACCTCTCCAAGACCTTGAATACTTGGCAAAAATAGATAATTGCTAAAAACTATGTGTCCGCTAAGATATGAAAATACGCTTAGGCTTAAAAGTGCAAATATGCTAGGAACCGTTGCAAGTCCATCAAGTCCATCTGTTAAATTTACAGCATTTGAACTTGCGACTATTACAACTACCCAAAAAACAACTGAAAAGAACTCTATATTTAATATAGGGTATTTGTAAAATGGTATGAAAAGTTCCGTATTTGCACCATTTGTAAACAGCACAATGCTTACCACAAAAGCAAAAAGTATTTGAAGTGTAAATTTACCTTTTGGTGTTAAGCCAGCGTGATTGCTGTTTTTTATGATCTTATTATAATCATCAATGAAGCCTATAGAACAAAATAAAAATAGACATAAAATAGAAGCTATTACATAAAAATTATCAAGTCTTGCACAAAGTAAACTAGCAATTATGGTTGAAAATATAAAAACAAGTCCACCCATGGTCGGAGTTTTATTTTTTGTTTGGTGTGTTTTTGGTGCAAGTTCATATATAGGCTGATCTGCATGTTTTTGTTTTGCCCATCTTATAAATTTAGGCATAAAAAAGATTGTAAAAACAAAAGCTATAAAAAAAGCAAATCCGGCTCTAACTGTGGTGTATTGGAATAAATTTATATTTAAAAATGTATATAAATAATAAAACATAATAACCTTTATTGATAAAAAGTTAAATTTTAGTATAATAATGCTAAAAAATAATTAAATTTTATAAAGAAAAAAGCAATGAATCAAAAAACAATTTTAATAATAACAGATGGTATAGGATTTAATCCTAAAAACAAATTTAATGCGTTTGCAAATGCTAAAAAACCTACTTATGATTATCTTTTTAAAAATGTTCCAAATTCTCTTTTAAAAACAAGCGGCAAGAGTGTAGGTCTTCCCGATGGACAGATGGGAAATAGCGAAGTAGGGCATATGACAATAGGAAGTGGTAGAGTTTTATATCAAAATTTAGTAAAGATAAATATGGCTATAGAAGATGGATCGTTAAAACAAAATACTGCTTTAAATTTGATAGCAAAAAAATGCAAAAGAGTGCATATTATAGGTCTTTATAGTGATGGCGGTGTCCATGGTATGGATAATCATTTCGATGAGATAGCTAGTATTTATGAAAGTTTTGGACTTGAAGTATGGGAACATGCAATAACAGATGGTAGGGATGTCTCTCCAACAAGTGGGGCTAAATTTATAAAAAAATTAGAGCAAAAGCAGAGTAAAAATAAAAAAATAGCCACGATTTGTGGCAGGTTTTATGCAATGGATAGAGATAAAAGATGGGATAGAGTGCAAAAAGCCTATGAAAATATGATTTTTGTTAATAATCATTCAAATTTATCGCCAAGTAAATATTTAGAAAAATCATATGAAAACAATATCACAGATGAGTTTATAGAGCCAGCAAGTTTTAATGGTTTTGATGGCATAAAAAAAGATGATGGGGTTGTGTTTATAAATTTTAGAAATGATAGAGCAAGGGAAATTTGCTCAGCTCTAGCTTATGAAAATTTTAGCGAATTTAAAAGAGAATTTGTGGTTAAAAACTTAATAACTATGACAAATTACGATGATAGTTTTGATTTTGAAGTTATTTTTGATAAAGATGATATCAAAGATACATTAAGCGAGATTATATCCAAAAATGGTCTTAGACAATTTCATTGTGCAGAAACGGAAAAATACGCACATGTGACATTCTTTTTTAATGGTGGAAAAGAAGATGTTTTGCCAAATGAAACTAGAATTTTAGTTCCTAGTCCAAAGGTTAAAACATATGATGAAATGCCGCAAATGAGTGCTTATGAAGTTTGTGAAGCTACGCTAAAAGCTATAAAAGATGGATTTGATTTTATAGTTGTAAATTTTGCAAATGGTGATATGGTTGGTCACACTGGAAATTATGAAGCATCTATAAAAGCTGTTGAAGCTGTTGATGAGTGCTTAGGAAAGATAATTAAACTTGCAAAAGAACAAAATTATGCTTATGTGCAAATAAGTGATCATGGTAATTGCGAAGCTATAAAAGATAAAAATTTAAATACCCTTACAAACCATACAACTTTTGATGTATTTTGTTTCATTTTAGCAAATGGAGTAAAAACTGTAAAAAACGGCGGCTTAAGTAATGTCGCACCAAGTATTCTTAAAATAATGGGAATTACTTGCCCAAAAGTTATGGATGAGCCTCTTATATAGCTGGTAAAATAATGCCAAAATATATTAGTGCTTTAAGTGTTATTAAAACACTAAGCCCAGCAAAAAATCCAGCTAACATATCATCTCCCATTACTCCCAAACCGCCTTTTACCTCTCTATCTATGCGTCCTATAACAGATGGTTTATAAATATCAAAAAGTCTAAAATAAATAATACCAAGTATAAAACCAAACAAAGAAAGACCACACATTGATAAAGTTAGCCAAATACCTGCAACTTCATCTATAACTATGCAAGAATTATCATGAGAATTTGTCTCTTTTTCATATTCTTTTATCGGATTAATAGCAGCAACAAATACTAGAATAGATAAAAGAGCTAGTGTATTAGCACCTAAAAATTTAAGTATAAAATACGCTACCACAGCTCCAGCCAGTGTTCCAAAAGTTCCTGGTGCAAAAGGTACTAAACCGCTATAAAAAAATGTAAGAAATAGTTTTCTCATATAATAATCCTTAGTTCATTATTGGTGTTTGATAAAGCTTCATAAGTGCTATATAAAAATCTTTTTCATCGTGTTTTTCTAAAATACCCTTGTTTGCAAATAAATTATCGTAAATTTTTTGTATATCTTTAAATCTATTTGGAAAAAGCTCACTTAGTATGAGTGCTGAAATGTCACTTCTCATAAGGATAGATGGCGGCATAATTCCATTATAAAGCAAATCTCTTAAAGTTTTTGTGCGATATTTTATATGATGATGTGCACCATGCGGGCAACTTCTTGTGCTAACTAAACATTTACACTCATTGCAATATACAAACTCTGGCATAACGATGATTTCTATATTTAATTCTTTTTTATATATATCTAAGGCTGTATGTGGTGTATTGCCATCATAAAACATACCTATACCACCATGATTTTGTCCAACTACAAGTTTATTTGCACCAAAATTATGCGCTGCAATGCACTCTAATGCTGGATCTACATGATCTTTGAAAAAAAATGTATTTTCAAAAGCTACTATTTCTATTTTATCTGCCGGTAGATATTTTCTTGCAAAATATTTTAGTGTTTTTACTCTTAAATCAAACTCAAGTTTATCTTCTGATAAAGTTCTTATTAAAAATATTATTACAAGATCTGCCTTGTCTATCATGATTCTTATAAGTCTTTCGTGGGCTCTATGAATCGGATTTGCCCTTAGCATAACTGCACTGATTTTTTTAAGATTGTTATTTTTGATTTTTTTAAAAATTTTATCTTTTGTCTCTTCTAGTGAGGTATCAAATACCCGTATTTCACCACTTACTGCGTATTTTCCATATTTTAAATTTTTATTTGCTTTAAGTGTATCTACTAAAAATATCGACTTATCGGCTATTTCTTTTTTTGTTTTATACACACTTTCTACTTTTATATACCCTACTTTTTTATCATTTAAAACAAGCTCTAGCGTATCTTTGCTTTTTAAATTTTGCAATTCATCTTCACACCCACTTGGCGCAAAAACATAAGTAAATGGACTTGGTTCATCTTTAAATTTACCGCTTATAGCAATTTTTGCCTCATCTTCATTCATTAGCTTAGTAAATTTACCTAAAATTCCGTTTTCTATGAGTGATAGTATGCCATACTCAGTTTTATTTATATTTATGGATTTATTTTTGGATTCCATATTTTTTTCTCTTTTCCCATAATGATTTTCTTGACATTCCTAGTTTTTTTGCAAGGTCTGTATCACTATATTTATTTTGATATTTTGATATAGCAAGTTTTGTGTAATCATCAATGCTTAAAATTTCATTTATATCTAAATTACTATCTTCTACGGGTATATCTATGATTTGACAATCTGCTTTTTCAAGTAAATTTGTAGTTGATATAATTACTTGTTTTTTTGCACAAATTTCTAAAACTTCCATCTTTTCTTTATCTTTTAAAGATTGAAAATTTATTAGATATAACAAATTTTTACCAATACGACTTTTAAGCTTTTCTAAAGAGTTGTTGTTTTTTAAATCAATTTGCTCAAAAGCTATATCTAAATTTATTGTATAAAATAGCGCAAAACTATCTGAGTTTTGAGTTTTTATACTGCGAATTAAAACAGGTAGTTTTAGTTTTTTTAATTCATGTTCTTTTAAATATGGTGATATTAAATTATTTTTAAAATAATTTTTATATGTTGTATTTAGCATTTTTAGTTTGTGATAATTTATAAAATACTCTATTTTTCTAATAAGTTCTTCCATTATGAAAGGTTTTTGTATATAATCATGTGCTCCAAGTTCTATTGGTCTTAAAACAGTATCATTGCTAATATATGTTATCATTATTATGATAATTGAGTCTTTGTTTTCTGTTATAATTTGCTCAAATTTTTTATTTGAAAAACTTGTTGATAATAAAATTATATCAAAAAATTCATTTTTATCATAATCATTTTCGCTTTCTAAAATTTTACATTCAAACCCAAATTTACTGAGTTTCGAAGCTATGCTTTGTGCTAAATATATCTCATTTTCTACTATTAAAACTTTCATACTTTGTCCAATCAAAAAATTTTAAATTTACATTTGCTAATGCTGCAATCCCTTCTTTTTTTCCTATAAATCCTAAATGTTCTGTTGTTGTTGCTTTGATATTAACTCTATTTTGTGTTAAATTTAAAGTATTTGCTATATTTTTTTCCATTTTATCTTTATAAGATGATAGTTTTGGCTCTTGTGCTATTATAGTTATGTCTAAATTTATAATCTCAAATCCAACTTTTTTTATCATAGTATTTGCGATATCTAAAAGCTTTATTGAGCTTATATCTTTAAATTTATCATTATTATCTGGAAAAAGCTCCCCAATATCTCCTAAAGATGCTGCTCCGAGCATAGCATCAATTAATGCATGAATTCCAACATCTCCATCAGAATGAGCTATTATGCCTTTTTCATGTGGTATTTTTTCTCCACAAATCACTAATGTTTTATCATTATTTTGGCTAAATTTATGCACATCAAATCCATTTCCACTAAATATATCGTTTGATGGTTTTGGCAAATTTAAGTTTAGCAAATCATCATAATATGTTATTTTATTTGCGTCTTTATTTCCCTCAACATACCAAATTTTGCCGCCAACTGCTTTTATGGCTGAGCTATCATCTGTGTATATTGTGTCGCTTTGCAAAGCTTTTTTTAGCATACTTGTTTTTGATAATTGCGGCGTTTGAATGAGTTTTAATTTTTCTCTATTTATGCTTTCTTCTTCAAAATATACAGTATCGCTAACTTTTAGAGCCGGAACAACGCAATCAGCGTTATTTAATCCTTCAATAAGTTTTAAAAATAGTTCTCTACTAATGCAAGGTCTTGCTATATCAGTTACCAAAACAAATTCGCTATTTACTTGATCTAGTGCGTTTTTTAATGAATCTTGTCTAGTTTCGCCACCTTTTATAAATTTAAAATTATTTGTAAATTTACTCATATATTCGCATTCATTGCTTACTATAAAAACATCTTTAAAAGGGTAAAAATTACATAAATTTTGAGTTGCATATAGCCAAAGAGGAGTATCGTTTAGCCTTATCCACTGCTTTTTTACAGGTAGAGCAAATCTACTTGATGAGCCTGCGCCAAGCATTATTAAAGATATATCAAGCATTATCATTCCTTTATATATTAACAAATAATTATTATACATTACAAAAGCTGTTTTTTAGCTTTTTATTGATATATTTGATAGTTATTTTTTTATAGGAAAATGTATATGCGAGATACTAAAAATACTTTTGGAAAAACACAGCTTTATTACGCTAAAAACGGCATAATAACTGATGAAATGAAATATGTTGCAAAAGCTGAAAGCTTGGATGAAAATTTAGTTATGCAAGAAATTGCAAAAGGTTCTTTGATAATACCTGCAAATATCAATCATGCCCATTTAAAACCAATTGGTATAGGCGTTGCAACAAAATGCAAAGTAAATGCAAATATCGGCTCATCTAGTTTAGCTAGCAATATAGATGAAGAGGTTGAAAAACTTAATATTTCTATAAAATACGGAGCGGATACTGTTATGGATCTTTCAACTGGTGGCGATTTAAACGCTATTAGAGAAGCTATCATAAAAGCATCATCAGTTCCAATAGGCACGGTTCCAATGTATCAAATCATCCACGATGTTGGAAATATTGAAAATTTAGATATAAAAACTATGCTTAATGTCATAGAAAATCAAGCAAAGCAGGGCGTTAGTTATTTTACTATACATGCTGGGTTTAAGCTAGAATTTATGCCACTTGTTTCAAAAAGAAAGATGGGTATAGTAAGTAGAGGAGGAAGCTTGATGGCATCGTGGATGATGCACTATCACAAAGAAAATCCATTTTATACCGCTTTTGATGAAATTTGTGAAATATGTGCTAAATATGATGTTTCGTTATCTCTTGGAGATAGTTTGCGTCCAGGCTGTCTTTATGATGCTAGTGATGAGGCTCAAATTAGTGAATTAAAAGTTTTAGGTGAGCTTGCAAAAAGAGCTTATGAAAAAGATGTTCAAGTTATGATAGAAGGTCCTGGTCACATTCCGTTAAATCAAATTGAGTATAATGTCAAGTTAGAGCAAGAGCTTTGCAATAATGCACCATTTTATGTTCTTGGTCCACTTGTTAGCGATATTGGTGCTGGGTATGATCATATCACAAGTGCGATTGGCGGTGCATTGGCAGCATATCATGGCGTTAGTATGCTTTGTTATGTTACGCCAAAAGAACATTTAGGTTTGCCAAATGCAAAAGATGTTAGAGAGGGGCTTATTGCTCATAAAATAGCAGCACACGCAGCAGATATAGCACGAAATAGAGTAGGTGCTATACAAAGAGATCATGCTATGAGTGATGCTAGGTATAATTTTGATTGGAATAAACAGTTTGAACTTGCGTTAGATCCAGATAGAGCAAGAGAGTATCATGATGAATCTCTTCCTCAAGATGTATTTAAAGAAGCTGAGTTTTGTTCAATGTGTGGACCAAAATTTTGTGCTTATAAGATAAGCAAAGAGATAGCAAAAAAAGAGTGCAAGGAGTATCCAAATGGATAAAAATGAAATTTTAGAAAAGTTAAAACAGGTTATTTATCCTGGTTTTGAAAAAAGTATAGTTGATTTTGGTTTTGTAAAAGAGATTAAAACTGATGATAGTATTAGTATAAATTTGCAAATAGTATCATCAAATCCAGAAGTTGCAGACAAAATAAGAAATGATATAAAAGCACTTTTAGGAGAAGTTGTTATAAATATAGCTCAACCAGAAATTCCAAAAGAGCAAAGCAACACAAGAAGTGGTAAAAACTTAGCACCACAAATCAAAAGTTTTGTAATGGTAAGTAGTGGAAAAGGTGGTGTTGGCAAAAGCACAACTACGCTAAATTTAGCTATATCTTTAGCAAAACTCGGTAAAAAAGTTGGTCTTATGGACGCAGATATTTATGGTCCAAATATACCAAGAATGCTTGGTGTTGAAAATGAAAAACCATATGCCATTGGTAATAAAATAGAACCGATTAAAACTCATGGCATAGAGATGATAAGCATGGGAAATTTAATGGACAGTGGCTCTGCTTTGATATGGAGAGGTGCTATGATTATGAAAGTTATAGATCAACTCTTAAGAGATGTTGCTTGGGGTGATTTAGATGTGCTTTTATTTGATATGCCTCCAGGAACAGGAGATGCACAAATCAGTCTTGCTCAAAGCGTGCCAGTAACTGCTGGAATTTGCGTAACAACTCCACAAACTGTTGCACTTGATGATAGTGCTAGAGCTCTTGATATGTTTGAAAAACTTCATATTCCTATAGCTGGAGTTATAGAAAATATGAGTGGTTTTATAGCACCAGATACTGGAAAAGAATATGATATATTTGGAAAAGGCGGTGCAAAAAAACTATGCGAAAGATATAAAACTGAAATTCTCTCAGAAATTCCAATAGAACCATCCATAAGAGAGGGTGGAGATAGTGGAAAACCTATAAGTTTTTATGAGCCAAATTCAGTAAGTGCTAAAAGATATTTAGATGGAGCTGAGAAGCTTATAAAAATTATAGAAGATATAAACTCCAAAGGCGGAGCAGACAACTCTGCAATTCAACCCGATATGAGCGGTAAAGCACACTGTCATTAGTATAAAATGAGCTTTTGTGCTCATTTTATAAATTTATTTAAAATTAGGAAATTTTATGCAAACAGAAATAGAACTAAAAAAATCCGGTAAGATATCTCGTCTTACAAATAAAACTTTTAAATTTGATGATAGGATAAAAGACGGCTTTTTTTCGGCTAATTATTTTTTGAAAACAAATAAAATCATTAAAGAAAATTTGCCAAATCAAAATGTAACCCAACAATGGTTTTGCAGAAAGGATGAATATACTTTATGTGGTATAGACGAAGCTATAGCAATTTTACAAACTTTTGCAAATAGTCCTCAAAATTTAAAAATTCTCGCATTAAATGATGGAGATATAGTCAAAGGATACGAGCCTGTTTTAAAAGTTAGTGGAAAATATGAGGATTTTGGTTTTTTAGAAAATATCATAGATGCAACTTTGGCAAGAAGAAGTTCTGTTTGCACAAATGTGAGTGAAGTTTTAAAAGCAGCAAATGGAAAAATAGTTTTTTCTATGGCAGATAGACAAGATGACATTTTAACACAAATTGGCGATGGATACGCTACTTTTATAGCTGGTATAAATAAAGTTTCAACTGACGCACAAGGTTTATGGTGGGATGGAAAAGGTATGGGAACTATGCCGCACGCACTTATACAAATGTGTAAAGGAGACATCGTAAAAGCATGTGAAATTTATGCAAAAACATTTCCAGATGAAAAAATAACAGCTTTGGTTGATTATAATAACGATGTAATTAACGATGCATTAAAAGCGGCAAGTGTTTTGGGAGATAGACTTTATGCTGTTAGAGCTGATACTTCAAAAAATTTGATAGATAAATATTTTAACGATAAAGATACGAGCGGTTTTGATCCGCATGGAGTTTGCAAAGAGTTGGTATTTGCTTTAAGAAAAGCTTTAGATGAAAATGGTTTTTCTTATGTTAAGATAGTGGTAAGTTCGTCTTTTACGCCCAAAATTATCAAAGAATTTGAAGATGTGAGTACACCTGTTGATATGTATGGAGTTGGAACATATACTGTTATAAACCAAACTTGCGGATTTACAGCTGATTTGGTAGAATTAAACGGAAAAGAAGAAGCTAAATACGGCAGACATAATTTTAAAAGCAATAGACTAAAAGAAGTGAAGCTAAATTCTAGATAAAATGCTCCACTCTTTTATAAGTCTTTCTAAAGAGTATCTAGCATTTGCTGGGCTAGTTGAGGCAAGAGGATAGTTTTGTATAAAAGTATCTTTTAAAATGTATTTTTTATATAAAGACGAGGCTTTGCTACCATTTGTAAATATGTGCGAAATATTGCTATTTTTTAAAATTTGATTTATGTCATTTGTTTTTAAATTTGTTATAGTTGAGTCGCTTGAACCTTTTATATCGCAACTCTTTACTATATCCCATAAAGCGATATTATGGTTACATAGTAGCGATTTTTTATCATCTAAGCTTGCTGGTTCTTTTTCATCAAATACAAAGCTTAATACTTTCCAAAATCTATTTTGTTTATTAGCATAGAAAAATTCATTTTGCCTTGAAATAACTGATGGAAAACTTCCAAGTATGAGGATTTTTGAATGTTTGTTAAAAAATGGAGAAATGTTGTTTATCATATTGTTTTTTTGCCCTAAAAAGGGCAAAATTATCACAAAGTATCGTGGATGATATCTTCTATGCTTTTTGTACATAGTAAAAACGGAGGTATTTCAAATATAGTTCTAGCACCACTTTGACCTGATTTTTGAAGTCTAAAAGCAGCTCTTGCATATGCGACCATAACACTTGATGTAAACTCAGGATTTGAATCAAGTTTTAAAGAAAACTCCATAACATGATTATTTTCTAAATTTTTTCCAGTTTTACCGCCCCTAAAAACATTTCCGCCGTGCGGTAAATTTGCGTGATTTTTATCTAGCTCATCTTTAGTTATAAAATTTACAGTTGTATCATAATCACTAAAATAATTTGGCATAGAAACTATCTCTTTCTCAACTCTTTTTCTTTCGCTTTGCGTATCGTTTTCTAGCACTACAAAACACTCTCTTGTGTGTTTTTGTCTTGTTGTATAATCTCCAAATTTAGCATTTCTTACATCATCTAGAATTTTTTGTGAAGGAATTGTGTATTGTCTTGCATCCGCAACACCAGAGATTCTACGAATTGCATCTGAATGTCCTTGCGAAACACCTTTTCCCCAAAAAGTATAATCTTTTCCTTGAGGTAATACGCTTTGCATTATAAGTCTATTTAGAGAAAAAAGCCCCGGATCCCAGCCGATAGAAATAATGCCTATTTTTGAGCTTTTTTTAGCAATTTTATCTACATTTTTATAATGTTCTAGCGTTTTTGCGTGAGTATCAAAACTATCAATGATGTTAAAACTCTCGACAAATTTCGGACTTTGCTCCATTAAATCATTTGCACTTCCGCCACATAAAATCAAAACATCTATTTTATCTTTCATATCAAAGCATTCATCTTGATTATAAACTTTAGAGTTAAAAAGAGTTTTTATGCTTTTTGGATCACGCCTTGTAAAAATGCCTACAAGCTCCATATCATCTGTTTTTTGTAAAGCTGTTTCAACTCCACGACCTAAATTTCCGTAACCAACTATGCCTATTTTTATCTTTTGCATTTTATTCCTTAAATAAAGATTGATTTGAATTATATATTTTTTTTGCTTTTATTTTTTTAAATTTAACTCATAAAGTTTTGCTTCTTTTAAAAATGCGTAAAAAGCATTTATCATTGAAGTTATAAAGCCTTTTTTGCCATCAAAAAATGATCGTCTTAAAATGTAAGATTTGAAAAATACGAGTGGAAAAATAAAAATTAGCTTTAAAAAATTTGGCTTTTTGCCTTTTTCAAAATCACGCTGGGCTCTAAGGCTTGAATAATTATTATTTTTCATAACAAGTTCTTTTATAAATTTATCACTAAAATGATGAATTGAGTGTTTGCTTTTTGTTACTTTGCCGTTGATTGAAATTTGTGCGTGAACTCCTAGATTTCTATACTCTCCACAGCTTTTCTTAAAAAATCTAATGTGAGTATTTTTACGAACAAAAGGCGAACAAATTCGCCCCAAAGAATACTCATGAAATTTTATATCAAGCCCATCATATTCGCTTTGTTTCATAAAATTTTCAATTTCAGTTTTAAGCTCAGCTGTAATTTCCTCATCCGCGTCTAAATTTAACACCCATTCATTTTTACAAAGTGAAAATGCATAGTTTTTCTGTAAACCTTCGCCTTGCCAGTCGTGGTGATAAATTTTATCTGTAAATTTTGCCGCAATTTCAAGCGTTTTATCCTTACTTCCGCTATCTACAACTATGATTTCATCAAAATCCGCAACAGATTTTAACATTCGCTCTATATGTTTTTCTTCATCCTGACAAATCACATAAACAGACGCTTTTATCATAATTTATTCCTTATTTTCTTAAATTTTAGCCAAAAGTCAAAAAAACTCTCAGTGCCAAGAATTCCTATTCGCTTGATTTTAAGCCTATTTTCACCAGATTTAAAAACTCCACGCTTAACAATCACAGCATTTTTAAAACCGCATTTCCCAGTTATTTGTAAGATTTTTTCGTCATATTTTCCATATGGATAAGCAAAACTCTCGCAAATTTTACCTGTGATTTTTTCAACCTCTTTTTTGGAATTTTCTATTTCTATCCTAGCTTGTTCAAGCGGTATTTGAAGCAAATTCGCGTGATTTATCGTATGTGAACCAAACTCTACAATATCGCTCATTTTAGTGATTTGTTCGCTACTAAGCATAGCTGAAAGATGCGTTGTATTTGACTTTTCCCAGTGATTTTCCTTTTGATTAGGAATTAAAAAAATCGTGGCTTTTGCACCATATTTTTTTAAAATTTCATAGGCATTTGTGAAATTATCAGCATATCCGTCATCAAAAGTTATACAAACTGCTTTCTTGGGCATATTTTCCGATAATTCGCAAAGTTCAGAGAGGGTATAAAATTTATAACCATTTTTTGCAATCCAAGCAATTTGTTTTTCAAAATCTTTTGGTAAAACTCGCCATTTATCAAATTTATCGCCGAAATGTCGTTCTATCGAATGATACATTAAAACTCTTGCGTGATTATCGCTTATGCAAACTCGCCACCAGTTATACCGAAGTGAAAATGCCACTAAAATTATAAACAAAAAAATACAGACAAAAATCATAAAGAATTCCACATTGAGTTAAAGTAAAGCTAGATGATATCATAATTTGCTTTATTGTTTTATAAAATGAATTACGATAGAATTAAAATCTAGGAGTTGTAAATGTTAGAACTTAAAGAAATCTTAGATAGTGGTTGGTATCGCGATTGCTATGTGCACCCAAATGATAAAAACAAAATGTTAAAAGTTCAAAAAGATGGCAAAGATGAGCTTTTGTTAGTTGATTTGCAAAATTACAAAAAGATTTTAGCTCTATGTGTGGAAATTCAGAAATTCTTACCAAAAATTGAAAATGAATTAATTCAAACAGATAAAGGAAAAGCCCTTATTTGCGAGATTATAAGAGACGATAATTCACAAATCAGCCAAAATTTAGAAGTTTATATACAAAATCACACTTTAAGTAAAAATTTAGCTACTCAAATCGATATATTTTTAAAACTTATAAGAAAATACAATATAAATCTTTTTGATATTATAAATATGAAAAATTTCTTAGTGCAAATCAAAAACGGCGAAGAAAATCTGTTTTTTATAGATTTTAAAAGACTAAATAGCACCGACAAAGAAAATAATTTTTGTTTTAAATTGCCATTTATATCAAAATTTAAACTTTTTAGACGCTCTTTAAGACTTAAAAAACGACTCGGAATTAAGAAAATTTTAGCTGAAAATTAAAAAATTTAACTTTTAAAAGTCAGATTTAAAAGATCCTAATCTTTAACTTTTGCAAATCTTCCAACACCTAAAATCGTAAACTTATCACTATTTTTTATAAAATTTGGAGAAATTTCGCTCACGCCATTTGTGATTAAAATATTTTTTAGCATTTTCTAAAATATAAATAATTTACTTTAATTAAACTTTCATACGCTTTTATATATTTATTTGCTACATTTTCTATGCTGTATTTTTGTGAATTTTCTTTTATTTTTTCAAATTTAGTTTTGTAAAAATCATAATTTTCATAAACTTCATCTAGTTTTCTAGCAACAATTTCATCATCGTTTTGTACTATAAAATCGTCTCCTAAAACTTCCTTATGATTTGCAGTATCGAGTGCAAAAACCATTTTACCATAATAAATCCCTTCAATCAAAGCCAAAGAAAAATCCTCTAATCTTGAAAACAAAACTTGTAAATTTGAACTATTTATGTAATCCCAAGGATTATCTACATAGCCTACGAGTTTTATTTTATTTTCTAAATTTAGAGATTTTATCAAATTTTTAAGCTCATTTTCATAAACACCTTGACCTAAAATATACAATTTAAAATCAAACCTAACTTTACTTAAAGCCCTAATGGCAAGTTGAAAGTTTTTATGCTCTTCAAGTCTTCCGACGCCAACTATATTAAAATCGCTTTCATTTAAAATTTTATTTGGAGTTTTAAAACAAATTCCATTTGGTATCAAAATGTTCCTACCCCCCCCCATTTGCTTGTTTACAAAGCAACAAAGTTTCTGGAGAAATTCCAACACACAAATCAGCAAGTTTCATTTTTTTTCTTAAAAAACCAGTTGTGTTTTGTAAAAACAAGTGGGATTTTACGCTTTAAAAATACCTGCATATATTTGCTAATTTCTAAAAATTTAGTATTGCGTGTGTGAATTATATCTGGTTTTATTTGTTTTATAATTCTTGCTAATTTATATAAATAAAAAGGATTAAAACGATTTTTATTCGTTGGAATTTCTATAAAATTTACTCTTTTGTCTAAATAATCAGTAATAACTTCGCCATTAAAACCATTTTTATTACATAGTAAATACACTTCATTTTTTTACTCATTTCATTGCATAAATCAACGCAAACTTTCTCAGTTCCGGCAAATTCTGTAAGATATAAAATATGTATAATTTTCATCCAATTTCCTTTATTAAGCTTTCATAAGCTTTTAAATATTTTTCAGTCATTTTTTCTATACTAAAATCATCTTTTTTAGCCTTGATTTTAGAAAAAATTTCCACAAATTTATCGTAATTTTCATAAATTTCATTTAGCTTTTCACTTAAATTTGAAGTTTTAAAAATAAGCTCATTTGGTAAAATTTTAGTGCAAATTCCGGTATTTGTAGAAATTAAAAGTGGCGAATAATAAATCCCATCAATCGCAACAAGTCCAAAAGGCTCTATATGTGAAGCAATAATTTGCAAATCAGAGCTTGCTAAAACAGTTGCAATATCATCACTAAAGCCACAAAATCTTACTTTATTATTTAAATTTAACTCATTTACTAAGTTTTTTAACTCCTGCCCATATTCTCCACAACCATAAATATCAAGTAAAAAATCAAATTTTACATTTGATAAAGCTTTGATAATATCTTGATGACCTTTTTCAGGACTTAACCTACCAGATGAGATTATATGAAATTTATCTATTTTTTTTACTATTTTTGGCATTTTATAAGCCATACCATTTTCTATTAAAATTGTATGTTTTGGTAAAATTTTAAAAGCATCATCTAAAATGGCAACACATAAATCAGCATATTTATAGTGTTTTTTAGACCTTAAATCATGTTTTGTAGCAATGAGCGGAATTTTTTATTTAAAAAAATTTTGCAATTATGAATAATTTCTATAACTTTAGTATTGTGTGCATGAATTATATCTGGTGAAATTTTTTTAATTAGTTTTGCGGTTTTATATAAAAAAATGGATTATAGTAATTTTTTTCAAAGTCAAATTCTATAAATTTTACATTTTCGCTTAAATATGCTGTAATATCTTTGTTTAAAAGCAAAATTACTTCGTTATTTTTACTCATTTCATTGCATAAATCAACACAAACTTTTTCAGTTCCAGCAAACTGCACCCAGTGAAGTGTCTGTAAAATTTTCAAATTCTCTCTCCGTTTTTATATACAAACTCACTCCACTCATAATTTTGGCTTATATTAAATAAAACTTCAAGCATAAATTTACTTACTCTTGCGGCATTTGCTATTTTAAATGTTTTTTCTCGCCCATTTTTTGAGATTTCTTGCCATTCTTTGCTTTGTAAAATTTGCAAAATTTTATCAAAACAATCGTTTGGATTTTTAAAATAAATAATCTCCTTATCAGTCTCATAAAGCTTCTCAAAGCCTTTTATCATTGGGCTAAAAACACAAACTCCACACCCTAAAAACTGTGCCATCCTATCACTTGCTCCAAGCAGTTTATTTGATTTTTCACACTCTAAATCATCATCTCTATTAAAATTTATAGCGATTTTGCTTTCATTTATAGCTCTAAAAAAATCAAATCCGAAAATAGGTTCATTTCCCAAACTTGCATAAATTTTATGTTTTAAGCTATTTTTTTTACAAAATTCATCAAGCAAAGTAGCAAATTTATAGCGGTTATCTTCCTTGTAATCCCTTGCGATATAGATAATATCATTTGACTTTTGTAAATTTAAATCCACCTCAAAAGCAGGGTCTGAAATATTTGGAAAAAATGAAAAAATAGTATCTTTAAATTTAGTAGAAAATTCTTTTAAACGAAGAGCATTAGCATAAAAAAACACATCAATTATCTTAAATTTTTCAAAAAATTCAGCTTTTTCTTTAAGGTGATCTACATACCACATAGCAATTTTTATATTTGGCAAAGCTTTTTTTATCTCTAAAAGAGTTTCATTTGCAATTTTTTCGGCTTTTGTGATAAGTAAAACATCGGCATTTATATTTTTACAAATATTTATGAGTTTTTGATTCATATTTTTTAATCCGCTATTTTTAATACCAAAAATTCTTAAACTTCTCTCCCAGTCTCTATAACTAAAATCATAAACAAAATGCCCATTTTGATGAAGTCCGTGGCTGATTTTTCGCTCTAAACCATAAAAGAAATTTCCATCATCATATTCGTTAAAAATTCCACAATGAACTATTCTCATAAAATACCTTTATAATACTCTTTTAAATTTGATATGTAATTATAAAAATCTAAATTTTTTCTAGCATTTTTATGCAAATCTCTAAATTTAGCTCTGTAAATTTCATAATTTTTATGAATTTCGTCTATTTTTTCACTCAAATTTTCATAAAAAAACTCACAGTTTAAGACTTCATCTATTCCGCCAACTTTTGATGATATTAAAACATTTGAGTAAAATAGTCCTTCTATTAAGATTAGTGGAAAACCTTCTTTTCTTGAACTAATGACTTGTAAATGAGAATTTGCTAAAATCTCAGCGATATCATCTCTATGCCCTAAAAGCTTTACTTTTTGATTTAAATTTAGCTCATTTATGAGTTTTTCTAAACTATCTTTTTCTTTTCCACTACCAACAATTTGCAAAATAAAGTCAAATTTAAGCTTACTTGCTTCATTTATCAAAATGTCAAAACCTTTTATGAAATCAAGTCTGCCAACAGCTGTTATTGTAAATTTTTGTGGTAAATTTGGTGTAACATTTTTAGCTTTTATGCCAAAATATATAATCTTGCTTCTATTTTTTATACTTCTTGCAACTTTATTCGAAACAGCAATGACATTTTTCACTCTGTTAAAAATTTTACCTTTTCTATCATTATGTTTTGTTGATACAAATTTAAAATCATAAAATTTACTTAAAATATAGCAAATTTGAGTAGCTTTACTTCCGTGTGTATGAATGATATCATAATTTTTTATGATTTTTAAAACTTCCATGTATAAAAATGGATTATATCTTTTATCGTAACTTTTATACTCATAAATCTTAACTCTTTTGTCAAATTTATCTAAGAATTTTGCTCCTTTTGGTAGTATCAAACTAACTTCATCGTTTTTGCAAAGCTCGTTTAATGTTTGAAGTATGATATTTTCAACTCCACCAAAGATATTTGAGCAAGAAAAATAACAAATTTTCATCTACTTCTTCCTTTTTTAATTTTTAGTATAAAATGAAGCAAATTTCCACGACCACTTATCATAAGGCGTGGAATTTCAAAATTTGAGTATTTACTTCTTACAACATCCGGTGTTGTTGTAGTGGCAAATTTGTAGCCTGAATTTTTTGCCAAAATAATGTCATTTTTATCATAAAACCCAAAAGGATAAGCAAAACTTTTGCAAGTTATACCAAATTTTTCTTCTATTAAAGATTTTGAGTTTTTAATTTCCATCTCTTTTTCTTTTAAGCTTAAAGATGGTAAATTTGCGTGATTTAGCGTATGCGAGCCAATTTCTATAAAACCACTTTCTATCATCATTTTAACTTCATCATCGCTTAACATCTCTTCAGCATTTAACTCTGGGCTTGGTTTTTTCAGATCTTTATCGCTTGCCCAGTTGTTATCAAAGCGGTTGCAAACTATAAAAATAGTAGCTTTAAAACCATATTTTTTAAGAAGCGGCAAAGCGTTTGTAAAGTTATCTTTGTATCCATCATCAAAAGTTATTACAACCGATTTTGGCTCTAAATTTGGCGAAAGCTCACTTAAAAAATAGCTTTTAAAACCATTTTTTTTAAGCCAAATGAGTTGTTTTTCAAAGCTTTTTGGGCTAACTCTTAGGCGGTTAAATTTGCTTTTGTTTTTTGGGAGATGATTTGCTATCATATGATACATCAAAACTCTTGGAATTTTATAATCAATGTCTTTTAGCCACCATTTAAGGCGAATAGAAAAAATCACAAAACAAATGATGGCTAAAAAAATAGATATAAAAATCAGTGTTTGCAAAAACTTTCCTTAAATTTATCACTATAAACTAAAAATAAAAACATACTTACATAACTAAAAAGCTCTTTTGAGTCAAACACGCTAAAATCAAACTGAGTTATAACTATAAAATATGTAAGTAGTGGTAAGTATATAAAATTTTTACTTTTTAGTATCTCAAAAAACACAACTAAAACGGCACTTATCCATACAATAAGACCAAAAATACCGGTAAATAGTAAAATTTCTATGGTTGAGTTATGAACTCCTGTGTGAAGTGCGATATCTGGTGGCAAATCAAGACTTCTCCAGACACTATTGCCATGACCAAAAAATGGCTGATTTATAATTTGACTTAAAGCGTATTTCCATAACTCAGTTCGGTAACTTGAATAACCTTCTAAAAGTTGATTAAATCTAGTTTGAAAGCTATCAACATTTAAATAAATCAAAACCAAAGCAACTATAAATAAAATCGCTGCAATAAAAAATCTCTTATCAAATTTTTTAAAATTTAGTGCTAAGAAAATCAAAAATGCCACTCCACTAGCCACCCAGCCAGATCTTGAAAATGAAAAAATCATACAAAAGCCATAAATCGCTAACAAAATAAAACCAAAGAGTAAATTTTTTCTAAGTATAAATAGAGAAAAAACTACACTTGCACTCATCATAAGTCCCATTGCATTGCGATTATTAAGAGGTCCAGTAAGTCCAACGGAAGCAGTAATTATTTTAGGATCTAAAACTGCTTCAAATATTCCATTAAGTGCTAAAATCATAGTTCCAAACAAAAGCATAAAGATTATCTCTTTTTTACTAAAAAATTTTAAACTATAAAAATATGCCAAAGCTATAAAAACAAAAGCGTATCTATATATAAAAGAAAGCGTATTTTTCCACGAATCTTTTGTTAAAAGCTCTAAATTTAGCAGATTTGAGAGAAACATACTTAAAATTATAAGCCCTACAAAAAAGCTTAATATCTTAGTTTTCTTAAAATTTTCTTTTAAAATAAAATAATTTTTATAATACACAAAATGCCATATACAAAAAACCAATAATAAAATAGTTGAAATTTGATAAATAGAATTTTTAAAAGGCACACTACAAAGCCACACAAAAAGCAAAAACTTAAAAGCAAATTTGGTTTTATCAGCTTTTAAGCTCAAAATATACTCATTCATTTAAACTAACTCCTTGTAAATTTGCAAGGTTTGATTATACATTTTTTCTACTGAGAATTTGCTTTTTATATAGGAAAATCCATCAAATTTAAGCTCTTTTGCCATTAATATTTTTTGGCTTAACTCTTTTTCATCAAGTGGCTCAAAAAAGTAACCATTTACGCCTTCTATTATGATATCTTTTACGCCTCCGTGATTACTTGCAACAACTGGCGTATTTAGCGAAATCGCTTCAGCCACGCTCCTACCAAAACTCTCAGGCTTAATCGAAGCACTCACTACAACATCGCTAAGTGCGTAAATTTCAGCGATTTTGCTAATACTGCCTGTAAAAATTACTTTTTTTTCTAAATCTAGCTTACAAACCAAAACTTTTAAAAACTCAAAATATTTTTGTCTTTTTTTATGCACACCGCCAACAACTAAAAGCTTGGCATTTGGTAAAAATTTAAGTGCTTTTATGATAGTTTCTATATTTTTTAAATTTGTTATTCGCCCAACACAAGATATGATAAAATCATCTTTTGCTAAATTAAATTTCGTCCTTAAAATTTCACCATTAAAATTTGAAGGATTAAAATCACTAAAATCTACGCCTCTAAAAATCACTGAAATTTTAGTCTCATCTGCGTGAAAATTTTTTAAAATATACTCTTTTACGCAGTTACTTGGAACTATTATTTTATCAGATTTTACCATTATAAAACTATAAAAATTCACTGAATTTAGCCCATGCACCGTGCTTATGATATTTAAATTTAAGCCTTTTTTAGCAAAAAACACAAGCCACGCAGGAACACGGCTTCTTACATGAACTATATCAGGCTTTAACTCTTTTAAAATTTTACGAAGTTTAAAAATTCGTGAGATGAGGGTAAAAATATTTTTAGAACATACATCAAATTTAATGTGATTTTTAAGCTCTTTTTCAAGCTTTCCGCCATTTGAAATTACATAACTTTTAATCCCATCTTTATCTAAAAGCTTGGAAATATCTACTGCTCCACGCTCTACACCACCTTCGTTTAACTCTGGTAATAACTGCACTACTAACATAAATTTATACTTTCTAAAACTTTTTTTAAATTAAATTTTTTTGTCTGTTTTAATCTGGCGTTGCTATCATAAATTTGAACTAAATTTAACTCTTTTAAATTTAGTAAAAACTCATCAAATTTTGAAGTTTTATTTTTACAAAGCTCCAAAATACACACATTCGCACTTCCATTACAAACCGCTTCACTTATCATAGAAACGCTATCTTGGGTTATAAAAACAAACTCACTTTTATGAGTAAAATCATAAATTGGATTTATTTTATTTTCACTAAACCAAACACTAAAACTAAAATTTCGTTTTTTAAGCTCGTTTTCTAGCCATTTTGGAGTGCGTGGAGAAGTGGTTATCATACACTCATAATCACTAAATTTAGACATAATTTCATCTATTTTATTTAAAATATCAGGTAATATTTTGTAAATTTTATTTTCTCCACCTATTATAAAAGAAATAGCCTTTTTTTGTGGTGTATAAAATTCTTTTTTTTCTAAAAAATTTAAATTTACAGGTAAAACTACCAAATTTAAAAGCTCTTTTTTAGCATCATTTTTAGTTGCAAAAATATAACTAAAATCTTTTCTAAAACCCTTTGGCATCATCAAAGCTATGTTTTTAATTCCATTTTTTTTTGCGTAGTATTTATTTGCATAGTAAGTAGTTGATCCAGCCGAAACAACCAAGTCATAGCCACTTTTAAGCTCACACTCAAAAATATTCTTATAAATTCTTAAAAAATCTAAAATATAGCTTAAAATTTTTAAAAATTTGTTTTTAAATTTAATACTAGTTATTTCAAATTCAAACCCTAACAAACGGCAAAATGCTACGCTTTGACTTTCGTGTCCTACTCTTTTATCGCTTATAATTAAAGCTTTCATTAATTTAATTTCCAGCGATTATGCATCCAAAACCACTGCTCTGGGCTTTGTTTAATGATATCTTCATAAATTTCATTGCAAGTTTTAGTAATTAGCTTTATATCTTCTTCTTTATCGCCACTTAAGTTTAGATTAGGGAATTCTTTTACAACAATTTCATATTTGCCATTTTTAAGTCTTCTTGCAAAGATTGGAATTATTTTTGGATGATATTTTAAATAAAGTGAACCAACAGTTTTTGCAGTGTAGCATTCACGCCCAAAAAATGGAACTAAAATACTATTGTTTAATTTTAAATCCGTTAGAATTCCAACAATTTCGCCTTTTTTTAAAGCTTTTACAATCTTATTCATTGCTTCATCTTTATAAGCAAATTTGTTTCCAAACTCATCGCGAAAAGGTATAGTGATATTTTTTTCTATTAAGGTATTATTTCCCTCTCTTGAAATAACAAGTTGCGGAAAGCCGATTTTAGCGACATATTTAGTTAAAATTTCCCAGTTTCCAAAGTGTGCAGTGAAAAATAAAATGCCATTTTTTCCATTATTTAAAGTATTTTTTATCAAATCTTCATATTTTTGTGGCTCATCAAAAAGGCTTTCTAATTCAATTTTTTTATTTACTAAAAGTAAACAATCAGCAGTAGTTTTTCCTAAGCTTATAAAAGTTTCTTTTGTTAAATTTTTAATCTCATCTTCATTTAAATCTTTAAAAGCATAAGATAAATTTGAAATAGCCAAATTTCTGCGCGACTTTAATGTATAGAAAAAAAGTATTGAAATTTTATCTAAAAGCACATAAACAAAACGATTTGGGATGATTTTTGCTATTTTAATCAAAAGCAAAACCAAAAAATACTCAAATTTTTCTCTCAAATTTTCTCCTTCAATCAAGTAATTATAGCTATTTTAATTAAAAAATTGATAAAATAACGCAATTTAAAAATTTGGAGCAAATATGACAAAAATCGCAGTTATAGGATTAGGATATGTTGGACTTCCATTAGCAGTAGCATTTTCAAATAAATTTGAAGTTATAGGATATGATATAAATAAAGATAGGATAAAAGAGCTACAAAATGGATCTGATAAAACACTTGAGATAAATGATGATGAATTAAAAAACTCACTTAAAAATGGTATAAAATTTAGCTCAAATTTAGATGATTTAAAAGAGTGCAACTTTTTTATAATCGCCGTTCCAACGCCTGTTGATAAAAATAATCGTCCTGATTTAACGCCACTTTTAAAAGCAAGTCAGAGTGTGGCAAATGTGCTTAAAAAAGGAGATATCGTAGTTTATGAAAGCACGGTTTATCCAGGAGCAACAGAAGAAGAGTGTGTGCCAGTTTTAGAAAAATACTCAAATTTGAAATTTAATCAAGACTTTTTTTGTGGATATTCACCAGAGCGTATAAATCCAGGTGATAAAGAGCATACCATTACAAAAATCAAAAAAATTACATCTGGTTCTACGCCACAAACTGCAGATAAAGTTGATGAAACTTATTCAAGTATAATCGAAGTTGGCACTTTTAAAGCAAGCAGCATTAAAGTTGCAGAAGCAGCAAAAGTTATAGAAAACACGCAAAGAGATATAAATATAGCCTTTGTAAACGAACTTGCTATGATTTTTGAAAAAATAGGCATTGATACAAATGAAGTTTTAAAAGCAGCTGGAACAAAATGGAATTTCTTAAAATTTAGCCCAGGTCTTGTTGGTGGGCATTGTATAGGAGTTGATCCATATTATTTAACGCATAAAGCCCAAGAACTTGGCTATCATCCTGAAATCATTCTAGCTGGAAGACGCATAAATGACAATATGGGAAAATATGTCGCAAACCGAGTAGTAAAACTAATGATAAAGCATGACAAAAAGATAAATAATGCAAATGTTTTGGTTCTTGGCATAACTTTTAAGGAAAACTGCACCGACATAAGAAACTCAAGGGTAATTGATGTTATAAATGAGTTAAAAGATTTTGGCTGCGTTGTTGATGTATTTGATCCGTGGGCTGATAAAAACGATGTTTTAAGAGAATATAATATAAATTTGTTAGATAAATTTGATTTAGAAAAATACGAAGCCATAATCTTGGCAGTTGCCCATAATGAGTTTAAAAATCTTGATTTAAACAGCGTAAATGCTGTAACTTTTGATATAAAAGGTGTTTTAGAAAAAGCAGATGAGAGGCTTTAAACAAAATGATATGTGTTTTTGATTGTGAGACAATTCCAGATAGTGATAGTTTAAGAAAAGCTTATGGATATGAAGGAGACGATAAAGAAGTTGCAAATTTAGCCTTTTTAGCTCAAAAAGAAAAAACCGGAAGTGAATTTTTGCCTGTAAATTTTCATAAAGTTGTAGCAATCAGTGCTGTTTTAGCCGATGATTTTGGTAAATTTATAAGGGTAAATACAATTTCAGGTAGTAATGAGAAAGAAAAAATTAGTGATTTTATTAATTTTATAAATAAAAAAAATCCCCGTTTAGCTAGCTTTAATGGGCGTGGATTTGATCTTCCTATGCTTATGATTAGGGCTATGAAATACAACATTCAAGCCCCGGCTTATTTTGAAATAAATAATAAAGAATTTAACAAAACTAAATGGGAAAATTATAGAAGTAGATATGATGGAGTTTTTCATCTAGATTTGCTAGATCATATTAGTGATTTTAGGGCAGTTAGTGGATTAAGCTTGGATATGCTTTGTAAAACTTTAAATTTACCAGGCAAATACGATACTCACGGGGATCAAGTAACTGAGCTTTTTTATGATGATAAACTTGATGAAATTTATCAATATTGCGAAAGCGACACATTAAATACATACTGGCTGTTTTTAAAATATGAACTTTTAAGAGGAAACATTACTATACAAGATTATGCAAACAACATATCTACAATGAGTGAGTATTTGCAAAAAGAAAAACAGGGCATGAGTTATACTGCCGTTTTTAAAGAGTATATAAATGATGAGTTAAAAAGAGTTAAAAACGATGCTTAGAGTTTGCATTTTATTGATTTTTTTTATAAATTTTATAAATGCACAAAGCAGACAAATAATGCTTTTAAGCGAGTATGATGATGAAAATTTAAGCAACTGGTATATAAGCGAAAAGCTAGATGGAGTTAGGGGTGTTTGGGATGGTAAAGAGTTAAAATCAAGAAATGGGTATAAATTTGCCTATCCTTCAAATTTCACGGCTTGTTTTCCAAATTTCGCACTTGATGGTGAGCTTTATACAAAAAGAGGGGATTTTGAAAATATCTCTTCTATAACATCAAAAAGTGAAACTAACAACGGCTGGAAAGAGATAAAATTTTACATTTTTGATATACCAGATATGAATGTAAGTTTTGATAAAAAATATCAAAAAATGCAAGAAATTGCCAATAAATGTGAAAACATAAAGGCAATAGAGCAAAGAGTTGCAAAAAATAATGATGAAGTTTTTAAATTTTTAGATGATATAGTAAAAAATGGCGGAGAAGGAGTTGTAGCAAGAGAGACAAATTTAATATACGAAAATACCCGTTCAAACAAAATTTTAAAACTTAAAAAATTTAAAGATAGTGAGTGCAAAGTTTTAAAAATAAATAAAGGAAACGGAAAGTATAAAAATGCGATGGGTTCTCTTGATTGTAAAGACATAAAAACTGGCGTTATTTTTAAAATAGGTTCTGGTTTTAGCGATGAGTTGCGTAAAAATCCACCACAAATAAATCAAATCATAACATACAAATATCAAAATTTAACTAAAAATAAAAAACCAAGATTTCCGGTATTTTTACGATTTAGAAACGAAATTTAAGGAGAAAAAATGAAAATTTTAATAACTGGTGGAGCTGGATATATAGGCTCTCATGTAACAAAAGCACTTTTAGAGCAGACAAAACACGAAATTTGTATCATAGATAATCTTTGCAAAGGTTCAATGAAAGCCATAAACTCGCTAAAAACCATAAGAGAATTTGAGTTTATAGAAATGAGCTTAGAAGATTTAGAAGATCTTGATGGACTCTTTGCCAAGTCAAAATTTGATGCTATTATTGATTTTGCGGCATTTATAGAGGTTTTTGAAAGTACGCAATTGCCACTTAAATACTATGAAAACAATACTAGCAATGTTATAAATTTAGCAAATTTATGCCTAAAATACGGTGTAAATATATTTTTATTTAGTTCAACTGCCGCTGTTTATGGAGAGCCAAAAAATGGCGAAGTTACAGAAGAAACAGGGCAAAAACCAATAAATCCTTATGGTAGAAGCAAGTTGATGAGCGAGTGGATTTTAAAAGATACAGCACTTGCAAATCCAAATTTTAAATACGGAATTATGAGATATTTTAATGTTGCTGGTGCAAGTAGTGATGGAATGCTCGGACAAAACTATCCAAATGCAACACACCTTATAAAAGTTGCCACTCAAACTATACTTGGAAAAAGAGAAAAAATGTCTATTTTTGGCGATGATTATGATACAGAAGATGGAACTTGCATAAGGGATTATATACATATAGAGGATTTAGCTGATGCACATTTGAGCGTTTTGGATTATGTTAGTAAAAATGGAAGTTCTATTTTTAATGTAGGATATGGTAGAGGATTTAGCGTAAAAGAAGTAGTAAATACTGCTAAAGAGGTAAGCGGTGTTGATTTTAAGGCCCAAATCGCTCCAAGAAGAGATGGCGATCCTGCTATGCTTATAGCAAATAGTGATAAATTAAGAAAATTAACTAACTGGAAACCAAAGAAAGATGACTTAAAACTTATCATCTCTTCAGCTCTTGCTTGGGAAGGAAAATGAAAATTTTACTGATTTTTTGCCTATTTTTAACGACGCTGTTTTGGGGTATTTCCCCAAATCCTAAATATGGGCAAAAAAAAGAGATATTAAAATTAGATAGTAAAAACGAATATCTAATTCAAGTTAAATTTGGTAAAAATTTAGAACTTGATTGTAATCATCATTGTTTTACTGATTTAAATTTAGACAAAAAAACTCTTATTGGTTATGATTACTACGAATTAAGTGGAAACACCGATATGGCTTACGGAAATGTTAAAAAAACTACTAAATTTGTAGAATTTGATTCAAATTTAATCCTACCTTATAACTCAAATTTAGAAAAATCTTTATATTTCAAAAGATTTTAGTATGAAATTTGAAATTTACAGACTTATAAAATAAAATGGGCATAAATTTAATAAGCAGCATTATAGTTTTTATCGTCCAAATGGGCATAAATTTTTTCTTAACACCATTTATTTTAAAAAGCTTGGGAAATGAAGCTTTTGGCTTTTTAAATTTAGCAAATAGCATAGTAAGTTATGGTTATATTTTAAGTGTGGCTATAAACTCCGTAGCTGGGCGTTTTGTAGCATTAGAATACCATAAATTAAATAGCATTAGAGCCAATTACTACTTTTCAACTGTTGTTATTGTAAATATATTTTTTACTATTTTGGTTGCTATTTTATCCGTTATTTTTACTTTAAATTTGGAATTTTTCTTAAACATATCACAAAATTTAACTAGTGATGTAAAGCTTATGTTTTTAGTATATTTTTTAAATTTTTGCTTAGGTCTTTTTAATACAATCTTTACAATCACCGCTTTTGTAAAAAATAAAATTTATATCATATCTATTAGAAATGCGATTTCTAGCATTATATTTGGTCTTAGCATTATATTGTTTTTTTATTTTTTTTCACCAAAACTATATTATGTTGCAATTTGTGCTTTGATTTCTAGTTTTTTTGTATTTTTTAGCACTGTTAGTATTTCAAAAAAAATCGCCCCAGATATCAAATTTAACATTTCAAATTTTAGTTTTAAAATGGTAAAAAAACTTCTAAATTCAGGCATATGGAATAGTTTTAATGCTCTAAATAGGGTGCTTTTAACAGGACTTGATCTGCTTATTTGTAATCTTTTTATATCGCCTGTAGCTATGGGAATTTTATCTGTATCAAAAACCGGACCACTTATAATTGAGTCTTTTGTCGCTACTATTTGTTCTACTTTTTTTCCAAAACTTGTTGAGATTTATTCTAAAAAAAATATTACCGCCCTTATAAGTGAGACCAAATTTTACATAAAAGTTGTAGCTTTTATCATAACTACGCCGTGTGTTATTTTTGTTATTTTGGGGATAGATTTTTTTACTTTATGGCTAAATTTTAAAGAAAAAAGTGAAATTTTAGAAATATACCAGCTTTGTATGATTTCACTAGTTCCTATCATTTTTATCTCTTATGTTTTTGTTTTGTTTAACATTGATAGTGTTACAAATAAGCTTAAAAGACCAGCTATGGCGAATTTAGTGCTAGGAATTAGCACGATTTTATCTCAAATTTTGATTTTAAAATACACTGAATTTGGGCTTTTTGGTATTGTTATCGTAGCTGCTGTGCTTTATAGTTTGAGAATTTTGATTTTTGATATTATAAATGCGAGTTTGAATTTAAGCTTAAACATCTTTACTTTTTATAAACCCATTTTTATAAATATAGCTATTTTTGCTATTTTTTTGATTATTTTTTATTTTTTTAAAAAATTTATTTCCATAAATTCTTGGTTAGATTTTATCAAATTTACAACTATATTTTTATTATTTGGATATACTTTAAACTTCATAATATTGTTTAACAAAAGTGAAAAATCCATTATTTTAAATAAAATTTTTATGAAATTTAAAAGGACAAAGAATTGAAATATGAAATTTATCTCATATCTTTAAAAAAAGATAAAAAAAGAAGGGAATTTTTAAAGAATGAATTTCCTAAATTTTATGATAAATTTAAACTTATAGAAGCTATAGATGGGCGTGAATTTGATGCTTTAAGTTATTATAAAAATATAGCACCGACATTTTATAAAGCGGGTAAAATTTTAAGTCCAGCTGAAGTAGGGTGTGCTTTAAGTCATAAGTTAGTTTATGAGACTTTTTTAAAAAGCAACAACGATATCGCACTTATTTTTGAAGATGATATTATTGGCGATGATGAAATGATAGAAAAAGTGGAGAGTTTTTTGGAAATTTTACCTAAAAATTCTCTTATGATTTGCGGTGGTCAAGATAGCTATAGTGCATTTGCAAAAAATATAAAAGATGAACTTTTTTTAGTAAATGACCTATCTAAGGGGTGTTTTACAAGAGCTTGCTGCTATGCTCTAGATAAAATAGCTGCT
The DNA here is from genome assembly GCF_008245005.1 of Campylobacter sputorum subsp. sputorum. Taxonomy (NCBI): domain Bacteria; kingdom Pseudomonadati; phylum Campylobacterota; class Epsilonproteobacteria; order Campylobacterales; family Campylobacteraceae; genus Campylobacter; species Campylobacter sputorum. The sequence goes on along the minus strand of NZ_CP043427.1, from coordinate 895,842 downwards.
AAAAAAATTTTAGATTTACAAAATGATTATTTGTATGTTGCTGATGATTGGACTAGGCTTTTAGCAGACATTAAGCTCTGTTTTTGTGATATTTTTTCACATCCAAAAGATTTAAGTAGTAGCAATATACAAAGCGAGAGAGATTTTGCTAAAATTAAAATAAGCCTTGCTAAGAGATATGAAATTTTAAAATACATACTCAAAACTCGCATTATATCGCTATTTAGTGATTATAAAAAAATCACAAAGGGAAAATAGTGAAAATTTGTTTTATAATCTCTACGCTTTCAAAAGGTGGAGCTGAGAGAGTAATGAGTGTCTTAGCAAATCATTTGAGTAAAGAATTTGATATTACCATTTTTAAATTTGACTCTATGCCACCATTTTATGATATTTTGCCAGATGTTAAGGTTGTGAGTGCAAATTTGAGTGTTGAGAATTTAGGTTTTTTTAAAAATTTAACAAAAAGATTTGAGAAATTCATCGTTTTAAGGAAATTTTTAAAAGAAAATAAATTTGATGCTGTGATTAGTTTTTTGGATTATATGAATATTTTGACACTTTTAGCAAATAAAGATCAAAGAATTTTTATAAGCGAACACACAAATCATAGCTTTTTAAAATCAAAAATTTGGAAAATTTTAAAGCGACTAACATATCCAAAATCAGAGGCATTGTCTGTTTTAACGAGTTATGATTTGCTTTATTATAAAAAATTTGTAAAAAATGTTGAGATTATACAAAATCCTATGTTTGAGTTTCAAAAAAGAGATTTAAAAAAAGAAAATATCATTTTAGCTGCTGGTAGATTAGAAATTTTTAAAGGTGTTGATGTTTTTTTAAAATCGCTTAGTTTGATTGATAAAAATTTGCTTAAAAACTGGAAAATTATAATAGCAGGAGATGGAGTTTTAAGAGATGAATTAGAAAATTTAGCAAAAGAGCTAAATTTAAAAGTTGAATTTTTGGGATTTGTAAAAGATATACAAACTTACTATGAAAAATCAAAGATAGTTGTTGTAACTAGTAGAGCCGAGGGGTTTTGCAATATACTTATGGAAAGTATATTTTTTGATTGTGCAAGAATTTCTACTGATTGTATAGCAGGACCAAGTGAGCTTATAAAAGATAATTTTGATGGTTATTTATGCGAAGTTGATGATGAAAATATGATAGCAAATAGATTAGAAAATTTGATGAAAGATGAAGATTTAAGAGATAAATTTGTGCAAAATGCAAATCTTAGAAGAGATGATTTTTTAGTAGAAAATATAGGAAAAAAATGGATAAATTTGATAAAAGCCTAATAAGCATTATAGTTCCTGTTTATAATGTTGAAGATTATCTAAAAGAGTGCTTAAATTCCATCATAAACCAAACTTATAAAAATTTGGAAATTTTACTTATAGATGATGGTTCAAGCGATAAAAGTGGCGAAATTTGCGATGAGTTTGCAAAAAATGATAGTCGCATAAAAGTTTTTCACAAGCAAAATGGTGGTCAAAGTAGTGCTAGAAATTTAGGTCTTGATAAATCAAAAGGGGATTTTATAAGTTTTGTTGATAGCGATGATGTGTTGGGAGAAAATTTCATACAAAAACTTTATGATATGGCAAGTAAATTTCAAACAAAAATGAGTATGATAAGCTTTCAAGCATTTAGTCAAAATCGACTAAATACCGATATAGCACAAACAAATAGCTCTGAAAAGATTTTAAGTTCAAAAGAGCTTTTAAAGGCAATTTGCACGGCTCATCTTTCTTTTTCGCCATGTATTTTTTTATATAAAAGAGAAATTTTTGATGATTTGCGTTTTCCTGAGGGTAGAATTTACGAAGATATTTTCATATCTTTTGATGTTATACATAAAGCTCAAAACATAGCTTATAGCGATACAAAATACTACTTTTACCGCATTAGAGAAGGCTCAACCGTGCATTCATTTAGTCAAAAAAACTTAATAGCTGTTGATAGTGTGCAAAGATTTACAAATTTGATTAAGCAAAATTATAAAGAGCTTACAAACGAAGCTAATTACGCACTTTGTTCGTCTATGTTTGATACAAGTATTGGTATCTTAAGAAGCAAATCAAGCGAGTTTTATCCTAAAATTTATGAATTTTCTAATCTTATCAAAAAAAAACTATTTAGTGTTTTTATGGTAAAAACAAAATATTTTAAAAAAAAGATTTTGATTATACTTTTAGCCATTCATCCGCTTTTATTAAAGGTAGTTTTTAAAATTTACAAAGGCTTGAGATGAAAATTTTATTTGTCATAGCAGCTCTTAGAAATGGTGGAGCAGAGCGGGTGCTTCAAGTTTTAGCAAATTATTTCATAAAAAATAGTGAAGTTTGCATAGCTATTTTAGAAAAAGATGATGGACTTTATAAATTTGATAAGTCTGTAAAATTTATAAATTTAAATGTTTATGAAAATAGTAGTAAATTTGATAAATATATAAAATTAAGAAAATGTTTTAAAAATGAAAATCCAGATGTCATAATAAGCTTTATAGACTGGACAAACGTAGCTTGCGCTATAGCAAATTTTGGGCTAAACTATAAACTCATAGCAACAGAGCATAATTCTCATGAATTTTTACAAAGCAAAATTTTTACTTTTATAAGAAATGTAGCTTACAGGCGAGTTGATGCATTAACACTGCTTACAAAAAGTGATTTAAATTACTACTCAAAATTTGTAAAAAATTGCGTCATAATGTATAATCCATTTTTCGCAGATTTTCCAGAAATATCAGAAAAAGAAAATATAATTTTAAGCGTAGCAAGACTTGAAAAAGTAAAAGGTTACGATGTTTTTTTTGACGCTCTTTCAAAAACAGATAAAAGCTTACTCAAAGATTACCGCATTTTAATAGCAGGAGATGGCTCTTTAAGAGATGTTTTAGAAAAAAAAGCTAAAAAACTAAGCTTAAATATCGAATTTTTAGGTCATATAACAGATATAAAAGAAATTTATAAAAAAGCTAAAATTTTTGTGCTTGCTTCATATAGTGAAGGACTTTCAAATGTGCTAATAGAAAGTGCATTTTATGAATGTGTTAGGATTTCTAGCAAAACAGCTGGGGGAGTTGAGCTTATAGAAGATGGCAAAACTGGATTTTTATTTGATATAGGAAATAGCGATGAACTTGCTAAAAAACTTGAAATGGCTATACTAAAAGAGGATTTAGGCAAATTAATAATTAAAAATACAAAAGCTACTTTAGAAAATTTTAAAACTGAAAATATAACAAAAAAATGGGAAAACCTTATAGAAAATTTGGTGGAGAAAAAATGAAAAAAATAGCTGTTTTTATCTATTCTATGGCTGGTGGTGGGGCTGAGAGAGTTGTAAGTAATTTGCTAGGTGAGCTTATAAAAAAATACGAAGTTCATTTAATTATTATGAATGATAGGTTGTATTATGATATACCAAATGAAGTAAATACTCATTTTATAGAAAAATCCGCACCATTTGAAAATGGCATAAAAAAATTATTAAAACTTCCATTTTTGGGCTTAAAATATAAAAAACTTTGTAATAAACTTGGAATTGACATACATTTTGTATGGATGAATCGCCCTTGTTACATTGCTGGTTTTGCTAGAATTTTTGGATTAAAAGGAGCTATGATATTTAACGAATGCTCAACACCATCAGTGCTTTATAAAGAAAAAAATTTAAAATCATTTATAAGTAAAACTTTGCTTAAATTTTTGTATCCAAAAGCTGATTTAATAATGCCAAATTCACTTGGAAATTTGATTGATTTAGAGCAAAATTTTGGTATAAAAAAAGACAAAATGTGGGTTTTATATAATGCTATTGATATGCAAACCATAACCAAACTTTCAAATGAAGAAATAGATAAAAATCTCAATAAACCATTTTTTTTAAGCGTTGGTAGGCTTGATAGTGGTAAAAATCATTCTCTTTTAATAAGAGCTTTTTCTAAACTTAAAAATGATAAATTTGATTTGGTTATATTAGGAGAGGGTGTATTAAAAAACGAACTTCAAAACCTTATAAAAGAGTTAAATTTAGAAAATAGGGTGCATTTAATGGGCTTTGAAAAAAATCCTTATAAATATATGAGCAAATGTTATGCTTTTGTATTTGTTAGTCTTTTTGAGGGCTTTTCAAATGCTTTGATAGAAGCACTTGCGTGCGGAAAATTTATCATATCAAGCGATCATAAAAGTGGTGCAAGGGAGCTTTTAGGCGATGACGAATGGGGTGTGTTGGTTCCTGTTAATGATGAGCTTTCTACACAAAATGCTATGCAAAAAGCAATAGATGATGAGAGTTTTGTTAAAACTTATGAGCAAAAAGCTAAAACAAGGGCTATGTTTTTTGATAAAGTTAAAATCACAAATGAGTTAATCCAAAAAATAGAAGAAACTCATAAAAATATGGCTTAAATAAATGTTATTTATATATCTATTATATAAAATAAGATAAAATTGTAGTTTTCTTTGGGATAAATTTTTGTAAAAACAAGGTTTTGTATGTCAAATTTTAATTTCGCTAAATTTCTAAATAAATTACCTAGACTTTCTAAACATACTATTTTAATGATTGTTTTAGCTGTTTGTTTTGGGATATTTTGCAGATTTTACTGGGTAGTTTGGGCTAGTGCTTATCCGCATTTTATATGGAATGATCAGCTTATGATAAGCACAAATGACGGATATGCATTTGCTGAGGGCACAAGAGATATGATAGCTGGTTTTCATCAACCAAACGATCTTTCTTACTATGGCTCATCTCTTTCGACGCTTAGCATGTGGTTATATAACATTTTGCCATTTTCATTAGAAACTATACTTTTGTATATGAGTACATTTTTATCTCCACTCTTAGCTGTGCCTTTGATACTTATAGGTAAAGAACTAAACGCTTCAAAAGCGGGTTTTATAGCTGCACTTCTAGCTATTATTGCAAATAGTTATTATAATAGAACAATGAGTGGATATTACGATACGGATATGCTAAATATCACTCTTCCTATGATGGTTTTTTGGAGCATAACAAGACTTGTTCAAAGAAAAGAGAGAGTAAATTTAATATTTATTCCGGTTTTTATGGCGATATATGGATGGTGGTATCCATCTTCTTACTCACTATTACTTGCCATGATTGGAATGTTTTTTTTATATACCATTGTTTTTGAAAGATACGAAAAACTAAACTATGAAGCTATGGTTTTTATGATTTTAGCAATCACAAGCTTTTCTATACAAATTAAATTTATTATAGTTATTGTTTTGTATGCTTTAATCTATTTTTACCAAAGATTTTTTGATAAAAAAGTAATATTTGCATTAATTATGGCTTCGTTAATATGCTTTATATGGCTTGGCGGGCTAAACCCTATACTTTTTAACATTAAATTTTATATATTTAGAGACATTGCAGATAGCGGTGATGCTGTTTTTAAATTTTTCAATGTAAATCAAACAATAAGAGAAAGTTCTGCGATAGATTTTAACACAGTTGTAACTAGGATTAGCGGGCATTTAATAGTATTTTTGGTATCTATTATAGGATATATTTTATTTATAAAAAACAATAAAATTTTACTACTAACTTTACCGATTCTGTTTTTGGGTCTTATGTCATTTAAAAGTGGTTTAAGATTTACAATATACTCAGTTCCAGTAATGGCTCTTGGTTTTGGCTATTTTGTTATGTATTGTTTTGCAAAAATAGATATAAAAGATCGTTTTTTAGGTTATGTGTTTTTATTTGTTGTAACATTTAGTGCATTATATCCATCTTTAAAACATATTTATGATTATAAAGTATTTCCTGTTTTTACACATAGCGAAGTTGAAAGTTTGGATAATTTAAAAAATATTGCAAAAAGAGAAGATTATGTGCTTTCTTGGTGGGATTATGGTTATCCGATCAGATATTATTCAGATGTAAAAACTCTCATAGATGGAGGAAAACATCTTGGAAGTGATAACTTCGCCGTTAGCTTTGCACTTGGAAGCGATCAAAATAGCTCTGCAAATATGGCAAGATTAGAAGTTGAATATACAGAAAAAAATTATGAAGAAAAATTTGGATTAAATTTAAAAAAGATGATGAAAGATTATAATGCTACAAATGTTAATGAGTTTTTATTATCATTAAAAGATGAAAATTTAACTCTGCCAAAGCAAACAAGAGATATTTATTACTATTTACCAGATAGAATGATATACATATATCCGATAGTGCTAGATTTTTCTAGACTTGATTTGACAACAGGGCAAGAATTTGCCCAGCCGTTTTTTATGGTTAGTGAGAGATTTTCAGCTACAAATGATAATCAAATAATGTTAAATAACAATGTCATATTAAGTAATGATGGCACTAAATTATCGATAAATGGCAACTCTTATAGTGTAAATACATATGTTGAAACAAGTTATGATCAAAACGAAAAATTAAATGTAAATTATTTTAACATAGATCCAAATAGCAATTTTTATGTGATTTTTATGAAAGATTATTTGAGAATTTTGGTTTTAGATAAAACTTTGTATGATAGTGCGTATATTCAACTTTTTGTATTAGAAAATTATGATAAAAATTTATTTGAACCAGTGATTTTAAACGGATCAACTAAAATTTATAAACTCAAAAAATGATAAAATTACTTTTAAATTTAAAGGTTGTTAAGTATGGCTAAAATCGGTTTTTTATCTCATTCTGATATGAGTATTTATTATTTTAGAGCTCCAATTATGCGTGAATTAAAAAGGCTTGGACACGAAGTTATAGCCATCGAGCCATACGGAGCTTATACAAAGCCTATACAAGAAGAATTTAAAACAATTATATATGAGATAGACAAAGCTAGTTTAAATCCACTAAAAGTTAAAAAAGACACACAAAATTTAGCTTCTATTTTATCAACTCTAAATTTAGATATGCTTCAAACTGCGGCACATAAAAGCAATGTTTTTGGAACTTTTGCAGCAAAAAAAGCTGGTATAAAAGTTGTTTTAAATTTAGTAGAAGGTCTTGGAAGCTTTTATATAGATAATGATATTAAGTCAAAAATTGTAAGATTTACCATAGAAATGCTGTATAAAAAATCATTTGCTCTAAGTAACGGAACTATTTTTGTAAATGATAGCGACCCTGATTATATGATAAAACACAATATAATAAAAAAAGATAAAGTAAAAAGAATAAAAAGCGTTGGTGTGAATGCAAATGAATTTAATCCAAATTTAGTAACTAAGTATGATTTTAAAACTGATAAAAAAATAGTTTTGATGATGGGTAGGGCACTTTGGCATAAGGGCATAAGGGAATTTTATGAAGCCGCAAAGATTTTAAAAGATAGAAGCGATACTAAATTTGTCTTTGTTGGAGATGGATATGAGGGAAATAAAAGTAGTGCTGATAAATCTTTTTTAAATAACCAAAATGTCTTGTGGATAAAATGGAGTGATAGAGTAAAAGAGCTATTAAAAGGCACTTATATCTATGTTTTACCAAGCTATAAAGAGGGTTTTCCAAGAACGGTTTTAGAAGCTATGAGTATGAGTTTGCCTTGTGTTGTAAGCAATGTCAGTGGTTGCAATGAAGCTATCAAAGATGGATATAATGGGCTAATTTGCAATGTTAAAGATAGTAAAGATTTAGCAAACAAGATAGAAACTTTACTAGATAATGAAAATTTAGCAAAACAAATGGGGCAAAATGGTAGAAATTTAGTGCTTGAAAAATACGATCAAAACATTATAACCAAGCAATATATAGAGTATTATAGGAATTTTTTAGATGTATAGGCTATTTTTTAAAAGATTTTTTGATATCGTCGGCTCAGTTTTTCTTATAATTTTAACATCGCCAATAATGTTAATAACATATATAATTATCAAAAAAAATATAAGTAAAAATGCTATTTTTACACAATCTCGCCCAGGTTTAAATGAAAAAATTTTTAAAATTTATAAATTTAAAACAATGAGTGATGAAAAAGACTCAAACGGAGAGCTTTTGCCAGATGATATGCGTTTAAATAGTTGTGGCAAAAAAATTCGCTCTTTAAGCCTAGATGAATTACCGCAACTTTTTAATGTATTAAAAGGAGATATGAGTTTCATTGGCCCTAGACCGCTTTTGATAGAATATCTAAATATCTACAACGATGAACAAAAACTTAGACACAATGTCCGCCCAGGTATCACGGGACTTGCACAAGTTAATGGTAGAAACGCGATTTCTTGGGCTAAAAAATTTGAATATGATGTTTATTATGCTAAAAATTTAAGCTTTTTTTTAGATATAAAAATAGCACTTTTAACCATAAAAAAAGTTATAATTAAAGATGGTATAAGTAAAGAAGGTATGGCTACAACGGAAAAATTTAATGGACAAAACTAAAAATATTTATATATATGGCTCAAGCGGACATGGCAAAGTTGTCGCAGACATAGCAAGATCTTGTGGATATGAAAATATCATTTTTTTAGATGATGCAAGTGATAATAAATTTAACTCAAACTTAGAAAAATTTGATATCATAATTGCTATAGGAGATAATAAAACTCGCCAAAAATTGCAAGAAAAAGTGCAAGAAAGCGGTTTTGATGTAGTAAATTTAATACATCCAAGTGCCATAATTTCACCCAGTGTTAAGTTAAAAACAGGAATTGTAATAATGCCAAATGTAGTAATAAATGCAGATGCTATCATTGGAAACGGCGTTATTTTAAATACAGGTTGTGTGGTTGAGCATGATTGCATTATAGGAGATTTTGCTCATCTTAGTCCAAATGCAAGTCTAGCAGGCGGAGTAAAAGTTGGCAAATTTACTCATATAGGAATAGGCTCTAGCGTCATACAAAAAATTAATATAGGCGATAATACAACAATAGGAGCTGGAAGCGTTGTTGTGCGAGATATAGCTCATAATGTAGTGTCTGTTGGAATTCCAGCTAAAATTATAAAAGAAAAAATATGAAGATAATAAAAGCAAAAAAAATACTAAATTTTGAAAATGCTTTTAAAATTTTGCAAGATAAAGCCATAGCTTTTGAAAAAACCATAATACAAATTGATGATTTTGAAAAACTTAAAAACAAATACAAAAACGCAACCATCATAGATTGCTCAAATGATATAATAGCACCAGGTTTTATAAATACTCACACTCATTTAGAGTTTAGCTCAAATAAAACTTCCCTTGTTTATGGAGATTTTTTAAAATGGGTCGAAAGTATCGTAAAATCTAGAGATAATTTAAGCAAAGAAGCAAATGACAAACTTATAGAAAAAACTATAAAATCTATGATGAAAAGTGGTGTTTGCACGATAGGTGAAATTTCAAGTTTTGGTATAGATTTGGAAATTTGTGCAAACTCACAAGCTAGAATTGTATTTTTTAATGAAATTTTAGGTGCGAGTGATAAAATTTGTGATGATAATTGGGATAAATTTATAAAAAGATTTAATGCTAGTGTAAAATACAAAAATGATAAATTTATACCAGCCATTTCGGTTCATTCGCCATATTCTACACATCCGATACTTACAAAAAAAGCGTGCGAATTTGCTAAAAACAACTCTCTTTTAATGTCTGCGCATTTCTTAGAAAGCAATCATGAAAAAATTTGGCTAACAAAAGGTAGTGGCGGATTTAAAAAATGGCTTTTAAATTTCAACAAAAATCTAGAGCCTATGTATAATATAGATAGTTTTTTAAAATATTTTAAAGATATAAAAACACTCTTCACACACTGTGTTTATGTGGATGATTTTTCTAAATTTGATAAAAAAATGCACTCTATAACGCATTGCGCCTTTTCAAATAGACTTCTTAGCAAAAAAACACTAAATTTAAAAAAATTAATTTTAAGTGGAATTAAACTAAATATCGGCACAGACGGACTTAGCTCAAATATAAGTTTAAATTTTTTTGATGAACTAAGAGCAAATTTGCTAATACACGATAGTTTTGATTTACATAAATTGGCTGAAATTTTATGGATAAGTTCGACAATAAACGCAGCAAATGCGCTAAATTTAAACAGCGGCTTAATTAGTGTTGGAAGATTAGCTGATATTGCTGTTTATGAAAATTTAAAGTGCGAAGATAGTGAACTTCTACTTCAACTTATCTTACAAACAAAAGAGGCAAAAAAACTTTTCATAGGAGGAGATGAATGCAGTTTTTAAAGGCTATCCAAAGCATAAAGCAATTAGACATTAAATATGAATATTAACAATGTGTCTAATAATAATAAGCTTTAATCAAAATATATCAAAAAATCTTTCTTTGGATGATTATATGAGATTAAATAAGCAAGATAAAGCCAAAGCTTATGATCGTTTTGTATCTCCTTTAAGTGGATATACAAGAGATGAAAAACCAGAAATTAGTATCTGGGGAAAGCTTATGGGGTTTGATAAAAATTTTACAACAAAACAAATTAGGGAGCTAAAAGATTTTATTGATTCTAGTAAAGTTTTAGGTATTGACTTAAAATTTCCAGTCTCTTTAGATAAAGCTACATTAGATAAAAATGGACAAATAGTCTCAAAGCCATATTATGTAGATGAATTTATGCAAAAATTTAACTCTATAAGTTTAAAAAAACTACTTGTAGGAGAAACAAGTTTAGAAATTTTTGATAAAAATTTAAGTATAGATGAATTGGCAATTTATGCATTAAAAGAAAGGTTTAACCTTGTTTTATCAAAAGATGATGCAAAAAATGCCATTTCAATATTAGATAAATTAAAAGAAGAAACACAAGAATATAATCCAAAAGAAGAATCAAAGACAAATTTTAAACCTATTGAAGCAGTAAGCATTAAAGAAGCTCTAAAAGACGAAGCTACCAGTGAATTAAGAGAGCTTTATAAAATCATTAAACAAGAATTTGATAACGGCAAAGAAACATTTGATATTTTAGAAAAAATTGCGAAAATTAGAATAAATAAATTAGCGTAATTAAGTAAAAAATTTATAAACTTTTCATAGGAGGAGATGAATGCAGTTTTTAAAGGCTATTTTTGCACCTATTAGATGGATTTTTGAATTTATAAACAAATATTTTAAAACATTTGTTTTTTTATTTATTGTTTATCTAGTGTTTTATAGTGGAGAAAATAAAGACATAACAAACGCAAATCTAAAAGAGATATCATTGCAAGGTGCGATAATATCAAGTTTTGATATATTAAAAGAGATTAAAGACGCACAAGATGATGAAAATATAAAAGGCGTTTTGTTCATAGTTGATAGTCCAGGCGGTGCATTAAGTCCGAGTGTAGAGATATCACTAGCCATAAAATCACTAAACCAAACAAAACCTGTTTTAGTTTATGCAACAGGAACTATGGCAAGTGGAAGTTATCTAAGCAGTATTTGGGCTAGTAAAATTTATGCAAATCCAGGTAGTTTTATAGGCTCAATTGGCGTTATTATGCAAGGATTTAATATAAGCGAATTAGCAAAAAAAGTTGGCGTTAGCGATCAGACGATAAGTGCGGGAGAATACAAGCAAAGCGGCACAATTATGCGTGAATGGAATCAAAAAGAAAAAGCAGCACTTCAAGAATTGGTGGATAAAAGCTATAATTTTTTTGTTAATGAGGTTGCAAATGCTAGAAAATTAGATATAAATAAAAAAGATGAGTGGGCGAATGCTAGAGTTTTTTTAGGGGCTGACGCACTAAAACTTGGGCTTATAGATAAAATTTCAAGCTATTATGAAGCAAGGAATGAACTTGCAAAAATGAGTGGGGTTAGTAATCCATCTTGGAAAGAAAAATCAAATTATGATAAATTTATAGACTCACTTTCAAAACAAAGCACAAAATTAATGATGGATATCTTAGCTCCACGCATTATGTGAATTAAATTTTTAAACTAACACAAAATCTTTTTGGAGAGTTTTTTATACAAATCTCTCCATCATGAGCTTTTATTATCTGTTTGCAAAGGCTTAATCCTAGCCCATTTCCTTTTAATTTTGTTGTTTTAAATGGCTCAAAAAGTATATTGTCGTCTTCTATGGCAACACCGCTATCATACACTTCAAACTCATAAGTGGTATTAGTTTTATAAAAATTTATCTCAACTTTTCCACTATCGTTATCATCACTTTCTATAGCATCAATTGCATTAAAAATTAAATTTTGAAATACCATAGAAAGCAAGTCTTTATCGCCAACATAAGGACAACTTTCAAATTTAAATTCAAATGATATATCTTTTGAATATGTGTATAATTTAACAACATCTTCACACTCGTTTTTTAAAGAAATTAGATCAAATTTATATTTGTTTGGCACAACACCTTTTGTAAAAAGCAGTGTTGCTTTTATGATACGCTCAACTCTCCAAATAGCCTTTTGCATCTCTTCTAATATCGGTTTATTTTTATCATCAATTCTTTTTAAAAGAGTTGATGAAAGTAGGGCAATTGAACCTATTGGGTTTCTTATCTCATGAGCAAGATGAGCTGAAACTTGCCCCATAGATGCTAGCCTTTCGCTTCTTTTTTCATTTGTTATATCATTTGCAGAGATTATAGTTTTGTCATCTTTTTGTTTTATAATAACTTGAAAATATGACGCTTTTAAATTTATTTCTTGCCTTGGTTCTTTTAAATTTATAAGTTCAAGCAAAAATCCCAAACTCTCAGCTTCGCTATTTTGCAAAAATACACTTCCATCTTGATTTATAACCCAAAGGGCAGTTGGAAGTGCTTCTACTATGCTTTTTATAAAACTTTGCAAACTAATATATGATTCATTTAACGCTTTATACTCTTTTTCTATCAAATAAGTTTGTTCTATAAGATTTTCTAAACTATTTTTTATATCTTTGTTGTTATTCATAGCAATTCCTTAAAATTTTCTATACTAAAAAGTGTAATATTTTCATTTTTTTCTTTTAAAAGCTCATTGCTAAAACCACTTTTTGAAATCAAAACTATTTTTGCTGGTTTTATGCCAAGTTTATCGCATTTTTTAAGTAAAACATTTATAACATTTTTACAAATTTTTTTATTTTTATATTTTACTTCGCCAACTATATAGCCAATTTTGGATTTTATAAATATATCTATCTCGATATCTTTATCCCAGTAACTTACTATCTCAAATGGTGGGATTTTAAGCCTACTTGCTATGATTTCTTTAGCAAGAAGTTCAAATGGCAAACTTGCGTAATTATCAAAATCTTCCATTATAATTTCCATCATCAAATCATATTTACCAAGCTCTATTAATTTTAAATTTGGCTCTATAAATCTAAACCAAAATCTTGTAAAATTATTTTTAAAATGGAGTTTATCCTGTATGGTGTATCTTCTTAGTTCTTTTTTTATCTTTTCTTTTTTATCTTTTATGATAGGTTTTTCGCTACTTTTTTCTATGTAAATAAGATCACTAAATAAAATATTTGTATAGATAATATGAGCTAATCCTCTTGGAAAAAGCTTAAAAACATAGTTTTGTTTTCTATCGTTTTTGGATAACTTATAAAGTGCTTTTGATATAAGTTTTTGATGTTTGCTATCAAAATAAAATCTTTTTTTTAGCTCATCAACTTTATATAAAATTTCATATCTAATAGCCTCAAATACATCATAATACTTTGGAGTTATTTCATATGCATCAAATACAAAATGAAATTCTATCAAAGAATATATATCTAAATGTTTATGTGTTTGATAAGTGGATTTTAAAGTATAAATTTTCATACTCCTTTCGTGTATTTTAACATATTTTTGTTATAATTTTGCAATTTTTAAAAAGATTGGAAAAGATATTGACTTTTGAAGATTTAAAAAAAGATATTATTTTAAAAGATGGAATTTATTATTTTGATTTTACGGCCTCCGGACTTGCTTGTAAAAGCGTAGAAGAGCAAATTTCATCGATACTTTTAACATATGCAAACACACACTCTGAATGTTCAAGTTGTGCAAGAACCACAACACAGCATTATGAAAAAGCCAGAAGAGAGCTTAAAAAACTACTTGAGTTAAATGATGAATTTTACCTTATGCCTTGTGGATACGGCTCAAGCGGGGCTATGAAAAAATTTCAAGAATTGCTTGGAATTTATATTCCACCAATGCTAAGAAATAGACTAAATCTAAAAAATAGCGACATAAAAAATATACCTCTTTTTATAGTTGGCCCTTATGAACATCATTCAAATGAAGTGAGTGCGAGATTGGCACTTTGTGAGTGTGTTAGAATAAAATTTGATAATAATAAAAATGTCGATATGAATATGCTTGAAGATGTGCTTAAAAAAAATCAAAATAGAGAGATAATTGCGAGTTTTAATGTCTCTTCAAATGTTACTGGAATTTTTAGTAACTATAAAGAAATATATAGGCTTGTTAAAAAATACAACGGCATTTTGGCTCTTGATAGCTCTACTTATAGCCCATATGGAAATTTAGATTGTAATTTTTATGATGCTATGTTTTTATCTCCTCATAAATTAATAGGAGGCATTGGAAGCTCTGGTTTGCTTATAATAAAAAAAGAACTTTGCAAAAGCAATCTTCCAACTTTTGCAGGAGGCGGCACTGTTTCATATGTAAGTAGAATTTCGCAAAGTTTTATTCATGATAAAGAGCAACTAGAGCAGGGCGGAACACCTGGTATAATACAGCTTATAAGGGCTCATCTTGCTTATAGGATAAGAAATCAGTTAGGATTTGAAAATATAAAAAATAAAGAGTTAGAACTTAAAAGTTATTTTGAGCCAAAATTTGAAAGTATAAAAAATATCATTACATATTATCCAAAAAATCAATCACGATTGCCTATTTATTCTTTTAATTTTAAAGATAAATCTCCTTATGATATAACAGAAATTTTAAGCAATAAATTTGGCATCCAAGCAAGAGCAGGGTGTGCTTGTGCTGGTCCATATGGTCATGATTTATTAAATTTACAAGATGATGGATATTTTAAAGAGCGTCCCGGCTTTGTTAGGATAGGATTACATTACACGCACAATAAAGATGATCTGGATTATTTACTTGGTGCTTTAAATGATATTTCTAATTATTAGCCTTTTTTTGATATAATCTTACTTTTTAAATTTAAAAAAGGATTTACTGTATGAAAAAAATTTTACATATTGCCTCTTTGTTGCTTTTATCAAACATTGTTTTTGCTGCAGAAACTTATGTTATAGAAGCTAAAGGTGAATTTGGAAAAGAGCTTCAAAATTTGATACAAAAATATGCTAAAGATCAAAATGTAAGCATAAACACTTATGAACGCTCACAAGCACCGGCATCTACTGGCGGCGGGATTAGTTTTGGTGTAAATACAAACTATGCATACGATGTTAATAGGGGAGAAGAGCTATATAAAGCAAACTGTTTTAGCTGTCATGGAGAAAAAGGCACAAAAAGAGCTATGGGAACATCTAAGAAATTAAGCCAAATAAGTGCAGAAGAGATAGAATCTTCTTTTAGAGCCTATCAAGTAGATAGCGATCATGGCGGAAATTATAGAGATCTTATGAGACCAGTTGCATTTAAAACTTCAAATCCAGAACTTGGTTCTATAATCGCTTATCTAAAAGGTCCAAATGCTTTGCAAAAAAGTGGTGCAAAAAACGAAAATAAAGATATACAAACAACGCCTACTCCACAAGGAAGTTATTTAAAATAAACTTTGAATATTTTTCAGTCAAAGCGAATTTAAATTTTGATATAATACCTTAAAATTTATTAAATTTTAAGGTATAAAATGAAAAATATTAAACTTATATCACATCCATTAATTGAACATAAACTAAGTTTTTTAAGAGATAAAAACACAGATCCTTTTCAGTTTCGCTTATTAGTTGATGAGATAACTTATTTGATGTTGTTTGAAGCTTGTAGTGATTTTGAACTAAAAGACACAACTATAAAAACTCCAATTTGCGAAACAAAATCAAAAAAACTAAAAACAAAAGTAACTATTTGTCCTATTTTAAGAGCTGCACTTGGTATGCTAGATGGTGTATTTAGGCTTATTCCAGATGCTAGTGTTGGTTTTTTAGGATTTCAAAGAAATGAAAAAACATTACAAGCTGAATTTTACTACTCAAAATTGCCAAAAGATGTTGAAAAAAATATAGTCATCATAATAGATCCTATGTTTGCAACAGGTTCTACTGCTATAAGTGCAGTTAAGCACTTAAAAGAGCAAGGCGTTAAAGACATTAAATTTATATCTTTAATAGCAGCACCGCAAGGAATTGAGAAATTTAGCAAAATTTATCCAGATGTTGATGTTTATTTGGCAGCTATTGATGAAAAATTAAACGAAAAAGGTTACATAGTTCCTGGACTTGGCGATGCTGGAGATAGGATATTTAATACATTATAAAAAGGATAAAAAATGCCACTTTTAGATAGTTTTAAAGTTGATCACACAAAAATGAATGCACCAGGAGTTAGGCTTGCTAAAACAATGAAAACGCCAAAAGGTGATGATATAAGTGTTTTTGATCTTAGATTTTGCAAACCAAATGTAGATATTTTGCCACCAAAAGGAATGCATACATTAGAGCATCTTTTTGCAGGTTTTATGAGAGAGCATTTAAATTCAAATAGTGTTGAAATTATAGATATTTCGCCTATGGGATGTAGAACTGGCTTTTATATGAGTCTTATAGGCATACCTTGTGAAGAAGAAGTTATAAATGCTTGGAGTAAAAGTATGAAAGATGTTTTAGATGTAAAAACACAAAATGATATACCCGAGCTAAACAAATATCAATGCGGTAGCTACGAAATGCACTCTCTTAGTGAGGCAAAAAATATCGCAAAAAATATTTTAGATGCAAAAATTTGCATTATAAATAACGAAGAAATTAAACTAAATATCATTTAAATTTAGTTTAATTTATAAATGAATTATTTTAATTACAATATTTATTTATATTGTAATTAAAATACCCAAAATAAACTACATTTCATTTAAATAAGTTCTGTTTTTATTACACTACAATTTAAAATTAAGAATACTTTTGATAAGATAATGGTTTATAAAAAATTAATATAAGGTAAAAATTTGTTTAAGTTAAACACAATTAATAAAAAAATTATCATTAGTATGGTTATTGTTCTTTTTGTAAGCTTTTTTATTCTTTTTATTATGATACAAAGAGAGTTTTATAATTTTACTAGAAATGCTAGTGAGGATAACTTAAATATGTTAAGTATGTCCATATATCAAACAGTAAAAACATCTATGAATACAGGAGATCCAGCCATCATAGAAAAAACTGTAAATGAAGCTAGTAGTATAAAAGGTGTTGAAAATTTAAACATATACCCATCAAAAGCAGTTATAGAAACTTTTGGATTAAAAGAAATTGTATTAAATGATGAAATAATAAAAAATCAGTTTATCAAGCCAAATAATCTAAATTTACAATCCGAAGATGATAATGGAAGCTCTCATTTAAGGCTTGTAAGACCATTTTTGGCAAAAGATGAGTGTCTTATGTGTCATACATCTTCTAAAAAAGGAGATGTTTTAGGGGTTATGGATTTATCATATTCTTATGATAAAATAGATGATGATATAGCAAAAAACTCATATAAATTTATATTAATAATATTAATAGCTTTTGTTATCACAATAGCCATTTTGATTTTTGTTTTGAAAAAAGTTGTTATAAAACCGATACTAGAACTTCTTAGTAAGGCAAAAAATTTATCAAGTGGAAATGGCGATTTAAGTGCTAGAATAAGTATAAAAAGTAGTGATGAAATAGGGCAGAGTTGCCAAAATATAAACTCTTTTATATCCAGCATCCAAAAAATCATTTCTACTGCCAAAACTAGTGCAAAAGATGTAGAAGATCAAACATTATTGTTAAATGATAGTTCAAATACTCTACTTGTTAGCTCAAATAAAGGAAGAGAGCAGAGCAAAGCATCATATGATATAGCTAAAAATATAGATGAAACTCTAGTTACTTCATCAAAGCTTGCAAAAAAAGCAGATAAACTAAATAAAGATTCATTAAATGAGTTATCAAATATGTTAAATTTACTCTTGGTAGTAAATAATCACATAAACCTAGCAAGTTTAAAAGAACAAGACATATCAAATAGCTTGCAAGTCATAGTTTCTCAAACAAATGATATGAAAAATATAATAGATATAATAAGCGATATCGCAGAGCAAACTGAGTTGTTAGCACTTAATGCTGCCATAGAAGCTGCTCGTGCCGGAAGCGAGGGTAGAGGGTTTGCGGTAGTTGCTGATGAAGTTAGAAAATTAGCCGAAAAAACGCAAGAATCCATAATAAATATAAATACAAATACACAAAGTATCATAAAAAATATCAATTCGCTTTATTCATCGTTACAGGAAAATGTAGATGGAATGAATAAATTAAATGAAAATGCAAATGAGCTATCATCTAAAGCTAAAATATCTGAACAAACTACTCAAAATGCCATAGAGATAGCAAAAGAAATAGAATCAAAGATTATAGAAATATCATCTTTTATAAAAGAGTTTTTACAAGAAGCTAAAAATTCGGTTGAAATAAGCAACAAAAATCAAGCCATTTCAAAACAACTAGTTGATATAGCAAACAAACTAAACTTAGTAACTAAAAATTTAGAAGATGATTTAAATAAATTTAGCGTTTAGCTAAGTTAAGCCAAAATTTCATCAACTATTATTTTGGCTCCATTTTTTTCTATAATATTTGCTAATCCGCTAGAAATTTTGGCTAAATTTATATTGTCAATGTGTCGTAAAACAGTGTTTTTATCTACATTTTTTTGCTCTATTAAAACACAAAGATTTTTTTCATATAAAAACTTGGCATTATAAAACTGATGGTTTTTAGCGGCAAATGGAAAAGGTATAAAAATACAAGGAAGCCTGTTTGCACAAAGTTCCCAAAGCGAACTTGCCCCAGCTCTACTTATGCAAAGATCTGCTTTTTTCATACTTTCTTCTATATTTTTGGAAAAAGCAAAAACTTCAGCTTCTACTCCAAGTTTTTCGTATTTTTGTTTTATTTCATCAAATTCTCTCAAGCCACACTGATGGATTATTTTTATATTTTTTTCTTTTAGGCTTAAAGCTAATTCTAATGCTAGAGAATTTATAAATTTAGCCCCCTGAGAGCCGCCTAAAAACATTATAGTTTTTAGCTCATTTCGCACTCTTGCGGATTCAAAAAACTTCAAATTTACAGGATAACTATAAAATTTACCCTCATAAGAACTAAAAAACTTTTTGGCAAATTTTTTTATAAATTTATTTAACTTTCCAGTAACTGCGTTTTGCTCGTGTATATAAATTTCTTTTTTTGTTAAAATTCCAGCAAATGCAGCAGGAGCGGCACTATATCCACCAACACAAACTATTTTTTTTATGCTATGCTCTCTAAAAATACTCATACATTTAAATGAAAGTTTTATAGTATTTAATAAAGAAAAAAGCTTAGAAAAGCCTTTTTTATCCACAACTCCACTACTTGGTAAAAAATATTTATGCCTAAAACCATTGTCATTTTCAAACCAAAGTTTATCTTGTCCGTTTTGCGAACCTATAAAAATAGTTTTTTCGCCTCTTTTATTTAACTCTTCGCAAAGAGTTTTAGCTATAATCAAATGCCCGCCAGTTCCGCCACCGCTAATTGCTATCATCTCTAACCTTTTTTGAAGTTTTCTTTGCAAGCATCAAAACCATTCCAATACCAATACTTGTTGCAAGAAGTGAGCTACCCCCATAGCTTAAAAATGGCACAGGAATTCCTTTAAGCGGGATTATAGAGCTTACACCATAAGAGTTTATTATAAAAGCTGTAAAAATCATAAGAGCAATACCCAAAGAAAATAGATGATAAACCTTATTTTCGCTTCTTGCAGAAATTTTAAGTATCAAAAATATAACTATAAACATTAAAAAAGCAATAAAGCTAAAACCAACAAATCCTATCTCTTCGCTAATCCCAGCAAGCACAAAGTCTGTATGAACATCTGGCAAAAAACCAAGTTTATAACTTCCAAAACCAAAACCTTGTCCGTAAATAGAGCCATATTTGATAGCATTTAGTGAATTTGCAACTTGTCCGGTTTGCTCTAATACAACTTCCACTCTTAAATGACTGGCCAAATCATCAGGCAAAAACTTTAAAAAAATATCTTGAGCATAAGCCCACCAGTTTATTATACGATTAAGCCTATGGCTTGTGGATAATATCGCAACAACTGCAACTCCAATAGAAAGGATAAAACCCATCATAAAAAGCTTGAAACTAGTTCCTGCAAAAAGTGCCAAAAATATAAGTATAACGGCTAAAACGGCAATTTGTCCGAGATCATTTTGCATAAAAGCTATTAAAAATACATAAAATAAAAATAAAAGTATGTAAGGTATCAAAATTTTTATCTCGGTTTTAAAGCTTTTTTTACTACCATCAATCTTTCTTGAAAAACTCCATGCAAGACAATATATAAAACCTATTTTAAAAAATTCAACAGGTGATATGGCAAAAAATGGAGTATGAATCCATCTTTTTGCACCATTTACAACTCTAGCGATAGAAGAGGGCATAAAAGGCATCGAAATCATTAAAATAGTAAAAATTATAAAAAATAAAACTCCTATCCTAAAAAGCCACTTATCTGGATCAAGCCTAGATAAAAACCACATTATAAATATAGATAAACTTCCAGCTACAAACTGCCTTAATAAAAAGTGATACATCGGGTAATCATTTCTTGCAACAAAATATATAGGCAAAGAAAAAGAAAAAATTATACCTATTGTAATAAGCAAAGAGCAAACATAAAAAAGTGATCTATCTGGACTCAAATTTAAAACCTACATAGTAAAATGAATTTGATATTTTATATAAATTTAACTTTATTTTATATTTATTGTTCATTTAAATCTTCTGCAATTTTTGCTGCTAATTTTAGCTTTTGTGAGTCAAAATGGGTATAAATTCTAGATGTATTTAAACTAGCATGTCCCAAAGCTTCTTGTATCAAAACTAAGTCTTTTTGTTTTTTATAAAGCATTGTAGCAAAAGTGTGGCGAAGCATATGAGCGCCATTTTTTTCTTTTCTAATGCCGGCTTTAAATAAAATTTGCTCTACAATCCTACTTACATAAGCTTGTGTTAAACGACCGCCATTTTTATTTATAAAAAGAAAACCTTCTTTGTTGTTATAATTTGTTTCAAGTAAATTTAAATACTCACTTATCAAGTGTTGTTTTATCATAACAATGCGGTATTTATTGCCTTTGCCTCTTATCCTTATGACAAAAAGATCGCCATCTTCTACGATATCTTTTCTTTTTAAATTTAAAGCCTCACTAACCCTAATTCCAGTAAATAAAATAAGTTTTATGATACATCTGTTTCTAGGGGTATTTGTTTTAAAATCACTCTCATCGATTGCATTTAAAAATCTTTTGGCTTCATCTTCGCTCATATATTCAGGCAGTTTATTGCCACTATTTCCACTAATACCACCCCAGTTTTTAAGCTCTATATCAAAAATATGAGCAGAGCCATTTTCTTCATTTTGTTTATCTAAAAAACTAAAAAAATTTATAACGCTTATCCTATAGTTTTTTTTACTAGCATCGCTTAATGCTCCTGTTGCACTTGCTAGAATTTCACTTAATAACTCTTCATCAATCTGTTTTAAACTATCTAAATTGTAAATCAAAAGTTGTTCATATATCTTTTTAAGTGGATTAAAATAAGTATTTACGCCGCCAATGCCAGCATTTCTTGCTTTTTTTACAAGCCCATCAAGCTCGTGTATATTTTCAACACCTTTTGTAAGAGAGTAATTTACTGATGCTAAAGCTTTTTGATCCCTTAAGTCTTTATTAGAAAGAGAGCTTATCTTAAATTTAACATATCTTGTAAGCCAAAAGAGTAGGGATGAGTTAAAATCCTCTTTGCAATCTAATTTAAACTTCATAAAACACCTTGTTAAATTTAAACAATATTATACATTAAATATCTTTAAATTTGTTTTGAAAAGTGCATAGAAATTTATCTTATATGATATCAGTATTTTAATACATTTTATTTTACTATTTATAATTAGATAAAAGGTAAAATCGTAACTTATTTTATATTTTATATTGAAAACTATAATTTTCAAACTTTTTTATATTTGTAAATTTACTCTCTTTTGATAATTTTCAAAGCTCTTATTTTAGGTAAATTTGAAACTTTACTTTTTGAATTATAAAAACTTATCCATATAAATTTAATGTTAATAATATGTATAAAATAATTTAAATAAATTTAAGATTGGAGAATTTATTTACTAAATTTTTGATAAAATGCTTCGAAAAATTTAAGGAATTTGTTTGAATAAAATTACTACTCTTAGATGGTTTGATATTTTAATCATCACTTTTATTATGTTTTTTCTCGCGATTTATAGCTCAACTTTGCAGTATTTTGCCCTATCAAATGAAATGGTTAGTTTAGATGAAAATTTAAGTTTTTCACCAAGTGATAACTATATAGCCATTTTAACTGAATTTTTCTATCTAGTTTTAGTTTATTTTTATCTTAAATTTAGGAAATTTGATTTTAGTGTTTTCACAAATAGGATTAAATTTAACCTAAAAGCTCTATTTCAAGGTATTTTAATTTTTATTTTTATAGCTACTATTTTTGATTTATATTTTATTTTAATTAGTTGTTTTTTGGAGCCTATTAATTTAAAAGCTGATGCTGTAAATTTAGTTAAATTTGATATGTCTATCATTTTGTTTGCTTTGATAAATGGTTTTTTTGAAGAGATTTTTTTCTTAGGAATTTGCCTTTTTGTTAAAAAAGAGTATATTAAATTTGCTTTTTTATATAGCTTAATTATTAGATTTAGTTTTCACACTTATCAAGGAGTTGAAACAGCTTTTGTAATAGGATTTGTTTTAGGATATATCTTTTATCTTTTATATGGCAGGATTAAAAATTTGGTTCCATTTTTTGTAGCCCACTCTATTGGTGATATGATAGGAGTATCAATGTGGTTTTTTATGCTTTTAAACTAATTAATAAACTTTTAGCCTACCCTACCCGCCAAAATATATATTTTACTTTTAAAATTTAAAAAACTTAAATAAATACAAAAATAGAAAAACCCTTGCTAGTCTAAAACAACAGATTCATCGTTATTTATATTTTAGTTGTATAAAAATATTTTTGTTTCTTGGCGGGGCATCGATTTGTTATAAAATATCTTAAATAATTTCTTTTATCATCACTCTTTAAAAATGAAGTATTTTACTCTAGTGCTTGAAAATAAGATACTTTTATCTTAATATGATAAATTATTTTATCTTTTATTACTCATTTCTAAGAGTTTGCAAAACATCGACTTGTGTTGCTTTTTTTGCAGGATAATACGATGAAACAGCTACTATTATTATGGCTCCAACAACTATCATAACAAAATCCAAAATAGAAAGCTCCATAGGTAATTTTGAACTTCCATAAACATCTGCTGGCAAATTTACTATATCAAAACTTCCAAGCAACCAAACTCCAAAAAGTCCCAGTAAAACGCCTATGATTATACCTCCGCCCCCTATTACACTACCAAGAAAAAAAAAGCTTTTTTTTATCTCAGATTTACTTGCGCCAAGAGCTAAAAGAAGAGCGATTTCTTGCCTTCTATTCATAACTGTCATAAGAAGAGAACTTATTATGTTTAAAGAAGCAACTAGTATTATAAGCATTAAAACTATAAAAAGTGCCCTCTTTTCAAGCTTTAGGGCTGAAAAAAAGTTGCCATTTTGCTCCCACCAACCTATAGCCCTTGCATTTTGAGGAAGTTGTGATTTTATAGTTTTTATATCATTAAATGGATCTTTTGAATAAACATGAATTCCATCATAAATTCCACTTTCATATCCTAAAACTTTTTGCAAAGCTTGATTTGTAACATACACATAGCTTTTATCATACGCTATAAGACCTGATCTAAATGTTGATTTTACATCAAACCTTTTTATCTTTGGCATGATAGAAAATCCACCAGCATCGGCTTTGGTAAAAATTAGCGTGATTTTATCATTTTGCGATAATAAAAACATATCACTAAGCCCTTTACCTATAAGTGCATCAAATTCGTCAAATTTTATATCTTTTATAGCATCATTTACAACTTTATTTATATCTTTTTCGTATTTGAAATCTACGCCAAATACTGCAACCCCTTCTAGTCTATCGCCGTATTTTGCAACACCTTGAGTTGTGATATATGGACTAAATTTGAGATTTGTAAATTTACTTCTTAACTCATTGACATTTTCATCATTTATACCGCCTTTTGTAAGGCTAATTATAGTTATGGGATAATTCATGGTAAAAAGTTTTCTCTCAAATTCTTTATCAAAACCATTCATTATAGCCATTGCTATTATTAACACCATAAGCCCTATAGCAACACCAAGAAAAGCGAGTAATGCACTAAGCATTATAAAAGGCTGGGTTTTATCAAATCTTAAATATTTAAAAACAAGATATTTTACCATTAAGCAAAAAGACCTTTTTTAGGACCACTTTTTCCACAACAATCTTTATATTTTTTGCCGCTTCCACAAGGGCAAGGCTCATTTCTGCGAATTTTTCTTTCTTTATTTACAATTGGCTGTCTTTTTGAGTTAGTTTCTTGCTGTTCTTCGTCTTTATTAAATTTGATATCTTCATTTTTTTCTTCAAGTTTTCTCAATGCTTCTTCTGCTTCTATATCTTCTCTTGTTTTAAACTGAACTATTTGAAGAGATTTTATGCTATCAAATTTAAGCCTATTAACAAGCTCCATAAAAAGATTATAACTCTCTTTTTTATACTCTACTAAAGGATCTTTATGATTATATCCTCTCAAACCTATGCCAGTTTTTAGAACATCCATTTGATACAAATGTTCTCTCCAAGCTGTATCAACAACTTGCAAATAAAGCACTTTTTCTATATGTTTTCTTTGCTCCATATCAATAAAGCTCATTTTTGCTTCATAAGATTGTTCTAAAATTTCATTTATTTTTTGAGCTAAATCATCATAATCAAGTCCCAACAAATCTTCTTTTTGTATATGTGTGCCACAATCATTTTCTATTATACTTACAACACCATCTATATCAAAATTATCTTTTATGCTTCCATGGAAAATTTCTAAGTTATCTAAAACATTGGCTATATACTCTGATCTGTTTAATTTTATTTTATCACTTAAATCATAGTTTTCATCAAGAAGTTCATTCCTATATCTATATATGGTTTTTCTTTGTTCATTTGCAACATCATCATATTCTAATATATGTTTTCTTGACTCAAAATGCAAACTTTCAACTTTCTTTTGAGCATTTTCAACAGCTCTTGTAACCATTTTTGATTCTATATGTTCTCCATCTTTGATACCAAGTCTTTCCATGATGTTTTTTATCTTATCACTTCCAAAAATTCTAAGCAAATTATCTTCTAAGCTTAGATAAAACCTGCTCTCTCCCGGATCACCTTGACGACCGGAACGACCTCGAAGTTGATTATCTATCCTTCTACTTTCATGCCTTTCTGTTCCTATGATATAAAGTCCGCCAAGAGCTTTTATTTCGTCACTTATCTTAATATCAACACCGCGTCCTGCCATATTTGTAGCTATAGTTACAGCACCTTTTGCACCTGCATCCATTATAATCTCGGCTTCTTTTTCATGGTTTTTAGCATTTAAAACTGAGTGAGGAATTTTCGCTTTAACCAAAAGTTCATGAAGTTTTTCACTTTTTTCAATAGAAGCAGTTCCTACTAAAACCGGCTGCCCGTTTGAATTTGCCCTTCTTATCTCTTTTATAACTGCTTCAAATTTCTCTCTTTCTGTTTTATAAATAAGGTCATTTTGATCTTTTCTTATAACAGGCACATTTGTCGGAATGGATATAACATCTAATCCATAAATTTGAGAAAACTCAGTAGCTTCGGTTTGTGCTGTTCCTGTCATGCCAGAAAGTTTTTCATAAAGTCTAAAATAATTTTGAAAAGTAATATCAGCTAAAGTTTGGCTTTCTTCTTGAATTTTAACACTCTCTTTTGCTTCTAGTGCTTGATGAAGACCCTCGCTATAACGCCTCCCCTCACTAAGTCTTCCTGTAAATTCATCAACTATTACTATTTCCCCGTTTCTTACTACATAATCAACATCTTTGTGAAATATATTATGAGCTTTTAATGCTTGATCTAAATGATGGCTTAAGATTGCATTATCTAAACTATAAAGATTTTCTACCCCAAAAAGTTTTTCTGCTTTTGTAATGCCTTCTTCTGTTATCATTACGGTTTTGTTTTTTTCATCTATAGTAAAATCCCCAGTTGCTTTTTCCTCTGGAGTTTTGGGAGCTTCGCCCCTTATCATTTGTTTTGCAACTTCATTTGCCCTTATATATCCATCTAAAGTTCTATTTGTTGGACCAGATATTATTAGCGGTGTTCTTGCTTCATCTATTAAAATACTATCAACTTCATCAACTATTACAAAATTGTGTTCTCTTTGGACTTTTTGATCTGCTGAAAATTTCATATTATCACGGAGATAATCAAAACCAAACTCGTTATTTGTTCCATAAGTTATATCAGCACCATAAGCTTCTTGCCTACTTTTGTCATCGTGAATACTATTTAATACAACACCAACACTAAGCCCCAAAAAGTTATATAAAACACCCATTTGCTGTGCGTCTCTTTTGGCAAGATAATCATTTACAGTAACAACATGAACGCCCTTGCCACTCATTGCATTTAAAACAACAGGAAGTGTAGCCACCAAAGTCTTACCCTCGCCTGTTTTCATCTCAGCAATCTTTCCGTCATTTAAAACCATGCCTCCGATGAGTTGAACATCAAAATGCCTCATATTTAAAACTCTTTTTGATGATTCTCTAACTATGGCAAAAACATCATTTAAAACTTCATTTTGAGTTTTTTTACCATTTTTTATATCTTCTCTTAAAGCATTAAAAGTTGATTTTAGCTCATCATCGCTATAATTTTGATATTTTGATTCTAAAGCATTAATGGCTTTTATCTTTGAAAAATATTTTTTTACTTCTCTATCATTTTTTGTTCCAAAAACTTTTCTAATTGCTGAAATCATTATATAAACACCTTTTTTTAAATTTAAGCTAATATTCTATCATAGTTTATTTTATTTATTGTTTAATTTTTAATGATAGTATTTGCTTCAAATTTAAAAGGCATCTACAATGAAAAAAATATCTATCTTATTTGTATTTTGTGCTATGGTTTTTGCAAATGATCTTGATTTTATGAGCTTAAAAAGCGACTTTATACAAACAGTAACAAGTGGTAAAGCAAAGATTATTTATAAAGGAAGCTTTAGTGCAACAGATGATAATAAAGCTGTTTGGAACTACATAGAACCAACAAATAAAACGATATATTTTGGTTATGATAAAGTTATGATTGTTGAACCTGATTTAGAGCAAGTTATAGTTTCAAGCTTAAAAGATAGTCCAAATTTAACTAAAATTTTAAAAAGTGCAAAAAAAATATCAGCAGATGAATATCAAGCAATCCACGATGGAATAACTTATAAAGTTAAATTTCAAAACTCACTTCCAAGCGTTATCACATATAAAGATAAATTAGATAATTTTGTAGAAATAAAGCTAAGCAATACACAAAAAGATATTTCTATAGATAGGAATGATTTTATTCCAAATATTCCAGATAACTACGATATAGTTAAAAATTAATTTTCTCCAAAATCCTTACCGAAATTTGGATCTTTGGTGATATCATATTCTTTTAAATTTGGACTTTGTGTGCTATTACCGCCATTGTAAAATTCGCTTTGATTTGGTTTTTGTTCTAAATTTTGTATAGTTTGAGGTGGATTATGCGGTTGTTTATTTTCCATAGTTTTACAAATGTCAGTTGATCTAATAGCAGCTATTATCTCATCCATACTTGGCTCGCTTATGGTTTTTAATTCTATGATATACATGGCTTCTAAATCAACATTATATCGCTTTCTAGCGTATTCTAAAACCATATTTTTAAAGTTTTCTTTACCTTTGGAAGTCATTATATCTTCTACAAAATAGCTACTTATGATAACATTTATACTATCTAAAATTTTACCTTTATTTTCCATCAGATCTCTTCCTATAAGTTCAACACTCAAAGAAACTTTTCTAATGTTGTTTTTTCCAGCTTTTGAGTATAAATTTGTTTCAAAATTTTCTATATTTATCCCCTCGCTAAAACTAAAAGACAAAAAAACTAAAAGGCAAAATAAAACTTTCATAATAACTCCTATAAATTTATAAAGCTATTTTTTGCATAAAAATTAGCAACTTCGGAATTTATTGTAGCATTTTTTTTAATATAATTTTCAAAGTTTTCACTTCTATTAAAAATTATTTTTAAATTTTTTGGATTACTAGAGCGAGAAAGTGCCACATAAAGCTGTCCTGAGACAAAAATTTTATCAAGATTACAAGTAAGATTATTTATACTCATTCCTTGTGATTTGTGTATAGTTATAGCATAAGCTAATTTGAAAGGAAACTGAAAATAACTGGCTCTTACATTTTCTTTCATTTCATTACCATCAAAGGCATATTCACTTAAATCATATTTTTGCCTAATGATATCTATGGTATTTCCATTTTCCATCAAAACTTTAACAAAATCTATAGTATCGTAATTTTTAATGATATCAACTATCTCGCCTCTTTGACCATTAAAAAACTCACCCCATTTATTTGTAGTAAATATGATTTTTGCACCTATTTTTATTTTTAACTCATCTGTTATATTTAGGTTATTTATCCACTTTTGCAATATATTTTCATTTAAATTTTCATCGTAAATTTCAAAATAACCGCTAGAGATTTCAAGCTGAGAATCAATGCTTTGAAGTTTTATCATATTTAGTTTATCAACTTCGGCATTAGTCCCAAAAAGCACACTTGAATCATCGTAATTTATATTATTTTTTAAAAAAGATTTGAGATAAATTATCTCATTAACCCCGACATTTCCAACTCTTAGCTTTGAAAGAAAATCATAAAATATTTTATCATCTGTTCTTTTTGAGCCACAAAGTTCGATATTTACTAAATTTAAATTATTCCAAGCATTGGATGAAAAAGCGTAAGTTAAATCAAAAAGGGTATTTAATGATTGCTTTTTCACTGGCGGAAGTTGATAAAAATCTCCAACTAATATAAACTTACCATTAAATTCGCTATTTGCAATGCGATAATAAATAAGTTCCATAATATCGGCTGAAACCATAGAAATTTCATCTATAACTATAAGATCACAACTCTTTAAAATTTCATTTAATTCTTTTAATTTCTGTTTATTTTTCTTATCATAAATTTTTAACTCTTCATAATTTGAACAAATTCCTATCTTAAAAAAACTATGAAGAGTAACTCCACCTATGCCAACTGCACTTATACCGGTGCTTCCAAGTACTATAACTTTTTTTGAGTTTTTTTGATAATGTTTTATAATTTCTAAAACCAAATAACTCTTTCCAACACCACCACCACCCGTTAAAAACAGATTTGATGTTTTTAAAATTTCTAAAACTTTATCTAACAAAACTTATCCAAATTTACTAAACTAAATTTATAAACTAGATTTTATATCATCTAAAACTAAACTAAATATTTTTTGCATTTTTTCTAAAAACTCTTTTGAGTTTGCTTCAAATCTAGTAACTAAAACAGGAGTGGTATTTGACGCTCTTACTAACGCCCAGCCTTCATCAAAATGAACTCTTATGCCATCTATTTCTATAAGTTCTTTTATCGGCGGAAGATCTTTTAAGCCACTTTTTATTTTATCTTTTAAAATTTCTATGATTTTAAATTTATTCTCTTCGCTTGTTTTTACTTTTATTTCATCTGTACTATAAAGTTTTGGTAGTTTATCAAGTTCATCATCTAAATTATACCCAAGATAAACAAGTTCTAAAACCCTCATCATAGCATACATTGCATCATCAAAACCAAAATATCTCTCTTTGAAAAATATATGCCCGCTAACTTCGGCTGCTAAATCTATGTTTAGCTCTTTCATAGCTTTTTTTATGTTACTATGCCCAGTTTTTCCTATGAAGCTTTTGCCTATTTTGTCTATATAATCAAACATAATCTTAGAGCATTTTACCTCTCCTAAAACTCTTGGATTTTTCATATTTAGAGTAAAAAGACAAGCAAGCTCATCTCCTTTGATATCTCTAATTGGCGTTAAAACTGCAACTCTATCAGCATCTCCATCGAAAGCTATACCTAAATTTAAGTTATTTTCTGACATATATTTTTTTACATCTTTTAAATTTTCTTGTATAGTTGGATCTGGATGGTGATTTGGGAAATTTCCATCTGGTTTTTCATAAAGAATAGTTGAGTTTAAATTTAATCTTTTACAAATTTCACCAAGAGTTATACCGGCAGCTCCATTTGCACAATCGGCCACAAAAGGAATTTTAAAGTCTTTTAAATGAGAAAATTCTTTTACAAAGAAATTTATATATTCACTTAAAATATCGTATTTTTCTATATTTGCATCTATTTTTATATCTTTATCTAAATTTTGATTTAAAGCATCGATTACCAAGTTTTTAAGATATTGCAAATCTTTGCCAAAATAACTATCTTTAAAAATTGTAATCTTAAATCCATTGTATTCTTTTGGATTATGAGATCCTGTTATCATAATATTTGCATCAAATTTTTCACTAAAAACGCTAAAATAACCAACAGGTGTTGGAGCCATTCCTATATCAAAAATTTTTATATCATTTTTTTTAAGCCCGCTAACAAGCCAAGAAAAAAGATCATTTCTGCTAAGTCTTGCATCATATCCTATACTTAGCGTTTTTACACCTTTTTCTTGCATGATTTTACCGAGTTTTAACCCTATTAACTTAACACAGCTCTCATTTAAATCATCATTAAATACGCCTCTTATATCGTATTCTCTAAAAATTTGATCTATCATAATTTTCCTTTTATAAAATAATTTGTAATCATATTTAAATTTTGATAAATAATTGATAAAAAGGATAATTTATACTATTTTTTAGCACTTATATATATAAAGTGCTAAAAAATACTTGACAAATATAAAAATATTTAGTATAATACGCTCAACTTAATTAAATAAATAAAATAAAGGAGAATAAAATGAAAGTTACAAATTACAGCCCGTTGTTTAGTTTAAATCCGTTTGAAGATGGATTTTTTTCTATGGTAAATAGAAGTGAAAACTTCAAACCTATGGTAAATTTAAGAGAAGATGAAAAAGGTTATAACATAGAAGTTGATCTTCCTGGAATTAA
This sequence comes from Campylobacter sputorum subsp. sputorum, assembly GCF_008245005.1. Classification (NCBI taxonomy): domain Bacteria; kingdom Pseudomonadati; phylum Campylobacterota; class Epsilonproteobacteria; order Campylobacterales; family Campylobacteraceae; genus Campylobacter; species Campylobacter sputorum. The sequence goes on along the minus strand of NZ_CP043427.1, from coordinate 864,451 downwards.
AAAAGAAGATGTAAATATAGAATTAAATGATGGTATTTTGAAAATATCTGGCGAAAGAAAATTTAAAAGCGAACAAAAAGATGAAAAATATCACAAAACAGAGAGTTTTTTTGGTAAATTTGAAAGAAGTTTTAGTATATCAAAAGATATAGATACTGCCAACATTCAAGCAAAACAAGAAGATGGTGTGCTAGAGATTTTCTTGCCAAAAGCTGAAATTACATCTCAAAGTAAAAAAATAGAAATTAAATAAACTCAAAGCTATCTCTTTTTGGGATAGCTTTTAAAATCCGTGAAGTCTTTTTAAATCATCGTCTATAGGTTTTTTCTCGCCAGCCTTATTTACACTTACATATACAACTTCTGCCGTAGTTACTGGAACGCAAATTGTTGTATTTTCTTTAGTTAATCTTTGAACAACTACTTTTACAACTGTTGTTATAGAAGTTCTACCGACACTAACTACTTTTGCATAGCAACTAACGATATCGCCTATATAAACAGGCTCATTAAAAACAGCTTCTTTCATAGAAATAGTAACAACTCTCTCAGGTGCCAACTCTCTTGCTGCTATAGCTCCAGCTAAATCTATCTGAGACATAATCCATCCGCCAAATATATTTCCAGCTGGATTCGTATCGCTTGGCATTGCAACTATTTTTATTTTTGGTTCTCCCATATTTTTCATTATTTATATCCTTATTTAAAAATTTCGTGAAAATATACTATTAAAAATTTAATATTTTATTAAAATAATTTATAATTTAAAACTATTTTTTAGTTTTTTAGATAAACTTACTTCTAAATTTAAAATAAGGTTTTATATGAAAAAAGCACTTTTATGCATAGGAAATAGCCTAAGAGGTGATGATGGAATAGCTTTATATTTAGGAAAATTAGTAGAAAAAGAACTAAAAGATTGGAAAGTATTTTATGGCGAAGATGTGCCAGAAAATGAGTTTGAAGCTATTAGAAATTTCGCTCCAGATATTTTAGTAGTAGCTGATGCTATGAGTGGTTTTAAAGAAGGTGTAAGCGAATTTTTAGATATTAGCGATGAAAAAACATATATATATTCAACGCATAATCTGCCTGCTCCAGTTTTACTGAGCTATCTTAGAACAATATGCTTAAAAACTATATTTTTAGGTATTTCAGTCCTTCTTGAAAATGTTTTAGACTTTAAAGAAGGACTTAGTAAAAATGCCTTGCACTCGGCAAATTTGGCTCTAGATAAAATTAAATTATTAGATAAAGAACTAAAATAGCCCTTTTAAAATACCTTTAATCGCATCTTTTGCCACATCTTTTGATGAGGCATTTTGATCTAAATTTGTAGTATTATTAGTATCTACACTATTTGTACCAAAAAGTTTATCTAACCCCTTGTTAAGTTTTCTTGAGAATTTTGACTTTAAATACTGCGAACTTACATTATATTTAGGCTCTTTTGTAGTTCCTGTTATATCTATAGATATATCTGTTTTTTCTATATTTCCCCTTACTGGTATATAAATTTTAGATGTAATTAAATTTATATTTCCATCATCTATATTAAATGAACCTTTACTTTTTTTACCGCTTTTTCCGCTATTTCCAATCCATGCATCAAAATTTACAATATTGCTTTTTATAGTTCCGTTTACATCAGTCTTATCAAAAACAGCTGCTTCAAAACTACCTTGACTTAAAGCTTTTAATATATTTATAAACTCATTACTAGCTATCGCACCATCATTTATATCTAAAGAAAAGCTTCCATAAGCTTTGTTTAAATCATAGTTAAAACTAGCATTTCCAATGCCATCATATATATGTTTATATCCTAGCATATCTGTTAGTTTTTTCATATCAAAATTTTTAAAATTTGAAGTTAGTATCAAGGCGTCAAAACCAGTTTTGTTAAAATTGTCATTTTTTATATCTATTTTTAAATTTCCATTAAGAAAATTTGAAGTTAATGATGTTAAAAATTTTCCATTTTGTATAGTTGTACTTCCATTTGCAACAAAATTTCCTTTTAATTTTGTATTTGTTAAAAATGATAATTCATTTAAATCAGAAATATTTAAAGTATAATCTGAGCTAACTTCACCATTTTTTATAGTTGTATTTTTTATATCAAATTTTGCAATTTTACTATCTAAATTTGCTTTTGCTTTTATAGCGTCATCTTTTTTATCAAAATTCATATCAAAATTATATGTTAGATTGTTTGGAAAATTTTTACCAGTTATGCTATCTAGTTGTGTTTTATTTAAAAGAGCTTCTTTTATATTTGCAGCTCCGCTTACATCGTTAAAGCTTATATTTGAGCTTATGTCTGCATTTATTTTTCCGCTAGATAAATTTGGTTGATTTAGCATTTTTAAAACTTTTGACAAACTAACATCTTTAAGCTTGATTTGCAAATTTTCATCTTTTACATTTGCTTTTATATCTCCATCTAAACCTAAAACTTTTGCATCAAAAAGTGATAATTTTTTATCTTCTATACTAATAGCACCAAGTATGTCTAAATTTCCAATCAATTTTTGTTTAGTAAATGGTTCAAGCTTGGAAAGATCATTTAATTTTATATCAAAATCACTATCTATATGTTTTGTTTTTAAATTTATAGTTGTGTTTTTAGCACTTGCTTCTAAATTTAAATTTGAGTTTAAATATGTTTTAGCATTTATAGTTTCGCCTTGCATTTTTAACTCGCTAATGCCGCTTAGCATAGTATTTTGAGGCAAAGATATATTTAAATCATTTTTAAAAACTTTTTCGTTCAATCTTATATCTTTTGCATTTATGGTAGCTTTACCTTGTGCGTTTTGAATATCTGCATTTATATCAACACTACCAAAGGCATATAATGGCTGTTTGGCAAGAGGTAAGGCTTTGGCTAAATTTAATCCATTTGCATCTATTTTTAAAGTATATGGCTTCATATCTATGATATTTGCCATTATTTTTACATCACTATCTAAAAATTTTCCACTTGCATTTGCGTTGAAATTATTTATATTTCCACTTACTTTACCATATAAATTCATATTTTCATTAAGCTCAAGTCCAAAGCTTTTTAAATTTTTTATATCTACTTTATATTCAACATCAAAACTTCTTGAAAATATAGAATAAGGTCCATTTAAATTTAAAAATATCTCTTTATTTATATCGCCTTTTAAATTTAAATCAGAAAAACCGATCCTAAATGTTTCAAATTTTACATCATATCCGCTCTTTTCTTTTATCATTTTCTCAACATATGGTTTGATTATATTATTTCCTGTGCTAGAAAATAAAAACATAATTAGAAGTATTAACAAAGCGATAACGCTACCTAAAATCAAAAATATTTTTTTCATATTTACCCTTTAATTTAATGATTTATATCATATAACTTTAGTGTATATGACTAAAATTATATGATAATTTTTTATTTAGCTATTGACATTTCACAAAAATTATCATATAATTTCATCACTCAAAGTAAAAGAGTGCTAATAAATTTATTTTAACAAAGGAAACGAAATGAAATTCAAACCACTCGGTAAACGTGTTTTAATAGAACGCGTAGAAGAAACAAACACAACTGCTACAGGTATCATTATACCCGATAATGCTAAAGAAAAACCTTTAAGCGGAAAAGTAATTGCTGTTAGCAAAGAAGTTGATGGTGTAGAAGAAGGTGATAAAGTTGTATTCGCAAAATATGGCGGAACCGAGATAACTTTAGATGATAAAAAATATTTAGTTTTAAGCATTGATGATGTTTTAGGTATTATAAAATAAGGAGAAAAAGATGGCAAAAGAGATAATTTTTTCAGATGACGCAAGAAATAGACTTTATGATGGTGTAAAAAAACTTAATGACGCAGTTAAAGTAACAATGGGGCCAAGAGGTAGAAATGTGCTTATACAAAAAAGCTTTGGCGCTCCAGCTATTACAAAAGATGGCGTTAGCGTTGCAAAAGAGATAGAGCTAAAAGATACTATAGAAAATATGGGTGCAGGTCTTGTAAAAGAAGTAGCAAACAAAACAAATGATCAAGCAGGAGATGGCACAACAACTGCGACAGTTTTAGCTCACTCTATATTCAAAGAAGGTCTTAGAAATATAACAGCTGGTGCAAATCCAATCGAAGTAAAAAGAGGTATGGACAAAGTTGCTGAGGCAATCATAGCTGAGCTTAAAAATATGTCAAAAAAAGTAAAAGATAAAAAAGAGATAGCACAAGTTGCTACAATTTCTGCAAATTCAGATGAGGCTGTTGGATCACTTATAGCTGATGCTATGGAAAAAGTTGGTAAAGATGGCGTTATAACAGTTGAAGAAGCGAAATCAATCAATGATGAGCTAAATGTTGTTGAGGGTATGCAATTTGATAGAGGATATTTAAGCCCGTATTTCATTACAAACTCAGAAAAAATGACAGTTGAGCTAAGCAATCCATATATATTGCTTTTTGATAAAAAGATAACAAATTTAAAAGATTTACTACCTGTTTTAGAGCAAGTTCAAAAATCAGGAAAACCGCTTCTTATAATAGCTGAAGATATCGAGGGTGAAGCACTTGCTACACTAGTTGTAAACAAACTTAGAGGTGTTTTAAATATATCTGCCGTAAAAGCTCCTGGTTTTGGCGATAGAAGAAAAGCAATGCTTGAAGATATAGCTATCTTAACAGGCGGAGAAGTAGTTAGCGAAGAGCTTGGAAGAACACTTGAAAGTGCGGGCATTAGCGATCTTGGTGAAGCTGATAGAGTTGTAATAGACAAAGACAACACAACTATAGTAAATGGTAAAGGCGAAAAAGCTTCAATTGATGCAAGAATTAATCAAATAAAAGCTCAAATTGCTGAAACAACAAGCGATTATGATAGAGAAAAATTACAAGAAAGATTAGCAAAACTTAGCGGTGGTGTTGCTGTTATAAAAGTTGGTGCAGCAACTGAAACAGAGATGAAAGAGAAAAAAGACCGCGTTGATGACGCACTAAGTGCAACAAAAGCAGCCGTTGAAGAAGGTATAGTAATTGGTGGCGGTGCAGCTATCATAAAAGCTGGATCAAAAATCAATCTAAATTTAAGCGGCGATGAAGCAATAGGTGCTGATATAGTAAAAAGAGCTCTTCGTGCCCCACTTAGACAAATAGCAGAAAATGCTGGTTTTGATGCTGGCGTTGTAGCAAATGCAGTTGAGATAAATAAAGATGAAAACTACGGCTTTGATGCAGCAAAAGGCGAGTATGTAAATATGTTTGAAGCAGGAATTATAGATCCTGTAAAAGTTGCTAGAGTTGCTTTACAAAATGCGGTTAGTGTTGCAAGTTTACTTCTTACAACAGAAGCAACAGTTAGCGATATAAAAGAAGACAAACCAGCTATGCCTGATATGAGTGGTATGAGTGGAATGGGCGGTATGGGTGGTATGATGTAATTCCACCACGCCTTTTTAAGCATCTCTTAAATATAGAGATGCTTAAATTTACTATGAACTCATCACTTAAAATTTTAATCTTTTTTACACTAATATCTTTTGTATTTACTTTTGATGAATTAAATTGCATTGCCTTTTTGCTGTATTTTACCCTATTTTTACTAGTATTTGGTTATGAAATTTTTTCTTATAATATTATCAAAAAAAGATTTTTAAACTACGCAATATTTAGAAAAAACAGCAAAATAAAACCTTTTTTAAGCGGAAATTTAAGCCATAGCGTATCATCTTTTATAAAAGCTCTGTTTTTTACAACTATACTGATTATAAACTTTTCAAATATAAATAATTATATTTTTTTGTATATTTTTATTGCCCTGCCCTTGATTTTTATAATCACCAAATTTATAGTTATGAAAAAACTAATGCGTGAGTTTAGGATGGCAAATTATAGCCTTAAAAAAGTTATCATATATATTTCAAGCACTATTTCAACTATTGTTTTTATGATATTTTTTATAAATTTTGTGATGTATAAAAATGTAAATTTATCCGAAATTTTTATACTAAAAACAATGAATACTCAATGCATTTTGATAAATGAAATATTAGCAGTAAATAGTTTCATAGAAAATATACAAAATTTTTTATACACAACAATACAAAAACAATTTGCGAAAATAATAGTTTTAATCATTTTGAGTTTTAATTATTTTGTATTTTTTATGGCAATTATGCATATTTATTCGTTTTTATTTACAAAAAAAGATAAGAAAAATAGCTTTAAATTTGGATACTTTTTACAAACTATTTTTGTTTTGGCATTTGGTGTTTTGATATTTTTTCTAGCATCATTTTTAAATCAAAATTATGAAAATAAACTTAAAAGCGAACAAATCATACTAAATTTAAAAAATAAAATAAATAGTGCAATAAGTCAAAATTTGACAAATACTAAAAATGCAATAGACATTTATATAGATGAAATTTATGAGCTTAGCGTAGATAAAGCTGTTACAAATATAGCTGATTTTGAATATGCTTGGTATAGTGATTATGTAAAGCTTTATTATGGTGCTATTGATAAAAACGCATCAATTTTTTATAAAAATAAATTTTATGATATTATTAAAAGTAGCTTTCCTGTAAATTTAAATGAAAATATAACAAATATAATTTTATTAAATTTAGATAATTTAAAAAAAGATATAAGCAATATTGCAAATGAAAACGCCATAAAATACGATACGACAAAAATTATATCTATTATAGATATGCAAAGTTATGAATTAAAATTTGGAATAAATTCCGTTTTAACATTAGGCGGAATAACTGCTCTCAAAACTGGGGCAAAACTCGCCGCAAAAAGTGGAGCAAAGTTAGCGTTAAAAAGTGGAGCTAGTCTTAGTGCCGGAACAAGTGGAGCTATTTGTGGTCCAGCTAGCGTAGTTTGCGTTCCTTTGCTAGCTATAACCACTTGGTTTGGTTTTGATTATGTTATATCAAAAGCCGATGAGAGCTTAAATAGAGAAGAATTTGAAACTGAATTAAAAGCAGAATTAATGAATCAAAAAGAAAATTTTAAAGCCCTGCTTTATCAAAACATAGATGAGTTATATTTTAAATTTAGATAATTAATTTTTTTAAATTTGATGACTTTTTAATGAATAAACTTTTTTGTTAATATTACAATCAAACTACTAAATCTTATAGCAAAAAATTATAAGATTTTAAAATACACAAATAAAACATAATTATTATAAAAATAACTACATAAAACACTATTTAAGACTAAGTAAGATAAAATTTAGTATGATTAAATTTTTGAAAGTAAATATATGGAAAATATTTTTTTAGAATCTTATGATATTTTTAAGTTATATCCAAATAATAGTGGCAAAATTTTCAATGAATTTCTAAATAACAATAAAAAATATCATGTAACCCGCTGTTATTATTCAATTATGGTTGAAAATATATTTTTAACATATTCTCATTTAGTGATTTATGAGACTTGCCTTTATATTTTATTTTCACAAAATAAGCTTAAAAATGGCGATTTTACTTTTAAGATTAAAAAATCAGATCTTGTAAAAAAATTTAAAACAAATATCACAAAAACAGCAGTTGATACAATAAAAAGATTTCATGAACTAAAAGATGTAAAAATAACAATTTTTGTTAAAGATAAAATCCAAGATGAGATGAGTATTATAGATTATATAAGTATTTCAAAGCCTCAAAAATACGCAGATATACCAGATGAAGTAGAAATAAGACTAAACTCAACATTTTTAAATTTATACCAGTGTGCTTACCTTGATAAAATTGAGTATTTAAATAGTTTTAGTGAAGAACAAGGTAGTTTTATAAGATATTTTATGCAACATCAATTAAATGGTGGCACAAAAATAGAAGCAATAATTGATAAAATGAGAATAATGGACTATATCCCACTAAGCAGAAAGAAAAAATTCAAAGATGAAATTTCAAACTTAAATTTCTACTACAAAAATGAAAAATATGTGGTAAAGGATGGGTTTGTGATTTTAGAAAATATACAAGGCAAAATTTATCAAAATCAAAATGCCTTTATCTGTCTGTTTAGCATAATAAATCAAGAATTAAACAAAAATTTAAGCAAAAAAATAACTTTAAATAATGAAAATTTAAAACCTTATTTTGAGCGTTTTGGAAAATTTCAATCATGTGATATTTTATTTAGAATGCTAAATAATATGGAACTTTTACTAAATAAATCGGTAAATTTTGATACAAACGATAGTGAAGTGATTTGCTTTTCTCACTTTTTTGAAAGCATAGTTTTTATAAATAAACAAGATTTTAAAATATGTATAAATTTAACACAAAAAGGATTTGAATACATCTTATCTAAAAAAGCAAATTTAGACCTTTGGGATGTAGAGTCTAAAGATTATGGACTTACATCGTATCCACTAGAAGAAAATTGTAAAATTTAATCTTTTAAACCTTATATAAAAACTCCAAAAATTAATTTTTTTCAAAAATCTATAAATTTCTATTTATATTTTTTATTTGCTTTTTTTATTTTAATATTAAAATTTACTTAAAAATATAAAAAATTATATAAAATAATATTTTTTAAACGGTATATTTAAATAAAATAGTATTTTTTTATAAATAAATACTATTTTTTAAGTTTATTTTAAATAAAAAATAATATTATACTTTAAATGAATAATTAATAATATAAATTAAATCTCATTTAAGGAGTAGAAATGGAATTCTTACAATTAGTCTTGCTTTTAATAGCATCTTTGATTATTTATTTTAAACCAGAAAAGGAGCGTCTAGCAGTTGCTTGTGGTTTTGTTGCATGCTTAATACTTGTGGTGCTTGAGTTTTATGTTAATGCTTGGGTTGTTGTGCCTATTGGAAATTTTTAGGAGTTAAAAAATGTTTGATTATGAGAAAAAATTTTTTAATCAAATGAGCGTAGCTGTAATTTTACTTATGGCACTACCTGTTGGAATTGCTTGTATTATTCTTGGCTTTGGTATGGGTGATAGTCCTTGTATAATGTGCTGGGCTGAGAGAATTACGATGATAGTTATCGCATTTATTGGCTTACTTATCGTTAGATATGGATTTAAAGTCTCATATTTTGCAGCTTTAATATTTATGGCTTGTTGGGGACTGTTTAACGGATTTATACATTACACTGTAGATGGAACTTTTGGTGGATATTTGGATATAAAGCAAGGTTTTGGTCTTGAAATTTTAGGGGCCCATACTCAATTTTGGGTAATTGTTGTAAATTTTTGTGTTTTGCTATTTTTAGGTTTGATTTTTATTTTAAATAGCAAGCATATCGCTGAAATTATGAAAAAAAGCGCAGATAACGAGTATGAAAAAGAGTTAAAAAATCTTTTTTTAGGAAAAGTTGCCAACATTGTATTTATTGTAATTATTGCTTTTAACTCTATTCAAGCTTTTGTGACATCAGGAGTTCCGCCTTATCTTGCTTCAAGCACACCTGCAAGGATGAGTTTGGACAGTGATAAATGGTTTTGGGAAAAAGATCACTGGGAAAGTACATTTGACTTTAGATTTGACTGGAACCCAGAACTTCCAGATTTGCCTGAATAATGGTGATTTAAGGAGAGATTATGAAAAAATTATTTTATTTAATTTGCATTGTAAGTTTTAGTTTTGGATTTGAGTTTGATTTAAGTAGTCAAAACTCACCCTTAAAAGGAGTTACGGCTTTAAATCCTGCTGTTTTAGAAATAAGCATAAATTTAGAAAACGATAATGCTATTTTAGGAGCTGATTATGATAGTGCTACAAAGCAATTTGCCGTAGTTAGCAAAGAAAATGAATTTTATATCACTGATGAAAATTTCAAGCCTTTAAGGTATGCCAAACATGATAGACATTTTATGCTAGAAATGGAAAAAACCGTAGGGGCAACTTGGTGTAAAGGTGCTGTTGGGATGATAAGCTATAATAAAAGTTTTGTTATTTACGAACCGATTGATATAAATGATAAAAAGGAGCAAAATGAGCAGTGGAAACATCTTTTAAAAGGCTATGATAAGTGGAAACTTAAAGAAAAAAATAGATTTTTTACTCTTAGAGCGAAGCAGCAATATATTTTGGACTTTGATTATGATGAGAGCAAAAATATATTTTTAAGTGCGAGTGTGCCAAATGATGTGAGAGATTATTGGAGTGTTGCTGTTTTTGACGGCGATGATAAAATGATACTTGAAGAGTATATACCAAAAATAGGAGGAAATTTAAGCATTGATGAAAATAGAAATTTGGGCGAATTTTATATAGTTGGCGTGGATATTTTGGATGATTGTGCATATTTGCTAAGCAAAAACTACTCTACTATTTTAAAACTTGATATTAATAGCAAGAGTTTAATTGATGCTTATAGTTTTGCAAATGTTCCAAATCCTGTTGCTTTAAGCATTAAAGACAATAAATTTTATATATTTTCAAGAAATAATAAAGAAAATAAAGTTTATATCTTTGATATGAAATAAGGATAAAAATTATGCAAAGAAGAGAATTTTTAAAGCAAACCGGAGTTTTAGCTATTGCTAGCGGAACTCCAAATTTGTTTGCTATGGAGCAGTTTGAAGTCGATTTTAAACCTAAAATTCACAGCAAAAAAGATACAACTTATCACTACTTAACCTGTCCTAGGAATTGTCGTGATGCTTGTTCAATCGTAGCAGAGGTTGTAGATGGAAAAATGGTTGCTATGAAAGGAAATCCAAAACACCCTTTAACACAAGGAAGCGTTTGTGTTAAAGGACACACCTATCCAATGCACCTTTATAATGCAGATAGAATTATGCATCCAATGAAAAGAGTTGGAAAAAAAGGCGAAGGAAAGTGGGAAAAAATTAGCTGGGATCAAGCTTTAAAAGAGATTGCCGCAAAACTAACTAAAATAAAAGAGGAATTTGGCGGTGAAGCTTTAACCGAGTTTGTATATTCAGGAAATGAAGGGCATATTTCAAAAACAATAGCACCTGGAAATTTCTTTGAAAAATATGGCGCTACAAGGCTTGTTAGAAATCCTTGCGATTGGCCTAGATACGCAGGAACTCCTAGCGTTCTTGGAACTGATTATTCAAAAGATGCATTAGAAATCGATGAATCAGATATGTATATTAGCTGGGGTTCAAATGAGTCAAATACAGCCGTGCATTGGATAAGATTTGCTCATCGTGTTAAAAAAAGAGGTGGAAAAATCATTGTAATAAATCCAATTAGAATCCCTCTTGCAAATCAAGCTGATATGTTTATACAAATCAAACCATCAAGTGATCCTGCTTTTTGTTTGGCTGTGTGTAAATTTATCATCGAAGAAGATCTTTATGATCATGAATTTGTTGAGAAATATACAATGGGCTTTGATGAGTTAGTTAAAGAGTGCTCATTATATACATATTTAGAACTTGCAAATATGTGCGGGGTTAGTGTTGATGAGATTAAAGTTTTTGCAAGACTTTATGCAAAAGCAAAAAATCCAGCCATTATGCATGGCGATGGCGGACAAAGACATTATAATGGTGCAAGACTTGTTAGAGCGGTTACATTTTTGCCTGTGCTGGTTGGTGCTTTAACTAAGCAAGGCGGAGGTTTATTTTGGGCGTATGTGCATGTAAGCGGGTGCTTTAATTTTGAAAATTGTATGCCTGATTTATCGCCAAAAGATGAGTTTGGTAACAAAATAGAAAGGCAAAGAGTAAGTTATGTGGAATTTGGAAAAGGTATCCAAAAAGAAGGTGCAACTTGCCTTGGTAAGCCTGTAAATGTGCCTATTAAAGCTTGCATAAATTACAACTCAAATTTGATGACAACAGCACCAAATACAAATTTAATTAAAAAAAGAATTATAGAAGATGATTTCTTTTTAGTTGTAATTGATCCATATAATACAGATACTTGCGACTGGGCTGATTATGTTTTACCAGGAGTTACATTTATGGAGAGCGAAGATATACAAAATGATCAAATTTCAGGATATGTTTGTTATAACGCTCAGGCTGTAAAACCACTTGGCGAAGCTAAGACAAATTTGGAATTTTTCAACGCTCTTGCAAAAGCTATGGGCTATACAGAAGAGTGTTTTGACTGGGATAGTGAGACTGTTTGTAGGAAATTTTTAGATACTAAGTTTGCAAAAAGTCAAAATATAACTTATGAAAAACTAAAAGCCACAGGTCAAATTAAACCATTTAGAACCCCTGAAACGATGAAAGAGTTACATCCACACTATCCATACGCACCAAAAGATAATTTAACTTTTGGCACCCAGAGTGGAAAATGCGAGCTTTATTCCAAGAAATTTAAAGATGCAGGATACCATCCTGTTATTGATCTTGGAACTGATAAGGATTATTATGAAAAGCATTATGGTAAAGAATATGTAAAAAAATATCCACTATTTTTCATGACTCCTGGAAGCCAGCTTCAAGATAATACAAACTGGGGAAGTATGCCTTATATCGTAAAAAGAATGGTTAGAAACGGCGAAGCGATGATTTTCATGACAAAAGAAGATATGGATGATCGTGGCATAAAAGATGGCGATATTGTAGAGGTTGCAAACGAAAAAGGAACGGCGATATTTTGCGTCGTAGAGTCAAACGAGATGAAGCCTGGTTTAACTTATGCATGGCGACATGTTTGGGCAAAAGCCACAAATTCAAAAACAGTTGCAAATATTTTGTGTTCTGATGGAATCAGCGATTTAGGCGATGGCTCAACGTATGCGGCTAATTTCGTTGAAGTTAAAAAGCATAATTAGAGGTGTAAGATGAAAAAATTAGGATTTTTATTTGATCAAAATTTTTGTATAGGTTGTAAAGCTTGTGAAGTATCTTGTCAAGTCTATCACAATCAAGATCCAGACATAAATTGGCGTAAAGTTGATAGAATAAGCATTCATGAGCATGGAATTAGTAAGGATGTATATTTTTCTCATTCTTGTCATCACTGCGACAATCCTGCTTGTTTGCATGTTTGTCCTGTTAGAGCTTATAAAAAGCTTGATAATGGCGTTGTTGAGCCACTACACGATAGATGCATAGGGTGTGGATATTGTATCTTGGCATGTCCATATAGTGCTATAACAAAAGGCAAAGATAAAAAAGCACAAAAATGCAATCTTTGCTCTGAAAAACTAGAAAGAGGCGAAGAACCAGCTTGCGTTGAGGGCTGTCCTGTTGGGGTTTTAAGATTAGTCCCAAGTGATGTTTGTGATAGTGCCGGTATGCAAAAAGAGATGGTAGGGTTTGTGCATAGTTTTACTAAGCCAAATATTAGATTTTATCCAAGAATCAAAAGTGCAAATTTCACAAAATAAGGATAAAAGATGAACGAATTTTTAGCCAAAAATTTATCCAATAGTTTGATTATGGAAGATATGTGTAGAAGGCTATTTTTGTTTGAATTTAATCAAGAAAATTTAGAAGAAATTTTAGATATTTCTACAAATTTAAGCGAACCTCAAATAAATCATCCATTTATTAGCGAACTAAAAAAGGCTAAAAAAGATAGCAAGTATTTAAACGAAGCAAGGTGGGAATTTAATAGACTTTTTGTAGGTCCTACGCGTCCAAAAGCTGTGCCGTATGAATCAGTTTATTTTGATTATCACACAATGTTTGGCGAAAAAACTATGCAGGTTAGAGAATTTTACACAAAGGCTGGAATAAAAATCAAAGATGATAAATTTCCTGATGATTTTATAGGATTTGAGTTTGAATATCTCTATTTTATGAGTTATAAAGCGATTAATTCTAGCAATGATGAAATTATCAAGGAAAAAAGCGATTTTTTACACTCTCACCCTTTAAATTGGTTTGATCAATTCACAAAACTTTGCATTGATGAATCAAGGCTGGAAATTTGGCGAGAATTTGCAAAATTTGTGAGATTGTATCTAGAAAATGAAATTAAAATTTTAAACAAAATTTTAAAACGAAGTTAAAGGATTAAAAATGGAGCAAACAACTTGGGGATGGCTGATAGTCATATATCTATTTTTAGGAGGTCTTGGAAGTGGTGCTTTTTTATGCTCAGTTTTAGCATATAAAGGCTATTTGGGTAGTTTAGATGAGAAATTTTATAAATTTGGGTTTTTCTTAGCTCCTGTTGCTGTGATTGCAGGAACGATTTTACTTTTGCTTGATTTAGCACCAAGTGCGGCTATAAATCCACTTGCTATCATCAAGCTTTATTCTCATCCTACATCTATGATGAGTTTGGGAACATATTTGCTGACATTTTTTATAATTGTCAGTGCGTTGGTGCTATTTTGGCTTAAAAATAAAAAAGCTTTAAATGATAGAGTTTTGTTTTTAGGTTCATTGTTGGCATTAGGAGTTATGGGCTATACTGGACTTTTACTATACGCTGTAAAAGCAATTCCACTTTGGGCTAGCGTTTGGGTTCCGATAATTTTTACTATCTCAGCCATATCAACAGGACTTAGTGCAAATTCGGCATATAGTCTAAACAAAGATAGTGAATTAACTCACGAAGTGCATACTTTGCATAATGTTTTAATTATTTTAGAAATTGTTGCTATTATATTTTTATTTGCATCTGTTTCTAGCGAGTTATCAGGTTTGAAAAGTATAACTAAAATTATGTCAGGTTCGTTGGCATTTGTGTTTTGGATAGGATTTATCCTAGTTGGTTTGTTGCTTCCACTTATTGGTGGAAGTAAATATATAATGAAAGCTAAAAATTCACAAGCGGTTGTTGAAGTAAAAAGCTGTGTTTATAGTGAATATGCTATTTTAATCGGCGGTTTTTGTCTTAGAGTGTTTGTTATTTTTGGAGCATTTTATATATTTTAGTTTAAACAAAGTTAGGTATAATTGCCTAACTTTGTTTTGAGGGAAATTTGTGAAATTTAAGGATTATAAAGCTAGTATTGATCCAAATAGTGATATATTTCATGGGCAAGAGTTGCTTTATAAGAATTTTTTTATACTATCTTTTAATGAATTTTTAAAATTAACAAATAGCAAAATTTGGGAGCTTAGTGTTGATGATGAAAGTTTAAATTCATACCCAAATTTTATGCAAAAACATCCACTTTGTATTTCTTGTAAAAAATATAAAAACAATGCATTTGGGTTTAGAATTTGTTGTGAAAACAAAATAAATGGTTTTGGATATAGGCTTTTTATAAAGGCTGATGAAAGGCATAGAGATTTTTTCAGTGATGATTCTTTAAGTGATGATATGGCATTAATTTTAAAAACAAAATATTTAAGTGAATTTGATAGTATCTCAATGTGTGGCTGGTGGATAACAGATATTTGGAGAGAACTTTTTAAAATAAGCGATGAAAGTGATAGTGAGTTTTTTATAAATGATATAATATCTCATCAATACACAAAAGATATGCTTAATATAAACGATAAATTATTAAAACTCCAAAATTCAGGCGAATTTGATACATTGATAAATTCTATAAAAAACTCTTTAAAATCTATTAAAAATTAGCTTTATATGCCATTATATTGTATTACAAGTCAGCATACTTATTAGTATAAATATCCCACAAGTTAACAGTAGAACTATGGTTGCTAATTTTAATTGATGGCCATTAAGTAGCCATCAAATACTAGAATTTATACTCAAAATCTAAGCGAAAAGTCCTACCAGGTGCAGGAGATAGACTCATATTATTTGCATCTATGTAGTATCTATTTGTTAAATTATCAATAGCAGCTGATATAGTTAAGCTATCATTTGGCTTATAACTTGCATATAAATCAACTATACTATGACTATCCCACTGGGCACTATAAGTTTCGCTTACTTCTGAAGACGAATCAAAAATAGATACAAACCTTTTTGAGTAGTAGCTAAGTCTAGCACCCATATCAAGGGCATTATTAAAAAGTCTTGTTCCAATGGTTGTAAAAAGCGTTGTTTTTGGCGGAACTGCATTTGCTAAATTACTACCGCTTATTCCACCCCTAAAGCACTCTTTATCACCATCTTTTAAGCTTGTGCCACTTTTGCAAAATTTAGTATCTAAGTATCTAGTTAAGCCTAAATTTGTATAAAATCCACCAGTATCGAAGTATAAAGAACTTTCCAATCCTCTAAACAGAGCACTTTTGATATTTGTAGTTTGTTGAAAATCGCTTTTTAAAATATTAGTCCTTGTTAAATAATCTTTTGTGTAATTGTTAAAAAACGCAAATTTAACCCCAAAAACATTATTAAATCCATATAAATTTTCAAACAATAAATTCGTTCCAATCTCAAAATTATGCTGCCTTTCTGGTTTTAATTTTACAAAGCCACCATCTGAGTAGTTTTGCTGGCTCCAACCTTTTGAAGCTTGAAAAAGACTAGGATTTCTCACAGCTTGAGCGTATTTTATATAAAATGAAATTTCATCTATTGGCTTATATGTAAGCATAAAAGCGGGGCTTATAGCATTATTTTTTAACTCAGGGGTGTAGATATTGATATATCTTGTTTCTATATGAGGAGTTGGATGAATGACTAATTTTTGTTCTTGTTTTACTAATGGCATATAATCCTTAATTGTAGTATTTATATACCTAAGTCCGGCATCAGCTATAAGTTTATCTGTAATCTCATAATTTGCCCATAAAAATACACTTTTTTCATCTCTTTTTGCATGTCTTTCAAAAAGTGGTCCGCTTGAATTTGCTGGGTAGTTTTTTGCTTTTATTCTATCATCTTTATCTTTTGGCTGAGTAAATTTTTCATAACTATAAGATACTCCATAGTTTAAGCTAAGCGGTCTATCAAAAAGTATTAAATTTGTTGTGTTTTCTAAACCAATTCCTTTTTGGTGCGAGATGATAAAATAGGCATATCTACTATCATGCGATGTATGAAAACTACTCTCATTTAGCTCTATTTGATCTTCTACAAAGGGCATAAAAAATGAAGTATCATTTTTAGTATAGTAAGTATTTAATTTTAAATTTATATATTCATTTGGGTTATATTTATATGCCGAACTAAAAGTATCAACTTCAACTTCATTTCCCTCTCCTTGCAAAGCCCCATCACTTCTTATACTTGTTTGACTTGGCATAAGTTCGCCAAATTTACTTCTATATCCTAAATAAGATATATTAAATGCGTGATAGTCGTTATAGAGATTTAATTTAGCTAAATATGATTTATTTTCCTGAAATGTATTTAAAACCTCTTCGCCGCTTCTAAAATATGTATATCCGGGATTTTCATGAAATTTAAGTTTTCCTAAAATCACATCTTCATCATAAGTGCCATATCTTATATAAGGTCCATAGTGATATACTTCATCTTTGTTTATGCCGACTGTAAAGTCCTCTTCTTTATGTTTTTCAATACCTGAAATTTTAGTATTATTTCCATGCTTGCCAGCAAAATAGTTGCCTTGATATTTTCTAGCATAAGCTAAGACAATATCAGCATTTTCCCATTTTTTGGCAAAAGCCACACTTCCATTCCAGCTATCTCCTAAATTTTGAAATAAATTTCCATTTTGATAGTTTGCAGGGGTATCATATGTCTGTTCTTTACATTTACCACTATCATTTGTTAAACACTTATCCACCCATTTTGTTCTATATCCACCTCTTTGATATAAAGGAGGCTTTTTTCTAGTGTTTGACATAGTTCCGCCTCTTATTCTTAAACCCCAGTCTTTATCATCTTTAATTACGTCTTTATAGTTAATTGTTGATAGTCTTACCACTCCTCCTGTTGCACCAACTCCATCTCCTGCAAATGAAACCCCTTTTTCTATCTCTACTTGGCTTATCAAGTCAGGATCAAGGTAAGTTCTAGTGCTAGATCCTGCGTATCCTTGCCAAGATGGAATTGACTGAAGTGCTCCATCGATGTAAATAGGAACTCTATTTTCATTTTGAATTCCTCTAATATTTACTGTTATTGCACCACTATTTCGTTTATTTGTAACCATGACTCCAGGAATTCCACTTAAAAAATCTCCAACCGAACTACCTCTAAATCTAGTTATATCTTGATTATCTAGATATGAAAATGAGCCAGTTTTTAAGTAGGATTTTAAATTTGATTTACCATGATATGGCATTTGATTTGCCGATACATCAAGTGTATCAAATACAATCTCTTCGCCATAAGCACATCCAAAAATAGTTAGTAGTGCTACTTTATATAAAGTATTTACCTGTTTGTGCATTATTTTCCTTTTGTTAAATTTAAGTTATCAAAAACGAATTATAAAGCAATGTATATTAAAAATATATTAATAATAATCATTATCAATATAATAATTAATTTGTATTAACTAAAATTTGACATAAAAATTTATGTAAATATACCCCACCCTCCAATAAAAGCAATTATTTTTATAAATTTAAGAAAATGCATTGTGGTATTTAGCATCCCTTTTAGTAATGAAAATTTATAAAATACAAATTTTAATATTTTTAAAAATTTGAAAACAGTCTGTTGTTTTGATTATCGAACTATAAGTTTTATAAAAAACTATTTTTGGTTAAGAGTAAAAATTTAATAATTATAGCTATAAATTTTACAAAATTTATAGCTATAATTTATGTATTTAAATATGTATTATTGAAAGAATTCTGGTCTGTATTCAAAATGCATTGTATCAAAATGCTCCCATCTGCCACCCCAAATAAATCCATATTTTTCAAAAATATCAACTATCTCTTTTGGTATAGAATTTTCATATAAGCCAGTTTTACTCCACTGCCAATAATGCGAATAATTTGTGTTTATATCTATTGCTATGCCCCAACTATGAGAACTTAGATTATTTGAGTTTAATATTTTTCTATAATTATAAGTTCCTGATGGATTGTTTAGATATTTTAATAGCTCTGGTCTATTTTTTACAAGCAAATCCAAATCATCTGAAACATTTTGAATAGCCTTTGCTGCACCATTTTGCTTATTAAATTTGAATTTTTTATTTACACTATTTTTAAGCCAGATTATATCTACTAAATTTTTTTCTACTTCTTGTTTATTTTTACCATAAATTTTTCCAAAAAATTCTTCATTTCTAAATCTTCCAGCATCGTTTAAATTTTTACCTACAGCAGAAAAACCAAAATAAGGCAAAGCTAACATATCAAAAACACTAGGATTATCTAAAAGCTCATCAAAGTTTTTATTTGTTTTATCATCTTTAAAAGACATTTTAGAACCATCTTTAAACATAATCTCGTTTCCTTTTATAGTTACACCATAATTTTGCGAGATAATATCGTTTTTTGACTTGGCTACTACATTCATAGAAGTGATTTTTGAAAGAAGAAGACTTTTTTCATCTATATCATCTCTATCTTTTCCTATATCAAGCTCTGTTATGGCAATCTGAGATATTAACGCTCTTGAGTTATCTTTTGTTTTTATGCCCCAAGCGTCATGAATGGCAACGGGCTTATCATCTACATTTCCGGCATAAAGCATAACATGCCCTGGCATATAAAATATAGTTAAAAATGGAACGGCGTATTTTTTTATAACATTAAGTTTTTCTTCATTACTCATATTTTTTAAATTTATAACATACCCTATTTTGCCTTGTTGCTTCGAATTTCTTGGAAGCCAAAGCCCAAAAGTAGCAAAAAGATCTTTTATAAACAAAGAACAATCTCTATAATACCCAAAACCGCCCCATCCATAAGGCTCTCCCAAAACACTGCTTATAGCATATTTTAAATTTTTACTATTAAATTTAGCAGGAAATTTAACAACTTTATCTTTTGAAATGTAAAACTCATTTTGTCTATTTTGCGTAAAAACTTTACCCATATAATGCGTTGCATTTTCATCATTAGCTCTTAAAACCGCACCCATTCTAGCTTCAAACAAAAAATTGCCAAATTTATCATAAACAGGAGTATCATCTACCAAAACAGATATAAAATTTGAGTTTTTTATCTCATTTTTTTCACTCTCATTTATATACCTAATATCTCTTGCATCTATCCAGCCCCATAAAGCGTCACTTTCTACCAAAACCCACGCTCTATCTTTTGAATAATGAGAAACAAAAACAGGCGAATCTATGTGTAGAACTGATGATTGAAGATAATCAAACGGATAACCCTCCCCTGCTTTATTAAAGCTAAGAAATATCGGCTCACTTGTAGGTAAATTTCTAACAAGAGTATTTTTTGTAGTAATTGCTAACCTTGATACGCTTTTATAAGCCTCTTTGTTTGCGTTATCGTGAATTTTCTCAAACCACTTATCGGAAATTTTATGTCTATTTGGAGAATAGTATTTTTTATTTATACTATTTTTATAAGATAATCCCCAAAGAGCTTCATCTACCGGTAAATTTATAAAAGTTTTATCTAAAACATTATCTCTTTTTTGTATAAAATTATGGTTTATAAAATAACTGCTAAAATCATATGAATTTAAAGAATTTACATTCTGATTTATATTTAATTTTAGCAAACTAAGCTCATCTATGTTGCAAGTTTCGCAAATTTGAGACAATGGCTGAGTGTTTTTAACTTCTTGATTTTTAGCACAAGATACTAAAAAAAATGCACAAGATATGGATATTAATATATTTTTAAATTTTTTCATTTTTTTCCTTTAAAAAATAGATTTTATCAAAAAATATAAAATATAGTATTTTTTTTGACAAAAAAAACTTTTTTGATTACAATTTGCAAAAAACAATACAAGGAAAGATATGTTAGAAGTTAATTCTCTTAGTATGAAATTTGGAACTCAAATTTTGTTTGAAGATGTAAATTTAAAACTAAATAGAGGCAACAGATATGGTCTTATTGGTGCAAATGGAGCCGGAAAATCAACATTTTTAAAAATTCTCTCTGGTGATGTTGATTATAGTAGCGGCGATATCATCATAGAAAATGGTCTTAAAACCGGTACCTTGGGGCAAGATCAATTTGCTTTTGAAAATTTCACTATAAAAGATGCGGTTTTGTATGGAAACAAAAGGCTTTATAATGCTATGAAAGAAAAAGAAAGGCTTTATATGAGTGAAGAATTTACCGATGAGATAAATGAAAAACTAAGCAAACTTGAAATAATTACAGCAGAAGAAGACCCTACATATGAATGTGAAACAAGAATAGAGAAAATTTTAAGCTCTCTTGGATTAAATAACTATGATAAACTTATGAGTGAGCTTGAAAACTCTGATAAATTTAAGGTTTTATTAGCTCAAGTGCTTTTTCCAAAACCAGATATTTTGTTTTTAGATGAGCCTACAAATAATCTTGATTTAAGTGCGATTTCATGGCTAGAAAATGAACTAAATAGACACGAGGGAACTATGGTGGTTATAAGCCACGATAGGCACTTTTTAAATAGAGTTTGCACACATATACTTGATGTTGATTTCAAAAAAATTCGTGAATTTAGTGGAAACTATGATGATTGGTATATAGCAGCAAATCTTATCAAAAAACAAGCTCAAATGCAAAGAGAGAAAAAGCTTAAAGAAAAAGAAGATTTGGATAAATTTATAGCAAGATTTAGTGCAAATGCAAGTAAAGCAAAACAAGCTACAAGTCGCCAAAAACAGCTTGAAAAGCTAAATATCGAAGATATTGCAGTTTCAAGCAGAAGAGAGCCTAGCATTTTGTTTAAATTAAACAGAGAAATAGGTAATGAAATCTTGGAATTAACAAATATAAATAAAAAATTTGGCGATAAAGTAATTTTTAATAATTTTAACTTAAAGCTAAAAAAGGGGGATAAAATAGCAGTTATCGGGCACAATGGTGTTGGAAAAACTACACTTTGTAAAATCATTATGAAAGAAATACTCCCAGATAGCGGAAATGTCCATATAGGTGCAACCATAGAGACAGGATATTTTGCACAAGATACAAATAATAAAATTAAAGGAGAATTAAAACTTTATGAGTATTTGCAAGACTCTAAAAACAAGGATTTAGATGAGATTAGAAAATGTCTTGGAAGAATGCTTTTTAGTGGTGATGAGCAAGAAAAAAGTGTTGGGGATTTAAGCGGTGGCGAAAAACATAGAGTAATGCTAAGCAAACTTATGCTGATAAAACCAAATTTACTCATACTCGATGAGCCAAATAATCACCTTGATTTAGAAGCCATTATTGCTCTTGGAGAAGCACTTTATAACTACACCGGAAATGTGATTTGTGTTAGCCATGATAGAGAGTTAATAGACGCATTTGCAAATAGGATAATAGAGATAAAAGATAATGGCGAGATAACTGACTTTAAAGGAACTTATGAAGAGTATATGGAATCCCAAATACTCTAAATTTGAGCCAGCTTTGGCTCAAATTTTGTATCAAAAAATAAAACAATCCATAATTTTATATATTAATTTTATATTTAAATTTTTTAAAATTTATTAATATTACATTAATAAATAAATTAATTTTATTTTCAAATATATACTTAACATATTTTAGATTAAAATTAACAAATAAGCATTTATGTTTATATTTTAAACTAAAAAGGTGGATTATCAATGGAATGGAAACAAGTATATGACCCCATTGGGAATATTTGGATCAGTGCCGGTGTAGCATCGCTACCTATCATTTTGTTTTTTGTATCACTTGTGGTACTAAAATTAAAAGGCTGGAAAGCAGCTTTATTTACAGTGCTTTTAAGTTCTTTTATCGCGGTGTTTGTTTATAAAATGCCAGTAGTTATGGTATTTTTAAGCTTCTCTCAAGGCTTTATGAATGGTCTTTGGCCAATAGCTTGGATTATTCTAGCGGCTATATTCTTATATAAGCTATCCGTAAAATCAGGATACTTTGAATATCTTAAATCAAGTGTTATAGCTATAACTCCCGATCACAGAATACAAGTTATCCTTATTGCTTACTGTTTTGGTGCATTTTTAGAAGGTGCTATAGGTTTTGGCGGTCCTGTTGCTATAACAGCTGCACTGCTTATGGGTCTTGGTCTTAGACCTCTTTATGCTGCTGGACTTTGTATGATAGCAAATACCGCTCCTGTTGCTTTTGGTGCTGTTGGAATTCCAATTATCGCAATGTCTCACGCAGTTGGAGTTGATCCGGTGTCAGTTGGAGCTATGGTTGGTAGAATTTTGCCTCCTGTAACACTATTTGTTCCATTTTTTATAGTATTTTTAATGGATGGCATGAAAGGCGTAAAGGAAACTTTTCCGGCTATAGCAGTTGCATCAGTATCATTTGCCATAACTCAATACATAACATCAAATAGCGTAGGACCAGAGCTTCCAGATATAACATCTGCGATTGTATCTCTTGTTTGTACAACACTATTTTTAAGAGTATGGCATGTAAAAAATGTATTTAGAGTTAAAGGTGCTGATGAATATACTGAAACAAACCTATCAACAAAACAGATACTTCTTGCTTGGATACCATTTATTTTCTTAATCATAACTGTTGTACTATGGACACTACCTATTGTAAAAAATTCATTAGCATTTTCTACATTTAACATAAGTATGCCTTATATAAATGGAACTATGATTCAAACAGCTCCTATCGTTTTAGAAGATACATCTATAAAATCTGTATTTAAATTTGACTTACTAGGCTCAGTTGGAACGGCTATATTTTTTGCTGCGATTTTAACTATTTTTGCGCTGAAAATTAAACCAAAAATGGCAGTAAAAGCAGCTAGCGAAACAGTAAGAGAGATGTTTGTTCCTGTTATAAATATAGGTCTAGTTGTTGCTTATGCATATATTGCAAAAAATAGCGCTCAAGCTGCTACTATGGGACTTGCTTTATCACATACAGGAGACGCTTTTGCATTCTTTTCCCCAATCATAGGTTGGCTTGGCGTATTCTTAACAGGCTCTGATACAAGTTCAAATTTACTATTTGGGCCATTACAACAAGTTACAGCTAATCAACTTAACGTACCTGATATAATGTTTTTGGCAGCAAACTCAGTTGGTGGAGTTGTTGGTAAAATGATAAGTCCTCAAAGTATAGCAGTTGCTTGTGCGGCTGTTGGATTAGTTGGAAGAGAAAGTGAGTTGTTTAGATTTACTGTTAAATACTCAATATTCTTTATAATAGCAATAGGCGTGATTTGTTATATAATAACACACTTCTTGCCTTTTATTATACCTGCTTAACTTATTAAATTCTAGATACTTTAAGTATCTAGAATTTGTTTTATCAATACAAAATTACATGCATTATTTGTGAACCATGGACACCTATTACAAGTTGTAATTCTATATCACTAGTTCTTGATGGACCTGAAATGAAAATAGTATTTGTTGGAAGTCTTCCATCTTGCTCTTTGATTTTATTTAATGCTTCACTTAGACTTTTTACAATATTTTCTTTTTTTAGTAAAGCTATGCATACTCTTGGAGTTAAACTTAGAGTTCTTGGCTGCTCTTTAGACGCACTTATACAAAGTACTCCATGCGAACTAACGCCAAATCTAGCTTGTATTATAGAAACATCGTATTCAAAAATTTTCTCTTTAAATTCTTCTATATTTTTGTTAAATTCAAATTTATTCTCTATATTTAAACTATTTATATCAATAGGCAAATTTGATGGATAAATTAGATTTTTAACACCTTCATTTTCTATAATCGTGTTTATCTCAGAAGCTATATCAGAAGTATTCTCGTGCAAAATAGATTTATTTTCTACAATTCTATTTTTAAATTCACTAAACATATCAACATCATCTTTTATAAAGCTTACTGGATCTTTTGTAATCTCTGGAACAAAATCTTTTATACCACAACTATTTTTTAATTTTTCTAGAATCTCTTCTCTACTACTCATATTGCACTCCTTGTACTTTTGATATATTTTCATTTAAATTATAGTCAAATTCAAAAAGATCTCTATATGCAAACCAGTTTTTCAAAACAGGTAATTTTCCACCATTTTTATGTATAAAATTATTAAAATTTATAGCCATTCCAGCTGCTTTTCTAAATACAAAACCATGAGTTGCTGCAAATGTAAATCCTTTGAAAATCATTTTTTCATACCCATTATGAACAACTTTTTCTGAACCATATGGAGGATTTTTACCTTGACCTATTTTATCTCTACGAAGTTTTCTTATTATATCTGCAAGAGGTATTTTAACGGGACAAACCTCAGAACATCTTCCACAAAGCGAACATAATGTCAAAACATCATCGTGTTTATCTAAACCAAAAATTTGCGGGCTTATAACCTCGCCTATTGGTCCTGGATATACACTTTGATAACTATGACCACCTATCTTGTCATAAACTGGACAAAAGTTCATACAAGTTCCACATCTTATACATCTTAATGCTTCATAATACTCTTCATGAGCAAGCATATCTGTTCTATGATTGTCAAATAATATTATATGACACTCTTTTGGACCATCAAGCTCCCCTTCTCTTCTTGGACCACAAATAATATTATTATAATTTGCTATAAATTGCCCTGTAGCAGATGGTGTTAATAATCCAACTAAAGTAGCGGCATCTTCTATAGTATCAACAACTTTTTCTATACCGCAAACGCTAATTAAAACATCTGGCATAGTGTTACACATTCTACCATTTCCTTCGTTTTCAACTAGCCAAATAGCACCCTCTTTTGCTATTAAAAAATTTCCACCAGTTAATCCTATTTTGAGTTTTTTAAATTTCTCACGCATATAGTCTCTTGCTATAGCATTTAATTTCACAGGATCGCTTTCTTTTGGAGCCCCAAGTTTGTCATGAAAAATCTCGCCTATCTCATAACGATTTTTATGAATTGCAGGAACAACTATATGAACTGGCTTATCATCTATTAATTGTATGATAACTTCGCCAAGGTCTGTTTCTAGAGCTGTCATTCCTTTTTCTTGTAAATAATGGTTTAATCCAATTTCTTCACTAGCCATTGTTTTTTGTTTTAAAATAGTATCTAGACCTTTTTCTTTCATAATATCATGAACCATTTCACAGGCCTCATCCCCATTTTTTGCCCAATGAACTATATAACCATTTTTCTTGGCATTTTCTTCAAATTCCAAAACTCTATCGTAAAGTGAATTTAATGTTTTATTTTTTGATTTTTTGCCTATTTCTCTTTGTTTTTCCCAATGATTAAATCTATTTTGAGTGATTTTTTGTTTGTTTTTTTGAAGTGCATGCATTGCATTTGATAAATTTTCTCTTAATTGAGGATTATTTAACTCGTGATCTACTATTTTTTTGTGATTCATAGAGCCTCTCCTTTTAATCTTTTATCTATAAAATCATATAAATGAATAGGTTTAACATCGACATTATGCCTACTCATTGCTCCGGCTATATTCATTAAACAACCCCCATCTGCAGAAATCACATATTTACAGCCGCTATTTTTTATATCTTTTATTTTTTCTAGTACCATAGCATTTGAAATTTCTGGCTCTTTTACAGCAAAAGTGCCACCAAAACCACAACATTCTTCTTCATATTCAAGTTCAACAAGTTCTACATTTTTTAATCTTCTTATAAGATTTTTTGAACTTTCTATGCTTTTTCCAACTCTTAAAGCATGGCAGTTTGTGTGCCATGTTACTTTAATAGGCTCACCTTTATCTTCGTATTTTACATCTAAAACCTGATCAAGATAATTACCAAATTCACAAATTCTAGAACAAAAATCTTTTACTTTATCAAAATTTGAATCATCCTTAAAAAGATCTAAATAATCATGCTTCATCATACCAGTACAAGATCCGCTTGGAACTAATATCGGATAATCGCCTTTAAAAAGTTCAACATTATAAAGAGCAATTTTTTTTGTCTCTTCAAAATAGCCCGTATTATAAGATGGTTGCCCACAACATGTCTGATCTTTTTTATAAATCACCTCTACGCCCTCTCTTCTTAGCAAAGAAACAGCACTCATAACTGTTTTTCCCATCATGGCAGTGCCAAGACAAGTAGCAAAAAGATAAACCTTTTTACCCATATTCGCTCCTAAAATTAAAATTGTTATTAACTGATTTTACCAAAATAACCTAAAAATAACTTTCTTGTTTAATATTAGTTTTAAAATAATAATATATATTTATAATACATTAAAAATTATGGAATAATGGGCTTTGTATTTTGATATAAATTTAATATGGACTTTTATAAAAATAGCATAAGTGTAATTTTAAAAAATTTAAAAAGTTAAAATTATTCTATCCTCTAGAAAATTTAATAATCTCTTTAGCAAGTTCTAGCGTTGGATCCATAAATTTTTTGTCTGTTTTTATAAGTGGTAAAAATATTGGCAGTTCCGTACAAGCAGCTAAAAAGAGATCTGCTTCTAAGCTATTTACAATCTCTTCAAAAAGATTAGTGTATTTGGCAACTTTTCCAGCTTTAACACCATCATAAATACACGACATAAGTTTTTCTTGTATTTGATTGGATAATTTCACGCTATTTAGCCCATTTTGATTTAATTCTTTTTCATAAATTCCAGTGCTAATTGTGACATTAGTTGCTAAAACGCATATATTTTTTACATTTTTGGCATCTTTGAGTATTGAATTTACCGTGATTTTTGGCATATCTAAAACTTTTACGCCAGTTTGTTTAATAATATCATCTACAAAATAATGAGCGGTATTACAAGCCAAACATATAGCCTCACAACCTGCATTTTTTAACCTATTAGCACTTTGAATTAAACCTGGAAGTGGGTTTGGTTTAGTATGATCTAATATATAAGATGGTCTATCTGGAATTATTGTGTTATTGTCTATGACAAGCGGGATATTGTCTTGGTCGCATTTAGCATCTGCTAATTTTATTATCTTTTCATATAAATCAATTGTCGCTAAAGGACCCATGCCACCAATGATACCAACTCTTTTCATATTTTCTCCATTTTTATAAATCAAGTTTGCTTTTTAAATTTTATAATACAAAAACTATAAATTTAATTTCATATTGTTTTAATTTTATAATCTTGAAATTTTACTATTTTATTTATTTATTTAAATTTAAATTTTAATGATAGTTATAGCCAAATTTCAATATTTATTAAAATTTGGCTATATATTTTGTATGAAAATTAAAATGCAAATATGGTTTATTTTGATTTGATATTTTTAAATGCATCTACACTATCAAGCTGTTCCCATGGATAGTCTTTATGTCCAACTTGACCATTAGCTGCAACTTTTGCGTATAAAAATGTATCCTTACTAGGCTTATCAAGTCCAAATTTATTTGTAATCCATTTTGGAGTTAAAGGAAAATTTTGCATTACAAAATCTGATAACATATCATCATCTATACCATCTGCGTAAGTTCCCATTGTATCAACACTGATAGAAGTTGGTTTTGCTATACCTATAGCGTAGCTTAGTTGAACTATGCATTTTTTAGCAAGCCCAGCAGCGACAATATTTTTAGCTATATATCTTGCCGCATAAAGTCCGCTTCTATCTACCTTTGTATAATCCTTAGAACTTTGTGCTCCTCCGCCAATTGGTGCATATCCGCCAAAACTATCTACTATTAGTTTTCTACCAGTTAAACCACTATCATGTAAAGAGCTATGATTAACATACCTTCCTGTTGGATTTATATAAATAGTAGTTTTATCTTTATCATATAAGTGTTTTGGAAGTCCGGCTGTGTCTATCAACTCACTAACTATCTTTCTAACCTCTTCTATACCCATAGTTTCTACACTTGGCACAGAAACAACAATAGTGTGAATTTTTTGCGGTTTGCAATTTTCAAAATTACTTTTATTACCATAATCAAGTGTAACTTGTGTTTTTATATCAACACCAAATTTATCAGGATTTGTTTTTGCAAATTTATAAACTTTATCACATAAATCTCTTGCATAAGTTATCGCTGCTGGCATAAATTCTTTTGTTTCATTTGTAGCAAAACCAAACATTATTCC
This sequence comes from Campylobacter sputorum subsp. sputorum, assembly GCF_008245005.1. Lineage (NCBI taxonomy): Bacteria > Pseudomonadati > Campylobacterota > Epsilonproteobacteria > Campylobacterales > Campylobacteraceae > Campylobacter > Campylobacter sputorum. Next base: position 835,594 of record NZ_CP043427.1, on the reverse strand, counting down.
TTGATCACCTGCTCCTATTTCACCTTCTTTTTGATCTACACCTTGATTTATATCAGGACTTTGTTGATTTAAAAGCACATGAACTTCTATATCATCTGGATGTAAACATTGCTCTTTAGTAAAGTTTTGATTACCAGTATAGCCTATTTTGTGAAGTGTATTTTTAACGATATTTTCGTATTCTTTAAAGCTAAATTTAGCCTTAGAGCTTATCTCTCCGCCTATTACGATATGTTTTCCAGCTACAAAAACTTCACTTGCAACTCTACTATCTTTATCTTTCATCAAAATAGCATCTACTATGCTATCTGCTATGATATCTGCACATTTATCTGGATGACCCGGACTTACTACTTCACTAGTAAAAAGATACATAATTTTGTCCTTATTAATTTATTTAAAAATCCTTAATTTTAACAATTATATTTTAATACAAGCTTAATGTTATCTATAAATTATAAATTTTTAAATGTATTTTTGATAAAGTTATGATTTAATTTTTATTTTAGGAAATATTATGCCAACATTGCACGAACTTTTTAAATCTTATACAGAAAAAAACATAGTTATAAGAATTCTCATAGGAATGTTTCTAGGCATAATTTTAGCTCTAAGTGCAAAATATAGCGATATAACTTTTTTAAAAAACTTTGTAAATTTTTCAAAACTTTTAGGGGATCTTTTTATAACTTCATTAAAAAGCGTAGCACCTATTTTAGTTTTTATATTAGTGGCAAATTCAATACTTTCTAAAAATTTTTCAAATACAAAAGGTTTAAAAAAAGTGATACAACTTTATCTTTTAGGCACTTTTTTTGGAGGTTTAACTGGAGTTGTATTTTCTTATCTTTTTCCAATAACACTAAATTTAAACATACCAGCTAATATTAACATACAAAATCCTAGTAGTTTGATTGCTGTTTTTCAAAATTTGCTTTTTAAAATGATTGATAATCCAATAAATGCATTAATCAATGCAAATTATATAGGAATTTTATCTTGGGCAATAATTTTAGGAATTATGCTTAGAAAATCAAACCAAAGCACAAAACACCTATTTGGCGATCTTGCGGATGCTATCACAAAGATAGTTAAATTTGTTATACAATTTGCACCATTTGGTATATTTGGTCTTGTTTGTATAAGCGTATATACCACAGGATTAGATGTTTTGCTAAGCTATGGAAAACTCATACTTCTTTTAGTTTTTGCAATGCTATTTTTAGCTCTTATCATAAATCCTCTTATAGTTTGGCTATATACACGAAAAAATCCTTATCCATTAGTTTTTTTCTGCCTTAAAGAAAGTGGGATAACAGCGTTTTTTACGAGAAGTTCAGCCGCAAATATACCAGTAAATTTAGCTTTATCAAAAAAACTAAATTTAGATGAAGAGCTATATCCTATATCAATACCACTTGGTGCAAATATAAATATGGGAGGAGCTTCTGTTGTAATTGCTATTATGTCGCTTTGTGCTGCTTTTAGTCTTGGACTAAAGCCTGATTTTGCAAGTGCTGTTTTATTATGTCTTGTTGCTACTATAGGGGCTTGTGGTGCTAGCGGTGTTGCAGGAGGATCGCTTATGCTTATCCCGCTTGCATGTTCATTGTTTGGAATAAGTGATGATATTGCTATGCAAGTTATAGCAATTGGCTTTATCATAGGCGTTATACAAGATAGTTTAGAAACTGCTATAAATAGCTCAACAGATATTTTATTTACAGCCGTTGCATCTTATGCTACAGCAACTAAATATTAATGATTTAGTTTAAAAATCTAAAATTTTAGCCACATAAATGGCTAAAATTTAACTTTTCCTTTTTTCACTTACATAGATATCGCCTACCACTCCATCAGAGATATCTAAACTAACTTCATAACCTTTCCACTCAAAATCATTACCATCAACTCCCTTGGATGCAACTTTTCTAATCTCATTTAAACTTTTATCATTTATGTCTATGCCTAACAATTCCTTAAAATACAGATCCCATGCAGCACTTTGTTGCCTACAAACAGCTACCCCTCTTTTATAAAATTCAGCTAGTCTTTTTTCTTCTGCAATTTTATCCATTTTCAATAAATTTTTCTTATCTTCATCGCTTAGCTTGATATCTTTGTCATCTACTTTTATATAGCCCTTTTCTACTGCTCTTAAAACCGCTGCAAAATCTTCAAAATGTATAGTAGAATTTAACCCAGTTTTTATGTTTTTGAGTTTGAAACTTCTAACATCTCTTTTGCTCTAGAAGAAAATTCTATAGTATCTTTTATGCCTTGTTTTATAAGTGCTTTATCTTTGTTAAAAAATTTATAAAAACTGATGTTGTTTTGAAAGTTGTTTAAATTTGTTATTTTTATTTCAAACTCCTATTTTATAACAAATTAACATTTTATAAATTTAATTTAAATTATGATTTTTTGCATTTTTTTGGTAAAATATATACTATTTTAAAATTACTCAAAGTTAGGGATTTATGGTTTGGAAATTAGAATATATATTTAAAAACAAAAAAGACTTGGAAAGTTTTAGTAAAAATTTAGAAAAAGAGTGCAAAGATTTTAAATCAAATTTTGAAAATAACCTATCAAATTTAAAAGAAAATGAGTTTTTAAAAGCTATAATTACATACGAAAATATACTTGAAAAAATCACAAAGATAGAAAGCTATACATTTTTATGTTTTGCAAAAGACAACAATGAAAGTTCATTTTATGCAAAATATGAAGATATATGCTCAAAATTACAAGAAAATTTACTCTTTTTTGAGATAGAATTTAATGAACTGGATGAAAAAAAACAATCTGAATTTATTAAATTTTGCACAAAATATAGCTACTATTTATCAAATTTATTAAAACAAAAAGCTCATCAGTTAAGCAAAAAAGAAGAAAGGATAATGCTTAGAACAAAAAATATCGGTGTAAACGCATTTTCAAGGCTTTTTGATGAAACTTTTACAAGCTTAAATTTCAAATTTAATGGTGAAAATTTAAAAGAAGAAGAAATTTTAAGCAAACTTAGTGATAATGATAGAAATATTAGAAAAAAAGCCTCTCTTACACTTAGCAAAAAACTAAAAGAAAACTCGAAACTTCTTACTTACATATATAATATGATAAGAAAAAATAGCGCATTAGAATGCGAACTAAGAAACTATAAATATCCAGAAGAGATGATGCATGAGTATAATCAAATAAGTAAAATAAGTGTTGATAATCTCATAAATTCAGCACAAAACAGCTTTAATTTAGTGCATGATTTTTATAAGAAAAAACGAGAAATTTTAGGATACAAAACACTTTATGATTATGATAGATACGCACCGCTGCAAGATAATGGCAAATATGATTATGAAAAATCAAAAAGTATAGTCTTAAAAGCTTTTGAAAACTTTAATCCAAAATTTGCTAGCATCGCAAAACACGCACTAGAAAATGGCTTTGTAGATGTAATGCCAAGTAAAACCAAGATAAGTGGAGCATTTTCACACTCTGTTACAACTGATGCTCATCCATATGTTCTTTTAAATCACACAAACAAATTAAGAGATCTTTTTACAATGGCTCACGAACTTGGGCATTTGATTCATCAAAAACTTGCTTATAGTGTAGGATTTTTAAACTCACAAACACCACTTACCACGGCCGAAACTGCTTCTGTTTTTTGCGAAATGATTGTATTTGATTACATAAAAAAAGATTTAAAAGGCGAAGAAAAGTTATCTTTATATGCTTCAAAACTAGAAGATATATTTGCAACACTTTATAGGCAGATAAATTTTACTACATTTGAAAGAGAAATTCATGCAAAAAAAGATGAATTAAGCACAGACGAGATTAACCAAATTTGGCTAAAAGAATCAAAAAAAATGTTTGGAAATAGTTTAAAACTAAATGAATATTATAGCCTTTGGTGGAGTTATATACCACATTTTATCCATACGCCATTTTACTGCTATTCTTATGCTTATGCACAGCTTTTAGTTCTTGCACTGTTTGGTTTGTATAAAAGTGGTAAATGTAAAAATTTCATAGAGTTATATACTGAATTTTTAAGCAGCGGTGGAAGTATGGAACCAAGAGAGCTTATAGGTAAATTTAATCTTGATATTAACAATGAAAATTTTTGGCAAATAGGTATAAATGAGATAAAAAAACTTGTAAATGAATTCAAAGGTATAAAATGTTAGACGAACTACTAGATAATGATGGTTTTAGAATTTTAATGAAAATGCATGTTTATGAGTGCATAGAGTTGTTACTACAAAATGACATAAGATTTTCTATACTTGCGAATATGCCTTATGTTAAATTTGATCCACCACTTCCAAACGAGATAATGGCAAATATGCCAATGCCAGTTGTTCTTTTTACGCTAGATGGATATACTTACGAAAGCACAAAACTAACACAAAATTATATAACTTTTGAAGCTGGTTTTGGGGCTGATAATTTTGCATCTTTTGTAAAAATTCCACTTGGTGCAATAGTTCAAATTTTGGTAGAAAACAGCCCTATTTTAGTAAATTTTTCTATACATAAAGAAAATTCTACTGAGAGCAAAACCAAAGAATCAATGGCTATGTTTTTATCAAATCCACAAAATAGAGAACTATTTAAGAAAAAATAAATTTATAAATAAAGATTATCATGGATAAAATTTTTCAAAACCTAAATGAAGAGCAACAAAAAGCAGTTAAACACATAGATGGTCCTATGCTTATTTTAGCTGGAGCTGGTAGCGGCAAAACAAAAACCATAACTTCAAGACTAGCTTATCTTATATCTGTAGTTGGCATAGCCCCATCAAATACACTAACATTAACATTTACAAATAAAGCGGCAAATGAGATGAAAAATAGAGCTTTAAATATGCTAGAAAAAAGCACTATATCGTCTCCGCCGCTACTTTGCACATTTCATAAATTTGGATTGTTATTTTTAAAATTTCACATATCAAGACTTGATAGAAAAAACAACTTTGTCATAATAGATACAAATGATAAAAAAAGAATCTTAAAAAGTTTTGAAAGCGACATTCCTACGCCTATTTTAGGAAGCGAAATTTCAAAATACAAAAATACTCTTTTAAGTGTTAATGATGTTAAAAAAAATACATCTACGCTTTTAAACGGAAAAGAAAATGATTTTTATGCTAAAGTTGCTAGTATTTATGAAAGATATGAAAATTATCTAAAAGACAACAATTTAGTAGATTTTGATGACCTTTTAATGCTTACTTATAAAATTTTAGATAGTGATGACAAACTAGCAAATGAAATCTCACAAAGATACCAATATATCATGGTTGATGAATATCAAGATACAAATGATTTACAATTAAAATTATTACAAAAGCTCTGCAAAACCCACAATAATATATGCGTGGTTGGCGATGATGATCAGAGTATTTATGGATGGCGTGGAACAAAAATAGAAAATATTTTAAATTTCAAAGACCAATTTGATAATGTAAAAATCGTAAAATTAGAACAAAATTATCGCTCAACTGCATCTATACTAAAAGCTGCAAATGAACTGATTGAGCATAATAGAAACCGCCTTGGCAAAAAATTAATCAGCACAAAACAAGAGGGCAATGATATAACTATATTTAATTGCGATGATGAAAGTGTAGAATCAAGCAAAATTGCAACTAAGATAAAAGAGCTTCTAAACTCTGGTGTAGAGGCAAAAGATATAGCGATATTATATAGGATAAACGCTCTTTCTCGCTCATTAGAAGAAGGATTAAATAGAGAAAATATCCATTATAAAATGGTTGGTGGAGTTAAATTTTATGAAAGAACAGAGATAAAAGATATCATAAGCTATTTAAGACTTGCAATAAATCAAAATGATGATTTTTCTTTAGAGCGTATTATAAATCGCCCAAAAAGAGGTCTTGGAAAAGTAACTATAGGCAAGATACAAAAAGTTGCATTTGATAATAAAACATCTATATATCAAGCTATAAACAATATAAAAAGTGATGATGTTGGCAAAAAAAACTTAAACACGCTTTTAGAATTATCTTCAAATTTAGAAGAATTATCGCATTTTGATGGAATTTATGATCTTATTAATATGCTAGAAACTAAATTTGGCATAAAAAAATTTTATGAAGATATGCCAGATGGAGCAGAAAGAGTTGCAAATATCGATGAGTTTTATGCACTACTTAGAGATCAAGCAATGAATGATGATGAGTTTGAATTAGAAGAGTTTTTAAATGAAATTTCTCTTCAAAGCGATCAAGATAGCATAAATGAAGAAAGTATTTCTATAATGAGTATTCACGCTAGCAAAGGTTTAGAATTTAAATATCTTTTTGTAATAGGACTTGAAGAGGGATTTTTCCCGTTAATTGGCGATGGAAGCGATATAGAAGAAGAGCGAAGACTTGCTTATGTTGCGATAACTAGAGCAAAAGAACATCTTACTTTAAGCCATGCAGAATCTAGATTTTACAAAGGAAAAAGAGAAAGACTTAAAAAAAGTAGATTTTTAAGTGAAGCTGGTCTTTGCGAGGGCTCTTTACAAATAGAACAACAAAAAGAATTTAAAAAAGGTGATTTGATTAAACATAAAATTTTTGGCATAGGAAGAATTGTAGAAATAACCAAAGTAAATCAAGATTTTAAGCTCAAAATAAACTTTGGCGGCATAACTCGCGAGATAATGTCAAATTTCGTGGAAAAAGCAGTATGAATGCACTTTTTGTTGCAAATAAGCCAAGAGGTATTAGTTCAAATTTCTTTTTAAGAAAAATCAAAAGAAAATATGGCGTTAAAAAAGCTGGATTTTCTGGCACACTTGATCCTTTTGCAAGTGGATGTCTTATTGTTGCATTCGGGCAATACACTAAACTTTTTAACTATTTAGACAAAACGCCAAAAACATACATTGCTACAATGTGGCTTGGTGCGTATTGTGAAAGTTTAGATGATGAAAATATCACAAGCGTTAAGGACACACTTCCTTTTCATCAAAGTGTATTTAATATAATTAAAAACTCACTTCTTGGCGATATAGTATACACGCCGCCAAAATATAGTGCAAAAAAGATTAATGGGAAAAGAGCTTATGATTTGGCTAGAAATGGGATTGAGTTTGATATCAAACAAAGCACAATGCATATTTATGAGTGTGAAATTTTATCATATTCTCATCCATTTTTAACATTTAAAATAGCAGTTGATGAAGGCTCTTATATAAGATCTTATGCACAGCTGTTTGCACAAAAACTAGGCATTCAAGCAACGCTTAGTGCATTAAAAAGAGTTAGTGAGGGTAAATTCGTATATCAAAATGAAAAAATGCTAAACCCGATTCATTTTTTAAATTTAGAAAAAAATGTGTATAATGGAGATGTTTTAGATATAAGTTTAGGCAAAAAACTAAATATCGAAAATTTTTTTAAAAAAGAAAATGGCAAATATTTAATAGATTTTGATGATTTTTTTAGTATTATAGAGATAAAAAATCAAGATGTAAAATATTGTTTAAATAAGGTAGAAAAATGTTAATACTTTCAAGAAAAGAAGACGAGATTATAAAATTAGGAAACGATGTAACTATCAAAATAGTTTCAATCGCTAAAGGCGGTGTTAAAGTTGGCATAGACGCACCAAAAGATATGATGATTTTAAGAGGCGAATTAGCAAACGATGTAACACGAGAAAACATTCAAGCAAGCAAGCAAAGCCACGAAAATTTAAGCAAACTTAGCGAAAAACTAAAAAAATGAGATCATACGCAAAGCTTAATGTATTTTTAAAAATTACAGGTTTTAGGGGTAATTACCACGAAATTTCCTCTAGATTTATATTATTTGAAAATCTTTTTGATGAAATTGAGTTTGTAAAAACTAGCGAGAATGATAAATTTGAAATAGACGCAAATATAAATATACAAGATAATATCATTAAAAAAACCTATGAAAAACTATGCTTGTGTGGATATAAAAATAAACTTGATGAGTTTTTTAAATTTCATAAAGTCAAACTGATTAAAAATATACCAATGGGTAGCGGACTTGGCGGAGGAAGCTCAAATGCCGCTACTTTTTTAAGACTTGCAAATAAGGAAATTAATCTAGGAATTTGTGATGAATCGCTTATGCAAATAGGCTCACAAATAGGTGCTGATGTTGCATTTTTCATAAGCGGATTTAAAAGTGCTAATGTTAGCGGGATTGGAGAAAACATAAAAGAATTTATAGATGAGATTCCAAATTTAGAAGTTTTTACACCAAATTTATTTTGCTCAACAAAAGATGTTTATGAGAAATTTAGAAGCGATTTTAGCGGTAAATTTGATATAAATTTAGCTAAAAATTTAGAAAATTTAAGCTCAAAAAAAATTTTACAAATTTATAAAAATACACAATTAAATGATCTTTTAGAGCCTTGTAAAAAACTTTATTCTTTAAGTTTAAAAGAAAATGAATTTTTAAGTGGTAGCGGCAGTAGCTACTTTTTAGTGAGTTAATATGCAAAAAGATTTAGCAAAAAATAAAAAAGCATTTCATGATTTTAGCATCATTGAAACTTACGAAGCTGGGATTGTTCTAAAAGGTAGTGAAGTTAAGGCTTTAAGGGCTGGTAAAGTAAATTTAAAAGATAGTTTTGTCCGCATTATAAAAGGCGAACTTTTTTTATTAAATGCACACATAAGTCATTTACAAACCACAAATACTCATTTCAAACCAAACGAAAGAGCACCAAGAAAACTTTTAATGCACAAAAAACAGATAGATAAACTCTTGGGTCAAGTTAGCACAAGTGGCTACACAATTGTTGTTTTATCGCTTTATCTAAACTCAAAAAATATAGTTAAAGCTAGCATTGCTCTTGCAAAAGGTAAAAATTTACACGACAAAAGAGAAACTTTAAAGAAAAAAGAAGCAGACAGGGAGGCAAGAGCAGCTATGAAAAATTTTATATAAATTTAAAAAATAGTGCTTTTGAATTAGCTCATTTATTTTAATATTTTTATCAAAAATTTACATTGCAAATGTATAATATGTGTATATTTTAAGGAGAGTTATATGAAAAAACTTATTTTAGCAATAACTTTGGTTATATTTTTTATAGGTTGTCAAAACCAAGAATCAACAAATAATGCTCAAGCAAATGCACCAAAACAGATAAAAGTTGGCGAAGAAATAACGCTAAATAGTGTTTTTGATTCGAATATAACTATAGTTAGAACGCAAAATGGGTTTAAACTAAAAGATAGCAACAAAATAATAATGTTTGATATATTTGGGACATTTTGTGAGCCGTGTCGTGCAGAAGCTTCAAATCTTATGGATTATCAACTAAAAAATAGCAATGATATGATGATGATAGGTCTAATTCATTTTGAAAATATCACAGACAAAGAGATAATTGAAAATTTTTCTAAAAAATACAATGCATACTACTTCATAACTAACTCAGATAGAAATGCGGATATAATAGATCAAATTTTAAAAGATATTGATTATAAAGATGCACTGCAAATTCCATTTAAAGTTGTCTTAAAAGATGGAAAATATCAAAAGTTAAGCGATAATTTGCATAAAAACAGCAAAGAAATGAAAAATTTCTACCTAGGCTATGTAACAGTTCCTTTATTGCAAAATGATTTAGAGAGAATCAAAAATGCCTCAAATTAATGAAAAAATAGAACAAGATATTAAATTTAAAGAACCAAATTTATATAAAATCTTACTTTTAAACGATGATGTGACTAGTATGGATTTTGTTGTGCAAGTTTTGATGGATATTTTTCATCATGAAGCCTCAGTTGCAGTAGATTTGATGCTAAAAGTGCATAATGAAGGAAGTGCAGTTTGCGGAATATATACAAAAGAAATTGCACTATCAAAACAAAATGAAGTAAGTATTGCGGCAAAAAACGCATCATATCCATTGCAAACTATTTTAGAAGAGGAGTAGATGTGTTAGATACAAAATTTAGTTTTTTGATTCAAAAAGCTGGAGAACTTGCATATAAAAACGCTCACGAATATGTAACTTGTCAGCATGTTTTATACACTCTAATAAGAACTGATGATGATATAAGAACACTTCTTTTAAATGCAGGTATTTCAAATTTAGATAGTTTAACAAAAAATTTAGAAAACTACATAGCAACAACACCTGTATTAAAATCTCAACGCCAACCAAGCGTAACACAACATCTAAGCACGATAATAAAAAATGCAAATTTAGAAGAAAATAAAGATAATATTTATGGATCTAGAAATTTTATTTTAGATATTATAAAAGATAAAGATTTAGGTATGAGCGAACTTTTAGTGCACCATGGCGCAAATTTAAACCTTATTGAAGATATGATTAATACAAAAAATACACAAAAGGACAATTCAAACATTTCTCTTTATGCTATAAACCTAAACGAACTTGCAAAAGACGGCAAGATAGATCCGCTTATAAGAAGAGATAACGAACTTGCAAGAATGGTGCAAATTTTAAGTCGTCGCAAGAAAAATAATCCAATACTAGTAGGTGAAGCTGGAGTTGGAAAAACAGCTATAGTAGAAGGGCTTGCATTAAATATAGTAAATGGAAATGTCGCAGAAAAATTAAAAAACTCAACCATCTACGCTCTTGATATAGGAGCTATGATTTCAGGCACAAAATATAGAGGTGATTTTGAAAAAAGACTAAAAGACACCATAAGCGAAATAGAACAAATAGATGGTGCGATAGTTTTCATAGATGAAATTCACACTATAGTAGGAGCTGGAGCGAGTGGCGGTGGAAGCTTGGATATGTCAAATTTATTAAAACCATCTTTAGCAAGCGGTAAAATATGCTGCATTGGAGCTACAACATACTCTGAGTATAGAAATTTTACAAAAGATAAAGCACTTAGTAGAAGATTTTCAAAAATAGATATAAATGAGCCAAGCATAGAAGATAGTGTTGAAATTTTAAATGGGATTAAAAAATATTATGAAGATTTTCATGGCGTTTCATATCCAAAAGAAATTTTAAAACAAAGCGTAATTTTAGCTAAAAAATATATGAGTGATAAATTCTTACCAGATAGTGCAGTTGATATTATAGATGAAGTTGGAGCTACTTTAAATTTAGCTGGTAAAAAAATAGTTACCAAAAAAGCATTAAATGAAATTATAAGCAAGGCTACTGGTATAGCAAATTTAAATACAAACGAAAATCAAACTGATTTGATTAAAAATTTAAAACGAAATCTTAAAAAACAAATTTTTGGTCAAGATGAAGCAATTAATGCTTTAGTTAAAGCCATAACTCGCTCTTATGCTGGCCTTAAAAATCCAAACTCTCCAACTGGTGTATTTTTATTTACAGGACCAAGCGGAGTTGGTAAAAGCGAACTTGCGATAACTCTAGCAAAAGAATTAAACATACATTTTGAGAGATTTGATATGAGTGAATATATGGAAAAACACGCAGTTGCAAAGCTTATAGGCTCCCCTCCTGGATATGTTGGCTTTGAAGAAGGAGGCATTCTTACAAATGCGATAAAGAAAAATCCATATAGCGTTGTGCTTTTTGATGAGGTAGAAAAAGCAGATAGTGATATGCTAAATATATTTTTACAAATTTTTGATAATGGGATATTAACTGATAATAGCGGCAATAAAACTGATTTTAAAAATACAATTATTATTATGACATCAAATTTAGGAACAAAAGAACCAAATCAGATGGGATTTAAAAAAGACGATAGTATAAAAACAACAAGTGCTATAAAAAACTTTTTTGCTCCTGAGTTTAGAAATAGGATTGATAAGATTATAAATTTTGCACATTTAAATGATGAAATATTAGATAGCATAGTGTTAAAAGAATTAAATTTAATATCACAAACACTAAAAGACAAAAATGTAGTTATAAAAGCAGACAAAAAAGCAAGAGAATTTATATATAAAAAAGGCTATAGCCAAGAATTTGGTGCAAGAAATATAAAAAGAGTGATAAGCGAAGAAATTTTAGACATATTAAGCGAAGAAATTCTTTTTGGGAAACTAAAAAGTGGCGGAAATGCTGTAATTACCTTAAAAAATGAAAATTTAAGCTTTAAATTTAACTAATGGACTACATTTTTCCAAATGCCCTAAACGCTCCTGTTTCAGACCCGATGGCATATGGAGGCGATTTAAGCAAAGAATGCTTAATGAGTGCTTATAGCAATGGCATATTTCCTTGGTTTTTAATAGAAAAAATGCCAGTTTGGTTTTCTCCAGATCCAAGATGTGTGCTGTATCCGAATGATTTTAGATTACACAAAAGTTTGAAATCTTATATAAAAAAATATAATGTAAAATTTGATAAAAACACTAAAGAATTTATAAATTTTTGCAGACAAGAAAGACTAAAAAAAGATCAAACTTGGATAACAAAGGAATTTGTAAAAGCATATTCATCTTTAGTGGATGATGGTATTGTTCATAGCGTGGAAGTGTATGAAAATGATATTTTAGTTGGTGGATTATATGGGCTCATAATAGGCAAAATGTTTTGTGGAGAAAGTATGGTTTCATCTAGCAAAAATGCATCCAAAGTAGCACTTTACCATCTTTGTAAAGCACTAAATAATTTTGATTTTCTAATCGATTGTCAAGTTACAAATCCTCATCTTATATTTATGGGTGCAAAAGAAATACCAAGAAGCGAATATTTACAAATTTTATCTATCAAAAAAACACAAAAAAGCGGATTTGATAAATTTGGAAATTTAATTTAGATTTTACTTTTTATACCGAGTTTTTGAGCTAATTTAGTAAGACCAAGTTTAGTTCCAGAACTTACCATTATCTTTGCCATTTGTTTGTATTTATCTCTTTCATAGCAAGTTTTGGGGCATTTTCTACATTTTGGTTTTTCTTCATGAGGACAATTTTGCAACCTTTGATACACATATAAAACCAATTCTTCGCATTCTTTGCAAAGATTATATTTTATAGATGTATGTAAATTTTCATTTTTATAAATTAAACTTAGTTCTTTTGCATTTTTTACTTCATTTTTATGCTTATCGTCGCAATAAATTTGAATAAATTTAACTGCAGTGGAAATCTGTTCTATAAATTTATCATTGCTCATACAAACTTGCTTCCCTGTAAGCTTTTATGGCTCTTTGATAATCCTCTTTGCAGTCTATACCGATACTTGTTGTAAAAATTTCTAGCATAGATATTTTTTTACAATTTTGCAAGGCACGAAGCTGTTCAAGTTTTTCTGTATTTTCAAGAAAAGATGGCAAAAAAGAACAAAATTCTCTAAGAGTTGCAACGCTATATGCATAAATTCCGATATGAGCCTTATAAAGCTCGCACTCATTCCTTGGATAAGGTATAAGTGAGCGAGAAAAATACATAGCATCGAAATTCTCATCGATAACAACTTTTACTAAATTTGGATCTTTTGCCTCATCTTTAGAGACCATTTTAAAGCAACTTGCCATAAAAGAACCCCGCTCTATCTTTTGGCTTGCAAATTTTTTAAATTTTAGTAAATTTGATATCTCAAAAAAAGGCTCATCAGCTTGGACATTTATGATAAGCTCACTATCTTTAAGCCCCATTTTATTTACTGCTTCATTTATCCTATCTGTTCCGCTTTGATGATTTATATCTGTCATAACGGCATCAAATCCGTGTTCTTTTGCTATATTATAAACTTTCTCATCATCAACAGCTATTAAGACACTATCTATTTTTGACGCATTGTTTGCAGTGGCTATAAACATAGGCACTCCAAAAATATCAAGTAAAATCTTATCTTTTAGTCTAGTTGAATTAAGTCTTGCTGGTATTACTATCATGATTTTATCCATTTTATTATTGTATTTTTTATCTCACTTTGATCTACAACATCACTATGATTTATCTTGTCATCAAAAAGCGTTAAAATGCTTTTTGGTATCTTTGCATCAAACTCTTTTGCAAGTTTTATCATCTGTTTTTTCTCATCTATTATATTTTCATTTTTGATAGCTTTTATCATTGATGGAGTAAATTTAACCCATTGTGCCGTAGAAGTTATAACATTAATCTTATCTTTTTGAACCATTTTAAAACAAGTTGCAGTGTGAGGATCTATTAAATTAGAATCTTTTGCACACTCTTTTATGAACTTTGCACACTCTTCATCTGTGCAAAAATCTGCCATAAAATCATTTTGCAACTCTTTTAATTCATCTTTACTTAGCTCATAAAATTTATTTTTATTTAAACTATCCATAAGCTCTTTTGTTCGCACTGAACCAAATTTATCGAAAAGCAGTCTTTCTACATTTGAACTAATTAATATATCCATAGCTGGACTCATAGTTTTTATAAGCTTTTTGTTCCTTAAATCATAAACTCCTGTGTTGAAAAACTCAGTTAGTATATTGTTTGAATTTGAGGCTATTTTTATCATGCCAATTTTAGCACCCATTTTTTTGGCATAATACGCACCCAAAGCATTACCAAAATTGCCACTTGGCACGATTATATCTATACTTTCATCATCTTTGATTTTTTTACTAAAAAGCAAATATGCATAAACATATAAATGATATAAAATTTGAAATAAAATTCTCCCAAAATTTACAGAATTAGCAGCACTTAAATTTAAATTTTCTTTTAAAAGCTGTTCTTTAAAATCTTCATCATTTAAAAGAGTTTTTAAAGCTCTTTGAGCATCATCAAAATTACCCTTTATGCCAATAACTTTTAAATTTTTACCCTTAGATGTTACCATTTGAAGTCTTTGAACTTCGCTTGTTCCATCAATTGGATACAGGCAAACTACTTTTACATTTTTTGACTTCTCAAATGTATTTAGCGTAGCAGGTCCGGTATCTCCGCTAGTTGCACACATTATAAGATATTTTTCAAATCTATCTTTAGCAAGCTCATCTAAAATTTTGCCAAAAGGTTGAAGTGCCATATCTTTAAAAGCCCTTGTTGGACCATGAAAAAGTTCATTTATATAAAGATTTTTTGATATTTTTTTAATTTTTATAGGCGAGTTTTCATCATCAAAATTCCTATATCTTTTTATAGCTTTTTTAAAACTATTTATATCAAGGTCAAAACTAAATTTTTCTATAACTTTTAACGCAAATTCCTCATAACTTCGCTCTTTTTTAAAAAATTTACTACTTATTTTTGGCAAATCCTTTGGTGCAAAAAGCCCACCATAAACACTGCTTGGGCTTAAAAGTGCATCACTAAATTTACAACACTGAGCTTCATCGCCCTGTTTTAAGCGAGTTGTAGTTAATATCATATTTTCTCCTTTTATCCTATCATACTTCCTATACCAACATCTGTAAATAACTCAAGAAGTATGGAGTGCGTAATTTTTCCATTTATAATATGTGCTTTTTCAACACCATTTTCGATGCATTCAACGCAAGAAAGTGCCTTAGGTATCATACCGCCACTTATAGTACCATCATCAATAAGTCTTTTTATGTCATCTTTATTTAATTTACTAATTAATTTTTGATTTTTATCCAAGATGCCAGAAATATCGCTTAAAAATACAACTTTACTAGCATGTAAGGCTTTAGCTATTTCACATGCACATAAATCTGCATTTACATTATATCCATTAACACTATTTTCATCTCCAGCTGCAATTGGCGAGATTACAGGCATTATACCTAAATTTAAAAGATCATTTATGGCACTAGCATTTACATCAGTTATTTTTCCAACAAAACCTAAATTATCCATATCAAGGGCTTTTGCTTTAAATAAACCAAGATCTTTGCCGCTTATTCCTATAGATTTTGCACCATGAAAATTTAGTAAATTTGTAAGTTCTTTATTTATATTTCCGCAAAGCACCATTTCTGCTACTTCTAATACTTCTAGCGATGTTTTTCTAATGCCATTTACAAATTCACTTTGGATATTTGTTTTTTGTAAAAACTCGTTTATTTTTTTGCCGCCTCCATGAACTATAACAACTTTTATGCCAACAATTTGAAGCAGCACCATATCTCTCGCAAACTCTTGTTTAAACTCTGGTTTTATCTGAGTAGAACCACCAAATTTTACTACTATAATTTTATCTCTAAATTTTTGGATATAAGGAAGTGCCGAAAGTATGATTTCTGCTGTTTTGATACTTGTGTGCAAGGAGAACCTCTTAATATTTTTATTTTAATTTTATCTAAAACGAACTAAATTTACTATCAAAGACATAATTATAAAGCGTTTTTGCAAATTTTTGACTAATAGTAGTTTCTAAAACTATTATTGAAGTAGGCAAATTAAAACTCTCAATTTTTACAAAATCTTTCATAGTAATAAGAAGCGTTGTGGCTTGATACTTTTGCAATAAATTTAAAAGTTCATTTTTATTAAAATCATAATGATCTGGATAAAACTCCATACCTACGCATTTATCAAAATGCTCTTTTAATCTATGCGGATTTGCTATAGCTGTAACTAAAAGCATTTTATCGCTTGGATTTATAATTTTACTATTTTTTATAATATCTGAATTTTGTGGTATAAAATTTGCAAATTTATAAAAAAAAGTTGGATATCTATAAGCACCGCTTGGAAAAGTAAATGAAAAAAATGGCTCTATCTGCGGCTTAAGCAAAATATCAAATTTATTTATATCAAATTTAGAAAATCCATCATCAAAAATAATTAACTTCGCTCCGTATTTTTTAGCCATATCAATACCAAATTTCCTATCCTCGCTAACTATAACATTTGCTTTAAACTTAGCATATTCCATAGCTTCATCGCCACTTTTTATAACATCTAAAAAAATTTCTCCATCATTTGCAACCAGCAAACAGCCGCTTGACTTTCTTTTATAACCTCTCAGAATGATAAAAGTTTTGATTTGTGGGGCAAATAACTCATAAATAGCTTTAACAAGTGGCGTTTTTCCACTACCGCCGACGATTATATTTCCAACACTTATAATTTTTATATCAAAATTTTTTGGTTTAAAACAGAGCTTTTTTATACAAACCAAAAATCCATAAATAAAGCTAAATGGCAGCAAAATTATGGATAAAAATATATCAAATAAATTTGGTCTATAAAAATATCTATTTATCCATAAATGTATTTTTTGTCTACACACGAGATTTTGCTGTTTTTAAAATGCTACTGCAAATATACTCAATCTCTTCGTTTTTCAAATCAGAATAAATAGGCAAAGACAGAACAGTTTGATATGTCTTCAGTGCAGATGGAAATGCATTTACTTTTAAATTATATTTATTTTTATAATAACTTAAAAGATTTAAAGGAACATAATGAAGAGCTGTGCTTATACCAAGATCTGCTAAATCTCTAGCAAAACTATCTCTATTTTTATCGACTTTTATTATGTATTGAGAATAAGTATGTTCGCCATTATTTACAGGAATTTCTATATGCGGACAATCTTTTAAATTTTGATTATAAATAGACGCTATTTCTATTCTTTTTTTGATAAACATATCAACTTTTTGAAACTGAGCCAAACAAAAAGCAGCATCTAGTGTATTAAGGTTATATTTTGTGCCTATGTCTATGACATCGTAAATATAGCCAAGATTATCATTTTTACCACCATTGTTTATTATTCCATGATTTCTTAAAAGTAAAGCTCTTTTGGCTATATCATCATCATTTGTTACCATAAAACCAGCACTTGCAACACTAATATTAAACTGTGAATTTATTCTAAAACAAGATATCTTAGAACTCATACTTCCTATTTTTTTACCTTTATATGTCGCACCAAGAGCATTAGTTGCATCATCTATTATATATATTTCATGCTTATTAGCTATATCATAAATTTCTTCCATATCTGCAGATTGGCCAGCCATATGAGTTATAAATGCACATTTTAGTTTTTTACTTTTATTTGCCTTAATAACTTCTTCAAATTTCTGAGGGTTGATATTAAAATCATCTTCTTTTATATCAACAAAAATAGGTTCTGCATCAAAATGTCTTATAACTTCAGCGATATTTGGAAATGAATTTACAGAACAAATTATTTTATCGCCTCTTTTGATATCCATGGCACAAAGTGCAAGATGTTTTGCAGATGTACCATTATTAGTAGAAATAACATGCTTTACACCAAAATATTTTTTTATACTATTTTCAAAATCAAGAACCATATCAACACTATTTGGATTTTCTAATGCTTGTTTTATAAGCTCTTTTTCTTTGTCATCTATTTGAGGTCTAAAAAAATCTATTTTTTCCATATTTTCCCTTTGCATTTTTAATGTATTTTAGCAATCTTAGGAGGATGCAACTTAAAACTATTTTTATTTACTAAATGTAAAACTCTATCTACTAAATTTTTATCAAATTTATTATACAAATCTGCTTTGTTTATGCCATTTTTACTTATATCTTTTAAAACAGTGTCTAAATCACTATAATTATATCCAAGATCAGATTCATCGCATTGATTTTCCCATAAATCGGCACTTGGCTTTTTTTCAATGAATGTTTTATCAATTTTTAGAAATTTTGCAAACTCAAAAATATCGCTTTTAAATATTTCGCCAATTGGATTTATAGCACAAGCCATATCGCCAAATATAGTTCCATATCCTAGCATTAACTCACTTTTATTTGAAGTTCCTACAACAAATCCACTAATCTTAGCAGAATAATCATAAAGCAAACTCATCCGGATTCTAGCACAGAGATTGCCTAATCTAATGTTATTTAAATTTTCATCTATGCTTACTTTATAAGCTTGCAAAATAGGTTCTATCGATATAATTTTATAATTTATACCAAGCATTTTGCATAGATTAATGCCATCTTCTAAATTTTTTGCATTAGAAATTTTTGTTGGCAAAAGCAAAGCGTATGTATTTTTTGTAGATACTTGCGCACATAAAGTAGCGACTATTGCAGAATCCAAACCACCGCTAACACCAATTATAAAATTCTTAGCAGTATTTAAATTTGATTCTAAAAAATTTAATATCTTACTATGTATATCCGAATAATTACCCATTTCAATCTTTAATAATATAAATTTATGAATTCTACTGATTTTTATATTAAAAATTCTTTTAATATTGCAAAAAAGAATATTAAAATAAAAATTTAAGATAAAATATTATAATTGTAACAAAAAAGGACTAAAAATGGAAGTTTTGGCAAAAGAATGCGGCAGATATCAAACCAACTGCTACATATTATCTTTAAATAACAAAGAAATAATTATAGATCCAGGCGAAAATGCTTTTTCATGGGTAATTAATAATGTAAAAAATCCACTTGCAATCCTAAATACTCACGGGCATTTTGACCATATTTATAATAATTTTGAATTAAAAAATAAATTTAATATACCTATTTATGCACCAAAAGATGATGTTTTTATGATAGAAAATGATTTTTTAGGAATTGGTTATAATCCTAGTAAAGTTGACATAAAAATAAGCAATGAAGATCTATTCATTGTAGGCGATTTTAAAATAAAATTTCACCACTTTCCAGGTCATACACCAGGATGCTCGATGATAGAGATAGGTGATTATTTATTTAGCGGAGATTTTTTATTTTATCGTTCTATTGGAAGATATGATTTTCCATACTCAAGTAAAGAAGATATGAAAAACAGTCTAAAAAAATGTTTAAAAATACAAAAAGATTTTATACTTTTGCCAGGTCATGGAATACCATCAACACTAAAAGAAGAGCAAAATAATATCACAACATGGATAAATAGGCTTTAATCTTCTTTGTCATTATTTTTAGTTGCTTTTTTGGTTAATTTTTCTTTTATCCTTAAAACATGATCTTCTAATATTAAAATCTGATAAACTGCATCAAAAATCTTTATATCTTTTATAGTTCCAACAACCCTAACCTCTCTTTTTTTACTCTCTTCAAAATTTGAAGTTGCTACAAAATCAATCACATCGCCAAGCTTAGGATGTGCTAAAAAACTTATTTTAACACCAATAGTAACTAAATATTTTTCATTTATTGCAGCATAAGCACAATAATTTGCAGCCATAAATAAAAATGATACATCTATCAAATTTTCATTATCTATTTTCATATCCATATTCGTATTTAAAATACTTTTTGCACTATTTTTATCTATTTCAACGATATATCCGCACAGACTTGATTTTATAATACATTCAAATTTTAAATCACCTCTTATAACTTCCCATTTTTCCATTAATTCAGAAGTTTGATCATCGTTTTCTAAATTTTCTATATCACTTGACATATCTTTCCTTTATATACTAAGCTTTATATAAGCTCTAAGCGGTGCCGGGTAGCCTTCTACTGTAAAATTTTTATCTTTATTGTTTAAAAAATTACCCAAACTTTCACCATCAATCCAGCTTGTTTTTCTCTGTTCATTTTCATCTGTTTTTTTTGTTGCAAGTATTGTAAAATCTTTAAATTTAGCCCTTTGACACCAATTTTGCAAAGCCTTTATACTTGGTATAAAATATATATTTGGTATCTTAGAGTAAGTTTTGTTAGGGCAAAGAGCTATTTCTTTATCACTATTGATAATCATAGTGTCTAAAAATAATTCACCATTTGGATTTAATGATAATTTAAGATCTTTCAAGCATTTTATCGGATCGCTTCTATGATACAAAACACCTAAACAAAAAAGAGTGTCAAATTTATGCTCGTAGTAAGGCAAATGCTCTACCCCTAAAAGCTCAAAGTGTATGTTGCTGTTAATAAAATGATTTATAAATTTAAATTGCAAATACGCCCTAATGCCAGGATCAAAACCTACTAATTTTGCCGGATTGTAATTTAACATTCTAAAAAGATAATAGCCATTATTGCAACCTATATCCTCAACAACTTTACCTTGTAAATTTAAAAATGGCTTTAGAATATTAAATTTAATGAAACTTTGCCATTCAGAATCTATAAAAGTTTGAAAAATATCAAAAGGTCCTTTTCTCCAAGGCTTTAAACTTAAAGCCGTTTCATAAACTAAATTTTTAGTGTTATCATCGATATCTGCTGAAATTTCTATAACATCATCAAATTTACACTCAGCTTCTATGATGGGCAAATTTGATATATTACTAATATTTTTTTTATAAATTTCAAGATTGAGTTCATTTAATTTTTCTTTTCTTATCTCTTCAAGATTCATTTATCTACCAATCAATAATATTTTGTGGACATTGTTTTTGATAAGTCCCAGTTGCGTCATAATACTCTTTGCAATCATTGTAGTATCTAGTAGAAACACCTCTTTCATTAAACCACAAACAACCGCTTAAAAAAAATAAAACAAATATTAATATAATTACATTTTTCATAGCTTAATTTTATCATATTTTAAATCAAAATAAAAGCCAGATTAAAATAAAATTTTTACGAGTATAGCAACCCAAATACACACACAAAGGCATATTGATAAGAATACAGCACAACTGCCTATATCCTTTGTTTCTTTGGCTAATATATGATAATCTTTTGTAACAAGATCTATACATCTTTCTATAGCTGAATTTATACATTCTGTTATAAAAATAAGAAATATAGGCAAAATAAGTAAAATTTTATGTAATATATCTGTTTTTAAAAACAGGGCTATAATGATAAAAATAGAGCCTAAAAATAGTTCTATTCTAAAAGAAGTTTCGCTCTTTAACATACAATAAACACCACTTAATGCATATTTTGTATTTTTAAAAAAATTATACTTTGGTTTCATATATTATTTATACCTTTTACATAACTAAAAAAAATCTGCATAATTTCAACTTTTTGATAGATATTGTATCATAAAATCTTATACAACATTACCTTCATCCATTCTAGGACTATTAATTAGCATAGTTTAAATTTATCATAATATCATTTTTGATACTAAAAGTCCTCTTACATCAATAACTAAACATAATTTTCCAATGCGATATTACTTATTATTACAGCGTAACAACCAAATAAATAGCGAGTAATTTATTTATTTTGTAAGAAAAAATACTTTTACGCTTATTGCTTTACCCAAAACCACTATATTTCATAATGTATTACCTATTTTGTGAAAAAATCATATTACTAAATTTATATGTGGTAATAATATTATCTTATATGATTATTCTTACAAAAACATTTTACAAAATATCCTTTAAATTTAGGTTATTTTTATGTTTTTGTTAAAACCTTTTTCGTGCCTGTATATTACATTTAATTTAAAAAACAGGCAACAAAAATACCAATTTTTACCAACAAATGCCATTTCCCCACTATATTCTACTTTTAAAAATTTAAATACAATTCAAATTTAGACCATAACATACTTATATTTATTAAAATTTTTTTCTAAATTTAGTCCATAAAATTTAAAAATATTAATAAATATAAGCTTGACTTTATTTTTTTGTAAAATAAAACGCAAATTTTATTAATAAATTATGTTAGCAAAATTGAAATTTTGTTTATTTGGTTTAGTTGCCGCATTTTTATTAAATGGATGTGCCAATACAATATTTAGCTGGGAAAAAGAAATATCTAATATAGATGTTAAAATTCTAGATATAAAACAGATAGATGATAAAAATGTTATGATTAAAGTAAGTTATTTAAGTAATTTTGCAGAAAATATTACTCAGACTAGTAAAGCTTATGAGTTTAAGCCAAGTTGTAATGAAAAGTACTTTTCAGGAGCTGTTAAATATATTGTTAAAATTCAACTTGTGAATGATTTGAAATCATAAAAACATAAGACAACACACTTGGCTTTTCCAAAAAACTCATTTGGCAAATTTAATATATTCAATCAGCTTTAGTTTAAACCCATCCCCACAACCATAAACATCATAAAGATGAGTTTTGCTTTAAAACAATCCCATTCTAATATAATATAATATTAGCAAAATTTAAAATTATAAATTTACAATAATCTCTTTATAATCATAAAAGCATTATAAAGAGATTATTAACCATTACTTATCCTTCTTCTCTTCTTTTTTATCTTTATCTTTATTAGCTTTATCTACACTCATACTATTTTATTATCTTTATAAATCTTATCGCCTATACCTTTTACTTTTTTTATGTCTTCAATGCTATTAAATTTATTAGCTTTTCTATACTCTATGATAGCCTCTGCTTTAGACTCTCCAACACCTTTTAATGTCATAAGTTCATCTTTAGAAGCTGTATTTAAATCTATAGCTCCAAATACATATGTACAAACAAGTACCAATAATAAAAGTAACTTTTTCATATATTTTCCTTTAAATTTAGTATATTTTTTATCTTATATATAATTATTAATTAATAATATAAAAACATTACATTTATATTTTAAGTATTAAAATAAGTTATAGAGTAAAAAAATAAAACTTAATAATAAATATAAAAATGACACTTCATAATTTCCACACTAAAAACATATAAAGAAATATAATACCACATCCCAACACACTACCAACTATAAATTTACACTATAAACAACAACACTAATTTTAAAATTTATTTTTATACAAACACCAAGATAAAATATATGTATGAAAAAGATTTTAATAAAAAGATAAAATAATCTAAATTTAAAAAGATATTTTATAAATGTTTTTGTAGGAGTAATCATACAAGATAAAATAATACATATAGTTTTATAATGACAAAGATATAAAACTTTAAACTTTACAATAAAGCACTAATAAAAATATATAAACTTAAAAGATTAAATTTATTTTAATTTATATTTTTATTAAAAACTATTGTTTTGTTTTGATGGGTATTTATGTGGTTTTTACTTGTAATTACTCTTATATAAACAAACTTTTATAAAAATACCTATAATTTTATTATATATTTAGACTAATTTATATGTAGATTTAAAAACGCATTAAATGGAATATATTCCTCATTTTAAATGTCGCTATATATTATGAATAAAAAAGATATATCACTAGCAAGATATTTTTATAGTGGTTCTTAAAAGATTAAATTTATACTAATTGATTTTACTAAAAATAACAACTATTTTATATCATATATTTAAATTTAATATATTAGTAATTAAATACTATAAATAAATTTATTATACAAGAATAATGCATTTATAAAAAATATCCAACCAACTATTTTATATCATATATTTAAATTTAATATATTAGTATTAAATACTATAAATAAATTTAAAGTTATAAATACTATAAAAGATAATTATAAATTTATAAATATTATATAATTTATAATTATTTATAATCAATAAAACAATCTTGAAACAAACAGTAATAAAAGTAAATTATATTTAATTTAAATACGAATTATCATATAAAGAAATATTAAATTCATTTAATCATTTTAATATAAATAAATGTGGATAAAATTAAGAAATATTTGTAGAATAATTATTAACACGCTTTGCAGCGACTTACTTTTCCACATCCCAGTAAGGGAGAGTATCATCAGCCATGATATGCTTAGCTTCTTGGTTCGAGATGGGGCAAGGCGTTTCCATATCTGTATAGCCACAAAGCAGTGTTAAATAAAAATACTTTCTCTTTTTAATTTATACTTACATCAAGCTCATAAAAAACTCATTCACATACGCTATAAAGTATGCTCATTTATTTTTATTATTCGCTTTCCTTATCTAAATTAAAAATAGTCGTATATAATATAGACTATTAAAGTATTCTTATTAAACACTGTTAAATAAATTGTTAAAAGTCTAAGTTTTAATATGTAAAACTTTTTACTTATTAAGGATTAAAAGATATTTCACTTCTATATCTTTCTAGTATAACTTGATTTGTGATTAGATGTAAGGCTTATAAAATGTTGATTAGTTTTAAGTGAGTTACCTTAATGGTAATGAATGCAAAAATCTAATCAAGCTTTTATACAATTGTTCTTACACTAAGCTAAATCATTATTAAATTTTATCCTTAACAAGGAAGTGATGCTTAATTTTAACTATTTATTTGTATAGTTATTATGTATTTTTGGAGGTATTTTTTCGCTAAACAAGGAAGACAAATAAGTTCAAGGGAGTTACCATAAAGGTAATGACCGCAGAACGATCTGACGCCGTTTAGTAGAAAAAAGACAAACAAAAATATTAAAGATAAGCAAACGAGCTATTAGTACTGGTCAGCTAAATGACTTACATCACTTACACATCCAGCCTATCAAACTTATAGTCTATAAGAGCTCTTAAAAGAAGATTCATCTTGGAGTTGGCTTCGAGCTTAGATGCTTTCAGCTCTTATCACATCCCAACTTAGCTACTGGGCGATGCTCTTGGCAGAACAACCCATACACCAGTGGTTGGTTCGACCCGGTCCTCTCGTACTAGGGTCAACTCTCCTCAATCTTCTTACGCCCACGGCAGATAGGGACCGAACTGTCTCACGACGTTCTGAACCCAGCTCGCGTACCGCTTTAAATGGCGAACAGCCATACCCTTGGGACCTGCTCCAGCCCAGGATGCGATGAGCCGACATCGAGGTGCCAAACCTCCCCGTCGATGTGAGCTCTTGGGGGAGATCAGCCTGTTATCCCCGGGGTACCTTTTATCCTTTGAGCGATGGCCCTTCCACACAGAACCACCGGATCACTAAGACCGACTTTCGTCTCTGCTCGGCTTGTATGCCTCACAGTTAAGCTAGTTTATGCCTTTATACTCTACGAACGATTTCCAACCGTTCTGAACTAACCTTTGTAAGCCTCCGTTACATTTTGGGAGGCGACCGCCCCAGTCAAACTACCCACCAGACATTGTCCTACATGAGGATAACTCATGCTAGTTAGCTACCCAAATAAAAAAGAGTGGTATCTCAACAATGGCTCACCATAAACCAAAATCTATGGATCAAAGCCTCCCACCTATCCTGCGCATTTTTATCCAAGTAGCAGTGTCAAGCTATAGTAAAGGTCCACGGGGTCTTTCCGTCTTGCCGCGGGTAGGAGGAATTTTCACCTCCACTACAATTTCACTGGATCCCTCTTTGAGACAGCTCCCATCTCGTTACGCCATTCATGCAGGTCGATATTTAATCGACAAGGAATTTCGCTACCTTAGGACCGTTATAGTTACGGCCGCCGTTTACTCGGGCTTCGATCAAGAGCTTCGCTAATGCTAACCCCATCAATTAACCTTCGAGCACCGGGCAGGCGTCACACCCTATACATCCTCTTACGAGTTAGCAGAGTGCTGTGTTTTTGGTAAACAGTCGGGAGGGACTCTTTGTTGTAACCTCTAGGGCTTTAACACCCTGGTAGGCACACCTTATACCGAAGATACGGTGCTATTTTGCAGAGTTCCTTAAAGAGAGTTCTTCCACGCGCCTTAGAATACTCATCCCACCCACCTGTGTCGGTTTACGGTACGGGCTTTGATTACTAAACTTAGAAACTTTTCTTGGCTCGATAGCATCATGGGTTCTTACGCTACTCCGAAGAGTTTTGTAAGCCTTTAAGATTTCAGATAAAGAGTTACGGATTTGCCTATAACTCAACCTACATCCTTAGACTAACTATTCCATCAGTTAGCCCCACTAGCTTTAAGCGTCCTTCCATCGCACATAATCAAAGGTATTGGAATATTAACCAATTTTCCATCGCATACCCCTTTCGGACTTTGCTTAGGACCCGACTAACCCTACGATGACGAGCATCGCGTAGGAAACCTTGGGTTTACGGCGTTAATGATTCTCACATTAATTATCGCTACTCATGCCTGCATGCTCACTTGCATCCGCTCCAGCGCTCCTTACCGGTACACCTTCAACGCTGAATGCAACGCTCTCCTACCGCTTGATAAATCAAGCCTACGACTTCGGTACTTATTTTAGCCCCGTTATATTTTCCGCGCAAAATCACTAGACCAGTGAGCTATTACGCTATCTTTAAAGGATGGCTGCTTCTAAGCCAACCTCCTGGTTGTTTCAGTAACTTCACATCGTTTTCCACTTAAATAAGATTTGGGGACCTTAGTCGGTAGTCTGGGTTGTTCCCCTCTTGACGACGGATTTTATCACTCGCCGCCTGACTGCTGTGATTACACTATAAGTATTCGGAGTTTGATAGGGTTTGGTACATTGGTATACGCCCTAGCCCATTCAGTGCTCTACCCCTTATAGTTACGACACAACGCTATACCTCAATATATTTCGGAGAGAACCAGCTATCACGATGTTTGATTGGCCTTTCACCCCTATCCACAAGTCATCCCAAGACTTTTCAACGTCAGCGGGTTCGGTCCTCCGCCGGTTTTTACACCGGTTTCAACCTGCTCATGGATAGATCACATCGTTTCGGGTCTGCAGCATCTGACTAAACGCCCTATTAAGACTCGCTTTCGCTACGGCTCCGGGTTTCCTTAACCTTGCCAGACACCACAACTCGCAGGCTCATTATGCAAAAGGCAGTCCATCACACGTCATAAAGAATCGTGCTCTGAATGATTGTAAGCAAATGGTTTCAGGTTCTATTTCACTCTGATCACCTCAGTTCTTTTCACCTTTCCCTCACGGTACTTGTGCACTATCGGTCTAGTAGTAGTATTTAGGGTTGGAAAGTGGTCTTCCCAGATTCAGACAAGGTTTCACGTGCCTCGCCCTACTCAGGATACTGCTAAGTAAAAAGATGATTTCGTATACGGGAGTATCACCCTCTATGCTCAATCTTTCCAGATTGTTTTACTATCATGTTTTAGTCTTTTATGCAGTCCTACAACCCCACTAGTAAACTAGTGGTTTGCCCTCTTACGCGTTCGCTCGCCGCTACTAGCGTAATCTCTTTTGATTTCTTTTCCTGTGGGTACTAAGATGTTTCAATTCCCCACGTTCGCTCCATATAGGTAGTGTATATCACTATACACTGGGTTGCCCCATTCGGAAATCTATGGATCAAAGCTTCTTGACAGCTCCCCATAGCTTATCGCAGTCTAGTACGTCCTTCATCGCCTCTACCAGCCAAGGCATCCACCATTTGCTCTTAGTAGCTTACCTTTTTATTACTTTGACTTCGAAGAGCAACAAAGCTGCTCTTTACGAAAGGAAGTGTAAACACTCCCTTGACCCACCTAAAGTTATAAAGATTTATTAAAAGCTACGCTTTAAATAAATCATAAATTAAGGTGTATTCGCAAATAATTTTATTAATAATTTATGTTTTATTGCTCTTGCAAAGTATTTTTAGAATTTTGTTTTTATATTCTAATTTGCATCACTTCCTTGTTAAAGATAAAATAGTTATATTAATACTTTTCTACTTTTTTGTAAAAAGATTTAAATTTGATTTTATAGTTAATATCTTAATTTAAAACTTTATCTATTAATTAAATAGCAAAGCTTAAATTTAATTATTTTACAATGTTTAATTATATATGATTTAAGACGGAAAGAGATTAATAATATATAAAGATAAGTTTTAACTCTTTATATACCGTGACATAATCTTTAAACTTTTAAATTTAGATAACAGATAAATCTAAAAGCTTGCTTTTTTGTAATCAATATAATTAAAGCTTTAACAAGGTCCTGTAAAATTGTTTTATTTTATTAAAACTTGTTTGTGACTTTTAACAATGGTAAATTAAATAACATGCTTCAACAAAAGCGAAATGGTATTTTACAGAAATAAACTTAAAAATAGATAAAATATAAAGATTTTTTGAAAAAATATAAATTTAAACAAAAATTTGACTACCTTAATATAGAATTTTGAAAATACAATATTAATTCTATGAAATGAAAGGTTTTTCAATGCTTACAATACAAAGCAAAATTCCATCAAAAAATTTACAAATTTATAAAGGTTTATCAAAACTGATTCAGGGATTTTTTTACTCAAATTTACCTGAAATTGAACACATTGGATATAAACATAGTAGCGGAAAAGTTTTCAAAAAAACAAATTTTTGCTTTACTCTTAAAAATGGACTTTTGCACATCAAATTTAGTGCTTTGGAAAAAGAACTAGAAGAAATGGTAGCTGTATCCTTACTTAAAAATGGCTTAAAACTTGGCGAAATTCACTTGGTTGATACTGCGATAAATTTAAGTGAGCACATAACGGATGAAACGGATTTAAATTTAAAAGGATATGTTGTTTGCAACGTAAAAGGACTTTTAGATAGAAAAATCTATCTCGAGCCAGCTGACTCAAGACATTTAGACATTATGACAAACAACTTACTTCAAAAATATGAAACTTTTTACGGTAAAGCTTATGATAGCAAGCTTAAAATAGAGCTTTTATGGCAAGATTTTGAGAGATTTCGCAAATTTTACTATGGAAATAATAAAAACTATATGAAAGCTTGGCTTGGAGTTTGGAATATAAAAGCCAATAACAACTTAATAAATCTAGCCCTTTCTACTGGGCTTGGAAGTGGCGTTATGAGCTATGGATGTGGCTTTGTGGAAAAAGTTTAGCAAGGCTTTTTAATGATATAATAAGAATTTCAAAACCTAAAAGGTTGCCTTGCATAAAAAATTATAGCAAAAGAAATATTTTATGTCAAAATGTCTAATTATATATTAAGATAAAATTTGACAAGAAAGCTGTTTTTTGCTACAATTTACAAAATGCAAAAAGGAAGAAATAATGAGTGATATTACAAAAACTTTTTATGACATAGGGAGCGTCTATAAAAGCGATGAAGCCATCATAAAAAATGATGCCTATAAATATAGCAAAATCAAAACTTATCTTGTTGACATAGAATCAAAAGAGATAATTCCTAGTCTTAATGTTTCAAAAGATGACTTAATTATCACTCGTTTTGGCGTTGGGTCAAATTCGGGAAATCTTTTTCCAAACCAATTTTTTGATAAAAATACACATTTAAATTTAGATAAATTTATAAAAGGTATTTTAACTGCTTGCAAAAATTTATTATCAAAATTTAGTGATGGCTTTGATGATGTAGATTGCGATCAATATAAAATTCTAACTATATTAAAAAGTATAGATGAAGAATTTTTTAAAGATAAAATAGATGCAATTTCAAAATTAGAAGAATACAAAGAAAAAGGTGAAAAAACAGCAACATATTTAGCCTTATCTTATAAACAAAAACCTATTTCTTCATATTTTCAAGATACATATATAAGTCATATTTCTAAAACTGAAGATTTAAATATTTATGGATATGATATGATAGAAAACAGTAAAGGAATTGGAGGAGATGCAAATTTAGCATTTTGTTCCGTAAATGAACTTCCTACTAACTTACAATATGTAAAACCTAGACTTTTACCACTTAACCCAGAAAATGCACAAATTGTTAAAATCGGCTATGATACTATGGATAAAAAACTATCTCATAATTTTTATGGTCTTAGAATGGCCATTTTACCAACATTTTTAACAAATGATGAAAATATTTCAAAAGAGATTTTAGAAATTTTAGAAAAAACTACAAATGGTGATATAAACAGTATTAAAGACGGCGAAGAGAAGATTGACTTAACTCTAGAAAATAGTGGACTTTCTTTAAAAGATTATCCTGTTTTAGCAACTATTTTATTTTATGAGAAAATAAATGCTGCTGTAAATTTATTTTTAGTTATTGATGATATTTTGCCATCTTACATAACTCATATTGCAAAAAATCTCGCCAAATATAAAATAAAAGCTTTTAGTTCAAAAAAAGATCCAAAAGATATAATTTATCTACAAAAGCTTTTTAATGACAACTTAGAAATTATGCAAATTTTACTTACTGATAAAATTATAAAATTAGATATATTGCTTACCAAACTATCAAATTTAATAGTTTTTGGTAGTAATAATAAAACTTATTTTAACAATGTCGAATGGGATAAATATTTTAATGATTACTACAACAATAGAAGCATAGAAAGGATAGAAAAATATATAAATTTCTTTAATGATATAGGTAAAATAAAATTTAATCTAAGAAAGGATGTAGATGTGGAAAATTTATCACTAGATGAAAAATTAAATTCGCTAATAGCAAATAGTAGCTTTTTACAAAATCCAAATTTAAAAAGTGCATATCTGCTTGGTATGCTATCAGCAGCCACGATAAACTGGCAATTTGGAGTATCTAAAAAAAGCTCTTACGCTAACTGGCTAAATAATATAGGTGTTATAAACAGATCAAGTCTTGAAAAAATTTATAAAAAATGCGATGAAACTATTAGAAAAGTTTCGTCCACATCTGGTACTATAAGTGGCACAGAAAAGATAAATTTAATCAAAGATAAGCTTTTTGAAACACTACCAGAGGCTGTAACAAGTAGCGAGATAGTAAAAAGTTCGCACATTACGATAGCTTTTGCAATGGGTGGGAGTGATTTCAATAAACATATAAAAGATAAAAAAGGAGAAAATGATGCTTAAAAAAGAGATTTTATTTCTTTGGGATGGTGAAAATTTTAATCCAAACGGAGATATGCTAAATGATAATGCTCCTAGAATGGATGAAGAAACAGGCTTAGCAGAAGCTACTGATGTTAGAATAAAAAGAACAATAAGAGATGAAATAATTAGAGAAAATCCGGATCAAATTTTTATAAAAACTTATGAAGATAAAGATGGAAAAATACTAGATGCAAAAACAGCAATGAGAGAAGAAACTAAGCTAAATATAGATATCAAAAAAGCAAATAAAGATGAAATCATGGAAGCCATTTTATCAAATTTCATCGATATTCGTGCTTTTGGTGGGGTATTGCCAATTTCTGATAATAAAGAAAAAGAAGTTAAAACAAAAAGTGTAAGCTTTACTGGCCCAGTTCAGTTTAGAATCTCAAAATCTTTACATAAAGTTTCAGTAAAACATATAAAAGGTGCTGGTGCGTTTGCAAGCGGAAGCGATAAAGATGCAAAAACATTTAGAGAAGAGTCTTTTTTAGACTACGCATTTTTTGCAACTTATGGAATTTTTGATAACAATAATGCTAAAAATACAAATTTTAGCGAAGATGATGCTAAAAAAATTCTAAAAGCTCTTTGGAATGGAACTAAAAATCTAACAACTCGCACAAAAATGGGACAAATTCCTAGATTTTTACTAATCATATCTTATAAGAACAATACCTTTACAGGAGATCTAAACAACTTAGTTTCTATAAATTCGCAAAAAGAAGATGAGGCAATAAGAAGTATAAAAGATTTTAAAATCAATTTTTCAAATTTAAAAGAAAAGCTTGAACTATATAAAAATGATATAGAAAAGATTGAATTCATCAGCGATTTTAATTTTAAAAATTTAAATGAAGATGAATTTGATAAAAGCTGGGTAGAAATAGATGTTAATAGCCTTTGATTTATGGGGAGATTATGCACATTTTAGTCATCCTGCGACAATTTATTCATCTCTTACTTATCCAGTGCCACCAAAAACAGCCATAATGGGTCTTTTGGGAGCTGTAATAGGATTAAAAGAGTATGGAGAGCTTGGGGGCTTAAAATATAGCGTTAAACTAAATACACCATTAAAGAAAAAAACGATGATTTTTAATGGTATAAAAATGGCTCTAAGTTCTAGTATGAAATTAACTGATGGCTACCAGGATGCATCTCAAAAAAAACAGTTTTATAAAGAGCTAGTTTGTGAGCCAAACTACACTATTTATCTAAATTTAGGAAATTTAGATAAATGCTTTCAAGATCAAATTTATAAAAATATCAAAGAGCATAAAAGCGTCTATGCACCATATCTTGGCATAAATTTTTGTCTAGCTGACTTTAAATTTAAAGAGATTAAAAACTTTAACAAATTAGAAGATGAAAAAATCTATGTTTCTAGCTTTGTTTTAGAAAAAGATTTTATCTTCCAAAAGGATAATTTTAACGCCAAGCTCGCATCTTACACCATGCCTTGCGATGTAGAAAATGGTAGAATCTTTAAAGAGTTTAAAAACTTCATCATAGAAATAAACTTAGGCAAACTTCTTGCTAAAAATAGTGGCGAAATTTACGAAATTAATGGAGAAAGACTCTATTTTGTTTGATGAATTTTTCTCTCATCCAAATAAAATCTTCATAAATCACATTCTAGGAATGCTTTATGAAAACGATACCGCACTAGAAAAAATGGTTAAAATTTATCACGATATTGCAAAGCTTAAAAACAATTTTCAAATTTACATAAGAGATAAATCAAAAGCAAAAAATAAAGAGCACTCTTTACTAAGTGGATACTTTTTTGTTTCAAATAGCGACTTTGATGAGTTAGATACGCTTTTTGGATTTTTAACAATAATTTCTCATCACGCGTATATAAAAGATTTTTATTCCTTAAAAGATCCAAACAAAAACTTTGGTGAATGCTACCAAAACAGCATTGAGTTTAGCTTTGCAAATGAAGTTATAAAAAATGCAAAAACTTTTAGTAAATTTAAAGATATTAAATTTGATAATATACACGAAAAAGCTAAAAAATTATCAAGATATTTATTATTGTCCGAATTTAAGCATAAATTTAGTTATGATGATTTTATAGATTTCAAATCTCTTTACTCAAATTTGATCTTTAATGACAAATTTGAAGCAATTTTTAGCTCTAAATTTACTCCTTCAAAGCCCATTCAATTAAAACCGCTTGAAAAATATATAGAAAATTTAGTAAAAGATGAAGATAAAAATCTACCTGAAAATAAAAAAAGAGAAGATTTTAGGCAATTTGTTTTATCTAATTTTGATAAAAACCACTCTTTATATACCTTAACAGCTCCAACAGGCTATGGTAAAACGCTAACTGCACTAAATTTCGCTCTTAAATTTAAAAAAGAAAGAGTTATTTTTTCTCTTCCTTTCACATCTATAATCGACCAAACTTATGACATCATCTCAAAAATTTACCCTCATTTAGAAGTGCAAAAAATCCACCATAAAACCACAATTCAAGATGATAAAAATGAAGATATAGATTTAGATAGCGATAGATATTCAAAAGTTAAATTTATGCTAAACTCATTTAGTGCTGATATAAATATCACAACAATGTATCAGCTAATTTATGCTATATTTGGCAACTCAAACAAAGACAATGTGAAATTTCACAGCCTTAAAAATAGCGTCATCATAGTTGATGAAGCCCAAGCTTTGCCATATAAATTTAGACAAGATTTTATTAAACTTTGTGAAATTATTTCAGAAAAATTAAACTCTGTTTTTATACTTATGTCAGCAACAATGCCAGTTATCAATAGCCCTAAATTTAAAGAAATTTCAAACCTAAACTATTTTAAACATCAAAATAGATATAAAATAAAATATTTAGATAAAAACGAAGATGAACTCATAAGACAAATCAAGCTAGCCAGCAAAGATAAGCACACTCTTGTTGTTGTAAATACTATCAAAAAAGCTCAAGAACTCTACTTTAAATTTAAAGATGAATTTCAAGCCTACTCAATAAATGGTTATATGACTGATGATCATAAATTGCAAATCATATGTGATATTAAAAAGCAACTCAAAAACAAAAATAATAAATCTAAAAAAATACTTCTCATTTCTACACAATCCATTGAAGCTGGTGTGGATCTTAGCTTTGAAGTTGGTTTTAGAGAAATAAGTCCAATTAGCTCTATCATACAAACAGCGGGCAGGATAAATAGAAGTGGGGAATTTGGAGGCGGTGTTTTATATGTTTTTGATAGCATTAGTAAATTTGAGTCTTTGATATATGGAGATTTGCAAAATATAAGCGGTAGCATCTTTAAAATCTTAAAACAAAAAGAGGTAAAAGAGAGTGAGATTTTAGAATTTTCTAATATTTATTTTGAGAAAATTCACACATTATTAGAAAATTTATACCTTAAAGACAGTATGGCAAAACTTAAATTTGAGACCATAAATGGCAAAATAGATGAAATTATGAAAGAAAATAGATATAAAAAGCTTATTATTGTAGAACCAAAGCCTAATTTTATTTCGGATTTAGAACAAGAATTTTTTAATTATAAAAATAATGATGAGTTTAAAATCAAAGAATTTAGAAACAATATCATTAAAAAAATTATAAAACATGGCGTCAATATAAGCCAAAATGATATTAAAAATTTTGGCACTCGCCTAGAAAAAGTAAAATTTTGTGATATTTCTTACTTGCCTTTTAACGCACCAGAATATGATAAAAATGTAGGAATTTTAAAAGCTAGCTCCGATAAAATGATATTTTTATGACTTTTTTAAAAGAAGAGATCACAGGAACTTTGGTAAATTATTACACAACTTGCAAAAGAGAAGCTTGGCTGTATTCCAGAAAAATTCACGCACGCCAAGATGATGAAAATATGCTAATGGGAAAAGCCTTAGCTGAGTTAAGGGAAAATTTACACGATTTTCCATACTCAAACCTCAAATTTGACAAAGTCGCAAAGCAAAGTGGTCACTACATCATAACCGAATATAAAAAATCTTTAAAAAACGAAAACGCCGCTAAAATGCAGCTTCTTTTTTATATCTACACTCTTAAAAACGCTTTAAATTTAAAGAAAATTTATGGAAAAGTAATAAGTGGTAAAAAAGTTATCGCCGTTGATGATAGCGATGGGAATTTTAAGCTTATGAGAGAGCTTTTGGATGAGATGAGTGAGTTTTTAAGCCTTAAAACCCCACCAAAAGCAGCTAAATGTAAATTTTGTAAAAATTGTGCTTACAATGACTACTGTTTTTAGGGAAAATTCATGTATATAATTTTGTTTTATGACATCTCAAATAGCGAAGAAAAAGAGAAAAATAACGCAAACCGCGTAAGAAAACTTGTAGAAAAATATATTCCAAGAGTGCAGTTTAGCGTCTATGAAGGTGAGATTAGGCAAAGTGACTACAAAAAGCTAACCGCTCAGCTCAAAAAGCTAATACATGCCGAATTTGACTCTATCATCATCTATAAATTTGATAAGCAAAGCTACACTAAACGTGAAGTTATGGGCATAGATAAAAATGAACCACTTTTTAGTTAAAGGAGATTTATGAAGACAGATAGAACGCATTTTTTACTAAGCAGTGGAAAACTTTATAGAAAAGATAACAATATCTATTTTGATAAATATGATGAAGATGGCTTAATTTTAAACACAAAAATCCTACCCATAAACGCTATAAATGAAATTTATATCCTTGGAAAAGTGGAACTTGATACCTATGCTATGGCGTTTTTAAGCACGAATAATATCTTGCTTCATATATTTAGCCAGCATGGAAGTTTTCGTGGAAATTTCTATCCAAACTCACCAAATTCGGTAAATAAAAGTGGCTTTGTGCTCTTAAATCAAGTAAGAACTTTTGACGATGAGATAAAAAGGGTTGCAATCGCTAAAGAAATAACCAAAGCTAGGATGATAAACTCTATAAACAACTGCACGAAAAGAGGTGTTAAATTTGAAGGAGATGAGCATCTTAAAGCTCTAAAAAATGCCCAAAATATAGCTAGTGTTATGGCGTGTGAAGGAGCTTTTGCAAAGGAATATTTTACAAAATGGAACGAAATCATAAAAAATCAAAAAAGCTTTAAATTTATCACTCGTTCAAAACGCCCACCAACTGATAAAATCAACACTTTTATAAGCTATGTAAATACTAGAATTTATAATGTTTGTTTAAGCGAGATTTATAAAACTGAGCTTGATCCAAGAATTTCGTTTTTGCACGAGCCAAATTATAGATCGCTTAGCCTGCATCTTGATTTGGCTGAGATTTTTAAGCCTATTTTAGGGGATAATTTGATTTTTAATATGCTAAACAAGGATGAAATCACAGCAAAAGACTTTAAAACTGATGCTGGAAGGATAAGATTTACAAACGAAGCAGTGCAAAAAATAGAGTTAAATATGATAAAAACCCTTACTTCGCAGGTAAAATTTGAAAATCAGCTTCTAACTTACAGGCAGATAATTAGGCGTGAGGCAAATCAGATAAAAAAGTGTATTTGTGAGAATTATCCCTATGAAGGGTATGTTGATTAGTTTTATTGTGCGTAAGGGAAATTTTGTATTTTTTGAGGATTAGTTTTTAAAGCTAAATTTGGAATTATAAATTTTGGTTGGCATTTTGGTAGCGGTCAAACTTTTTTTAAAGCTAAATTTAAGTTTATACGAATGCCTATATTTAGCTATTTTGTTTTATAGACATAGCTTTTATAAGCGGCTTTTAAGCTGGATATATTTATAATAATCTGCAATGGCTGCCGATATATGATGATTTGGTTGCTGTTAAAATTTGATCCTATGGATTTTGAAACCTCAAATATGGTAAATAGTTTTGATAATCATTGGTGTTAAAATTTGATCCTATGGATTTTGAAACATATAACCAAAAAGGAATTTACAAAACTTGTAAAGTTAAAATTTGATCCTATGGATTTTGAAACCTGGTGTTGGGATGGCAACTGGCTCAAAAACCGCTTGTTAAAATTTGATCCTATGGATTTTGAAACAATTTGAAGTTGGAAAAAAAATACCCATTGAAGTAGGTTAAAATTTGATCCTATGGATTTTGAAACTAATTTTCACAATGAGTATGTTGGCATAGATAAAGTTAAAATTTGATCCTATGGATTTTGAAACAATACTACAGCTTCTTTGTATGATAGCTTTGCAATGTTAAAATTTGATCCTATGGATTTTGAAACTGAGCTACATAAAGAATACGATCTAGGGCTAGAAGAGTTAAAATTTGATCCTATGGATTTTGAAACGAAATCTGTTGTCAGTCTATAAACGAGATTAAGGGTTAAAATTTGATCCTATGGATTTTGAAACTGCGATTAAATAGTGCATAATGTCTTTTTGTGCTAAAGTTAAAATTTGATCCTATGGATTTTGAAACCGATGATAGTTATATAGATGATGAAACTCCTAAATTTGGTTAAAATTTGATCCTATGGATTTTGAAACGATTATTTAGCTGCTTTTCTAAATTACCACTAATTGTTAAAATTTGATCCTATGGATTTTGAAACCTAAGTGTTCCAAACTCATGCTTAGTTCTCGATATCGTTAAAATTTGATCCTATGGATTTTGAAACTCGATATGCAAGAAAATATAAAAACAGCTAGGCAAAACGTTAAAATTTGATCCTATGGATTTTGAAACTAGCCATACCATCTATTACATTTATGGTTCTTTTGGGTTAAAATTTGATCCTATGGATTTTGAAACACTTATCACTCATTTTCCCGCTATCTTTTCTTGAGTTAAAATTTGATCCTATGGATTTTGAAACTTAGAAAAATAAGGAGGATAAAATGATAGAGATGGTTAAAATTTGATCCTATGGATTTTGAAACACTTATCACTCATTTTCCCGCTATCTTTTCTTGAGTTAAAATTTGATCCTATGGATTTTGAAACTTAGAAAAATAAGGAGGATAAAATGATAGAGATGGTTAAAATTTGATCCTATGGATTTTGAAACCTAGCACTTCGCTTTCTAAACTCATAAGTGTTCCAGTTAAAATTTGATCCTATGGATTTTGAAACATGTCATTAGAAAATGTATTAAACTCATCATTTATCGTTAAAATTTGATCCTATGGATTTTGAAACATGAGATGAAATTAGAAAATTATAAAGATAGATCAAAGTTAAAATTTGATCCTATGGATTTTGAAACTATAAAGAGCAAAAAGAAGTAAAAAATGGCTTGAGTTAAAATTTGATCCTATGGATTTTGAAACTAGATTCTGATGTATCCTCTTTTGTTGAATGGTTAACGTTAAAATTTGATCCTATGGATTTTGAAACGATATTCAAAACTGGGATTTTTGGGTTGGTATAGAGTTAAAATTTGATCCTATGGATTTTGAAACATAACTTTGTTTTTAGCATATTTCTTTCTCCATCCAGGTTAAAATTTGATCCTATGGATTTTGAAACTTAATTTGGTTGTAAAACATGATTTAGATATTAAGGTTAAAATTTGATCCTATGGATTTTGAAACCAATAAAAGCCGGTTGGAATATACCAGCCGTTTTAAGTTAAAATTTGATCCTATGGATTTTGAAACGCTACAAAAAACGAAATACTTTTAAAAATACTTGAGTTAAAATTTGATCCTATGGATTTTGAAACAGTTCTCAAGAAGCTATGTTAAATGTAGTATCAAAGTTAAAATTTGATCCTATGGATTTTGAAACACTATTTCAACTATTGTTTTTATGATATTTTTTAGTTAAAATTTGATCCTATGGATTTTGAAACTTTAATAAAAGGCAATTATGTTGCCCCCCCCCGACAGTTAAAATTTGATCCTATGGATTTTGAAACTTTCGCCATAACTAAAATTTAAAGTATGCCCAACAAGGTTAAAATTTGATCCTATGGATTTTGAAACTACGCCACAACAAAAAAAGGTATTTTTTGAGAACAGTTAAAATTTGATCCTATGGATTTTGAAACGGTTGTAGTTCAAGGAACAAAGAAGAGTTTTTAAAGTTAAAATTTGATCCTATGGATTTTGAAACTCGCTAGAATTATATTTTTCACCAGCCCAAATAGGTTAAAATTTGATCCTATGGATTTTGAAACCTTCCATAAAGCTAGATAATGCCGTGCTTTGCTCTTGGTTAAAATTTGATCCTATGGATTTTGAAACTGGAGATGTATCCAAAAAAGCCCTATCCAACATGAGTTAAAATTTGATCCTATGGATTTTGAAACAAGGAAGATGATTAACTAAAATTGAAAGAGTAGGTATGTTAAAATTTGATCCTATGGATTTTGAAACTAATATGTTCTTTTTCTTCTTGTGTGTATGGTAAAGTTAAAATTTGATCCTATGGATTTTGAAACAAGCTTCATCACTTAAATAATCGTGAACTACAACGGGTTAAAATTTACCCTATAGGATTTTTAAATCCAGCAATCTTTGCGGTAATAGTATCAGACGACATTCAAAATGGGGATATATAATCAAAAATAGTAAAAATCCCATTTTAAATGCAAATTTAAAACATTTAAACACTTTTTAAGCCAATTAACATCTCTTATCAACCCTACAAATTTACCTATTATTTGACACTCACATTCATAATATCTAACAGGTGTATATAAAGGATTATAAGATACTAGCATAAGCTCATTTTCTTGTTTATAGCACTCTTTTATTACAAGTCCATCTGGTGTATTGATAGCATAAATGCTTCCATCTTTGTATATTATATCAATAGCTATAATGCATAAGTCGCTTTCCATGATATGAGGTTCCATACTATAACCCATACAAGAGATTATATCAACTTGATGTATAGTGCCACAATTACTAATTTTTTGAGTATTTTTTTATCTATTATTACTTCATCAAGCTCATTTTCATCATTATATTCTCCACTATCAAGACTAGCTTTTAAGCTAGACATACGCAGTGTTTTATATCTTTTTTCTGATAATTCTAAGCTCTTGTTTTATTGACTATAGAAGAAAAGATTAATTGAGAATTGAACGCTTTGATAAAAAATCCATTATTTCTTTATATGGCACAGAGTTTCTAAATTTCATTCCAGCGTAAGCATTAGGATTTATGTCAAGCTTCCTACATCTTTTATGTTCTTTTTGCCTTCTGTTGTAAGTATATCTTTTAAGTCTTTCATTTATTTCATTTATAAATCCATTTTAAGCTCTTTTATTTTAAAATAAAAGCCAAAATTTACTTAAAATTTAAAAGCTATAATTATATTATAATATCAAAAATACAAAATGCGTAAATTTTATTTTTTAGCTTATTTGTATTGCTTTTACAACTTATAGTGAATTTAAAACCAAAGGTGTAAAAAATCCAAGAAAATTCAGAAAATACAAAGATAGAAATTGATACCTGAGTGCTTTTTCTAGATCCGCTACTTTCTTTCTTACCAACAATGAAAACTTTTCTATTGAGCCGATCAGGTGTGGCACTAGCAGTCCCACCATCGCCAATATGTTTAAAAGTTTCAACTTCTCCAGCCATAACACCAGCTATTTTAGCATAATCGCCATCACTTGCAACAATGCTAACTGTTAAAGGTGTTAAACCGTTAATTCTTTGTTTTAACATTTCTTTTCCTTTCCCTTATAGGTTTTTGTAGTATGTTTTATAAAACATTGTAATGATAAGACATTATAAAAAGAGTTGTAGCATAATATAAAAAGACATTCATTTTATGGGTATTTTAAAATATATAATGCGAAAACATTTTATAAAAATTAATCAATTTTAATAAAATATAAGATTATATCTGATTTATTTTTCCTACGGGTAAATTTATGAAAGGTTGAAAGTGGTTAGATTTGCACCTGTCAAGGCTAGAAGCCTTGCAGGTGCAAACAGGGGCAACGAGAAAGAGTGGCAAAGATTTTTAAATAGATAAGTATAAAGGGTTTGAAAGTAACTAAAATAGTAAGCTTCTTTTGGTGTATAAGTCTATAAAGTCATAAAGTCCCGCTAATTTTGAGTTTATTTTGCTTTGAAACTTTGGTTTTACGCTTCTTATCAAGGGGGAAGCCCCCTTGATAAACCCCCAAAAAGAAATCTAAAAAAGTTGTAAAAAATAATATCTATTATATTTTTATCTAATATAAGTTAAAAATTAGTTTCATCATTTTTTTTTAATTAAACTTATAAGTTTATCGTATTTTAAAGATTTTTCATAATGAAAAAACCAACTATCAAGCCAAGATGGAAAAGGCTTATTTTCACCATTCCAATTGTTTACAGTTCCATATGGCAAATTTAATATTTTTGCTAAATTCTTTTTAGAAATTCTAAGTTCTTTCAAATGATTGTCAAAATCTAATTTAGTCATTTTAACCTTATATATTTTTAAAATTTTAAATAAGTATAACATATTGTTATAAAAAATGCAAATATTATAGTAAATAGTTATTTATTTAAGAATAAAATAAGTAATTATTTGTTATAATTTTAATATAAAAAATAATAAATCATTATTTTAATAAAAAAGAATACAAGATGAAAAATCTAAAATAACTATAATAATATTTGTTCGATAAATAAAAAAGATGATAGTTAGGGCGTGGGCAAAGTTAACCCTCCCCTCCCCACTTTTTTTAAATTCAAGCTTCAAGAGTTTCCATGTTTGAAATGGTTGCGACAAGGTAGTCATATTCTTTTTGAAAATTAGTTATAGAAATAATAGCCCTAGAGTTAAACTCCTCACCGAAAGTTTTATAAGTTATTTCACCCATAACTATATAAATTTCACCTACCTTTAATTGATTAGACATTTATAGAAATAGAATGTTCATTCCCACCAGAAAGAGACTGATAAGTTAAAAAATATCTATCATCCCACTTTTCAGGTTGTCCGAATTCATCTAAAATAGGTTGTTTATCTTTATCAAGTTTAACCTTACCATCAACTTTGTTAATTTTTAAAACTCTTATCTTTTGTTTAAAAGAATTAATGTTTTGAGAAGCTATTTCATAAAATTTTGCCATAGCTTTTATATTTTCATTTGTGTTAAGTGCTTCTGTTACTTTTGCCATTTTTTATCCTTTATTTGTTTATTATTTTTGTATGAATTACCAATCACCCGGTAAAAACTATCTTTTGTTATGCCACAATGTTTTACAAAATCTTTTTTATTTATATATACTCCCTTGAAATATTTTGATTTATTTAATTCTTTTAAAAATGTTTTTAAAATTTTGTATTCTGCTAAGCTGATTTGATACATTGATAATTATCTTCTTTGAAATAAGTTTTTAAATACCTAATAATCGCACACATAACAGCAACAATAGCAACTTTTTTATGCTTACCATTAGCAATTAATCTGTTGTATTTTTCTTTAAAATAATCATTAAAACGAATACAACTAAGTGAATTCATAAATAAAATACGCCTTATATTAGTAGAATCTCTTTTAGTAATA
This sequence comes from Campylobacter sputorum subsp. sputorum, assembly GCF_008245005.1. NCBI lineage: Bacteria > Pseudomonadati > Campylobacterota > Epsilonproteobacteria > Campylobacterales > Campylobacteraceae > Campylobacter > Campylobacter sputorum. Next base: position 792,770 of record NZ_CP043427.1, on the reverse strand, counting down.
CTTTGACTTTTTTTGACACTTACACCACTTTCAAAAATACGAGGACTAAGACCTAAATAGCTAATAATTTGCTTTGCATTTTTATCACGATTAAAATGCAATACAGGAAATAAAACTATTGCCAAATCTTTACCAATACCTTTATTCTTTAAAATTTCATCACTTTCAGGAATAAGAGTTTTTAAAATAGAATAATTAATATCCCTTAATTTTTTATGTAAAGACTTTATATAATTTAAAAATTGTTTTAAGTAGTCTTTTAATTCATCATCATTTACATCCTTTTGAGAATGAATAAAATTTTTAACTTGCGTATTCATTTTTTGAAGAAGAAGTAAAGTAGATGAGTAACTTTTTAAAAGTTTATATTCTTTAGAAAATGTGTCAGGAAACAAAGTATAACTAAAAGTTCTTGAATAAACAGCAAGTGCATAACTATCGCTTAAATCAGTTTTTATATTATTTAAATGCCTAATGAATAAACTTGATTTAGCAGGATTTAAAACACTATATTTAATTTTTAATCTAGATAATGTTTTTTGTAAAATAATATGATAGTTTGAAGTAGATTCAAAGCAAACAATTAATTCATTTGATTGAAATGATTGAAAGTAACTTTTAATCATATTTGAAGTATTCGGAATAACTTCAAATTTAGGCTTAATATTTTCTTTATCTTGAAGAAAACAAATATCTAATTTATCTTTTGATACGTCTATACCACAGAAAAAACTTTCATAATAAACCCTTTATAGAAAAATTTAGTTAAAGTTCTTACTTGTATTCAGGATAATTTATAATAAAATTTCCTTAGATTTTTAATCAAACTTTTAACCCTTTTTAGCCATAATCTTTAACACTGTTTTAAAAAACAAAATAAATGTTCGAGCTTAAAAAGGAATTTTATAAAAGGTATCATACAAGAAATTAAGCGATGCCATTTTTGGATGATAAACATAATACAATAGAAATTTTAATTTATTAAAGAAACCAACCATAAATAAAAAGGAATAATAGACAAAATAAAATAAGGAGCAAAAATGACTATTTTAAAACAAATAAATGAGCTATTGCCAGTAGCCAAAATTTCTAAAACTCCTATTTTAACAAAAGATGATATACTAGAGTATTTATCGCAAATAAAACCACTCCTTAAAAAAGATGGCATTAAAGAAATAGGCTTATTTGGAAGTTATGCTATTGGAGAAGAAGAAGCAAACTCAGATGTTGATTTGGTAATTCTTGCAGAAAAAGAGTTTCTAGATAGACTAAAAGGGATAGATTGCATCTTATATTTTGAAAATTTAAGAGAAAAAATATCTAGAGATTTAAATAAATCAGTTGATTTAGTAAAAGTTTTTTCAAAAGAAAAATTAAATCATAATATTTTAAAGGATGCTATTTATGTATAGCAAAAAACACTTAACAGACTAAAAGAAGCAAACTCTAAAAAATAGGAAAATAAAAATTTTTAAAAAGTAAATATCAAATAAAAACATTTTTAAAATCTAGATGAAATTATACTTTTAATTTATTAAATAAAAATTATTATATTAAATCCAAAATTATAAATTTTTACTTTAATGGTTAAATTTTAATATTTAAAAACTCATCTCTTTGTTTTTTAATTTCCAAACGCTTTTGCTCTTCTCTTTTTTCTTGTATTTTCTTTAAAAGTTCTTCAAACCAATCATTAGCATATCCAAAAGCGTTACTACTCTTTTTAACAGATATAGAGTTATCAAAAGTTGGAGCACTTATCCCCATTCCTTTATAAGGAACTCCGCCAATATTTTCATTTTTATCGCTTAGAGAAAAAACTGATCCGGTAGTGTTTGAACTTACTATATTTGAGCCCATTTTTATCTTGTGATTTGCATCAAGTGAGCTATACTCTCTTTTTATAAGTCCAAAAATTTTTGCTCTATAATCTGAATCATTTGCCATTTTTTGTAAATTTTTATCATCAATATATAAAAGATGTTGCCAATTTATCGGGTCGCTTGGATCACTAGATGTAAATTGATATTTTGGAAATTCTTTATTTATCTCTTTTTTTAATTCTTCAATCGATATACTTCCATCATTTTTAAATTTATTTTCATAGATTTTTGTTTGATTTTCTCCATATTTTACGAGAGATTTGCTAAAATCTTGCAAAGATGAGTAAATTTCCGGCAAATTTATACTGCTATTTGGTAAATTTGAAAAATTAGAACTTATCATTTTATCTCCTATAAATCAATTTATATGCAAATCGGCAAAAAAGATTTATTTAAAAATTATTATAAAAAATTTTATTTAGATAAAGTCCATTTGGCGAAAATGGTATTCTAGTATAAGCTTGTAGTTTATAGCTATTTTCAATCATTTTACCATCATTTAAAACTTTAAAAGAATTTGATAGCATAAGTCTTATTTGTGAGCGTAAAAAACCATTTGCTTTAAATGTAATAATGCTTAAATTATCTTTTCTAAAAGCTCTTGCAAAATATACAGTTCTTACGCTTGATTTCGCACTACTTCCTGCTTTCATATAGTTTTTAAAATCATGCTCGCCAACAAAAACTTGCAAAATATCATTTAGTTTTTCTATATCAAATTTAGGCATAAAATGGCAGTATTTGGATAAAAAGGGGCTAAATTTACTATGATTTATCACATATCTATAACTCCTAGCAATGGCATCAAAACGGACATTGAAATTATCATTTACAAGCATAATTTTTTTAATATGCATTTTTGGATGTAAATGACGATTTATGAGCTCACAAAGTCTTTTTTTATCATTAAAATAATCATTTTCGCAAGACACGACCGAGCATTGATTTAAAGCATGAACTCCTTTATCGGTTCTAGAGCTTGAAACCACTTTATCAAAAATTCCGACATGACAAAGTGCTTTTTGCAAGTAGTTTTCTACGCTATTTTCATGAGGTTGGCGTTGCGAACCGCAAAACTCACTTCCATCGTAACTATAAATAAAAAGAAGCTTCATATCCTTAATATCTACTTAAAATTTTAATCTTAAAAGAAAAAATAGATGCAAGAAGCGTAACTATAAAAATAAGAGGAATAGCTATAAATGGCTGTTTAACAAGTATCATTAAAGCAGCAAAATAAAAAAACAAGACACCAAATATACCAAAATATATAAATCCTTTTTCATATCTATAAGTTACTATCCCAAAAGTAAGTGCAAAATACACACTTGCAAGTGGAAAAATAGAAACTAATACATTTATCGTAAAATCTTTTTTGCGTTTATCATCACTTAGTGCTTGTTTCCAGTAATCAATTATACTAACAACTTCTTTTGATTTATCTTGTTGCTTGCTTCTTATAATCATATTGTCAAATTTAGTAGCATGTATTACATTAGATGCTATATCATAACTATATCCATCTATTAATTTTAGCTCTATTGTGCCATTAAAGTTATTTATGTAACCTGTTTTTGCCATTAAAACCCTATCGTTACTATCGCTGTTTTTTGGATTATATAGTATCAAATTTTCATACACGGTTGTATTTTGATCCATTGATTGGTTTTCTATATACACCATCCAATCAGAAAATTTTTGACCAAATTGTGAAGCTTTGATATTAAGCTGTGCATCATTTAGTTTATGTCCGATAAAATTATCGCTCAACTCCTCAGCAATTGGTATCATTATAAGAGAAGTTCCAAGCAAAAGTATGCTTACAAAAGCAGATAATATAGCAAAAAACTTTCCTATCTGTCTAGTTGGATATCCTAATGTAAAAATCACTATACTCTCGTTTTCTTTTGAGAGTTTAAAAAAACTTATAGCTAATGATACAAAAAAACCTATCGGAATAGTAAAAAGTAAAATTTGTGGAAGCAAAAACATATAAAGTCTAGCTAGTTCAAAAAATGTTATGCTTACATAAGATGTTATTCTTGAAATTTGTATAAAAAATACAATAGAAACTATTATAAAAAGTGTTGCGAAAAGCGAAGCAAAGCTACTTAAAAAATTTGTTAAAAGATACCTATTTACTCTATTCATACCATAACCAAATCATAAATTTTGAATATAATTATAATATAACGAAATTAAATTTATAATTTCACTTTTAAAAATATATGTAAAAATTAAACCTAAAAATAAAAATGGTATCATCGCAAGCTCTATATCACTCTGTTTTTTGACTAAAATAAAATACATAAAAAAAGGCAGCATAAAAATACAAGCCAAAACAATAGCAATTATTCCCATTTTTATGCCCAAAATCGCTCCAATAATAGCAATTATGATAGTATCTGCATCACCCATAACTTCTATGTTATCATAAATTTTACACCTGTTTTTTATAACACTAACCGTAGTTTTTATAATTATAATCGCACCTGCTAATATCAAAGAATCAACAAAAAATGTCCCATATAAATTTAAATTTATCAAATGATACGCAATCAAATCTCTATCATAATTTGATAAAATAGCAAAAATATAAGCAAAAAATAGCAAATTTTCAGGAACCATTTTTATCTTAAAATCAATAACGCTTAGGCAAAAAAGTATTATAAAACAAACTCCGAGCATCAAAGAGTTAAAAATTTCATAAACATAAAAATATGCTAAAACCATTAAAATTCCACTAACAAACTCAACTAAAGGATAAACAAAACCAATCTTATTTTTACAAAATGCACATTTGCCGCGTAAAAATATCCAAGAAATTATAGGTATATTGTGATAAAATTTAAGCTTTTTATTGCATTTTGGACAATGCGAAGATGGAAAAACAACGCTTTGTTTTAATGGAATTCTATAAATCAAAACATTTCCAAATGAACCAATTACAGCCCCAAATATGAAAAATAATACCCAAACCACTATAATCCACCAAATCTTCTATGTTTTTTCTCAAATTTCTTAACCATAATATCAAGCTCTTTTGAATTAAAATCAGGCCAAAATGTATCTGTAAATTCAAGCTCTGCATAACTGGCTTCCCAAAGCATAAAATTTGATAATCTTATTTCTCCACCTGTTCTTATAAGCAAATCAACATCGCCATAACTTGCACTATCTATCGTTTTTGAAATATTTTCTTCATTTATCTCATCATTTGCTAAAACTAGTTTCTTACAAGCCCTAACTATCTCATCTCTACCGCCATAATTTAGCGCTAAAACTAAATTTAAACTTGCACCTTCTTTTGTTAATTCTTTTAAATTTAAAATTTCGTTTAATAAATCACTATCAAAAACTGATATATCGCCTATAGTATCAAATTTAATATCATTTTTGATTAGTTTTTCTCGCTGCTTTATAATAAATTTTTTAAGCAATTTCATAAGAAAATCTACTTCATTTTTAGGTCTTTTCCAATTTTCTGTGCTAAATGCATAAAGACTAAGAGTTTGTATGCCATTTTTAGCACAATACATTGCTATATCATCCACAACCTCAGCACCCTTTTCGTGCCCGTTTATTCTCATTAAAGAACGCTCTTTTGCCCATCTCCCATTCCCATCCATTATTATTGCTAAATGCTTAAGTGTATTCAATAAATTTAACCTTTAAAATCAACAAAATTTATGCTTTTTTTCCAAAGCATATTAAAATTTGAATCTATTTTTATCTCTACATCAAAAAAACTTTTGAGTAAAGAAGCCACAGTAGAATATGGCGTTTTTATGCTAATTAATCTCTGTTTTTGATATAAAAACAAAAGCGGCGCGTAATTTAAAAATATAAGATAAATTTGCATCATATTGCCGCTTTTTTTAAGCTGAAAAAGTTGCGGAAAGCCTTCATAAACAAATGGTATATGAATGACATTTTCACTAAGTGCCATAAAAATATCACTCCACAAATCAAAATTAGCTTTATTTTTAGAGCTAATTAGCATATTTATGCAAAGTTCATAAAAAGAACTTAAACTTTTTTCATAAATTATTTTTTCTATAATACTTGATCCATTTTCAAGCAAATAGCCTATATTTGGTTTTTCTATTAAGTTGCTAACAGATATTAAATTTCCATTTTGAGAAATCTCGCCCCAATACTCACCGCCAACATTAAGATTTTTCATACTTTTTGTGCTTAATGTTTTGTTTCCAAACCTAAGCAAGTAGCGATTATAAGAGGTTTTTTCTAGTACTTTTATATTTAATGGTAGTGAATTATTAAGGATTATAGAGCTCATAAACTTTTAACCAAATTTGCAATTTTTAAAGCTATATTTTCTTTATTATCGTAATTTAAAAGCGTAGAATTTGTAGGTGTTATAAACTCAATTTGCGTAGAATCTGAGCCAAATTTGACATTATCGTTTAAAACATTTAAACAAACTGCATCTAAGTGTTTATTTTTTAGCATATCTTTTGCATTTTGCTTGGCAGTTTTTTCATCTACTTCCATTTTAAAGCCTATTTTTTTGCAAGAAACTTTTAAATTTGACAAAATATCATCATTCTTAACAAGCTCTAAACTAAATTTATCCCCAAAAACATCTTTTTTTACCTTGCCACTAAATTTTTGTTTTGGCACATAATCACTAATAGCAGCAGCCATTACCAAAATATCTTTATCTTGCAAATTTTCTTTATCTAAAATAGTTTTTAACTCAAAAGAATTTTTAAATTTAGTAAATTTATAAGGCACTTTAAAACCAACACTACTAATAAAATGAACATTCCCACCAAGCATATAAAACGCATCACTTAAAGCCTTTGACATTTTTCCGCTTGAAAAATTTGTAATAGCTCTAACATCATCTATATTTTCATATGTAGCGCCGCCTGTTATAACAACTTTTTTATCTTTAAAAAACTCATCTTCAAAAATTGCTCTTTTTACAGCATAAATTATATCTTCAATATCAGCCAATGCGCCTTTTCCATAATCCCCACAAGCTAGAATTTTACAAACAGGCTCGACTATCTTAACGCCATTTTCTTTTAAAATTTCTAAACTTTTTTTAGTAGAAAAATGCTCTAGCATTGCATTGTTTGCAGCTGGAGCTATTATGGTTTTTACACTACTTGCTGCGATTAATGTATCCATAAAAACAGATCCACCTATGCCATTAGCAAGACTATTTATAGTATTTGCACTAGCAGGAGCTATCAAAACAAGATCCATTTTTGCATATTGTATATGATTAAGCCCATCAACCCAATTTTCACTATGAGAACAAAGCACTTTATGATTGCAAAGTGCTTCAAAGCTAACAATATTTGCAAACTTCAAAGCCCCATCGCTAAGCATTACATAAACATCAGCCCCAAGCTTTCTTAATGCTGATAAAATTTCATAAGCCTTGTAAAAACTAACACTGCCACAAACACAAAGTAGTATTTTTTTATTTTTTAGCATCTTTTTTTCCAAAAAATTTATAAAAAAATCCCTCTTTATTTATCTGCCTTCCTCTGCTTATAACAAGACATCCACTTTTTACATTTTGAGTTACGGTTGAGCCAGCAGCTATCAAAACATTATCTTCTACACTAAGCGGTGCAACAAGCTGTGTATCACTTCCGATAAATACATTTTTGCCTATATTAGTCTTATATTTTGACTTGCCGTCATAATTGCAAGTTATGGTTCCACACCCTACATTTGTGCCACTATCTATATCACAATCTCCAAGATAGCTTAAATGCCCTGCTTTAACTCCATTTAAATTTGCTTTTTTTAGTTCTACGAAATTTCCAATGTGTGTATTTTTAACATCATTTCCAGGTCTAAGATGAGCCATAGGTCCTATGTCGGAGTTTTCAACAACGCTATCTTCTATAACCGACGAACTTTTTATAATACTATTTTTTATGATGCTTTTTCCTATGATGCTTACATTTTCTTCTAAAGTGCATTCGCCTTCAAATTTAGCCCTGCTATCTATATAAATAGTTTGCGGCAATCTCATATAAACACCATTTTTCATAAGTTTTTCTTTTATCATATCTTGCATTATATTCTCAGCTTGTGATAATGCAAATTTATCGTTTATGCCCATAAAATTTCGTTCTACTACATTTACTGCAACACATTTTAAACCCATATTTTTAGCTATTTTTATGCTATCTGTTAAATAATACTCATTTTGTGCATTTTTATTATCAATTTTTGGTAAAATTTGTTTTAAAACTTGCGTATTAAAGCAATAACACCCAGCATTTACCGCTTTTACCATTTTTTGTTCATCGTTAGCATCTTTTTGTTCTACAATGCACTCTATTTCACCATTTTTACTTATAACTCTGCCATAACCAAAAGGATCTTGTGCCTCAAATGTACTAAGTGCAATATCGCAATCCTCAGATATAAGTTTTTTTAAATCATCACTTTGCATCAAAGGCATATCACCACACAAAATAAGTGTTTTTTTACTATCAAGTTTTACATCAAAAAGTGCACCGGCAGTTCCTGGAAATTCATCAACATTTTGTCGATAAATTTTTATATTTGGAAATTTTTTTAAAACCAACTCTTTTATCTCATCAAATTGATAATTTAAAACCACGCTTATATCATTGCTTATCTCATAACTGCGTTCTATTACATGATAAATCATAGGTTTTCCTGAAATCTCAAAAAGGACTTTTGCCTTGTTTGATTTCATTCTAGTTCCAAAACCAGCCGCTAAAATCACAACACAAACATCACTCATAAAAAGCCTTAATTTTTAAATTTATGCATTATTGTAACCAAATTTAACTAATATTTTAAGAAATTTTACTATTTTAAACATAAAAATTAATAGATAATTTTAACTTAATATAAAAAATGTTAGTATTTCATAAAAAATTATAAACAAAAGGGCAAAAAAATATGTCTAAAAAATTTATAGATGTCATGGATACTACTTTTAGAGATGGTTTTCAATCTGTTTTTGGTGCTAGAGTTTTGATGAAGGATTTTTTTCCTGCTCTAAGTGCGGCAAAAGATGCTGGGATTACTCACTTTGAGTTTGGTGGAGGAGCTAGATTTCAAAGCTTATATTTTTATCTAAACGAAGATGCTTTTGAAATGATGGATAAATTCCGTGAAATTGTAGGAGATGAAGCAAATTTACAAACTCTAAGTCGCGGTGTAAATACAGTAACGCTTGATACAGGAAGCAGAGAAATAGTCGATCTTCATGCAAAGCTTTTTGCAAAGCATGGAACAACAACTATTAGAAATTTTGATGCATTAAATGATGTTGAAAATTTAAAATATAGTGGTGAGAGGATAATGGCTCATGGACTAAAACACGAAGTTGTAGTTACTATGATGGATCTTCCGCCAAACTGCACTGGTGCGCATGATGCAGCTTTTTATGAAAAAGTTTTAAGAGATATTTTAGATACTGGCATACCTTATACAAGTATCTGTTTTAAAGATGCTAGTGGAACAAGTAGCCCCGAGAAAGTTTATCAAACAATCAAAATGGCTAGAAAACTGCTTCCAGAAAATACACACATTAGACTTCACACACACGAAACCGCAGGAGTTAGTGTTGTTTGTTATCTAGCAGCACTTGAAGCCGGAGTTGATGGTATAGATTTAGCAGCAAGTCCAGTAAGCGGCGGAACAAGCCAACCGGATATTTTAACAATGCTTCATGCTATTAAAGGTAAAAATTATGATTTGGGTGGGCTTGATATAGAAAAAATACTAAAATATGAAGAAGTTTTAAAAGATAGTTTAAAAGATTACTTTTTACCGCCTGAAGCAACCAAAGTTAGCCCTATAATACCATTTTCGCCAATGCCTGGTGGGGCATTAACAGCAAATACTCAAATGATGAGAGATAATAATATTTTAGATAAATTTTCAGAAGTTATAAGAGCTATGAGAGAAGTTGTAGAAAAAGGTGGTTATGGAACTAGCGTAACGCCTGTAAGTCAATTTTATTTTCAACAAGCGTTTAATAATGTAATGTTTGGTAAATGGAAAAAAATAGCCGAAGGCTATGGTAAAATGGTGCTTGGATACTTTGGAAAAACCCCAGTTAAACCAGATGATGATATTATAAAATTAGCCTCAGAGCAACTAGGGCTAGATTTTACAACACAAAATGCCATTGATATAGCAGACGCAGACGAGACAAAAAGCTTAAAATATACACAAAAAATACTTGAAGAAAACAACATTGAAGTATCAGAAGAAAATTTATTTATAGTTGCCGCTTGTAAAGAAAAAGGTATAGCTTTCTTAAAAGGCGAAGGCAAAGTTATGGTTAGAAAGAACTCTGATATACAACAGCAAAAGAAATACACTTCAAAAAATACATCAGAAATTAGTAAATATAGCGTCAGTGTAAATGGCAATAAATACAATGTGGAAATTAGTGATGGTTTTGATAATTTTGGAGAAATAAAAAATATCTCTAAAGTAGAAGATAAGCCTAAAACTGAAACAAAAAGCAAAAGTCAAAATCAAAACTCTAGCGGAGATATATTAGCAACAGTGCCAGGAAGTGTTTTTAAAATTTTACTTAAAACAGGAGATGAAGTAAAAGCTGGACAAACAGTAATTATACTTGAAGCTATGAAAATGGAAATAGAAGTAACTTCGCCAAAAGATGGCATTATAGATGAGATTTTAATATCGCCAAGCGATACAGTAGAAAATAATCAACTCTTAGCTAGAGTTAAATAAAATAGGAGAAAGATAATGCAAGATGAGATTAAAAAGCTTGGACTTGATAATATAAAAAATATTTATCATAATCTAAGTTACGAAGAACTATTTGAACATGAAGTTAAAAATAATGAGGGAAAAGTTAGTAGTAGCAGTGTCTTTATGGTCGATACTGGTATATTTACAGGAAGAAGCCCAAAAGACAAATATTTTGTAAAACAAGATGAATCTCAAAAATACATAGCATGGGGTAAAATTAACCAACCAATTTCAAAAAACTTATTTGATAAGTTGCTTAAAAAGGCTAAACAACAACTTTCAAATACAAGTATTTATGTCCAAGATGCGTATTGTGGAGCAAGTGATGCAAGCAAAAAAAAGGTTAGATTTATCACTCAAATTGCTTGGCAAGCACATTTTGTAAAAAATATGTTTATACGCCCAAAAAATACTGAATTAGAAAATTTCAACCCCGATTTTGTAGTTTATAATGCTTGCAAATGCTCAAACGAAGATTACAAAGAAGATGGCTTAAATAGTGAAGTTTTTGTAATTTTTAACATAGAAGAAAATATAGCTGTAATAGGTGGAACTTGGTATGGCGGAGAGATGAAAAAGGGTATTTTTTCTATGATGAATTATTGGCTTCCATTAGAGGGAAAACTTTCTATGCACTGCTCTGCAAATATAGGAAAAAATAATGATACTGCTCTGTTTTTCGGGCTTAGCGGAACAGGAAAAACAACTCTTTCTACAGATCCAAACAGATTTTTGATAGGCGATGATGAGCATGGTTGGGATGATGAAGGTATATTTAATTTTGAAGGCGGATGTTATGCAAAATGCATAAATTTAAGCAAAGAAAATGAACCAGAAATTTATAATGCTATCAAAAGAAATGCTTTGCTTGAAAATGTAGTCGCAGATGAAAACGGAAATGTTGATTTTAATGACGGATCAAAAACAGAAAATACAAGAGTTAGTTATCCGATAGAACATATACAAAACAGACAAGAAAACTCAAAAGGCGGACATCCAAAAAACATAATCTTCTTAACAGCAGATGCGTTTGGTGTTTTACCACCTGTTGCAAAACTTACAAAAGAACAAGCGATGTATTATTTTCTAAGTGGATATACCGCAAAAGTTGCCGGAACAGAAAGAGGTATAACTGAACCAGTGGCAACTTTTAGTGCATGCTTTGGCGAAGCATTTTTACCACTTCATCCAACTGTTTATGCAAAACTTCTTGGAGAAAAGATAGATAAACACGGAGTAAAAGTTTATCTTGTTAATACAGGTTGGAGTGGTGGTGCTTATGGCGTTGGCAAAAGAATGAGTATAAAAGCAACAAGAGCTTGTATAAATGCGATATTAGATGGTAATATAGAAAAAAGCGAGTTTGAAAACTTTGATGATTTTAACATTTCTATACCAAAACAGCTTGATGGTGTTGAAACAACTTTATTAAATCCTATAAATAGCTGGAAAGATAAAAATGAGTTTATAAAAACTAGAAAAAAACTAGCAAAAATGTTTGTAGAAAACTTCAATAGATACAAGGATGTGAAAGCTGGAGTTGAGTTTGCAAAAGCTGGGCCAAGTATCTGATAAAATCCATATGGCTTACTATTTTTTTAAGTAAGCCGTATTTTTAATTCCTCTAAATTTTCATAAATTTCTAAAATATAAATAAAATTTAATATTTAAAAAAATTGATTTATATGAATTTAAAATAAATTTATATATAATTCAAAAATTTATTTTAAACAGCTTAGGAGAAAATTTATGCTGATGCGTAGCTTAATTTTACATAAAACATAAAATTAAAAGAAAGGATTTAAAATGAATAATTTTTCGAACTTACTAAATACTTACAAAATATTTTTCATAATGCGCCGCTTGGCGTTTTAACCACTTACTATAATTTAATAAACTTAATTTCAATAACATTATTTAAAAATTTACATTAAAGGGAGAATAATATGCAAAATTCGGTGATTTCTTATCCTAGAATAGGTGCAAAAAGAGAGTTAAAATTTGGAGTTGAAAAATATTTTAAAGATGAAATTAGTCAAACAGAACTTTTAGATTTGGCTAAAAATTTACGCAAAACACACTGGTTGAGTCAAAAAAATGCCGGTATTGACTTTATAAGTTCAAATGATTTTTCATTTTATGACAATATCCTTGATTGTGCTAATACTTTTAATGTTATTAGTGATAAATATAAAAAACTAAATCTCAATGAAATAGATGAATATTTTGCACAAGCAAGAGGCTATCAAGGTAAAAACGGAGATGAAAAAGCTCTTGCAATGAAAAAATGGTTTAATACAAACTATCATTATTTGGTTCCAGAATGCGATAATACAAACATATCTGTAAATGATACAAAAATCATAAGCCAATACAAAGAAGCAAAAGAGTTAGGAATTGAAACAAAACCTGTTATTAGCGGTATTTTCACATTTTATAAGCTTATAAATTTTAAAAATGAAGATATAAAGCTAAAAGTAAAAGACAAACTTAAAAAGGCTTATACAGAGCTTTTAAACAACTTAGAAAAATCTAGTGTAAAACTAGTTCAATTCGATGAGCCATATTTAGTAAGTGATTTAAATCAAGATGATATATCTTTGTTTAAAGAATTTTATGAGGAAATTTTAAACAATAAAAACTCTGTAAAGATATTGCTACAAACATATTTTGGAGATGTTAGAGATATTTATGTTGATTTAATAAACTTAAATTTTGATGCGATAGGACTTGATTTTATAGAGGGTAAAAAAAGTTTAGAGTTATTAAAAAAATATAATTTTCCAGACAATATTACACTATTTGCAGGAGTAGTAAATGGTAAAAATATTTATAAAAATAACTATGAAAAAACTATAAATTTACTAAAAGAGATACAAAAATATGCAAAAAATGTCGTTATAAACACATCTTGTTCGCTTTTGCATGTGCCTTATACAACGCAAAATGAAACAAATTTAGATGAAAAATACTTAGAACATTTTTCATTTGCGATAGAAAAATTACAAGAGTTAAAAGATTTAAAAGAGATTATCAACTCAAATCAAATATCAAGCCACGCTGCTTTTGTATCAAACAAAAATTTATTTCAAAAAGAGACAAACAGAACAAACCAAAGCGTTCAAAGCAGGATTAAAAATCTTAAAGATAGCGATTTTGTGAGATTACCGGAATTTTCACAAAGAGAAAAATTACAAAAACAATCGTTAAATTTACCACTCTTGCCTACAACCACTATAGGTTCTTTCCCTCAAACACCAGATATTCGCTCAAACCGCTTGGCATATAAAAAGGGAGAAATTTCGGCTCAAAATTATCTAACTTTTCATCAATTAAAAATAAAAGAGTGTATAGAACTACAAGAAGAAATTGGACTTGATGTGTTAGTTCACGGCGAATCTGAAAGAAATGATATGGTTGAGTATTTCGGGCAAAGTTTAGATGGATTTTTATTTACAACAAATGGCTGGGTGCAAAGCTATGGTACTCGTTGTGTTAAACCGCCTCTTATTTGGGGTGATGTAAGCAGAAACAAGCCAATAACTGTCTCATGGGCAAAATATGCTCAAAGTTTAAGCGAAAAATATGTCAAAGGTATGCTAACAGGACCTGTAACGATACTAAACTGGTCTTTTCCAAGAGAAGATATTAGCCTAAAAGATAGCACTCTTCAAATCGCATTAGCAATAAGAGATGAAGTTTTGGATTTAGAAAAAGAAGGAATTAAAATTATCCAAATAGATGAAGCTGCATTAAGAGAAAAACTACCTCTTAGAAAAAGCGATTGGCATAGCGAGTATCTTGATTGGGCAATACCTGCGTTTAATCTAGTCCATAGCGGAGTAAAACCAGAAACTCAAATTCATACACATATGTGTTATAGCGAATTTAGAGATATCATAAAAGAAATAGACGCAATGGATGCAGATGTGATATCATTTGAAGCAGCAAGATCAAATTTAGAGCTACTTGATACATTAAAAAAAGTAAATTTCAAAACTCAAGTAGGTCCTGGTATTTATGATATACATAGCCCAAGAGTGCCTAGTGTTGAAGAGTTAAAAAGTGTGATTACAAAAATATTAGAAAAATTACCAAAAGAAAAAGTTTGGATAAATCCAGATTGCGGATTAAAAACCAGAGGCTATAAAGAAGTAGTGGCTAGTCTTAAAAATTTGGTAAGTGCAACAAAACAAATTAGGGGGTAATATGACCCTCTCTTTTGAAATTTTTCCACCTCGTAAAAACGATAATGTTGAAAAAATTTATGATACATTAGAAGCATTAAAGGATTTAGATCCGGATTTTATAAGCGTAACTTTTGGTGCAGCTGGTTCTAAAAATTCAACAAATACTTTAGATATTGCAACTCTTGTAAAAGATAAATACAAGACAAAAAGTATAGTTCATTTGCCTTGTATTCACAAAAATAAAGATGAAATTTTACAAATTTTGCAAGAGTGTAAAAAGCGTGGATTAAATGATATTTTGGCTCTAAGAGGTGATGAAGTAGAAAATGAAAAAGTAAGCGAAGATTTTTCATATGCAAGCGACTTAGTTAAATTTATAAAACAAAATGGAAATTTTACGATATATGGTGCTTGTTATCCGGAAAAACATAAAAATTCAAAAGATTTTGTAGAAGATATAAAAAATCTTAAAATTAAAGTTGATGCCGGAGTTAGCACGCTTTTAACGCAGTTATTTTTTGATAATGAAGATTTTTATAAATTTAGACAAAATTGTGATTTAGCAAATATAAATGCGAAAATTTGTGCTGGAATTATGCCTGTTACAAATAAGCGTCAAATTTTGAAAATAACTTCACTTTGTGGAGCAAAAATACCACCTAAATTTGTTAGAATTTTAGATAAATATCAAGATGATGAAAAAGCTATGTTTGATGCTGGAATTGCATACGCGATAGATCAAATTGTAGATTTAGTAACTTATGGAGTTGATGGAATTCATCTTTATACTATGAATAATGCAAAAGTAGCTATAAAAATTTATGATGCTATAAAATCTCTTTTTCAAAGAGAGATAAAGTAGTTTGTTTGTAAATTTATACAAGATTTAGTTTTAAACTTATAAACTAAATCTTGTATTTAATAAAACTATTTTATAACAAGACCCCTATATACGCCTCTTCTATTTATCCAAACAAGAACTTTATCGCCGTCGTTTTCTTTCATAACAGAGTTAAAATCTTCTATATTTTTAATATTTTTATCACCAACTTGTATAATCAAATCCCCATTCATAAAGCCTAAATTTTCAGCTTTAGAATCAGATTTAACATCAGTTACTAAAACACCGCTTGCATCGCTTGGGATACGATATTTGGCACGATATTCATCTGTTAAATTTACAATACTAAGTCCTTCTAATATAGAATTTGAGCTAAAACCAGCTTTTGCTCCAGAATTAGAAGCAGAATCATTCATATTTGCTAATTTCAGTTTAGTGGTATATTCTTTACCCATTCTTTCATATTTTATGTCTATTTTCGTATTTGGATCTAGTGAGCCGATTAAATTTGTAAGAGTTGATGCATCTTTTATATCTTTATCATTTACTTTTATTATCAAATCGCCTCTTTTTAATCCGGCTTTATCACCGGGCATATCTTTTTCTACGCTAGATATCAAGGCTCCTTCTTTATTTTTATATACTTCTTTTTGATCGCTTGTTAAATTTGATATCATTACACCTATATATCCACGATCTATCTTTCCATCAACGATAAGTCTTTGTGCGATATTTTTTACCATATTTGAAGGTATTGCAAATCCTATGCCGTTATTATCGCCATTTCTACTAAGTATTGCTGAGTTTATACCAACCAAAGCACCTCTACTATCAACCAGAGCTCCACCAGAATTACCAGGATTTATAGAAGCATCAGTTTGAATGAAATTTTCGTATTGATTTAAGCCAATATTATTTTTATTTAAAGCAGAGACTATTCCTTGAGTGATAGTTCCTCCAACTCCAAAAGGATTTCCAACAGCAAATACAACATCGCCTTCCATTAAATAAGATGAATCAGCAAAAGATATAGCTTTTAAATCTTTTGCTTCTATTTTAATAACAGCAAGATCGGTTTTAGCATCAGCACCTATAACTTTTGCTTTATACTCGTTATTTCCATACATTGTTGTTACTACTATCTCATCAGCATCGGCAATTACATGATTATTTGTAACAATATATCCATCACTTGAAATTATAACTCCACTTCCCAAAGAAGAGGTGCTTCTATTTCTCTCTTGCGGGATACCAAAATTAAATCCAAAAAATTCCTTTAAAAATGGATCATTAAACATATGAGAAAACGGCATATTTCCATTATCTTTTATAGTTTTTTTAGTAGAGATATTTACAACTGATTGTTTAACATCTTTTACAGAATCATGATATGAAAGTATGGTATTTGGATTATATCCTGGTTCAACTCTATCTGGAGATGGGGAAGCTTCATTAAATTTTATATTTCCTGCATTTAAAATACAAGCGGTCACAAGTGATAAAAAAATAGTTTTTTTCATTTATTTCTTTCCTTATCTTTAATTTTATTTTTTAAAATTATATTTTATGAAAGTTAATGTTTAATATGCTGATTGTAAATGAAATTTCACTTTTTAATCTATAATACTTGATTGACATAGACTAAAGTTTTATGATATAATATATATTAAGAAAAATATACAAAAGGATTTAAAATTGAGTAATAGCTTATATGAAACACTAGGTGTAGATAAATCAGCATCTAGCGAAGAAATAAAAAAAGCATATAGAAGACTTGCTAGAAAATATCATCCAGATATAAATAAAGATCCTAAAGCCGAAGATAAATTTAAAGAAATCAATGCAGCTTATGAAATTTTAAGTGATGAATCCAAAAGAAAACAATACGATATGCATGGGGATTCTATGTTTGGCGGACAAAGTTTCCATGATTTTACACAAAATCAAGATTTGGGAAATTTAGATGAAATTTTAAGAAATATATTTGGCGGTGCCTTTGGCTCAAGAAGTTCTAGCGGATTTGGAGGAAATAGCTTTAGCTCTTTTAGTTCTTATAATGGATTTGGGGCTGATTTAGACACTCAAGCTAAGATAAAAATACCATTTGATGTAGCTGTAATGGGCGGAGAAAAACAGATAAATATAGGTGGCGAAAGCATTAAAATTCGCATTCCTGCTGGCATAAATAGCGGAGAAAAACTCAGGGTAAAAGGAAAAGGTAGAAGCATAGGTGGTCAAAGAGGAGATCTTATACTAAATGTTGCTGTAGAATCTAGTAGCGAGTATGAAAGAAATGGGGATGATTTAACAAAAGAGTTAAATATATCTCTAAAAACTGCACTTTTTGGAAATAAAGTAGATGTTCAAACATACAAAAAACCAGTTAGTATAAAAATATCTCCAAACACAAAACCTAATCAAAAAATAAGATTAAAAGGATATGGGGTGCAAAATAGAAAAAGTGGCATTTATGGGGATTTATATCTAAAAGTAAATGTTGTTTTACCAGATATCTCAAATTTAGATGATAATCTGGTAGAACTTATGAAAGAAAAATTACCACAATAAAGGCAAAATATGAATACACATTATGACGAACCAGTATATTTAATAAGCGTAGTTGCAAAAGTTTTAAATATCCATCCACAAACTTTAAGACAATACGAAAAAGAAGGGCTTGTTTGTCCAAACAGAACTGATGGCAAGATGCGACTTTATTCAGAAAGAGATATAGATCAAATTAAGACAATTCTGAGATTAACAAGAGACATGGGGATAAATTTAGCAGGCGTTGATGTTGTTTTAAGGCTCAAAAAGCAGATGGAAGAGATGGAAAGAGCTTTAGATAATTTAAATGAAGAATTACAAAGATTAAATAATATAAATAAAACATCTAATAAAAAATCTTTAGTAAAGGCAAAAAATAATTTTGATATAATATTTTACAAAGATAATGACTAAATTTAAGGCATAATTTTGGAAGAAAACCTAATCATAATCGGCGTACTTTTTTTAGCTAGTATATTTTTTAGCAAAATTTCAGATAAGTATGGAATTCCAGCTCTTATAGTATTTTTATGTGTTGGAATGCTAGCTGGAAGCGATGGTATATTAGGTCTTCCTTTTGATGATACTAAATTTGCAGCTTTAGTTGGAAATTTGGCTCTTATTTTTATACTATTTGCAGGCGGATTTGATACAAATATAAAATCCGTTGCCCCAATACTTAAAGTTTCCATAGTTCTAGCAACTCTTGGAGTTGTTATAACCGCTATTGTATTAGGATTATTCATCTATCTTCTTTTAGGTTGGAGTTTGCTTGAAAGCTTTTTACTTGGTGCCATTATAAGCTCAACTGACGCAGCTGCGGTATTTGCCATACTTAGATCAAGAGGTATAAAACTAAAAAACAATCTTGGTGAGCTTTTAGAATTTGAAAGTAGAAGCAATGATCCAATGGCAATATTTTTAACCATGACTATAATTGGTATTATAAGTGCATCACAAACACCAACTGCAGGAAATATAGCCATAGAACTTGCTATGCAATTTTTTATAGGTGGAGTTGTTGGATATGCTTGTGGATGCTCTTTGCCAAGCATTTTAAACAAAATTCAACTTAGCTCATGGGGATTTTACCCTATTTTGGTTCTCGGATTTGTTTGTTTGGTTTTTGGAATTACTACAAAAATAGGTGGAAATGGCTATATAGCTGTATATGTTATGGGAATTTTTGCAAATAGACGAGAATATGTATATAAAAAGAATTTAGTTGGTTTTTTTGACGGTGTAGCTTGGATAATGCAAATTTTCGTATTTTTAACTCTTGGATTATTAGTTTTTCCAAGTTCTTTACCAAGCGTCACTCTTATGGCGGCACTTATCGCTCTTTTTCTCACTTTTGTCGCAAGACCAATCAGCGTGTTTATAGGCACTATTTTTACTAAATTTAGTATCAAAGAAAAAACATTTATATCGTGGGTTGGACTTAGAGGCGTTGTTCCTGTTATATTATCCACCTATCCTCTTAGTGCAAACATAAATCATGCAGAGGATATGTTTAATATAGTTTTTGTTATAGTCTTCATTTCTGTTTTAATACAAGGTTCTACCATATCAAAAGCTGCTACAATACTTGGCGTAAGATTAGAAGAAAATAAAAAAGAAGAAGTAAAAGAACCTTCCATTAAAAACCAAATTTTTTATCAATCCATTAGGCAATTTTCAATAGAAGAAGATTCTAAAATAATTGGAAAAAACCTAGCCGAGCTGGAATTACCAGAAAATTTCTATGTAGTTCTTTCTGTAAGAGATGGAAAATACATAAAAGTTACAGGATCTTATCTTTTTAAAGCAAATGACTTGCTTTTGATAGTTTGTAAAGATGAAGATTTTTATACAAAAATACTTAAAGATTATGGATTTATAGCGTAGCATTTATTTTATATTAAAAGCTATTTTGTTATCCTTATAGTTAAAAATTTAAAAAGGGAGTTTTATGAAAAAAATAGTTTTTTTACTATCAGCTTTTGCTATTATGTTATCAGCTGCTAATAATAAGGCAAATGAGTTACAAACAAAATGCGATAATAACGATTTAGAAGCTTGTAGCGATCTTGGATTTTTATATAGTGAGGGTTTAGAAATAAATGGTGATGATAAAAAAGCCATAGAACTATTTACAAAAGCTTGCGAAGGTGGTTATGCTAGAGGTTGTGCTGAGCTTGGAGTAATGTATGAAGGCGGTTTTGGCGTTCAAAAAGATACTAAAAAAGCTATCTCTTTGTATGAAAAAGCTTGTAAAAACGAATATCTAAAAAGTTGCAATTACCTTGGGACAATGTATGCATCACAAAAAGATTATGATAAAGCAAAAGATTTATTTATAAAATCTTGTGATAAAGGTAACGCTATGGGATGTTTTAGTATCGCTACGCTTTACCATAATGCAAAAGGCTTTAAAAATGATATAAATATGGCTATGAAGTATTATAAAAAAGCTTGCGATTTAAAAGACGAAATAGCTTGCGTTCAATATGAAAATTTAAAAGAGAAAAAATAACTTGGAACAAACAGATAAATTTAAAAGAGTAAAATACATAAGATCTCTTGAAAAATTTGTAAAATCAATCGTTGGAATAATAAAAAGAGATGATTTTGATGAAAATTTATTTAAACAAAGAGTTGAAAAAAGTTTTGAAATTTTAAAGAAAGTCGAGCCCGTGTATCTTGATCAATCCTATACAAAAGGATTGGTTGAGTTTGTAAATTTATCTTTAAGTAGCACAAATAAAGATGAGCTTTTAAAATCATTTAATCAACTAGAAAAGATAAAAAATCTAAAATATAAAAAAGAAAAACACAAAAAGAGCTTTAATGAGTATGAATACTAAAACAATTATATTTGATATGGATGGAACAATTATAGATAGCTCAGAAGCTATCTGTGTTACTATAAATCAAACAAGACGAAATATCGGACTAAAAACCGATTTACAAAAAGAATTTATTTTAAAAACAATTAACTCACTAGATAAAAATATGATAAAAGAGTTCTTTAAATTAGAAAATCCAACAAATAAAATGATGCAAGATTTTCAAAAAGATTTTGACAAAAACTACAATATTTATGCTAAAAAATATGAATGTGTTGATGAAATACTTGATTTTTGTATATCTAAGAAATACTTCGTAGTACTTGCAAGTAACGCTCCACAAGATAGTTTAAAAGCAATTTTAGAAAAAAATAAAATATATGATAAATTTAATTTTATCATAGGTTTTAGTAAAAATACACCCAAAAAACCAGATCCAACTATGTTAAATTTAGCCAAAGAAAAAGGTTTAAATAATACAGCAGTTTTTATAGGAGATAGTATAAAAGATGAAATGGCTGCAATAAATGCAAATATGCCTTATATAAATGTTTCATGGGGATTTGGAGAAAATAGCACTAAATTTAAAAATGCTAAGAATTCTAATGAGCTGATAAAATTTATAGAAGATATATAAATTATATAATTGTGTAATTTAAACTAATTTTTAATAAAACATTATTGTGATATAATTTAAATTTAATGTTTTAGTTAAGGTAAAAAATGAATGAAAATGATCTTTTTTGCGGAGATTTAAGAGAAAAGTTTTTTGATATTTTATTTCATGCAACACGAAATAGTGTTGAAGATGAAATACAAAATTTACTTAAAAAATACATAGCTATGGAGCATTTACTAGAACAAAATGGAATTGATCTAAAACAAGTTGATCTTTTTGAGTATGAAAATGCTAAAATTTTAGATGAAAAGTTACAAAATATGTATATGCATCTAAGTAGTGAAATTTTAACAAAAAGCATATAAAATTGTTTAAAATTTTTTGTATCTTAATCATATTTTATGTCAATCTTTTTTGTGCTTCTTTAGAATTTGCTTATGAATATAAATTTGAGTTAAAAAAAGACCAGATGGCTAGAGTTGCAGTAAGATTAAATAGCGAGGATAAGCAAAGAGAGATAGAGTATTTTAACTTTAGATGGACGCTTTATGATGCTACAAATATGATAGTTCATAGTTGGTGGAGAAAATACCCAAGACATATGAGTGTTTCATTAAGAAATGGATTAAAAGAATACGACCAGTTACTATTTGAGCCAAAAGAAAACTTTCCCAAAGACGAAGTTAGACTTTATCTTGCTTTCTTAAAATATGAAAAAGGTATAGCTACTTTTATGGTATATATCAAAGACGAAGCAAATAGAGTTGAGGTAAAATTTATTGATCCAAAAAAACCAAACAATACAAATAATCAAGGATAAAAATGGATAAAATAGATACCATAATTACAAATATGATAAAAGAGCTTGATTATGAGCCATTAAATGAAATGTTTGCAAACATAAACTCAGGCAAAAAACTAAGATCAAAACTTCTTTTAAAAATAGCCACAGAAAATGAAAATTCATTAAAGTTATGTGCTATCATAGAACTAATTCACGCAGCTAGCCTTTTGCACGATGATGTAATAGACGAAAGCTATACAAGGCGTGGAAAAGCTAGTATAAATGCAATTTATGGTGCTAAAAATGCAATAATGCTTGGAGATATTTTATATTCAAAAGGATATTTTGAACTTAGCAAATTTGATAATTTTATATCTCAAAATATATCAAACGCCGTTAGCTTGCTTAGTATAGGCGAGATAATGGATGTATCTATGGGAGAAGAATTTAATCAAAGCAAACAAAAATATCTAAAAATGATTTATTATAAAACTGCAGTTTTAATAGAAGCAACAGCTAAATGCGGGGCATATCTAGGAAAATTTGATATAGATGATTTCGCAAAATATGGCAAAAATTTAGGTATTGCTTTTCAAATTATTGATGATATACTAGATGTAACACAAGATTCAAAAACACTTGGAAAACCTGCTTTAAATGACTATAAAGAAGGAAAAACCACACTTCCTTACATATATCTTTATGAAAAACTCAATGATAAAGATAAAAAATATCTTATTTCTTTATTTAAAAAAGATTTAAAAGATGAAGAACAAAGCTGGATAAAAGAAAATTTGGCTAAATTTAACATTATAGAAAAATGCTTAAATGTAGCAAAAAATTATGGAAATGATGCTATAAATTCGGTTAAAAAATACAATATAGAAGATCTTGAAAATATAGTAAAAAGTATGATAGATAGGACATTTTAATGCATTATATGAGTATTAGTTTCACGCACAAAAATACAGATATTTGTGTTCGTGAAAAACTTTCTTTTTCAGATAATGAAAATAAAAGAAAATTTCTACAAAACATCTGTTCTAGCAAATATATAAGCGAAGCTATGGTGCTAAGTACCTGTAACAGAGTTGAGATTTTTACCAGAAGCTTAGAACATAAAGAAGCAGAAGATCTTATACTCTCACAACTTCATCAATCAAGCGGTATTGATTTAGAAGAGCTTACAACCAGAGCCGATATTTATGAAGATGAAGGATCAATACATCATCTTTTTTCAGTTGCAAGCTCACTTGATAGTTTAGTCATAGGCGAAACACAAATAGTTGGGCAACTTAAAGATGCCTTTATTTTTGCATATGAAAATGGTTTTGCAAAACTAAACATAAGTAGAGCTATGCACTATGCTTTTAAATGTGCAGCAAGTATAAGAAACTCAACTGATATATCTAAAAATCATATATCTGTTTCAAGCGTGGCTGTAGCAAAAGCCAAAGAAATTTTTGGCTCAATTGAAAATATAGAAGCTTTGATTGTCGGTGCTGGCGAAATGAGTAGGCTTGCTGGCAAACATCTAGTAGCAAGCGGAGCTAAAGTTACTATAATAAATAGAAGTTTAGAAAATGCAAAAGATTTAGCAGATGAACTTGGTATAAATGCGTCATATGATTCTATTTCAAAACTAGCACAATACATAAATAAAAACAAAATTATATTTAGTGCAACAGGGTCTTCAAATCCCGTAATAACAGACGATATGCTAGAAAATAAGGATTTTGATAGATACTTTTTTGACATAGCTGTTCCAAGAGATATTGATATAACTCCAACTGATAAAATTCATATTTTTGCTGTTGATGATTTAGATGAGATTGTCAAAAAAAACACAACCATAAGAGAAGAACAAGCACAAATTGCATACGCCTTAGTAGGAGATATGACAAATGAGTTTTTTAAATGGATACAAAGTTTATCATCAACTCCTATAATTAAAGCTTTAAGATTTAAAGCAAAAGAAGTAGCAGAAAATGAGATACAAAAAGCTATCAAAAAAGGCTACTTAAAAAATTCAGATAAAGAAGAAGCAAGAAAGCTAGTTCACCAAGTTTTTAAGGCTTTTTTACATACACCTAGTGTAAATTTAAAAGATTTGGGAAACAAGGTAGAAGCTGATGCTATAATTAGATCAGTTCAATACATATTTGATATACAAGATAAATTTAAAGAATTTAATTTTTACAAATGCGAATACGAATGGGAGAAAGATAGTGAAATTTAGCAAACTCTACGCACCTACTACAAAAGAAGCGCCAAAAGATGCAACTCTTCCTAGCCATATATTTTTATTAAGAGCTGGATTTATAGGACAAATTGGAAGCGGGCTTTATAACTTTTTGCCACTTGCTCAAATGGTAATAAATAACATCAAAAATATTATAAAAGAAGAGATGGATGAAGCTGGAGCCTTAGAAATAACTATGAGCATGGTTACACCAGCCGAACTTTGGAAGCAAAGCGGTAGATATAGTTATTATGGCAAAGAACTTTTAAGATTTAAAGATAGAAAAGAAAACGAATTTGTTCTAAGCCCAACAAACGAAGAAAGTGTTGTAAATATTGTAAAAAATAACATTACAAGTTACAAACAACTTCCACTACATCTTTATCAAATAAATACAAAATTTAGAGATGAGGCAAGACCTAGATTTGGGTTACTAAGAGGTAGAGAATTTATAATGTGTGATGGATATAGCTTTCATGCTTCAAAAGAAGATATGAAACGAGAGTTTGATCTTATGGAAAAAACATACTCAAATATCTTTACTAGACTTGGATTAAATTACAGAGCAGTTGATGCAGATAGCGGTGCAATTGGTGGAAGCGGAAGTAAAGAATTTATGGTATTAGCAGATAATGGCGAAGATGATATTTTGGTTTGCGATAATTGCAAATACGCAGCAAACATAGAAGCCGCAAAAAGAAAACCATTACAAACAACAGCAGACATGCCAGAAGCACAAATGAGTAAATTTTATACCCCAAATTTAAAAACAATAGATAAAATAGCAAATTTCTTTAAAGTTGATAAATTTTTTACGATAAAAGCTGTGATAAAAAAAGCTATTTACGAAAACGATAGCAAAATAGTGGTTTTATTTGTAAGAGGATGTGATGAAGTTCAAGAAAAGAAGGCACAAAACGCTTGTAACGCAATAGAACTCGTTGATGCTAGTGAGGAAGATATTTTAAAAGCGGGATTGGTTCCTGGATTTTGTGGTCCAGTTGGTTTAAAAAATGTAGATTTTTACATAGATAGTGAACTAAAAAATGCAAAACAAATGATTTGCGGTGCTAACGAAAAAGACTATCATATAATTGGTTTAAATATTGTAAATTTTAATGACGATAGATTCAAAGACCTAATAGCTGTAAAACAAGGAGATATATGTCCTCATTGCGGAGGCAAATTACACATCACAAAAGGTATAGAAGTTGGACACATTTTTCAACTTGGAGATAAATACTCAAGTGCAATGAATGCAACCTTTTTAGATATAAACGGAAAAGCACAGCCTTTTTATATGGGGTGTTATGGCATAGGCGTAAGTCGTTTAGTAGCCGTTATAATAGAAGCAAATCATGATGAAAAAGGTTGTATTTGGAACGAGCAAACTTCTCCTTTTAAACTAGAGATAATCATATCAAATTTAAAAGATAACTCTCAAGTAGATTTTGCAAACCAAATTTATAAAAACTGCAAAAGCCTAGACATACAAACACTTCTTGATGATAGAAACGAAAGATTTGGCGTTAAAATGAGTGAATTTGAACTTATGGGATTTCCATATGCCCTACTCATAGGCAAAAGCTTAAATGAAGGCAATGTAGAGCTAATAGAGAGAAAAACACTCAATAAAACTATAATCAAAAAAGATGAAATTTTAGACAAATTAAAAGAGATATTATGCAAAAAACATTAGCTTTTATTTATATTTTTATCGAAATTTTTATAATTTATGCATTTATAGATGAATATGGATTTTTGAAATTCTTACTAGAAATTATAATAAGTGCAGTCATTGGCTTAATGCTTATGTTTAAATTTGGATTTATAAATATGGCAAATTTAAGCTCTCCTATGCAAATGATAAGCAATTTTGGTATAAGCATTGGCGGATTTTTATTAATGTTGCCTGGGTTAATGTGCGATATAGTTGGTTTATGCGTTATAATATTTTCAGTTTTTGCAAATAAAAAGATTGATAAAAATTATAATTTTAAAAAAGATAATACAAACGAAGATATCATAGATGTTGAAGTGATAGATGAGGATAAAAAATGAAAAAATTAATCATAGCAACAAGAGGAAGTGCCTTAGCAATGTGGCAAAGCGAGTTTATACAAAGTGAGATTAAAAAAACTCATGGCATGGAAGTTGAACTTTTAAGTATGAAAACAAAAGGCGATGTTATATTAGATTCCCCTCTTGCAAAAATTGGCGGCAAAGGACTTTTTACAAAAGAGCTAGAAGAAAGCATGATTAGAGGCGAAAGTCATATAGCTGTGCATAGTTTAAAAGATGTTCCCATTGTTTTTCCAGATGGTCTTTTACTTGGTGCAATTAGCAAAAGAGAAGATGTTAGAGATGCTTTTGTTAGCGAAAATTTCAAAAATTTACAAGAACTGCCAAAAGGCTCTAGAATTGGAACAACAAGCCTTAGAAGAAGAATGCAACTTCTTATGATTCGCCCTGATTTAAATATAATCTCACTTAGAGGCAATGTAAATACCCGCTTAAAAAAGCTAAAAGAAGGTCGTTTTGATGCAATCATACTAGCCGTTGCTGGTATAAAACGACTTAATCTTAACAAAGAAATAAAATTTGTTACACCATTTGAACTTGATGAAATGATCCCTGCTATGGGACAAGGTGCCCTAGGAATAGAGGCTAAAAACTCTAATGATATCTTAGACATAATTAGCTTTATAAATGATGAAAAATCTCACATAGAAACAACTATAGAACGCGATTTTGTTACTATGTTAAACGGTGGCTGTCAAGTTCCAATAGGTATAAATGCAAATTTAAAAGGTGATGATGTAAAAATAAGGGCTGTTTTGGGATTACCTGATGGAAGCAAGTTTTTAAAAGAAACTTTGATTGTTAATAAAGATAAATACAAAACTATAGGTAAAGAATTAGCTACTAAATTTATAGAAAAAGGTGCAAAAGAGCTTTTAAAAGAAGCTGAAGTAATGGCTGAAAAACTACAATCAGAGAATATTTACTAAATTTAAAGCGTATTAAAATACATAATATTTTATGTATTTTAATACAAACATATCCTATTTTGCGTTAATCAAAATAACTCTAACTACTTCTGGGGTGACTTCACTATGCTCTCCCCAAATTTTATTTCTTTGTATAAATCTCTCAGCAATTTTAATAGATGCTTCTTTTTCATCTATACCATAATCACTAAGATGAGTTTTTACTCCAAGTGAATTGAAAAATTCCTCTATCTTATCTATGCAATTTGATGCGATTTGATCTTTATTTCCTTCTAGTTTAAATACCTCTACACCAAGTTTATAAAGTTTTTCTTTTTTATTTTTCAAATGAAGTCTGTATCTACTTGGTAAAACCACAGCCAAACTTTGAGCGTGATCTATGCCATAAAATGCAGTAAGTTCGTGTCCTATCATATGCACAGCCCAGTCTTGAATAACTCCAGCCCCTATCCAACCATTTAATCCACATGTTGCACACCAACAAATATTTGACATAACATCATAATCGCTTGGATCTGATATAGCCTTAGGTCCTTCTTCAAGCAAAGTTCTTAAAATGCCTATAGCCCACAAATCTTGCATAGGAGTGTTTATATCCCAAGTAGCGTATTGTTCCAAAGTATGAACAAATGTATCTACTATACCGTTTTGAATTTGTCTAAGTGGCAAACTTGCGGTATAACTTGGATCAATTATAGAAAATTTAGGAAAAACAAGACGACTTTTAAAAGAGAGTTTATCTTGAGTGCTTCTTCTTGATATAACACCACCATTATTCATCTCAGATCCGGTTGCAGGAAGCGTCATAACGCTTGCTAGCGGAAGTGCATTACTAGCACATTTTTTACCCTCTAATACTTCCCATTCATCGCCGTTTTCATAAAATATAAGCGATATAAACTTAGTAGCGTCTAAAACACTTCCTCCGCCAACAGATAATAAAAACTCCACGCCATTTTGCCTAGCAAAATTTCTTGCTTTTACACATGTATCAAAATCTGGATTTGCCTCTATTCCACCAAATTCTACAAAATTTAAACCATCCGTTGCATTTATAACATCATCATAAACGCCATTTTTCTTAATGCTTCCACCGCCATAGAGAAGTAAAATCTTTTTATCTTTTGGAAGAAGTGATGAAAGTCTTTTAACCTCATCTTTACCAAAAACTATCTTAGTTGGAGTATGTAGTATAAAATTATTCATATCTTATCCTTTCTTTAGGATTATACATTATAAAGATAAATTATAAATTTTCTTTTATTAAATTTACTATCTCTTTTACACTTAAAACTCTACCATAACTTAACACTTTTTCATCTATCAAAAGAGCCGGTGTACTCATAACTCCATATCCAGCTATCTTAACTAAATCTTTGATATG
Organism: Campylobacter sputorum subsp. sputorum; assembly: GCF_008245005.1. NCBI lineage: Bacteria > Pseudomonadati > Campylobacterota > Epsilonproteobacteria > Campylobacterales > Campylobacteraceae > Campylobacter > Campylobacter sputorum. The sequence continues at coordinate 763,678 of NZ_CP043427.1, read as the reverse complement.
CTCTACTTTTTCATCCATATCAAGTTCTTTTAATGCTAAAAGTGTATTTGCTTCTAATTCATTACACTTTTTGCAACCAGTTCCAAGAATTTTTATCCTTGCATTTTCATCTAAGCTATCATTTTGATCTTGTGCTTTTTTAAATTTAAAAAACATATCATTTCCCTTTATATAAAAATTTTCTCAAAAATATTAAAAATATATCCAACCATAACTATACTAATCACACAATAACCTATAAACAAAGCTAAAAGTTTTGGCTTCATAGCTCTAGATAGCATTATCATAGATGGTAAAGAAAGCGTAGTTACTGCCATCATAAAAGATAGCACCACTCCAAGAGTTGCTCCTTTTAAATACAATGCTTCAGCTATAGGAATAACGCCAAATATGTCAGCATACATTGGCGCACCAACTAAAACAGCTAAAATTACACCAAAGAAATTATCTTTACCAAGTAAATTTTGTATAAAATCTTGTGGTATCCAATTGTGAATATAAGCGCCGATTGCAACACCGACTATTATATAAAAAAATACTTTTTTAAAAGTTTGAAATGTTTGCTCTTTTGCATAAACCACTCTATCTTTTTGGCTCATTTCAAACTCTTGTAAATTTGTATTTTGTATAGATAATATGTATTCTTGTATATATTTTTTCTCATCTAAATTTCCAAGTAAGCTTCCGCCAATCACAGCTATAATAAGCCCAACTATGACATATATCGCAGCTATTTTTAAGCCAAAAACACTGCTTAATAAAACAAGCGATCCAAGATCCACCATAGGCGAAGAAATCAAAAAAGATAAAGTTACACTAAGTGGCAAACCAGCTGAGCTAAAACCTATAAAAAGTGGTATCGATGAGCAAGAGCAAAACGGGGTTATAGTTCCAAGCAGTGCAGCTAAGATATTTGCAAAAAAGCCATTACATTTACCTAGAATTTTTTTACTTCTTTGTGGTGAAAAATAACTTTGAATATATGAAATAACAAATATCAAAAAACATAAAAGTATGGTTATTTTTAAGACATCATATATAAAAAAATGCAAACTTCCGCCAAATTTACTATCTAAATTTACATTAAAATTTAAAAGCAAATTTCTTATAAAATCACTTAGCCACTGCATACCTAAAACTTGCGTTGTAAAAAAATTATCCAAACTGTTTTTCTCCATTATTGATTGATACATTTAAATATTTCTATATAAAATAGAAAAAATACTAACTAATAGCATTTTATATCATCTAGTAAATTCTTTGCCATCTTTAAACCATCTTCATTTAAACTATAATGCATCCATTTGCCATCTTTTCTAGATTTTACAATATTAGCATCGCAAAGTATCTTCATATGATGAGAAAGAGAAGGTTGTTTTATATCTAACTCTTCAAGTAATACACACGCACATTTTTCACCACTGCATAAAATATCTAGTATTTTAAGTCTATTTGGATCACAAAAAGCTTTAAAAACCCTAGAATTATTTATAAATTTATCCAAATTTAATCCTTTTTTGGAATTATATAACACATATTGATATTTGTCAATATGATATTAAATTTTATCTCTTTCATAAATTTTTCTAATTTTTTTATCGAGTTTATAAAACGAACCAAACATAGCAGGAACTACAAGCAGTGTAAGTATAGTTGAGCTTATGAGACCGCAAATTATACAAATAGCCATAGGAGAATTCCCCTCATATCCTACACCTTTGCTAAATGCCAGTGGCAGCATGGCAAAAATCATAGCAAAAGTTGTCATCAAAATAGCCCTAAGACGAAGTTTGCCGGCTTTAAGTATAGCATCATGCAAATCTTGCCCATCATTTGCAGCTCTATTTGCAAAATCTACAACTAAAATAGCGTTTTTACCAACCATTCCAAATAGCAAAATCATTCCAATCATTACAAAAAGGCTAAAATTGTTTTGTGTTAAATAAAGCCCGATAGCTACGCCACTAAAAGCAAGCGGCATGGTTATCATTATTATTATAGGTAAAATAAAGCTCTCATATAAAGAAGCAAGAACGATATACATTAAAACCGCACTTATGACAATCGTGGCTACAAATACCTCGTTTGTATCTTCCATTAGTTCAATATAACCTGTAAATTTATACTCATAACCATCTTTTATTATTTCATCAAGCTCTTTTTTTGAATCCATAGTAACCTTGTTTAGCGGGATATTTTGTATATTTGCAGTTATTAAACTTTGTCTTTTTTTATCATAATGCAAGATATTTGCAGGAGATTTTATATCTATAAAATCCACCATAGAAGATATATAAATATCATCGTTGGAACTATTTTTTACTTGTAGTTTTTTTAAGTCATCCAAATTTTGCCTAAAATTATCATCAAGTCTCATTGAAATATCATAAGTTATGTTGTTATAAGTAAAATTTCCAACTACATTTGATGCAAATGAAAAACGAAGCACATTTGCTATATCATATGGATTTACGCCAAATTTTTTCGCTTTTTCTTTATTTAAAGTTATAGAAATTTCTACAACTTTATCATCACTACTATTTTTTATATCTACAACACCGGAAATTTGTTTAAAAATTTCTTTTGCCTTGTTTGAAAGTTCGTCTAATTTTTCAAACTCATCCCCAGTTATTACAAGTTGAACTGGCTCATCTATACCGCCATTATCAACTATCGGGATATCTGCTATCATTATATTTAAACCATCAAATTTAAGCTCATTTCTATATTTATTTATAATCTGTTTTTGTCTTAATTTTCTTTGCTTAAGCGGGACAAGTTTTACATATATTCTTGATTTATATGCCTCTTTTGCATCATTGTATCCTAACATCAAAGTGCAATACTCTACATTTTCTTTATCACTATTAATTTTTTTAAGAACATCCAAAGAGAGATTTTTCATATTTTCAAGACTAACTCTAGGATCTGCTTCGATATTTACATAAAATCCGCCATTATCTTCCATAGGCAAAAAATCCACGCCGATATTTTTAGCTAAAAATCCAGTAAATGTGATTATAATTATAGTTATAACAATAAATATGGCTTTAAATTTTAAAATCAAATTTAAAATCTTTTCATATGAGTTTTCTAAAAAAACAAAAATAAATTCAGTTTTTTTATAAAATGCACCCTCATCTGCTTTAACAAATCTTGAAGCAAGCATCGGAATTAACATCATAGAAACAAAAAACGATATAACTATACCCCCAGCTACACTTAAAGCAAATGACTCAAAATATCTACCAACAATACCATCCATAAATCCCATTGGTATAAAAACACAAAGCAAAACCGTGCTTATACCAAGAACACTAAACGATATCTCTTTTACACCATTAAATGCTACTTCTAAGGAATCTTTTGAGTCTTTTAGTTTTTTTGATATGTTTTCTATAACAACTATAGCATCATCTATAAATATACCAATGCCAAGCGTTAAAGCAACTAACGTTAAACGATTTAAATCATAACCAAGTATATAGATAATAAAAAATGTTCCTATAATAGAAACAGGAACACTTAGTGTAGCAATAATCGTTGAAGTAAAATTTCTAAGAAAGAAAAATACAATTGCCATTGTTAAAACAACACCAAAACTCATATCAAAAAATACTTGATTTATATTTTTTAAAATATTTTCTTTTTTATCAAAAGCTATTTTGTATTCAAACTCATTACCCAAAATTTGTTTTAGTGAGTCTAATTTTTTACTAACATTGTCAATGGTCTTTATAGAATTTGCCCCATTTACCTTTATGATATCAAGTAAAACACCTTCTTTACTATCCATTATCGCCATAGATTCATTATCATCAAAACTATTTTTTATGGTAGCTACATCACTTAAAAAAACTCCTGGCATTATCCTAACATTAGATAAATCCTCTAAATTCTCAGCCTCAAAATCGCCTTTTAAGTAAATTTCTGTTTTATTATCTATGATTTTCCCAAGCGGAGCTTTGAAATTGTGTGTTTTTAGTATTTTTGAGATATCATCTGCACTAAGAGAGTATTTATCAAGCTTATTAATATCTAAAAAAACTCTTATTTGCGGTTCTAAATACCCAACATCTTCTATCTTACCAACACCATCAATGTGTTCAAGGAATGGTTTTACCTTATCCTTTATAATATCCATCAAAGCTTTTTTATCATTGTGTTTAGAGTTTATAAACAAACTCATCACATGTCCGCTATCTCCTGAGAGTTTTTCTATGAGCATTTTTCCATCTATTTTTACATCACTTAGTTTATCTCTTATGTCATTTGCAGCTACTTCAATATCTTTTGAAAGTTTAAATTTAACTATAACAACACTAACATTACTATAACTAATTGATCTTATACTATCTATACCTTCTATGCTATATATCGCATCTTCTATCTTTTTACTAACTTCAGTTTCTATAAAGTGTATATCGCCGTTTGCATAAGATGTTATTTTTATTAAAGGAATTTCTATATTTGGGAAAAGATTTACTGGCATAACCCTAAGACTATAAATACCAAAAATAATTAGTGATAAAAATATCATAAGAGTTCCAACTGGTCTATTTAAAGCAAATTTAAACACTTTTATCTCTCTTTTATATTTACTTTATCTATCTCTATTTTACCTTCGCCAAAAGCTCCTGGCGTTAAATTTGTAGTATAAACTTCTGCGTAAATTTTTCTAGTTTTTTGATTAATACTAGGATAGATTATATCTATTTTACCAACTTGATCTTTTTTATCACCAACATTATAAATAAATTTTTGTCCTACCTTAACAATGTCTTTATATTTTTCATCAAAACTTAAAATTAACTTTACTTCAGGATAAGAAAACATAGCAAAAAGTGGCTGAACATTGCCACTAACACCCTCTCCTATTTCTATGTATTTAGCAGAAATTATACCATTATAAGGAGTTTTTAATACTTTTTTATCAAGCTTATCTTTTGCTTCTTTTATAGCGATTTTGGCACTATTTTCTTTTACTGCTGAGCTATCAAATTCAAATTTAGCATTTTCATAAACTTGTTTTGAAGTTACATTTTGCACATTATCAAATTTATCAAGAGTGCTTTTTGCATGTTGTTTAGATACAATTGCTAGTTTTAAATCATTTTGTGCTTTTTGAAGCATTATTAATTCGCTATCATTTTTTAGCTCTAGCAAAACATCGCCTTTTTTTACAATATCTCCGATATCTACATAAATTTTATCAACTATACCTGCACTTTGCATAGCTAACTTTGAGTTATTTTTGGCAACTACATCAAAACTAGCATATACAAAATCTTGTGCTTGTAAAATCAAACTCGTAAAAATTAACAAAAAAACTTTATCTAACAATCTCATCTAACACATCCATTCCTAAAAGATAATAATACTTTGCTTTATTTATCTCATAACTATTTTGCTCTACATTTAACCCAGCTCTAGCCTCATAAAGTCTTGAAAGAGAAGATAAAAAATCATTATAACTCATCAGACCTGCTTGATATTTTTGATTTGTGGCATCAAAACTTGAAATTGCAGCATCAAGCCTAATTTTATCTGCTTTTATTTTGGCTTTATTTAAATTTAAATTTGAAACTAAATTTTTGATATATATTTTATTTGAACGCTCTATAAAATTTTTATTTAATTCAGAAATTTTACTTTCATATTTTTTTATTTCTACTTCTTTTTTTGTTTTACCAAAGTTAAAAATATCCCATTCAAACATAGCCATTATGGCCTTATTATCGTTATCTTTGATAGTTGTTACAGGGAAATTTAATTTTTGATATCCATATATAGCACTTAAATAAAATTTTGGAAGATAACCCGAACTAGCTATATTTATCTCTTCTTTTTTTGCCAAAATTTGCTCATTTATCTTTAAAATTTCAGCATTTTGATTAGTTTCTTGAAAATTTGGCTCATTTATAGAAACATTTTGAGAAAAATCATCTAAATTTTCATTAGAAATAAGAGCAATATCGTTTTTTATCTCTTCAAGTTTTATCTCGAGTTCTAGCTTGGAGGCGATTTGCTCGTGATAAAGAGCATTTAGTGTCTCATACTCATCAACTGCGGCAAGTCCGGCTGCGTAGAATTCTTTAATCCTTTTTAAATTTTCACTTATATAATTTATCTGAGAATTTTTTGCACTTATGAGAGAGTTTATATTTTTAGCACTAAAATATAAAGTTATCATATCAAGTGCAATTTTGTTTTTAGTATCTAAAAATTGTATTTGAGATAAATTTGATAAATGTTCCAAAGATTTAAAACTAGCCTCTCTTTTGCCGCCATCATAAATCATAAAATCCACATTTAAATTTACAAATTTACTCTCGCTTGGAAGTATTTGCATAGTATCGTTATCCAAACCTATATACCCGCCTTTTAGACTGATATTTGGCATATAAGAACTTTTTGTCTTTGATAACTCATTTCTAGCATTTATGCTTTTAATATAATCAATAGTGGCGATTTCATTTTGTTGTGCTTTTATTATAATATCACTTAAATTTGCTGAAAAAAGAAGTGCTGGCACAAAAAATAGCCATAATTTCATGAGATTAGCCTATTTGTCTTAGTTTGATGTATAATTATATGAAACTTCATATAAATTATTCATAAATTTAAAGGATTACTTTGAATACTCGCTCAAAAGGTATGTTTTTGGTTATTTTTGGCGTCTTTTTAATGAGTTTTGAATCTCTCATCATAAAGGCGACAAAAAGTGATATTTTTAGTATAACAATGTATTTTGGTTTTTTTCTAGCATTATCATCATTTTTAATATCTTGAAAAAATGGCTTAAATACAGCAAAAAACTCATTTTTCATAGAAAAAACTGCTCTTTTTACGGCTGCATTTTGTATGGCTTTTGCAAATTTTTTCTTTTTTTACTCAGTAAAATATATAGGCATTACTATAACTGTTTTAATTTATGCAACCTGCCCTATTTTAACTGCGATTTTAGAAAGCATAATTTACAAAACAAAAGTCAGAAAAATGCTTTATGCAACATCTTTAATTATAATTTTTGGTCTTTTCATAGCTATAAAAGATAACATTAAATTTGATGAAATGTTAAATATATTTTTTTGTTTAATTGGTTTAATCTGTTTTAGCATAATTTATATCATACTTAGCAATAAAAAACAAGTAGATAGAAGAAGTGTAATAACACTTTGTGGTTTAATGCTGTTTTTCTTCGCGCTTCCTTTTGCAAATATAAAGATAAATTTACAAGATTTTTGTTTGTTATTTTTTATGGGATTTTTTCTAACAAGTATATCAAGGTTAGCTATAGGTTATGGAGCAATGTTTATTTTAGGAGCTGAAGTTACGCTAATATGTGTTTTAGAAAGCATACTAGCTCCGATTTGGGGTCATATAATCCTTGGCGAAATTGTAAATTTAAATATGATTATAGGCGGGGCTATAAGTATTTTCGCAATAATCTTTTATATATCAATGAAAGCTCGCTATAAGATTTCCTATCAGCAAATTCCATCCATCAACCAAAACAAAGATAAGAAGCTTAAAAGGAAGTGAGATCATAGTTGGCGGCAACATCATCATACCCATAGACATAAGCACTGAGCTAACAACCATATCTATAACTAAAAATGGAAGATAAAGCAAAAAGCCTATTTCAAATGCTGTTTTCAGTTCGCTTATAACAAACGCAGATATTGCTATGCTAAAAGGTATGTCATCAACTGTTGCTGGATTTTCTAAATTTCTTATGCGAAAAAACAGGGCTAAATCTTTTTGCCTAGTATTTCTTATCATAAAATCTTTAAAAGGTTTTGAGCCTTTTACAAATGCTTCTTGATATCCAATCTGCTCTGATAAATAAGGCTTTATACCATCATCATAGGCTTGTTTTCCAACAGGCTCCATAATAAAAAATGTTAGTATCATAGCAAGAGAAATTAGTATCGTATTTGGAGGCATTTGCTGTGTTCCCATTGCTTGTCTCATAAAAGAAAAAACAATCACAAGTCTTAAAAAACTTGTCATCATAAAAATAAGACTAGGAGCAAGAGCAAGAAGGGTTAAAACTATTAAAACATTTAAAGATGTTACAAGTTGCTGCGGTGTATCTGGTGCACTAAGGCTTAAATTTACGGTTGGTATAGTAGGCTCAGCACCAATTAAGCTAACAGCAAATATAAAAAATAGTATAACTGCTCTCAAAAAACACCTTTTAAAAATTATTCTATAATTTTAGTTAAAATTGATTAAATTTATAGTTAAATTCTTTGTATTTTTGAATTTAATAGATATAATTATCAAAAAATTATAAAGGATTTGCAATGTCTAGTATAGTTTTTCAAAAGCAGGATTTAGAGTCTTTGTTAAATCATCACATAAACATATTAAAAAGATTTACAAATGAAAATGAATCACAACATTTTCTTTGATATATTTTAAAGCACCAAAAGACTTTAAAAATAGCGATATTTTTAAAAAAAGTTTAAGATCTACAGACGCACTTTTCATAGATGATAATCACTATATCGCTATGCTAATAGGCACTGACTGGAATGGTGCATTAGAGGTTTTAAGCGGAATTCAAAGTTTTTTTGATGATTATAAATACGACAATATAGTCTGCTACCCAGATGATGGAAAAGATGGTGAAACTCTTATGAATAATTTACAAGATATAATTATAGATAATTATGGCATAGCTTTAGATATGCTAAAAATAAAAAGTTAGAAATCTATAAATTTTGCAAGGATTTCATCTGCTTGTTTGCTAAATTTATTTCCCTTTAAGTGCAGTTTACAAAACTCGACTATGGCTCCATGAAATCTAGCATAAATTTCGTTTATGCTAAGATTTTCTCCATAATAATCACATATTATTTGCATATCCATACCCTCTAACCACTCTCTAGCTTCATCGTAACTTTCAAATTCATAATTTAGTTTTGATAATATTTTTTTCGTATAATTATCAACAACCATTATATCACGCTTACAAGCATAACAAAGTATGGCATCACAACTCTCAAAACCTATTCCCTTTTGGGAAATAAGCCATTTTCTACTTACTAAATTTACAAAACTATCAAAATCTCCAAAATCTTTTAATATATTTTTGCAAAGCATATTTAATCTTTTTGATTTTACATTATGAAAACCACTTGGTTTTATAAGTTCACTTAAAAACAAAATATCACAATTTGCTATTTTTTCTAAATTTAATAAATTTGCATTTTTTAAATTTTCTAAAGAATTTTCAACATTATTCCATTTTGTATTTTGTGTTAAAATAGCACCAACTACTACTTCAAATGTTCCGTAATTTGGCCACCAGCAATCATTTACTTTAATGCCAGATTTTAAAATAGCTATAAAAAGTTCATCACTTTGCAAAAATTGCCCTTTGAATTAAAATTTCATCAATGCCATCTATTAATCTAATCTTAAAAGCATCTACAGCTTTGCCATTATCATCTGTATCAAAAACAACCATTTGAAAAGCTCTTTTGGCATTTTTATCTACACTAAAAGAGTGTTTTAAGCCAGTTAAAAAGCTTTTAATGGGTGAACTTGCCTTAAAGCCTATGATATCAAAATAATTTCCACTAAGCCCAACATCTGTTACATAAGCAGTTCCATTGTAAATTTGCAAATCATCAGTCCCAATATGAGTATGGGTTCCAAAAATAGCACTAACTTCGCCATTTAAATAGCACATCATAGCTCTTTTTTCGCTAGTTGCTTCAGCGTGAAAATCAATCAGTATATTTTTGCTTTCACTTTTTGCAATCGCTTCTTTTGCCGATAAAAAAGCGTTATTTGTAATGTTAAGCCCATAATTTCCCATCAAATTAATAACGCATAAATTTTTGTTATCTTTTTTTAAATTTATAATGCCTTTGCCACTAACGCCATCATAATGATTATAAGGGCGAAGTATCGGCATTTCATCCATCAAACCAACTATATCTTTTTGATCAAAACTATGATTTCCACCAGTTATAACATCAACGCCGCTTTTTAAAATCTCAATAGCATTTTTAGAATTTATACCAAATCCACCACTTGCATTTTCGCAGTTTGCTACAACAAAATCAAGTTTATAAGTTTTTTTAACTTCTTTAACATTTGATATAAGAATTTCCCTGCCGGGTCTTCCTATAACATCGCCTATAAAACCAACTCTCATAATCTAAATTTATACTTTACTTTCTAATAAATTTTTATATTCTATAAAAAATTGTTTTGCGGTTCTACCACTTCTAGAACCTTTTAGCATAGCAAAACTTTTTGCATTTTTTATAAGCTCTTCTTCATCATATTTATAACCTAAAAAATAGTGTTTGACTATGTTTATATACTCATCATAACTACCTTGATAAAAACTTATCCAAAGCCCAAAACGATCAGATAAAGATATCTTCTCATCAACACTATCGCCATAATGCAGCTCACCGCTTGTTACATATACATCACTATTGTCGCTTTTTTGCTCACTAACTAAATGTCTGCGATTTGATGTGGCATAGATTATTACATTTTTAGGGGCTTTTTGTATGCTTCCTTCTAAAACAGGCTTTAAAAACTTATAACTATCATCACTATTTTCAAATGAAAAATCATCACAAAATATTATAAATTTATACTTTTCATTACGGATATCATCTATAATATCAACTAAATTTTCAAGATCAGCTTTGTTTAGTTCTATAATTCTAAGATTTTTATCTTTTAGCTTCCAAAATACAGCTTTTACCAAACTTGACTTACCACAACCTCGCTCACCCCAAAGCAATGCGTGATTTGCACCATTGTCATTTATAAAATTTATAGTGTTATTTAAAAGCTTTTCTTTTTGTTCATTTATATTTATTAAATCATCTAAATTTACAACATCTATGTCACAAAGCTTAACGGCCATCAATGCATTTTTGCTTTTTCTATAAACAGCTGCGTATGTTTCATCCCAGTTCATTTACTACTCTCTTTCCTCAAATAAACCAAAACTTCATTTATAATGTCATCATCGTCTTTGCTTTTTGATTTTAGTTTTATACTCTCGCCATTTTGCTTTTTAAGAGTAATGTTTTGCTCATAATTTCCAATATAAACAAAATCTTGCTTTATAGCCATAACTTTTATAGCCATAAGTTCAATAAACTGCAATGTATAAATATCTAATCTACCAAATCTATCTTCTATCTCGCTTTGTATTTCATAAACTTCTTTTACATCGCTACACTTACTAAGCCTTCTGTAAAGTTCTAATCTCAACCTATCTTCACTTATAAAATCACTATTTAAAAATGCATTTATACTAAGTTTTAGCTCTATTTCTTTGTTTTCTTTTGCTAAATTTTGATTTAAAAGTGTGTTAATCTGCGTTTCAAGCATCCTTAAATAAAGCGAATACCCAATAGCTTCTATATGTCCGCTTTGTTCGACACCAACTAAATTTCCACCACCTCTAATCTCTAAATCGTGATATGCTAGCACAGAGCCAGCCCCTAAAAACGAGTTACTTTCAAGAGAAACTAGTCTTTTTACGCTTTGGCTACTCAAAGATAATTTATTTTCAACTAAAAAATAACAAAATCCTTGCTTATCGCTTCTTCCAACTCTTCCTCTAAGTTGATGTAAATCAGCCATACCAAAATTATTTGCATTATTTATAATGATAGTATTTACATTTGGTAAATGAATTCCACTTTCTACGATACTAGTACAAAGTAATACATCATACTCTTTATTTGCAAATTTTATCATTTCTATTTCTGTTGTTTTTGGATCTATTTTTGAATGAAGTATGAGTATTTTTAAATTTGGGATAATGCCAAGAAGTTCTTTTTTTGCACTTTCCATAGTGGCAATGTGGTTGTGTATATAAAATGTCTGTCCGCCACGCCTTAACTCTCTAGCAATGGCTTCTTTTATAATCTTTTCATCCCACTCTTTTACAAGAGTTCTTATATCTAGCCTATTTTGCGGTGGAGTTGTAAGTGTGCTATATGATTTTATGGAGCTTAGTGCCATATTTAAGCTTCTTGGGATAGGAGTTGCACTCATACTTAAAAGATGACAAGATGATGAAATTTCTTTTAATTGTTCTTTTTGTTTTACGCCAAATTTATGCTCTTCATCTATGATAATTAGCCCTAAACTTAAATCCTTTATACTTAAAAGAGCGTGAGTTCCGATACAAACGCAAGGTTTATCTGATTGAAGTTGCTTTTTAATCTCTGCTTTTTCTTTAGCACTTGTAAAACGATCAAATTTAAAAACATCTATATCAAAACCCTTAAAACGCTCTTTAAGAGTTGTGTAATGTTGGGAACTAAGAAGTGTAGTTGGAACAAAAAATAACACACTATATCCGCTTTTTATAGTTTTAAATATAGCATTCATAGCAACTTCTGTTTTTCCAAAACCGACATCGCCACTTATCAATCTATCCATTACTTTGCCACTTGCTAAATCCTTGCTTATATCATCAATTGCTTTTATTTGATCTTTTGTATATTCAAATCCAGCGCTTTGCATAAATTTAATATATTCTAAACTATCACACTCAATTTTAACACCCTTTATAAGCTCTCTTTTAGCAGCAAGTGCGATGATGTTTGAAGCTATGGCAAAAAGTTTTTGCCTAACTTTTTCTTTTATTTTAGCAAAACTTCCCTTTCCAAGTTTGTCTAAAACGGCTATATTTCCGCTTCCTGCGATGTATCTGTCTATTTTATTTAAATGCTCTACTGGAAGCAAAAGCTTATCGTTATTTTGATATATTATCGCAACAAATTCTCTTTTAGCACCCAAAATTTCAACTAACTCAAGACTCTCAAATTTACCTATACCATAATCTTCATGAACGACTAAATCTCCGCTATTTAACTCATCTAAAACAAGACTTGATTTTCTAACTCGTTTTTTCTTTTCAAATTTATTTAGCGATAAAATAATCTCATCTTTGCTTATTAAATTTACAACATAAGGTGAAATTTTTAAATTTACATTTGAAAAACAATCAAGCTCATAAGACTTAAAAATACCATCATTTTTTGATAAAATAGTAATCTTTTTATCTTTATGAAACTCCAAAAATTCTTTGCTTAGTGTAGTGTTTAGATCTTTAAAATTTTTGGCTTCTTTTATAACTGGAAGTTTTTTTAAAAACGACAAATCCGTATCTGTAATGATATCTTGTAAATTTATATCATTAGCAAGTATTACTTTAAATTTATCAAAATAATTCTCAAACCCTTCAATAGCCCAAAAACCAAGCGAATTAAGATCATTTACAAAAGCATCGCTTTGCATTTGAGATATCTTGTTTGTTACATTTTCATACTCATTCTTACTTAAATAAGCTAAAAATGGCGAAATTTCTATACTTTCAAGTTCGATCTTATCACTTTTTTGTGTGCTTGGATTATAATATCTTATGCTTTCTATCTCATCATCATTAAGAAGCACTCTAAAAGGTTTTTCTTTTCCGATACAAAAAATATCGATTATCTCACCCCTAAAACTAACCTCTGCTTCACTTTCTACTATATCAACTATGTTGTAACCAAATCTTAAAATCTCTTCTTTGAAAGAATTTAAATCTATTTTGTCTGCAAAATTCAAATTTATAGTATGAAAATGAGATTTTGATGGTAATTTGTTTAAAAGTGTTCTAATTGGGCTTATTAACAGCTTTTTTGAGCTTGATTTATAAAAACTATTTAAAACAGAAGATATTTCAAAAAGCTCTGCATTAAATGGTCTTAAATCATCTCCAAAACTTGCCCTAAAATCTGGTAATCTATAAGCCTCTATACCACAATAACTCACAACATCGCTAATAACACTTGCCTCTTTATCATCATCGCAAACTATAATATCAAAATCATTTTTTTCAAGACAAAACTCATAAATTTCACTTTGCACTATAAATAAACCTTAAAACTACACTTATTCATCATCTTTTTGTATCAAAATATCAAGTTGTCCGGTATTTTCCTCATCAACTTTTCTAACACTGCTTTTGCCCTCAAAAGTTGCTTTTGACTCTATAACAAATTCTTCTGAAATAACATTTCCATTGATACTTCCACCAGCTAAAATTTGAATACTGCCACAATCAGCATCGCCTAAAAAAATGCCACTAACTATTAATTTTTTAGCCTTCAATGTGCCTTGTATACGACCTTGATTTCCTATCACAACAACGGAGCTTGAAAAAATATCGCCCTCTAATATGCCATCAACATGGAGCATACTTTCAAAATTAAACTCACCTTTAATTTTTGCACCGCTTGAAATTACTGTTGTTTCGGTAGTTGATTCGTTATTGCCTTTATTAAAGATTGCCATGGAACCCTTCCCTCCTTTTTAAATATTTCTTCGAAATTTTTACTATCCCATTTTATGAAATTTGCCGGATCTAAAGGTTTTTGTATAAATCTAACCTCATAATGTAAATGAGGCCCAGTAGAAAGTCCGGTATTCCCACTATAACCTATAAGATCTCCCTTTTTTATAAATTGACCTTGTTTTACCACATCTTTTCTACTCATATGAGCATATCTAGTTTTAAACCCATAATTATGAACAATTACAACCAAATAACCAAAACCATTATTTGCATTATATTCAGCAAGCTCTACTACACCATCAGCAGGTGCATAAATTGGAGTTCCTATATCTGCAGCAAGGTCAATTCCTGGATGAAATTCCTTTCTTTTAAGTATAGGGTGATTTCTCCAACCAAATCTTGCACTAGTTCTTTTATAATCAATAACATCGCCGTTTGGAATTTGAGAAAATATAGCGTTCATTTGATATGTTGTAACCTTTATATCATCTATTCTTTCGCTTAAAGTTACATTATCATCAGAAGTTAGTCCAATTTGCTCTTCCATATCTGCAATCTTATCTTCTATGGCTTTAAAATCTTCGGTTCTTCTATCGAGTTGTTGTTGTATCTTTTCATTTTCTAAGATAAGTTCATGTTTGATTTTAAGCAGTTCATTTCTTTTTTTGGATAAATCTTTTGTTTGATTTGATAAAATACTAATATAAAGAATTCCAAAAATAAAAGAAAAAACCACAAAAGCAATGATATATATAACTATCTTTTTAATGAGTTTATGCATAGTTAAATGTCTTGTGCCATTAGTATCACTTATAGTTATGATAAACCTATCTTTCAAAATAGTTCCTTAAAAAATGTTCTACTAATAAAAAAGATCCAAAAACTAAATACTTTTCATCGTTTTTAACACCATTAAATTTATTCCATTTTATATCAAGCTCATCTAAGCATTGTATTATTTTTTCGCCACCAAGCTCTCTATCACTTGGATAATCCAAAATTTCAACTCTTTTTACTCTACCTTTAAAAAGCTTTAAAACTCCTTTTATATCCTTATCCAAAAAAGAGTTATACACTAAAACTATGTCATTACTTGATATATTTTCTAAAACTTTTTTAGCACAAAGTTCATTATGCCCTACATCTACAATGATATTTTCAGCTACACGCTGCATTCTTCCTTGTAAATCTAAGTTTTTTAAATTTGATAAACTTACATCTATTTTTAGAAATTTTGTAGCACTAAATGCCAATGCTAAATTTGAATACTGAAAATTTGCAAGATTAAATTTATCTATATATTTTTTTATATCATTAAAATCATTTTCATTTAACAAATCTCTTGCAAAAAATAAATTTGAGTTTTTTTGCAATGCTATATCTTTTGCTATTTTTACAGAAACATCATTCATTTCATCATTTAAAATAGCATTTTTTGCCATAGAAATCAGCTTAGTGCGAGAAATTTCCTCTAAATTATTTCCAAGCATTCCAACATGATCAAGCCCAATTGGCGTAAAAAGACAAAGCTGTTTATCAAATACATTTGTAGCGTCATACTCAGCACCCATACCAGCTTCTAAAATGACAAAATCACATTTTTCAAAAAGCGGAAGCGTTAGAAGGGTTGCGTATTCAAAATAACTTATTTTTTCTTTAATTTCATCACTTAAAATATCCCAAAGTCTTTCATGGGCATTTTGTAAATCTTCATCGCTTACTATACTATCATTTATATAAAATCTCTCGTTAAAACTAAAAATATGCGGGGATGTGTAGTGTCCTACGCTTTTATTCGCCAGTCTTAAAAGCTGGGCTAAAAACCTACCTGTGCTTCCTTTGCCATTTGTTCCAACAACATGTATAATCTGCTTATTTATAAATTTATCTTTTATAGCATTAAAAATATTTGGCATAAAAGAATGATCTATTTCTTTATAATATAGTGGCTTTTTGTTTAAAAATTTACTTAGTTTCATTATCTAGCTCAGAGACTACCTTGTTTCTACCGCTATTTTTAGCTTCATATAGAAGTTTATCTGCGGCATCTAAAAGATCTTGCGAATTTTTATGCCCAGATCTGCTTGCTATGCCACAACTTACAGTTATTGTTATTTTTTTATCCTTATAAATAAATTGAAAATTACTAACTATATTTCTTATTTTTTGGGCTACAATATAAGCTTGTTTTAAATCCAAATTTGGAAGCAAAAGAACAAATTCTTCTCCGCCATATCTACCAACAAAATCAACTTCCCTTGTATATTTTTTTAAAATTGAACCAAATGTTGAAAGTATAAGATCTCCTGCATCATGCCCATAAACATCATTTACATTTTTAAATTTATCCAAATCAAAAAAACAAACTGAGTAGTTTATACTATATCTTTTATACATTTCATCAAATTTACTAAGCTCTTGCATCAAACCTCGCCTTGTTGCAACCTTAGTAAGAAAATCTTCATTGCTCTCTTTTTTTGCCTCACTTAGTTTAGCTTCTAGCTCTTCAACTCTTGCTTTAAGAGAATTTATAACTTCTTTATCGCTTGTCATTTGTATCTGAAATTCTTCATTTTCCAAATCAAGCGCATCTGCTATGCTCATAAGTTTTTGCTTGATAATATCAAAATTATCATTTGCTAAATCAATAGAACCCAAATTTTTCTTAATATCTTTCATATTTTTAGATCTATCATTAGACATTTTAGTAGAATTTACAAGTCTTGAGTTTATAGTATCTAAAATATTATTTAAAGCCATTGCCTTATCGCTAATCTCTTCTACATCTAATTCTATGCGTCTTTTTACACAATTTTTAATATTTTTTGAAACTTGCGGTAAAGATAGAGATGATGGGTTTTGTTTTATATTTTTATTTAATATGTTAATTGTTTCATCTTTTTTATTTGAAATAGATGGAACCAAAGAAAGAAGCACAAGTTCTGCAATACTTTTCATATCAACGCTGTTTTGTTTTAAATTTACAATCACACTCTCAATATCATCAACAAATTTTGATATATCATCTGGTTTAGATATACCATGAAATTCTAACTTTTTAAAAAAGCTATCATCATAACTAGCCGCAAAATCTCTCCACTTATCACTAAGTATATTTAAGGTATTTTGATCTGTTTTTCTCTCTAAGGTTGTAATTGTTGCATTTGCTAAATTTCTCGCATCTTTATTGCCAAGTAAGATTATTGATTGTAAAATTTTCTTACAAAATATGCTAAAAGCATTTATTATAACAGCGCACTCTGTAGGCTTTGCCATATTTAATCTAGATATCAAAAACGCAAAAAGCTCATCAACTGTTTTTACATTTAGCCTTTTTACTTCTAAACTATACTGATCGCCAAGCTTTTCTATATATTTTTTTAATTTTTGACAATCTTTTGTTGATACCCCATATCTTGTGGATACTTCGCAAAAAACTTGAGCATAGTTATCTGGCGTTAAAAGTAAATGCTTGCTTTTCATCTCAAGAAGAGATTCTTTTATGATTTCACTTAATTTAGTTGACATTGTTATATGCCCTAATTGCAAGTTTAGAAATATACTCATCAAAAGATTCACTTGATGAGTTTTTAATAGCATTATATCTCTCAGTATCACTTATAATACTATCAGTAAAACGGGTATTTTTAATTTTTCCACTTATTTTGAAATCATATTCACCGCTTGTTGTTATATTAGATACACTCCCATCTTTAAAATAAGTTTTATAATTTAGTGTTAAATTTGCTTTATATGTTGTAACATAGCCGTATTGATCATACATTAAAGGTGAAAATTTTATGGATCTTATAGAGACATAAATTTTTGAATCAGCGTTTTCTTCATTTTCAGCCAAATTTTTATGAAGCCTATTTACAACTCCTTCTCTTACACTATCTTTTATATAAACACTATTTTTTGGATCAATCTTACTAATGATGACATCTACAAATACATTTTCTCCAAGCAAATCAGTGCTTATTTTTGAAATTGGTTGATATCCACAAGAAGTTATAAAAAAACAGATAAAGATAAAAAAAATATGTCTCATATAATTTCCTTATTTTATTACCAAATTTACAAGCTTTTGTTTTACATAAATTTCTTTTATGATGGTTTTTCCTTCTAACCATTTTGAAACTGAGTTTTTTGCGATACTTAAAATTTCATCTTGGGTTGCACTTGTTTTAACTTCTATTTGAGCCCTTATTTTTCCATTTACACTAACACCCAAATTTAAAGTATCTTGCACAAAAACCTCTTCACACATAACAAGTTCTTTAAAGTTCTCTCTTTTAAATAGTTCTTCACTAAGCTCGTTTGAAATATGTGGAATAATTGGCTCTAATAAATTTAATAAAATAAAATAACCTTCAGTTAAAATTTCATCGTTATCTTGTGCGTTTAATGCATTCATAGCTTCCATACAAGCAGCAATTAGTGTATTAAAAGCAAAACTTGAATTATAAACATCATAAGATTTTTTAAGTGCTTCATAAACTTTTAATCTTGCGTATTTTTGCTCTTTTGTTAATTTTGAGTGATCAAATTTAGGTATAGAAGTAGTTTTAATAACATTTTTAGATCTATCTACAAGTCTTGTTATAAATTTATAAGCACCCTCAACAGCACTATCATTCCACTCAAGCTCTTTTACAGGAGGAGCAGCAAAAAGTATAAAAAGTCTAGCAGTATCTGCACCGTATTTCTCGATAATATCATCTGGATCTACAACATTTCCTTTACTTTTACTCATTTTGGCACCATCTTTTAATACCATTCCTTGAGTTAGCAAATTAGCAAAAGGTTCATCATCCTTTAAATACCCCAAATCTCTTAAAGCTTTTTGAAAAAATCTAGCATATAAAAGATGTAAAATCGCATGTTCTATTCCACCAATATACTCATCAACACTCATCCAATAATCTACGCTTTTTTTATCAAAAGCCGCATTTTTCCAAGTCTTTTCATCACTTGCAAAACGCCCAAAATACCAACTACTCTCAAAAAATGTATCAAGAGTGTCTGTTTCTCTTGTGGCTTTTTTGCCACATTTTGGACAAATGCAATTTTTCCAAGTTGGGTGTTTATCAAGAGGATTACCCTCTCCTGTTATTTCTACATCATCGGGCAAGGTAACTGGAAGATTTTCTAAGCTCTCTGGCACTAAACCACAATAATCACAATGTATCATAGGAATAGGTGCACCCCAATATCTTTGGCGGCTCACACCCCAATCTCTTAATTTATAATTTGTAACTTTTTCTCCTATACCCATATCCTCAAATTTAATTATGATAGCATCTTTTGCGAGCTCATTATCCATGCCATTGTATTCATCAGAATTTACAAGCACTCCACCATTTTTTATATCTAAAAACTCTCCATTATATTTATCTTTGCTATCTTTTAAAGCTATGCTTTGAGTTATTTTGAGATTAAATTTAGTAGCAAATTCATAATCTCTTTCATCGTGAGCTGGGACAGCCATAACAGCACCATCTCCATACTCTATTAAAACAAAATTTGCCATCCATACT
This sequence comes from Campylobacter sputorum subsp. sputorum, assembly GCF_008245005.1. NCBI lineage: Bacteria > Pseudomonadati > Campylobacterota > Epsilonproteobacteria > Campylobacterales > Campylobacteraceae > Campylobacter > Campylobacter sputorum. The sequence continues at coordinate 743,791 of NZ_CP043427.1, read as the reverse complement.
GGAATTTTCTTTTTTGTAAGCGGATGAATAACATGAAGACCTAAAAACAAACCATCTTTATCACTAGCTTGTCTATCTTTTGGACTTTGATTTAGTATATTTTTAATCTTTTTAACACTATTTTCATCTAAGATATTTTTATCTAAAAGTTTCTTTACAACTTCATGCTCTGGTGCAAGAGCTGTATAGCTCATACCATAAATAGTATCTGGTCTTGTTGTAAAAACACTAAAACCATCAATACCATCAAGGAGTTCTTTACTCTCTTTATCAAACTCAAATTTAAATTTCAAACCATCGCTTTTTCCTATCCAATTTTCTTGCATAGTTATAACTTGATTTGGCCAATGATCTTTTAATTTTTTCAAATCTTCTAAAAGCTCATTAGCATAAGATGTTATCTTTAAATAATACCCTGGCATCTGTTTTTGCACAACTTCATGACCACAACGCCAACATTTACCATCTTCTACCTGTTCATTTGCTAAAACAGTTTGATCATTTTCACACCAATTCACAACTGAACTTTTGCGGTAAATTAATCCTTTTTCATACATTTTAATGAAAAATTCTTGTTCCCATTTTGTATAAAGCGGATCCGAAGTAGCAAGAAGTCTTTTTTTAGAAAAACTAAAACCTAAACTATCTAATTCTTTTATCATATAATCAATATTTTCATAAGTCCAAGCTTTTGGATGAATATTATGTTTAATAGCAGCATTTTCAGCAGGCATTCCAAAGCTATCAAATCCTATTGGGTGCAAAACATTAAAAGATTTTTTTCTATAATACCTTGCTAATGCATCTCCAATTGAGTAGTTTCTAACATGCCCCATATGAATGCGTCCACTTGGATATGGAAACATACTTAAAATATATTTTTTTGGCAGCGTATAATCATCTTTTGGTTCAAATTCATTGTTTTCTCGCCAAATTTTCTGCCATTTTTTCTCAATATTTTTAAAATCGTAAGCCATAATATCTCCTAAAATTCGTCTATGACTTTTTGAGATTCAACCAAAACAAGCATCAACGAAAACACATTTGCTATTGCAGCACCTATAACTAAAGAATAAACTACTGTCATATTTCCACTTACTTGTATAACAGTAAAAGCAGGTATCAAGTGCAAATCTGCAACTAAAGAGCTTGCAAAAAGCTCTGTTGAAAGATCGCTTTTAATACCAGTTTTTAAAAGAGTAGAAATTAAGTTTACGCTAGCAGCAATAAATAGTGCAATCTCATTTTGATCATACAAAAAACCAGCTGTTGTGGTTAATGACATTAGCGAAAAAAATATAAATATTACTCTGCCCCAATTCATAATATCTCCTTATATAGTGCCTTTTTCATATAATGCCCGCATTCTTTCTTTTTCTTTTTTCTTTTTTAGTTTTTGATCTAAAAAATTTCTATAATCAATAACACTAAATTTAAACCACATAAGAGCTTGTGCAGCTACAAAAACAGAGCTTAGTGTTCCGGCTATAACTCCAATTAAAACAACAAAAGAAAATCCATGTATCATATCTCCACCAAAAAGATACAATACAAAAACACTTATAAATGTAGTAAATGATGTAAGAATAGTTCTTGATAAAGTTTTTGAAACAGATTCATTAATAATATAAAATATATCAGTGCTTTTACTTTCTTTTATACCCTCTCTTATTCTATCAAAAACAATAATAGTATCATTAAGAGAATAGCCAATTATAGTTAAAACAGCTGCTAATATATCTAAATTTACATCTATTTCAAAAAAAGATATAACGCCAAGAGTAATAATAACATCATGAAATTCTCCAACTATAGCAGCAAGAGCAAATTTCCACTCAAATCTAAAAGCTAGATATATTAAAATTAAAATAAGTGATATACTTAGAGCCATTATACCGCTTTTTCTTAGCTCATCTCCAACTTTTGGTCCAACTATATCAACTCTTCTTATCTCAAAATTTCCAGTATCTTTTAGTAATTCAGACATAGCTGCAGCTGGATCTTCTCCTATGGAACTACTTGAGCCAGAATATCTTATAGTTATTTCTTCTTTTGAACCAAATTCTGTCACACTAGCACCTTTTAAAGATTCTATAGTATCAAATTTCTCTCTTATTTTAGATATCGGTGCAGGTGAATCATACTTTACTTGTATAAGAGTTCCGCCTGAAAAATCTATACCATAATTAAAACCTTTTGTTGTCATAAAAAATACAGAAGCAATAATGAGTAAAAATGAAATAGCCAAAGAATAGTATCTATATGACATAAAGTCATAAATTTTGCCTTTATCAAATATTTGCATTTTCTACCTTTCTTACTTTATAGCCAAACCATAGTTTTAAATTTCCACTTTTTTCAATTTTATTTACAAAAAACTCAAACATACCATGAGTTCCTAAAATAGCTGTTAGCATAGAAGCTAATATACCTATACTCATAGTAACTGCAAATCCTTTAATAGGTCCGGTTCCATAAGCATAAAGAGCTGCACTTGTTATAAGAGTTGTTAGGTTAGAATCTATAATCGCACTCATAGCATTTTCATAACCTTTTTCTATAGCTAATCGCACACTGGCACCTGCTTGAAACATCTCTCTTATTCTTTCATTTATTATAACATTCGCATCTACTGCCATACCAACTGTTAAGACAATTCCTGCCATACCAGGAAGAGTTAGAGTTGCTCCAAAAAATGACATAGTGGCAATAAGTAGTAAAATATTTGTAATAAGAGCTATATTTGCAAAAATACCAGCTATCATATAATACCATGCCATAAATAATATAACTAATATAGAAGCACCATAAAGAGCTACCATAGCTTTATCTATACTATCTTGACCTAAGCTTGGTCCTATACTTCTTTTTTCAAGAACATGCACAGGAGCAAGAAGAGCACCGCTTCTTAGTGCAATTGCTAAGTCATTTGCCTCTTCAACACTAAATCTTCCGCTTATTTGACCACTACCGCCACCTATTCTTTCATTTATAACAGGAGCTGAATAGACTTTATTATCAAGCACTATGGCAAGTCTATTTCCAACATTAGCACCAGTAAAATCGCCAAATATTCTAGCACCTTCAGAATTTAATGTAAAATTTATTATAGGCATATTATTTCTTTGATCAAAAGCAACTTTTGCATCTATAAGCATAGATCCATCAAGTATAGGAATTTCTTTTATGAGATATTTAAATTGTTCATTTTTAACATCACTTAAAACTATATCGCCATAAGCTCTTGCGTCTTTTTGAGTTATACTTTGAGCTAAATTTTGCCTTTTTTCATCAAGAGCCATAAGCTGTAAGTGAGCCGATTTTGCTATAAGTTCTCTTGCTCTTTCTTCATCTTGGGCTGTTTTTATACCAGGAAGCTCAACAAGAATTTTCTCTTCGCCCTGTTTTGCAACAGTTGGCTCAGCAAGACCAAACATATCAAGTCTATTTCTTATGGTTTCAACAGCTTGATCTATAGCAAATTTAGCAGTTGCAGCTTTTTCTTCTTCGGTTAAATTTATAGTATAATCCTTACTTCCTTTTTTTATATCAAGACCTTTTATACTTTTAAGCATAGTATCTATTTTAACTTGCTCTTGCTCATCTATGATAGAAAAATACAAATTATCTTCATTCATCTTAAATTTATCTACTAAAATTTCTTCTTTTGTCAAATAATAATTTACACTAGAAGCAATAGACTTCATTTTAGAGTTTATTGTCTCGTTTGTATCAACACCAAGAAGCATATATAAACCGCCTTTAAGATCTAACCCAAGATTTATTTTTGGTCCAGTTGTTAAAAAATTTAATATAGAAGAATTTGCTGTTTTATTATCATCTACATAAGAACTTAAAAATGTTGGCATACAAAAAAATAGGCTAAAAATAGTTGCTATAGTAAAAATAATTAGTCTATATGTTATTTTTGACTTAGAACCGCTAGGACTACGCATCTAATTTCTTTGCAACAAAAGCTCTATCAAGTCTAACAATTACATCATCATTAAGTTTAACTTTGATAAAATCATCTTCTGGTTTTACAACTTCACAAACAAATCCACCATTTGTTATGATTTTATCGCCTTTAGATAGCGATTCTATCATGGCTTTATGTGCCTTAGCTTGTTTTTGTTGAGGTCTTATAACCAAAAAATAAAATATCGCAAAAAGCACGATAAGAGGTAACAATGAAGCAAAAAATTCGTTATTCATTTTTTTCCTTTGTAAAATTTTTTTTAAGAACATATTTTAACACTAAAATTATAATAAAAGGCTTTGTTAATGCAATTCTTATATCAAATTTAATATTTTTAGCATATTTTGACAATATTTTTGCAAATTTTATCAGTCCATTTTTATTTATTTTAGGATTTTATCTACTTTTAAAAAGCAAAAAAGAGGTATTTTTTCAAACTGGATTATGGGTTGGGATTTTATGGTTTTATTGGATTAGCTTTAGCTTGATTTATTATGATTTTGGTTTTTTTATACCACTTGAGATATTTGGAATTTCTATAGTTTATGCACTTATATTTTTATTTATAGGATCTTTTTCAAATTTATTTATAAGAGCTATTTTATTATTAATAATCAAATTTATTCACCCACTTGGTTTTGATTGGTTAAATTTTGAAGTTATGCTAGTTGAAGGTATTTTTGATCCAAGTATAAGAGGACTTGGTGTGATTTTGCTAAGCATAATTATATTTATAAAATTTAAAAAGCTTAAATTTATAGCTCCATTTTTACTCATTTTTGGCTTGCAATTTACACAAAATGAGTCTAAATTTCTACCATTTGATATAAAACTCACTCAAACAGATGTAAGTCAAGATATAAAATGGGAAAAAACTCACGCACAAAATATTATAAATGAAAATATAGTTTTGATAGATAAAGCTATGATAGAAAAAAAAGATGTAGTAGTTTTACCAGAAAATGCTTTTCCTTTGTTTTTAAATTTAGAGCCAAATTTGCTAAAACTTCTAAAAGAAAGATCGCATAATATTACAATAATCACTGGGGCTTTAGCATACGAAAATCAAAAATCATACAACTCAACTTATGTTTTTAAAAATGGAGAATTTTCAAGATATGATAAATTTATTTTGGTTCCATTTGGAGAAGAAATACCTCTTCCAAAATTTATCAAAGAGCCTATTAACAAAATTTTTTTTAATGGAGCAATGGATTTTAGCAAAGCAAATAACTATAGTGATTACGATATAAATGGCGTAAAAATACGCAACGCAATATGTTATGAAGCAACAAGAAGCGAAACCTATGAAAAATCCCCAAATTTTATAATAGCAATAAGTAATAATGCTTGGTTTACTCCATCAATTCAACCAATGCTTCAACATTTAATAATAAAATATTATGCAACAAAAAATAACACAACTATATATCATAGTGCAAATGGAAGCAAAAGCGAAATAATCGCACCTAAAAAGCTCTGGATAAATGAGCTTTTAGATGCTTTGAATAATAATTAAATTTGTTTAAATGGTGCTTGACCCTGTTTATAAAAATCATTTCCATCGCAATCAATTGCAACAATAGCTGGAAAATCTACAACTTCAAGCCTTGCAACCGCCTCTGGTCCAAGTTCGGGATAGGCTAAAACTTCATATTTTTTAATACTTTGACTAATTAACGCACCAGTTCCACCAATTGCAACCATATAAACCACGCAATTTTTTTTCATACTCTCAACCACTGCATCACTTCTATAGCCTTTTCCTATCATGCCACTAACGCCTAAATCTAGCATAGTAGGAGTATATTTATCCATTCTACCGCTTGTTGTTGGTCCTGCTGAACCTATCGCATTTCCAGGAATTGCTGGCGTTGGCCCAACATAGTAAATCACTTGATTTTTAAAATCAAGCGGAAGTTTTTCACCCCTTGCCAAAGCTTCTGTTAATGCTTTGTGAGCAGCATCCCTTGCAGCTATAATATAACCGCTTATAAGAACATTATCTCCAGCTTTTAAGGTTTTTACAACATCTTTATCAAAAGGTGCGGTTATTCTTTTTACATCTGACATAATAATCTCCTTACAATTCAAATTCAGCATGTCTTGCTGCATGACAATTTATATTTATAGCCACAGGAAGACCAGCTATATGAGTTGGATACCATTCTACATTTACTTTTAAAGCCGTAGTTGTACCACCAAGTCCTTGAGGTCCAACACCTGTTTTGTTAGCAAGCTCTAAAAGCTCTTCTTCAAATTTAGCATATCTTTCATCACTATTTTTACTATCAACAGATCTTGCAGCTGCAAATTTAGCTAAAAGTGCAGCTTTTTCCATAGTTCCACCAATTCCTACACCTATTACCATAGGAGGACAGGCATTTGGACCTGCTAGTTTAACAGCTTCTAAAAATACTTTTTTAACACCCTCTATACCATCAGCAGGGACAAGCATTTTAAGCACACTTTTATTCTCACTTCCAAAACCTTTCGGTGCTAATTTTATTTTAAAAACATCGCCTTTAACTATCCTTGTGTGGATAATAGCAGGGGTGTTATTACCTGTATTTTTTCTTTCAAATAAAGGATCATTTACAACCGATTTTCTAAGATAACCATCAATATATCCTTTTGAAACGCCTTCATTTATAGCATCTTCGATATATCCGCCCTCAACTTTTACATCTTGACCAATTTCTAAAAATACAACACTCATTCCAGTATCTTGACACAAAGCAACGCCAGTGTTAGCCGAAATTTCAGAATTTTGTATAATTTTTTCTATTATACTTTTTCCAAGAGGAGATTTTTCACTCTCTTTTGCCTTTAAAAAAGCTTCTTTCATATCAGGTGTAACGATACAGCAAGCTTCTTTGCATAACTTTGCAACATTTTCTACAATGTCATTATATTTAACTACTTTCATATTTTTCCTTTCTTTTAAATCAAAAGTCACGATAAAAACTATCATGACTTTTCAATATTAAAGATAACCATACATTTTAGCTAAAACATAGCCAGCAACACACGCAGTAAATACTCCTATTAATCCTGGAAGAATAAAACTATGATTGATAACATATTTTCCTATTTTTGTTGTTCCACTCCTATCAAACTGAATAGCAGCAAGATCGCTTGGATATGTTGGAAGTATGTAATAACCATAATTAGCCGCAGCAAACGCAATAACAATACCAGGATCAACTCCTATACTTAAAGCAAGTGGAACAAATGTAGCAACTGATGCTGCTTGAGAGTTTAGAAATTTACTAATTAAAATACCAATGATAATATAAGCCCATGGGAAAGCCTTTAGCCACTCACCTAAAGTTGCCGTCAAAAGATCCATATGAGCTTTAAACATAGTATCAGCCATCCATGAAATTCCATATATAGCAACTAATGCTATCATACCGCTTTGAAAAATCTCATTTTTTGAAATCTTAGATGATTTAATTCCTGAAACTATCATTATAATGGCCGCTGCTAAAAGCATAAAAATTTGTATAACAGGAGTCATTCCAAGTGGTTTCATAACACCTTTTGCATTAGGCCATGCAGGGCGAAGTTCATCAAAATATCCTACAAGTGCAACAATTGCAATTGCAGCTAGAAATATCCACATACAAACCCAATTTATTGTTGGAAGTTTTTTATCTAAAACAGTAGCAGTTTCACCATAAATATATTTTTTAAGATCAGAATTCTTAATTTTTTCTTGAAATTCTTCATCTTTATCTAAATCTTTTCCTCTAAACATTGACCAAAAGCCTATTGCAAAAACACCTATTAAAGTAGCTGGTATGGTGAGTTTTATTAAATCAACATAACTAGTAAATCCATCAATTATTACGCCACGATTTAAAATAATAGTAACCATAGAAACACCTACAACAGAAACAGGGCTTGCTATAACAGCTAATTGCGATGAAACTGTTGTAGCAGCTAATGGTCTTTCTGGTCTAACACCACTTTTAATAGCGATATCGTATATAATTGGTAGCAATGTATAAACAGTATGTCCTGTTCCGCATAGTATAGTAAGAATCCAGCCAATAACAGGAGCTAGAATACATATATGTTTTGGATTATTTCTCAAAACTTTTTCAGAAATCTGCAACATAACATCAAGCCCACCGCTTGCTTGCAATGTAGCACTTGCTACAACTACAGCCAATATCGTAAGAATAACATCAGTAGCAGGCTTTCCTGGTTGCAAGTTAAACCCAAAAACAAGTATTATTAATCCAATACCACCTAAAATACCAAGTGCCATACCACCCTTTTTGGCACCATAAAAATAAACAACCAAGCACAACAATTAATTGTATTATAAATTGTGCGCTTTCTCCTAAGCTAGACAACATAATATTCGCTCCCTATTTATTATAAAATATTTCATAATTATTCTATCATTTTATAAATTAAAAAAATCTTTAAATTTATAAAATAATACAATTTATTTATAATAAAATTATATTATATTTAATTAAACTATATTTTATGAAATAAATTATCGTATTAAAACAAAATATATTAAGTGTTTTTAAAGCAAAATAATAAGATAATTATAGCTAAATAAAATTTAAATTTAAGGGACAATATGAATATTTTTATAAACTATGGAAAATATGAAAAATTAGATTTAAATATAAACGAACAAAATTTAATAGGAATATATGAACCAAACTTAGTTGATAAATTTGATGAAAATGAAGCTATAAACAATGGCTTAAAAAATCCATTAAATCAAAAATCATTTGATAATTTTATAGATACAAAAGATAAAATTGTTATTATAGTAAACGATGGAACAAGACCAACTCCAACAGCTAAAATACTAAGTCAAATTTATCCAAAAATCAAAAATAAAAATAAAGTATTTATAATAGCAAATGGCTGCCACAGAGATCCAACCGAAGACGAATATGAAATGATTTTTTCAAAAGAAATTTATAAAGAGTTAAAACAAAAAAACGAAATTCACAGCCATAATGCAAAATTAGATAAAATGGTATATTTAGGTGAATCAAAAAATAAAACTCAAATGTATTTAAACGAAATAGTAGCAAATGCAAAAAAAGTTATAGTAATAGGCTCTGTTGAACCACATTATTTTGCAGGATACACAGGCGGAAGAAAATCATTTTTGCCTGGAACTGCGTCATATGAAACAATAACACAAAATCATAAATTGGCTCTTAGTCATGATGCAAAAGCTTTAAAACTTGATGGAAATCCAGTCCATGAAGATATGGTTGATGCGATGAAAGTTTTAAAAAATATAGATATTTTTGCAATAATGAGCGTTTTAGATAGAGAACATGAAATTTATTATGTCAGCACTGGAGATTTAAACGATTCATTTTATGATTGTATAAAAAAAGCAGATGAGGTTTTTTGTGTAAATATACCACAAAAAGCAGATATTGTAATATCTGTGGCACCATATCCAATGGATGTTGATTTATATCAATCTCAAAAAGCTATGGATAATGGAAAATTGGCCGTTAAAGATGGTGGTATATTAATAACAGTAGCAAAATGCAGAACCGGAATTGGACCTAAACCATTTTTTGATTTGATGGCTTCACAACCAACTGCGCAAAAAGTACTAGAAAAAATAAAACAAGAATACAAGCTTGGATACCATAAAGCTGCTAAAATGGCAGAAATTTCACTATATGCAAAAACTTGGGCTATTACCGATTTGAGTGATGAAGAGATGAAATCAGTCCATTTTAAACCATATCACAACTTACAAAAAGCTATGAACGACGCTTTTAAAGAACTTGGGAATGATGCCAAGGTTATAATTTTGCCAGCTGGCTCTATGACTGTTCCTAAAATATGAATATTTTATACTACGATTGTAATTCTGGCATAAGTGGGGATATGAATGTTGGTGCTATGCTTGAACTTGGCGTTAGCTTTGAAATTTTACAAAATGAACTTTCAAAGCTAAATTTGAATGATGAGTTTAAAATATCACACAAAAAAGTGATTAAATGCGACATAAGTGCAACTAAATTTGATGTTATTTGCACCAAGCAGTATACAAATCCAAGAACTTTTAGAGAGATAAAAAACATAATACTAAACTCATCTTTATCTGATTTTGTAAAAGAAAAATCCATTGATATTTTTAAGATTATAGCAGGTGCTGAGGCAAAAGTTCATAATATGAATTTAGAAGATATTCATTTTCATGAAATAGGAGCAATAGATTCAATAGTTGATATAGTCGCTTGTGGAATATGTTTGGAACAATTACAAGTTGATGAAATTTATAGTTCTCATATAGAACTTGGTGGTGGAGTTATACAATGCGAACATGGGGTTTTAAACGCACCAGCTCCTGCAACTTGTGAAATATTAAAAAATATTCCAATAAGTTTAGGAAAAACAAATTTTGAACTCACAACTCCAACTGGTGCTGCTATAATAAAGTCTTTGGTTAAAAATTTTAATCAAATACAAAATTTTGAAATTCAAAAAATAGGATATGGTGCTGGAAAAAAGGATTTAAATTTCCCAAATTTATTAAGAATAATGCTGTGTAAAAAAGATACAAATCAAATTTATCAAACTATAATAGAAACAAATGTTGATGATATGAGTGGAGAAGATTTTTCATATGTATATGAAAAACTTTTAAATGGCGGTGCTTTGGATGTTTTTAGTAACGCCATTTTTATGAAAAAAGGAAGAATTGGCTTTAAACTTTCCGTGCTATGCAACAATAAAGATGTGAAAAAATTAAAAGATATTATATTTAATCATACCTCATCTATAGGAACCAGAGAGTATCAGATAAAAAAAACTGAATTAAAAAGAGAAATTTTACAAATTTCTACAAAATATGGGAAAATTAATATTAAAGTATCAAAAATAGATGAAAAAAATTATAGAATAAAACCGGAATTTGATGATTGCAAAAAAGCAGCCATAAACCACAATGTTCCAATAAGTAAAATCAAAGAAGAAATTCTAAATGAATATAGAAAAATTAGAAAATCTTAAACAAAATATCTCAAATTTAGAAAATTTAATAGTCGCTTTTTCAGGCGGAGTTGATAGTTCGTTTTTATCAAAAGTAGCAAGCGATCTGCTTGGAAAAAAATTTCTAGCTATAACCATTGATACTATGTATATGTCACGTAGAGAAATAAACGAAGCCATTAATTTTGCAAAAAAATATAAAATTAATCACAAAATTGTAAAAATAAAAAATATAAAAAGTATAGAAAATAATCCTAAAAATAGATGTTATTTGTGCAAAAAAGAGATTTTCTTAACACTGCTAAACAAAGCTTGTGAGCTTGGTTTTTCCAATATAGCAGATGGCACAAACAAGGATGATTTAAACGAATATAGACCGGGCTTGAAAGTCATAAAAGAGCTTGGAATTTTATCGCCATTAAAAGAGTTTAGTAAATTAGAAATAAGAGAATTTTCTAAAATACTAAATTTAGAAACTTACAACAAACCATCATCACCATGTCTTTTAACAAGAATGCCACACGATTATAAATTTAGCACAATAGAGATAAATTCAATTGAAAATATTGAAAATTTACTTAAAAAAAGTGGATATAAAGAAGTAAGAGCTAGGTTTGATGGGAAAGATATAAAAATTGAAATGCCATATAATCAAATGGCTGTGTTTATACAAGATAGAAATTTTAAAAATATAATTAAATCGATAAATAATTTTATAGAAAATGGTCAAATTTTGCTTGATTTAAAAGGTATGAGAGGAGAAATATTATTTTGAATAAAGAAAAAATATTAAAATTAATAAACGATATAAAAAATGATAATATAAGCAGTGATGAAGTGATAAAAATTCTTAAAAATTACCCATTTCATGATATTGGTTGCGCCAAAATAGATAAACAAAGAGTGCTCAGAAATGGTAATTCTGAAATTATTTATGGGGCTCAAAAAACTAAGGATGAAATTTTAGCAATAACAAAAAATATGAACGATGAAAATATATTAATAACAAGAAGTAATGTTGAGGTTTTTAATGAACTAAAAAATCATCATAAAAATATTAAATTTAATGACAGAGGCAAAATAATAACTATCATAAACAAAGAAATAAAACAAACAAAGAGCTATATAGCAATAGTTTCAGCAGGGGCATCTGATAGTTTTGTAGTTGAAGAAGCCTATGAAACAGCGATTTTTCTAGGAAATAAAGCCATAAAAATCATAGATGTTGGAGTTGCTGGAATCAACAGACTTTTTCTAAAACTTGATGAGATACAAAAAGCAAAAGTTTTAATAGTTGTAGCTGGAATGGAAGGGGCTTTGCCAAGTGTTATTGCGGGACTTGTTAATTCTCCCATAATAGCAGTTCCTACAAGTGTTGGTTATGGAGCGAATTTTAGAGGAATTTCTGCTTTGTTATCAATGCTAAATAGTTGCTCAAATGGAATCAGCGTTGTAAATATAGATAATGGTTTTGGCGCTGCATATAATGCAAGCATAATCAATCATATGTAAATTTATAATAAAAAATAAGAAACACAATAAAAATTAATTAGTATATTTATCTTATTAATTGAAATTTATTGCTAATATAATTAAATAATTTAAATCATATTTTTGATGTATTTTTTATAGCTTCAAAAAGTATTTCTTTTGTTTTTCTTGTGTGAGATATTGACTCATAAAGTAATTTTTCTAAATCTTTATTTTTGTAAGCTTGGATGATTTTTTTATGCTCATTATTTGATATACTTATATGCTTATTGTTGTATGATAATGATAAAGAAACATATGGTATTGATGAAGTCATTAAATCTTCAACAATACTAAAAATTCTTCTTCCAGATTGATTTTCCCAAAAACATTTATGAAATTCAGCATTTAGTATTGCCCATTTGTTTAAGTCAGAACACTTTTCAATCTCAGATTGTATATCTATAGCTTTTTTGAAATTTTTTTCATCATAACTTTTAAAAGCATCTTTCATAATTTTTTCTTCTAACAAAATTCTAAGTTCATAAATATCATTAGCATCTTTGTAACATAACTCTTTTACTATTGCACCTTTATATGGATCAAAATTTATAAATCCTTTTGCTGCTAAAATTTTTAAAGCTTCTCTTACTGGAGTTGCACTTACGCTAAATTTTTGAGAAATTTCATTTTGTCTAAGCCTATCTCCTGTTTTTATTTTTCCACTTAAAATATCTTTACTTAAATTATCAACTATAAAATCAGTAGTTGTTCTGGGTCTTTCGCTATACATACACACATCCTAATTATATTTTGTATAGCGAAATTATACTATATATAATGAAAATATAAAATACTTATATTAAATTATTAAAATTTTCAAATTCATCTTTTATTTCTTTTAAATCCATTTTATTTGAAATTAAAACCATAAGCAACAATCTAGCCTTTATTGCAGATAGCCATCCAGACATAATACAACCTTGATTTATCAAATCAATTTCTGAACCTTTATACCCATATGTTTTTGTAGCACAAATCCCAGTTTCTGCTCTTGATGCTATTACTATCGGTAAATTTATATCCTTTATTATATCTGACATATCATAAGATACATGTCCGGCACCAACTCCATTTATAATAATTCCATCGAACTTAGCATCAGTTAATAACCTAATTGTTCGTGCATCATTGTCTATACAACTTGTAATAATTTCTATTTTTGGAAAGATAGAATCATTAAATTTATAAATTTTTCTATTACCAGCATGAGTTATATATTTTACGCAATTTTCTACTACAACACCTTGAATTCCTGCATTTATAGATATAAATGTTTGTATAGAAAAAGTATTACTTTTATGAACCCATTTTGCACTATGGATAGTATCATTTAATACAACTAATACACCCCTATTTTTACTTTCTTCGCTTAAAGCAGTAAGAACACTAGCATATATATTTCCTGCTCCATCTGGACTAATATTATCTGGATTTCTCATTGCCCCAGTTATGATTAATGGAATTTCTTCATCCCATATTAAATTTAAGAAAAATGCACTTTCTTCAATAGTATCTGTTCCTTGCGTTATAATAACTCCATTTGCACCACTTTTAATTTGTTCTTTTGCCCATTTAAAAATCTCCAATAAATGCTTGATTTTTAAACTTCCGCTTGGTAAAGAAAGAATGGTTTTGGCATGTATTTGTGCTATTTGTTTTAATGATGGAATGACATTTACTAAGTCATCTGCACCAAAAGTAGGTATTGCACCATTATTATTTCCATTTGAACTCATACAAATTGTTCCGCCTAATGCACCTATTGAAATTTTAGGCTTAATCATTTTTTTCTCCTTTAGTTTTAATATTTTTTTGTATTGTAACATATTTTATTATTTTTTATATAATATATTAAATATTATATATAATTTTTAAAATTTTATTGTATAATGCCAAATATTTAAAGTACATTTCAAAGGAGTAAAAATGTTAGTTGCAGCACAATGTGTTATGATTTTCACACTTTTATTGATGATTAGCGGAAAAACTCCACTATACACAACAGCAATAGTTGGATCTGCGATTAGTGCAATAGTAGCTGGTTTTCCTATTACTGGTGCAAAAGATGTTGTTTCTCTAACATCACTGATTAATAGTAGTTTAAATCCAGTTATAGCTGATATGACTGGTATTTTAATGTTTATAGGTGTTATGCAAGCAAGCGGTTTTATGGATGTTATAATTTTTAGTATAGTTAGACTTGGTAATAAATTAGGTGGTGGTGCTGGTGTAGCGACTGCAGGTGGAATCTCGGCTGGTGTTATAGGTATGCTGACTGGATTTACACAGCCAGCAATAACTGCCGTAATTACAGGAACAGCCTCTACAAAACTTGGCGTAGATCCAAATAAATCTGCTGGGATTCATGGTCATGCTGGAATTTTAGGTAACTATGGTGGTTTTACACATCCAACACAAGTTGCAGTAGTTGCTGTATCTAATATCGGATTTGGTATGATAAATGTTATAGGAACTATAATTAGTCTTTGTGTTTTTGCTTGTGCTTTTATAAGACAAAAAAGACAACAAAAACGGGATGGAATTTTTATTTCAGATGAAGATAAGAAAAAAATTGCAAAAGAATTTTAAAACAGTTCAAATAATATAAAGCTTTTTTACCTTTTGTAATACTTTTTATGGGATTTATAGCTGGCTTTCCAGTATTTATAGTCGGTATAACAAGTGCAATAATTACAATTTTACTATCTATATTGACTTTTAAAAAAGGTGAAAAAGATATGTTAGAAGGTGTTAGCAAAATAGCAACACCCCTTGTTGCAACAATAGGATTTTTATTTATGAGTGGAGTTATAGACAAAATAGGATTAGCTAATTTAATAGGTGAAATTTTTACACCTATGTTAACTTACGCCTCACTTCAAAGTATGCTTTTAGTATCCGCTCTTGCTGGTTTTGTAACACAAAGCAACGCTGCATCAGTTGCTATAAATATACCATTTTTACAAGCAGCACTTGCTTTAGATACTACTACACCATTAGGACTTGCAGTTATGGCTGCCGGCGGTAGTGCTATGACACAATATTATCTAACTGGAGGTCCTGTAGCTGCACTTGCTACTGTTATACCAGTTATTCCAAATTCTGATTTAAAAACAGCAAATAAATTTCAAAGACCCAATATGATTTTTGGATTATTCATACTATTTATTGCGTCACTAGTCTTTTCTATTCTATAAAATTTTAATATTTGGTGATTAATCTAAATCGCCAAATTAAATTATAATCTTTATATCAATATTTCTAAATTCTATTTTATCATTTATAATAGATATGAAAAAGCCAATTTTTATAATTATTGATAAATATATAAAATAAATATTTATTAGTATATAATAATTTTTATTTAAAAAAATACTTTTTAAATAAAATAATCTTTACTTTGTCGCAATAGTTCTCGATACCAAATAATGCTAATACTTCATATAACTATCTCATACAAAATAATTTCACAATAAAATTTATCAATTTTAAATTTATTGAGAATTTTATTTATGGAATTTGACTTAAATTTCATAAATTTTTTATAAAACTAATAATTTATCATTCATAATTTAACTAACAAATTTAAATAATAAAAAAATATTATGTTTTTTATAATATAAAATATCATAGCAATGAACCATGATATTTTATAAGAGGAGAGTTAAAAGAATTTAATCCATATTATATCTAGTATAGGCAGGTCTATCTAAATCTTGAGCTATATCAAATTCATCATATCCGCCACTAACTTTTAATCTTAGCAAACTTTCTGGTTTTTTAATTTCAGCTTCAGATGGTTTTAATTCTTCGTTTTTACCTTTAAAACCAGTTGCTATTATAGTAACTTCAACTTTATTATCTACTACATTTGAATCAGTTGTTGTTCCAAATATAATTATAGCATCTTCATCAGCAGCTTCATGAACCAAATTCATTGCAGCAGTTATCTCAAAAAGTGAGCATTGTGGACCAATTTTAAAATGCACAAGAACGCCAACTGCACCATCTATAGATGAATTATCTAAAAGAGGAGATGATATGGCTTCTTTTATAGCTTCATTTGCGGCATCTTCTCCATCGCTAACACCAACACCAATGATGGCTAATCCTCTATTTGACATAACTTTTCTAACATCTGCAAAGTCAACATTTACATCACTTTCACCATGTTCTAATATAACAGAATACATACCACAAACAGCTTTAGCTAAAACACTATCAACCATTTTAAAGCAATCTTTTAAACTAGCTTTTTTATCAACCAATCCAAGTAGTTTTTCATTTGGTATGATAATAACGGAATTACACTCTTTTTTAAATTCTTCAATACCATTTAAAGCTATTGTTTTACGCTTTTTGCCCTCAAAAGGAAATGGAGTTGTTACAACACCTATGGTTAATGCATTGATTTCTTGGGCAATACTTGCTATTATAGGAGCTGCACCAGTTCCAGTTCCTCCACCAAAACCAGCTGCTATAAAAACTATATCAGAATATTCTAATGCACTTTTTATCTCATCTCTACTTTCTTCGGCCGAATTTTTTCCAACATCTGGAGTCATTCCAGCACCAAGACCTCTTGTAAGCTTTTCTCCAAGTTGAATTTTAGTTTTAGCAAATGATCCATCTAAAGCTTGTGCATCAGTATTTGCAACTATTAAATCAACTTGCTCTACATTTGCCCCCTCTCTTATAATATGATTTATCATATTACCGCCGCCGCCGCCAACACCTATAACCTTAATCTTAGCTCCGTATGTTTTTTTATTTTCTTCAACAGTAAAATTGCCCATATGTAATTCTCCTCTAAAAAATTTGTCCAAGTTTTTGCCAAATTTTAGCAAATATGTTAAGTTCCATCTCTTCTTTTGGTAAGCCTATGTCCGGATGTCCTTTTTTTAAACCGCTTAAAACACCGCTTTTGTCTTCTTTTATGTTTTTAATTTCATTTTCATTTTTATCATTATCTTTAGTAAATTTAGAAAAATCGTTGTTGTTATTTTCATATTCAAAATTTGAAATATCAAATTTTGAACTCTTTGCGTTATTTAAAGACGCATTAAATTCACCTTTATATCTCATATTTCCATTTGAATCTATCTCATATGGCGTAAATTGACCAGCTCCATACATACATAAACCAATGGCACAAGAATTTTCAGGATCTCTTAAAACTTCAACTAATCCAGAAAGCTCTCTTGGTTTTGCCATTCTAACAGGCATATTATTAAACACAGCACAAGCAAGTTCATAAATTCCGTCTAATTTTGTCATACCACCAGTTAATACAATTCCAGCACTTGCAAGATTTTTCAAATTTGTTTTTTCAAGCATTTTGGCAAGTATCATTAAGGTTTCTTCAGCTCTTGCATAAATAACTTTTTCAATAACATTTAAAGAAACTTCATGCATTGATTGTTCATTTGCAAGAACTGGAAGCTCTATAATATCACTTCCTTGAAGTTTTAAATCTCTATATTTTAGTTTAACATTTTCAGCATTTACCATAGGCGTATGAAGAGCCACGGAAAGATCTGTTGTAATATTTACAGAACCAACACTCAAAAATTCATTTGATCTTATTGAATTTCCAGAATGAATAACCATATTACAAGTTGCACCGCCCATATCTATAAGAACTGCACCAAGTTCTTTTTCATCTTTATTTAAAGTTGCTATTGAAGATGCATAACCAGATAATACTATATTATCAACAGCAATTCCCGCATTTTCTATAACTTTTTTAAGATTTGCAAGAGTTCCAACTTGAACTAAAATTATATGCGTTGAAACTTCCAATCTAGATCCACACATACCAAGTGGATCTTCTATATCATTTTGTTCTTCAACTTTAAAATTATATGGCAAAACATGTAATTTCTCATAATTTGGAGGAATTGTAGCATTATACATAGCTGTTTTAATGGCTCTACTTATTTGATTTATACCTATATTTGAACCATTTGCGTTATTTTTTTCATTTTTATCACTTTTTGTATTGCTTATTGTTATAACACCAACACTATCTACGCTTTTTACATAAGCACCACTAACAGAAACCACAACCTTATCACACTGTGCACCAGATATCAAAGATGCTTGTTCGTAAGCTTGTTTGATAGACTTTGAGGCTAGCTCTATGTTTGTTATTACACCTTTTTTTATGCCCTCAGAAGGTGCTTTGCCAATGCCTGTAATTTTTAGTTCATTATCACTGTTTAACTCGGCACTAACAGCTCTTATATGAACTGAGCCAATATCTAGCCCTAATATCGTCATAATATACTACCTTTTATAATATTGTTCAATTTTATAACGTTTTAACAACGAGCTTACAAGATCTGAATTTAACTCATCATTTATCAAACTATTTGAACTTTGTGTTAGCATATCTTTATACTCAACTAACTTGTTATTGTTAAGCAAATTTTGTTCCAAAATTTCGTATACTATAGCTTTTTTATCTAAAAGAATATAACCTTTTTTGTTAGTTTGTTCAAATAACTGTGAAACAAAAATTTGAAACTCACTCTCAGTAATATTATCAAAACTTTTTTTCGTATCTCTACTTATAAAACCAATATCTTTTCCAGAAAAATTCTCTAAAGATTTTTTTGCTTTATCTTCTAAACTTTTCTTTGTTATTTTTGCCATGTATATATCCATAGTATCGTTTCTTGCATCTTCATAAGTTTTAGGCTTTGGCAAATTTACTTTTTCAACTTTAGCTATTAAATAACCATTATCATATTCAAATGGTTTTAATATATCGTTAGCTTTTGCATTTTCTAACTCTACAACAGGAAAAGTTGCATTACTTTCTTTTACAAGTAAGTTTTGATTAGCAATATTTGTATCTTTTTTAAACTCAACATATTTTTCTAGAGCTATTTTTCTAGTTTCTTTCATATTGTAATCTTGTTTAACACTATCTTTCACTTCTTTATACTCTAATATTTTATCATTAATATCTCTATAGTTTCCTCTATTTTCATCATAGAATGCAAGTAGTTCAGTTTCATTTAAATCAACATTTATACTAGGAATATAAAGAGCTTTGAGCTCATAACTTTTCTCTGTTTGAAATTTATTTTTATTTTCTTCCCAAGTTTTTTTAAGTCCTTCTTCATTTATGCTAACATTTTTATCTGGCGTTACAACATCTATAGCCACCCTATCTTGCATAAAAAAAGAAGAAGCTAACATTTCAATATCATCTTTTGATGATGGGATATTTAATGCATTAAATAGTTTTTGCAATAATATTGTCTTTTTTAAACTCTCTTCAAATTTTGCTGGTTTAATACCATTTGTTTTAAGTATATTCTCGTAAAGAGATCTATCAAAAACACCATCTTTTTGAAAATTTACATCTTTTATTATACTATTAGCTATATCTTTTTCGCTCACTCTTATACCTATATCATCAGCATAATTTAAAAGCAAACTTTCTTGTATTAAATTTTGCAAAGCAATGTTGTCAAGACCCATCTGCTCTGCTTGTTCTTTTGTAAATTTCCCATCAAACATATTGTTATAATAATTGTAAAAATTAGAATACCTTTGTTGAAATTCTTCTATACTAACAGTTCTATGACCTACTTTTGCAACAGATTTTGATCTATCTGAATTAAAATCATAAGCACCCCAACCAACAAAACCAGCACCAACAAAAGCTATAGTACTTATCCATATAGTAACAACCAGATATTTCTTATTTTTTTGCATCCATGTTATCATAATAAATTTTTCCCTTTACTAACAAATACAAATAATCAATTCAATATTTTATATAATTTAGTGTTTAAAAAAGCTTAAATTCGGCATTATATTTTAAAATATTTAAACTTTTTTACTAACAAGAAAGTTAGTTAAATTTTACTTAAATTTAATAACTTACAACTATTTTCAAGTACTGCTATATTTTTTGCAAGCTCATATATAGTCCTGCCATAGCAAAATATTCCATAACCTTTTATAACTATGACATTTGTATTTTTTTCTATCATATATCTATAAATTTCAATGCTAGCTCTTTCATACCAATCATCAAACTGCTTTGGATCGTAAATTTCAATGTTATTAAAATTTATAGCACCATAGTAATCTTTTGGGACTATAGCACTATTATTTAAACTATAAGCTATTACATTTGGCGGCATTGCATAACATACATATTTTGCCTCATAAATGTTTTTATATATATTGTAGTGAGTATAACTATCAATACTTGCTTCATTCCATCTATAGTCTTTTTGTGATGTTAAAATAATCAAATCATCTTTTCGCAAACTATCAAAAACTGCATTTTTTTTATTTATTATAAATTTATCTTGCTCTAATCTTGCAGAAATTGAACCATGGAAAATCCCTAAAAAACCTTTTCTAAACATAGAAAGCGACATTTTTTGAATTTCTTCTAAATAGTAATCAAAATACATTTTTAACCTTATTTAACTTTAATTTGATATTATACTACATTTATTTTACTTATTTAGGTTTTAAATTTGAAAATTCCTCATATTCCTGTTTTAAAAGATGAAATTTTATCTTTTTTTTCTAACATTAAAAACGGTATTATTTTAGACTGCACACTTGGATATGGCGGACACAGCGAGGCTTTACTTAAAACTTGCAAAGATATAAAGATTATTGCTTGTGATCGAGACATAGAAGCTATAAATTTCTCACTAAATAGACTTGAGCCATACAAACATAGAGTTGATATACATAAAGATACATACTCAAATATACTAAATTATATTAAGCAAGACGATATACATAATGTTAAAGGAATTTTGGCAGATATTGGCGTTTCATCATTACAACTTGATAAAAATTCAAGAGGTTTTGGATTAAATAGTGATATTTTAGATATGAGAATGGATAGTGATTTAAGTATGAGTGCTTATGATGTTGTAAATTCGTATTCTTTCGAAGATTTAAGTGATATTTTATATAAATTTGGAGAACTTAATAACGCAAGAAAAATTGCTCAAGCTATAATCAATCAAAGAAAAATTTCAAATATAACCTCAGCAAAAAATTTAGCAAATTTAGTAAATAAATTTAAGATTAAAGGCAGAAATATAGACACCGCTATTTTGGTTTTTCAAGCCATAAGAATAGAGGTAAATAAAGAACTCGATGAACTAGAAAATTTACTAAATAACATTGAAAAAAGTAACATAAATGAGTGTTTTTTGGCTATAATAACATTTCATTCACTAGAAGATAGGATAGTTAAAAACAAATTTAAGCAATGGTCAAAAAGCTGTATTTGTCCAGAATTTGTTTTAAAATGTGAATGCGGAAATAATCACAACATTGGATACTTGCTAAACAAAAAACCAATAGTGGCGTCACACAATGAGTTAAAAGAAAATTCTCGTAGTTCTAGTGCAAAATTAAGAGTGTTTTATATAAACAGAGGAAAAAATGAACGACAAAAATGACAATATCCAAGATAAACAAACTCTATTAGAAGCAAATAGGATATCAAATTTACAGCAAAATGGCATAAATTTTAAAGATTTTATTATAGTTATTCTTGGGATGTTTGTTTTATTATTGATATTTTTAATGAAAATAGGCATAACAAATAAAGTTTATTATATAAGCAGAGACATATCAGAGATAAACAGCAAAATAGAAGTTTTAAAAGAAGAAAATAGAGAACTTAACTCAACCCTGCAAGCAATTAAATTTAAAAATCAGATATTAAACCCGCTATCAATACCATAAAATCAAGATTTGGAAATCTTACTCATAACATATTTTTGCATATCTCTTCTTTGAATTTCTTCTTTTAGTGCGTTATTATAAATTTCTTCTACTTTTTTAGAATATTTTTCATATGGAAAAAATGGAAAATGATTTTCCCAAGCTTTTTTTATAAGAACCAAACTTATATTTTTTCTAGCCCAAATTTTAAACACATCAAAACAAAAAACCATACCAATCGTGCTAATAACTACAATTATTATAAGTAAATGAAAATTTAAAGTTGTAAAAAATTTATGCATTAGTAAAGTAACAAAAAGTAACACAAAGATAGTAAAAAGTGCAAACAAACCATACAATGATGTATATTTAAATCTAAAATTTAGCTTTGATGGATCTATGAGCATATTTTCGTTGTATAAAGAATTTGCCTCTAAAAGATCCAAAAAAAGAACTGGTTTTTTAGATACTAAAAAAACATTTTTTAATATAAAAGTTTTGATTTTGCTAAACATTTTTTATAAAGCCTTATTAAATTTTGATACTACGCTAAAACTATAGCAAAAAAATCGTAACAAATAGTTTAAAATTTGATACAATGATAAAAAAACAAAAAGGATAATCAATGTTTAGTGAAAATATAGTTTTTTTAAATGGCGAATTTGTGGATAAAAATGAAGCTAAAATTAGCGTTTTTGATAGAGGTTTTATATTTGGCGATGGGGTTTATGAAGTAGTTCCGATAGTAAATTCTAAACTAGTAGATAAAGCGGCTTTTTGGGAAAGATTTGAAAATTCTATGAAATCAATAGAATTAAAACTTCCTTATACAAAAGATGAATTTGAAGATAGTGTATTAAAACAACTTATAGAAAAAAATAATATACAAGAAGGTGGAATATACATACAAATCACAAGAGGCGTAGCACAAAGAGAATTTTATTTTGTTAAAAATTTAAAACCGACAGTAATGGCTTATATCTTTAAAGCAAATGTTTTAGAAAATGAATTAACTAAAACCGGCATAGAAACGATAAGTGTTCCTGATATAAGATGGAAAAAAAGAAATATCAAATCAATCTCGCTACTTGGTCAGTGTATAGCAAAAGAACTTGCACATAAAGCCGGAGTTTATGAATGCTTTATGACTGAAAACGGACATGTTACAGAATGCTCTAGTTCAAGTGCTTTTATCATCAAAAACGATACTCTTATAACAAAAGCACTTTCAAATGAAATTTTACCTGGTATAAGAAGAGCCAAAATAATCAACATAGCAAAAAATATAGGACTTAGTGTAGAAGAAAGGAATTTCACTATGCAAGAAGTATATGAAGCAGATGAAGTGTTTATAAGTGCTGCTACGATTATATTATTACCTGTTATAAAAGCTGACGATAAGCTTATAAATGATGGAAAAACAGGTAAATATACTATAAAATTAAGAGAAATTTACGCACAAGCATTAAAAGAAGAAGCCGGAGTAATGTAAAAATTCATTCAAAAAATTCTCTTATATCGCACTTAAAAAGCTTTGAAAGTTTTAAAAGATGAAGAAGATTAAATCTTTTTGAGTGTGCATTATTTTCCATGTTTGCATAAAAGCCACTTGATGCTTGACCTATGCTTAAAGCAGTTTCAAGTTAGCTAAAACCTTTTTCAATTCTTTTCTTTTTTACATTATTTGCTATATTTTTAAAAAATTCTTCATTTTCTTTTTCTGTTGTTATATTATGCAAATTTACAAAGCGTAAATATTAATTCAAAACAACTTAAGCTTTTTATTTAAGCTATATGTTATTTTTAAAGTTTTTTACAAATCTAATAAATAAGCATTTTTTTATTTTTATTTATAAAAACAATAGAAAAAACATTACAATAGTTAAATAATTAAAAATATGTTACAAAAAGTAGTATACTAAAAAATAAAACCAAAAAACATATCGCTTTAAAATTATTTTTATTTTTAATTAAATTATTTACAACTTAACATTTTATAATTTAGTTTATTGATATTTTGATTTTTTATTTAATATTTAGTATTATCTTAATTTGAAGTTTATGAATTTTGTTTGAAATCTTCAAAAATTTTATTTGATTTTATGGATAATTTATATTTATCTAACATGGAAATATAAAGAGATAAAAACCATCATATTTAAGCAAATCTCCTCTAAAGTAGTTGTATTTTTAAGCCGTAAATTTTCATAGTGTTTAAGTAAATCCATATCATAATTTTTAAATAACATAGATATCAAAATAATATCTTCTTTATCTCTGCTATAACTATCAACCAGTTTATCAGAAAATCTATATTCATCTAATTATAAATTCCTTTAATGCAGTTCCACTAGCTATATATAGTCAAATTTGACTTTTAGCAAGTAAATTTATTAAGTTTATATAAATTTAAAAACTCCAATTTCTACTCCTTATTTAATATGAGCTATCAATATATAAAATTTATCAAGAAATCAAGACATTTTTTAAATATCTATAATTAAAATCTCTCTTTGAGTTTTAATTGCTTTTCTTTTACTCTATTGCCCCAATAAAGATAAATCTCTTATCATAAAAGTTAAATTTTGAAAAATAGCATCAAATATAATATTTGTTATTAATTTTTTATATATAGTATTTCTGGCGTAAGTGTTGTATTTTTCCAATAACATTTATTTATTATTTCCAAGGCTATATCTTTTTTGTCCATTTATCACTATTGGTTTTCATAATTAATAATACAAAAATCATATTTATTTTAATATAAAATTTGAAAAGAGCACAATAAAAGCTTTATAAATCAGCTTTTACACTGGTAATATTAATATAATTAATCAAAACAAAAGGAAATATTGTATAGAATTAAAACTTGCGAAGTTTTAAGTAGGGGTAATGATCCGAACTAACTTTAGCTTTTTATGGAGGTATAGTATGAAAAAGATAGTTTTTCTACTTGTTGCATTAACTGGTTTTGCATTTGCAGCTGATGGCGAGATGATTAGATCATATTCTGTTTTAGCTGCTGGCTTAGGCTTAGGTATCGCTGCTTTAGGTGGTGCTATAGGTATGGGAAATACAGCTGCTGCTACCATTTCTGGAACAGCTAGAAACCCAGGAATTGGCGGTAAATTAACAACAACTATGTTTATTGCTCTTGCGATGATTGAAGCACAAGTTATTTATGCTTTGGTTGTTGCACTTATAATCCTTTATGCTAACCCGCTACTAGGCTAGTATTTACTTCCCGCAAATTTGCGGGAAAATCTATTTTGTGCGATCATGGTGGAATTGGTAGACACGCTATCTTGAGGGGGTAGTGCACTCCGTGTGTGCGAGTTCAAATCTCGCTGATCGCACCATATCAAACTTCTTTATCGTTTAATATCATATATAGTTTTAGTGTTGATAGGAAAAAAGTAACAATTGCAGGTCCTAATATGATTCCCCAAAATCCAAAAGTTGATATTCCTGCAAACATAGAGAAAAATATCAGCAATTCATTTATATTTGCAGGTTTTTCTACCATTTTTTTGTTTATAAAAGCTATTATTAGAGGTTTTATAAAGTTATCTGCTATTGTTGATATAACAACAATACTATAAACCAATATAACAATACCGCCAACCAAATTACCTTGAGTCATTTCAAAAATAGTAATAGGGACATAAACAAGTGCACCACCAACTACTGGTATGAGTGAAGCAAATGCAAACAAAACGCCAGTAAGCAGCGGATTATAACCATATACACTAGAAATTATCGCAAAAAGTGAGCCTTGTAAAACAACATTGATGATAGTTGAATATATAACAACACTCATTGTATTGGCAAGCTCTGAAAATATAAAATCCAAATCATTTTTTTCCATTGGCATTATATCTTTTATAAATTTAATCAAAAAAGGACCGTATAAATTTGCAAAAAAGTAAAATACAACAATAAGTCCCATATCTATAACGAAATTTGCACTAGATTTGCCTATAATACCTATATAATCTATAGATTTACTAATTAGTGCTTTTATGTCTATACTAGAAATGAATGCCTTTATTCTTGGCTCTAAAAAAGAAAAACTATCCGGCAAATTAGAACTAAAATTTTTAATATTTTCTATAATAGCCGAAATATTATTCATATCTATCTCACTAGCGTGTTTTGCTAAAGAAATAACAGCATAAATAAGCGGAACTAAGAAAAATACACACAATAATATTGTTATAAGAATAGCCGAAATGATCTTTTTTCCATTTGTTATTTTTATAATCTTTTGTTCCAAACTAGCAGTAGAAACAGCCATCAAAACACCTATAGCTATAGTGAGCAAAAATGACTTAAAAAGATACAACACACAGCAAGATACAAATAGTATAATTGCTATAAAAAATTTATTATTTGTTGTTTTCATCAAAAAGACCTTGTATATGTTTTATGCCAAAAAAAGATAGAGTTTTTGCACTAGCTATCCTACCTTTTGCAGTTCTTTGTATATATCCATTTGCTAACAAATATGGTTCTATAACATCTTCGACCGTTCTTTCATCTTCACTAAGCGCCGCTGATATAGTGCCAAGACCTATTGGTTTATTGGATGAAGCTAAGACATTTAAATATTTAATATCTTTTTCATCAAAACCAATATCGTTTATACCAAGGGCATTAAGGGCTTCTTTTGCTCTACTTTCAGTTATTTCATCTTCATGATTAACCTCAGCAAAATCCCTAATACGCTTTAACAATCTCAAGGCTATTCTAGGTGTACCGCGAGATCTTTTTGCTATTTCAAGAGCAGCTTTTTCATCACATATTTTATCTAATTTCAAAGAAGCACTTTGTATGATTTTGCAAAGCTCACTATCTTTATAAAACTGCAACCTAAAATCCATACCAAACCTATCTCTAAGAGGAGCAGATATCATTCCAGCTCGAGTTGTTGCTCCTATGAGAGTAAATTTTGGTATATCTATTTTTATAGTTTGAGCAGCAGGACCTGAGCCTATAATGATATCAAGTCTAAAATCCTCCATTGCTGGATATAAAATTTCTTCTATTGCAGGAGACAACCGATGAATTTCATCAATAAAAAGCACATCGCCTAACTGCAAATTTGTAAGAATTGCAGCCAAATCTCCGCTTTTTTCTATAGTAGGAGCAGAAACCATTTTTATATTTGAGTTCATTTCATTTGCTATTATACAAGCAAGAGTAGTTTTACCTAAACCAGGAGGACCATAAAAAAGCACATGATCTAAAGATTCTTCTCTTTTTTGAGCTGCTTTTATAAAAACTTTTAAATTTCCTTTTATTTTTTCTTGACCGACATAATTATCAAAAGAAGTTGGTCTAAGAGAGCTCTCATATTCGCTTTCAAAAGTTGTTTTTTCTATCTCTACTATTCTATCCATTTATCTCTTCTATTTTTTATATGATTTTTTAAAAAATCATCCCCGGAAAGTTCTTTTTCGTATTTACAACCTTGTTTATGACCTAATTCACAACCTTTTTTAAAATACTCTATTGCTTTTGTAAAATCTCTTTTTACGCTAAAGCCATTAGCATACATTCCGCCAACATTTGTACATCCCATAGCATTTAACAGCTTACAACCTTTTTCATAATATTCATAAGCTTTGTTAAGACTTTGTGTAACTCCTTGTGCATTTTCATACTGAAAACCCGCACTCGTACAAGAATAACCATCTCCTAATTCACAAGCTTTTTCAAAATTTTTTAAGGCTTGCGCTAAATCATCTTTGCTAGATTTACCACCTTTATATTGAGATATAGCTAAATTTTTACAACCCAAAGTATCATTTAAATCACAAGCTTTTTTATATAAACTCATAGCCTTTTTCTCATCTTTTTTATAACCCAAATCATCATTATCAAAAATAAAGCCTAAATTTGTGCAACTTTGTGCATCTTTGTTATCACATAATTTACTCCAAATATCATGTGCTTCTTTAAATTTGCCCTTATTGTAGTATTCGTAAGCTTTATCAAATTCATTTTGATTTTTTAAACCATCAAAAGCAACCAAATCAATTGCAAACATTAAAAACAAACTTACGATAATACTGATTTTCATAATATTTCCTTTATTTATTATATTCAAAATTTTCACTTGGAAAAAGCGAATTTTTCACTTCATCTTTGTATGATTTAACAGCTTGTTTAACTAAAGTCGCACCATTTAAATACTGCTTTACAAATTTTGGTTTAAACTCTTCAAATAAACCAAGCATATCAGACCACGCTAAAACCTGCCCATCAACATGCAAACCGCTTCCTATACCTATTACAGGAACTGGGACTTGTTTTGAAATTTCAGCCGCAACGCTACTTAAAGTTCCCTCCAAGACAAAACAAAAAACACCGGCTTCACATATAGCAAAAGCATCATCTAAAAGAGCGTTTAGCCCATTTTCGCCTCGCCCTTTTATCTTATAACCGCCTTCTAATCTAACTTTTTGAGGCATAAGTCCTATATGCCCTACTACACTTATACCATTATCACAAAGTGCTTTTATATGTTCTGATATATTTTTGCCGCCTTCTATTTTTACGGCATCACAAGATGCTTCCTTATACATTCTAATGGCATTTTTCACAGTTTGTTTTACATTTGTTGTACTACCAAATGGCATATCAGTAACTATAAAACTATTTTTAGCACCATTTTTTACAGCTTTTGTATGATAAATCATTTCATCTACCGTTGCATTAATAGTGTCATTTTCGCCTTTAAAACTCATATTTAAACTATCGCCAATCAAAATCATATCAGCAAATTCGTCAAACAATCTTGCAAAAAGTGCATCATAAGCAGTTATCATTACTATTTTTTCTCTGTTTTTTTTAGAAACAATATCAGCTATACTAAGTTTTTTCACATTTTCTCCACGATAAATTATTCAAAATTATTTTATCAAAAAATAACTATAATAGCACTGAAATAACCTAATCATTAATTCTATTTTTTGATAAAAACAAAACTATAAATTTAACTATATTTCTAAATTTTATACTATGAAGACAAACTCCGCCTATAAAACCTACAAAACTACCAAATATTATATCTTCAAGTCTAGTTACTATCAAATCAGTTGCATTGCCACTTATTACGCCATTTATCTCGGCCATATAAACAGTAAGCGGTGTGATAAAAATAGCAGCAATCCCATAATTTCTCACTACGCTAAATTCTATTAAAAAAGTTAAAACAGCTATAAGAATAGCTATTTCATAACTATTTAAATACACAGATAACAAAAAATATGTCAAAATTATACCTAAACAAGTCCCCAAAATCCTGTGTATCTGCCTTGTCCATTTACTTTTTAATGTCATTCCTTGAAGTATAGCTAAAGTTGAAATAGGCACCCAATAAGGTTTATCAAAACCTATAAAATCAGCTAAAAATACACTAAGACTTACAAATACTCCAAGTATAACAGAATCTAATACGACATCATCAAACCCATCGTATTCAATTTTAGGTATTGGCTCTGGTTTTATAAATTTAACAGTGCTTAATCCATATAAAAATGATACAAAACACGCCCAAATTGTTCCGAGCATAAAATAACCACTAATTTGTATCAAAGCTTCTGTTTTAAATGGCATAAAAGCTGCAAGTGTAGCTATCATCATAAAAAAGAAATTTCCAGGAGTTGGTAATTTATAAAATCTTACTATCATTGTTGTTATAGTAGTTATTATGCCCAAAATAAGTGGAAGCAATGATGGATTAATGTGAGAAAAACTACCAAATACAAAAGACACAATCATACCAAAACTACAAGCCATAAGAACTACCATTCTATGATGAATAGGAGTTTTTAATGTGTATAAAAATACAAGACCTGCCAAAGAAGCTACAGTAGCTTGTGCCATATGTCCAGATATAGCACCTATAAAAAGTGGTCCTGAGGTTGATATCGCCGTACTAAGAGGCATATGCCAAGGACGATCTGTTTGATTGATTTTAAATAAATTGTTTATCTCATAAAATATTTTTTTTAAAATTTGCAACTATTTTCCTTAAATTTATTAATAATTTTGAAGATAAATTCCTAAATATGATAATTTTGTGATATACTAACATATATTTTTATATAAAATTTAAAATAATATAAGGTAACATTTTATCATAATAATGATACACTAAAAACTTAATCAAGACTCCAAGGAGTAAAAAGTGGGAATATTAAAAACCATAGAAATAGACTACGATAGTGATTTAGTGGAAGAATTTTTATCTCATTACGGTCTGATGTGTGAACTTATGGAACCTTTGATTATCAATCTAGAAAGAGAAGATTTATATAAAGATAGCGTAAATGAGCTATTTAGAATTTTTCACAACATTAAATCATCAGCTTCTTATATGAGACTAGATACTATAACTAAATTAGCAGAAATATGCGAAGATGTCATGGAAGAAGCAAGAATACTAAAAGGTCCGGCAAATATAGAATTTACAGATTGGCTACTTTTAGTAAGCGATCAATTTACCTCTTTTTCAAATGATATAAATAATGACAAAGAGTATTTTAGTATTTTAAATCCAAAAATAATAGCAATACCACAAAAGCTTGACATTTAAAGATTTTTATAGTATATTTTGCGAAATTTTATGGGGATGACTTGGCTTCGACAGGAGTAGATTGCCCATGGTTGCATGTCGCTTTGGATATAGCGTATAAAATCCAAACTAAATTTAAACGCAAATAACGTTAAATTCGCTCCTGCTTACGCTAAAGCTGCGTAGGTTCAGTTGAGCCTTGCATTGTGCTGATACTATTTAGGCACAAAAGCGAGTAATTTTAAATAGTGTAGTTCAAATGTCTGACAAACATTTGTGCGAATTTTTTGTCTTAGTTTAAAAGAAAGTTTTGGAAAGTGAGCTCTTTTAAATGAAAATTTCACTTTTGCTAAACATGTAGATGCCTTGAGTGTTTATTTTTGGACTGCGGTTCGATCCCGCACATCTCCACCATTATTCGAAAAATCATCATCTAAAAAATAACAAAACCCCTGAATTCTCACACATTTAAAAATCATGCAAATACTGGATTAATCTAGTTTTAAGCCTTTTTATGCTTAAAAAAAGTTTATATCAAAGTTTATATGATTATTTAACTTTTTTACTAAAACTTTTATAAAATACTAAACTATATATTATCACAGAACTTAATAAGTTAGCAATATTACAAATTTAATTAATTATCAAATTAATAAGTAAAATATTAAATTTTATAATGATTTTAATATCCTAAAAATAGACAAATAGCAATAATAATAAAAACAGCTCCTATAACAAGAATTTTATTATCATTGTCTATATATCTTTTTATATCTATATATCCATTTGAAACATCATTCAAATAATACAAAAAACCATTTTTTGTATATACTGAACTAAAAAACTTTTATAAATTTTATAATGAAAACGAACATAAATAATTATCAAAACTATTAAAAATAATAAAGTTAACATTATTTATCCTTAATTTGCAATGTATCGAAAAAATATATTATTATTTATTATAATAACATAAAAAAGTAATTTATAAACTAATATAAAATAATGGTGTCCTGCGTTGGATTCGAACCAACGGCCCCCTCATTAAAAGTGAGATGCTCTACCGACTGAGCTAGCAAGACAAAAGAAGTGGCGCAGCGGACGAGGCTCGAACTCGCGACCTCCGCCGTGACAGGGCGGCATTCTAACCAGCTGAACTACCGCTGCACCTAATATAATGATATGGTGGTCGCTATAAGACTCGAACTTATGACATCCACCTTGTAAGGGTGGCGCTCTACCAACTGAGCTAAGCGACCAAATGGCGACCCTTGCAAGATTTGAACTTACGTTATTACAAAGAGATTGTAATGTCCTGAGCCACTAGACGAAAGGGTCAAATCACAAAGTAACGCACTTTATATAAATGGTGTCCTGCGTTGGATTCGAACCAACGGCCCCCTCATTAATTAAAAGTGAGATGCTCTACCGACTGAGCTAGCAAGACTTTTTAAAAAAACGAAATTGTATTATATACAAATATTGATATTTTGTCAAGAAAAATACAAAATTTTTATATGTTAATAAAATTGATACAAAAATCTACATTTTATTAACAAAAAATATAGATTTATAAACAAAATTAAAATATAACAAATTTATTTGCAAATTTATGATAGAATTAACAGAAATTTATATAGAAAGTTTAGTTATGGCTATATCATCAGTAGATAAAAAGATTGTGGACTTACCCAATAAACCTAAAATAAAAATGTTTGTTTGGAATGAAACTTTTGAAACCGGTATTGATATAGTAGATAAACAACATAAACATCTAGTTGATTTGATAAATAATATAGCAGAACACATAAATTTATCAACACTTGATTTTAAAGATATGAATTTTTTCTTGCAAGAAGTTATCGACTACACCATTTACCACTTTAATGATGAAGAAAAACTTATGAAGAAAGTTAAAATAAATAAAGATTTTTTCTCAAATCATAAAAAAAATCATAACACATTTATATATACAGTTAAGGAATTAGCTTCATCTATAAATGAAGAAAATATGCTTATGAATGCAAAAGCTCTTTTAGATTTTTTGATTAATTGGCTTGCGTTTCATATACTTGGTCAAGATAAAATATTTGGAGCACAATATCATATGATAAAAGATGGCTTAACGCCAGATGAAGCTTATGAAAAACTTATGAAAGATATAGATAATAAAACTGAGCCCCTGGTTCACTCACTAACAACTCTTTTTAGTATTTTAACAGATAGAAATCAAGAGCTTACAGAACTTAAAAATAATCTTGAAGAAAAAGTAAAAGAAAAAACAAAAGAACTTGTAGATAAAAATATAAAATTAGAATACCTTTCACAAACAGATCAACTTACAGAGTTAAAAAATAGACGCTTTGGAATGGAAGTAATAAAAAAATTGTATGAAGAAATAAATGATAATAATCCATTAAGTGTTATTATGATCGATGCTGATAATTTTAAATGCGTAAATGATGAATTTGGACATAATATAGGTGATAAGGTATTAATAGCTCTTTCAAAAACATTAAAAGACAATATAAGAACCGATGATATAGTTTGTAGACTTGGCGGTGATGAATTTTTGATAATCTGTCCATATACAAATAAAAGTGGCGCATTAACATTAGCAAAACATCTTCTTTCAATTATAAAAAATATGAAGATAATGGTTGGAACAAGAAACTCAAAAAAAGTTTATTGGCAAAGCAGTGCTAGTTTAGGAGTTGCTAGCAGTGAAGATAACATAAAATCTTTTCAAGATTTAATAAAAATAGCAGATATAAAAATGTATGAGGCTAAAAATAATGGAAAGAATTGTGTAAGATAAAAACCTAACTTGCTACAAGTTAGGTTTTATAATTTTATTTATCTAAGCAAATTTGCTATTTGATTTTGTGCATTTTGCAAATTAAATGCTGAAGCATAAGCTCCTGAGTTTATAAGCAAATTAGCCTGATTAAAATCATTTACATTTTTAGCTATATCATTATTTTGCAGGTTGCTTTCGCTTGCTTGAATATTTACATTTGTATTCATAGCTACATTTACACCACTCATTATACCATTTTGTGCTGAACCAATATCACTTCTAAGAGAGTTTATACTACTCATAAAATCTTGAATGCTTTGCTGATTATTTACATCTATTGTGCCAAAACTTGGTGCATTTAAAGATATACTTGCATTTCCATTACCAGTAACAAATTCCATGCTTCCACTAAAAACATTTTTACCATTAAAACTTGCACTAGAAACAGCATCTTTCATAGAATTAACTAAAGCATTTGCTTCATTTTGAATCATTTTCTTTTGGTCGCTATTTAAAGCAGCACTATTCATAGAAACTGAAAGCTCATTTATCCTATCGGCACTTTTAGTGATATTGCTTAAAGCACCATCTGCAATTTGAAGTATCCCTATGGCATCATTTGCATTTGCAACACCCTGCTCTATTGATGAACTCTGGGTTCTAAGTGAGTCAGCTATGCTCATACTAGCACCATCTGTGCTAGAAATAGCCCTATTAGCAACTACAGCTTCTAATGCTTTGTTTGCATTGTTTTGAGCTTGATTTAAATAGTAATTTCCGTTTGCCGAGTTTGTATTTAAACTATTTATCTGCATAACATCTCCTTTGTTTGCATTTTTGATAATTATACCACAATTAAATAAACTTATTGTTTATTAAATCTTAATTCTACTGATTTTTTATGAGCTCCAAGTCCCTCAGCTTCTGCAAGAACCATACAGGCTTCACTTAATTCATCTATACCATTTTTACTAATTGATATGATTGAGCTTTTCTTAACAAAATTACTCACACTAAGTGGAGAAAAAAATCTGGCACTCCCTCCAGTTGGCAAAGTATGATTTGGTCCTGCTAAATAATCACCCATTGCTTCGGGCGTATTGTGCCCTAAAAATATAGCTCCAGCGTGTTTTATCTTATGTAAATAATCAAATGCATTATCAGTTGCTATCTCAAGGTGTTCAACTGCTAATTCATTCATAAGAAAAACAGCTTCGCACATATCTTTTGCAACGATTATAGCAGCTTTATTTTCTATGCTAACTCTTGCAATTTTTTCTCTTTGCAATGTTGGTAAAACGGTATTTATTTCATCTTTGATTAAATTTGCAAATTTCTCATCATCAGTTATAAGAAAACTACTTGCTATCTCATCGTGTTCAGCCTGGGAAAGCAAATCAATAGCTATATGTTTGTAATTTGCACTATTATCAGCTAAAACGCCTATCTCACTTGGTCCTGCAATCATATCAATATTTACATCCCCAAAAACAAGTTTTTTAGCAGTTGCTACATATATATTTCCAGGACCTGTTATAACATCTACTTTTTTTATACTTTGTGTTCCATACGCCATAGCCCCAATTGCCGAAGCACCGCCAACTTTATATGCATTTTTAATGCCAAGTAGATACATAGTAGCTAAAAGCAAGTTATTTACACTGCCATTTACAGCAGGAGTGCAAATGGTTATCTCTTTTACTCCAGCAACTATTGCAGGAATTGCATTCATTAAAAGCGAACTAGGATACGCCGCTTTTCCGCCAGGTATATAAAGCCCAGCCCTATCAACTGGTGTAACTTTTTGACCCAAAATTGTGCCATTTTCTTCAAAACTAAGCCAAGTTTTTTCAATCTGTTTTTCATGATAAGATTTTATCCTATCATATGCAATTTTTAATGCTTTTTTTAAATTCTCATCTAAAGAATTATATGCGTTTTTCATTTCATCATTCGAAATTTTTAGAGCATTTGTAGCATCCCATTTGTCAAATTTAGCAATCTGTTCTACTAAAGCCTCATCGCCTCTTTTTTTTATATCATCTATTATGTCTTTAACAACTGGTATAACACTGCTCATATCGTTATCTGATCTATGAACTAATTTGTCAAACTCACTTTGAAAGTTTTTATCTGTTGATTTTAGTATTTTCATAATAAGTCCTTTTTGTAATAATTATACTATAAATTTGAAATACCTTTATACTTATAACGCTCCAGTTGGCTTATATTGCCTATAATTCCACCTTGATGTATATAAAGAATTGGATTTTTAAATTTATCCAAATTTGAAAAAAGAGTTAAAAATCCAACCGGATCATAAATTAAATCAAATTCTATTTTTGTTTCATCAAGCAACTCTTTGTAAATTTCATAAAGTTCTTTTTTGATATCTCCAAAAGTATATTTTTTAGGAGGATTTAAAATTTGAACCTTAGAGCTTGGATCAAGTTCATAAATTTGCTCTTTTAAATAATTTGTATCGCCAACGCAAGGTGTGGTAAAAACATTAAATTTTATATTTTTTGATAGATACGCTGCACTTGCACCAGTTCCGCTTGGTAGAAAAATATCAAATTTAATGTTTTGTTTTTTAGAAAAATTATCTATAAACTCGGCTTGTTTTATAAAGCCAAATTCAGCTTCTTTTTGGGCTACACCCTCTTTTATAAAAAGTGTTTTTGTATCAACTAAATTTTTTGCAAAATTTTCTCTATCTTTATCCACAAAATATTTCATACCATTTTCAATGGCAAATTTAAAGTTTCCAACGGGATTTTCTTTTAGTTTGTTGCCGATATGATCGCATACATAAATAAAATCTAAATTATGTCTTTTTGCAAAAACACTTATGCTATACATTGCATTTGACTGATTTGAACCATAGCTTACTATTTTATCAAATTTACTAATGTCACAATGTAAAAAATACTCTAACTTTCTAGCTTTATTTCCATTAAAATCGCCATCAATCAAATCATCTCTTAAAATGAAAAAATCAATATTTCTAAAAGAAATTTTATCAATTCTAGTTATTTTTAAGCTCCAAAAATTTCTCTATCTCTTCCATAGCTTCTTTGTTTGAGATGGAAAATTTTATTTCTATTCTTCTTGAAGCAGCTTTATCTTCCACTCCATCTTTTTTAATTGTATCTAAAAAACTTCTTCCACTTGCTACAAGATATTTTTGTAAATTCTTGTCATTATTCCAAGTGTATATAAATTTCATAACCTCATAAGCTCTTTTTTGAGATAAATCAAGATTGTAAAGATAGCCACCATCACTATCTGTATGCCCTTCTATCATAATTTGATCGATATTTGGACGAATTTCATCACTGAGCAAAACATTAAGATATTTTTGCAATGTATTTTTTAAATACTCTTTTGAATCTTCTTTAAGATTCCATGAAGCCACATCAAAAAGTACTGATGATGGAAGAGATATAGCTCCACTATTTTTGTCTATTTTAATGTCATTTCCAAGCTCTTTTTGCAAAGTTTCTATAACTTTTACTCTTATGCCGCTTAAACTTTTTACTTTTTGTTTTGTAACATTAAAATCGCTATAAAGCTCATTATATTTAACATCCTTATCGGCAATAACACTTTGTAAATTTGAAATCTCATTTTGAAGCATAATTACAGTTGAGTTAAGATCATTAAGTGTTAGGTTTGCATCTTGTAATTCTTGCTTAAATGTCAAATTTGAGCTTTCAAGTTTAGTAGCATTTGATTCTAAATCAATAAGTCTTGCACTAATCCACTCGTTTAAAATTTCTAGTTGTTTATTTTGGTCTTGTGCCGCATTTAAATTTTGCAATACATCGCTAAGAATTTTCTGTTTTTTTTCAAGCTCTTTATTGCTAAGTTCTAACTTTTGTTCTTTTAAAATTAAATTTTGTTTAAGAACGCTTAAATCCTGTTTTGCAAAGAAATATCTAATAAAAATAGCCCCCAAAACAAGAATAAATACAAAAAGTAATCCAGCCATCAAATCAGCATAAGCTATCCAAAAATTACTATTTGTATCATTATGAGAGTTTTTTACTTTCATTTACTACTTTCTTGGGACATATCTTCATCTAATTTGTTAATTTTATCTAGAACTTTATTAACCTCTTCATCTAATTTATCAACATTTTTCTTATATTCGCCAATCATCTCTTGACTATTTGTATCATAAATATCAGAATTTTCTTTCTCAAAAACTTCTTTAAAAGATTTCATTCCCTCAAAAATGCTCTTTTGAAAACCTTCCATAGATATCTTTTGCTTATCTAAAATGTTTTCGCTAAATTTATTTAATGAAAGATTAAATTTATAAATATTTTCTTCAAAAGTAGATATGATTTTTTCTATCTTGCTCAATCTATCTTCGGAAAGATCGTGCAATCTAGTATATTGTTTAGAAAAATCAAGTTGTAATTCTTTGAGATTTGAACTAAATGCATGAAGTATGTTTAGCATTTCTGCGTGAACTTTTACTATATCTTTTTGATCTCTTTGCGAGCGAAGAAGCATATCTGAAGTATGTTTTATATGTTCTGAGCTAAGTTTGACCGCTTTTTCTTCTGTAAGAAGAATATTTTTAAATGTTTCAAATTTTTTCTCAACAGAATTATTTAATTCATTAAAAAACTCTTGATTTGCAACATAACCGAAAATAACCCCTATTTTATCAAAATGTTTTAAACTCTCACTTAGATATCTCTGTTCTATATCTTCTTTTGTCCAAAAAAATCCGCTTGTATCGTTTCTAAGCCTATTTATAATTTTCTCAAATCTACTCATACCATATTTTTCAAAAAACAACCACCATAATGCAAGGAAAATACCATAAATAGATATATAAAATGCAGTTCCAACACCGCTAAGAAGCCCTGAAATTTCTATTTCTAAATTACCAAAATTCTCAGTTTCAAATTTTGGCATAGAAATAGCAATACTAATAAATGTCCCAAGAATTCCAAGCATTGGAAAAACAACTGCTCCAACAGATGCAAAATGCTCATTTCTTGCATGTCTTGAATGGTTTTCTACAAATTCATCAAAACCGGCATTTGATCTTTTTTCACCAGCTATTGTAAGTAAATTTTTTATGATGTATTTTCTTAAATCTTTTTTAAATTCATCAAGTTGATGTTCGAAAATACTGCATCCAAGTTCTGCGCTATGTCTTGCAAAAATCAAAGATACAATATAAATAACACCCATCATAATTACAGTATGCAAACCAACTTCAAAATTTATGTATTTAAAATATCCTAATAAAAAAACAATATAAAAAATCGTAGGCAAAACTATAATTTTAAAATAAACCAATCTAGTTTGACTAGCCTGAATTTCACTTAAATTTAACTCGGAAAATGCATCATTTTTCAAATCCATAGAATTACCTTAATTTTTATTGACACAATTTAAATTTTCGTAAGCCACACTAAGTCTTTTTATAACGCTTTCTTCGGCACATCTTAGCCATTTTCTAGGATCGTAATATTTTTTATTTGGCTTATCTTCGCCATCTGGATTGCCGATTTGACCTTGTAAATAAGCTCTATTTTCAAGTTCGTATTCTCTTACGCCATCCCAAAATGCCCACTGAGTATCTGTGTCTATATTCATTTTAACAACGCCATATCTTACAGCGTCTTTTATGTCTCTTATCTCACTTCCGCTTCCACCATGAAAAACAAATTTAACAGGTTTGTCATCTTTTAAATTTAATTTTTCTTTTAGATATTTTTGAGAATTAGATAAAATCTCAGGTCTTAAAACAACATTTCCCGGTTTATAAACACCATGAACATTACCAAAACTAGCAGCTATACTAAAAGCATCTCCTACCTTAGAAAGTCTTTCATACGCCAAAGCTACATCTTTTGGCTGTGTATATAAAAGTGCATTGTCAACGCTAGTATTATCAACACCATCTTCTTCGCCACCAGTTACTCCAAGTTCAATTTCTATTGCAACACCAAGTTCTTTAAAAATTTTAAAATATTCTTCACAAGTTGTTAAATTTTCATCTAAACTTTCTTCGCTTAAATCAAGCATATGAGAGCTAAAAAGTGGTTTTTTATGCCTAGAAAAATATATTTTATTTGCCTCAACTAAACCATCTATCCAAGGAAGTAGTTTTCTTGCAGCATGATCTGTATGCAAAATAACTGGAATCCCATAATGCTCAGATAAAATATGAACATGTTTTGCTCCTGCAATCCCGCCTATCACACTGGCATTTGGACACCCTTTTCCTGCATAAAAACTAGCCCCTCCATTTGAAAATTGGATAATAACGGGCGAATTAACTTTCTTAGCTGTTTCTAAAACCGCATTTATAGAGTTGCTACCAACCACATTTACAGCAGGAATCGCAAAGCCATTTTCTTTAGCATAATCATATAGTTTAACAACATCATTACCAAATAACACACCTGGTTTTACTATATCTAAAACGCCCATTTTATCGCCTTTTATTTAGAATAAGTTATTTTTGCTTTTTGTTTTAAATCTTGAATCTTACCTTGCATTTTGCCTTTGAATTGTTGTAATTTAAGCGAATTTTCTATTTCATCTTTTACATCATTATAAGGTATTGTTCCTTCTGGTCTTTCATCTTCTTTTAATATAACATGATAACCAAATTGTGATTTTACTGGATTTTTAGTAAGTTCGCCTTTTTTAAGACTTTCTACAGCATCAGCAAAAGGTTTTACCATCTTTGATTTCTCAAACCAACCAAGCTCTCCGCCTTGTCTTGCACTTCCACCATCTATTGATTTTTCTTTAGCAAGCTCTGCAAATTTATTTTCTAAATCTTTACCTTTAAATGCTTGTAATGATTTTATAGCGTCTTTTGCTCCTTTTTCATTATCTAGGGCAAATAATATATGTTTAGCTTTTGATTGTCCAGGTCTTTTAAAAAGTCTATCTTTGTTTGTATCATAAAATTTTTTAATATCTGCGTCACTAACTTTTATACCATCAAAAATCTTTTTCATATAAATATCAGCCATTACTTTTTCTTCTAAATTTTTTAAAGATTTTGTATATTCAGGCTCTTTTTGAATACCGGTTTTTTTAGCATCATCTACTATAAGTTTATATTCTATTGCTTGATCAATAAGTTGTTTTTTATGCTCTGGTGACATTTTATTTAATTGTATACCAGGGATTGCCTCAAGTTCTTCAGATGTAATATCTTGACCATTAACAGTTGCTAAAACTGCTGCATTTAAACTAATAGCCGTAGCTAAACTAAGTGTTGTAAAAACTAATTTTTTCATAAATTTTCCTTTATTTTTTGTTTTAAATAAACATTTTTAATTATATCATAAAACAAATTTATCATTTATAAATAAAACTTAATTTTTTTAAACAAAATTAATCAATATTTAGATAAACTTAAATTTATGAATAAAAAAGATATTTTAACAATAAAATCTCGTCTTATAGAAAATTATAAAGATGCAAAAAGCGAACTTAAATTTAATAACCTTTATGAACTCATAGTATGCGTTATGCTCTCGGCACAATGCACTGATAAAAGGGTAAATTTAATAACTCCTAGTTTGTTTGAAAATTATCCAGATGTCATATCGCTTTCAAAAGCAAATTTAAATAGTCTTAAAACAATCATAAATTCATGTAGTTTTTTTAACAACAAAGCTTCAAATTTAATAAAAATGGCAAAAAATGTGGTTGAAAATTTTAACTCAGAAATTCCATTAAACGAAAAAGACTTAATGAGTTTAGAGGGTGTTGGACAAAAAACAGCACATGTTGTATTGCTTGAGTGGCAAAATGAAAATGTAATGGCTGTTGATACGCATGTTTTTAGGGTTGCTCATAGACTAAATTTAAGCAAGGCAAAAACCCCACAAAACACAGAACTTGATCTTACAAGATTATTTAAAACTGATCTTAATAAACTTCATCAAGCTATGGTGCTTTTTGGAAGATATGTTTGTAAAGCCATAAAACCGCAATGTGATAAATGCATTTTAAACGATATTTGCAAAAGTAAAGATAAAAACATTTAAGGAGGAAGTAATGAAAAAAGTTATGGATTATTTTAAAGAAATTTGTGCGATTCCACACGCTAGTTTTCAAACAGATGAATTAAAAGAATATTTGTTAAAACATTGTGAGAAGTGTGGTTTTGAGACCAAAGTTGATGAAGCTGGAAACATTTATGCTATAAAAGGCGATCCAAAAATATGTCTGCAAAGCCATTATGATATGGTATGTGTTGGAGATGCACCAAATTTAGTTTTAGAGCAAAAAGATGGATTTTTAAGTGCAAAAAACTCAAGCTTAGGAGCAGACAATGGAATCGGTGTTGCGATAAGTATGGTTATGATGGAAGAGTTTAAAAATTTAGAAGTTATTTTTACAAACAATGAAGAAGTTGGACTTTGGGGAGCTGCTAAATTTAACTATAAAATAAAAAGCGGTAAAATTTTAAACCTTGATAGCGAAGAAGATGATAGAGTTTCCATAGGTTGTGCAGGAAGCGTGGATATGTATGCAAACAAAATTATCAAAAAAATACCTTACAACGGATTTGTTTATGAGCTTAATTTAAGTGGTTTTCCAGGCGGTCATAGTGGCACACAAATAGACCAAAACATACCAAATGCAATAAAATTTCTAGTTAAATTTATAAAAGAAAATAACGGAAAGATATCTAAATTTGATGGTGGCGAAAGAAGAAACTCAATTGCAGCAAATGCTAGTGCAATAGCGGTTTTTGATACAGAGATAAAAAACACGCCAGAATATATAAAAGCAAATTTAATTGGAAAACAAGAGTGCGAAATTTATAATTTTAGTGATGAGTTACTAAATATGCTTGTGCTTTTTTCACAAGGCGTTAGAAGTTATAATAAAGAGTTAAAAATACCAGGAGATAGTATAAATTTATCAACTGCAAAAGAAAAAGATGATAAATTTGAAGTGTTGTTTTTTGCAAGATCAATGAGTAAAAACGGCTTGGAAAATAGCAAATTTGAAACAAAAACTCTATGTGAGTGCTTTGGTTTTGATTTTAAATCCCAAAACCAAACAACGCCTTGGAATCCTCAAGTAAACGAATTTAGTGAAATTGTATTAAAAGCCCTTAAAAAATACTCACCAAATGCCAAATTTGCAGCAGTTCATGCTGGTCTTGAATGTGGTGTTTTTATAGGCAAAGATGAGAGTTTGCTTGCAACTTCCATAGGACCAAATATATTTAATCCTCATAGCATAAACGAAAAAGTAGAATTAAAATCGGTTGATATTATAGAAAAAGCAGTTAGAGATATATTAAAAGATATCGGTGCATAAAATTTACCTTATGGATTATCCATAAGGTAAAAAATAATCTAAACATTAAATCTAAAGTGCATTACATCGCCATCGGCTACTATATATTCTTTACCCTCTAATCTTAACTTTCCAGCCTCTTTTGCACCACTTTCGCCTTTATAAGTGATAAAATCATCATAACTTATAACTTCGGCTTTTATAAAACCTTTTTCAAAATCATTATGTATAACAGAGGCTGCTTTTGGTGCCTTCCAACCATTTGTGATAGTCCAAGCCCTAACTTCTTGAACTCCAGCTGTAAAATAGTTTATTAAATTTAATTTTCTAAAAGCTGTTCTAATAATTTGATTTAATCCACTAATTTCGCCACCAATTGATTCTAAAAACTCAATAGCCTCTTCATCTTCAAGTCCTATCATATCTTCTTCTATTTTAGAACAAATTTTTACAACTTCATGACCGCTTTTTGCAGCATATTCTCTAACATTTTTTACATATTTATTGTCTTCTACAATAGCATCTTCATCAACATTTGCAACATAAATAACTTCTTTTCCGGAAAGAAGTCTTAACTCTTTATTTAAAGATATAAAAACTTCATCATCTTTTT
This sequence comes from Campylobacter sputorum subsp. sputorum, assembly GCF_008245005.1. Lineage (NCBI taxonomy): Bacteria > Pseudomonadati > Campylobacterota > Epsilonproteobacteria > Campylobacterales > Campylobacteraceae > Campylobacter > Campylobacter sputorum. Next base: position 700,239 of record NZ_CP043427.1, on the reverse strand, counting down.
TATCAAAAGACGATGCATTTTTTCCATTATTTAAATGTTCTATCAGTTCATTTGCTATACCAAGAGATTCTTTTGCACCTTTTTGACCGCTTTTTGCGTCTTTTTCTAATCTAGTTATTTTTTTACTAAGTTGTTCAATATCTGCTAAAATAAGTTCTGTTTCTATAATGCCAATATCTCTTATAGGATCTATGCTTCCTTCAACATGAGTGATATTTTCGTTTTCAAAACATCTTAACATATGCAATATAACTTCAACTTCTCTGATATTTGAAAGAAATTTATTACCAAGTCCCTCGCCTTTACTTGCACCCTTTACAAGACCGGCAATATCTACAAATTCCACCATAGAATGAACTATGCGATTTGGATTTACTATCTTTGCAAGTTCATTTAGTCTAAAATCAGGCACAGGAACTACGGCTTTATTTGGCTCAATAGTACAAAAAGGATAGTTTGCAGCCTCAGCATTTTGTGCTTTTGTAAGAGCATTGAAAGTTGTTGATTTTCCAACATTTGGAAGTCCTACTATGCCAACACCAAGTCCCATTATATCTCCTTTGCCAACTCTTGCATAAAATACAGATTCATTCTAACTCCAGCTCCACTTGCACCAAAAGTATTGTATCCCCAAGCTTTTTCAACATAAGCAGGTCCAGCAATATCAAGATGAATCCACTTATCTTTATACTCATCTTTTATAAATTTATCTAAAAATAGTCCTGCAGTGATTGATCCGCCATATCTACTAGATGCGTTATTACTCACATCTGCGATATTGCTTTTTATAAGCTCGCTTAGGTACGCATTAAAATCTAGCACCGTTGCAAGCTCTCCGCTTTTTTTTATAAGTGTTTTAAATTTATACTTTAATTCATCGTTGTTGCCTAAAATTCCACTAGTATATTCCCCAAGTCCAACAACGCAGGCTCCGGTTAATGTAGCCATATCTATAAGTATATCTGGTTTAAAATCTTGAGCGTAACTAAGACAATCAGCCAAAACAAGCCTACCCTCGGCATCGGTATTTCTTACTTCTATGCTTACACCGCTTCTTGATATCAAGACATCATCTGGCTTAAATGAATTTCCACCTATCATATTTTCAGTTGCACCTAAAATAGCGTGAATTTCAAATGGTAGTTCAAGCTCACTTGCACCTTTTATAATCCCAAGTGTCGCAGCTGCACCACTTTTATCACTCTTCATAGTAACCATATAATCACTTGGTTTTAAGCTAAGCCCTCCACTATCATATGTTAAACCTTTACCAACAAAAATAATTCTTTTAAGAGGTTTTTTTGGTTTATAAATTAAATGTATGAGACGAGGAGGATTTGTGCTTGAGCGATTTACCGCTAAAAAAGCATTCATTTTTTCTTTTTTCAAAAAGCTTTCATCAAACACATTGCACTCAACATTTTTTAAAGTTTTTGCAAGAGTTTTCGCATCTTCTGCCATTTTGATAGGGGTGTAAATTTCAGGGATTTCATTTACTATATCTTTTGTGAAATTTACAGCTTTTGCCATTATAAGACCATGAGAAATACCATCTTCAACTTCATCTTTTGTTATTTTTTTGTCATTATACTCATCATTGGAAAAAATAATTTTATTCAAAGTAACGCTTTTTTTATCGCTTTTATATTTATCAAAAGTATGGCTTGATAGTTCAAACCCCTCAACTATACTTTGCACGCTCATTTTTATGCACTTACTAGCATATATTGCTATTTTTGCACTTTTTATATTTAAATTTTTAAGCACATTAAAAGCTTTGGCACAAGCCACTCTTAACTCATCATATTCAATACTTTTAAGACCTATATATAATCTTTTTTTGTCATTTAAAAATAGCTCCGAATCGCCTTTATAATTAAAAAATTTAAACTCATTATTATCTTGTATAAATTTATGTTTTAAGTTTTTATCTATTATAAAAATAATTTCAATATCAGCTTTTATAGATGTAATACTTTTATTTTCAAATTGAAATTGCATTTTTTCTATACTTCCTTTCGTTTAAAATTTTTGCTTCTATTTTTTTCATAGTGTAAAAAAAACCAACGACTATGAGTAGTATTATAGGAACAGCAAAATACCACTTAGATTCTATAAATGTTACCATATCCCAAATTTGCTGACCAAAATACCAAGCTAAAGTTATGGTAAATGCTGCCCAAATCCAAGCACTTATTAAATTTATAAAAGCAAATTTTTTTGCATTATATCTTGTTATGCCTATACTCATAGGTATAATAGTTCTAAATCCATACATATATCTTTGTAAAAAAATCACAGGCCAACCATATTTTTGAAGAAGTAAGTGAGCAACTGCAAATTTGCGCCTTTGAGAGTGAAGTTTTTTAGTTATATATTTTTTATTGTATCTTCCTATATAAAAATAAATTTGATCCCCCATAAAGCCACCAATTCCTGCTATAAAAATAGCAAGACCTAAATTTACATGTCCTTCATGAGCTAGTATCCCACCAAGTATTAAGGCAAGTTCTCCTTCTAAAATACACCAAAAAAATAGTATCAAATATGCATATTGATGATATTCTAGCATTATCTCTTTTAGATAATTCTCCATACCTATACCTCTAATACGCTATAAACATTAACCATATTTTTTAAATCCTCGCTTCCGCCCAAATCAAGAAGATCTATCAAAAAGCACGCTTCTATGCAACTTCCGCCAGCTTGTTTTATCAAATCAACAGATGCTTTTGCTGTTCCACCAGTTGCTATAAGATCGTCTATTAGCAATACTCTTGCGTTTTTTATCCCGCCAAAAGCATCAACATGAATTTCTATCTCATCAACACCATACTCCAATGAATACTTTTGAGAGATAGTCATATAGGGAAGTTTTTTAGGTTTTCTGATTGGTACAAAGCCTATTTTAAGTCTTGCACAAAGTGCTGCAGCAAAGATAAAGCCTCTACTTTCTATGCCGGCTATAAAATCAATATTTTTATCATTATATCTACTGCTTAAGTGATCTAACAAAAGATTAAATGCGTCTTTATTGTTTAATAGTGTAGTAATATCTTTAAAAACAACTCCAGGTTTTGGGAAATCCTTAACATCTCTTATACTATCAAGAAGATATTGTTTGCTTTTTTTATCCAGATCTTTCATAAATTTTTCCTTATAATAATGCTTCTATTTTACCTTCTAATTCTCTTATTCTGTGTCTTAATTTGTCATTTTCTATGCGGTATTGAGAATTTCTAGTTCTTAGAGAAACAACATCTGCTTTTACTTTATTTAACTCTTCTGTAAGTATGTCTATATTGCCCAAAGAACGTTGAAGCTGAACCTGAAGTTTTCTTATAAGAAGTTCAGTATCATCGATATTGCTTTTCATAAAATCTTTTATAGAAGATTCTTTTTTAAGAAGTGAACGAAAATAATACGCCTTTACAAAAAGATAAATACAAGCACATATTAAAAAAGTCAAAACAACCCAATTTGTAAACATAATCAAACCTTTAACTTATCTATTCGGCGTTGATGTCTTCCACCTTCAAATTCGGTAGAAAAGAAAGTTTCAACTATATCTTTTATCTCGCCAATGCCTAAAATTCTACCGCCAAAAGCAAGAACATTAGCATCATTATGAAGTCTTGAAAGTTTTGCAGTATAAGTGTCGTGACATAATGCACACCTAATATGATTGTGTCTATTTGCGGCAATTGAAATTCCTATCCCACTACCACAAATCAAAACTCCATAAATTTCACTATCTGTTATTTTTAGACTAAGAAGTTTAGCAAAATCTGGATAATCCACGCTTACATCAGCATTATCACATCCTAAATCAACTACATTATAGCTAAGTTTTAAGAGTAAATTTTTAGTATATTCTTTAGCCTCAAACCCAGCATGATCACTTGCTATAAAAATTTCTTTTATTTTCATTAATACTACCCGATAGATAAAGTTTTTTATTATAGCACTTGTTGTTTTAATGCTTAATTAAGAAAATAAAAATCAGGATAATTTTATCTAACTTCTATTGTTATGCTATTTAGTTTTTTATTTGAAATTTCATAATACTCTTTACCATTATAATATCCGATATTTTTATATCCAGTTAAAACTTCTCTTTGCGTTGCATTATCACAATTATTTTTTGATTTCATATTTCCCTGAACTTTATTTCCGGCATAACCGCCAGCCGTAGCACCTACTATAGTAGCTATTGTTTTTCCTGTTCCACCGCCTATTTGATTGCCTAAAACACCACCAGCTACACCGCCTATTACAGTTCCTAAAATATTATTTTCATCAGAAAAACCGCTCGTATCACAATTTGGGTTAGATGCTTGTTTTTCATAAAGAGGAATTACTTTTGTAACATCAATTTGTATTGTTTTTGCAAAACCTAAAACACAAAAGCATGTTAAAATACAAAATATCTTTTTCATCTTTCATCCTTTAAAATTATATTTGTGGCGATTATACATTTAATTTATAAATATTTTTACAAACAATCATCAAAAATATCCCTATGAAGAATTTCTTCTAAAATAACAGTAGCGTATGAACCTTTTGGCAAATAAAAGCTTAAACTAAATTGCGCCATATCTTCGTTGTATTTATATTCTAAAGTATCAAGATAACTCCAAGCAAATCTTCTTGTTCCGTTAAGTTTATCCATAAATTTAGTAGTCTCATAAAAAATTTCATCTTCTAAGTGTTTTGCCAAACCTTTGGCTTGTATGGTTTTACCTCCAAAAATAAGCCCCATACTCGTTATATCTCTTTTAGCAAATCTTTCAAGCTCATTTTGTAAATCCTCACAAATAAAACATTTACCAAATGGATAATGCCCTAAAACTTCGCCCTCAAAAAGCTTATAAAACTGGGTTTGATTTTTTAAATTTTTAATAACATCTTTATCAAATTTATAAATATCTGCAATCTCTTTTTGGCTAAACTCGGAACAAAATTTTGAAATTTCAACTCTTTTAGACAACCAAGAATTAAAAAGATCGCTTTGATATGCCGAAATCATAAGTTTTGAAATTTTAGGATTTTTTATCTTTTTTTCTCCGCTTAATATCGCCCTGCCCTCGTTTGCATTATCGCCAAATTTACCAAATCTTTGATAACCAAAATAATTTGCAAAACCTATCTTATCAAGAGTAGTAAGTGCATTTGAGAGTTTTTGTGCTTCTATTGGATTTACTTTTTTTAGTTTTATAAAAAAATTATTTCCTTTTAAATGCCCTATTCTAAGCTTGTTGTTATGACAATTTAAACTTAATACTTTCATCTTTTCATGCGAAAAATTTTCTAATGTTTTTTCAAATTTTCTAGGCATTGATATAAACTGAGTTGTCATCCCCTCTTTATCTTTTAATCCGGCATAACCAAAATCTCGCATTTTTACGCCACTTACTTCGCTCAATAAATGCAAAGCATCATAAGTTGTAAGATCTTTTTTTTGAATTTCAACTATGAGATGTTCTCCATCACCGCTCCACTCATAAAGAGGCACTTCTCTAACAACAAAATCGCTTGAATTTTTAGAAAAATATGCATTTATAGGCGAATGATTCAATATATATATCTTATTAAAAATGTTCTGTTTTTCCATATCTTTTATATCTTCCTTTTATAACTTTTGCAAATGGCGTTACTTTTATCCTAGCTTTTTTAGCCTCATTTAAAACTCTATTTAATTTTCTTTTTTCTACACTAAAAAGTATCTCATACTCTTCGCCACTTCTTAATTCAAATTTACTAAGTTTTTTAATAAATTTAAAATTTACACCATTTATATCAGCCAAACGCTCTAAATCTCTACTTAAACCATCGCTTATATCCATAGCTGCATTTATAAATTTACTAGATTTATAAAAAAACTTATCTCTTAAAATAGGCTTAAAAAATCTTGATTTAAAGTTGGGTTTTCCAAGTCTTTGAAGTATTTGTAAGGATTTTAAAGATGATCCAAGCTTACCCGTAAAGCACAAAATATCTCCTATTTTAAGATTTTTTCTCATAGTTGGCTTTGAAATAAGCTCTCCTATCATGGTTACAGATATACTAAGCAAATCACTACTTATCGTATCTCCGCCTATTATCTCTATATTAAATTCCCTACAAGCCTTGTTAAATCCATCATAAAGAGCATTTATATCGTCTTTTTTTATATTTTTGGGAACACTAAGTCCTATTAAAGCATATTTTGGCAAAGCATTCATAACTATGATATCAGAAATATTTACAATCATTGATTTATACGCAATTTCCTTATGACTTAGCCAACCTCTTTTAAAGTGTGAATTTTCGCAAAACAAATCTTTGGCATAAACTAAATTCCCAACAACAGCACAATCATCGCCTATAAATTTACTTTTAAAATGAGATATTATAAATTTTTCTTTATCCATAGTTTGATATTTTATAAAAAAATTATTTAAACATGGCTTCATAAAATCAATTTAAGTTAAATTTGAATAAAATCATATAAAAAAAGGATAAATATGATTGAAGTTTATATGTTTAGATTTGATGCTAAAAAAGATATATTAAGATACTATAAGCCTTATGAATTTAAAGACATATATTTTACTACTTTAAAAGAAATGTTTGAAGAGATAAAAAAACAAGATCCTTACTTTGAATTTGATAATACAACTCATGTAAAAATCTCAAATATCTGTGTAAATATAAACGAAAATATTCAAAACATTATAAGTCATTTTGGAAAAAGCATAACCATAGAACCACTTAGCACTCTTAGAGTTTATAAAGATTTAAAAATAAATGATGATGATTTTATGGCTCATTTTGATAAATTTTCTCCATTTTGCGACAAAGAAGATTTTGAATTTTATAAAAGTTTGCAATGGCTATACTATGCATCTCCATTAAGAGCTTATAAAGATGATTATATAGCAGAAAGTGCATTTGTATTTGTAAATGAAATGATAAAAAAATATCCACAAAAACAAAAAGAGTTTTTAAAAATCATAAACAATTGCGAAAACGGAATTTATCATCACATAGATATATCAAAATATATATTTAACGATGTTTTAAATGTAGAAAATATCATACATACACTAAAACAACGCCTAAAAGAATCATCGTTATATCTCGAAATAAAACCACCACATATTACAAGCTCAAATTTCATACATCAAAATGAAAAGGAGTGTTTATCGACTGAGAAAAAAGATTTTAAACATAAACTTAATGATTTTAATATAGCAGTATACTCGCAAAAAAAAGATGATATCTTTAAATTTACAAAAATGCTAGGTGCAAAAAATATAAACTTTGATATGGATAAATTTCCAGATATATCAAATATATTAAGCTTGGAGCCACAAATGGCTTATAATATAGCAGGGGATATAATGCTTGATGCAATAGATAATGGTGCTGATTTTATGGTAGTAAATGATGAAATTAGTTTTTATCTTTTTGATACTTGCTCTAAAAAACTTCAAGCTCAAACAAACAGAGAATTTGGGAACTTTTATGTATTAAGCTTAAAAGAACTATATGAGATATGTTTTGGCGATAATATACCAAATTCTATAAAAACACACAAATTAAAAGTTTGGCTTATATAAAGTGTGTGGATTTACCACACACAAAAGTAATTTTACTCATTTAGAAATTTCTTTAAATCGGTTTTAGTGTCGCTACTTATTAAAGTTATATTAAATTTTTCAACCAAGAAATTTAAAATTTTATCGTTAAAAAACTCAGGTAAAGATGGACCTATATGGACATTTTTTATACCAAGATATAAAAGTGCCATTAAAATTATCACGGCTTTTTGCTCCATCCACATTAGCACTATTGAAACTGGCAAATCATTTATCTCTATACCAGTTGCCTCGCTTAGTGCAAGTGCTATTTTAACAGCACCATTACTATCATTACATTGTCCTAAGTCAATATATCTTGGAATGTTTGTTCCTTCAATCACACCAAAATCAATATCATTAAAACGGAATTTTCCACAACTTGAAGTTAAAATAATGCAGTCTTTTGGAAGCGATATTGCAAGCTCTCTATAATAATCTCTTCCTTTTCCAGGTGCATCACAACCTGCTATTACAAAAAAGCGGCGAATTTTACCATCTTTTAAAGCTTCTAAAATTTCTCCTGCCATAGGTAATATAGCTTTATAATGTCCGCCTGTTATAACATATTCATCACTATCAAAACCAGTTATTTCAGGAAGCGATAAAGCTTTTTTGATTAAAGGCGAAAAATCATCATTTTGTATATGTGTAACACCATTTGTTCCAGCTATAGAGTATCCAAAAAGCCTATGTGCATATTCACAGTTGCTTCTAAGTGGCACAATACAGTTTGTTGTCATTAAAATAGCACCTTTAAACTCATTAAAAAGTTTAGTTTGATCAAACCATGATTTACCAATATTTCCTTTTAAATGTTTATATTTTCTAAGCTCTGGATATCCGTGTGCCGGGAGCATTTCTGAGTGAGTGTAGATATTTATGCCTTTTCCTGCAGTTTGTTTTAAAAGCTCATTTAGCGCAAAAAGATTGTGTCCGCTAACTAAAATTGCTTTACCGCTAGCTTTGTTTTGAGTAACTTTTACAGGACTTGGGATACCAAAAGTAGTTGTGTGGGCACTACTTAAAATATCCATCACTTTTACACCAGCTTCACCAACTTTTAAAACTTGCGCGATATGCTCATCAAAGTTAAAATTTGAGTTTGTAAGCGTAAAATAAAGTGTATCAGCTATCACATCATCAACTTCTTTTGTACTAAATCCTAGTTCGTTTGCATGGTGGCGATAAGCACTCATACCTTTTAGCCCAAAAATCATCATATCTTGCAAATTTGCTAGTGTACTATCTTTGCCACACGTTCCCGTGCTTTGACCTTTTGAGCCACATCCTCCGGGTGCACTCATCTCACATTGATGACAAAACATCTCTAAATTTTCTTTACTCATCATAATATCCTTTTTAAAAACTTATGATGGTATTTTAGAGTAAATTACTCTTTAATTCCATGATTGATATCAATCATTAAAAAAATCATTCAAATACTATTTTAGGCGTGTTTTACCCAAAAATTTCAAATTTATAAAACAATTCTTTATCATCTTCTATGATATTTTTATTTATTAAATTTTCTATAACATCTTTAGAGCAGTTAGTCTCTTTTGGCCAAGCTCTCTCATAGTTATCGATTTTTGATTTTGAAGTTGCATCTATGCATATTTGCTCACCATCTATAAAAATGTCTCTTAGGGCGTCTATATTGTTTGTAACTCTCCAAACACTCATATAAAGATTTTGGATATTTGCATTTTCATCAAAAAAAATTAAAATTTTAAAATATTCTTTGAGTTTATTTAGCTTTTCAAAGCTTTTTTTAACAACATCAACTTTGTTGTAATTTATAAAACATATAGGATTTTTTGTATCTGTGAAATATTGTTTTAAATTTAAAATATTTTCATCTTCCTTTGCAAACAAAGCAAGAAGGTCATTGTCATTTAAAGTATTTACACCGTTTGGATTTAAATTTATAGTTGCATCAATAGCTAATTTCCCGCCAAAACAAGAGTTTGGACTAGCATGATCAAGTTGGTCGCAAACTCCCTCACTAAATATAAGACTTTTTGAACTTATGCGATTTAAAATATACTTCGCAAGTTCGCCAAAATTTTCTAGCTTTGGTGCTTTTTCATCTACAAAAATTGCGTGTTTTACAAAACTCATCTGTCCAACACCCCAAAATGTATGCATCATCTGTTTAGCGTGAGCTGGATACAAGCAGTTCATTTTAGCAAGTATTAAGTTATGAAAAACTCCATTTTCCGGCATTTTATAATCAATCAGTTCTGGAGCTGTGGTTTTAAAAAGCGGTAAAAATATCCTTTCTGTTGCATAGCCCATATATTTATCTTCCAAAGGTGGCTTACCAACAACAGTAGCGTGAAAAATGGGATCTTCTTTATGAGTTATAGCTCTTACTTCCATAACAGGAAATGGCTCAACTGGCGTATAAAATCCGGTATGATCACCAAATGGTCCTTCTAACTCAAAATTTTCAGTATCTACAAATCCTTCTATAACATAATCAACATCATGTGGGATATAAATATCATTTGTTAAGCTTTTTACTAATTTAGCAGGTGTTTTTCTTATAAAACCATAAAGCAAAAGCTCAAAAATATCTTTTGGAAGCGGGGCTTGTCCGCACCAAATATACAAAGGATCGCCTCCTATTGCAACACTTACTGGCATTTTAACTCCGGCTTTTTTATATTCTTTATAAAAATTTGCACCATCTTTATGAATTTGCCAATGCATTCCAAGTCTATTTTTATCATAAACCTGCAGACGATACATTCCTAAATTTTGAGTTTCTCCATTTAGAGTTTTTGTATAAACTTGACCCATTGTGATAAAATGTCCACCATCAAGTTCCCAAGTTTTGAGTATGGGAAGCGAAAAAAGATCCACTTTACCATCTAAATGTTTTATCTTTTGGCACTCTCCCTCACCTTTTAATCTTTTTGTAAAAACATTTTTTAAGCTTATTAAGTAAGAAAGAAAATGGATTTTCTCCATTAAACCTTGTGGTTTTTTTGGTTTTAAAAGATCACTTATCTCACTAGCAATCTGATCTGGACTTTTACCCAAAATAAGTTCCAAAGCTTCAAAACTGCCAAATATATTTGTAAGAACTGGTGGAAAAATAGTACCGTTTTTATCAACTGGGTTTGTAAATAAAAGTGCTTTTGAATCATCTTTTTTTACTTCTAAGTAACTAATATGGGCTATTTCTCTATCTATATCAACTTTATCTTCTATAACTTTTAAAAGACCGGCTTTTTTGAACTTTTCTATCCAGTATTGCATAAATATACCTTTTTTAGTTTTAGGCACAATTTTAACACATAATCTTTAATTTATTATTATTTAAAAATCTCATATTTGTAAATTTACAAATATGAGAAAAAGACTAAACTTTGAAAGTTGAAAGTTTTGAATCTAAATTTGAGCTTATCTTGTTTAAAGTATCTATTTGACTATTCATATCTTCAACAGCCATATCTGTTTTTGCGTTGTTTTTTACAACTTCATTTAGTTTTAAAATATCGTTATAAATTCCATCGATAGAAAGTTTAAAATTCTTAGCCAACTCATCATTTTCTTTTATTGTAATGTTAAGTTCATTTGAAACATTGTTGATTGTATTTATGATATTTTCCGATTTACTCATAACTCCAGCAAATGATGCGCTATTTTGCTCTATAGTTTTACTTGATTCATTTATGCTTGCTATAACAGCACTTACTTTTTCATTTATATTATCAAGTGAAGCTTGGGTATTTTCAGCTAAATTTCTAACCTCATCGGCAACCACTGCAAATCCTCTTCCTGCTTCACCAGCCCTAGCTGCTTCAATGGCTGCATTTAATGATAATAAATTTGTTTGATCTGCAATATCACTTATGATTTCTAAAACTTGTTTTATCTCATTTGCTTGATTTTTTAGTTCTATAAATTTAGCCGTTGCTTCATTTTCATTTTGAGAAACCAAATTTATATCATTAGAAAACTGCTTCATAAGTGTATTCATATTTGAAACATCTTTGTTTAATTCTAAAAATTTATTTGAAATTTCATTCATAGATTGCGTATTTGCATTCATAGAATCTAAGCTTTGATTTATGTATTTTGAACTCTCGTTTAGTGAATTTGAGTTAAGCTCTACTACGGTTTTTGTTTCATTTGATATATTAGATAAATTCTTACAAATGTCTGAATTTTTTGATGAACTATCTTTTATAGACGCAACAATACCACCAACTTTTTCTATAAAGCCGTTAAATTCACGAGCAACATTTCCTATCTCATCTTTTGATGATATTTTTACCCTCTTAGTTAAATCGCCATCATCACTATTTAGTTCTTTTGCTTGATTATATAATACATTTAGGTTATTTGTTATTACAAATTTACTAAGCAAACTTGTAGCGATAATCAAGATAATAGTAACCACTAAAATAGCTATATAAAATATAAAATTTAACTCATTTACATCAGCTTCAAAGTCGCTAATAGGAGCAAATGCTGTGATATCCCAAGAATATTCATCAAATCTATGTTTAGAAAATATATATCCGTCTTTAGGTTCAAAGCTATTTACTATGTTTTTTATATTGCCATTTGGCATTTTGCGTTCTATGGCGTATTGTCCTGTTTTTGCTACTTTTGAATTTATGAAATGTTTTTTGATAGTTTCTAAGCCATCAGTAAAATCAAATCCTATAAAACTTGCACCGATAATTTTTTTATTTGTATTGTAGATAGGGGAATATCCAACCACATAATTTCTTCCAAAAAGATTGGCTAAACCGAAGTAATCTTCTCCATTCATTAAAGACTTGTAAGCTTGAGTATTTGTGTCTAGTTTAGTTCCATAAACTCGTTCACCATTTTCGTTTTTAAGAGAAGTTGTAACCCTTACGAACCCCCCCCCATTATCGTCTAATACAAAAATTGTAGCAACACTTGATGATGCTTTTGTAAAGTTATCTACTATTTCAAAATTTTCTATAACACTTTTATCATTCATAAGCATATCTGGGACATTTACACCCTTAACATTTAGTGTTAATGATGGATTTAATTCAAATTCTCCCAAAGTAGATTTAAATGAATTAAACATACCCTTAGCTAATGATAGATTATTTTTGTGAAATATATCTAAGATACCTATTGTTTGTTCAAGTGTTGTATCTATGGAATTTTGAAAATCTGCTTTTTTGTTTTCAAATATTATACTTTTATAATACGCCGAAAACGCAAACATACACAACACAACTATACCAGCAATTGCGATATTTAGCTTAACTCCTATTTTCATTTTAACCCTTTAATGATAAAAATTTATAAATTTGGAGTTATAATTTTAACAAAATTAAATTTATATAATATAGATATATTTAAATTAGATTTATTTTTTAAGAATTATCATTTAATAATATCTCTTTGACCTTTTGAATTTGGGGCTGTTAAAACACCCATATTTTCAAGTTGTTCTATGATAGTTGCAGCTCTATTGTAACCTATCCTAAGTCTTCTTTGTATATAACTAATAGAAGTTTTTTCTTCACTAAGAACGATATTTTTTGCTTCTTCATAAAGCTCATCGAGTTCACCATCTACCACACCAGAACCACCGCTTAGTCCAGAAGAATCATCATCACTATCTTTTAGAAATTTATCATCATAAACAACTTCTTGTTGTTCTTTTAAAAACTCAACTACTTTTTCTATCTCTTCTTCACTGGCAAAAGGTGCATGAAGCCTTATAAGTCCAGTGCTTGATGGCGGAGTAAAAAGCATATCGCCCCTACCCAATAAACTCTCAGCTCCCATTTGATCTAGTATAACTTTACTATCTATTTTTTGACCAACTCTATAACTTATACGAGATGGTAAATTTGCTTTTATAAGTCCAGTTACTACATCAACACTTGGTCTTTGTGTTGCAACTATGAGATGAATTCCACTTGCTCTTGCCATTTGTGCAAGTCTGCCTATATAAAACTCTACATCTTTTCCACTTGTCATCATCAAATCCGCAAGCTCGTCTATGATAACCACTATATAAGGAAAAATTTCTCCGCCTGTTTTTTTAATCTTGTCATTATAATTTTCTATATTTTTGGTTCTTGTATGGCTCATGATTTTATACCTACGTTCCATCTCATTTACCAAATTTGATAAAGCTGTGATAGCCTGTTTTGCTTGAGTTATTACAGGTGTTAAAAGATGTGGTATGTCATTGTAGATAGAAAATTCAAGCATCTTTGGATCTATCATTATAAGGCGTAAAGTTTTTGGGCTATTTCTATACAGCAAACTAAGAAGCATAGCATTTATACCAACACTTTTTCCACTTCCAGTTGTTCCAGCTATAAGAAGATGTGGTAATTTTTTAAGATCTGTTACAAAAGGATCTCCAACTATATCTTTACCAAGTGCTATAGTAAGAGGGCTAGAAGCATCTTTAAATATATCACTTTGTAAAATTTCTTTAAGATATATAGTTTGTATGTTATCATTTGGAATTTCTATACCAACTACATCTTTACCAGGAATTGGAGCTTGTATGCGAATAGTTTTAGCTTTAAGTGCCATTGCCAAATCATCTTGAAGCGTTAAAATTTTGCTAACTTTTATATGTGCTGCTGGTTTAAATTCAAATGTCGTAACAACAGGTCCACTATAAGTTCTAACGACATCTCCGTCTATCTTAAATCTTTTTAATTTATCTAAAAGATCAGAAATTTTACTATCGATTTCAGCTTCATTGATGCTTTGTGTTTTTTTAGGAGGATCTTTTAAAAAACTAAGCGGAGGCAAAGAGAAATCATTTGGTTTTTCCACATTACCTTTTTCAAGCTCATCAAGAAGTTTTTTATTTTCAGCTACTTCATTTACAAGTTCTACATTTTTTATAGTTTTTGAAGTTTTTTTCTCTTCTTTTTGAGATAAATCTTTTTCTGTTTGCTCCTCTTCTTTTAAACTGCTTTCATCTAAAATTTCACTAGTGTCATCTACACAAACAAACTCATCATCGCTTTTAACTTCATTTACAATCTCGCATTCTTTATTATTATTTTGCTTTATATGTGGCTGTTTTAATTTTGTTTTGTTATCTTGTTTTAAGCCTTTTACAGGCTCTATAAAAGCATTTTTAAATATCACTACTATATTTTCTTCAAAAATAAGCACAAGCGAAATGATAAATATCATTATATTAAATACCACACCGCCTATTGTTCCAACAAAATCCCTAAGTCCAAGCATAGAGTAATAGCCTATCACACCAACTTTATATGGATCTTTTATAAAATTTCCTTGAAAAAGCAAAAATGAGAAAAATAGCAACAAAATACCTATAATAAGTTCAAAAAATCTAAGATTAAATCCTTTGAAATTTTTACGAAAATATATAGCAAGAACTATAAGTAAAAACGGATATATATAACAAATTAGCCCAAAAAGTTTGTAGTTGTATTTGCCGATGATATTGCCAAATATCCCAACAAATGAAGAATCAGGCAATATCGTAGCTACGCCAAAAAATATCAAAAAACAAACTACAAAAGTTAATACACTCTCTCTTAAAATAATCAATCCTTTTTTAATAAAAGATGGATTATAACAAATTTTTCATTACATATAATTTAACAAACTAAGTTGTTGTATCTTTGCACTTGCTTGAAGCATTGCTTGATAAGAAAGTATATGTTGTGTCATTTTCATATATGTTTCAGCATAATCAGCACCTATTAGCTCATTTTTTATATCAGAAACATTTACTTTCATAAATTGAGCTCTAGTTTGAGTTGCTTCAAGTGAGTTTGTCATAGAACCCAGTTTTGTTTGACTTTTTATAACATGATCGCTTATATGATCTATCCTTTTTAAAGCTCCTTGAATTCCAGCATTTCTAGGATCATCACTATTAGTATCTGATCTATAATAACCAAATCTAACAGCCTTTATCATCTCATCTAAATCATTAAATATATCATTACTTGGCTCATCTATCGTAATTGCATTATTTGCTGAAAATGTAAAATTTGGACCCCTCGTAGTTGTCCCAACTGCTGTAAAGTTTCCACCATTTGGGTCATACAAACTTAATTTTATTTTACTTGTAGCATCTGTCATATCTTTTATATCAATTCTACCCTTATAATCCATACTAACCTCAACGCTACCTTTTGTATTATCTATAGCTTTATTGTATTCATCAAATGTAGCCCCATCAGCTGGTATATTATCACTTACAGCCATTGCTATAATGTCGTTTAGTTGTTTAAATGTTACTTCTTCTACTGGAGTTTGCATTCCTTGCAAATCTCCAAAATTTTTTGGTAATTTGTTATTTTTCCACTCTCCGTGATAAATAGGAGTTGTACTATCGATTCCATCTCCTTTAAAATTTACCTTTGCATTATCTTTATCTGTAAAATCAAGTGTTATGGTATATTCTTTACCAGATTTTGAACTAACTTTCATTTCTAACTTTGAACCAACCATCTCTCCTGCTGCAACTTCACTAAGTTTGGTTGTATCTTTTGCAAAACTACTATCTGAGTTTAAAGTTTGAGATATAGTTCCAGTAACATGGCTCCCGTTATTTTGAAATCTAACTTTATCGTAATCAAAAGCATTTGTTTTAGCCCCAGTGCTATCTGTATAATTACTGGTTATAAACTCCGTTATTAAAAGATGATTTTTAGGATCGTTTTTTAACTGTTCTAATTCTTCTAATGTGTTTGCATTACCGGCTATTCCGCTAGTTCCTGCCGGTATAACATTTACATCATCACTTTGCTGAGTAGCTGCTACCATATAAAAATCAATCGCTTGGTTTCCCTTTTTCAAATCAACAATATTTATCTGACCATCTTTATTTAAATAAACATCTACTACTTTGTTATTTTTAGTATTACCAAACTCTTCGCCTATCTTATCCATCAAATCTTGCATACTAGCATCTGAAGTCATTTCAAATTTTGCATTAAAACTCTCATTGTTTGGCTTTACACCTTGAAGATAAAAAACAGTATTTTGATATTTATTTTTATCTGTAAAATCCATGACAGTTTCTAGCTTCCTATCTACTTTATAATCTTTTCCAATCAAATGCATTATTTTACTGTCTGCTGTTAAATGTTTTATATTTTCATCGTCGCTTTTATCAGTAAGTTTAATGTTTGTTGTGATATGTTTAGAATAATCACTATCTGTTCCATAAAAGATAGTTTCTCCTGGTATATTGTAAGCTAGGGTTGTATGAGAGCCAACAACTGCTTTTACCTCTTCATTATTTCCCATATATGCGTTATTTTGACCAATTGGTTTTGTTGTTACACTTGAACCTGAAAATAGATACTGACCATTTATTGATGTATTTGCTATATCAACAAGGAAATTTTTGATACCTTGAAGCTCATCTGCTAAAGCACCGAGCGAAGTGGAAGAATGTGATTCGTTTCCAGCTTGTATAAGTTTTACTTTAAAATTTTCTAGCTGTTTTACAAATTCCTGAAGAGCTTTATCTGAATTTTTTGAGTAATGAATGGCCTTTTTTGCTGCCTCAGAAACTTGATCTATAGTTGAAATTTCATAATCAAGTCTAACGCCATCAACATAAACACTACTATCATCGTATGAATTTTGTATCTCTAAACCACTTGTTAATTTAGCGTTAAATTTATTTATCGCACTAGCGCTATTTTGATAGTTTCTTAGCACTTCTGTATTTGTTAATTGATTTGTAATTCTCATATTTCATCCTTGTAAATACAACTTAATATAAGTTAAGCAATTTTAGTTCCAAAATATTTTCACTATTTTTTATATCGACATAAATTTTAAAAAATTTATTTTGATATAATAACTTCAAAGGACAAGCCATGATAAAAATTCTGTTTTCGCCAAGCGAAACCAAAACGACACTATCTAAACAAAAATTTATAAGCAAAAAGTCTTTTATATTTGAAGAACTTTTTGATAAGAGAAAATTTGTCATAGACAAATATAGCGAATTTATAAATACTGCTAGTGATGAAAAATTATCAAAAATGTTTGGTTTAAAAAAACTTGATGATATAAATCAGTTAAAAAATGACATCTATAAACAAGGTGTCATAAAAGCGGTTTTAAGATATAGTGGTGTTGCTTACGACGCATTAAGATACAAAAATTTAGATAAAAAATGCCAAAAATATATAGATGATAATGTCTTTGTTTTTTCAAATTTATTTGGATTTATAAGACTAGGAGATGAGATACCAAACTATAAAATAAAACAAGGCGAAAAGATAGGAGATTTTAGAGTTGAAAAATTTTACAATGAAGAATTTTCACCATCAATAGATAAATTTTTAGAAAATAGCGAAATAATAGACCTTAGAGCTAGTTTTTATGAAAATTTTTATACTATAAAACAACCTTATATTACATTTAAATTTATAAAAAATGGCAAAGTTGTAAGCCATTTTGCAAAGCATTATAGAGGAGAAACTCTAAGGCAAATTGCTATAGCAAATTTACAAAATCTAAATGAGCTAGGTAAGATAAATTTCCAAAACCTACAACTAATAGATATCAAAAAAATTAAACACAAAGAAGAATATCTGTTTGAAATTTTATAAATTTAAACAAACTTTTATATCTTTTAAAGTAAAATCATAATTTACTTTTTAAAAAGCCCGAGTGGTGAAACTGGTAGACGCGCTAGACTCAAAATCTAGTAAGGGCAACCTTGTGTCGGTTCAAGTCCGACCTCGGGCACCATTTTAATTTAGATTAGTTCAGACAAGCAATTTTCAAGCTTAAACATAACATCATCATTAAATTCGCTAAAAGAAAATACATCCTTGCAAAAACAATCATTTCCATCGCTTGGATTACAATACTCTTTTAAAGCATTCATATACCCTGCTCTTATACATACTTGATTATTTTCAAGCATTCTTGCAGCACCAAATATAAACGCACCCATATCACAAGAAATTTTCAAATTAGCTTTTCTAGCACTTCTTATCCATGATAAAAAAATATCATCATATCTTAAAGACATAGCACCAATACCACTAGGAACGGCAACTATATCATATCCATCAAGAGACTCAGAGTGGATATCTGGCAATATTTTTAATCCAAACTCGTCTATTATCTCATATTTTAAAGCACAACAATCAACACTCAAAGAAGCTATATCTGTTCTCTTAAAAAACTCATAAATTTGAGAAAAAGAGAGTAAACTCATCTTATCATACATGATAATTGCTACTTTCATAAAAATCCTTTTTTATATGCATTCTATATAAATTTATTTGAATTTGTAATAAAATTATAGATTATTGATATAAAAATTAATTTTTGTTTATAATAATTATATATGATTAATAAAATTTATTAATAAAGGATAAAAAATGAAAAAAATGCTCCTAGCTTTTATTACAACAGCTTTCTTTGCAAGCTCTGCATTATTTGCTGCTCAATACAGCCTAGATAATGCACACACATCTGTTGGTTTTAAAATCAAACATATGCAAATTTCAAATGTAAAAGGCGATTTTACTGATTTTAATGCGTTAATTGATTTTGATGAATCAAAAAAACAACCACTTAAAATGGATGCAGTTATAAAAATAACATCTATAGACACAGGTACACAAAAAAGAGATGATCATTTAAGAAGTGCTGAATACTTTGATGCTAACAAATTTCCTGATATGAAATTTGTTATGAAAGAATTTATAGCAGATGGAAGCGACGAGGGAAAAATAAAAGGCGATTTGACTATAAAAAATATAACAAAACCTGTAACTTTGGACTATGAGTTTGGCGGTATCACAAAAGATTCAAATGGTAAAAACAAAATAGGCTTTTCTTTAGAAGGCAAGATAGATAGAACAGAATTTGGAGTTGGCGAAAAATCAGTAATGCTTGGCGATGAAGTAAAAATTCAAGTAGAAGTAGAAGCTGTAGAAAAATAACTTAAAAATTTAAAATCTATGGCAAAAAGCTGTCGTAGATTTTAAATTTAATATCATTTAATATATTCATTTTTTCTTTTGTTGCTAAAATTTCATCTAAATTTATATCGCAACTTTGTATATTTTCTTTTTCATCAAAACTCATAAGTTCCTCGCCAAGCGGATTTACAAGCATTGAGTGTCCGCTTAAAATACCTCCATATACTCCCCCACAAGCACAAGATGAACATATAAAAATTTGATTTTCTATCGCTCTTGCTTTTATCAATGTTTGCAAATGATTTTTCCTGCTAAGTGGCCACTGGGCTGGTAAAAAAACGATACTAACGCCATTTAAAGCAGCTATTCTAAATATCTCCGGAAATCTCAAATCATAACATATAAAACAACTACATTTAATGCCATCTATGTAAAAATAACTTATTTTATCGCCATTTTCAAAGTAATTATGCTCTTTTGATGGAGTAAAAAGGTGTATTTTGTCATACTCGTTTATAACATTTCCATTTCTATCAAAGCTATAATTTGTATTGTAAATTTTGTTATTTTTTAAATTTATAACACTTCCAGCTACGATATTTACGCTATATTTTTTAGCAAATTCTCCAAAAATTTCTTTTGATTTTTCGCCATTTTTATCAGCAAGATTATATAAATTTTCTTTTGGAAAAAAGCCCAAATTTAGCGTTTCAGGCAAAACTATGACATCTGGTTTGACATTCATTGCATCTTGCATTTTATTAACTATATTATGATAATTTTTATCGCTTTTACCCATAATTATATCAGTTTGAATTATGCAAATTCGTAATTTTTTCAAGATAAATTTTCCTTAAACTCTAAAACTTCAAAATACTCATTTTCTAGCTTTTCAAGCTGTTTTTTATAATATTCAAGCTCATTATATAGTTTTTCAAGCCCTATTTCTTGATAAATTTGAGGCGTAGATAGTGCATGATTTAGCTCTTTTATCTTGTTTTCTATATTTTCTATCAAAGCAGGATGTTCTTCTAAAATTTTATTTTGCTTATAACTAAGTTTTACTGCGTTTGATTTTTGCTTTTGTTTTACCTCTTCATTTTGTAAATTTGATGAAATCTCATCTATCTCTTTTAACTCATCTTCATATTCTAAATACTCACTATAAGCCATATGAGTTTGATTTATAGTGCCATCTTCAAAAACCCAAAGTTTAGTTGATAACTTATCTACAAAATATCTATCATGACTTACTATTATAACTGCACCTGTAAAATTTAGCAAATAATCTTCAAGTATATTTATGGTAGCAATATCAAGATCGTTTGTAGGCTCATCAAGGATTAAACATTCGTATTCTTTTGTGAAAAGTTTAGCCAGTGCTAAGCGGTTTTTTTCTCCACCACTTAATGTACTAACTGGCTGATCTAAAAATTCTTTAGGAAACAAAAAATTTTTAAGATACCCAAAAACATGCATAAAATGACCCTTTACCATTATGTGATCGCCACCATTTGGGCAAAAATTTTCTATCAAACTTTTATCTTCATCTATATTTCGCCTTGTTTGATCAAAATATCCTATATTTATATCTCCTCTTTTTATCTCTCCGCTATCTAGTTCAAGTTCTCCTAAAAGTAGCTTTAAAAGTGTGCTTTTACCGCTTCCATTTCTACCAACTATGCCTATTCTCTCACCTTGTAAAACTCTAGTACTAAAATCATCTATAAGGTTTTTTCCGCCAAGAGTTTTTGAGATATTTTTGCATTCAAAAAGCATTTTTTTGCGGTTTTGGCTAGAGCTTTGATTAAAATTTTGAGTAGCTCTTTGAAGCTCAAGTTTAACCTTTCGTATTATGCCAGGATTTTTCTTTGCCTCTTCTCTCATAGCAAAAACACGCTGTTTTCTACCTTCATTTCTTTTAAGTCTTGCTTTTACGCCTCTTCTTAACCACTCTTCTTCGCTTTTTAGCTGTTTTAAAAGAGTTTCATGAGTTTTTGCTAAAGATTCAAGTATTTCTTGTTTTTTAATCAAATAATTACTATATCCACCACTAAAACTTGTGATTTTACCATCTTCTATCTCCACAACCCTAGTTGCAACCTTATCTATAAAATATCTATCATGAGAGATAAATACTATAGTTTGATTTGAGTTAAGAAGCATATCTTCTAAAAATTTAACCATATAAACATCAAGATGATTTGTAGGTTCATCAAGTAGCATTACATCAGGTTTTTTTAGTATCAATGCGCCAAGTGCAGCACGCCTTATCTCGCCACCACTTAGGCTCATTATAGATCTATCTTCAAATTCTTTTAGTTTAAAATTTTCAAGCACTCTTTGAATTTTATTTTCTATATTCCAACCATCTTTGCTTTCTATAAATTTCATAAGCATATCAGCGGTTGCTAAAAATTCTTTATTATTTGGATTTTCTGATATCAGATGTAAAGTTTTTTCATACTCTTTTCTAGCTTCAAAAATTTCATCTAACTCTTTTTTTAAAACTTCTTTTATGCTCATATTTTCATCAAAAGTTGGGTTTTGAGAAAACATCTGTATATTTATACCATTTTGAGTTATAACTCTACCATCATCAAGGCTGTAAATAGAACACAATATTTTCATAAGAGTGGATTTTCCGCCACCATTTTTGCCTATTATTGCTATTCTTTCTTTATCATTTATACTAAAATTTATCGCATCTAAAATAACTTTTGAACCAAATTTTTTACTTCCGTCTATAATGTCGATTATCGCCACTTATTTACCTTATTTAAATTTAAAACATTGTATAAAAAAAGCACTAAATTTGCACTAAATTTAGCTTTATTGAATAATTAAACATATTTTAGATAAAATACATAAATTTAGGAGCGCCTTATGAAACAACTCATAGCAGTAATTGATGATGAAGAAGACATTATAGATTTATTAGAATACAATCTTCAAAAAGCTGGTTATGAAGTAGTAGGATTTTTAAATACTACAAAGGTAGAAAAGTTTTTAAACGAAGAAAATGTTGATCTTCTTATAGTAGATAGAAATTTAAAAGGTATAGAAGGAAGTGATTTTGTAAGGGAATTAAGAGCAAAAAACTACACTATTCCAGTTATCTTTCTTAGTGCAAAAACAACCAATAATGAAAAATTACAAGGATTTGACGCTGGTGGAGATGATTACATAACAAAACCTTTTAATATAGAAGAACTTATCGCCCGCATAAAAGCTCTTCTTAAAAGAACTTCAAAAAACTCCAAAATATACGAGCATAGAGATATTTTCATAGATACTCAAAGTAGAGAAATTTTAATTGAAAATAAACATATTGAGCTTACCAAACTTGAACTAAATTTACTAATAGAGCTTATCAAAAATAAAAATGTAGTTTTAAGCAGAGATTACCTACTTCAAACTATATGGGATGGCGAAAATACCAACGATAAAACAGTAAATATAGCCATTAAAAGACTAAGAGAAAAAATAGATCCGAATAAAAATAAAAATTATATCAAATCCATCCGCGGCGAGGGGTATATTTTGTGCTAAAAATAAATCATCTTTTTTTAGCTAATTTTTTCATCATTTTTCTTATCACATTTGGAACATATACATTTTTTTCATACAAGACCCAAAAAGATACTACGGAAATTTCACAGCAACAAAAAATTACAAATATTTCCAAAATTCTAAATCACGAAAGCTTAAATTTAAATCAAGAATTTATAGATTATATATCAGCACAAACAAAGCTAAATATAGGAATTTTCGATAAGGAAAACTCGCCTATTGTATTAAGCGATAAAAGCTTAAAAGATATAGTTTTTATAAAAGAATTAAAAACCGCAGAGATATTTGAATTTTTAAATCCAAATTCCAAACAAATGCTTGGATTTTATTTGCAAAACAAAAAATACAACATATTAATTACCTCAGAAAAAAAGCAAACAAAAACAGATATGAGTCTTTTTACAAAGAAAGGTTTTAACATAGCTTCTATATGTTTTATAGTTCTTTTTATCATATATAAAATTTTTCAAACGCACATAGAAAAAGAGATATATAAAATAATTGACTTTTTAAGCAATATTTCACAAAGCAATTACAATGTAGCTCTAGAAAACACAAAAAGTACCGACCTAAAACTATTATATGATAGTTTAAATTTAACAAAAGAAAAATTACAAGAAAAGGATAAAAAAAATAGAAAAAAATCAGCCAAAATTCGCTTTAGAAATATGCAACTTGAAGCAATTTTAAGCTCAATATCACACGAGTTTAAAAACCCAATTGCGATAATTCAAGCTAGTATTCAAACTATACAAAATGATCCAAATATGGACATAGCAACAAAAAATAAATTTACAAACAAGATAGAAAAAAACTGCATAAAACTAACAAATCTTATAGATAGATTAAAAATAAATTTAGAAGATGAAGAGATAAATATAAAAAAGACGGATTTTGATATATCTCAACTTGCAAAAGAAGTAACTCAAAGTCTGCAAGAAAAATATCAAAATAGAAATATAATTATAAATAGCGATAATAACAGCATTATGAATGCAGATAAAACTATGATAGAGCAAGTTATAGCAAATTTAGTAGAAAATGCACTTAAATACTCAAAAGACGATATTTTAATAGAGATAAAAAATGGTAAATTTATGGTTATTGACAAAGGGATAGGCATACCACAAGATGAGATAAAACTCGTCACAAAGAAATTTTACCGCGTAAATAAAAACAACTGGAATAACTCTTTTGGATTGGGGCTTTACATAGTTAAATTTATGCTTAAACTTCACGATATTTCATTAATCATACTAAGTAAAGAAGGTGTTGGCTCTCAAATAGGCTTTAAATTTAAACTTTTTTGATAAAATTAGCTCTTACCTCATTTTTACGGATGAAACTTGAAAACTTTTTCTCTTAGCAAATTAGCTTTTCCAATCTATCTTGATATGATTTTAAAGCTTGCAACTATAATCATAAATACATATATGATAAGCCTTATAGATGTAAATTTAGTTGGAGCTATGGGAGCTGGAAATCAAATTTTTAGCCTTTTTGTAACTGTGTTTAGTTTTTTAGCTGTTGGGTGCTCTGTTTTTGTAGCTCAAGCACTCGGGGCAAATTTGAAACTAATTGCACTAAAAGCAACTCATATAAGTATATCTTTTAATGCTCTGCTTGGCTTAATTTGTGGCATTTTGGTTTTTATTTTCTCAAAAGAAATACTTCATCTTTTAAACATCCCAGACATACTTTTAGTAGATGCGACACATTATTTAAGGGCATTATCTGTTGTATTTTTCATAGATGCCATAGCCATACTAATATCAACTATAATTAGGGTTTATGGCTATACAATGCATATTTTAGTAGTTTCTATCATAATAAATTTAATAACCATTATAGGAAACGCTATAGTTTTATTCGAGCCTTTTGGTATGCCTCATCTTGGGCTACTTGGAGTTGGAATTTCAACAGCTTTTGGTAGATTTATCGGTATTTTTATGCTGTGTTTTGTGTTATTTGGGATAATAGGACTTAAATTTTATTTTGCAATGCTTTTTAAATTTAAACTCTCTATACTGCAAAAAATACTCTCAGTTGGTATGCCAAGTGCTGGCGAAAATCTGCTTTGGATAGGTCAGTATCTAGTTGCTTTTAGTTTTGTAGCAAGTATGGGCGAAAATTCGCTAAGCGTTCAGACTATATACTTTCAAATTTCGGCTTTTATATTTTTTGGAGGAAGTGCCATAAGTATAGCAAACGAAGTCATAGTAGGAAGGCTTGTTGGATCAAATGAGCTAAATTTAGCATACAAAAAAGCATTTCTTGCACTTAAAGTTGGTATTTTTAGCACGGCGATATTTTTGTGTATAGTTTTGTTAGCAAAAGAATTTATAATGAATCTATACCACTTAAATGACGAGCTAAAAAATATAATGAGACCACTATTTTATCTAAGCCTTGTTTTAGAGCTTGGCAGAACTTTAAATATCGTGATGGTAAATTCTCTTCGTGCAAGTGGTGACGCAAAATTTCCTTTTTTAATGGGGATAATTTTTATGTGGGGAGTTTCTTTGCCTGTTGGATATTTTCTTGGAATCTATATGCAAATGGGAATTTTAGGAGTTTGGATTGGTTTTGCTTGTGATGAATGGCTAAGAGGACTTGCAAATACCTATAGATGGAAAAGTAAAAAATGGCAAAACAAAAGACTTGTATAAATTTTCATAACTTTGAAATTTTCATAACGATAAAAAAGATAAAATACGCACGACTTAAAGTTAGTAAAACTGGCGAAATTTCGCTTAATATCCCCTATAATTTCAATGAAAATTTAGTCTATGAAATGCTAAACAAACACAAAGAGTGGCTAGAAAAAACTTTATCAAAAATAAAATCAAATCTTTTACCAAAGGATAAAATTAGCTTTTTAGGTGAAATTTATAACCTTAAATTTGATGAAAATACTAAAAAAACAGAGTTTATAAAAGACACTTTAATAACCAAAAATGAAGCAAATTTAGAAAAATTTCTAAAACAAAAAGCTATAGAAATTTTTACGCATTATATAAATTTATACAAACCACATATCAAAAAACCCATAAACCGCATTTGCATACGCAAAATGTCGACGCGTTGGGGAAGTTGCAATACCAAAAAAGGTTATATAAATTTAAATTTAAATTTGATTTTTAAAGATGCGGATTTGATAGAGTATGTCATCTTACACGAGCTAACGCACCTAATATATCCACATCATAAAAAAGAATTTTATGAATTTATAAAAAATCTAATGATCGATTATAAAGATAGAGAGAAAAGATTAAGATAGCTTTGTTTTTAAAACTACTTATACTCTACGCTATCGCCTATCATCATTGCACCTTGATAAAATAGATCTGGGATACTTTTGTTGATTGACTTTTCTTTTAAGATATTTCTACCCAAATTCATCTCATCACTTATCCCCATATAGCCCAAAAAAGTAGTAAAAGTATCAAGCGATGAACCATAATTTTGCACTATTTTTGTGCCATTTATATCATCATCCAAAATCGTAAAAAATAGTTTAAAATCTCCCATTTTTTCATCACTCATTCCATCAACGACACTATAAGGCAACAAATGATCGCTTTGCATAACTATGATTGTATTTTTGGAGTATTTTGAAGCCCTGATTTTATTTACAAACTCTCCAATCAAAAAGTCAGTGCATTTAGCAGCATTTAGCATAGAATTTGAGCCATCAAGGTATTTTAAATTTTCACATTTTTTTGAGATAAAGCCACTTGGAACATGCATTCCTACATTTAATACAACTTGCAAAAACTTATCCTTACTTTGAGAAAGTCTTAAAAAGTCATCAAAGGCAAACTCAAACATTTCATCATCATCCACGCCCCACTCGTTTAAGCTTTTCGCACCTCTTTTTAAGAGCTCTTCTTTGCCTTGCATTTCATCATACTTCATATATTCTAAAAACCCTCTTGTGTTTTGAAACTCTAAACTAGCACCTTTTATAAAATAAGTATAATACCCTAGCTTTTTTAAAAGCTCATTTGCACAAATCATATTTGAGTTTTTAAAATTTGGTTTAGCTCCCATTAAATCTGTATATTTTTCTTTTTTTTCGCCATATATTGTAACAGAGTAAGGATAACCACACGCACTTGCAAAAAGTCCCTCTAATGTAATACTAGCACCATTATTTATTTGATTTATATTAGAAAATTCAAGTCTATTTGATAAAGCATTGATATTTGGCGTTAAGTTTTCAAATTTAGTAGTGAAATTTCTACTAAAACTCTCCAAATAAATATAAACTATATTTTTATTTTTTAAAGGTTTTTGAAAAACTGGCTTTTTATAAATTTCACTAAATTTCTTAATAAAAGCTGGATGATACTGAAAGTTTAAGATTATATACATTTGCAAAAGCGAGTTTGTAAGCGGATTAAAACAAATGGCTAAAACCACGGAAATTCCCCACAAAATATTTGCAAATTTAAAACTCTTTTTAAAAGAATTAACTCTTTTACAAACTATAACACTAAATAAAACAGTAGCAAAAACAAGGGCTAAAATAAATAAAATCTGTTTATAAAAACTTAAAAGTGGTGCTCCTTTAATGCTAATTAAAAAGATATTTAAATTTCCAAAATTTAAGTAACTTCCAGTGTAGTGAAACAATAAGACATTAAAAATACTAACTAAGCAAAATAAAAAGCAAAAAGCAACCCCAAAAATCTTAATAAATTTATGTTTTACAAAAAATAAAAATAGTAAAGATAAGATAAAAAACGAAATTGAAATCATTTAATTTTCCATAAATTTTGCTTTTAAATTAACAAAATTTCTAAACAAGATTGTGTAATCTTTAAAAATCAAATTCCCTGCCTTGCTATATTTTGTATCTATTTTTGCAATTATCTAAATTAAAACTTTGAAATCATCTAAACCAATTATTATAATAAAACTTACCTTAAATTCCATTGCGTAATACACAAATTTAAAGTAATAATTTAAAAGAAATTTAGTATAATGAAAGCAAAAAAAGGAAAAATATGATTATAACCATACCAAATGCAGACGCAAGTTTGATTGCTATGTTAAATGCTATAAATCAAAAGTTAACTAAGTCTTATAAGATTATCACAAATCCATCAAATGAGCTTTTAGAAGCTATAAAACAAAGTGATGAAATTATAAAAAATCCTAGTAAATTTAAATTTTACACAAACATTGATAAGCTTTTTGATGAGCTAGAAAATGACTAAATTTAAAGTCGCATATACAAAAAACTTCAAAAAATCTTTTAAAAAAATAAAACACGATAAAGACTTAGTAAATGAGTTAAAAAAAGTCGTCAATATGTTAACAAATGGTGAAATTTTAGATAAAAGATATAAAAATCATAGCATATAAAAACCACGAAGAATGCCATATAAGACCTGATTTTTTACTAATTTATAGAAAAGAAAATAAGATTTTAGTATTAACTCTTGTTGATTTAGGAAGTCATAGTGAGCTTTTTGATTAGTTTTTTATAAAATAAAATTTTGTAAGTAACTTTAAGGATTTACAGCAATATATTTGTGCTAAAATAGCGGTTGCTAAACTCCTCCATAATCACAAAAAACAAAAATTTCCCTCACATTGATTAGATTAATTAGAAGTAGTAAAATTTAATTTTAGTCAAAATAAATTAAAATATTGATTTTTATAAATTTAAATAAATTTAGAAAAATTTGAAACTTTTATACAAAAATATTTAGGAATTCTTATAGAAAAAGGATTTTATATTTTAAATTTAAAAAGCCCCTTAAAAAGGGGCTTGTAGTGTTTATAAAATTTCTAATAATAAATTAGAATTTAACACCCATTCCACTTACTGCAAACTCTCCTAAATTACTTTCAACATTGCCTATTACGGCAGCTTTGCTACTCGTTTTAGCAGTTGTGACACCTGAATAACTAAATTTACCTTTTAAAATCTTATCAATTGATCCCATACTATGAATTTTTTTACACATAGGTTTGTCGGTATTTAGAGCTGTAACTGCTATATAAGCTGGTTTACCACTATTAACTACAGTTTCATTTATAGGATTTTCTTTATGTAATACAACTTTAAGACAATCAATTCCAGCTGCTGCCAAATTTCCTTGTGCACCATCGCCATCATCAGCACCCTTTTGTGTTGCTGTAAGTTGAACATTTGTCATTTGCGATAACTCACTAGAAAAAGCCCCTTGGGAAGTATAATAAGCACCTAAATCACTTATAATAGTTGAAAGATTTGTAGCTGCTTTTACAGCCTCAGCATCATCTCTAGTTGCTGAAAGTCTTGGGATAGCAACTGCTGCTAAAATACCTAAAATAACGATCACGAAGATCAACTCAATCATAGTAAAACCTTTTTTCATGGTTTTCTCCTTAATATAAATTTCATCTTACATACTCTTATATAAAATGCTCAGCAATTGTATTACAAATGTGATGAAAGTTTGCTTAAATTTATCTAAAAATTAAGCAAAAAAGTGTATAATCACACACAAATATGATTTAAGGAATTTAAAATGAAAAAACTTTTACTCATAGCCACATTTTTAGTTAGTTTTTTAAACGCTGATATAGTTCAAAACCAAAGAGTATATGCAGCTACAAATTTATTGCAAGATTTTGCAATTGATAAAAAAATAACTCCAAATAGTAAAAATATGAAAAATGTAAGAGCCATAGCGATTATACCTGGACTTGAAAAAGGTGGTGCGGTGCTATCTTTTCAAGGTGGAAAAGGAATTTTTGTGATGAAAAATCACGATCACACTTGGTCTTCTCCTCTGTTTTTTGACTATAGAGGTGCTGGACTTGGTTTGCAACTTGGATATCAATCAAGCGATGTTATAATGCTATTTTACACATCAAGATCATTTAAAAACTTTTTTGACTCTCAAATAACACTAGAAGCAAATGCAAATGCAACTTTTGTAAATGGAGTTGGAAGTGGCTATAAAAACGAGATGGGAGAACTTGCAACATATATAAGAAGTAGTAGTGATAATAAAGGTGTATTTGTAGGAGCAAGTATCGATAGTGCTATGATGAGAATAAACAATCAAGATACAAACGACTACTATGAGAGAATGTATGATTATGAGGATATACTAAATAACTCTCCAAAAGAGTCAGTTCAAACAAAGGCTCTTAAGAAAATTTTAGAAAAATACTTCGGAACAGAACATAATTTCAGATAAATTTGAGATAGCTTAAAGCTATCTCTAAAAAACTCTTGCTTAATCTAAAAACTTGCGTGTAAATTCTAGTTTATTTTAAACGCCGATAAATGGCTTTATTGATAAAAGCGTTGTATCTTTTAAATGCAAAATGCTTTAGCGACGAAATTTCCTATATAACAAAAAGTTAGGCACAATAAAACATTTAAAAAGATATTTATACATAACTTCATAAATTCGCCATTTTGTAAATATATAAAATTTTCGTAACTAAATGTGGAAAATGTGCTAAGTCCACCCAAAATTCCAACAATTATGAAATTTTTTAAATTTGATGATATAAGAAAACTTAGAAAAAATCCTATAAAAAATGAAGATATTAAATTTACTATAAAAGTAGAAAAATAAAAGTATGTTGGCAAAAGCTTAATGCATAAAATACCAACATAAAATCTAAGCACAGCGCCTATAAAACCGCCAAATCCAACAGCAAAAAATGAAGCTATATTCATATATTTTTATTTAAACACTCTTGCATTTTTACCCTAGTTTTTTCAAGCCAATTTTCATCGCTAGTATCAACTTTATCAAGAGCTATAACTTTTATAGTTCCTTTGCTTAACTTAAAACCTTGACTATCCATAATTTTTCTAGTATTTACAAGAACGATGGGTTGGACGCTTAAGCTTAGTTTTTGAGTTAAAACCTTAGCACCAGTTTGAAATTTAAGAAGTTTATCTCCCCTACTCCTTGTTCCTTCTGGAAATATAGCTATGATTCTACCATCATTTAATCTATCTTTTACATCTTTTAAAAGCCCTACTATAGATCTTGGATTTTTACGATCAATTGGTATCATTTTTGGTAGTTTTAAAATAAGCCCTATTATGGGAATTTCCCCTATTTCTTTTTTGGCAATCCAGCTTAAATTTCTTGGATAAATACTTTCTAAAACTATGATATCAAGCAAACTTTGATGATTCATCAAAATCATATTTGCACTATTGTCAAAACTACCATGAAAATCTATTTTAATGCCTATAAAAGCGAGTTGAAATTTAGCCCAAATGAGTCTTATTTTATGATTATGTTTTCTAAATATACTCATTAGTAGTATAACCAATAACACAGAGAGAATAAACTCAACACTATAAATAAAAGCTCTAATTTTTAACCAAAGTTTCACTTTTTACCCATCCTATTTGATCATCTTTCATAAGGATTTTTTTATAATCATCTTTGCTACCAAGTATCTTTACGCTTTCATTATTTTTTGATATATAAAAAATAGTAGATCTTTCTGTTGGGATAATCTGAACATTTGAGTTTGCCATAAGTGTTGCTTTACCAAAAGGATTATAGCTATAAATGGCAATTGCTATAAAAAGAACGCTTAAAACAAGCATATAATACTTTCTTTTCCACACAAACATAGCAGCAAAGAAAAGTATCAAAGAATACACAAGCAAATCTTTATAAAATTTAAACTCGCTTTCTTGTGGATTTAATCCTATTTGAGTGCTTATATCATCGCCTTCAACTTCAACTTTCAAAGAGAAGTTCTCAAATTTCTTTGATTTTGTATTGTAGTAGTTAAAATCCAAGCTTTTTAAAGCAGGGTCAAATGTTACAAAATAAAATGCACTTTGATTGCTATAATCGCCTTTTATAGAATCAACGCCTTGCTTTATTATGTGTTTATTGTTTAAATGAAAAAGCGACAAATCGCCGTTTTTTACTCTTGCTTCAACAACCATTATGTAATTTTTATCATCAAAATGACTTGTTTTATACTTCAAAATCTTCAAATCGTCTGCAACTATTTGCGAGAAATTTGAATTTGTATTTAATATGCTTATCTTTGGAAATTGCGGAGATATAGAAGCAGACTGATAAAATTCGCCATTTTTATTTAAAGTTAGTTTTAAGTTTATGTTAGAATTTGAGCTATTTTTTATCACAGACCAAATTGTAGCTTTATACTTGCCATTTCCTACATCAATCCACTCAAAATTAGGATTTAAAATTTCTAAATTTGATGATGTTGTTATGTCTGTATGCATAGATATATCTATATTATCGCTAATATCTGCGATAACATCAAATTTAAAAATCTCATTTTGCAATACGCTTTTTGGCATATTTAATACATTTAAATTTATTTTAACTGGTTCAACTTTTTCGTAAATTTGTTCATCTTTTAAATTTAAATTTACCTCATCAGTTGGAGCTACGCTTTGCATCTCTTCTACGCTAATTTGATTATTTTGGTTGTTTTGTTGCGTTTTTTTATCTGCCTGTGAATCTTTTTGTGTAGATTTAAAAAGATCTAAAATTTTTGTATCTTTTTCATCCTTTTGAGTATTTTCTTTAGATAACGCCTCATTAAACATATCAAATACACTAGGTTCGCCAAAAAGAGTTGATATGAAAAGTATAGATACTAAAAAAAATCTCAATATAAGAGTCCTTTTAGCATATTTATACCATCTTCACTTCCTAGAATCTTTTCTACGGCTCTTTCAGGATGGGGCATAAGACCAAAAATCTTTTTATTTTTATCACAAATTCCAGCAATATCATCAACTGATCCATTTGGATTTAGCGAATTTCCAAACTCATCGCAGTATTTAAGCAAAACTTGCTCGTTATCATACATAGCTTTTAAGCTATATTCATCAACAAAATAATTTCCCTCGCCGTGTGCTATAGGAATATTTAAAATATCATTAATGTTAAATTTAGAAAGAAATTTATTTGAATTACTAACAACTCTAAGATAATGAAACTTAGATATGAAAGAAAGACCTATATTTCTATTCATTGCTCCATCTAAAAGCTTTAACTCTAGTAACATTTGAAAGCCATTGCAAATTCCTAAAACATAACCACCTTTTTTAGCATGTTCTACAACAGCTTTCATAATAGGACTAAATTTAGCAATAGCTGCAGTTCTTAGATAATCTCCGTAACTAAATCCACCAGGTAAAACTACCAAATCAGCATTTATGCTATCTTCTTTATGCCACAAAATTTCAGTTTGACAATCTAGTTTATCAAAAGCGTATTTTGTGTCTCTCTCGCAGTTTGTGCCTGGGAAATTTATAATGGCTACTTTCATAATACTATCTCATAATCTTCTATAACTGTATTTGCAAGCAGTTCTTCGCACATTTTTTCTATATCTTTTTTGATATCGTTTTCATCTGCTTCTTTTACATCTAAAACTATTTGCTTGCCAATCCTAACACTATTTATGCTATCAAAACCAAGAGAGGCAAGAGCATGCTCTACTGCCTTGCCTTGTGGATCTAAAACTCCGCTTTTTAATCTTACATTTACAACTACTTTCATTACAAACCTTAAGATAAAATTCTTCTCAAAACTTCTTCATAAGCGACTTTTACATTGCCAATGTTTTGTCTAAATCTATCTTTGTCTAGTTTTTCATTTGTTGTAGCATCCCAAAAACGACAACTATCTGGACTTATTTCATCAGCCAAAAGGATATTTCCATCTTTATCTACACCTAGTTCTATCTTAAAATCAACTAATTTAAGATTTTTTTCTTCAAAAAATTTAAATAGTATTGAGTTAATTTTTCTAGCTATTGATTTTAATTTTTCCAAATCATCTTGAGTTTTTACGGCGCCAAGTATTATACAATGCTCATCATTTAGTATCGGATCGCCCAAATCATCGTCTTTATAACAAAACTCAACTAAAGAAAATGGAAGCACTGTGCCTTCTTTTATACCAAGTCTTTTTGTAAGAGAGCCTGTGGCTATATTTCTTACAATAATTTCAAGTGGAACTATTTGACATTTTCTAACAACTTGTTCAGTATCGCTTATAGTCTCAACAAGAGCTGTTTTTATACCGTTTGATTCAAGAAGTTTAAAAAGCTGTGTGCTTATTTTATTATTTAACGCACCTTTACCACTCTCGCTTGATTTTTTTTCACCATTAAAAGCAGTTAAATCATCTTTAAATTCAGCTATCAAATAATCCTGGTCTTCATTAACAGACCACATTTTTTTACCTTTTCCCTCGTAAATCATATCTTTTTTTGTGATTTTCATTTTTAATCTCCTTTCCTTAATGATTAATTTGTATATTTTGAATTTTAATAGTATCTATAGCAGTTTTAAGCTGTATATCTTCCATAACCTGAGTTTTTGTTATCATATCTTTTTTATCTTCTTCTGTTTTATTATCGGTTTTATCTGATTTCTCAACTTTTTCAAGCTCACTTTGTAAATGTTGTTTTAAATCACTCTCTTTTATGTTAAAATCAAACTCTTTTCTTGGAACAGCTCCAGGATAAACTACAAGATCTGGTTTTACACCAACAGCTTGTATAGTTCTGCCACTTGGCAGATAATACCTTGCTATAGTAAGCCTTATAGCTTCTGATTTACCAAGAGGCATTACCATTTGAACGCTACTTTTTCCAAATGTATTTTCACCTATAATAATAGCTCTTTTATGATCTTGAAGCGAACCGCTTACAATCTCGCTTGCACTTGCACTTCCACCATTTACTAAAACAGCAAGAGGTGTGTCTGTTATTTTTTTAGAAGCTTTTGCATTAAAAATCACATTTTCATTGGAATTTCTGCCTTTTTGAGAAACTATAACCCCATCTTTTACAAACACATTTGTAAGATTTACAGCCTGATCTAAAAGCCCGCCAGGATTATTTCTAAGGTCTAAAACAATTCCTTTTACTTTTGGATACTTTTTAACTGCTTCTACGACTTTTTTTTCTACATTTTGATCAAAATTCGAAACTCTTATGTAAAGTATATTTTCATCTTCTATCATTTTAGCTTTAACAGAATCAACTTTTATAATATCTCTTGTTATCTTAACTTCAATCGGTTTTGGCTCACCTTTTCTAACAAGCGTAAGAGTTATGTCTGTTTTTGGTTCGCCACGCATTTTTTTAACGGCTTCTTCTAAATTTGTATTTATAGTAGAATTTCCATCTATCATTAAAATAACATCACCAGCTTTTACACCAGCTTTATAAGCAGGTGTATCATCAATAGGGGCAATAACCGTAAGTGCACCATCTTTCATACCAACTGTTATGCCAAGTCCGCCAAACTCGCCACTCGTTTGAACTTGCATATCTTTGTATGATTTTTCATCAAGATAACCAGAGTGTGCATCTAAATTTGATAAAAGCCCAGAAATAGATTTATCTATGATATCGCTTAAATTTAAATCATCTACATAATAGTTTTCAACTATAGACATTACTTTTGTCATTTTTGCCAAAGATTCTGTATTTTTAATAATAACGCTATCTTCTTTTGCAAAAAGCTCTGTTATGCATAATACAAAAAATACTATAGCTCCAACCAAGCTCAACCTTAAACCATCTTTTGAAAATTTCAACTTTAATACTCCTAGCTCTATTTTAAAACAATATTTTAGTCTTAATTCCCTAAAAAAGATATAAAAATATTTTTATTTTTACTATTTTAATTTAAAAAAATTATGCATAGTTAAAAATATTTATTAAATAAACTTGACATTATTAGACTAAAATTATATAATATCAGCATTATAAATATAAAAGGATTAAAAATGGCGAATGTATTTGAAATTCTAACAGATCAAATGAGAACAAATTTAGAAAATAGCGTAGGTTTAGCACTTCATAGCAAAAATAGCGAAGTTAAAGTTATCCACCTGCTTTGGAATTTGGTAGTTGATTCAAATTCGATTTTAAATCAAATTTTTAATAAACTAAATATATCAAAACAAGCCGTAGAACTTGATATAAAAAGCTTAATACAAAATTTGCCTACATCTTCAAATGTAACAAAAGAAAACATAAAAATAAGCTCAGAACTTGTTAATTCTTTTGAAAACGCAAGAGGCTATATGGCAAATTTAGGCGATAGCTTTATAGCTGTTGATACTTGGATTTTAGCAAATTTAAACAACTCTCCTATAAAAGATGTATTATCAAAATTTGCAGATTTAACAGATATAAAAAAAGAACTTGATTTAATAAGAGGAGATAGAAAAATAGACTCTCAAACCAGCGATGATACCCTTGATAGTCTTGCTAAATTTGGTATAGACATAACACAAAAGGCTAGTGAAGGAAAACTTGATCCTGTTATAGGGCGAGATGAAGAAATTCAAAGAATGATGCAAATTCTCATAAGAAAAACTAAAAATAACCCTATATTACTTGGCGAGCCAGGTGTTGGTAAAACTGCGATAGTAGAGGGTTTTGCACAAATGATAGTAAAAAAGGAAGTTCCAACAAGCCTTGCAAACAAACGCGTTGTAGCACTTGATATGAGTGCGTTAATCGCTGGTGCAAAATACAGAGGTGAGTTTGAAGATAGGCTAAAAGCTGTGATAAATGAGGTTATCAAAGCTAAAAACATTATACTTTTTATAGATGAAATTCACACCATAGTAGGAGCTGGTGCAAGCGAGGGATCAATGGACGCTGCAAATATACTAAAACCAGCCCTTGCAAGAGGCGAACTTCATACCATAGGTGCAACAACTCTAAAAGAATATAGAAAATATTTTGAAAAAGATGCCGCCCTTCAAAGAAGATTTCAGCCTGTAAATGTACCTGAGCCAACTGTGAATGAAGCATTGCAAATTTTACGCGGCATAAAAGAAAAACTAGAAGTTCATCATAATGTTACAATAACAGACAGTGCTTTGGTTTCAGCCGCAAAACTAAGCAATAGATATATAAGTGGAAGATTTTTACCGGATAAAGCAATAGATCTCATAGATGAAGCAGCAGCAGAGCTTAAAATGCAAATAGAAAGTGAGCCTTATGAACTAGCAAAGGTTAAGCGAGATATAATGACACTTCAAGTTGAAAATGAAGCTTTAAAAATGGAAAACAATCCAAAAAACGATGAAAGATTAGCAGAAATTCAAAAAGAGATAGCAAATTTAAATGAAAAGAAAAATGCATTAAATTCACAATTTGAAAACGAAAAAGCCGTTTTTGATGAAATTTCATCATCTAAAAAAAGTATAGACTCACTAAAAAATGAAGCAAATTTAGCAAAAAGAAATGGCGAATTAAACAAAGCTGCAGAGATAGAATATGGCAAAATTCCAGAAGCACAAGCTAAGATAAAAGAACTTGAAGAAAAATGGGAACATATGAAAGAAAACGGCACTTTGCTAAAAAACCAAGTTGATGAAGATTTAGTAGCTGGAATTTTAAGCAAATGGACCGGTATAGATGTATCAAAAATGCTTACAAGCGATAAAGAAAAATATCTAAATGTTGATAAATATCTAAAACAGAGCGTTGTTGGTCAAGATGAAGCTATTTTTGCTCTTTCAAGAGCTATTAAAAGAAATAAAGCTGGTCTTTCTAATGAAAATCGCCCAATAGGTAGTTTCCTTTTTCTAGGGCCAACAGGCGTTGGAAAAACACAGAGCGCAAAAGCTTTGGCTAAATTTTTATTTGATGATGAAAAAGCTTTGATCCGTTTTGATATGAGCGAATATATGGAAAAACACAGCGTTTCACGACTACTTGGTGCACCTCCTGGATATGTTGGATATGATGAGGGCGGACAACTTAGTGAAGCGGTTAGAAGAAGACCTTATAGTGTGTTACTTTTTGATGAGATAGAAAAAGCCCATAAAGATGTTTTTAATATTTTGCTTGGAATATTAGATGATGGTAGAGCAACTGACAATAAGGGTGTTACGGTTGATTTTAAAAATACAATCATTATACTCACATCAAACATAGGCTCAAATTTCATAATGGATTTACAAGGAGACGATAGAGATAAAGCTATAAAAAATGAGTTAAAAAACTACTTTAAGCCGGAATTTTTAAATAGGCTTGATGATATAATAATATTTAACCCACTAAGCGAGGACAATCTAATTGATATTGTAGATATAATGTTTAAATCTTTAGAAAAAACGCTAGAAAATCGCTCAATCAAATCAAGCATTACAAATGATGCAAAAAAACTAATTGCCTCAGCTGGATACGATAGGGATTATGGCGCAAGACCATTAAGAAGAGCTCTTTATGATTTGGTAGAAGATGAAATAGCTGAGAAAATTTTAAAAGATGAGATAAGAAGCGGCGATGAGATTATCATAGATGCAAAAGGCGAAGATATAATCATAAAAAAAGTGTGAATATATGGTAAGTAGCATAGATTTAGGATCAAATACGCTTAGAATTTGCGTTATGGATGAAAATAAAAATATCGTTAGCTCAAGCGAGGCTATAGTTGGCTCAGCAAGAAATTTAAAAAAAGATGGAAAACTCGATAATGAAGCAAAAAAGCGTATAATGTCAGCACTTGAGAAATTTACACATAAATATGATCTTTGCAAAAGCAAGGCAGTTGCAACTGAAGCTTTTAGAATGGCAAGTGATAGTGATGAGTTTTTTAGGGAAATTTATGCCAAATTTGGCATTAAATTTGAAATAATTTCAGGCGAAAGCGAGGCAAAACTTACCGCACTTGCCATAAAAAATAGATTAGAAAAACTTCAAATTTATGATAAAAATGCACTTTTTATAGATTTGGGTGGCGGAAGCAGCGAGATATCTTTTGGGGATAATTTTAAGAGTTTTAAATTTGGTATAGTTACATTTTTTAATGAGTTTAATTCTTTAGAAAAAATGCAAGAAAATGCTGATTGTGTCGTAAAAAATGCTACTAAATTTATACAAAAATTCAATTTTGACAAAGTTGTTTTAACCTCTGGAGTTCCTACAACTTTGGCTGCATTAAAGCTTAAAATGGATTATCAAAGTTATGATGCAAATTTAGTAAATGGAACAAAATTAAGCTACGAAGAGATAAAAAACGCTATCAATGAAATATCACTTTTAGATGTAAATTTGGCAACAAAACTGCTAGGAAAAGATAGGCAAATTCTTATGATAGCTGGATGTATTTTACTTACAAATATGCTTAAAAATTTTAAAGATAGAGAATTTATAGTCATAGATGATGGGCTTAGAGAAGGAGTTTGCTTATATCAACTTGCAAAACGCTAATAGCAATTTTAGATTTTTGTAGTATAATCCTTGCTTAACTAAAGGAAGTATAATATGAAAAAATCGTATTTTATAACAGCAACAGGTACAGATGTAGGAAAAACATTTTTTACTACGCTGCTATTAGCTAAATTTATATCTCTAGGGATAAATACAAGAGCTATAAAGCCAATTGAAACAGGCTTTGAAAGTAGCGAGGAAATACCGCAAACTAGCGATATAACCTCATATATGAGCGTTGATAAAAATAACTGTTTTATGCCAGTTTATACTTTTAAATATCCAGCTTCTCCGGATTTTGCAGCAAATTTAGAAAAAAGTAGTATTGACATAAATAAAGTTTATGATTATTGTATAAAACATATGCAAAGCTCAGATATTACGCTTATTGAGGGAGCTGGTGGTATTTTGGTACCGCTTAATAAAGAACAAAATTTCTCCCACCTTATCAAAATGCTAGGAATTAGTGTAATTTTAGTGGTTGAAAATAAACTTGGAGCCCTAAATAATGCTATTTTAAATATTGAATTTTGTCAAAATAATGGCATAGATATAGCTTGCATTGTTATGAATAAAACAAATTTAAATGATAAAATCGCTATTAGTAATATAAATTTCATAAAAGAAAAATACGATATTGCACTAATAACAATACCATATATCCAAAACAAAACATTCAACACACTCGTAAAAGAGGTAGATTTTAGTGAGTTTTTAAACGATTTAAACATTCAAAATGATGAGTATAAATTTGATAGTAAATTTGATAAAAATCATCTTTGGCACCCATATACTTCTATGTTAGAGCCGCTAAAAACATATTTTGTTAATTATGCTTACGATAAACATATCTTTACAAATCAAGGCAAACTACTAGATGCTATGAGTTCATGGTGGGCTGTGTGGCATGGTTACAATAAAGAAAATATCAACAAGGCTGCAATTTCACAAATAAATAAATTTTCTCATGTGATGTTTGGCGGAATTACGCACGAACCTGCCATAAATTTAGGCAAAAAACTAATTGAAATATTGCCATCAAGTTTAGAACACATTTTTTATAGCGACTCAGGTTCAGTTAGCGTAGAAGTTGCCATAAAAATGGCACTTCAATATCAGTATAACAAAAACCCTAAGAAAACAAAAATTTTAACCCCTTTTGGAGGTTATCATGGCGACACTTTTGGAGCTATGAGCGTTTGCGACCCGATAAATGGTATGCACTCACTTTTTAAAAATACACTTGCAAAACAGATATTTTTTGAAAAACCAAAATGTGCTTATGATGAGCAGTTTAAAGAGAGTTTCTTAGATGATTTAAAAATAAAACTAAAAGAGCATAAAGATGAAATAGCTGCTATCATACTTGAGCCTATAGTTCAAGGTGCCGGTGGAATGCGGTTTTACAATAAAAAATATCTTAAATTTATAAGAGATATTTGCGATAAAGAAGATATTGTTTTGATATTTGATGAAATTGCAACTGGTTTTGGTAGAACCGGGGAAATGTTTGCTATGGATTTAGCAAAAGTAACGCCTGATATAGTATGTCTTGGAAAAGCTATAACAGCCGGATTTATGAGCTTTGGCGTAACCATAGCAAATAAAAAAATAGCTCATGGAGTATCAGAAAATAATCTACCTTTTATGCATGGACCAACATTTATGGCAAATGCGATGGCTTGCAGCGTGGCACTAGAAAGTATCAATACTCTGCTTAACTCAAATTGGAAAGAAAATGTGCGAAATATAAGCATATGGCTAAAAAATTCTCTTGAAAAATGCAAAGAATTTGATATAGTAAAAGATGTTAGAGTTCTTGGAGCAATCGGTGTTGTTGAGCTAAAAACAGATGTAAATATGGAACGCATTCAAGAATTTTTTGTTAAAGAAGGTGTTTGGTTAAGACCTTTTGGAAAGCTAATTTACACAATGCCGCACTTTAACTTCGATAAAAACGATATAGAAAAAATTTCTAATGCTATTTATAAATGTATAAAAGAAGGAGCTTATTTATGATTTTACGATATTTGAAATTTTATAAAAAAGATTAAAAACTTCATCTCTTTTTACGATATAGCTAGTTTTATTTGCTATAAGATGGGCTGAGCTATCCATTATAGTTTCAGCCACTTTAAGACCATTTTGCTTCATCGTAGCTCCAGTTTCAACAACATCCACTATAATATCAGCAAGTCCGACAAGTGGGGCTAATTCAATAGATCCATAAAGTTTGATTATATTTGCAGCAATTGCTTTTTTAGCAAAATATGTTTTTGATATATTTGGCATTTTTGTCGCTACTTTTATCTCAGGAAGCGAGTAATCAAGCTCTTCATTTTGTCTTATACCAACACAAACCCTGCATTTTCCGATACCTAAATCCAAAAGCCTAACAACTTCTGGTTTATGCTCCTCTAACACATCAAGACCAACAACGCCAATATCCGCAGCCCCGTTTGTAACATAAACCGGAATATCTTGATTTCTTACCATAAGAAATTTAAAATTTCCTTTTTGAAGTATAAGTTTTCTGTCTTCAAATAAAAAATCATCGCTAAAAATTTCGCTAAAAATTTTCAAAGTGTCATCAGCGATTCTACCCTTTGGAAGTGCAACTGTTAACATTACAATCCTTTTTCTTTTATAATTTTTAACATTCCTCGAAATGAAGCGGTTTTATCATATATAGCTTTGTCAAAAAATTTTATAAAAAACTCGCCGTCACCACCTGTAAAAAATATCTTTTTACCTTTTGACATATATTCCACGATTAAAACTATAGGCAATATTGTGCCGTAACTAACAGCATTTAATGTATTTTGAGGAAAAGAATCCAAACTTATTTGCGTATTTAATCCAACATTAAGCCTTGGAGAAATTGAACTATAAGCCTTTTGTAAAAAAGAAAGACCCGGAAGTATAGTACCGCCAAGATGAACGCCTTGATACATAATATCTATAGTAATAGCACTTCCAGCATCAACAATAGCTCCATCGCTTATAGCATAGCAATTTGCTATCCTATCCACACCAAGTCCAACATAATCACACTCTAACTCGAAATATGGTTCTAAGTCTATAAAATTTGAATTTGAACTAATTTTATCTTTTACAGACTCATTAACATTTATAATATACACTTTTTCTTTTGGCACATAAGACATAAAGTTAGCTATATCCATACTACTTATCTTGCCATCATCAAAAAAATTTGCGTTTGTATTTCCAACATTACACAAAAGCATAACTTTTCCAACCTTTTTGTTTAAATGCATTTAAAGTTTTTGAGCAAATATCAGAGTTATAAAAACATATAAGTTTTTTAATATTTACGCCAGTTTTAGTGCAAATTTGAAAATGCAATTCTTCTATAAATTCAAACTCTTTTAACAAAAATCTACTTTTAGCATTTCTGATTAAAACTATAGTATAAAAACTCTTAGTATCTACACCATAATAGCACTTATATGTTCTTTTTTTTGTAAATTTAGAAAGGTCAATATCTTTTAAATTTTTTAAAAGTATCTTTTTATCTTCAAAAAGCTTACAAATTTCTTTTTCCATGATTATTATTTTATTTCTAAATATCTATCATCGTAATATATGCCATCTTTAGATACAAAACTTCTATTTTCAACCTCATCATCTAGTTTGTAAATTTCTGAATTTTCCAAATTTTCATCAATTTTTATGATATGTCCATTTTTTTCAAGAGCATATAAAAAACCATTTTTTACAGCTACATTTGAAAATATAGCAAATGGAAAATCTTTGCTTTTTATTCTTCTTAAATCCAAATCGGCTTTGATTATATTTCCATCTTTTTCAAAAATAAAAACATTGTTATTATATATTTTGATATTTTTTATTTCCCCTCTATGATTTGTTGTTATAGTTGGACTTATCATAATTATTTTTGTTGCAGTTGCAGCAAACATTCTATCTCCTACAACATCTAAATATATAATATTGTTAAAAAACGGCTCATTGCTAACAACAACATCTCTTATGATTCTTCCGCTTTGTTTTTCTACAACAATAATTTTTCCATCAAGTGTTGGGAAAATTATAAGAGAGCTCATAAAATATGGAGGTGCCATACGAGAATCTTGTGCATATGCTATACTAGATTTATAATCTAACAAAGTTTCATTTGTATTTATATTTATTAGCTGTATGTCATTTTCAGAGCTAAGAGTAGCAAGTAATTCCCCATCAGTTGCAGCACTAACTATAGCAACTGGAAATTTTTTAGAAAATATAGTTTTACCATTATTATCTATAACATAAATTTCGCCATTAAGTTTTGATATGATGAAAGTATCATTTGTATGGTCTAACAGGGATACATCTTTTGAAACTTTTAAATTTTTTTCAATACCATTTAAACTAATAACAGTTCCATCTTCTAAGATAGCCCCATTAATACTTGTTGAGACTATTTCTGATGACAATTGAGATGTAAATTTCATTTCACCAGTAACATTTTCTGGCTCAAAATATTGTCTTTTTGTTGTACATCCTGATATAAAAAATGCACATACAAATACTATTAATAATAAATTTTTTTTCATTTTTGTGTTCCATTATAGTGTTTTAAATTTTTTATAATTTTTTGTAAGTTTGAATCCATTGGAATTTTTGAAAACTCTATGTCTGCCTTTCCAAAATCACCATTTTTTATAAACTCAAAACCTTTTAGCAGTGCTGCGTAATTAAGTAGTAGGGTATCATTGTTTTTATTGGTTTTAAATTTAGCCAAATCAATCAAAAATGGGTCAACACCTTTTAAATTTTTTAGCTCTTCTAAATTTGAGCTACTATTTGTATCAGATAAAATATACATTGCATACAAAGATGGTGCTTTTTCTTTTAATAGTTCTTTATCGCCTTTTTGCTCTTTATTTTGAAAAAGCCTATTATAAGCTTCATTTGCACTAATTATATCTGATTCTTTTTTGTATTCAACAAATTTATATATAACAAAAGCACTAAGTGCCACAACTAATATTATGATTATAGATTTAAAATACTTATGAAAAAATCTCTCGCCTTTTATCATATTTTCCAAAAACTGCTCTTCGGAGCTAATTTCTGATTTTATGGACTGTAAATTATCTTTTAAAGCCAATGTCTAATCCTTGCTAATAAAAATTTTGGCTTAATTGTAGCATAAATAATTTTAAAACAGCCCTAAGTTAAAGATAAATGTGTTATAATAATTTCAATTTTTTAATATTTAAGGTAAAATATGACTATAAATGACTCTTTATTTACTAAGATAGAGAAACTAAGCTCTCTTAAAATAAGCGATGATAAACGCCAAGAAATATC
The DNA here is from genome assembly GCF_008245005.1 of Campylobacter sputorum subsp. sputorum. Classification (NCBI taxonomy): domain Bacteria; kingdom Pseudomonadati; phylum Campylobacterota; class Epsilonproteobacteria; order Campylobacterales; family Campylobacteraceae; genus Campylobacter; species Campylobacter sputorum. The sequence goes on along the minus strand of NZ_CP043427.1, from coordinate 655,547 downwards.
AAAACAACTCACTGAAATTGTATCTTTTGTAGAAAATTTAAACGAACTTGATTTAGATAGCGTAGAGCAAACAGTAAATAATATAAACAATGGATTAATACTAAGAAATGACGAACCTAAAAATGATCAAGATACAATAGAAATTATACTAAAAAATAACCCAAATAGTGATGGCAATTTTTTTGTTGTACCAAAAATCATAGAGTAAAAGGATAGTATTTGGAAGAAAAACTCAGCTTAGACTTTGATGTTGAAACACTTTTAAGAACAGTTGTGGCTCATAGAGCAAGTGATTTGCATTTAGTATCTAATAGTGAACCACAAATTAGAGTTGATGGGACATTAAAACCTCTAGATTTACAAGTATTAAATGGAAAAGATATACAGCACCTTTGCTATACATTAATTTCAGATGAACAAAGAAGCATACTTGAAGAGCAAAAAGAGCTTGATTTTGCCATAGAACTTCCTAATATAGGTAGATTTAGAGGTAATTATTATTATACCGGAAATGGTAATATGGCAGCAGCCTTTCGTATAATTCCATTAGAAATACCTTCTTTAGATGATATTAAGGCACCAAACATTTTAAAAGATGTCATCAAAAGAGAAAAAGGACTTATCTTAGTTAGTGGTCCAACAGGATCTGGAAAATCCACCACACTAGCAGCTATGTTAAATGAGATAAATTTAAAATATAGAAAACATATAATAACTATAGAAGATCCAGTTGAGTTTATACATAAAAACAAAAGATCTGTTTTTTCACTTAGAAATATTGGCACAGATACACATAATTATAAAAATGCTTTAAAATACGCCCTAAGACAAGATCCAGATGTCATTCTAATAGGCGAGCTCAGAGATGAAGAAACTATTTCCATAGCTATAACAGCAGCTGAATCTGGGCATCTAGTCCTTGGAACACTTCACACAAACTCAGCTATGCAGACAATAAACAGAATAATAGATAGCTTTGAAGCTGGGAAACAAGCTCAAATTAGAAGTATGCTTTCTATATCGCTTACGGCTGTAATATCTCAAGCATTGATACCAAAAATTGGCGAAGGTAGAGCTGTTTGCCATGAGATACTTATAAATAACTCAGCTATTTCAAATTTGATTAGAGAAAATAAAATTCATCAAATTTATTCTCAAATGCAACTAGGTCAAATCGAAAGCGGAATGGTAACACAAACTCAAAATATGATAAAATTATTAAAAGCAAGAGAAATATCAAAAGAGATAGCTTTGAGATACTCAACAAGCCCAAATGAACTAAAAGCATTAATGGAAAATATATGAGCGTAGTTAATTGGTTTGATGCAATAATACTTGGTATAATTATACTAGTTGGCATAAAAGGTGCTATAAATGGTCTTATAAAAGAAATTTTTGGACTAATCGGTATAATAGGCGGTATTATATTTGCCACTAGATTTGATGGCGCACAAGAACTTATAAGCACATATTTGTATCAAACAGACAATAAACAAATGCTATCATTTATAGCTTTTATAGCCTCATTTATAGTTTTTTGGTTAGCTTGTTTGATAGTTGGAAATATACTTACAAAATTTCTAAGAGCAAGCGCTTTAGGCTTTTTTGATAGACTTGGCGGTCTGGTATTTGGTTGTGCTAAAGTTTTTTTGATATTTTCTGTAATATTTGTTGTTATTGCAAATATATATGTGTTAAATTCAAAAATAGAACCAATTCTTAGAGGAAGTGTAGTATATGAAACAATGCTTGAATGCGGAAAATGGATAATGAACATAAATATAGACAAAATAAAAGATGATTTTAATGTTAAGATACAAAATTTAGATGATCAAAATTTAACTCTAGATGATAATATAAGTTTGTATGATCAAAACCTAACTAAGGAGAAATAATGTTGATAGAAAATATAGAATACGACACGCTTATTGACAATTTCAAAAAAATTTTAAAGGAAAATGGTCTTAAATTTACAAAACAAAGAGAAATTTTAGTAAAAACTCTTTATAAATCCGATGAACACTTTACGCCAGAAAATATATATTTGCTCATAAAAGAAAAATACCCTGAATTAAACTTAGGTATAGCTACTGTTTATAGGACTTTAAATTTATTAGAAGAAGCTGAAATGGTAACTACAATTACTTTTGGCTCACAAGGTAAGAAATTTGAACTTGCTACAAAACCACACCATGATCATATGATATGCAAACATTGCGGTCTTATAATAGAATTTGAAGATGCAGCCATAGAAAAAAGACAAATTGCTATAGCAAAAGAGCACGGATTTGAACTCACAGGTCATATTATGCAGCTATATGGGATATGCAAAAACTGCCAAAAAAAGAGAGGTAATAAGTGATTTTTGATACACAATTTGAAGAACAAAGAATACAAAAAATAAAAGACATAAATGATATCGGTATAAATCCATATCCACATTTTTTAAAAAAAGATATAAATATAAGCGAATTTAAAAGTAAATTTGCTCACATAAAAAATACAGAAGAAAAAAGAGAGAGTGAAGAAAACTCAGTTACATTAGCTGGAAGAGTAAAACTAAAAAGAGTTGCCGGAAAATCAACTTTTGCAAACATCGAAGATCAAAGCGGAAATATTCAGATATATTTTTCAAGAGATAGTATTGGCGAGGAAAAATACTCTTTTAGTAAAAAAAATATAGAAGTTGGAGATATAATAACAGTAAAAGGCTATGCATTTATAACTAAAACCGGAGAATTTAGCTTACATGCCAGTGATATAACTTTAGCTTCAAAAAGTATATCGCCGCTTCCAGAGAAATTTCATGGTTTAACAGATAAAGAAATGCGATATCGCCAAAGATATCTTGATATGATAATGAACTCAGAAGTAAGGGAAACTTTTGAAAAAAGATCTTTTATTATTAAGATAATTAGAAGATTTTTTGAAGAAAGAGGTTTTTTGGAAGTTGAAACACCTATGATGCACCCTATAGCAGGTGGAGCTAATGCAAAACCTTTTATAACTCATCACAATGCCTTAGATGTGGATAGATACTTAAAAATAGCACCTGAATTATACTTAAAAAGGCTAGTTGTCGGTGGAATGGAAGCCGTTTTTGAGATAAATCGCTGTTTTAGAAATGAAGGTATGGATTTAACACATAATCCTGAGTTTACTAGCATTGAGTTTTACTGGGCTTGGCACGATTATTTTGAAGTAATGGATTTAACAGAAGAGCTATTTAAAGAGCTTTTGGATAAATTAAATCTAGAAAAAATTATAAAATTTGATGGAAGAGATATTGACTTTTCAAAACCTTTTGCAAGAATTAAGTATCTTGATGCACTTAGTGATATTGGCGGAATTTCAAAAGAAATTATAAATGATAAAGAACAGATATTAGCAAAACTAAAACAAGATGGATTTGAAGCAAATGATAAACTTGATTTAGGACACTTACAAGCTGAGCTTTTTGATAACTATGTAGAAGATAAACTTATAAATCCAACATTTATAATTGATTTTCCAATATCCATTAGCCCTCTTTCAAGAAGAAGCGATAAAGATTCAAATATTGCAGAAAGATTTGAACTTTTCATAGCAGGAAGAGAGCTTGCAAATGCATTCAATGAGCTTAATGACCCACTTGATCAATACAATAGATTTAAAGCTCAAATTGATGCAAAAAATGCTGGCGATGATGAAGCTCACGAGATGGATGAAGATTATGTAAAAGCACTAGGTTATGCTATGCCGCCAACAGCTGGTTGGGGGCTTGGAATTGATAGACTTGTTATGTTGTTGCTAGATAAAGTATCTATAAGAGATGTTATACTTTTTCCAGCAATGAAACCAATAAAAAATTTAGATTCAGATTTACAAAAGGAGCAATAATGTCAAATTTAGAGCAATTTGATAAAGAAATTTTCGATCTTGCAAATAAAGAGTTAAAAAGACAGACTTATGGGTTGGAGATGATAGCTAGTGAAAACTTCACATATCCAGATGTTATGGAAGTTATGGGTTCGATATTTACAAACAAATACGCCGAAGGATACCCAGGAAAGAGATATTATGGTGGTTGTGAATTTGTAGATGGCGTCGAAGAAATAGCCATAGAAAGATGTAAAAAACTTTTTAATTGCAAATTTGCAAATGTTCAACCAAACTCAGGAAGTCAAGCAAATCAAGGAGTTTACGGAGCACTTTTAAAACCAGGTGACAAAATCCTAGGAATGGATTTAAGTCATGGCGGACATTTAACTCATGGAGCAAAAGTTTCAAGTAGCGGAAAATACTATGAAAGCTTTTTTTATGGCGTTGAATTAGATGGAAGAATAAATTATGATAAAGTCCAAGAAATAGCACAAATTGTTAAACCAAAAATGATAGTTTGTGGTGCAAGTGCGTATGCAAGAGAGATTGATTTTGCTAAATTTAGAAGTATTGCAGATAGCGTTGGTGCGTATCTTTTTGCGGATGTTGCACATATTGCAGGTCTAGTTGTAGCAGGAGAACACCAAAGTCCATTTCCGCATTGTCATGTTGTAAGCTCAACAACTCATAAAACTTTACGAGGTCCAAGAGGCGGTATAATTATGACAAATGATGAAGAGATTGCAAAAAAGGTAAACTCAAGCATATTCCCTGGAATTCAAGGTGGACCACTTATGCATGTTATAGCAGCAAAAGCAGTTGGCTTCAAACACAATCTTAGCGATGAATGGAAAGTATATGCAAAACAAGTAAAAGCAAATGCTAAAATGCTTGGCGATGTAATGATGAAAAGAGGATATGATTTAGTAAGTGGCGGAACAGACAATCACTTAATCTTGGTAAGCTTTTTAAATAAATCTTTTAGCGGAAAAGACGCTGATCATGCTTTAGGAAATGCTGGAATTACAGTAAATAAAAATACAGTTCCAGGAGAAACAAGAAGTCCATTTATAACAAGTGGTATTCGTATAGGAAGCCCTGCTCTAACAGCAAGAGGAATGAAAGAAAAAGAGTTTGAGTTTATAGCAAATAAAATAGCCGATGTTTTAGATGATATAACAAACGAATCTTTGCAACAAAATATAAGAAAAGAGCTAGAAGAATTGGCTTCTAAATTTATAATATATGACAAGGCTATGTTTTAATGCAAACAATAGATCTTGCACTTATAAAGATAATAAAAGACCATTATTATATAAAAAGAGATACGATAGTTCAAAAAACAGAATATAAAGGTAGAGTATTTTTTGATAAATTTGAGCGTATTGATGAACCACTTGATTTTAATATCATGCAAAAACATTTAAATAATGAAATCACAGTAGCTCATTCTTTGGTAAATAAATTTAATAAAGTTGAAAATATAGTCTTTGATTATAACGGCAGAATGCCAGATAGATTTTGGCACAGAGCTCAGCTTCTTTTTAGAGAAGAAGGCTATATGAATTTTACAGCTTATACTACAAAGACGCCAGGGCATCTACACCTTTATATACACAAAGGACATACTACTTTTGAAGAAGGTTGTCAGATTGCAAATAGGCTTTCTATGCTCTTAAATGCTAAAATGATGAAAGAGTGGAAAGTTTTTCCAACTCTTGATGTTCCTAAAGAATTTAATATACTTACACTGCCTTATGAGCTTTATCAAAAAGAACGCGGAGCTTCTTGGGCTAAGCATATGTAAAAAGGAGAAAATATGGAAGAAAACAACGAATTAAAAGACTTAGTTTTAGATGACAAAGATGATGGTTCAAATTCTCGTAAAATGAGAAAATTGCTGATTATAATAGCTTCTTTAGTTATTTTATTTTTAATAATTCTTTTTGTTATGAAAATGTTAAATAGCTCAGATAATACAGCACAAAATGATGGTAGAGTTATTATACCTCCTGAGATTGAAACAGTTCAAAAAAGCGAACCAAATGATACTATTTTTGAACAAGTTCCAATATTACAAGATGAAAATTCATCTCAAAAACAAAGTTTTGAAGATATTGTTAAAAATTTAAAAGAAAAAGAAGAATTAAGACAACAAGCAACTATAAACAACAAAGATTCATTACCAACACAACCGGTAGTCCAAAAAGAAGAATCTCCTAAAACACAAGAAACTAAAAAAGATGTAGCTACAAAAACAACAGACACTAAAACAGAAAATAAACCAACCACTAAAAAAGACACAACAGCTACAACTAAAACCGAGGCAAAAAAAGATACTAAACCTATAAAACAATCAGTTAGCATAAACAACAAAAAAACAACAAATACTTCAAAAAGTGCTTCTAATGCTAGTGGAGTAAGTGCTGGAACATATATACAAGTTGCATCGGTAACCAAAGTAAATACAAATACCGAACTTTTTAAGAAATTAAAAAATAACGGATATGATTACAAGGTTTATGAAACAACGATAAATGGTAAAAAAATAAACAAAATTTTAGTTGGATCATATGATAATGCCAAAGTAGATGGTGCCTTGAAAGATATACGATCTAAAATAAATCCAAACGCATTTATATTTAGAGTAAAATAATGGATATTTACGCTATATTTGGAAATCCAGTAGATCACTCAATATCTCCTAGACTCCACAATATAGCCTTTTATGATTTAAATATAGATGCGGTTTATACAAGAGTTTGCTTAAATGATGGCTCAAAACTTATAGAAACTTTCAAATCTTTAAATTTATGTGGAGCAAATATAACAGTTCCACATAAAGAAATAGCTCTATTACAATGCGATGAGCTTGATAAAATCGCAAAAGCTATAGGCTCAGTAAATACCATTGTTAAACGCTCAAATAAAATCATAGGTTACAACACTGATGCTCCTGGATTTTTGCTATCTATAAAATCTTTTGAAAATTTAAAAAAAGTCCTTATCATAGGTGCTGGCGGGACCGCAAAAGCTATATCTTACATACTAAAAACAAAAAATATACAAGTTGATATAGTAAATAGAAGCAAAGAAAAATTAGCTAAATTCAGTGATTTAAACTGCTTTACTTGGGATGATTTTAAAATATCAAAGTATGATTTAGTGATAAATACAACAAGTGCCGGATTAAAAGAAGATATTTTGCCTGTGCCAAAAGAACTTTTAGAACCAACTATAAAACAAAGCAGGTATGCTTACGATGTTATTTACAATAAACAAACTCCATTTTTAAATTTATGCAAAAAAAATGAAATAACACACAAAGATGGATTAGATATGTTACTTTATCAAGCTGTTTTAGCTTTTAATATATTTAATGATGGCAAGCTAAACAATGAAAAAGTAGAAAAATCTATGAGAAAAGTATTGAATTAATGGGATTATAATAAAATTATAGCCCCATTTTATTTGGATTTAGTATATTATTTGGATCAAATGCCTTTTTTATAGTTCTAAAAAGTTCCATTTCAGCATTGCTAAAAGCTAGTTTCATATATGGTGCTTTACTTAGCCCTATTCCATGCTCTCCGCTAAGCGTTCCACCAAGCTCTATTGTAACTTTAAATATCTCTTCTATAGCAGCATAACCCCTTTTAACCTCATCTTCATTATCTTTATTTACCATCACATTTGTATGAACATTGCCATCGCCAGTATGCCCAAAACAAGGTATTGTTAAATCATATTTTTTAGAAATTTCATAAATTTTAGACAAAAGCTCTGGTAGTTTTGATCTAGGAACTGTTATGTCTTCATTTAATTTCAAACTTCCATAGCAAGTTATAGCTTGAGAACAATTTCTTCTAGCAAACCACAAATCAGCACTCTGTTCTTCATTTTTTGCTATTTTAAAATCTATGCAACCATTTTTACTAAAAACTTCATTTATAACTTTTAAATCATTATCAAGCAAAACTTCTAAATTTCCATCAACATCAGCTATAAGTATAGCTCCCGCTTCTTTTGGCAACCCTTTATTAAATTTATTCTCAACAGCTCTTATACTCAAATTATCTAAAAATTCCATAGCAACAGGAGTAACACCAGCTGCCATTGTTTTATAAACTGCCCTCATTGCGTCATCAACACTTTTAAATACACCCATTGCAGTTTTTTTAAATTTTGGCTTTGCGATAAGCTTTAGCGTAATTTCAGTAATCACAGCCAAAGTCCCCTCGCTTGCTATTAAAATTCCAGCGGTATTATACCCAGCTACATCTTTTATAGTGCGTTTGCCACATCTTATAATGTCTCCATTTGGCAAAACTGCCCTTAAAGCCATAACGAAATCTTTTGTTATGCCATATTTTGCGGCTCTCATCCCTCCGGCATTTTCACTCACATTTCCGCCTATTGTAGAATAATTTTCACTAGCTGGATCTGGCGGATAAAAAAGCCCTACTTTACCCGCTTCTTTTTGAAGATTGATATTTATACATCCAGGTTGAACAACTGCTACCATATTTTCCATATCAATTTCTAAAATTTTATTCATATGCTTTTCAAAAGCTAAAATTATCCCACCTTCATGAGCTAAAGCTCCTCCAGTAAATCCGCTACCTGCACCGCGAGGAATAATTATAATTTTATTTTCATTACAATACTTTAAAATTTTGCTTACATCTTCTTCATTTCTTGGAAACAAAACTCCATCTGGCATATATCTTTTTTTAGTCGCGTCGTAACAATACGCAACTCTATGAGCCTCATCAAAATATGCGTTTTCATCTCCAAGTAAATCTAAAAAATATTTCTTTTGTAAATTAGTTATCATTTTTACTCTTTCAATAAACTTCTATAATAAGCATCATAGTTATTGATCTGTCCACTTGAAAAATCCCAAAAAACAGTATCAATCTTGCCAACTCTTGAATAAAAAGGTAAATTATAATAACCTATATGACCACTATTAAACCTTTTTATAACCTTAAAACTTCCGCAATCTACAAAAACACTCTCATTTTCTAATGCAAAAAATATAAGACCTGCTAAATTTTTATTACACATCTTTCTAAAATCATCTCTGCTTGGATTTGGCTTAAATTCATAGTTTAGATAAGAAGCTACTATATCTGGATGTATAAAAGTTAATCTTGTAAAACTATTTGTAACCTCATCATAAATCTCTTTATTTGGAGCTACTATTAAAGATCTAGAATATAAAAAATTCAATTTCACATGATCTCCAGCCTCAGGTAAAACTCCTGGAAGTGGTAGTGCATTTTGTTCTAGCATAGAAAAAAGTTCAAACTGAATTTTAGCAGTTTGACCATTTTTTTCTACAACACTAGCTCTAGCTATAATGCTTTCATTATGAGAATCAAAACTATGTATCACAACGCCGCTACTACCTACAACAAAATCATCACTATCGGCAATAGTTCCGTAACCATCCTTTACATCTAGCAAAGTTAAATCAACTTCTTTCATAAAAAAATCAGCACCAAATATAAAATTTACGCACAAAATAAGCAAAACTAAAATTTTTTTCAAATTTTTCTCCTAAATAGCATTTTGTATATTATATCTTATTTACTATAAATATTAAAACAAAATATAAAATTCTTAACCTACTTGTTTTATTATATATTATGGAAAATTATGCTATATTTAGCTCATAATTATAAAACTAAAAAAAGGATAAAAATGTATAAATTTATGTTTTTTTTTCTTATGTTTTTTTTAACATCTATAAATAGCTTTGCAATAGGATTAAAAGGAATTTATTATACAAAAGATCCATATTGCGCAGATAGAGAAGAACTTAAAACAACAATAGATCCAACTATAAATTTTTCTTGGGACAACAAACCAATATGTGCTCCCTTTGACGGTATTGGCTCAACAAATGCTGTAAAGAGAAATGACAATTGGGGTATTGTGTGGAGCAGATATATTAATATACCAGAAAATAAACAATTAATAATTAATCGAGGAACTGTAACCACAAGAGTGGCAGTAGATGAAAATACAAAATTTGATACAAATTCGCGTGGTTGTGGTCATCCTTTAGACAAGTCAGGCGCTTGGTCTTATAATAGTGCATGGGGTCCAAATACTAAAAATGGAGTTAAATTAGATAAACTAAGTCCAGGATTACATAAAATTAAAATTTATACATTTGTAGGAGCACCTGCTTGTAATGATAGATATTTTAGTTTAATGTTTAAAGATGTAGATCCAAACATTCCTAATGAACCTGTCCCAACAGAAAACTTATTCCCATATAAAATAGCAGAAGCATCATTTGAAAAAAATTTTTACTCACTAAATGAACCAAGCACAGGTAGCGAAATTATAGAAATCCCTATAAATTTAAGCACTCAACTAAAAGATGATATAACAATTAAATTTAATGTTCAAGATGAAACAGCAAAAAACAACATAGACTATAAAATTTTAAACGATACCATTACAATACCAAAAAACGAAACAAAAGCGATATTAAAAGTAGAAATTTTAAAAAATTACAACAATACCAATACTAGAAAAACATTTAATATCCAAATCTCACAAATAACACCATCAAAATCTATAGAAAGCACAACAGACGAAGAAATAGGAGCAATTTTAAAACAACCATATGATTCAACAAGAATAGAAATAGTCAGTAAGATGGGTGTAGGAGAATGTATAAAAGAAGATCCGCAAGATAAGTCTCCAGCAGGATTTGGATGGAAAAGAATAAGTGCTTATACATCAGCTGGAAAATATTCTCCTTACAATGATTACGATGCAATGGTGGATAAGCTGGATATAAAAATTGATTGGAATACAGAAGCAAGAAACAACGGCACAAAAAGACTTACTATAAATCACGGTGGACCAAGTAAGATTGGAGGGATAGCAAATATTAGTTTAGGAGAAAATGGTAAGGGTATAAATATTTCAAAAAGTAAAACCATTATAGAGTTTGATTATTATGCTTGGGGTGGAGAAAAACAGCCCAATACTTATTATATCGGAGAGAGAATACTGCCAAAAGTTGGAATTGCAACAGAGATACAAGAGAATGGCGGTATTGGAATGGCTGTTATTTTATATGATGCTAGCATAGATAAACCAAGACTAGCTAATGCTGATTCTATAGACATTCTAGCAGGCATGGGTTATTTATCTAAAAATACAAAATTTACAAATGGCTTACTAGCAATAGGCTTGCATCAAGCACAAGATTTCGCACAAAATGCTAATGGTCTAAGTGGCGGTCAAAATAATCTTTCTAACTCTATAACCATAAGAGGATCTGTAAATCAAAATGCACCATTTATAACAAGTAAGCAAACATACAAACTAGGCGATGGTAATCCAAAAACAGATGATTATCATGCTGGGAGATTTAAAATAACACTTGATTCTACCACAGGAAATACACTTATAAGCGTAAGCAGAGATGATAAAATAATTATAGACAAACAAGATATAACATCTTATTTGCCAAAATCTGGAAAATTTAAAGTAGCTTTTGCGGCTTCAACAAAAAGATATGGATACTCAAATGTTCATCAAATTGCAAATGTAAGCATAAAATCAACTGATTGTGGCTCATCAAAGCAAGAGACATATACGCTAAAAGTTGTAGAAAGACAATTTGCCGAAGCCCACAAAGCAAATAAAGCAAAATACGATTTTAACTGGCTTTGGAACAGCCCCCTTAGGACAAAAATAGCAGGCGGTGCACCGCTCAAACCTTATGAAAAAAATAGTAATAAAATCGGGTATGAATACTGCGTAATAGGTGCCAAAGTAGAAGCAGGAAATGCATACCCGTCTACTCAATCACAAAATGTATATGTAACTTACAACAAAATAGATGATAAAGAACTTCTTAAATATAAACTAGGCAATAAATTTAATGAAGATGATTTAAACAATCTATATTCTAATGAGCAAAATCTTACAACAGGAAACTTGCCGATAAATAATGTTGAAAAAGAAGAATTAGTATATTCTAATGGCAAAGATAACTTGAAGCTAACAACAGATCCGAATGATGTTACCGCAGCTTGTTTTGTTTTGCATAAGAATTTTACATCCAACAATATAACAAGTCATATGTATTTTAACGCTTATGATTTATCTATAAAATCAGAAGATATTTTAAAAGGTATAAAAAGCTCAAACAATCCATTTGCTATAAAACCGGCTGGATTTTATATGACTTTCGAAGAAATAGATTATACAAATTTTCCACAAAGAACACCAAAGCTGGCAATAAAACCAAATAAAGACTACACGAAAGAACTAATAAAAACAGATGACAATAACAAAATAAATATGCCTATTAAATTTTTTATAAACGATGCAAATGTAAGCATATTAGATAGCACAACTATACTAAATTCCAGCAGTATTTATAAAATAAATGCCACACCTATAGCTTTAAATATATCAAATAAACAAGGTGACAAATATACATACACATTAGCAAACGCAAAAAATACAAACTATTATAATCTCATAGAAACCACATATAAAACACAGCCATTTCACAACTTCACGCTTTTAAGAGCCATAACAAACAACTCTATGAATTGCAAAAATGATGAAAATTTATCTTTAGGAAAAGATAGCACTATTGATCCTGATATCCTAAGAATAACTTTTAGAGATAGTCAAATAAAATATCAAAATCAAACAGACAGTGTAAAAGAAAATTTAAAAATAAATGGGATATTGATAAATGATAGTGAAGATTTATATCTTAAATATGACAATGTTATGAAATTTGAAAATTTACTCAAAGATCCATACTGGACAGCTATAAATTTCATAAATATTTACAAGAATAATAAAAACAAATTAACTGCTGAAGAAAAAATAGCCTTATCTCAAAACTTAAAAAATTATGGTTATCAATGCAGACCGGATATAGCTGATCAAGATGCATCTAAAGATTTTGTGATAAATAATGAATTTGCAGATGAGCTTGTAGATTGTAGCATACAAGCATTAAATCCAAAATATATTGAATTTATTCCAAACAATTTTGATATATATGTAACTAGAATTTTAAATCAAAGCAATATAAACAAAGAGTCATTAAAAGGCGGTTTTACATACTACAATGACTTAATGCAAGATGTAAATAAAACGTATAATAACAAAAGTCCAAAAATAAACATAGAAAATCAAATGAGTGCAAAACTTCAGCTAATCATAGCTGCATCTGATGGAAATGGAAATTCTTATCCTAACTTTACAAATAGTTGCTATGCAAAAGATATAATTTTAAATTTAAGTTATATTGGGGATAGAAATTTTAAATATAAAGACAATATCCAAAACAATGATGTAAAAACGCTTTCTTCAAAAGAAACATCACTAATGAAAAATGCCATAACAGCATTTAACGCAACTTATGATAATTACAAAGAAAATACTCATTTAGAAAAAGTTATAAACCAAAAAGATGAATTTAAAAACTACATTAAATATAAAGAAGAAAATTTACTATCAAAAGATATAAGGGATATGCTAACAGAAGAAAGTATACCTTTAGATAAACAAAAATTCCTAGATACTGATAAAATTTCTTTTAATGTGGTTGGCTTTTATAATCAAAAAAGCTCACAAAATTTTTGTAAAGACACAAACACAACAGAAAAATGTTTCATAAAAATAATCTCGCCATATACAACTGATACAGATATAAATGAAGATAAAAAGAGAAATTTTAATATAGATAGAAATTCATATAAAACAACTGATGTAAAAAGAAATGATGTAAAGTGGGATGAATTTACTTTTGCAGACAAAACAAATGATAAATTTGATGATAAAAGTGCTTTAGTGCAAATAAGCAAAAATTTCTTTAATGATAGCATTGAATTTATAGACAAAGATTACAAAAAACAACCTCTTAAAAGAACTGGAGCAACTTCAGTTATGATAGGATTTAACCTAGAAAGAAACGAAAATCCTATGAATCCTACAAAAATTTTTATAAGAGATTTTATCCCAAATTCACTTTGGCTTGTATCTGATGAAAATAGACTAGAAATTAAAGATAAAAATATAGAAAATCCTTTTAATATGCCTACAAACATTAATATCCATTATTATAACCACGACGATAATGAAAGTGCACTGTTTTACTACGGAAGTGCTTATGCAAAAGATGTAAAAGGATTACGAAGTGGCGTGAAAAACAGCGTATATTACACAACATATTGCACACAAAATTGCGATATATTTGATATAAACACAAGCTATAATAACACAGTGCCAATTATATTAGATTGGTATAAAACGCCTGATTATGTACCAGCAAACAAAGGACAAGTTAATGGCGATATTTATGAATTTAAAGCAACAAATAGCAGTGAAACTAGAACAAAAACAGATACAGATAAAAGTGATATATACTATCCGTTAGATAAAAAAGATTTTACGCACAATATAATAATAAAATCCGATAATAATAATGTAAAAGATGACACAATAACACTTAAAACGCCAACATATCTTAAACATCATGAGAAATTTAATGTAGAGTTTATGAAAGACAATGAAAACCTATGGTTTGGAGATGGTTCTGTGGGTTCAGTTGAGAGTGACGAAGGCAGAAATAGTGTCGGTAAAGTATTAGGAACGAAAGATACAGACGATGAAAAAAAATTTGATAAAAATTTAAATAAAAACTCAAATAGGATATTTTGGTAATGAAAAGAGCTTTTTCTATAATAGAAGTGGTTTTAGCCATAGTTATAATGGGATTAAGTATGATTGCTATACCGACCATAATCTCACAAAGCACTATTTCAAATTTACATGCATTAAAACAAGAAGCCATACTTTCATCTAAAATGCAAATGCATTTAATGTTTTCTATGCCTTGGGATAGTAATTCTATGGACGAAACAGATATATTTCCTAGAGTTACATTAACAAATAGCACAGCAGAAGGTTTAAAAAATGCTATAAAAGAAGATGGAGATTTTACACAAGATTACGAAAATAACAAAACTAGACAAAATTTACCAATTAATGCTTACATAAATAAACAAGCAAGCATTCCAGCTTTTAGTGCAAATTTTGATGGATTAGACCATCTTCATAATTATGAAACTGAGTTAAATATAGAAAATCCAACCGATCAAAGAGGCGTTAGAGATATTATAATTCCTATAAAAACTATATTTAAAGTTAGCTATGTGGATGATAATTTGAAAGATGATAGCTATATAGATGATAAAAATATTAAATTTAACTTTAACGTACCACAAGCAAAAGATACTACAAATATCAAACAAATAGAACTACATACTTGTTTTATAGAAAATGTAAAAACTGGCGAATGCACAAACGATGATACAAACATAATCCTAAGAGCTTATAGCTCAAATGTCGCACCATCGCATATCATAACAAGAGAGATAAATTAACATATGAAAAAAGCATTTACTTTAGTAGAAGTTGTATTTGTAATAGTTATAATGGCAATTTTAGCTTTAATTAGCTCAGATTTACTAGCAAATGTATATAAAAACTATATACACACTCGCTCTATAAATGAGCTTGAGTATAAAACAGATATAGCTTTAGAACAAATCTCAAAAAGGCTAAGCCATAGACTAAAAGGATCTGAAATAGCAAGACTTGTTGAAAAAGAGAGCGACAAACTTACAGATACAATACTATCTATAAAAGATGATAGACCAGAAGATGATAAAAAATACGCACTAGAATGGATAGGCAAATCATATGAAACTCAAATTTTAACTCACAAAACAGACAACAAGGTTGGCTGGAGTGGTGTTTCTGACTTAAATTTTACCAAGCCAACCGCATTAAATGAAACAACTTTCACATCTCCTGGTTCTAAATTTGATGAAACTTTTAAAAATACTTTAAAAAATGTGTATTCTGATAAATTTGGTATATTTTTTATAACAAATCAAAAACCAGATATAAAAAAAGATTTTGGATATAAAGACAAATTGCATAATAAAATAGCTTCAGGAGAGATAAAAGATGATGATAATATCACTATAATAATTCCAGATGGCATGAATGAAGTAAGTGATATGTATTATCTTTTAAATACAGCTTATGCGGTAGTTCCAGAAAAAACACAAGATTATGGAGAAAAAAATAAAAATCAAAAAAGCGGTGAAAATATTTTTGATTTATATCTTTACTATGGTTATCAACCTTGGGAAGATATAAATCACGACAAAGCTCAAAAAAGCTTACTAGCACAAAATGTTAGTCTGTTTAAATTTACACAAACACAAAGCGGAGTTATAGTTATGAAATTATGTATGAGAACTCTTGATACAGACGAGATAGACTTTACAGTTTGTAAAACAAAGGCGGTTTATTAATGAAAAAAGGTTTTGCACTTATTACTGCAGTAATTTTTGTTGTATTAATAGCAACTATAGGGATGCTTAGTTTATCCATAGCATCAAATAGCGTAAAAAATAGCTCAGATATTTACCTAAGAGAAGAAGCTGAACTTTTAGCCATAAGTGCAGCAGAACATGCTATCTTAGCCATACAAGCTCATAATTTTAATCAAAATTGCATAAATAAAATAACCTCAACATATCCAGATGACAAACATCCACAATATAATATAAATGTAAGTATAAGATATATAGGAAATAATCTCCCAAATGATTGCGAAACAGCATATAATGGCGATATAAATATATTTTATGATGACAAGAATAATCCAATAAATGACAAATATCAAGTTGCTATCATTGATATTGTAGTAAAAACTTCAGAAAATATAACAAATGAGCCAATAACATTTCACAGAAGAATTACTCAGCCGCTAAATTTTACAAAGATAGCTATCAAACCAAAGCCAATCAATAAAAATACCCCGTAATTTTTCTAAATTTTATGATATAATCAAATATATTAAATTTAAAGGAGTGTAAATATGAATATAAGCATAGTAGGAAGACAATTTGAGCTTACCAAACCCATAAAAGACTATATAGAAAATGCATTTGAATCGCTAGAAAAATACAATCTTGATATCATTGCTATAAGATGCGTTATATCAGCAGATGAAAAGAAAAATAAAAGAGGCTTCAATGTAGATTTTGCTATAAATTTAGCAAGAAAAGATACAATCGTTATATCTCAAAAAGATAAGGATTTATACGCAGCTATTGATCTTGCAAGCGAGAGAGCATCAAAAGTTTTAAGAAGAGAACACGATAAAATAACAACTCATAAAAACAAAGATGACCAAAAAGCAAGTGTGGCACAAGTAAGCGAAGAAAAGATAGAAGATACAGATGAAATAGTTCCAATAGATCTTGAATTATACAAACCATTAGAGATAGAAGAGGCTCTAGAAAAACTAAAAAATAGCACTGATCAGTTCTTTGTATTTAACGATATGGATGCAAAATTAAGAGTAATATATAAAAGAAAAGATGGTAAATTTGGATTATACTAAGATATATTAGAGTTTGTATATGCAAACTCTAAATTTGATTATAAAAATAAGCTATTTACGCTTTCGTTATTATAAACTCTTCTTATAACTTCAGCAAAAAGCGGTGCAGCTGAAAGAATCTTTATCTTATCGCAATCTTGTTTTAAAGGTATTGTATCTGTTATAACCAGTTCATCTAACTCGCCTTTTTGCAATCTCTCATAAGCAGGTCCACTAAGAACAGCATGCGTACAAAAAGCCATTACGCTCGTTGCACCACGAGCTTTAAGAGCAGAAGCTGCCTTTACGATAGTTCCAGCAGTATCTATCATATCATCTACTAAAATGACATCTTTGCCATTTACATCCCCTATTATATTCATAACTTCACTTTCATTTGCTTTTTCGCGACGCTTATCAACTATAACTATATCCAAATTTAAGTTTTTTGCTAGTGCTCTTGCTCTGGCAACACCGCCTATATCAGGACTTGCTACTATTGGATTTTTAAAATGTTTATTTTTAACATATTCTGTAAACAAAATAGAACCATATAAGTTATCAACCGGTATATCAAAAAAACCTTGAATTTGTCCAGCGTGCAAATCCATAGTTACAACTCTACTTATGCCAGCTGCTTGCATCATATTTGCAACAAGTTTTGCTGTAATTGGCACTCTAGGAGCGGCTTTTCTATCCTGTCTCGCATAGCCAAAATAAGGCACAATAGCAGTTATAGAATTTGCACTACTTCTTCTTAGTGCATCTGTTAAAACCAAAAGTTCCATTAAATTCACATTTACAGGACTACAAGTTGGCTGTATAACAAACACATCCTTACCCCTTACACTTTCACCAACTTGCACACTTATCTCGCCATCACTAAATTTTTTTATATTAGCTTCACTCAAAGGCAAAGAAAGGTATTTTGAAATCTTTTTAGAAAACTCTAAATTCGCATTGCCAGAAAAAATTTTATAACCGTGCATTTCTACCTTCTATAAATTAAAATTAAGTGAAATTCTAACATAATTTTACTTAATTAAATTTTTATTAAATTTGTTCTTTAAATTCATCAAATTCATTAAGAATTTTTTCAGCTTTTTTTGAATCTTTATCATGCATAGAATTAAAATAATTTACAATCATGATAACCAAACTAGAAATTATAAATCCTGGAAATAACTCATATATATATTGACTAAATCCAAAAGATATCCATATAATAACACTAAATCCACCAGCTATCATACCACTTAATGCAGAAATTGTAGTAGTTTTACTAGAATATAGTGCAAAAAGCAGTGCCGGGCCAAAACTAGCACCAAAACCAGCCCACGCATATCCAACAACTTTTAATACAGTATCATCAAGCATAAATGCTATAAATGTGGCAACAATACCTATCAAAATAACAGCCAACCGGCTTATAAGAGTTTTAGATTTGTCACTTAAATCTTTTTGATAAAATTGAAATAAAAAATCTTGCGTAGCAGAACTAGAACAAACCAAAAGCTGACTAGAAATAGTACTCATAACAGCAGCAAGTACTGCTGAAATAATAACACCAACTATAAATGGATGGAAAAGAGTAGAACCAAGCTCCAACAATACAGTCTCTGAATCTTGCAAAGTAATCCCATTGGAAGAAAAATACACAAAACCAATAAGCCCACTAGCAATAGCTCCAATCAAGCCTATTATCATCCAAGAAATTCCTACAAATCTTGCTCTTGCAATCTCATCTATGCTTCTTATTGCCATAAAACGAACTATGATATGCGGCTGCCCAAAATATCCAAGCCCCCAGGCAAGAAGACCAATGATACCTAAAAAGCTCTGCCCTTCAAATATATTTAAATGATTTAATCCAATCTCCGAGCTATATTTTTTAACCTCTCCTATAAATGAACTGCCATCTGGTATATTTATGTTAAAATAAGCAACACTTGGTATTAAAACAAGTATAGCAAACATAAGAACTCCTTGAAAGGCATCTGTCTCACAAACAGCCTTAAATCCACCAAAAAATGTATAAACCACAACAACAAAAAGTGTAAATATAGCCCCAAAAGCAAAATTGATACCAAAAAAACTTTCAAATGTTTTTCCACCAGCTATAATCCCACTACTAACATAAAGAGTGTAAAATACTAAGATTATAATTCCAGATACAAATCTTATTGTTTTTGTATTATCTCTAAATCTATTTTCGAAAAAATCAGGTATAGTAGAACTATCTCCAGCAACCTCAGTATATACTCTAAGTCTTTTTGCTAAAATTTTATAATTCGCCCATGCACCGATACTTAATCCTATGGCTATCCATATATTACAAAGTCCAGTTGCATACAAAACCCCAGGAAGACCTAAAATCATCCATCCGCTCATATCAGAAGCTCCAGCTGAAAGAGCTGTTAAAACTGGGCCTAAACCACGATTATCTAAGATAAATTCGTCAACCCCCGCGTCTTTATTGTAATTTCTTTTTCCTATATAAATAAGAATACCTAAGTAAATAACAATAGCTAAATATATATAAAAATCATCCATATTTCTCCTTTTTTGTATTTAATTTTTGACAGCTATATTTATACTATCAAAATAAAAGTTAAATTTTTCTTTATGATAAAATTTACTATTTACTTGAAAACAAGATAAATTAAGCAAAATAATATTAAATTTATTGTAGTCTTTTGTTTTATATTTTATTTTTCAAAAAGGTATAAATAATTGAATGAAAAAATTTTAAAATTTATTGTTTTTATGCTTATAGCTACACTAGGTGTATACTTTACATATCCAGATGAAATTAGTAGCGACCAAGCATTAAGTTATTTAGAGAGCTACAATACAACGCTCATACTTACAATTGGTGGAATTACCATAGGTATAGTTTTAGGTTTTATTTTAGCTTTTTTAAAATTTATAAATATAAAAATACTAAGTTTTATTATAGATGAGTATATAGACATAATAAGAGGAACACCTGTTTTAATACAACTTATGGTTTTTAGCTTTGTTGTGTTTGCCACTTGGAGCAACAATATATATGCAGCCATTATAGCTCTTGGGTTAAATAGCTCAGCCTATGTTGCTGAAATAGTAAGATCTGGTATAAATGGCGTTGATAACGGACAGATGGAAGCCGCAAGAGCTATGGGGCTAGACTATAAAACTTCTATGAAAGAGATAATTTTTCCGCAAGCTATAAAAAATATACTTCCAGCACTTGCAAATGAGTTTATATCACTTTTCAAAGAAACTTCTGTTGTTGGAATGATAGGAATTTTTGATTTAACCATGAATGCACAAAGCTTACAAGCTACGCTTTTTACAGCAAAACCGATACTTTTTGCTGCGGTAATTTACTATATAAGCGTTAAGATATTTTCTTTTTTAGCAAAAATGCTAGAAACAAGGTTAAATAAAAATGATTAAAATAGAAAATCTTTGTAAAAAATATGGAAATTTATCAGTTTTAAACAATATATCAACAGATATAAAAAAAGGTGAAGTTGTAGCCATAATAGGTCCAAGTGGTGGTGGAAAAAGTACATTTTTAAGATGCATAAACAAGCTTGAAGAGCCAGATAGTGGGCATATATTTATTAAAAATCAAGATATAACATTAAAAAGTACAAATATAAACAAAATAAGACAAAAAGTTAGTATGGTTTTTCAACACTTTAACCTTTTTGCAAACAAAAGTGTTTTATCAAATTTAACCCTAGCTCCGATAAAAGCAGGAATTTATAGTAAAGAAGAAGCACAAAGTAAGGCAATAGAGCTATTAAGGAAAGTTGGTCTTGAAGATAAAAAAGATGAATTTCCACACAAATTAAGCGGTGGACAAAAACAAAGAATTGCAATAGCAAGAAGCTTGGCAATGAATCCTGATGTTATTTTATTTGATGAACCAACTTCAGCACTTGATCCTGAAATGATAGGTGAAGTTTTACATATAATGCAAGAAGTTGCAAAAGAAGGATTAACAATGCTAGTTGTAACTCACGAAATGGGTTTTGCTAGAAATGTTGCAAATAGGATATTTTTTATGGAAGGTGGAATTATAGCAGTTGATGACACTCCCAAAAATGTTTTTGAAAATCCACAAAATGAAAGATTAAAAGAATTTTTAAATAAAATTTTAAACCATTAACAAAGGATAAAAAATGAAAAAGTTTTTTAAATGCTTATTAGCTAGTTTGTTTTTAGCTACATGTATAAATGCTAATGATATTTTAAAAGTTGGAACTAATGCTACATATCCTCCTTTTGAATACATAGATCAAAATTCAAAAATAACTGGTTTTGATATAGATTTAATCGATGAATTAAGCAAAAGGATTGGCTTTAAATATGAGATAGTAAATATGGGTTTTGATGCTTTAATACCTGCTTTAAAAAGCGGTAAAATAGATGCGATAGCTGCTGCTATGAGTGCAACTCCTCAAAGAATTAAAGCTGTAGATTTTACAAATCCTTATTACACAACAGAGAATTTATTTATAAAAAAATCATCTAATACTGCAATAAATTCAAAATATGATTTAAAAGGTAAAAAAATAGGAGTTCAACTTGGCACAGTTCAAGAAATAGCAGCTAGAGAAATCAAAGGCTCTAAAGTAGTTCCAACAAAAGATATTTTTAACTCAATAATGGCACTTAAAAATAACAAAGTAGACGCGGTTCTTGTTGATAGTTCTATAGGTTATGGATATTTAAACAAAAATGATGATTTGGCTGAATTTTTAAAAGAACCAGATGGTAGCGAGGGTTTTTCCATAGCATTTGATAAAAACAAACACACAGAGTTAATCAAAAAAATAAATGAAGAAGTTGATAAAATGAAACAAGATGGAACATATGAAAAACTTCTTAAACAGTATGAATTAAAATAAATTCAAGTATTTTCGTATTAAAAGAGCCCAAAGTGTCTGAGATTTATGCAATAACAGATGATATTTTAACTCCAGATGAAACTATAAAAAATCAAGTTTTAGAAATTTTACAAAATGGTGTAAAATTTATACAATATAGGAGTAAAAAAAGCATACAAAACGAAGAAATCATCAAAAATCTCATATCACTTTGCGAAGATTTTAATGCAAAGCTTATCATAAATGATAATGTAAATTTAACCAAAAAATTAAAAGCTCATGGCGTTCATATCGGAAAAGATGACGCCATGTTAAAAAATACAAAAGAGTTTTTAGGAAATGAGTTTATAATCGGAGTAAGTTGCTATAATGATATAAATTTAGCCATAAATGCCCAAAATATCGGTGCTGGCTATGTTGCATTTGGCGCTGCTTTTAAAAGCGCGACTAAACCAAATGCCTTGCTTAGCGGTATAGAAATTATTTCTCAGGCAAAAGAAAAAGTATCGCTACCAATTTGCATAATAGGAGGCATAAACCAAGGCAACATAGCAGATGTTGCAACAAAAAAGCCAGATATGATAGCAATGATAGAAGCTATCTATAAACCAAACTCAATAAAAGAAAATATAGCAAATTTAAGAAAGAAAATACATCAATGGACATAATAAGCACAATAATACTTGGCATAGTTGAGGGTTTAACTGAATTTTTGCCAGTTAGCTCAACAGGGCATTTAATATTAGCCTCAAAGCTTTTAAATTTACAACAAACTCCAACATTAACATGCTTTGAAGTTTCAATACAACTTGGTTCTATTTTAGCAGTAGTTTTTATATATTTTAGCAAATTAAAACAAGATATAAATATATGGATAAAATTAGCCATAGGTTTTGTTCCAACTGGTGCAATAGGTTTTTTACTTCATAAATACATCAAAGAGCTTTTTTCTCCAGATGTAGTAGCTTATATGCTTATATTTTGGGGCATTATTTTTATAATAGTTGAAATTTTTAACAAAAAAGAAAAAATAAAAACAACTACAACAACACTAGATGATGTAAGCTATAAACAATCTTTTTTAATAGGCTTATCACAATGCCTTGCTATGGTGCCTGGCACATCAAGAAGTGGCGCGACAATCATAACTGGACTTTTAGCTGGACTTGATAGAAAAACAGCTGCAACTTTTAGTTTTTTACTAGCAATACCAACAATGTTTGCTGCAACCATTTATGATTCTTATAAAAACAGAGCTATATTTATTGAAAATATGGATAATATTTTTATATTTTTATTAGGAGGCATTGTGGCTTTTGTAGTAGCAATACTTTCTATAAAAATATTTTTAAAATTTGTAAGTAAATTTGACTATATACCTTTTGGGATATATAGAATAGCAGTAGGACTAATATTTTTATTATTTATATTATAAATTTCCCAAATTATATCTTTTCTTGCGATATTCTATGCCTTTTTGCTCTTCTATCTCTATTCTAGCAGAGTGATGCGGATACAATTTCCTTAAAGTAATGCTCATATAAGCTATAAGTTTTGCATCAGCACTTCTATGGCTAGATACTAAAAAAACAAAAAGCATATATTTGTTTAGTTCTAATTCGTCTTCTTTTGGTATTTCAAAATTATTTATATAGTATTGCAAAGCCAAAAAAAAGATCATTTTTTCTTAAATTATCTTTTGATACAACTGTTATCATATCGTCTATATTTATAGTTTTATCTTTTTTATTTTTAAGAACTTTGTCTAATACATAATATTCATCTTTTTTAATGCTATTTTTGTCATTGTCATTATCAAAAAATGTTATATAAATAATGGCAATGACAAATAAGAATATAATTATAGAAAATATAACAATATAAATAATCGAGTTATTATCATTTTCCAATAACTATCCTTATAGTTTTTTAGCAAATTTAATACCCCTTGAAGCAATCAAGGTAATTATAATCATAACTGTAGCTATAATGCCAATAAAATTTGGAACTGGCACAGGATCTCCTGCTGCATAAGAGTGCATTCCGCTTAAATAAAAATTTACTCCAAAATATGTCATTATTATAGACCAATATGCAAAAGATGAAGCAACGCCAAAAGCATATTGATTGTTTAACTTAGGAATAAATCTTAAATGCAAAACAACCGCATAAACAATTATAGATATCAAAGCCCAAGTTTCTTTTGAATCCCAGCCCCAGTATCTTCCCCAGCTTTCGTTTGCCCAAACACCACCAAGAAAGTTTCCAAGAGTTAATAAACTTATACCAAATATCATAGACATCTCATTTATTCTTGTTGCCTCAAGAATATTTCTTGATATTTCTTTATTTTCTTTTTTACCTTGAAAACACATTAAAATCAGTGTAAATATACCAAGAAGAGCACAAAGTCCTAAAAATCCGTAACTAGCAGTAATTACAGAAACATGTATAGTTAACCAATATGAGTTCAAAACAGGAACTAGCGTTGTGATTTGTGGATCAAGCCAACTAAGATGAGCTACAAACAAAGTCACGCCAGTTAAAATAGATGTAAGAGCTATGGTAACTGGACTTCTTTTTGCAAATATCAGTCCAGATAAAGCCATCGCCCAAGCTACATATATAAGTGACTCATATGCATTTGACCAAGGAGCGTGTTGTGAAACATACCATCTCATACCAAGCCCGGCAGTAAGTGCTAAAAATAATACTAAATTTAAAAAATATACAAATCTAAAAGGATATAAAACATTTGTTTTTGGTCTTACCATTTTTATAAAAACTACAGCTAGTAAAATAAGCCCAGAAATTAGATAAAAAGGCGACAATCTATCAAATATATTGTATTTGTTTAAAAGTAACTCCATATCTATCTTTTTTTGATCTATAAGAATACTTGCACCATATTTTGATTGATATTCTTTTAATACATTAAGCGCATCATTTGCTTGCTTCCAATCACCAGAGGATTGCGCATCTATTATACTTCTAAAATAATTTTGTAAAATACTAGCAACTTGATTTGATTCTTCTTTAGGAAAACTCATAATAGCAGCCGCTGGAGAATACCAAGTATTATTTGGATCATCTATTTTTGGGAAAATTCTAAAAATTTCGCCCATAAACACCATATATAATATATTTACCCTTTCATCAACCTTTATCACATCTTTATCAAACATTCCGCGAGTTGCAGGATTTTTTCTATTTGTTAATTCAACTATTTTAGCTAACTTATAAGACATCTTTCCATCACTAATAGTAAAAAAATCACTAAATTTCGCATATTTTGCATTTTCATCAACACCAAGAAGCTTTTTTAACTCTTTATTTGAAATGGCAATCAAAGGAGCTTCTTGCCAATAATCGCTATTTAACATCATAGAAAGCATAACTTCTGTTGGACTCATACCATTAAAAGATGAGCTTCTATAAATCTTATTTAAAACTTCATAGCCCACAGTATCAAATGGCTTTATTCTACCATCCGCACTTTGAACAAGCAAAGATGATAATTCTTTTGCGTGATTTTTATCTATACTTGGAACATCAGAAGCTTTTAAATTTACCCCTGTAAATGCCAAAAATATAGCAAACATTAAAGAAAGAGTTTTAGTAGCTTCTGAATTTACTAAATTTGCAAGCTTTCTAAACCTACTATAAGGACTTATTAAATTTAAGAAAAAGCCAAGACCTAATAAAAAATAACCTATATAAGTGGGAATTTTACCTGGATCTTTATTTACAGATAGTATAGTCCCTCTTTCGTCCATATCATAAGAACTTTGAAAAAATCTATGACCATTAAAATCCAAAACATTATTCATATAAATCAAATAATCCATAATTTTATTTCCATTTTTATCAAAAATAGTAATATCACTAGAATAGCTCATAGGAGAATTTGAACCAGGGTATCTATCTAGCTTAAATGCATTTAGATGCATTACAAATGGCATAGTGTGCTTTAATGAACCAGCCTTGGTAACAAATTCAACACCGCCAACATGAGTAGAATAAACCTTTCCATTTGTAAATAAAGGAACATCTTGTTTTTCTCCGTTAAATTCAAGCTCCCCAATCATAGCATCGTTTCCGCCATCTACGCTAACAAGTTTTTTAGAAGCACTTTTAGAAAGAAATTTAGGAGCGAAATTTATACCAGAAACAGTATAAAGTCTCATAGTTTTAAATTCGTTTATAGAGTTAGCATCAAAGCTATCTTTTGCGTTTTCGCTCATTGTAAAATATGATATTTGCTCATTTGAAGTAAATAGCCATTTATCATCTTTTAATGTAAATTTAACAAACTTATCACTATTTGGTTCTTTATTGAATGCAAATTCAATTCCATCAATTATGTTTGAAGTATTATCTTCCAAAACAAGTTCATTTGAACTTCCATTTCCAGAAATTATTAAATTTATAACAGGTTTTCCATCTTTACTATCAGTAAAAGCAAAATCCGCACTGCGTATATAATCTTTATATTTATATGTGGCTTTTTTGCCATTTACATCTACGCTCATAGAAAAATCATTATCTCCTTTTAGAGATATATGTTTTTCTTCATTATCTTGGTATAAATTCTTTCCATCATCTGCAATCAACTGCAAATAAACAGCAGAAGTCCAAAGCTCATCGGTGCTTTCGCCATTTCTTATGTGAACAACACCCTCAAAGCCAAAATATCTAGTAATGCCAGCACCAATTAAAATAATTATAAATGAAAAATGAAAGAGAAAAGATGGCAATTTCTTAAGTGTAATAAGCTTGTATCTAAAAATATTATAAAGCAAATTTATGCCAAGTAAAAGTTGCAATAAAGCAAACCAAGTTGCTCCATAAACAGCCGACCAAGCAGTTGGAGTATCGTAATTATTTTCTATTATAGTAGCTGTTCCGCAAGATACAGCATAAATAAGAAGCATGGTTATCGCAGATCCCATACCTAAAAAACCAGATATGATTTTATTCATTATATATCCTTAAAATTTACAAATCAACTAAGGATAATAACATTTTTTATTAAATAAAATATAAAACTTGGTAGAAATAAAAAAGAAATTAGGGAAGATTAAATCTTCCCATAAAGAAAGGAGTTCTAGCTAAACTTCATTTATTGTTCTATTGCACATTGAAATGATACTATCTGAGGATAAACAAACGGCAACCTAAAAAGATATATTCTCACTTTCTGGCACAGGAATAATAATTTTTTTCGTAGAACGATTGCTTTTTTTAACAACAGGATGCCTTGAATTTGAAGCATTTATCAAATACATTTCAGAAATTCTATCGCCTTTTATAATAGCATACACTAAATCTTTTTCATTATAATAAATTTTTTTAGCATATGCAGTAGCACTTGGCAATTTATTATTCGTAGTATCTATGCCTATTATATTATATAGCCAACCTTTGTCTGTAAATTGCAAAGACTTGACATAACCTTTAATCATTTTTGTTTGAATTTGATTTTTTTGAACTTGTTTTTGGACGATTGGTTGCTTAGGCGGTTTTTGATCGTTTTGTCCAAAAAAGCTACTGCAACCAACCATAAATAATGCCAAAAAAATAGATAAACTAAGCTTGAATATCAAGAGAATTGCCTCCTAGAGCAGATATTTTTTCATCTATTTTTGCAAGAGCTTTTTGCATTGTTTCTTGTGATATATCTGGAAGTTTTCCACCCCACATTTGTTCTGCTTGCTCGAAACCTCTTAACATACCATCTTTACCTGCTTTTAATTTTTCCAAATCATTTCCTGCACCATTTATAACAAAATCAGCTATTCTCTCAGATGTTTTAGTTATTCCAAAAAAACCATCTTCGCTAACAAGTGCTTTTGCCTCATCTTGGCTTAAAGTATGGATTGGTTTGCCATTATATCCAATTTGAGACAAATCTATACCAGATAAAAGTCCTTTTACTTTATTTGTTGGATTTTGCAAAAAGCTTAAAAAATCGCCACTATTATCACTGCTTATGCCAAATGAAAAACTTTGAAAAGAAAAACTACCATTTGAAAAACTAAAAGTTTGTGCTTGAAACTGCATAAAATAAGCATTTGAAATGCCTTTTGCACCGATGGAGCTAAGCTCACTAAAATGTTTTTTCATCTCTTCTTGTTTTTCTAATTTATGTGAATTTTGCTCTTGTTTATCGACAAGTTTATTCTCTGGCTTATTTGTTAAATTTGTAGAAACATCTCTCATATATGAAGCATTTAAATCATTTATTTTCATATCCATTCTCCTTAATGTATTTTCATATAAATCGGCTATTTGTAAATTTATTTAACTAAGCGGTAAAAGCATTTTTTTAAGTATTCTTTTACCAACTTCAACGCCTGGCTGATCATAAGTATTAATTCCAAGCATAATTCCAGTCGCAGAAGTTAAAAGTTCAAAATAATAAAGCAAATACCCTATATGCCATTCATCTATTTTATCAACTTCAATCAAATCAATACTTATTCCTTCAGCGATTATAGCTTTTAAACTAGCTTCGCATTGCGTATTTAATACATCTTGCAAAGAGTATGAATTTACAAAATCACAATCTTGTAAAAAATCAAATTTAATATTTGCAATGTTAATATTTTGATCATGATTTAAAACTTTTATAAAAGTTACTGTTTTATCTTTTACGCCATCCATAATGAGTTGTAAAAAAGAGTGCTGATCCCTAGAGCCAACCAAACCAACCGGAGTAAGTCCTATGCGCTGATATCCCTTTTTCTTACCAAGTGATTCCGCCCAAAGCTGCACATACCAATCATTAAATTTATCAAATCTATCACAATAACTAAACAAAACATTTATAGTTGCGTTTTTATGCGTAGCATAGTGATATGCTTTTTGAAGTATTGTGTCATTTTGATCTTCTAAAAAATTTTTTTTACAAGCCTTAGCACCATCAAGCAAGGAAATAACATCAAAACCGCAAAAATACAATGGAACAAGACCTATCATACTAAGCACACTAAATCTTCCGCCAACATTTTTTGGTATATAAAAAACAGAAATATCATGTTTTTTTGCGAAATTTTCTAAAGGCGATCCCAAATCAGTTATAGCTGCAAAATTGCAACTAAAGTCTTTGACATTAAATTTTTCAACCACACATTTAAAAATAGAAATTGGCTCTATTGTAGTGCCAGACTTACTAGAAATTAAAAATAATGTTTCATTAAAGACTATATCTTTGGTTTTTTTATAGAATTCAAATGGATCTAAATTGTCTAAAAAAATAATTTTCTTTGAGCTTTTTAAATTTAGCATCTCATAAACGGTTTGCACGCCAAGCGAAGATCCACCTATCCCCATAAGAACTATTGTATTAAATTTACTAAATTTATCATCAAATTTTTTTAACACATTTATAGCTTCATAGCCAAGCTCTGGCAGATGATAATACCCTATCTCTCCGGCATTAAACTCATCATTCATTCTTTTTGAAAATTCATTAATATCTTCTAGGGGGGAAAATTTAAAATAAATTTTATTGTTTACCATATATGTTCTCATAAAAATAGTTTGTAGCTTCTACATAACCTTTTAAAGAACCGCAGTCAAATCTCTTGCCTTTAAATTTATACGCCAAAACCATTCCATTGTTTGCCTGTTTCAAAAGTGCATCAGTTATTTGAATCTCTCCATTTTTCCCAGGTTTTGTTTGCTCTATCATATCAAAAATATCTGGTGTTAAAATATATCTTCCAATTATCGCTAGATTGCTTGGTGCTTCTTGTGATGTTGGCTTTTCAACCATATTTGAAACCATTATCAAGTCATCTTCTATAAATTTACCATCTATAATACCATATTTATCAACTTCATCTTTCTCAACTTCCATAACTGCAACTATAGAACAGCGGTATTTTTCGTAAATCTTAACCATTTGAGATAACACGCCATCGCCATTTTCATTTATACATAAATCATCTGCTAAAATAACACCAAATGGCTCACTTTTGACGAGTGTTTTTCCTGTATATATCGCATCTCCAAGACCTTTCATATTTTCTTGTCTAGTAAAAGTAAAAGAACAAGCACTCATTAAATTTCGAATCTCTGTTAAAAGATGCTCTTTGCTTGTCCCAGCTATTTGATGCTCAAGCTCATAACTAATATCGAAATAATCCTCTAAAGCTCTTTTCCCTCTTCCTGTTACAAATGCCATATTATTCATATTTGCTTCAAGTGCTTCATCAACACCATAATGTATAAGTGGTTTTGTCAAAATAGGCAACATCTCTTTTGGAAGTGATTTTGTAGCTGGTAAAAATCTAGTTCCATAGCCAGCTGCTGGAAAAAGACAAGTTTGAATCATTTTAACTCCTTAGTATAATAAGAAATTATAATGAAATTTAGCAAATTTTTTAATTAAATTTAGTTAAAAAGTATTTTGTAGTAATAAATTTAAATTTAGAGTTTTTGGTGCATTTGCACCAAAAAACTATCCAAGAAATTCCCTTTTGAAGTATTCTTTTGGTGCCTTGCAAAGAGGACAGGCTCCTGGTGCTTTTTTTCCACGATGTACATGACCACAAACTTCACAAACCCAAACATCTTCTTCATCACTTTGGAAAAATCCATCAGCTTCTAGCATTTTTTTAAGTTCTAAATACTCTCTTTCATGCTCAACTTCAACTTTTGCAATAGCGTTAAAAAGTCTAGCTATATCTTTTTTGCCTTCATCTTCTGCTATTTTTGCAAAATCCGGATACATAGTTGTATGCTCATACCTCTCGCCATCAGCAGCGGATATAAGATTTTTATCCATTTTATCTAGTGGCAAACCTTGAATTTCATTATATTTTTTATATTCAGCTCTAGCGTGCCATTTTTCATTTTCTGCTGCTTCATAAAAATGTCTTGCTATAGCGTGATATCCAGCTTCTTTTGCTATATCGCCATACAAATCGTATTTATTTCTAGCCATTGATTCGCCAGCAAAAGCTTTCATTAAATTTACAGATGTTAAATCTTTTGTAACGAGTTCCATTTCTACGCCGCAACAGGTTAATGAACCTCCGCCAACTTCTTGTATTTCTATAACATTTCCACATTTTGGGCATCTATAAGTTTCATACTGTCTCATTAAGTCTCCTTTTAAATAAAATATATTTTATTATACTAAAATAACCTAAAAACATATTAATTTAATTAGACAAAAACTCTTGTTTTATTTCATCATTACTCTTTACAACAAGACCTGAGCCATGTATGACACTAGGCATACAAGATGTGCAAATATCTACTTTTTCGCCATTTTTAGTAGCCAAAATATAAACTATATCACTTTCTTTATCGCTTCTAATACCGCAAACATTGCATATAACTACGCCATTTTGTACCATTTAAATTCCTTTATATAAATTTTGCGTAATTTTAATATTTAAAATCAAATTTTTACATGATTTAAATCAATTTTTATAATAAAATATATTTAATTGTGTTTTTTATATATCAAATTTGAAAGAAAAATAACAAAAAATAGTTGTAAAAAAAGCCCTAAAAACGGCACTAAACTAACTATATAAAATACCAAACAAGATAATTTAAAGTCATTTCCACCATCTCTTAACCACAAAATCTCAAAATCATTTTTATTTAATGCATTTGAGCCTACATCTAGTAACATAAATTTATAATATAGATAAAAAAATGGAATATTTACAACAATAAGATTTATTAAAGGAATAAATAAAAATGGAATACTTATAAGTAAAAAAAGACAAACTTTAAGCAAAACAATCATCATTAATTTTAAAGATTTTAAAAAACTAATTTCTTCAAATCTATGATAATGATAGTATTTTTGATTCAAATGATTTGTAACGATAGGAGTAAGAAATCCAGCGACAATAAGTGCTATAACTATAGAAATAATAACTACAAAAAAAGCACCAAACATATAAAATATAAATATAATAACCCATTTTGTCAAAGCAAAAGCTAAAATGGAAGTTAAAAGTGGATATTGTGCCTCGTCAATGAAAGAAAAATCACCGCTTTCAGCACCATCGCTTAGCATACTAAAAAATTCTATGCCACCAAAAACCAAAAATCCACCGAGTATTAAAACTGAAACAATAAGTGGCAATATAGAAAGTAAAATAAATTTCTTAGTTAAAAACTCTCTTATGCTTATTTGAAAAATTTTAATCATTATGATTTTTGATACTCTTTTTCAAGGACGTTGTAAATTTCATCCTCTTCGATAATCCCACTATCTAATATAGCATTCATTATCTCGTTATCTTCTTTGCCATTCCAATATTTTTTATATTTTCCATCTTTATAACCATGTTCTTGTCTGAAACGATTTAAAACATTTTTGCCTATATAAAGCTTAAATAAAACATTTAAATTTACACCGCAACTAAGTGCTATTCTAAAATAATTTGTTAAAATATCTTCTAGTTTATAGCTAAATCCGCTACATTTATGAATCAAAGACTCTATATCATTTACTATTTCATAATCAGAATGTGAACCGCCTATATAAGATCCATTGCAAAATTTACTAAATCCGCTAACGCTTGATATATGCTCACTTAAAATATCTTTATCTCCAATACTATTGGATGTATAATATTCAAGCATCAAACTCATTATAAAATGCCAAATATCAACAACTTCTATTCTAGCGTTTTGCATATCAGCACTTTGAGAAATATTTTTCCAATGTTTCCAAGAAAAACTATTTATCAGCTCTGCACACTCCATATAAATGCATCTTTTCCAACTTATAAGTTTTCCATCTTTAGTATATCCACTCTCCCAGCCTTCGCCACAAGTTTGGTCGTTTAAACGCTGCTGCATATCAAGCATAGTTTTTAGCATTTTAATGTAATCCATATTATACAAATCTCCATTTTTTTATAAAATTATAACAATTAAATATGAATATTTATATAAATTTAAACATATAAACTAAAACTATCAAATCTTTGTAATAAATTTTCAAAAAGTTTATTTGCATTTTTTAGCATATTTTCATCAGCTTTATTTTGTTTTAGCAGCTTGTCAAATAGCTTTAAAACATTATCACTAACCATATTTTTATGATTTTCATTTTTTATTTCAGGCAGCATATTTTTAATCTCATTTGCTAAATTTGTATAATTCGAATTACCAAATTTTTCGCCATCTTTAACATTTTGCAAAAACTTTTCCATCATAGGCTTAATCTTGCTTAAAGCCTCATTAATCTCTTTTATATCATTTTGATCTATACCATTACCCTCATATTTAAAATTATATCCGTATTCATGAGTTAATGTAAACTCAGTGAGTCGAGAATTGCCGTCCTTAGAGCTTTTGAGATTCATAGACTTATTATCATACATAGATAAAGATATATTATCTCCTGAACTTGTTTTGAAATTAAAATCAAAATTATTCATTGATAGATTTGACATTTTATTGGTTTGCATTTAGAACTCCTTGCTATGTAAATCGTCAAAAGCTAGTTTTTATTAAGCAAATTTAGTACCAAAATTTGATAAATTTACAAAAAATATAAAGATAAAATGATGGATGAAAAAATAGTAAAATTTTTACATAAAATGCAACTACTCACGCTTGGCGTGATAATTGAAAATAAGCCCTATGCATGCAGTGCATTTTATGCCTATGATGAAAAAAATTATAGGATAATAATCGCCAGTAGCGAACAAACAGCACACATAAAAGCGATAAATTTAAATCAAAATGTATCAATATGTATAGCTCTAGATACAAAAATAATTGGAAAAATAAAAGGAATTCAAGCTTTAGGTATCATAAAAAAAACATCTGATGAAAATAAACAAATTTACTACAAAAAATTTCCTTATGCCATAGCCTACCCAAGCGATATGTATGAAATAAACTTAACTTGGATCAAATTTACAGACAACACACTTGGATTTGGCAAAAAACTCATTTGGCAAATTTAATAAAATAGAGATATTAAATTAAATAAATATACTAATGCAAAGCTATTGTTGCGGCAAAGCATCTTTGATGATATTTTTTACTTCACTCATAGCATCTTCATCTTTTTTAATAGCCTCTCTTAACATAAAACTAGCCTCAATTATAGCGTATAGTTCTGGCTTAGTGGTTCGCCACCTTTGAAGTGTTCTTGTGGTTATTCTTAAAATTCTTGCTTTGTCTCTTTGTGTATATTTCATAAATTTACCTTTTTTCAAGCAAATTTATCTTTTAAGCAATAAACAATTAACAACGATATTAAGTCGTAAATTTATAAAATATTTAGACTTTATTTCATATAATATAAGAAATAATTTTTAAAAAGGAGAAAATAATGAAAAAGAATATTTTATGCTTAACTTTAATTTGTAATATACTTATTTTAACAGGTTGTGCATATAGTGGCTATAAACAAGCAGGACATAACGGAAAATATTATTGGTTTAATGCCGATGATGACTGCTCACAATTCAAATACTATGGAAATAATCCTGATATTATACATTGTGTCGATAAAAACGGAAATTTAAATGGTATGGTAAAGCATCCTGCAACTGCAGAAGAATTGGCACAATATAGATATGAACAACAACAAGCACAACAAGGCTGGGAAAATTTAAATATGTCTATTCAAAATTTTAACAATAATTTAGCACGAACAAACGAGCAAATGCAACAATCTACTTACAATATGCAAATGTATAATCAAATGCAACAAATGAATAGAAGTCTAGATGGTATAAATCAAAGTTTGGATCCATATTATAATTTTAAATCAAGATATGCTTATTAAAAAGGATAAATATGTCAAATTTGTTTTATAAATACAGACCACTTGGAACTAAAAAATATTTTGAGAGAATTTTAGAAATTATTTGGAAAGAAGAGCTTCATGCTAGTAATTTTACAAGATTTAACGATATAAATGAGGGGCTTTATTATGTTAAAAATTTTGATAAAAAACAAGCTACAAATATTTATAAACAAAAATCAGGTAAAAATATCTGTTCTTTTAGTAGTAAAGATGAGATAAATTTTCAAGATGATATGCTAATGTGGGCACATTATGGAAATTCAAATATAGGAGTTAGAATAGAATTTGCATTAAAAAATCAAGAAAGTTTAGATATTAAACCTATTCGTTACGGCACACATTTAGCTTTTGAAGATATTGAAACTATAAGTTTGCAAGATATAGAGCAAATTTTAACAACAAAACATAAAATGTGGGAATATGAAAGAGAGTATAGAATATTTACTAAAAACAATAAAGTTGACATTGAAATCAAAAATATAGTTTTAGGACTAGGGCTTTATAATAATAAGTCAAGAGTAACTGGTGAACAGATGAAATTTGATATAAAATACAAGGCTGAAATTTTATCTATCGTATCCTTATCTAAACTTAAAAATATAGATGTCTATAAATATAAAATTTTCTATTATGATGAACAAAATTTTACCACTAATGCCTATTTAGAAAAAATAGAAAAAGTTGATGATATAGATTTTAATACTAAAGATAGAAATTTATGAAAAAATTTATACTAGTTTTATTTTTAGCTATAAATCTACAAGCTTATTATTGTTACGCTCCAACTCTACCTATTTGCTTACAAAGTTACGGAAGCTTTGATTATAGCTTTTGCAAAATTCAAACTGAAAATTACCTAAGGGAGCTCAATGATTATTATGATTGTATTTTAAAAGAAACTCAAAAAGAATTAGAAGAATTGGCTGAACAAATAAACAAGGCAAAGCAAAATGCTATTGAAGTATTTAACTGCAAAGCCAGTGGAAATTGTAGGTAAAAATGGAAGTTATTATATTTTCTGCATTAGGTATAGCTGTCTTTATTCATTGGTTATATTCATCAATGCCGCAAAATATCAAAAAAATAAGAACGACAAAATTAGATATGATTTTGGATGATTTAAAAGATGTTTTTAAAAGTGAAAAATTTAGCTCCTACGACAGCAATAAAGTAACAGAATTTTTTAAACTCATCAGCGATGAATTTGATAAGGCTAGTTTAGAAAGAGGCGAAAAACCTCTAAGTAATAATCAAAAATTAAAAATATTAGCAGAAATTTTAAATGTAGAGAAAATAGCTGGTTTGGATTTTGCATTAAAGCATCTAAAATATGAGCTAGATAGATTTAGAGAATTTGGGGTTAGAGAAGATAATAATGGTCTTTTCTAAAATATAAAAAAGGGAAAATATGAAATTTGTTGCTTTTATTTTAGCACTCGTTTTAGGGCTAATAATTTGGTTTTTTACATTTGGTTTTGTTTATGGCTTACTTATCGTATTTGTATTTAGTCAAGGAAGTTCTGGCGGTATGATACTAATGTTATTATTGGTTATGCTTCCAATATATTGGATAGTTAAAAAACTATATCTATTTTTCTTAAAGAAATTTGGATATGAGCAATTTGATTACAAAGATGAATAAAGAATAATTTTAAAGGAGTTTTATTATGACGCAATATTCAAAACAAGTTTTATCTGACCCAATTTTATTAAGAAAAAAATTAGAAATTTATTTAGGTAGTCCTGATAGTGTTGAAACATATGCAAAGGCTGCTGAGAAATTTTTTGATGGAGAAAAACTAGTAGCTAAAAGCACTTGGTCGTGGGGAGCATTTTTCTTGGTTTTTTTATTTTTTACTTATAGAAAATGCTATGCAAAAGCACTTGTGTCATTTATTTTTTGTTTGATACCTTTTATAAATTTTCTTATAGCTATTCTTTTTGCCTGCAGTGCAAAATATGAGGTCGTAAGTAGGTTTGTTAAAATTTTAGATAAAGAAAATGATGAAATATTAAAAATTGCTGGTGGAGTAAATTTAATAGGAGCCATTGCATTTTTAATTTTTATGTTTATATTATTTGGGTTATATTAGGATAATTATGTATTTATTAAGGCAAAATAGATGAAAAATACAATTATAATATTTTGTTTATTTGTGTCTATATTAAATGGATATGAAAAACAAACAGCTTGTTTGCAATATGAAAATCAAGGATATTGGTCAAAAAAATATAAGATAACTGGACTAGTTTATAGCGGATCTGAATTATATGGAATTTTACCATACCACAACATAGATATTTTAAAATATTATTTTGTTGTTTTTTGGAATAATAATGAAGCGTCAATAATAAAAATTAATAATTTATATACTGGCGGCGAAATACTTTATAATATGAATGGTATTGATCAAAATGGTATAAAATGGAAAATTTCTAATCAATATTTTTGCTATTAAGGAAATTCATGAAAAAAATTATCTTTTTTATAATATTAAATATTAATCTTTTTGCAATAGATGGATTTACTATTTATAATACTGCAAATATAGATAAAGCAAAAGGGCTTGATATGAGTATCCAAATTCCAAATTATTTAGAGCCTTATCAAACTTATCGTCCAAATGTAGCTATGAAATTTGTTGATAAAAATTCTCGCGATATGATTATGGTTTTGGTTTATAAAGATAAAGAATTTGAAGATATACTTATTGATGAAAGCAATTATTATGAAGCTTGCAAATATATGATTGATGAATTAAATTTAGCAAATATTAAAGCAAGTCTTATTGATTGTAGATTAATAAATATAGAAATATTTCCTGCTATAAATATGATTAGCAAAACAACTTTTAAAAGAGTAGATAAAACATTAACATCTTTTAGTAACGATGTAATGTTTTTTTACAAAGACTACTATATAAAAATTCAATCTTTTTATGGCTCAAAACAAAGATTGGATAATTTATCAAATTTATACTTTCAAGTGTTAAATTCTATTGTCATTAATGATTTATATAAGTAAAAATTTATCTAAAGAAAAGTAATGCTTTTAATTATTATTATAAATTTTTATTTATAATATATCATAACCCTAAACCCATCCCCACAACCATAAACATCATAAAGATGAGTTTTGCTTTAAAACAATCCCATTCTAATATAATATAATATTAGCAAAATTTAAAATTATAAATTTACAATAATCTCTTTATAATCATAAAAGCATTATAAAGAGATTATTAACCATTACTTATCCTTCTTCTCTTCTTTTTTATCTTTATCTTTATTAGCTTTATCTACACTCATACTATTTTTATTATCTTTATAAATCTTATCGCCTATACCTTTTACTTTTTTTATGTCTTCAATGCTATTAAATTTATTAGCTTTTCTATACTCTATGATAGCCTCTGCTTTAGACTCTCCAACACCTTTTAATGTCATAAGTTCATCTTTAGAAGCTGTATTTAAATCTATAGCTCCAAATACATATGTACAAACAAGTACCAATAATAAAAGTAACTTTTTCATATATTTTCCTTTAAATTTAGTATATTTTTTATCTTATATATAATTATTAATTAATAATATAAAAACATTACATTTATATTTTAAGTATTAAAATAAGTTATAGAGTAAAAAATAAAACTTAATAATAAATATAAAAATGACACTTCATAATTTCCACACTAAAAACATATAAAGAAATATAATACCACATCCCAACACACTACCAACTATAAATTTACACTATAAACAACAACACTAATTTTAAAATTTATTTTTATACAAACACCAAGATAAAATATATGTATGAAAAAGATTTTAATAAAAAGATAAAATAATCTAAATTTAAAAAGATATTTTATAAATGTTTTTGTAGGAGTAATCATACAAGATAAAATAATACATATAGTTTTATAATGACAAAGATATAAAACTTTAAACTTTACAATAAAGCACTAATAAAAATATATAAACTTAAAAGATTAAATTTATTTTAATTTATATTTTTATTAAAAACTATTGTTTTGTTTTGATGGGTATTTATGTGGTTTTTACTTGTAATTACTCTTATATAAACAAACTTTTATAAAAATACCTATAATTTTATTATATATTTAGACTAATTTATATGTAGATTTAAAAACGCATTAAATGGAATATATTCCTCATTTTAAATGTCGCTATATATTATGAATAAAAAAGATATATCACTAGCAAGATATTTTTATAGTGGTTCTTAAAAGATTAAATTTATACTAATTGATTTTACTAAAAATAACAACTATTTTATATCATATATTTAAATTTAATATATTAGTAATTAAATACTATAAATAAATTTATTATACAAGAATAATGCATTTATAAAAAATATCCAACCAACTATTTTATATCATATATTTAAATTTAATATATTAGTATTAAATACTATAAATAAATTTAAAGTTATAAATACTATAAAAGATAATTATAAATTTATAAATATTATATAATTTATAATTATTTATAATCAATAAAACAATCTTGAAACAAACAGTAATAAAAGTAAATTATATTTAATTTAAATACGAATTATCATATAAAGAAATATTAAATTCATTTAATCATTTTAATATAAATAAATGTGGATAAAATTAAGAAATATTTGTAGAATAATTATTAACACGCTTTGCAGCGACTTACTTTTCCACATCCCAGTAAGGGAGAGTATCATCAGCCATGATATGCTTAGCTTCTTGGTTCGAGATGGGGCAAGGCGTTTCCATATCTGTATAGCCACAAAGCAGTGTTAAATAAAAATACTTTCTCTTTTTAATTTATACTTACATCAAGCTCATAAAAAACTCATTCACATACGCTATAAAGTATGCTCATTTATTTTTATTATTCGCTTTCCTTATCTAAATTAAAAATAGTCGTATATAATATAGACTATTAAAGTATTCTTATTAAACACTGTTAAATAAATTGTTAAAAGTCTAAGTTTTAATATGTAAAACTTTTTACTTATTAAGGATTAAAAGATATTTCACTTCTATATCTTTCTAGTATAACTTGATTTGTGATTAGATGTAAGGCTTATAAAATGTTGATTAGTTTTAAGTGAGTTACCTTAATGGTAATGAATGCAAAAATCTAATCAAGCTTTTATACAATTGTTCTTACACTAAGCTAAATCATTATTAAATTTTATCCTTAACAAGGAAGTGATGCTTAATTTTAACTATTTATTTGTATAGTTATTATGTATTTTTGGAGGTATTTTTTCGCTAAACAAGGAAGACAAATAAGTTCAAGGGAGTTACCATAAAGGTAATGACCGCAGAACGATCTGACGCCGTTTAGTAGAAAAAAGACAAACAAAAATATTAAAGATAAGCAAACGAGCTATTAGTACTGGTCAGCTAAATGACTTACATCACTTACACATCCAGCCTATCAAACTTATAGTCTATAAGAGCTCTTAAAAGAAGATTCATCTTGGAGTTGGCTTCGAGCTTAGATGCTTTCAGCTCTTATCACATCCCAACTTAGCTACTGGGCGATGCTCTTGGCAGAACAACCCATACACCAGTGGTTGGTTCGACCCGGTCCTCTCGTACTAGGGTCAACTCTCCTCAATCTTCTTACGCCCACGGCAGATAGGGACCGAACTGTCTCACGACGTTCTGAACCCAGCTCGCGTACCGCTTTAAATGGCGAACAGCCATACCCTTGGGACCTGCTCCAGCCCCAGGATGCGATGAGCCGACATCGAGGTGCCAAACCTCCCCGTCGATGTGAGCTCTTGGGGGAGATCAGCCTGTTATCCCCGGGGTACCTTTTATCCTTTGAGCGATGGCCCTTCCACACAGAACCACCGGATCACTAAGACCGACTTTCGTCTCTGCTCGGCTTGTATGCCTCACAGTTAAGCTAGTTTATGCCTTTATACTCTACGAACGATTTCCAACCGTTCTGAACTAACCTTTGTAAGCCTCCGTTACATTTTGGGAGGCGACCGCCCCAGTCAAACTACCCACCAGACATTGTCCTACATGAGGATAACTCATGCTAGTTAGCTACCCAAATAAAAAAGAGTGGTATCTCAACAATGGCTCACCATAAACCAAAATCTATGGATCAAAGCCTCCCACCTATCCTGCGCATTTTTATCCAAGTAGCAGTGTCAAGCTATAGTAAAGGTCCACGGGGTCTTTCCGTCTTGCCGCGGGTAGGAGGAATTTTCACCTCCACTACAATTTCACTGGATCCCTCTTTGAGACAGCTCCCATCTCGTTACGCCATTCATGCAGGTCGATATTTAATCGACAAGGAATTTCGCTACCTTAGGACCGTTATAGTTACGGCCGCCGTTTACTCGGGCTTCGATCAAGAGCTTCGCTAATGCTAACCCCATCAATTAACCTTCGAGCACCGGGCAGGCGTCACACCCTATACATCCTCTTACGAGTTAGCAGAGTGCTGTGTTTTTGGTAAACAGTCGGGAGGGACTCTTTGTTGTAACCTCTAGGGCTTTAACACCCTGGTAGGCACACCTTATACCGAAGATACGGTGCTATTTTGCAGAGTTCCTTAAAGAGAGTTCTTCCACGCGCCTTAGAATACTCATCCCACCCACCTGTGTCGGTTTACGGTACGGGCTTTGATTACTAAACTTAGAAACTTTTCTTGGCTCGATAGCATCATGGGTTCTTACGCTACTCCGAAGAGTTTTGTAAGCCTTTAAGATTTCAGATAAAGAGTTACGGATTTGCCTATAACTCAACCTACATCCTTAGACTAACTATTCCATCAGTTAGCCCCACTAGCTTTAAGCGTCCTTCCATCGCACATAATCAAAGGTATTGGAATATTAACCAATTTTCCATCGCATACCCCTTTCGGACTTTGCTTAGGACCCGACTAACCCTACGATGACGAGCATCGCGTAGGAAACCTTGGGTTTACGGCGTTAATGATTCTCACATTAATTATCGCTACTCATGCCTGCATGCTCACTTGCATCCGCTCCAGCGCTCCTTACCGGTACACCTTCAACGCTGAATGCAACGCTCTCCTACCGCTTGATAAATCAAGCCTACGACTTCGGTACTTATTTTAGCCCCGTTATATTTTCCGCGCAAAATCACTAGACCAGTGAGCTATTACGCTATCTTTAAAGGATGGCTGCTTCTAAGCCAACCTCCTGGTTGTTTCAGTAACTTCACATCGTTTTCCACTTAAATAAGATTTGGGGACCTTAGTCGGTAGTCTGGGTTGTTCCCCTCTTGACGACGGATTTTATCACTCGCCGCCTGACTGCTGTGATTACACTATAAGTATTCGGAGTTTGATAGGGTTTGGTACATTGGTATACGCCCTAGCCCATT
Organism: Campylobacter sputorum subsp. sputorum; assembly: GCF_008245005.1. NCBI lineage: Bacteria > Pseudomonadati > Campylobacterota > Epsilonproteobacteria > Campylobacterales > Campylobacteraceae > Campylobacter > Campylobacter sputorum. Next base: position 613,145 of record NZ_CP043427.1, on the reverse strand, counting down.
CAGTGCTCTACCCCTTATAGTTACGACACAACGCTATACCTCAATATATTTCGGAGAGAACCAGCTATCACGATGTTTGATTGGCCTTTCACCCCTATCCACAAGTCATCCCAAGACTTTTCAACGTCAGCGGGTTCGGTCCTCCGCCGGTTTTTACACCGGTTTCAACCTGCTCATGGATAGATCACATCGTTTCGGGTCTGCAGCATCTGACTAAACGCCCTATTAAGACTCGCTTTCGCTACGGCTCCGGGTTTCCTTAACCTTGCCAGACACCACAACTCGCAGGCTCATTATGCAAAAGGCAGTCCATCACACGTCATAAAGAATCGTGCTCTGAATGATTGTAAGCAAATGGTTTCAGGTTCTATTTCACTCTGATCACCTCAGTTCTTTTCACCTTTCCCTCACGGTACTTGTGCACTATCGGTCTAGTAGTAGTATTTAGGGTTGGAAAGTGGTCTTCCCAGATTCAGACAAGGTTTCACGTGCCTCGCCCTACTCAGGATACTGCTAAGTAAAAAGATGATTTCGTATACGGGAGTATCACCCTCTATGCTCAATCTTTCCAGATTGTTTTACTATCATGTTTTAGTCTTTTATGCAGTCCTACAACCCCACTAGTAAACTAGTGGTTTGCCCTCTTACGCGTTCGCTCGCCGCTACTAGCGTAATCTCTTTTGATTTCTTTTCCTGTGGGTACTAAGATGTTTCAATTCCCCACGTTCGCTCCATATAGGTAGTGTATATCACTATACACTGGGTTGCCCCATTCGGAAATCTATGGATCAAAGCTTCTTGACAGCTCCCCATAGCTTATCGCAGTCTAGTACGTCCTTCATCGCCTCTACCAGCCAAGGCATCCACCATTTGCTCTTAGTAGCTTACCTTTTTATTACTTTGACTTCGAAGAGCAACAAAGCTGCTCTTTACGAAAGGAAGTGTAAACACTCCCTTGACCCACCTAAAGTTATAAAGATTTATTAAAAGCTACGCTTTAAATAAATCATAAATTAAGGTGTATTCGCAAATAATTTTATTAATAATTTATGTTTTATTGCTCTTGCAAAGTATTTTTAGAATTTTGTTTTTATATTCTAATTTGCATCACTTCCTTGTTAAAGATAAAATAGTTATATTAATACTTTTCTACTTTTTGTAAAAAGATTTAAATTTGATTTTATAGTTAATATCTTAATTTAAAACTTTATCTATTAATTAAATAGCAAAGCTTAAATTTAATTATTTTACAATGTTTAATTATATATGATTTAAGACGGAAAGAGATTAATAATATATAAAGATAAGTTTTAACTCTTTATATACCGTGACATAATCTTTAAACTTTTAAATTTAGATAACAGATAAATCTAAAAGCTTGCTTTTTTGTAATCAATATAATTAAAGCTTTAACAAGGTCCTGTAAAATTGTTTTATTTTATTAAAACTTGTTTGTGACTTTTAACAATGGTAAATTAAATAACATTTAGATTATAAAATCTAAAATAAACTTACTTGATAAAAACCATAATGTTTTAGCTAATGACTTATGTATTTAAGCTCTTAACTAAAAGTAAGCTTAGTTTAAATTTATATTTATTATGATAAACATTTTTATTACAACAATGCACTAAAAAATTAATTAATGATATAATGGTGGGCCTAATAAGACTTGAACTTATGACCTCACCCTTATCAGGGGTGCACTCTAACCAGCTGAGCTATAGGCCCTTTACGGATAACGGATATTTGATTAATTATGTTATCTGAATGGTGGAGAATAGCGGGATCGAACCGCTGACCTCCTGCGTGCAAAGCAGGCGCTCTCCCAGCTGAGCTAATTCCCCGTCTTTATATATATTATTATGCAAATAAACTAAATTGCACGCAGTATGCTTACTGGTTCGCTCTGCTCACAACAGTAATCACTTAAAAAGCAAAGCAGTTTGCTTTTTATTGTGCAAAGCCCACACTCTCCCAGCTGAGCTAATTCCCCAATACATATTATGCAAAACTGAGAATAGATAACGGAATAAAGCTCACATATTCTGTTTTAGATAGCTTTAAACAATAAAATAAATTATTCTTTTATTTTTTATTTAAGTAAAATCTAAATTATATAATTTCTTTTTAGCACTATATATCTTTATTAACATCAATCTCTGAAAACTAAACAAGGATGATTGAGTAGATTAGTTTATATACTAATCTAAAATTTTCCTTTGATGAATATTTTGTGAGAAATATTCATTGTACTCTAGAAAGGAGGTGATCCAACCGCAGGTTCTCCTACGGTTACCTTGTTACGACTTCACCCCAGTCGCTGATTCCACTGTGGACCATAACCAATTTGGTATTTGGGCTTCGAGTGAAATCAACTCCCATGGTGTGACGGGCGGTGAGTACAAGACCCGGGAACGTATTCACCGTAGCATGGCTGATCTACGATTACTAGCGATTCCGGCTTCATGGAGTCGAGTTGCAGACTCCAATCCGAACTGGGACATATTTTATAGATTTGCTCCATCTCGCGATATTGCGTCTTATTGTATATGCCATTGTAGCACGTGTGTCGCCCCGGACATAAGGGCCATGATGACTTGACGTCGTCCACACCTTCCTCCTCCTTACGAAGGCAGTCTGTTTAGAGTGCTCAGCCTAACTGTTAGCAACTAAACACGTGGGTTGCGCTCGTTGCGGGACTTAACCCAACATCTCACGACACGAGCTGACGACAGCCGTGCAGCACCTGTCTTAACATTTCTGCAAGCAGACACTCTTCTATCTCTAGATGATTTGTTAGATATCAAGTCCGGGTAAGGTTCTTCGCGTATCTTCGAATTAAACCACATGCTCCACCGCTTGTGCGGGTCCCCGTCTATTCCTTTGAGTTTTAATCTTGCGACCGTACTCCCCAGGCGGTATACTTAATCCGTTAGGTGGATTACTGCCATGACTAGCACAGCAACAACCAGTATACATCGTTTAGGGCGTGGACTACCAGGGTATCTAATCCTGTTTGCTCCCCACGCTTTCACGCATTAGTGTCAGTTAAGTTCTAGCAGATCGCCTTCGCAATAAGTATTCCTCTTGATATCTACGGATTTTACCCCTACACCAAGAATTCCATCTGCCTCTCCCTTACTCTAGATAGATAGTTTCCCAAGCAGTTTAGTAGTTAAGCTACTAGATTTCACAAGAGACTTATCTATCCACCTACGCGTCCTTTACGCCCAGTGATTCCGAGTAACGCTTGCACCCTCCGTATTACCGCGGCTGCTGGCACGGAGTTAGCCGGTGCTTATTCCTTTGGTACCGTCATTATTCTTCCCAAAGAAAAGGAGTTTACGCTCCGAAAAGTGTCATCCTCCACGCGGCGTTGCTGCTTCAGGGTTTCCCCCATTGAGCAATATTCCCTACTGCTGCCTCCCGTAGGAGTCTGGACCGTGTCTCAGTTCCAGTGTGACTGATCATCCTCTCAGACCAGTTATGCGTCATAGCCTTGGTAAGCCATTACCTTACCAACTAGCTGATACAATATAGCCTCATCCCATAGCGAAAGCTCTTAATAATATATATTAAGATATTTCTAAATGACTATTAAAAATATTAGTAATAATTTATATTTAGATTTAAAAATTAAGTCTTTTGTATTTTTAAATGCTATAAAAATTTATTAAATCTAACTGCTTTGCTTTTTTTTCGCTTTATTAATATAAAGCTTCAAAAAAGCTTATTGTTATATTTATAACTTTTTATTTATAAATTATCTTTGATATATATTATTAAGAGCTACATTTCCCAATTAAACTTATGTATAATTGGAGTATGAGGTATTAGCACTCATTTCTAAGTGTTGTTCCTCTCTATGGGGCAGATTAGCTATACATTACTCACCCGTGCGCCACTAATCCATCCTAGCAAGCTAGGACTTCATCGTTCGACTTGCATGTATTAGGCACGCCGCCAGCGTTCACTCTGAGCCAGGATCAAACTCTCCATATTTACTTCGCAGATTAGCAAAGCTAATCTTTGCGACAGGGAGTGTAAACACTCCCTTGACCCACCTAAAGTTATAAAGATTTATTAAAAGCTACGCTTTAAATAAATCATAAAATTAAGGTTTAATTAAACCTAACAACTTTAAGTAAATCACTAACTATAACTATGAAGTTTTAATCTAAAAACTTTTTATTTTTTAATAATTTGATTTTTAATCTTTATTATTAATAATTATATTTTTTACTACTTTTTACTTTCCAAAGAAAGCCTAAAAGTAGATGGCTCAATCGATCACTTGTTTAGATTTCAAAGATTGACTAAAAATGTTTAACAATATTAATTTAAAAAACACACTTAACAACAAAAAAAGATCTTTTAGGATTAAAAGGTTTTTCTGTGAAGCGGAAATTGAATTGTATAGAAATATTGCTTAAAGGGAGCTGAAATGGGGGGGGTTATTAAAGATGATAAAAATTATTTTTTATCATTGCAAATTTTATCAGAATACTTTTCCACATCTCCTATATCTATATCTGATGGTAAAATAAAAGCATAACCCGTTTCATTACACACAGTAATTGATTTATTTTTACCGCTATTATCAATTAATGTAATAATGCAAGGTTCTTTTAATATTTTATCAGTAGAATTTGTAGAATTTTTGACTGCACTATATGGTCTTCCTATTTCATCAAAAACTATTCTAGTAGCACCTTTTAATCTTTTAAATTTTATATCTTTTATATCAAAAAATTTACCAATTCTTAAATTTTTACTTACTCTTTCGTCGTAAAATTCAATTGCACCACTATATCCTCCGGTAAGCAATTTTTTAGGATTTGCAAAATCTTGTGCAATCTCTTTTAAATTTGGAAATCCGCTTTTTTTGCCTATATAATCTGAAAAAACTGTGTAAGAGTATCCATCTCCAGTTTCTTTTGTATTAGCAAAAAATATCTGCCATCTTGCTTTATACCAAGTTTCATCATCTGGTTTAAATTTATTATCCAACATTGCAAGTTGTTGTGTATAACGAATATGTGAAAGAATTTGATCAGCTGCTTCTTGCAGATTATCTCTTTGGAATCTTGGAATTGCAACAATAGCAATTATTCCAACTACAACTATAACCATTACAAGTTCAATCAAAGAAAAAGCTTTTTTCATATTATTTATATCCAAATTTATTTTTCAATATTATAGCATTATTTTTCTTTAATAACATTATACTGCGATATCAAAGTATTTACTTTATATAGTTTAAATTTAGAAATAATCTCATCATTTTTAGAAGTATATTTTTTCTCTTCAAGGAAAATATTAGATTTTTTATCATTATTTATGCCATAAAATTTAAGCCTTAATGCCATTTTATAATCTTTGATATATAAATTTTCAAATTTATTTTCTTTTAAAAAGATTGATAACTCCTTTGCTATATGATAATTATAAGCAAAATGTTTTTGGGGTTTATCTCTAAAGCTCATTGCATATAAAACAGGATTTAAAACTATAAGCATACTAAAAAAAAGTAGAGAAAAAAGAACAAAAGTTGTAAAAATTTTGTATTTTACTCTAAATTGAGGAAGTCTCGCTCTGTATGAATTAAAAAAAACTCTTATCATAAGCGGAAGTGCGATAATGCTAAATGGCAAAAAATCTTCTAAATAAAGTTTTTGCCTTATAGAAAACAAAGCACAAACCACAAAAGAACCAGCACTTACAAACCAAACTATATTTTTATCCTCTTCTTTTTTTATAGCTATTCTATAAATCGTATATATAAAATACAAAAACAAAAAAGGCGAAAAAACTGCAGCAAAAATTCCTATCGTATCTAGTAAATATCCTTTTGGTTTTCCATCTATTTCAAAGCCAAAAAAAGATATAGAAACTATAAAACAAAAAAGTGCTACAAATGAAATTCTTCTATGTTTTATATAGATACCAAACATCAAGACGCATACATAAAAAAGCATAAATGAATTTGATAAAAACGCACAAATAAACATTGAAATATAAAAAGATTTTAAAAAATTATTTTGATATAAATATATCATAAAAAGCGTTAGCAAAAGAACTAATCCAGCTTCATTTACTAAAATGGCACTAGCTAAAATTCCAGGTAAAAATATAAATAAAATCACGCAAACATATCTATCATTTTTTCTTTTCAGTATATGTTTTGAAATTTTATAAAACAATATCAGTGATAAAAAATGAAAAATTAAAAATGGAAGTCTTAAAGCATAATCATTTTGTCCAAAAATTTTACAACTAAATCTCACAATATACGACAATAAAGAATTTTCTACATAAAAAATTTTCGCCTCATCATAACTAATACTCAAATTTGAAACACAATAAAACAAAATAAATAAATCTAAAAAACATATAAAAAAAAGTATATAAAATGGAGTTTTATCTATTTGTTTAGTCATTTTAGTATTAAATTTTTATATCCCAAAAAAACTCAACCCATTCGTTTGCTTCTTTAACCGTAAAATCCGGAAGCAAAAGTGCTTTTGATTTATAGTAAATTGTTGCTATTTTTATCTCTAAATGTGGATAAATTTCAAGTAATCTTTTTTTTACAGCTACCATACTTTCGCCACTATCTATAATGTCTTCAGATATCAAAACTCTTTTAAATTTACTTAAATCAGGGATATTAAAAATTTCAATGGTATCTAATTTCGTCTTACCATCATAGTGCACCGAATTTAAGGCAAATAAATTTCTATTTTCTAAAGCAACAGAAAGCGAGTGTCCTAGCGTCATACCGCCTCTTGCTATGGCTAAAATAACCTCTGGATCAAATTCGTTTCTGATCTTTCTTGCCATAACTGGCACATCTTTTGCAAATTCTTCATATGTATAATAAAGCATAAAAAATCCTTTAATAAACTAAAAAAGCTATCAAGCTTATGAGAGATAGGGTAATAATACCTAAATTTATATCTTCAAATTCTTTTTTTATAAGTTTTATGAAAAGATATACCAAAAATCCACACGCTAATCCGTTTGTAATAGAATAAGTAAGCGGCATAAGCATAACTATCAAAAACGAAGTCACGCTTGTTGCTTGATCTTTAAAATTAATCCTACCAAGTTCACTAAACATTAAAATTCCAACCATTACCAAAACAGGATATATTGCATTTGCAGGAATTGACTTAAAAAATGGAAGCATAAAAAGCGTTAATATGAAAAATAGTCCAGTAAATACAGCACATAAACCGGTTCTACCGCCAGCTTCAACACCACTTGCACTCTCTGCAAAAGCTGTTATAGTTGAAAGTCCAAAACAAGAGCCAACTACAGCCATTCCAGAATCTGCTTGAAGTGTTTTTTCTAACTTTACTAATCCATCTTTATTGTCAAAAATTCCAGCCCTATTTCCAACACCAGAAAGTGTTCCAAGAGAATCAAAAAGATGTGTGATAAAAAATGTGATTATAACAGGAACTAAAGATAACTTTAAAGCACCTATGATATCAAGCTCTAAAAAAATTGGAGATACTGATGAGGGCATAGAAAAAATAGTATTTGGAGCTTCATTAAAACCAAAAATCCAAGCTACTATAGAAGTTGCAATAACAGCAAGTATAAACCCGCCCTTTATTTTAAAAGCCCAAGATGCTATAACAAAAAATAGCCCAATCACTCCTAAAATCACATTTTTATCACTAAAATTTCCCAAAGCCACAAGAGTTTCTGAATTTGAGCTTATAAAACCCATTTGTTTCAAGCCAATAAATGCTATAAATGCACCAATTCCCGCACTTATTGCTCTTCTTAAATCCATAGGAATGCTTTTTAAAATCCAGATACGAAAATTCGTAAAAGATAGTATAAAAAATATAAAAGCAGATATAAAAACTATACCAAGTGAAGTTTGCCAACTGGCTTTTCCGGCTAACACTATGCCAAATGCAAAGTAAGCATTTAAGCCCATTCCAACACTCATAGCTATTGGCGTGTTTGCCCAAAGTCCATTTACTATAGTAGCTATCATTGTTAAAAGTGCAGTTGCAGTTAATACAACATCCACTGGCATTCCGGCTTTACTCATTATGATTGCGTTTACAGGGACGATATAAACCATTGTAAGAAATGTGGTAAGTCCAGCATTAAGCTCTTGTTTTATAGATGTATTGTTTTCTTTTAATTTAAAAAAATTCATTTTATTTTCCAAAATTTAATATGTTTTAAGTTCATTATATAAACTATCGCGCTCAACAGGAATTAAATTTGATGATTTTATAAGATCTATAAAATCTTTTATACTCTCTCCATTTTTACTATTTGCACCTGCACTACTTTGGATACTTTCTTTTTCTATAGTTCCATCTAAATCATCGCAACCAAATTCTTGAGCCACCATAGCAAGTTTTAAACTCATCGTAGCCCAGTAAGCTTTTATGTGTTTTATATTGTCTAGCAAAATTCTACTAATGGCAACTGTTTTTAAAATTTCTTGAGCACCAAGATAATCATCAATTTTAAGATAGTTATTTTCTCTTTGATAAACAAGTGGTATAAATGCGTTAAAACCGCCTTTTTCGTTTTTTAATGCTTCATCTTGTAAATCTCTAATACGAAAAATATGATCTATTCTATGTTTTCTTTCTTCTATGTGACCAAAAAGCATAGTTGCATTGCTTTCTCTGCCTTTTTTGTGCCATAATTTATGTACTTTTAACCAGTCTTGTGAGCTAACTTTTGTTTTACATATTTTTTTTCTAACTTCTTCATCAAAAATTTCAGCTCCGCCACCAGGCATAGAATCAACGCCATATTCTATCATCTTATCTAGCACTTCTTCGTAACTAAATCCATATTTTCTATGCAAATAATCAACCTCTGCAGCAGTCATTGCTTTAACATGCAAAAATGGATATTTTTCTTTTATTTTTTTAAAAATTTCCAAATACCATTGCCATGAAACATTTGGATTGTGAGCCGAAACTATGTGAATTTCTTTAGTGCCTCTACAAACAGTTTCATCAACTATTTTCATTATTTCTTCGTGCGTCATTGTGTAAGCATATTCGTTTTTTCTATGCGAAGAAAATGCACAAAATTGACAAACATCTGCACATAAATTTGTAGGATTTATGTGTCTATTTGCATTAAAATACACTTTTTTGCCATTGATTTTTTGCCTAATATCATTTGCAATACAGCCTAACTCGAAAAGATCCATTTCGTAAAGCGATAAAGCTTCATCAAAATTTAATCTTTTACCGTCTTTTATCTTGCCTATTAAATTCATACTAATATATCTATCCTTGGTATTTTCATTAACAAAACTGATTTATAATTATATGATTTTTAACTTAAAATAAAGTTTTTAAATTTCAAAAACTTAAGTATAATAACAAAAAAATATTTAAAGGAAAAATATGTGCGGAATTGTAGGCTACATTGGCGAAAAAGAAAAAAAAGACATCATCTTAAATGGTCTTAGCGAACTAGAATACAGAGGATACGATAGTGCTGGAATGGTAGTTATGGATGATAATGAAATAAATTATTTTAAAGCAGTTGGTAAGCTTGAAAATTTAAAACACAAAACTAAGGATTATGAAAGTAAAGGATTTGGAGTTGCGATAGGTCATACGCGTTGGGCAACTCATGGCAAACCAACCGAAATCAATGCTCATCCACATTTAGGAGAATTTAGCTTTGTTATACATAATGGTATTATAGAAAATTATAAAGAATTAAAAGAAGAATTAGAAGAAAAAGGTGTTAAATTTCTTAGCCAAACAGATACTGAAGTCATAGTCCATCTTTTCGAACAATTTACTAAAACCAAAAACTCAAATTTTGAAGCTTTTAAGAGCACTATAAAAAAACTAAAAGGATCTTTTGCAATACTTCTTATCACGAAATCAGCTCCTGATACTATATTTTTTGCAAAAAATGCTGTTCCTTTAATCGTAGGAAAAAATAGTAGCTCAAAAGAGCTATTTTTCGCATCATCTGATGCACCGCTAATCACACTAGCAACAGATGCTATGTATCTTGAAGATATGATGTATGGATATGCAAAATATGGCGAAGTTAATATATACAAAGATGAAAAAGAGATTTCAAAAAACTTTATAGCTCTTCCAAAGGATAAAGCTTATGCCCAAAAAGAGGGTTATAGGTTTTTTATGGAAAAAGAAATTTTTGAACAAGCTGTGGTTGTGAGTGAAACTTTAATGGGAAGAGTAAAAAATGGAAAAATCACATTAGATGAGTTAAATCCAGCCATTTTTGAAAATATAGATGAAATTACGATTTGTGCTTGCGGCACAAGCTATCATGCTGGTTTGGTTGCAAGTTATCTTTTTGAAAGAATAGCAAAAATTCGCACAAAAGTAGAATATGCAAGTGAATTTAGATATAAAAATCCTTTACTAAATCCAAAATCTCTATTTGTAGTTATATCTCAAAGCGGGGAAACAGCAGACACTCTAGAAGCCCTAAAAATGGCAAAAGAAGCTGGATTAAAAATTCTAGCCATTTGCAATGTCGATAATAGCTCCATAGTAAGAGCTGCTGATGGTGTGATTCTAACAAGAGCCGGTATAGAAAAAGGGGTGGCAAGTACAAAGGCTTTTGCAACACAAGTTATAGTTCTATGGATGTGTATTTTATACATTGCAAAGCAAAAAAATGCAATTAATGATGAAATTTACAATAACGAAGTGAAAGCACTTATGCATATACCACAAGTTTTAAACATAAAAGACAATTTACAAGATAAAATTTATAGACTAGCAAAAAGATATCTAAAAGGGCATGGATTTTTCTTTATCGGAAGAGATGTATTTTATCCACTTGCGCTTGAAGGGGCTTTAAAACTAAAAGAAATAAGCTATCTACACGCCGAGGGTTATCCCGCAGGAGAGATGAAACATGGTCCTATAGCACTAGCAGATGATGGTTTAACGGTAGTTGCCCTTATGCCACAAAATATACTTTATGAAAAAACAAAAAGCAATGTTGAAGAACTTGCCGCAAGAGACGCCACCATACTTGCTATAAGCCCTTTAGAATTTGATTTAAGTGATGATTTTATCAAAACATCAAATCAAGAACACATTATGTGTGAGTTTTTTGAAATGATGATAATACTACAAATTTTAGCTCTTCAAATTTCAATAAGACTCGGAAATGATGTTGATATGCCAAGAAATTTAGCAAAAAGCGTTACAGTAGAATAATATCAAAAATAGCAAATATATAAATAGAGATTTATTTATATTTTGCAAATAAAAAATTAACAATAAAATTACTTACATTAAATATAATACTATTGACAACGGGGGGTATAATGATATAATGCGAACCTATATTTATACTTTTAGTGAGGTACGCATGTTTCGTAAAATTTCAAATAAACTATCTTTAATAGTTCTAGGACTTCTTACTATATCTTTTATTATATTTTCTGTAGTTGTTTATAATAATACCAAAAAAAATATAATAACTATGGCTGAGTCCTCAAAATTGTCAAGCTCTCATTCAGCAAATGCATTTACAAATGAGTTTTTTGCAGAAGTCATATATGGCGTAGAAAAACTGGCTTTATATGCAAAAAATCACCCAAATGAGCTTCTATCAGATAGAGCGACATTTGCAAATAAAATAGCAGATATGTCAAATTTATCCTATATTTCTAGCTTTATTATAGGTTATGGGGATAATGGCGATAATTATAATATAGTTGTAAACGACGATAAAGCATCCGAGGTTGAATATATACCTAATTATGCACAAAGTCAGGATTGGTATCAAGAAGCTATAAAACAAGGAAAAACATTTTTTATGCTGCCTTACTACTCTTCGAGTTTAAAAGCAATGTCTTTAAAAATAGTCAAACCAGTAATTATAGATGGTAAATCTGTAGCTGTTGTTGGTGGCAGATGTTGAGGTAGATGAGTTAAATGAGGCTTATGGGAGAATGAAAGATAGCCCTACAGCTCTTATAAATATTATTGATTTAAATTTTAATGAATTGGTTTATGATCCGGATAAATCTAAAATGATGTCTAAATCAGATGCAGTAAAAACATATGTCAAAACACTTATAGATGATTACAATACTAACGGCAATAAAGCAACCGAACTAACTACTTCAACTGGAGATACAAGAATTGCTAGTTGTGAAAAATATGAACCAGCTAACTGGTTAGTTTGCTCAGTAAATTCTATGAGCGATTATGATACTATGCTTAACTCAGCTTTAAGTTCTCAAGTGATATTATCTATTGTTTTTATAGTTGTTATAGTTTCTATCTTAATTTTTACAATAACAAGAGCCTTAAAACCAATCTCCATCATCCAATCAGGTCTAAACAATGTATTTAAATTTATAAATCATGAATCAAAAGATGCTAATACAATAAATGTAAAAACTAAAGATGAATTTGGAGCTATGGCAAAAGCTATTAATGAAAACATAGAAAAAACTAAAAAGAATTTATCTGATGAAGAGATATTTATCAAGCAAGCTGATACATTTGTAGATAAGATAAAAGAAGGAGACTTCTTAGCATCATTTGAAGCAAATAGTAGTAATCCTGCTTTAAATACTCTAAAAGAAGCATTTATAGAGTTACAAGAAACATTAAACTCACTTATAGCAGATGATGGAAATAATATATTAGCTTTATTAAAATCTTTTCAAAACAAAGACTTTAGTGCTCACATAGATGACAATGGTGTTATAGCAAAAGGTGTAAATACATTAGGAGCTGAGATAAGCAGTATGCTTAAACAAAATCTATCTCAAGCAGAAAGCTTACAACAAAAATCAGATCTATTATCTAAAGCAGTAGATCAAATAACAGCTTCAGCTAAAAAACAAGCTAGTTCACTTGAAGAAAGTGCAGCTGCTGTTGAAGAGATGAGTAGTTCAATGAACTCAATTAATCAAAAAACAACAGAAGTTATAGCTCAAAGTGAAGAGATTAAAAATGTTATAACTATTATAAAAGATATATCAGAGCAAACTAACCTTCTAGCACTTAATGCTGCTATAGAAGCAGCAAGAGCTGGAGAAGCAGGAAGAGGATTTGCTGTTGTTGCTGATGAAGTTAGAAAACTAGCAGAAAAAACTGGTAAGTCATTAACTGAAATAGAAGCTAATGTAAATGTTTTAACTCAATCAATAAATGAGATGAGTGAAAGTATTAGAGAACAAACTGAAGCAATATCTATGATAAATAACTCTGTAGCTGATGTAGATGCTTTAACAAAAGAAAATGTTAATATTGCTAATAATACATTTACTATCACAAAAGAACTTGATACTATGTCTAAAGATATAGTTGATAGTGTAAGGAAGAATAAGTTTTAATTATAAATTTAGATGTTAGAGAAAACTCTAACATCTAAGTGTGTTTGTTGAATTTAGCCAACCTAGTAAAATTAAGTTGGCTTAAAAATTTATTTAAAAAGATCCGTTGAAAGATACCTTTCTCCAGTATCATTTAACATAGTTATGATTGTTTTTCCTTTGTTTTCTTTTGCGATTTGTGAAGACACAAAAACATTTGCACCACTTGAAATACCTACTAATAATCCATCTTTAGTAGCAAGCATTTTTGCTGTATCAAAAGCATCTTTATTGCTAACACCAACAAATTCATTAACTACATCTTGATTTAAATTTTTTGGTATGAAATTTGCGCCAATTCCTTGTATTTTATGACTTCCTGCATATCCTTTTGTAAGCAAAGGAGAGTCTTCTGGCTCAACCCCTATAACTTTTAAATTTGGGATATTTTGTTTTAAAATTTCAGCAGTTCCGCTTAGCGTTCCACCAGTGCCAAAAGATGCTACAAAAAAATCTATTTTACCATCTGTATCTCGCAAAATTTCCATTGCTGTGGTTTTTTTATGTGCTTCGCGATTTGAGAGATTTTCAAACTGCATAGGTATAAAAGAATTTGAAATTTCACTTGCTAGTTTATTTGCTTCATCAACTGCACCTTTCATACCAAATTTAGGATCAGTTAAAACTATTTTTGCTCCAAATGCCGATAAAAGCTTTTGTCTTTCTATACTCATAGAACTTGGCATAGTAAGTATCATTTTAAGATTATAATGAGCAGCCAACATCGCCAAAGCAACACCGGTATTTCCACTAGTTGGTTCTATAATTGTAGTTTTTTCGTTTATTAATCCTTTATCCATTGCATCTTTTAGCATAAAAAAGGCTGCTCTATCTTTTACGGAGTGGCTTGGATTTAAAAACTCACACTTTGCCAAAATAGTCGCATCTTTTGAAAAACTATTTATTTTAACAATAGGAGTGTTTCCTATAAGTTCAGTTACATCATTTGCTATATTCATATTTTTCCCTTTTATATTATAAAATTTAAATACTCTTTACTTTTATCTTCAAAATCATTTAGTTTAGAAAGTGGCATATCAAATATACCTTTAAATTTAACTTCGCAATCTTCTAAAAAATGTGCAATAACGCTATTTTTTGTCTCTATATTACTAATCATGAAATTTGTTTCAAGAGCACTAAATACATCCAAAAAATTTATCTCATCAGGAGATTTTGCCATAAAATATCCACCATTTTTACCCTTTATACTAGAAATAATTCCAGCATTTCTAAGAGAATTTAAAATTTGTTCAAAATAGTTTTTAGAAATACCAGTTTTATCAGATATTTCTTTTATTGTTATTGGAGAAACCTCACTAGCTTTCATTATCTCAAAAAGTGCCAAAAGACCATAAATTCCTTTAGTTGATAAAACAGCCATTATTTAAGTGCTTCACTTAAATCATTTATAAGATCATTTTCATCTTCTAATCCAACACTAAGCCTTATAAGACCTTGTGAAATTCCTGCACTTTTTAGCTCATCTTCGTTAAGCTGAGAATGCGTTGTGCTTGCAGGATGAGTTATTATGGATTTGCTATCTCCTATATTTACAACAACTTTAAAAAGTTTTGTTGAGTTTAAAATTTTTTTAGCAAACTCAAAATCTCCAACATCAAAACTCAATAAACCGCTTGCAAGACCATTTTTAAGGTATTTTTGCGCTCTTTCATAAGTATTACAACTTTTTAATCCTGGATAATTAACGCTTTTAACTTTTGGGTGTTTTTCAAGCCAAGAAGCTATCTTTAAAGCACTATTTGAATGCTGCTTTATGCGTAAATCCAAAGTTTCTAAGCCTTGAAGCAATATCCATGAATTAAAAGGAGCTAGGGTCGCACCTATATCTCTTAACAATGCAAGGCGTATTCTTAGCGTAAAAATAGGAAAAGAAGATGATAACTCACTATAAACAAGCCCATGATAACTATCATCTGGCTCATTAAAATGTGCATATCTTGGATTTGATTTTATATATTCATTTAAACCTTTTCTTTCTATTATGACTCCAGCTATCGCACTTCCTTGTCCATTTATATATTTACTGGCACTATGAATTACAACATCAAAACCATACTCAAACGGATTAAAAAGTATCGGTGTAGCGACGGTATTATCAGCTATTGTTATTATTTTATACTTTTTAGCAACTTGTGCTATTTTCTCTAAATTTGGTATGGCAATTTGTGGATTTGAAAGAGATTCAAAGAAAATTGCCTTAGTTTTATCATCTATTAACGACTCTAAATTTTCAGCACTATTAGAATCAAAAACCCTAGCTTCTATGCCAAATCTTTTCATTGTGTGTTTAAAAAGAGAAACAGATCCGCCATAAATTTTATTTGATATTATGACATTTTCACCAGCACAAGCTAAATTTGCAACAGCAAAAAAAGCAGCAGCTTGTCCGCTTGAAACCGCAATAGCTGACGCTCCTCCTTCTAAGGCTACCATTTTTGCTTCAAATATATCTGTAGTTGGATTTGTCAAACGAGTATATATCTGACCTAAACTTTTTAGACTAAATCTATTAGCTGCTTCTTCAGCAGAGCCGAAATCATAAGCAGTTGTTTGATGTATTGGAACATTTACGCTTCCATAACCTTCTTTTGAATCATAACCAAATTGTGTTGCAACTGTACTTTTTTCCATAACATACCTTTTAGTTTAAAAATTAAAATAAGTATATCCGAAAAAAATTATAATGTCAAGTAAATTTATATATTTAATATATAATTATATATCGCTATATTTATGGTATTAAAAAATATTTTTTATATATAAATTTCATAAAATATATTTAATTACTAATAAATTAAATACTGGTTCTTCCTTCAATTGCTTTAAGCAAAGAAAGCATATCAACATTTTCTAAACTAACTCCAGTTGGTATGCCTTGGGCAATTTTTGTAAATTTAAGATCAAAATTTGATAATTTATCTTCTAAAAACATTATAAGTGCATCACTATTTATGCTTGGAGTAAAAGCAAAAATCAACTCTTTGGAGCTATTTTTTTCTATACATTTTTTTAAATTTAAAATATTTTCTTCGTTAATATCATCTAAAACAAAATAAAGTCCATCATAAATACCATTTTGTTCAAACACTAAAATATCTTTTGGATTTTCAACAACACAAAGCAAATCGCTATTTCTATCATCATCTGCACAAATATCACAAATTTCATTTTCGCTCAAACCATTGCATATAGAACATCTTCTAAGTTTTCTAGAAGCATCTTCTATGCGGTGAGCCAAAGATAGTCCGGCTGAAATATCCTTAATGCTTACAAAATAAGCATATCTTAGTGCAGATTTTTTGCCAACCCCGGGAAGTTTTTCAAAAGCTTCCACGAGTTCATTAAATTTCTCAAGCCCTTTTTTCACTAGAAGCTTCTTTGCTAAACCATATTATAAACTCATGATATCCATCTTTATATCTGTAATCAAACTTAAATTTATGCATCTGACAAATATGATCAACTATATAAAGACCAAGTCCCATTCCACTTACTTTACTATCTTTTTCTCTTATAAATGCTTGTTTATAATAATCAAAAGTATTATCAAGAGGATCGCCAAGATTTTTAACACTTAGCATATTTTCATCATAATAAAGTTCTGATTTGCCATTTTTAGAATATTTTAATGAATTGTCAAGAAGATTTTTTATCGCCAAAGATAAAAGTTGAAAATCAGCTTTTAATATAGGATTTTGCTTGGTATTTATATTTATTTTATTTTCAAAATTATCAAGCATCAATATATCAAGTGCTTGATCTACTATCTCGCTAATATGGTATTTTGAATAATTAAATGAGTAGCTTTTAGAAAGAAGTTGTTCAACTTTTGCAAACTCATTTATCAGCATTTCAAGTCTTTCAAAAATATTAGAAAGTCTTTTCTTTTGCACCTCATCATCAAGCAGTTCGCAAACTATCCTGCCCTTTCCAATAGGCGTTTTAAGTTCATGCATAATAGCTCGTAAAAAAAGTTGTCTTGAGCGAATAAGCTCCCTTATCTTTATAACAGCTTTTCCAAATTCTCTTCCAAGCTCGGCTATTTCATCGTTTGAATTACTCTCAAAGCAGACTATATCAAGGTTACCTGTGGCAAAATTTTTAATATTTCTATTTAATTTTTTTAGTGGAGCCAAATTTTTCATAACAGATATATAAAGTGAGATCAAAAGAGTAGCACTTAGTATAAATCCTATCCATAATGAATCACTAATCTTATCATCATCTATATTTTGTAAAAGTATATTAAAAGATGGATTTTTAAGATACAAGTATAGATTATCTCCATACGATATAGACTCAAAAACTCCAAGCTCTGTCGGGACTACAAAAAGCTGAGTTTTTGAGTTTAGTATAGAATCATTAAGTTTTTTATCATCAACATATTTTAAACCAAAATTTTTAAAATACGCACCAAAATCATCTGGGACATTTCCTCTTGAGTATAAAACAGTTAGATAATTTATAGCACTTATTTGTCTATCTTTTGTTTTTTCTATAAAAATATTTTTTTGCATATCAGAAAATGTCAAAAATAACAAACAAACAACAGAAAATGCTATACAAAAAATAATAGTTATTTTTGTACTAATTGAGCGAATCATCCTACTAACTTATATCCTATACCGCGAACAGAAAATATGTGTTTTGGTGATTTTGAACTATCGCCAATCTTATTTCTAAGTCTACCTATGATGACATCTAAACTTTTAGAATCTTTATCTTTTAAACTTTTGCAATTATATACAAGTTGTTCTCTTGATACTGAAAAACTATGTTGTTTTATAAGATATGCTAGAATTTCAAACTCTGCTGGTGTTAAAGTAAGCGGTTGTCCGTGAAATAAAATTTCATGCCTTAACTCATCAACTTTAAACACAGAATCGCTTTCTTGCTCAGTAAGTTCTGCTGATTTTTTATATCTTCTAATAAGGCTCATTATCCTTGCATGCATCTCTTTTGGATCATATGGTTTTGGAAGATAATCATCCGCACCTATTTGAAGCCCTATAACTTTGTCACTTAAATCACTTCTAGCAGAAGAAATAATTATAGGAATATCATATTTTTCTCTTATCTCTTTGCAAACTTCCAAACCATCCATACCAGGTAAAGTTAAATCCAATATAAGCAAATCATAGTTTTTAACACCAGCGCTTAGACCTAAATACGGGTCATCGTAATTTGTAATTTGTATATTAAATTTTGCCAAATATTCAGATAAAATTTGAGCAAATTCAGTATCATCTTCTATCATTAATACATTTATCATTATCTATCCTTTTTAGTAATTTTGTGTGATTATAACAAATTTTTTCTAATACTTTAATTTAATTTTTGATACAATTATAATTTTTTAAACAAACAAAATATTATCAATCATATAAATTTAATTAGGACGGTGTATGGAAGAAGATTATTATGAAATTTTAGGTATTAGTAAATCTGCTAGCGGAGACGAGATAAAAAGCGCATTTAGGAAACTTGCCCTAAAATACCATCCAGATAGAAATCAAGGCGACAAAGAAGCCGAAGAAAAATTTAAAAAGATAAATGAAGCATATCAAGTTTTAAGCGACAACGAAAAACGCTCTATGTATGATAGATATGGAAAAAGCGGATTAAATGGAATGGGCGGAGGTTTTGGCGGATTTGAAGATTTTGATTTAGGAGATATATTTAGCTCATTTTTTGGTGGCGGTTTTAGTGGAAGTGCAAGAAGCCGTAAAAAAAATATAGATAATTACGAGCTAGATATAGAAATTCCAGTTACATTAACATTTAAAGAAGCTGTTTTTGGAGTAAAAAAAGAAATAAACTATAAGATAAAAATACCTTGTGAAGTCTGTAATGGAACTGGTGCAAAAGATGGCAAAAAAACCGTATGTTCGCATTGTCACGGAACCGGAAAAATATCACAAAGACAAGGTTTTATGAGCTTTATTCAAACTTGCCCATATTGCAACGGAACAGGAGAGGTAGTAAAAGACAAATGCGGTGCATGTAATGGTAAAGGCTACGAGGAAGAATCAACATCTACAACCATAAATATACCAGCAGGCGTTGATAATGGAACAAAAATAAGAGTAAGTTCTAAGGGAAATCTCTCGGCAAGTGGAGTTAGCGGGGATATGTATATTAGAATTTCAGTAAAAGAAGATAAATACTTCATTAGACACAATGATGATATCTATATAGAAGTTCCAGTATTTTTCACTCAAGCTGTTCTTGGTGCAACGCTTAGCATACCAAATTTAAAAGATGAAAAACTAGAATTAAGACTGCCAATAGGAGCACACGATAAACAACAATTTGTATTTGATAATGAAGGTGTAGTAAATTTAAGAGATGGATCAAAAGGAAGATTGATAGCTCAAATTTCTATGAAAATGCCTAAAAAATTGTCTCTTGAACAAATAGACTTACTAGAAAAATTAGAAGCAACTTTTGATGTAAAAAGCGAACATGATAGCAACGGCGAAGATAGTATCTTAGATAAGATAAAAAACTGGTTTAAATAAGAAAGATTAGTTTTGCAAGATATAATAAATTTCATAGTTCAAACCGTCGGTGCTTGGGGATATGCTGGTATATTTTTTATGATGTTTTTGGAAAGCTCTTTTTTTCCTTTTCCAAGTGAAGTTGTTATGATACCTGCTGGATATCTTGCACAAAAAGGAGAGATGAGCTTTTTTATAGCTTTTTTTATAGGAGTTGCTGGATCACTAGCTGGAGCAATTTTTAACTACTACTTATGTTACTTTTTTGGAAGAAATTTGATAATAAAATACGGAAAATACATAGGAATAAACGAAGAAAAAATGCAAAAATTTGAAGCATTTTTTAATAAACACGGAGAAGTTTCTACTTTTACTTGCAGATTAATCCCTGGAATTAGGCAATACATAAGCCTTCCTGCTGGACTAGCAAAAATGAATATGTTTAGATTTTGCCTATACACAACCCTTGGAGCAGCTATTTGGGTTTTTATACTTATGGTTTTGGGGTATTATGTTGGAGAAAATGAAGAACTTATAAAAGAGTATTTACATATCATAACAATCATGCTTTTAGTAGCCGTTGCTATAATAATCGGCATTTATTTTTACATAATAAAAAGAAAAAATGCCTCTAAGTAAGTTAAACAAAGAGCAATATGCCGCAGCAACTGCCCCAAGTGGAAATTCCCTAATAATAGCAAGTGCAGGAACAGGAAAAACTTCAACCATCGTTGCAAGAATAGCCCATCTTTTAAATTTAGGCATAAAACCTGAGAAAATTTTGCTTTTAACATTTACAAACAAAGCCTCAAAAGAGATGATAGAAAGGTTAAATAAATATTTTAATAAAAGCATTACATCAAAAATACTTGCAGGAACTTTTCACAGCGTTTCATATAATCTTTTAAAGTCTCTTGATAAAAATATCGTATTAAAACAACCAAATGAACTAAAAATACTATTAAAAAGCATTGTTGATAGACGCAAATTTGACCATATAAGCGACACAAAACCATATAGCGGTGCGTATTTATATGATGTATATTCACTATATCAAAACAAAGTCCTAGATGATGATTTTTGCCAGTGGTTTTGCAAAAATTACGAAGATCAATCTGTATATGCTGAAATTTATGAAGATATATTAAAAGAATTTGAAGATGAAAAAAAGAAATTTGGATATGTTGATTTTAACGATTTATTAATAAAATTTAGAAATGAACTAAAAAAGGGGGCTAAGATATATTTTGAAGAAGTTTTGGTCGATGAGTATCAAGACACAAATACACTTCAAAGCTCACTAATAGATGCAATAAACAAAAAAAGTCTTTTTTGTGTTGGGGATTTTGATCAAAGCATTTATGCGTTTAATGGAGCAAATATTGAGATAATAGGTGGTTTTAAAGATAACTACAAAAATGCACAAATTTACACGCTAAATACAAATTACCGCTCAAGCTCATCGATACTTTCCCTAGCAAATAAAGTAATATCAAATAATCCACGCCTTTATGAAAAACACCTAAGCGTAAGCAGAGATGGTAAATTTAAACCCCCTACTTTGCTAGTTTATGAAGAGCTTTTTGCACAATATAGCAATATTGCCGAGATTATTTGCAATAGTAAATTTTCTCATGAAAATATAGCTATAATTTTTAGAAATAACTCGAGTGCAGATGGACTGGAAGTTGCACTAAAAGAGCGTGGAATAAAATCAAAAAGAAAAGGTGGCATTAGCTTTTTTGAAAGCAAAGAGATAAAAGCTCTAATTGATATCATCTCCATTTTTGTAAATCCAAAAGATGTTATGGCTTTTATAAATCTTTTTGAGTATGCAAAAGGCGTAGGAAATGCATATAGCAAAAAAATATTTGACACTTTGTTAAAACTAGGTCATGGAAGTGTAGTAAATGGTCTTTTAAATCCGGATACTAATGTAAATTTAAAAACTGGGAAAATTCAAAACAAACAGCTTGGACTTTTTGATGATGTGGATGAATATAGCGATAAATCAAAATTTAGTAAATTTAATTTTGATGATAAATTTATAAATAACCCAATCTTAGATGATGCAAAAATGAGCGAAAGCGGTGCTGTATTTTTATATGAGTTAAGACAATGTTTTATCGATTTACATAACTCAAATAATGCTTTTACGGCTATAAACACAATCATAAAATCAAAAATTTACTCTATCATAGTTGAGTTGTTATCAACAAAAAGAGCAACACTAAAAAACGGAAGTATAGATAAAGAGCTAAAAGATAATGCAAAAAGTAAAATTTACTCAAAAACAGAAGTTTTAGTTGAGCTTTCAAAAACATATACAAGTATCGATAAACTTTATAATTTCATAACCCTTGGATCAAAAGAAATGAGCGAAGGAGAAGGTGTAAATTTGTTAACTATACACGCAAGTAAAGGGCTTGAGTTTAATCTTGTTTTTGTAGTTGATTTGGCACAAAATCGGTTTCCAAATTTAAAACTTATGAATATGAGTGGTAGTTTAGAAGAAGAAAGAAGACTATTTTATGTAGCAGTAACTAGGGCTAGAGACGAACTTTACTTAAGTTATGCTAAATTTGATAAAATTCGTAAAATCGAATACAAACCAAGCCAATTCCTAATAGAAGCTGGAATGATTAGACAATAATATTTTAAATTTAATCCACTAACAATTTATCAAAATCATAAAAGTAGAAAATATTCATATTATTTTTGTATTTATAGCCAAGTTTTATTCCATGAGCTTTTAGTATGCTATCTACTATGTATAACCCCAAACCAAAGCTTTTTGTGGCATTATTACCTTGCGTAAATGCTTCTAAATAATATTCTATGGAATTATCAAGCGGTTTTCCATCATTGCAAAATTTAATAGTATTTTTATTAACAATTATATTTACATGCTTATTTGTTGAATACTTTATGGCATTATCTATCATATTTTTTATAGCGGTGGTAATAAGCTTAAAATCAACATTTATAGTTATATCATCTAGTATATTAAGAGTATAATTTTCTTTATCAATCATTGCCATATCGATAGCTTCATCCATTATATCATCTATCTTAAATGAATTTAAGTTACCTATACTTGAAGTAGATGCAGCTCTTTCAACAGCAGCAAATTCATTTATCAAATTTTCTAACTTTTCAAACACATTTATAAGTCTTTCTTGATACTTATCCTTTTGTATCATTTCAGCAGTAATCCTGCCTTTTGTGATAGGCGTTTTTAACTCATGCATAATATTTCTTAAAAAAAGTTGCCTTGATGAGTTTAATTTTTTTATCTGCATAACAGCCATATAAAAAGCATCGGCAACCTCGGAAATTTCATCATTTCCAGTTTTGACATTTTTTATGTCAAGATCGCCTTTTGCAAATTTATCTATCTGTCTTTTTAGTTTTCTTAAAGGTTTAATTTTTCTTAAAATAAAAGCATAAGCTATCAAAAGTATAAGTATAACAGCTCCTAAAATCAGCTTTACTATCAAATATCTATAAGGCTGGTAATCATCATCTTGCAATAAAAAAGTTTTATCATTTACAATGATTTTTAAAAAATTTCTCTTTTCATATACTAAAATCGCAGCAGTCCCTAGATCTCCTGAAATTTCTTGCAAAACATTTGCATTTTTTATGATATTATCTACTAATTTTTGATCTTCTATCATAGGCATATCTATATTTGACATCTGTTTTTCATAATCTTGTTTAGAAATCATATTATTAAGATAAAAAATTGTTACTCTTGTAACATAAGAATATTTATTATTAAGTTCTCTTGTATAATTTTGCTTATCATAGTTTATAAGCCATAAAAACAACACAAATATACAAATTATCGATAAAACATAAATAAAAGTAATAGCGTAAAATATAGAAGAGCGATTTTTCATTGAACCAACTTATAACCAATACCTCTAACAGAATGGATATATTTTGGCTCTTTATGACTATCTCCAAGTTTTGTTCTTATCCTACCGATTATAACATTTATACTTTTATTTGTTGAATCTTCATTTATAGCATCGCAGTTATAAACAAGCTCTTCTCTTGTTATAGCTCCGCCCTCTTTTTTTATAAGATACGCTAAAATATCATACTCTGCATTCGTAAGATCAAGCTCTTTTCCTTTAAAAAGTATAACATGCTCAAATTCTTTTAAAACGATATCTTTATTTATATTTTCTTTTGCATTTTCTTGTAAATTTACACTTTGTCTTCTTAAATGACTTTTTATTCTAGCGCACAATTCTTGTGGATTATACGGCTTTGGTAAATAATCATCTGCTCCATTTTCTAAGGCTACAACTTTATCTGTGATATCGTGCCTAGCACTTGAGATAATGATGGGAATATTATGATTTTTTCTGATATCTTTGCAAACATCAAGTCCGTCAATTCCAGGTAAAGTTAAGTCCAAAATAAGAAGGTCAAATTTAGATATATTTAGTGTTGATATGCCAAGATACGGATCGTCTATCGTTACAACTTCCATATCATACTGAGCTAGATACTCTGTTAAAATTTCAGCTAACTCTAAATCATCTTCAATCATAAGTATTTTTATCATTATCAACCCTTTTTTTGATATGAATTATATCAAAATTGGATTAATAACTGTTTATAAGGGCGAATTTTCGCCCTTAATTTTAGTAGATTTTAAACATCTCTTGTATTTTATTTACATCGTTTGTTTTTGTTAATGCAAGCATTAAAAGAACTCTAGATTTTTGCGGATTTAAGCTATCGGCTGTAACAAAACCTAATTTCTTATCGTCAACTTCCGCACCAACACTTGTTGAGCCAGAACCAACCCTAGAACTTCTTACAACTACAACTCCTTGTTTTGCTGCATTTGCTAGAGCATCTTGAACACTTGTTGAAGGATTTCCATTTCCCATACCTGCTAAAACTATACCTTTTGCACCATTTTTAACAGCTAAATTTATAAAATCAGCACTATCATTTGCATAAGCATAAACGATCTCTACTTTTGGTAATTTATCTAATTTTGATACATCAAATTCGCTATCAACGCTGTGTTTTCTAGCAGGAGTCAAAAGATAATCAACTATACCATAATTTACTGAGCCTATTTTACCAGAGTTTGGAGATTTGAATGTAGCAACATTTGTAGTATTTGTTTTTGTTACTTCCCTTGCAGCATGAATCTCATCATTCATAGCAACCAAAGCACCTTTATTCATACTAGCTTTATCCATAGCAACATTTACAGCATTATAGATATTTAATGGACCATCAGCACTTAGTGAAGTTCCTGATCTCATAGCGCCAACAAAAACAACAGGTTTTTTGCTCTTCAAAGTTAAACTTAAAAAGTATGAAGTTGCTTCCATAGTATCAGTTCCGTGCGTAATAACAATACCATCAACATCATTTCTTTTCAATAATTCATTTACTCTTTTTGAAAGCTTTAGCCAAATTTCGTTATTCATATCTTGAGAGCCTATATTTGAAATTTGCTCACCTTTTATATTTGCTATTTCATTTATCTGAGGAACTGCAGCTATTAGTTTATCAACTGTAACAGTTCCTGATTTATAATTACCAGATAGTGCACTATCACCACCCCCTGCTATAGTTCCGCCCGTGGCAAGTATGTAAATTGTAGGTTTTGCAAAAACCATAGAAGCTCCTAAGCACACAACAAGTGCGGCAACTTTAAGTAATTTCATATATTACACTCCTAAAAATTAAGATATTATTAGTAATTAAAACTAATTTTCGAGCATAATTATAACATAAAATTTAAATTTCAAATTTAATTTTAAAAATTTATTTTTATTTATCTATCTCAAACATAAAAGGCACGCTCTTTACAAGTCCTTTTGAGAAAATTTTCTTAGCATCAAAAAATACTTTTTGCACCTGTTCATCACTAGCCATATCATCAGTTACAGCAGTATTTGTATCATAATATTTGCTTATTAAATCTATAAAAGCTTTTTGGTTTGATGGATCAATACTTTTTGATCTCTCAAGCATAATAGCTGACTTTATAAAAGCACTTTTTCCATGAACTGGTGCAAAAATAATCTTTAAATTTGCATTTCTAAGGTATTTTACAAGTCTATCCATCTCTTTTTTGCAATACGGACACTCCGGATCTGTTATCATATAAATTGTTTTTTTATTATCTTTATAAAAAGAATTTATACTTATAAATCTATCTTGCGGGATAGTTTTTAGTATCTCAAAAACTTCTTTTTGAACTTTATCTTCTATAAATTCAACCTTTTGATCGTAAAGCTTTTTATCATTTTTATCTTTTAAAAAAGCATTTTTTACATAAAAGAAATTTTTACCACTATCATCGCTTATTATGATATCTTTTTGATTGCTAGTTTTATCCATCAAAACTACTAAATTTGATTTAGGTATAGAATTTAGCTTGTCAACAGAAACTACATCGTAAGTTGGAAAAAGATTTTTTAAATTTTTTTCTAATTCGCCACCATTTAAAATCACGCTTAAACATAAAATAAAAAATATGTTTTTCATAATAGCCCTCATAAATTTAATTATAAGGGCTATTTTAGCATAATTTGAGTTTTTTATAAAGCTTTTAGTATTACTTTTGAAAGTATTTTAGCAAATTCATTTGGATTTGTTATATTCATACCTTCACTAATCTTAGCCATATTTAAAAGTAAATTTGAGATATCATTTATCATGATTTGATTTTCTTTAAGTTTTAAAAATATTTCATGATTTGGATTTATTTCAAGTATAGGTTTTATTTCAGGCACATTTTGTCCCATCTGTTTTAACATCTGTTGTGTTGCAAAATCTGGGTCATTTTTATCATAAACCAAACAAGCTGGAGAATCTTTAAGCCTTGAAGTTACTTTTACATCTTTAATTTCATCTTTTAAACATTCTTTTAATTTTACTACAAGTTCTGCGTATTTACTCTCATCAATCTTCTCATCTAAACTAACCTCATCATCAGCATTTTGCACAGGTTTTATAGGTGTTTTATCATATTCGTACACCATTGGCATAACAATGCTATCTATCTCATCATCACAAATCAATACTTCTATATTTTTTTCATTAAATGCTTCAAGAAGTGGTGAGTTTTTAAGCATTTTCTCATCTTTGCCTGTTATGAAATATATAGATTTTTGATCTTTTTTCATAGCGTCTTTGTATTCTTTAAGCGTGATATATCCATCTCTTGAGCTTGATTTAAACAGAGTTAAATTTAATATATCGTCTTTGTTTGCACCAAATCCATATAACCCTTCTTTTAAAACTTTACCAAAAAGTTTATAAAATTTAATGTATTTTTCTCTATCATTTTTAAGAAGTTTTTCTAACTCGCTATAAATTTTCTTAACACTTGCTTCTTTTACGCTTCTCATTATAATGTTATCTTGTAAAATTTCTCGACTTACATTTAAAGGCAAATCTTCAACATCGATTATACCTTTTACAAATCTTAAATGTGTAGGTAAAAGCTCTTTTTCATCATCTGTTATAAAAACTCTTTTTACATATAATTTTACGCCACTTTGATAATCAACTCTAAAAAGATCAAAAGGCTCAACACTTGGAACATAAAATAGCGTTGTGTATTCTATCTTGCCTTCTGCTTTTGTATGAATATACATAAGTGGATCTGTGCTATCGTGAGAAATTTGTTTATAAAACTCATTATAATCTTCTTCTTTTAATGAACTTTTGCTCATTTGCCAAAGAGCACTAGCTTTGTTTATTTGAGTATTTTTGCTCTCATAATGCCCTTCTTTTTCGCCATCTTTTGGTGCTATCCATTCCTCTTTGTCCATAAAAATAGGATAAGGAATGTGATTTGAGTATTTCTTTATAATACCCTCTAATCTATATGTTTCTAAAAACTCATCATCATTTAAATATAGTTTTATAGATGTTCCATGCGTTTCTTTTGAAGCTTTTTTTATCTCATAATTTTTAGCGTCACTACTCCATTCATAAGCTTCATCATTTAATGCTTTTTTGCTAGTTACTTCTATTTTAGAAGCCACCATAAAAGCTGAGTAAAAGCCTACACCAAACTGGCCTATGAGATTTGAATCTTTTTTAGCATCACCGCTTATTTGACTTAAAAAACCTTTAGTTCCACTTCTTGCAATGGTTCCAAGATTATTTATAAGTTCATTTTCATCCATTCCTATACCATTATCACTTATGATTAGAGTTTTTGCCTCTTTATCTACAGAAATTTCTATCTTTGGAGTGTAATTAAGAGATTTATATTTATCGTCTGTTAAAGTTAGATAATTTAACTTATCTAGAGCGTCGCTTGCATTTGATATAAGCTCTCTTAAAAATATCTCTTTGTTTGAATAAAGAGAGTGAATCATCAAATTTAAAAGATCATTTACTTCTGTTTGAAATTCGTGTTTTGACATTTGTATTCCTTTGAAATTTTTAGCAGATTATACCAAAGATTGACAAAAATTGCAATATAATGAGAAAATATAGTTAGAAAACTTGATAGTAATTATATCAATTTAAAAAATATTTATTTAATTTTTGCCAGTTAATGCTAAATTTATTAAAAAATGATAAATTTATATATTATTTTTTAGTAGGATATAAACTTTGAAAAGCATACTTTTTACACTAACTATTTTATTATTAGGTTTTTGGCATTATGGGGCTAATTTCTTAGCAACTATACTAATAATCTCATTTTTGATATTTTTTCATGAGCTTGGGCATTTTTTAGCAGCAAAAAAGCTTGGTGTTCATATAAATGTTTTTAGTATAGGCTTTGGAGAAAAGATATTTTCAAAAAAAATCAAAGACACTACTTATTGTATAAGTGCAATACCTCTTGGTGGGTATGTGCAATTAAAAGGTCAAGATGATACAAATCCAAACATAAGAAGCGATGATCCAGATAGCTATAACTCTCTTTCGCCGCTTGGGCGAATTTTCATACTGGCTGCAGGTCCGTTTTTTAACATATTTTTGGCATTCTTACTATACATAGCATTAGGACATATAGGTGTGCAAAAATTAGCTCCGGTTGTAGGTAGTGTGCTTGAAAACTCGTCAGCACTTAGTGCAAATATACAAAAAGGCGATAAAATTTTAGCCATAGATGGCATAGAAGTTAAAGAGTGGAACGATATTAGCAAACTGGTTACACCAAATCCTATGCATATAAATATACAAAGAAATGGTATTATTTTAGATGTTTTACTAACACCAAAGATAGGCAAAACCTATACTATATTTAAAGAAGAAATTCAAAAACCTCTAATTGGCATTTCTCCAAGTGGCGAACTTACTACACTTTATCACACTGGTTTAAGCTCAATAAGTTACGCACTAGATGAAACCCTGCAAGCATCAAAGCTTATTTTTCTTAGCCTAGAAAAACTTATAGTTGGCGTTGTGCCAATTAAAGAGTTAGGCGGCATAGTTGCAATGAGTGATATTACTTCAAAAGCTGCTAGCATTAGCCTTTCGGCACTGCTTATAATCACGGCTTTGATATCTGTAAATTTAGGCATATTAAATCTTTTTCCAATCCCGGCACTTGATGGTGGACATATACTTTTTAATGCTTATGAACTTATATTTAAAAAACCAGTTTCGCAAAAAGTATTTTCAATGCTAACTTATGGCGGGATGGCTTTTTTGTTTGCCCTTATGGCATTTACAATCATGAATGATATTTTTCGTTTAGCGGGAGGTTATAACTAATGAATTACCAAGAAATTTTAGAAAAAATTCAAAATACAAAAGATAAATTTAGCCAACATAACGAAATAAAATTAATAGCAGTAAGCAAATATGTAACATCAAATGAAATTATAAATTTATATAATCAAGGTCAAATTGAATTTGGCGAAAACAAAGTTCAAGATTTAAACAAAAAGATGAGTGAACTTCAAAACTATGATATCAAATGGCATTTTATAGGCTCGCTTCAAAGCAATAAAATAAATCAACTCATTTCGCTACGCCCTACACTCTGGCAAAGTTGCAATTCGCTTGAACTTGCAAAAAAAGTTGATAAAAGATTAGATTACAAACTAGATACACTTCTTGAGATAAATGTAGCAAACGAAGATACTAAAAGCGGAATTGATACAAATAAAGCACTCGAAGAATATTTGCAAATTCAACAAGAATGTAAAAATCTAAATATGTGCGGTGTTATGAGTATAGGTGCAAATAGCGATGATGTAAATTTAGTAAGAAAAAGTTTTGAAGATACATATAAAATTTATGAAAAACTAAAATCAAACGGAGCTAAAATTTGCTCTATGGGAATGAGTAGCGATTTTGAACTAGCTATAAAATGTGGCTCAAATATGCTAAGACTTGGAACAATACTTTTTAAAGATATGAGATGAAAAGTGAATTAAATTTAGCCATAAAAGCAGCAAAACTAGCCTCACAAAAAATTATGTGGTACAGAAAAAATGGATTTAGTAAATATAAAAAAACAGATGGAAGTATAGTAACTGATGCAGATATTGCGGCAAATGAGATTATAGTAAAAATGCTAGAACAAACAGGTATTGGCATATGTTCTGAAGAGATTGATAATGCAGATAAAAATAGCGACACTTTTTGGTTAATTGATCCTCTTGATGGCACATCTCATTTTGTAAAAGGCGAAAATGAGTTTTGTATATTAATAGCACTTATAAAAAACAATAGACCCATCTTAGGCATAATTTATTTGCCAATGTATGATAATTTTATGAGTTGTGATGGGAAAGAAGTTTATATAAATGATGAAAAATTAAATAAATTTAGAGTTGATATATCTCCAAATATTATGCTTTTAGGTAGCCAAAAAGAGCGTATAACAACAATGAAACAAGATATCATAGATAAATTTAAAACAGAAATCATTCATATTGGCTCTGGCATTAAGTTTTATAAACTTGCACTTGGAAATGCCGGAATTTTTTTGAGAAATAGAATTTCGCATTCTTGGGATATCGCGGTAGGCGATTTGATGGTAAATGCAAGTGGCGGCATAATGGTAAATTCAAAAAATGGGGAATTTTTGAAATATAACACACCAAAATTAAAAAATGAACCATATATAGCACTAAGCAGAGAAAATGCCCATAATATCGAGCATTTTCTAAAACTTTTAAAAACTATTTAATATTTTCCATCATAGTATCAAAAGCTTTTTTAGTTCCTTCTCTTGCTGGTTGAGTTAAACTAACAAGGACTATAACCACACTAGCTGCTAAAAATCCGGGGATTATCTCATAAAGAGGTAAATTTAAAGCTTCAGATAAGTAATTTTTCCATACAACCACAACCACAGCCCCAGTAATCATACCAAATATCGCACCAAGCCTTGTCATTCTTCTCCAAAACAAAGAAAACACTATAACACTACCAAAACTTGCACCAAATCCAGCCCAAGCATAAGAAACTATATTTAAGATACTTGAGTTTTTATCAAAAGATATGATAAAAGCAATTAGCGAAACTAGCAAAACTCCGCCTCTACTTAGTATCATCACTTGTTTTTCAGATGCATCTTTTTTAAATACTCTTCTATAAAAATCTTCTGCTATTGTTGAACTTGACACCAAAAGTTGAGAACTTGCGGTGCTCATAATAGCAGCTAAAATAGCACTTAAAAGCACTCCAGCTACCCATGGATTAAAAAGAAGTTGGCTCATTACGATAAATATTTTTTCTGGATCTTGCAAACTAAGGTTAAATTTATTTATATAAGCAATTCCCAAAAGCCCCATTGCACAAGTTGCAAATAAACTAATAAACATCCAAGAAATACCAACACTTGTTGCTACTTTTATATCTTTTACTGAGCGAATTGACATAAATCTAACCGATATATGAGGTTGACCAAAATATCCAAGCCCCCAAGCAAAAGCTGAAATTATGCTAATTATAGAAACACCATCAAACAAAGTAAGTCTATTTTGTGTAATTTTTTGTTTTTTTAATAAATTTAAAAGATTTTTCAAAGCAACTTTATCGTTTGAATTTACTGCATTATCTAAATTTTGTATAAACTCTTTTACATCGATATTTTTACCTTTATTTACTATTTGCATATCTTTTGCATTTAAAAATGCTGATTTTATATCATCTATATCTTGTTTTATGGTATTTATATCGCCATTTTCCATTTTTTGTATAATTTGAGGTATGTTTTTTTGATATAGTGCTATTTGAGTTCTAGAATCATCTGAATTTTTTATGTATTTTATAGCTTCACCAAAACCGCCTATTTGATAAAGCATTACAATAGCTACAACAACCAAGGCACCCATCATCAAAAGTCCTTGCACAAGATCTGTCCAGCAAACAGCCTTATATCCGCCAAAAAATGTATAAACAACTATAATGACCGTTCCTGTTATCAATGCGTTATAATACTCAAGACCAAATGTTGCTTCAAAAAGTTTTGCCCCTCCAACTAATCCACTTGATATATAAATTGTAAAAAATATAAGTATAACAATAGCACATATAACTCTTAAAATATGGCTATCATCACTAAATCTAGTCTCAAAATAATCAGGAATAGTAATAGAATTATCAATCACACTAGTATAAATCCTTAGCCTTTTTGCTACAAACATCCAGTTTAATGTAGCACCAACAGTTAATCCTATGGCTATATTTGCTTCTATTAAACCACCTGCATATAAAGCCCCTGGCAACCCCATCAAAAGCCAACCGCTCATATCGCTAGCTCCAGCACTAAGTGCTGAAACTACCGGACCCATAGAGCGACTTCCTAAAAAATAATCCTCTGCTGTTTTATTTTGATTATAAAAATAAAAACCTATTGCTAACATTCCCAAAGAATATATAACAAAAGTTACAGCTATTGGTAAGCTTATGTCTACTGATTCCATATTGTTCCTTTTTTGTTTATTTTATGCTCATTTGAAATCTAGTGCTCTAGCACCTAAATTTCCATATCTATGAAACGACACGCTTGTTGATTTTTCATTATAATAATACAGCAACTCAAAGCGACCATTTAAAAGAGGTTTATTTCTTATAATAATCTTTGCCAAAGCACTTGCTTTTTTATAAATTTCATTACAATCTCCATGATATCTAATTCGTTCATAATCTTTAAAATCAGCCTCTTTGACAAACTCTATTCCAAAAATATCTTTATATTGTTTTATAAATTTGATATCTTCATTTTCATCTTTATAGCTTATAGCTGTTTTTACGCCAGAAACCTTGGCAGCAATTAAAACAAGAAGTATATCTTTTAAGCTATCTTTTTCATCAACTATATATAAAAGCGATTTTATCTTTTTATAAGCAAATAAATTATCCTCTCCCCTTACAGAAATATACTCTTTTTCTTTACTAAACTCATTTTCATAGTGATAAACATAGCTTTTTGCGGCATTTAATGTATCTTTATCTATATTTAAAGATGCAAGAGCAGTTGTAAATTCATTTTCTTTTAAATTTACATCTACTTCATCTTGCGATATATCCAAAAACTGAGTTATATAGTTATAAATTCCAACCTTCCTACCATATCCTACGGCAGATTTTTTAACACCGCCAAAAGGTTGGCGAAGAACTATCGCTCCTGTTGTTGGCTTATTTATATAGATATTTCCAACTTCAATATTTTCTTTATAATACTCCCACTCTTTTTCATCAAGGCTTTCTAACGCTCCTGTTAAACCATAGCCAGTTGAGTTTGCTATATCTATGGCATCTTTTAAATCATTTGCCCTCATAACGGTTAAAACAGGTGTGAAAAGCTCACTCATATGAGTAAAATCTCCTTTTTTTGTGCCATATTTTATGCAAGGCTTCATTATAAACTCATTATTGTTTATAAACTCAGGCTTTAACGCCCATGATTCATAATCTTTTAATTCGCTTAAAGCTTTTTTAACTTTATCGCTCGGCTTATCTGCCAGTGTGCCAATTTTATTTTTAAACTCAAATGGATCTCCAGTAGCCATTGAAGAAGCTGCATCAACCAAAGTATTTTTAAAATTCTCATCATCATAAACCTCATCTTCAAGTATAAGAAATGATGTAGCTGAGCATTTTTGTCCAGAGTTTGAAAAAGCTGAGTGGATTATATTTTTTATAGCACTATCTCTATCTGCTGCTTTTGTTACGATAGTTGCATTTTTACCGCCAGTTTCAGCACTCAAAACAATTTTAGGATTTTCTTTTAAGATATTATAAGCTGTATCTTCGCCACCAGTTAATACACAAAATTTAACCAAATCATCTTTTAACAAACACTCGCTTACCATTTTACCTTTTGTTGGTAAGTATATAAGTGCGTCTTTTGGAATGCCGGCTTCCCAAAACATCTTACAAATTTCATATCCGGTTACGCTACTTAATGAAGATGGCTTAAATATCACTCTATTTCCAGCAGCAAGTGGTCCAACTATCGTTCCAACAGGAATTCCTATAGGAAAATTCCAAGGAGATATCGTTACACTAATGCCTTTTGGTTTAAATTTAGTTTTTGGATTTTGCTTTTGAAGAACTCTAAGAGAGTGTGGATAAAATTCTATAAAATCTATCGCTTCGCTTATCTCAGGGTCAATTTCTCCAAAAGTTTTTCCAACTTCAAGAGCTGCTATACCTAAAAGCTCGCCTCTTTTTGCTCTAAAAATTTCAGCTGCTTTGCTTAAAATTTGATATATTTCCTCAAAACTAAGCTCACTATATTTAGAGTTTTTAGCCATATCTAAAGCCTCAGATATACCTTGCTTACTGGCTAAACCTATCTTTGCTATGAGTTTATCGTTAATTTTATTTCTTACTTCCAAAATCTCATCACTATGCAAAGCTTTATTTCCCATAGCAGATATCTCTACTGCGTCTAAATTTGTATATTTTTCTTTTATCAAATTTGCTAATTTTCTATTATTTTGCAAAACAAAATCAGTATCTGATTCATTAACAAAAATATCAGTTTTAGATATTTCACTTTTTATCACAGGCTCTAATCTATTTTGTTTTCTTCTAGGGGTATTATCTAATGCTTCAATACCTTTAAGAGAATTTAAAAATATCTCTTTTTGAATTTCCCAGTTTTCATCGCCAACTTTAAGATCAAAAAAGTATCTCATGAAATTATCTTTGGCTGTATTTTCATCAAGTCTTCTCACAAGATAAGCTATGGCATTATTAAAATGCTCTTTATCACAAATCGGTGCGTATAATATAAGCTCATGAAGTTTGCTAAGCTCAAAACTTGTTTGCAAACTCATACCCTCTAACATCTCAAAAGTAAAACTATCAAGAGCATTTGATTGAGATATGAGAGTATAAGCGTGAGCTATTTCAAATATATTATGGCTTGCAATACCGATATTTATATATTTATAACGCTCATTTTCTAGTATAAAATAAAGCATTTTTTTGTAATTCGAATCAGTATCTACTTTTTTATCAAATGTAGGAAGAGCCCAGCCTTTTTGAGACGCAACAGTTTCTTCTGCTTCCATATTTGCACCTTTTACAAAGCGAATTTTTATAGGCTTACCGCCATTTTCAACTCTTTGTTTTGAAAACTCAAAAAGATCTTGTAGATATTTAAAACTATCTGGAATGTAGGCTTGTAAAACAATACCCGCTTGATAATCTGGATATTTTGATATAGCCTCTTTAAAAGCCTCTGAAGTTAGCTCAAGATCTCTATACTCCTCCATATCCAAGTTTATAAATTTAGACATATTTTGTCTCTTTTGCTCACTAATGGCCAATTCGTATAAATGCGATAATCTTTTTACTATCTCTTTTTTAGAATAATCAAAATCAATAATGTTTATTTGAGAAAATATGGTTGTTATTTTTATAGAAATATAACTTATAAAATCAGATTTTATCGCCTCTTCATACTTTTTAATTCTAAAAGCAGCCTCTCCTTCTCCCAAAACTTCTTCGCCGATAAGATTTACATTTAAAGTGATATTTTCCCTTCTTCTGTTTTCTATATGCGGTTTTAAAACGCTACTATTTGCATCTAAAACCATATCTTTTGTATCTTGCCTTATATGATCTATAAAAAATGGCACACTTATACTAGGCACTAACTTTCCAAAATTTAAAAAAGCAAACAATAAAAATTTCTCATAAGGACTAAAAAAGTCAGCAACTCCGTATTTATCAAAAGTTTTCTTTATCAAATCAAAACATTTTGATGAATCTTTTGATCTAAAACTTCTATCAAGAAGTTCAATTAGCATAACTTTATTTTTGGGATTTACAAGTAGTTTTTTCATTTTTTCATGAAAAGATTTCTCTTTTTGACTTATGCTGCTATTTACTTTATTTTGAAGTTCTTCTGCTAATTTTAAAGAATTTAAAACAACATCTTGTTTCATATTTTTTTCCTTTTAAACTAAATTTTAAAAAATATAGCAAAAGGAATTTTAAAAATATTATAAGTTTTTATATTAATATTTTTTTAAAAGTAAGCTTATAATATAGATTTTAAGCCATTTAGATAGTTAATATTATCTAAATTCTTATTTTTTAGTGAATTTATGTAATCTAAATTTTTATTACTAATGATTACAAATTTACTCATCAAATCATCTACATTCTTTTTTATAAAAGTTTTGTTTCCTATAAAATCATTTTCAAACTCAAAATAGTTCAAATTTATCAAAATTCTAGATAAAATTTCCTCTTTTTTTGGATAATAAAGACTAAAAGTAAC
Source organism: Campylobacter sputorum subsp. sputorum (assembly GCF_008245005.1). Taxonomy (NCBI): domain Bacteria; kingdom Pseudomonadati; phylum Campylobacterota; class Epsilonproteobacteria; order Campylobacterales; family Campylobacteraceae; genus Campylobacter; species Campylobacter sputorum. Next base: position 576,499 of record NZ_CP043427.1, on the reverse strand, counting down.
TGGGTCGCTCTCGTAATCAGAGATAAATCTTTGAATTTTATCAGATAAAAACCAAACGCTTTGTTTTATGGCACTCTCATAATTTGTAGCTATTTTTATGGTGATTTTATCGAAAAATAGATCGTTTTTTTCATTAAATTCAAAAACAGCTTTTTGATAATCATTAAAAAACAACGATACAACTTCACTTGCAAATTTTCTTATATAAGCAAATTCTACATCTGAGTGCAAATTATGGTTTTTTCTTATGCTTTCAAATTCCCCTTTATACATCAGTATCTCATTTTTAAACTCATCAAGCAAAATATCGATATCAGCTTTTATTTTCTCATGAAAAGAGTTTAGTTTCAGTCTAAATTTTTTAAAAATTTTACTTAGCTTATCGTCTGAATATATAAGAGAAGATAAGACTTTATCGCTATTTAAAGTTGGGGCTGTATAGACAATTTTTCTAATTTTTGAGCCAATTATATTTTTTTCTTCTACAAAATAAGCTCTTTTTTCATCTTCTATATAAGTTGAAATTTCATCACTTACTAGGTTTGCAATATCTTTTACTTGTGCATAAAAACTCATAAATTCTTTTAAATAGTCTATTAAAAGTGTCTGTATTTTTTTATCAAAATTAAATAAAAAATTATCCAAAATAGATGAAAGTTTTTCATAAATTTTAATAAAATACCCATACTGATCTTGTAAATTTACATTGATTAGCTCAAGTTCGTTTTTTATAAAGCACTCTTTTTTATTTACGATATCTTTACTCAAAAACTCTTTTACTTCTACAAAACCGGAGTTCTCTTCATTTTTTAACTCCATTTTTGACGATATTGCTAAAATTGTATCAAATACTTTGCCATAAACGGATTTTGAGTGTATTAATACATTTTCTATCTCTTCTTTTGTTAGTTTATCCTTTTGATTTAGCAAACAAATAGAGTTTTTTCTTAAATTTTGCGGTATGAGATTTAGTTCTTCAAGCTCACTCTTTCTGCCGGCATTATCAATCAAAGTTATCCATATAATAGCTCCAACTTTATTTAAAATATCCATTGTCTCGCTAGTATCTGCATCGCTTATAGAATTAAGTCCGGGTGTATCGACAAAAGTAATGTATTTTAAAATTTCACTATTTGAGTAAATGCTTAAAAACTTCACATCCCTCATCTCTTTTCTTTGATCTACAAATTCTCCTAAAATACTTACGTCCATATACTCTTCTCTATTATCATTATATGTTGCTTTTAACATAGGAAAAGAGTTGTATTTTATAAAAGTTGGCTTTGCAGTTACTGGCACAACCCCCGTTGGTAAAATGTCAAACCCAAGAAGTGCATTTAAAAAAGTGGATTTTCCGCTACTAAACTGACCTATTACAGCTATTTGCATAGGCTCATACAAAAGTACATTAAGAGAGTTTAGCCTCAAACAAAGCTCAGAACTTGGGTGCAGTTTTGGCTCAAGCAAATGTGCTTTATAATTTTTAAATTTCCCTTCAAAATCACTTTTAAAACTTAGAATATAACGCTGTTTATACTCTTTTATAAATTCTTCTAACACCCGTTTATCCTTGTGCTAAGCATATTTATCAAATCAAGATTTTGCTTTATTTTTTGCATATCATAAAGCGAATTTTTAGATGTATTATTTATGTTAGAAATTCTATCTTTTAATAATAAAATTTTTTCTTCTAGAAAATTTTTTTTGATATTTATAGCATTTTCAAAATATATCTTAAAATCTTTTGTATAGTTATCAATGAGTTTTAATAAAGATTTTTTTATATCCAAAAAAGATAAAAACTCATCAAAAAGATTTTGGATATCATTTTGCATATTTGAACTTTTTGTTTTTATTATGCTTGAAAGCTTCGAATTTAATAAAATATAATCAGGCTTTCTAAAGTTCTCATCAAGATAATTTTTTATATCAAAAAAGCCTATTTTACTATCATCAAAAGAGTTTATTTTAAGTGAAATTTGCTTAGAAATATTTTCCATATCTTTTGATACATTAAATTTAATATCTCTAAAAAGATCTAAAAGTAAATCATCAAACCCGCCTTTTACTATGTTAAAAATACGATCAAAATCCACTTTTTTTCTATTTTTATTTGCGTATTGTATATCGCTTATAACTCTATCTTTTAAAATAATTGAAATATTTTTTATGTGCGAAAATGCTGATAAATTTGAATAATCAAGCTTTTTAAGATTTTTATTTAATAGTAAATTTACCTGATTTATATCATTTTTTAATATATCTGTTTCTTGCTCTAGTTGCAAAATTTCCTCACTAAATTTAGCATCATCACAACTCATCATACTAAACTCACGCTCAAGTTCATCTTTTATATATGAGATTACATTATTTAGCTCTTTTTTATAATTAGATAAAATCATATTTGATTTTAAGCTTTTTTCTCCAAAAAGCATTGTATAAAGATAATTTTTTATATCTTCTATACCATTTTTGTTTATACCATTAATGGCGAAAAATTTGATATTATTTACCAAAGACAGATCATAACCATCATCTTGGAGTTCTTTTGTAACACTATCTTTTGTATATTTTATAACATCATTTAACTCATATTTGTCAAGCAAATCAATATGAGTTAAAACTATCATAAAATTATTTGCTTTGCCATAAGCCAAAAAGTTTTTTATAAAGCTAATATCTTTTTTTGTAACGCTTTGAGCTGCATTCATAAGATGAATCACAAAATCACTCTCATGCATAAATTTCTTAGTTAGCTCCTCTCTAAGCACTATAGCATCATCAAGACCAGGAGTATCTACTATACAAATACCATCTTTTAAAATATCAGCACAAACCCCGATCTCTACCATCTTTACAAATTTACTAATATTTTCTTTCGCGGTTGTATAATTTTTAAGCTCATCAATACTAACACACAAATCTTGCCTTGCTTGAGCATTCTCAAACCCTAGCTCTTTTAACTCATTTTCATTCCAAAATTTAACTTTTGCATAAGACTCATTAGAAAATTTTAAAAAACTAAGATTAGCAGTTTCTGGTATATTTGCTGTTCCTAAAACATTAAAATCCAGCAAAGAATTTAGCATAGTGGATTTTCCGGCATTTATAATACCAGTTACTGATATAAAAAATTGTGCTTGGTTTGCATTTTTAAAAGCATTTTCAAGTAAATTTATCAAATTTTTGTTTTTAGTAATGTTTTTCATCTCATAAAAACATTCATTTAAAACGCTAATATTATTATGAAAAATATCGCTTTTTTGCGTAAATTTAAATATATTTTCATCATTTATAAGTTTTAATGATTTTAAAAAATGAGTAATCTTATCTAAATAATCTATACTTATAATGCCGTTTTCATAGAGCTGTTTTAAATTTAAAATAACTTCACTTCTTGATATTTTTAAATTTTTTATAGAATTTATGATACCTATTTGTGCAAATTGAATATCATAAAGATTTGTTTTTAAATTTGAATTTTTTAAAATTGCACAAAAAGACTTTAAAGAAAGATATCTATCGTAATTTCCATCACTGCAAGATAAAAGCACAGCACTATCTTTTGAATTAAAACCAAGCTCTACTGAGTTATCTATATAAAGCTTATTTATCCCCCAAATTTCGCTTAAAAAAGCATCCATAAATTTCCCTGTCAATATAAATGTGATTATTTTATCAAAAGATAGTAAGAATATAACTTAAGCAAGGATAAATCCTTGCTTAAAAGTAGTTATTTTACGCTAGCTAGTTTTCTTCTCATATAAGCTATTTTGCTTTGAAGAGGAAGGTGTTTAGGGCAGTTATCTTCACATCCAAGTAAAGACATACAACCAAAAATACCATTATCATCGCCAACTAATTCATAAAAATCCTCATCAGTTCTTTCATCTAAAGGATCTAGTTTAAATCTTGCAATCCTATTTAATCCAACAGCACCTATAAAATCTTCTCTCATTATCGCAGTTCCGCAACTTGCAACACAAATTCCACACTCTACACATCTATCTAATTCAAATGTCTCTTGTGCGGCTGCTGGATCAACTTTTTCTTCCATCTTTGAGATATCAGTTGTCTTGCTTGAATGCACCCAACTCTCAACTCTTTTATTCATAGCAGCCATCCATTCGCCAGTATTTACACTCAAATCTTTTATGAGTTTAAACGCAGGCATTGGCATAAGCTCTATAATGCCATCTGGATAGTCTTTTGTAAGAGTTCTACAAGCAAGTTTAGGAACACCATTTACAACCATTCCACAACTTCCACAAATTCCAGCTCTACATACAAAGTCAAAACTAAGATCAGGATCAAATTTCTCTCTTATTACATTTAAGGCTACATATAGTGTCATTCCACTTGTTTCTTCAAGCTCATATGTAGCAAAATGAGGTTTTGAAATTTTACTAAGTGGATTGTATTTAAATGCTTTTATGGTTATTTTTCTACTCATTGCCAACTCCTACTCTTTGGTTTGGTTGTTTAAATTTAGGTTGAAGTTCATAATGCATTAATGCTTCTTGAATTTCTTGACGAGATTTGCCTTGTGCTTGCATATCTTCACGAATTTTATCAACTTGTGCTTGTCTTTGTTCGCTAAGTGGATTTTCTATGATATTTCCTTTTGCACCATAGCCTCTAAATGCTGGCGGCATCTCCATTTTCATAATATCTAGATCTTCATAACTTATAGTTGGCATTGTATCGCCTTCTTTCCAAGTTGCTAGAGTTCTTTTTAGCCAATTTAAATCATCTCTTTTTGGATAATCTTCTCTATAATGTGCTCCTCTACTTTCTGTTCTAAGAAGTGCACCATATGCAACACAAAGAGCAAGTTTTATCATCTTTGGAGTTCTGTAAGCATCTTCAAGTTCTGGATTTCCAAATTTTTCTTTATTTTTTACATTTATATCTAAAGATTGTTTATAAAGCTCTTCAAGCTCATTTACAGCCTTTTGTAAGCCTTCGCCTGTTCTAAAAATAGCAACATGTTCCCACATTATATCTTTCATTTTATTTTTTATCTCATAAACACCATACTTGCCATTTTTACTTAAAAGCTCATTTATATAATTTTCTTCTTTTGTTACAAAAGATTGAACAAACTCTGTATTTATATCTATTTCATGACTTTTACAAAAATCAGCAAAATAATCCCCCACTATCATTCCAGCTACAACTGTTTCTGAAACTGAGTTTCCGCCAAGTCTATTAAATCCGTGCATATCCCAACAAGCTGCTTCACCTGCACTAAATAGACCTTTTAAAGTTTGACTCTCTCCTGTTGGTTTTACTCTAATTCCACCCATTGAATAATGCTGCATTGGTAAAACAGGTGCCCAACCTTTTGGACCTTCATCAGCTGGATCAATGCCATTAAAAATTTGACAAATTTCTTGAACATCTCTTAAATTTGTCTCAATATGAGCTCTACCAAGAATGCTTATATCAAGCCATAAATGCTCTCCGTAAGGACTTTTTACACCTTTACCATTTCTAATATGTTCCATCATCCTTCTTGAAACAACATCTCTACTTGCTAATTCTTTTTTCTCAGGCTCATAATCAGGCATAAAGCGATACCCATCAACATCTCTTAATATACCACCATCTCCACGACATCCTTCAGTTAGCAAAATTCCGCTTGGAACAATAGGAGTTGGGTGAAATTGAACGGCCTCCATATTTCCAAGTTGCGCTATACCTGTTTCAAGAGCTATTGCAGCCCCTATCCCCTCACAATTTACAGCATTTGTTGTATGTTTATAAATTCTGCCATATCCACCTGTTGCTATAAGTGTTCCACGAGCCACATAAGCTTCTATTCTGCCATCTATAAGATCTCTTACTATAGCACCATAACAGCGATTATCTTTGTGTATTAAAGCAATAGCTTCTTTCCTATCTCTTATATCAACATTATGTTTTACACACTCATTTGCAACACCAAATAACATTGTATGACCTGTTGCATCAGCCGTATAACATGTTCTCCATTTTTTTGTTCCACCAAAATCTCTTGAATGGATAAGTCCATGAACTTCATCTTTTTCTTCAATAGTAGTTTTTTGTGCATTTATAACAGCACTTCTTTTTCCTTTTGTGATTCTTGTCCAAGGAACACCCCAACTAGCAAGTTCACGAATAGCTTTTGGAGCTGTTTGACAAAACATTCTAGCAACTTCTTGATCGCATCCCCAGTCGCTTCCCTTTACAGTATCAGCAAAATGCACATCTTCATTATCGCCTTCACTCATTTTAGAATTTCCTAAACTTGCTTGCATGCCGCCTTGTGCAGCAGCTGAGTGAGATCTTCTAACAGGACATAAACTTAAAACTATAGTACTATTGCCTTTATCAGCTGCTGCAACTGCTGCCCTAAGCCCAGCAAGTCCACCGCCAATAACCAACGCATCACAATATATTATTTTCATTTAACCAACCTTAAATTACATTCTTTCAAAACCAAGTTTCATAAAAGCAAGAAGTGATAAAATACCCAAAACTAAAAAGAAAATACTAATAATCCATTTTGCTTTTTTAAGTTTTTTTCTACTCTCTTTTGCATTTTTACCCTCAAACCAACCCCATTTTACACATAGTCTGTATAAACCAATAGACCCATGAAGCTCAACTGCAAAAAGTAAAACCGCATAAAAAGCCCACATAAAATGGCTTGCAACACGTATAGCAGAACCTCCATCAGCGATTTTGTCTGAATTTGTGATAATTATAATTAAATGTGCCGAGCCAAGGAAAAACATTACAAAACCAGTCACTGCTTGAACTAACCAAAGAGTTGTATCGCTGTGTTTCATACGAGACATATGAGCACGATATGCTTCCCATTGTCTAAAATTTATAGGCATTTTTCTCATTCCAAGTGCCGCATGAATAAAGAAAATAACCAAAACACAAGCTGCTAAAAAAGATGTAACATAGCTCATTGCCGAACTATCATACAAAAATCTAGCCTCTAAAATATGCACAACTGAGCTGTAAAACTCCTCGCTTACTAAAATCGTAGCAACAAAACACATATGAAGCCACATAAAAAGCCCTAAAACTAGACCTGTGCCACTTTGCAACAAATCTAATTTTGCAGGAACTCGACTTTTTTTACCATCTATAGATTTTCCAAGAAAACCCTCTATACGGCTCACCATACAGAACTCCTTTAATATTAAGTATTTAAATTATTAATTATATATCAGCTAGGCTTATTTGATGCTGAAAATATTAATAAAAATATTAATAAAAAATATAAGTTTATTTATTAAAGGAATTTTTAATAAATAAACTTATTATATTATTAAAATATATTAATAAATAGTAATTATTAATGCAAAATCTCGCTTGGATGATGAGACATAAATTTACTTCTACGCTCTTTTGGCACAACATCAACAAAATACGCAACCAAAAACAAAACTATTAATCCGACCAAATATACAAAAATAAAACCATTTTCATTAAATTTTTGCATAAAATATCCAATAATAATAGGTCCCAAAAGTGATCCAATTGAGTAATTTAGTAACAAAGTTGCACTGATTTTAGCTGCTTCGCCTTTACTACCCAAAACATCATTTGCCCTAGCAACACTAAGAGCATAAAGACAAAATATACCAAATCCTATGAAGAAAACAGAAAATTTATAAAATAATATATTTTTACTAAACAAAAACATAGCTAAAATGGATATAAAAGGTATCACACAAGCTAACATAATTGAAAATTTTCGTCCAAATTTATCTGAAAAATATCCAAAAAATAGATGCCCAAAAAAGCCACCAGCCATAGCAACAAGTAGAAATAATGAAGCATCTCTTATATCGCCTCCTGCTGATAATATAAAAACACCTGCCATAGAAAAAAATCCATTTATCAAAATACCGCCTATAAAACTTGTTACTAAGGCTAATGGAACTAAGCTAAAAATATTTGGTATAAAAATTTTCTTTTTTGGAGGAAGTTGCGGTTCTTTTATCCGAATTATATTTAAAGGAATTGATCCAATCATTATAAAAAGCGCTGAGAGAACAAAAACTTGAGATGAGCCAAGTCCCAAAGATAATAAAAGCATACCAAATGATGAAGATATATAATATATTGCTGTATAAAAACTAAAAACTCTTGAGCGAATTTCATTTCTTGATCTAGCATTTATCCAACTTTCTACAACCATACATATACTATAATATGAAAAACCAAGCATAAATCTAAGCACAGCCCATAAAATTATATTATTAGCAATGTTGTGTAGTATTGCAGATATAGCAAACAATGCAGTAAATACAGCATAAGACCTAATATAACCATAAATACTAATAAATTTATAACCAAATATAGAACTAAAAATAGCTCCAAGAAAAAAGCAAGATGTGATAATGCCTATATGAAAATCATCTATATTTATATTTTTTAACATCATACCAGCTGAATTTAAAGCTAGTGAATTTCCAACAAATATAAAAATTATAGCAACAAAAAGTGCTGTTAAAATTCTTATAGTTCTTTTTGGACTTATCACATATCTCCTTTATGTATGATTTTTATAAGTTTTATTTTTTAGATATAAATATACAAATATTCCAAGAAAAAGCATTAAAAAAGATAAAATTTGCCCCATACTAAGACCTAGAAATACTTCTCCTATTTGCACATCTGGTTGTCTAAAAATCTCACTAACAAAACGCATTATAGAATATAAAATAACATATAATGAAATAAGCTCTCCATCAAATTTTTTATATTTTCTATAAATAAAAAGTATGATAAATACTAAAATTCCTTCTAAAAATGCTTCATAAAGCTGACTAGGATGTCTTAAAACACCATTAACATTTATCGCCCAAGAAACATCAGTAACAACACCTACTAACTCTTTGTTTAAAAAATTTCCAACTCTTCCAAAAATATACCCCAAAGGGATACAAATAGCGACCAAATCTAGCAATTTCCAACTATTTTGATTATATTTTTTACAAAACCAAAATGTAGCTATAATAAATCCAATCACAGCTCCATGATAACTCATTCCACTAATTCCTACAAATTTTCCATTATAAAAAGGGTTGAAAATTTCCCAAGGATGAGTTAGATAAAACATTTGAGCGTTTGAATAAATAAAAACAAAACCCAGTCTTGCTCCTAAGATGACGCCAATTTCAACCCATATAAAGTAATTATCTAATGTTTTATCACTAAAACCAAGATTATCTTTTTTTACAAAATACTTTGCAGCCCAAAGTGCAACTAAAAGAGCTAAAACATACATTATCCCGTACCAATGAACATTTAGTCCAAAAATACTAAATGCCACTGGATCAAATTTAGAATATATTTCGCTCCACCAGTTCATTTTAAGCCTTTAAGCCAAGAGAAGTTTTTAAAAGATGGCAAAAATCGGCTAAAAAATATCCCATAGCTTTATAATAATTACTATTAGCATTTTTTTGCAGATGCAAAGATAGTTCCCTTGCTGGATGAATAAAATACTCACTTAAATAATATCCCAAAAGAGTGTGAGATTTTTCGTCTTTATCTTGTTTTAAAATGGCTGATAAAAGTGCAAGTATATTTGACATATGCGAGCTATTTAGTTCATCAAAAGGTTTTTTAAATTTAATATTTTTAAAAAATTCATCAACTTTTTTTTCATCATTAAATTTAAAATACGCAGTATCAAAACTATCCTTTAAGCTTTCAAAATCTTTTTTTATCATTTCTAGACTCTCATTTTCAACTGCTTTTTTCCAGCACTCATGGCCTTTGACATTATCAACATTATCATTTTTTACTATCCAATTTTTTGACATTTTAGAAAAATGCTCTTTGTCTATAACATTTCTAAAATTTGTAGCAAAAATCACGCATATTACAGAGTATAGTTCAGCAACTTTCATATCATTCCTTAAATTTTTTAAAACTAGTATCGTATCAAAATTTAGTTTAATCTATATTGATAACTAAATTTCACTTGCTTTTTTTATTTTATCTATTCCAAATTTAGACCAAATTTTGCTAAAAGTTTTATCTAAATTTTTTTGTTTTATATCATCATCATAACTAAATAGCGTTGAACAAAACTCTAAATTTGAAGAAAAATTTGATAAATTTATGCCTATATAAATTATGTTTTCAAAACTATATTTATCTATCTTAGTAAAAAGTTCATTGATAATACTGCTTAACAAATCTATACAAAAAGGCTTATTTGGAGTATATCTTTTAGAAAACTCGTATCTATTTTTATATCTTATCTTTAACTCATAGCTCATAGGGTTTAAATCATTTTTAAGCACTTCAAAGCCTAAATGTCTGCACATAATGGAAATTTTACGCCTAATTTCATCTCTATTTAATGTTGGATTAAATGTTCTACCAAAACCTATACTTTTTGCATTTCTTTGATTTGATATTTTATCATCATTTATGCCACAAATTCTATTATAAATTTTGATACCATTTTTACCCATTTTTTCAAAAATAGCCTTACTTTCCAAAGCTTGAGAAATGGTTTTTATACAGTGAGCATATAAAAATTTCTGAGTGCTTTTTCCAATGCCAGGAAACTTAGCGATATTTACATCTTTAAGCTCTTCTTTTAAATTTTTTATATCTAAAAATTTTATACCAAATGGCTTTTTTAAATCAGTTGCAAGTTTGGCTAAAAATTTACCTTCACAAAGCCCAATACTACAAGGAAGTTTAAATTTATCAAGTATATTTTGTTGCAAAAACTTAGCAAATCCAATATAATCATCTTGATATTTTGTACCTTTTAAATTTAAAAAGAACTCATCTATGCTAAATTGCTCTATTTCTGGCGTAAAAGTATAAAGAAAATTATAAATTTGACTAGAAATTGTTTTATTAAGTTTCATATCGTTTGGAATTAATTTTAACTTCGGACATAACTTCAAAGCCTCATTTACGCTCATAGCAGAATGTATGCCAAATTTTCTAGCTTCATAACTTGAGCTTAAAATCACGCCTTTGTTTGAATTTGCTATCATTTCATCGCCAAATATATTACTTGATTTATCGCCAATTACAGCAACTATTTGTCCATTTAAACTGCTATCTTTTATCCTAGCAACTGATACAAAAAAACAATCAAGATCAATATGTAAAATCATATTTTATTTTAAAATTTTATAAACCTAAGCTTTATGGAATTTAGCACTACACTTACAGAACTTATACTCATAGCTATAGCTCCATACATTGGCATTAAAATAAATCCAAATGGATACAAAACTCCAGCTGCTATAGGTATGCAAATAGCATTATAAATAAAAGCCCAAAATAAATTTTGCTTTATAGTTTTCATTGTTTCTTTAGTTAATTTTATAAAAGCCAAAATTGATTTTAAATCGCTATTTACAACAACTATATCGCCGCTTTCTTTTACTATATCACTTCCACTACTCATAGCAACCGAGATATCAGCACTTTTTAAAGAAGGTGCATCGTTTATACCATCACCAACAAAAAGCACTTTACCTTTTTGTTTAAGTTTTTCAACAAAATCATATTTATCTTGTGGTAAGAGTTCTGCATGAACTTCTTGTATGTCTATTTGATTTGCTATATATTTTGCCACATTTAAACTATCGCCTGTTAGCATAATAGGAGTTATACCCATTTTCTTAAGCTCTAAAATCAGCTCTTTTGCTCCATCTTTTAGACTATCACTTAAAACCAAATATCCACTAAAATTTGAATTATAAGCAACCATAACAACACCAAAACCATCGTTTGTTATTTTATTTATCTCTTCTAAAATATCATCTCTTATATAAACACTATTTTCTTGCATTAAAGCAAGATTTCCTATCATTACATTTATATTGCCTTGTGATGCGATAATTCCTTTTCCAGGTATATTTTTATGCTCACCGTTAAATTTAGTAGCACACATACAATTATTTTTTGCATACTCTACAATTGCTTTTGATATTGGGTGTTCGCTTCTTTCTTCTATACCGGCAACAAAAGATAAAATTTGATCGCTTAAAAAAGATTTTTTAACACTAATTTCTCCTTTGCTGAGCGTTCCAGTTTTATCAAAAACACCAAATTTAATATCTTGCATATTTTCTAAAACTTCAGGATTTTTTATCAAAATTCCTCTCTTTGCACCAGCTCCAAGAGCACAAACTATGGCTATTGGCGTAGCCAAACCAAGAGCACAAGGACAAGATATGATAAGTACGCTAGCTGCTAGTATAAGACCCAAAGATAAATCTTTATTTAGCGACCAAAAAATCAAAGTAAAAATAGCAATCAAAATAACACTAGGAACAAAGATATTTGCTACCTTATCAGCAAGTCTTGCTATTGGCATTTTTTTACTACTTGCTTCGCTCATTAAATTTAAAATTTGATAAAGCATAGTATCACTTTGTTCTTTTGCAACCTCGATAGTCATATAACCGTCTAAATTTACACATCCAGCATATACATTATCGCCTTTTGAATGATACACAGGTAAGCTTTCACCGCTTAAAAATGATTTATCAATATCGCCGCCACCCTCTATGATAACGCCATCGCAAGGGATATTAAAACCACTTTTTACTATTACTATATCGCCTTTTTTAAGTTCATCGGCATTAACTTCTTCAAGTTGAGCTCCTTTTGAAACTTTTAATGCTTTTTTGGGTGCTAAATCCATTAAATTTTTTAAATAATCGCTAGCTTTTAGCTTAGATCTTTCTTCTAAAAATTTTCCAAGTGTTACAAAAGTTATTATCATTGTACTGCTACTAAAATACAGATATCTTAAATTTTGAGGTATAAAATCAGGCACGACAACGACAAACAAAGAGTATAGATAAGCCACCATAACACCAAGAGATATTAAAACATTCATATCAAAATTTAAATTTTGAAGAGATTTTTTTGCGTGAATAAAAAAATGCCCGCCGCAGTAAAAAACCACAACGCTACTTAATGTTAACATAATTAAATTTAGCCACAAATTTGGTACTAAAAACATCTCAATAAACATTATCACACACGATAAAATAGCAGATATAACAAATTTAAAAAGCATATTTTTTATGTGTAATTTTCTATAATGCTCGAGTTCTTGATAATTTTTTACAACGCCAAATCCAAGAGATTTTATCTTTTTAATCACATCTTCTAAAACATCACTACTATCTAAAACAAACTCACCACTTGAGTTTGCAAAACTAACATTTGCGGATTTAACTCCCTTAATTTTTTTGACACTTTTTTCTATGCCGGATGAACAATTAACGCAGTTCATTCCGCTTATGTTAAGTCTTATTTTTTGAGACATATCAAATTTCCTTTATTATAGGAAATCCTATATCTTTTAATGTTTCAAAAAGAAGTTTTTCCTTATTTTTTACATCTAAAACAATGGTTTTATTTTCAACATCAACCTCAACTTCTCCAAAATCATCCCTTAATGCATTTTTTACTAAATTTGCACAATTATTGCATTTAACATTTTCTAACTCAAATTTTCTCATTTTATATCCTTTAACATATGAAAATATCTGCCTCCTGCTATATCTACAACGCAGTTTTGATAAAATCCCAAAGATTCGTAAAAACTTTTAGTTTTTGGTTTTAAAATATCTACAACTAGTGAGCACTTTTTTATATCTAGTTTTTTTGCCTCTAAAAAAGCGTGTTCAAACATTTTTGTAGCAATCCCTCTTTTTCTAAATTTCTCATTTACAGCAATAGTATCTATATAATACTCATTTTCAAAGCACTCTTTGTCTATTTTATGGTTTTTATTTATCATTTTTAATCTTGATATTATAGGTTCTAAAAGTTTATCTCTTAAATTTGAATCATAAACACACATTGCACCTACGACTAAACCATTAATCTCATAAACAAAAACATTTTCAAAACTATATAAATTTTGTTTACTGACAAAAAACTCTCTTAAAACACTCTTTGCTTTTTCTTTATTTTCTTCCCCTGTTAGAACAGAACTTATATTCTCAAGAGCTAAGTCTATAAGATCAATAGCCACTAAAGCATCGGAAATTTTGGCACTTCTAACCATTGAAAACAAACCTTAAGTATTAATTCTAAAAAGATTATAATAAATTTTGTTAAATTTATAATTACGAATTTATTAACAATACATATAAGACTATGAGTAAATTTAGAAAGAAATTGATATAATTTATAAAAATTTAATTTTATAAGGAAGTGTAATGCCAAAAATAACAGTTATTCAAGGTCCAAATATCAATATGCTCGGAAAAAGAGATCAAAATTTATATGGCGTAATGAGTATGGATGATATTCATAAACAAATGAAAATCGTAGCAGATCAAGCAAATGTTGAAATAGAGTTTTTTCAAAGCAATTTAGAGGGCGAAATCGTTGATAAAATTCAAGAATGCTACGGAGATAGCGATGGTATAATCATAAATCCAGCCGCATACTCTCATACATCAATAGCCATAAGAGATGCCATAGAAGCAGTTAGATTGCCAGCAATTGAAGTTCATATAACAAATATTTATAAAAGAGATGATTTTAGACAAAAAAGTATGATTAGCCCAGTAAGTGCGGGATGTATCGTAGGTTTTGGACCACTTGGTTATCATCTTGCAATGGTAGCAATGTTACAAAGATTTGAACAAATAAAGGCTTACGAAGAGGCTCAAAAACAACAAAATGAGCAGTAATTTCATACTAAAAAACGAAAATGCAATTTTTTACGAGTGCGGATATAGTTGCGACAATGCACTATATCTTAGCCTAAAAGATGAGTGCTTTTTCATAACAGATGCAAGATATAGCATAGAAGCAAGAGAAAATATAAAAAATGCCGCCGTAATAGAATCAAATTCTCTTATAAAAGATGCAAAAAAACTTATAAAAAAATTTAACATTAAAAAGATAAGTTTTGACCCATTAAGCTTTAGCGTTAGTGAATTTAAAAATCTATCTTCATCTTTAAACTTAAACTTTAAATCATCTCCAAATTTTTCTCAAAAAAAGAGGGAGATAAAATCTCAGCGTGAGATAAATTTACTAAAAGAAGCTGCAAAACTTGGCGAAAAATGCTTTGATGATTTAGCTAAATTTATAAATGAAAGCAAAAATTTAAGCGAAGAAGAGATAAATTTCAACGCACAGATGATATTTAGACAAAATGGAGCATTAAATCTCAGTTTTGAACCAATCACAGCAATAAATGCAAATGCTGCAAAAGCCCATGCTTTACCAACCAAAACAAAGCTAAAAAATGGTGATTTGCTATTAGTTGATGGGGGAATAAAATTTAAAAGATACTGCTCTGATAGAACCAGAACCGCATTTTTTGATAATAAACTAAATTTCTCAAAAGATCAAATTTATAAAAACCAAAAACATCAAGAAATTTACGATATAGTAAAAGAAGCACAATATCAAGCCATAAAAGCCATAAAGCCTGGAATTTTAGCTTGTGAAGTAGATAGTATTGCAAGAGATTTTATAGCAAAAAATGGCTATGGAAAAGAATTTTTTCACTCAACAGGGCACGGCGTGGGGCTTGACATACACGAATTACCAATAATTAGTCCAAAAAGCAAAACAAAATTAAAAGAAGGTATGGTTTTTAGCGTTGAGCCTGGAATTTACCTAGAAAACGAGTTTGGAGTTAGAATAGAAGATGTAGTAGTGGTAACAAAAAATGGATGTGAAATACTCTAAAAACGGCTTTTTTGAAATAAAAGACGCTATAAAATTTATAAAAAGTGATTTTTTTCCTTTTTATAGAAAAATAAAAAACTACAAATATAGCATTATATTGGGGCTTGGAGGAAATGTAGGAAAAGTTAAACAAAGATTTGATAAAATATTTCAAATTTTATCAAAAGACAGGCGTTTTTACATAGCACAGAGTTCGCCAATTGTTTTAAATAAGGCATTTGGTTTTACAAAGCAAGATGATTTTTTAAATGCAGTTTTATTTTTACAAACAAATTTACATCCAAAAGAAGTTTTAAAAATAATGCTAAATTTAGAACTTAGATTTAAAAGAAAAAGACCTTTTAAAAACGCGCCTAGAACGATAGATTTGGATATTTTATATACAAATATAAAAATAAAAAACAAAAGGCTCATAGTGCCGCATCCTGGCGTAAATGAGCGAATAAGTGTCATTTTGCCACTTGGTTTAATGAGATTATAAAAGGAGATTTTTTGGCTACTAAGTTTCATACATTTACTGGCAATAGTCCTATAGAAGCATTAAGAAAAGCTCAAGAAAAATGTGGTGATAAAGCTATGCTTGTTACAACCAAACAAATTCAACCAAAAACTTTAAACAAAGAAGCTTTGTTTGAAATTTTAGTCAGTGTTGAAGAAGACGAAATACCAGAAAAACCAATGCAACCGCATAAAAAACAAAATCCTTATTTAAACCAAACAAATGCAAAATCAAATTTTATTTCAACTGCACAAACTGCCAAAAAGTCGTCTGATGATGTGCTTTTAAATATATCACAAGCAACGCAAAATATAAAAAATGTAACTACAAACACAAATGATATTAAATCTGTAAATAATGAGAATTATAATAAACAAATAGATAATGTCTCAAAAAAAGTAAATGATATAAACAATAAAATCACAATGATAGCCGATATGTTTTGGGATGAAAGAGCGCCATCTAGAAATAATCTTATAATACCGCCTGAATTTTCTGGCATTTACAAAGCAGCAAGTAAAAGCGGAATGAAAGATGAACATCTAGAATCAATTATGAAAGCTACGATAGAATGTATGCCAACGAACATAAAAACAAATCCAACTGCTGTAAAAAATTTCTTTTACACATTTTTAAGAAAAATGTTGCCTTGCAGAGTTAATCAAAGACATGACTTAAAAAAACAAAAAATTATGATGTTAGTAGGTCCAACTGGTGTTGGAAAAACTACTACTTTAGCAAAACTTGCAGCACGCTTTGCATATATTGGAGATGTAAGATACAAAACCGGGATTATAACACTTGATACATATAGAATTGGTGCAGTTGAGCAACTTTTTCAATATGCAAAATTGATGAAACTGCCTATTTTAGATGTTATTCAAATACAAGATTTTAAAAATGCTATAAAAAATTTAAGACAATGCGATGTTATTTTGATAGACACAATTGGAAGCAGTCAGTATGACAAAGAAAAACTTAACAAACTTGATAGTTTTTTGAAAAATAGCGATGCAGATATAGATGTAACGCTAGTTATGTCTGCTGGATCTAAAGTTGAAGATATGCTAGAAATTTATGATAATTTCTCTTTTTTGCATATTGATACTATGATTATTACTAAATTTGATGAGACAAAAGTATTTGGAAATGTATTTTCTTTGGTTTATGAAACAAAAACTCCTGTTAGTTATTTTTCTATCGGACAAGAAGTTCCAGATGATTTGATGGAAGCTAGGAGCGAATTTTTAATAGAATGTGTTTTAGAAGGCTTTAATAAAAAGGATTCTGATGATAAATCAAGCAAATAAACTTCAAAACCTTGTTTCAAAAGAGCAAAAAAAACAAAAAACAACGCATTTTATAGCCATAACAAGCGGAAAAGGCGGTGTTGGAAAAAGCACTATAAGTGCAAATTTAGGAAATATCCTTGCAAATAATGGCTATAAAGTTGGGCTTTTTGATGCTGATATTGGACTAGCAAATTTAGATGTTATTCTTAATGTTAAAATGAATAAAAATTTATTAAATGTCTTAAAAGGCGAATGCTCTCTAAGTGATATCATAATTCCAGTTAAAAAAAATTTGATTTTAATCCCTGGAGATAGTGGCGATGAGATACTAAAATACAATGATCATTTTTTATATGATAGATTTTTAGGCGAAGTTAGTGATCTTGATTATCTTGATTTTTTGATTATCGATACAGGTGCGGGCATAGGAGATCACATACAAGTTTTTTTACAAGCAAGCGATGAGGTTATAGTTGTAACAGTTCCAGATCCCGCAGCTATTACAGATGCTTATGCAACCATAAAAGTAACATCAAAAATAAAAAATGATCTTTTGATGATAATAAATATGGCAAAAGATGAAAAAGAAGCTATTAAAATATTTGAAAATATACAAAAAGTAGCACTAAATAACATTGCAAATTTAAATCTTTCTATGCTTGGATATATTCAAAATGACAAAAATGTAGCAAAAAGCATAAAACAAAGAACTTTATTTACTCAAGATGTGCCATTTGGAGTTTCTAGTAGTGAAATCAAACAGATGGCATCTAAGCTTCTTTATAGATTGGAACGAAAAGTGCTTGTAGATGATGGCAGGAGAAGCATTAGTAATTTTTTTAAACAACTAATGGATCAATTTTAACTAAGGAAAGTTTATTTTGAAAGCCGATAATTTTATAGCCTTTTTTACAGCTTGTGGATTTTTTATAGGAGTTATGTTTGTAATTATAAAAATACAAGACCCCGTAGAAATAGTTGTATATACACTGCTTATTACATTTTTCTTTTATTTAGTGATACATTTAGCTATAATGAACTATATAAAAGTTAGCAAACAAACATTTAATATTTTTTTCAATAAAGAAAAACATGAAGAGATAAATGAAAGACTAATAGCAGAACTATCTATGAGAGAAAGAAAAATGGAAAATATTTTGTCTAAATTATCATCCCAAAAGTTAAAAGCTAAAACATTGGATAAAAAACATGGCAGAAAAGCAGCAAAAAAAGCAGCATAATGCTTATGCAAACGCCATAAAACAAGAGCAAGATTCACTTGTTTTACAATACATGCCAGCACTTAGATCAATGGCGTTTAGACTAAAAGAAAGACTTCCTGCTAGTATAGATGTAAATGATTTAATAAGCATTGGTGCTACACAAATGATAAAAATGTCTAGAAAGTATGATAAAAGCCAAAATGACTCATTTTGGGGATATTGCCAAAAAAGAGTATATGGCTCAATGCTAGACTATCTTAGATCACTTGATACTGTAAGCAGATCAAACAGAAAACTCATAAAACAAGTAGAAATAGAAATAGATAATTATTTTAACAAACACGAACAAGAGCCAGATGATGCGTATTTAGCCAAAGTTTTAAATGAAAGCGAAGATAAAATAAGAGAAGCAAGAATGGCAAGCAGCATATGCTCAGTAATGCCGATAGATGACCATCTTATAAACACTGAACAAGAAAGTACAGAAGATAGAGTTATTAGAGATGATTTACTTGAAAAAATAGAAGAAGTTTTGGCAACTTTTGAAAAAAGAGATCAACTTATAGTTCAGTTGTATTATTATGAAGAGTTATCTTTAGCTGAGATTAGTGAAATTTTAAACATTTCTCAATCACGAATTTCTCAAATTCATAAAAAGTTAATAAATAAAATAAAAGAAAGATTTGGAGCCTAGATGGCTGATATACTAACACAAGAAGAAATTGATGCACTACTTGAAGTAGTGGACGAAGATACAGATGAAAATATAGATACGCCTCGTAAAAAAGAAGAGCAAGAAGAACGAGAAATCATTATATATGATTTTAAAAGACCAAATAGAGTTAGCAAAGAACAACTTCGTGCCATAAAAGGTATTCATGACAAACTAGCTAGAAATTTAGCCTCTCAAATTTCTAGCATAATGAGAAGCATTGTAGAAATAAGGCTTCACTCAGTTGATCAAATGACTTATGGAGAGTTTTTAATGTCCCTACCAAGTCCAACAAGCTTTAATGTTTTTTCTATAAAACCGCTTGATGGAAATTGCGTTTTAGAGATAAATCCAAGCATCGCATTTCCTATGATAGATAGACTTCTTGGCGGAAATGGAGAGGGCTTTGAAGAAAATAGAGAATTAACAGAGATAGAAATAAATTTACTAGATGCAATTCTTCGTATAATAATGCAAAGACTTAGAGAATCTTGGAGCTTAATAACAGACATCTACCCAAACATAGAAACCAAAGAAAGCTCTCCAAATGTAGTGCAAATAGTATCGCAAAATGAGATTGTCATTATGCTTGTTATGGAGATAATTATAGGAAACTCAAGCGGAATGATAAACATATGCTATCCTGTTATATATTTAGAGCCTATTTTATCGCGTCTTGCAAGCAGAGATGTAATGCTTGGTGAAACTTCTGCTAAAAAAAGTAGAAACAAAGAGTTAAAAACACTGGTTGGTAGAGCTGAAGTTATTTATGAAGCAATATTAGGTAAAGCTATGATAAGTGTTAATGAGTTTTTAAATTTAGAAGTTGGAGATATACTAAGACTAGATAGACCAGCTGATGATAAAGCTATAGTAACAATAGACAAAAAAGATGTTTTTTTAGCACAAATCGGGCTTCACAGATTTAGAAAAACCATAAAAATAGAACAGCTCATAAAAACAGATAAAGATGAGATAAAATCCATCTTAGAAGAGTTTGAAGAAGAAAGAAAAGCAAAAGCACTAGCTTTTCAAAATGAGCAAGAAAACGATGAAAACGAAGAGTATATGGAAGAAGAGGATGATATATGATAGAACAATTTTTAAATTTTTTTACCAAAGAAGTAGTTGCAACCATAGAAGGACTTACAGGAAAACAAGCTGTATTTTCAAATAAAACCGAAGATAATGCTAATGAGCAAACCACAATAAAACCACCAGTAGTAGTTGCTACCATAAATGTTAGCGGTGCAACTACGGCAAAACTTCTACTTTTATCAACTCCTGTTTTTATGACAGCCATTGGCGAATGGATGATGGGAGAAGAAGAGATAACAAACACATCTTCTCTTGGTGCAGATGAGATAGATGCAGCAAAAGAAGTATTTTCAAATATATTAGGGGCATTTTCTACTACACTTGGAGCACAAAAAGATCTTCCAAAACTAAATTTTGAAGTATCAAAAGTAGTATTTTTAGATGAAAACCAAGCACTTGATCTAAGTTCGTATGAAAAATCATATATATATGAAGTTAAAATAGACGCTTTAGACGAACATTTTGGTCTTGTAAGCGATCTTGTTTTAAACAAGCTTCTTAATCCGGCTTCTCAAAAATCACATCAAGAAAAATCAGAATCTTCAGCTAAATCATCATTTACAAGCGATGAGATGAGAAATATAAATCTTATTATGGATGTTAGACTTCCAATAAGAGTGAGAATTGGGTCAAAAAAAATGCTTTTAAAAGATGTTTTAAGTATGGATATAGGCTCAGTTATAGAACTAAATCAACTAGCAAATGATCCACTTGAAATTCTAATAGGCGATAAGCCAATAGCTCTTGGAGAAGTTGTTATAATAGATGGAAATTTTGGCATACAAATAACTGAAATAGGAACAAAAAAAGAGAGGTTAGAACAACTTAGATGATAGAAAATATATTTAGCGAGATTGCTTTACTAGATGGTATTTTTGAAAAAGAAAACAGATATATAACTTTTTTTGGCTCAGCAAGATTACAAAATGATAATATTTATTGTAAAAAAGCCTACGAATTAGCAAAAAAACTAGCAAATAAGGGTTTTTCTATAGTAACAGGAGGCGGAGATGGTATTATGCAAGCTGCAAATAAAGGTGCTTATGATGCTGGAAAAAATAGCATTGGTATAAATATACAACTCCCGTTTGAACAAAATTCAAATCCATATATAAATAAAGGCACAAAACTAAAAAATTTATCACTTAGAAAATATGCTCTCATAGAACACTCAAAAGCATTTGTAGTCTTTCCGGGAGGTTTTGGAACACTAGATGAGTTGTTTGAAATTTTGTGCTTAGTTCAAACAAAATTTAGAGAAGACAATAAGATATATCTTATTGGTATAGATTTTTGGTCAAAACTAGATGAATTTATAAGAGATACTTTAGTTGAAAATATGACTATTACGCCAAATGATATAAACTTATATACCATAGAAGATGATATAGATATAGTATTTAACTATATTATAAATTCAGCAAAATAAAATATAAATTTAAATACAATTCCCCTTAATCATAAAATAAGGAATATCATGAAAATTATGATGGCAATGAGCGGAGGAATAGATTCTTCGTATAGTGCAAAGCTTTTAAAAGACTGCGGACATGAGGTCATTGGTTGTTATATGTTACTTCACAACAAACCAGGATATCATGAGGAAAATATACAAAAAGTTAAAGAAGTTGGCAAATTTCTTGACATACAAACAGAAATTTTAGATTTGCAAGATGTTTTTAAAAAAGAAGTTTATAATCCATTTGTACAAATTTATAAAGACGGCAAAACGCCAAATCCATGTGCCCTTTGTAACAAACAGATAAAACTAGGATCGCTTCTTGAGTATGCACAGAGTTTAGGATGCGATAAACTTGCTACGGGACATTATGTCAGGATAGAAGATAATCTTTTAAAAGTTGCAAAAGATTTAAGCAAAGATCAAAGCTATTTCCTTGCAAACATAGACCCAAAAGCCTTGAAGTATATGCTTTTTCCACTTGGAAATATGTTTAAAAAAGATATAAAAGAAGAAGCATCAAAAATAGAAATTTTAAACAACATTGCAACAAGTAAAGAAAGTAGCGAAATATGTTTTGTTGAAAAAACATACATTGATGTTTTAAAAGAGCACTTCAACACGGAAATCCCAGGAATCGTAAAAGATAAATTTGGAAATAAAATCGGGACACACAAAGGATATATGCATTATACCATAGGAAAAAGAAGCGGTTTTAGAATAGATGGTGCACATGATCCACATTATGTTATAAAAATAGATTCAAAAAATAATGAAATCATAGTTGGAAACAAGGAAGATTTATCGCAAAATAAATTTGAAACTACAAATTTCAATGCATTTGTAAATTTAAAAGAATTTACAGCAGGTGTTAAAATAAGATATAGAAGTCCAAAAATAAATGGAAATGTTAAGATGGCCCAAAATGGTGCTATGATAGAACTTGATGAGCCGGCATATGGTATAGCAAGTGGACAACTTGCAGTATTTTATGATGATAAAGATAGAGTTTTGGGAAGTGGGTTTATAAAATAAATTTATAAATTTGAGCTATATTATCTATCATAAAAACTAAAAAGGATAAAAAATGGTTATTTTGCAAATTACTTTTGATTATAGTGGCGGATATGGTGAGAAAATGTATGAAGAGTGCAAAGACTTAGCACAAAGCATAACAATGGAAAAAGGATTTTTATGGAAAATATGGACAGAAAATAGTAAAAAAAATATAGCTGGCGGAATTTATGCATTTGATAATGAACAAAACGCACAAAATTACACCAATATGCATATAAAAAGGCTTGAAAACTTCAAAGTTGCTAAAAATTTCAAATACGAAATTCTAAACACAAATGAAAAACTATCCAAAATAACACATTTTGAAATACAATAACAATTTAAAGCAACTTAAATCAAAGTTGCTTTAAATTTATAAATGTTTTTCTAAAAAGTTGATTCTTAATGACTCTAAATACTCTTTTTCATCAAAATTATTAATACCAGCAACACCATCATTAAATGCAGCCTTAGCAACCTCTGGTGCAACAGCAAAAAGCACTCTTTTATCAAAAGGATTTGGTATGATATAATCTTTTCCAAAAGTTAAATTTGGATTTTTAGTTAAATCTAAAATTTCCTTACTTACAGGTTCTCTTGCAAGCATTGCAAGAGCTTTTGCTGCAGCCATTTTCATATTTGGCGTTATTTTTCTTGCATGCACATCAAGAGCACCTCTAAAAATATATGGGAAGCCTAAAACATTATTTATTTGGTTTGGAAAATCGCTTCTTCCAGTGCCAATCATAGCATCATCTCTAACTTCCATTATCTCGTGAGGAAAAATTTCAGGAACAGGATTTGCAAGTGCAAATATTATAGGATTTTTTGCCATAGATTTAACCATATCTTTACTAACGACACCACCTTTGCTAAGTCCTAAAAACATATCAGCACCATTCATAGCATCTTGTAAAGTTCTAAGATCCGTGTGAATTGCAAATTCCTTTTTTTGCTCATTTAAATCATTTCTACCATCATGAATAACACCCTTTGAATCAAGCATTATTATATTTTGTACACCGAGTTCTTTATACATTTTTGCACAAGCTATGCCAGATGCACCACTTCCATTTACGACAACTCGTATATTTTTGATATCTTTTTTTGAAATTTCAAGTGCATTTATAAGACCTGCGGTTGTTATCATTGCAGTTCCGTGTTGATCATCGTGCATTATAGGGATATTAACTGCTTTTTGAAGCTCTCTTTCTATTTCAAAACACTCAGGTGCTTTTATATCTTCTAAATTTATACCGCCAAATCCAACTGAGATGGCTTTACAAATTTCAACTATTTTTTTAGGATCTCTTTCGTTTATTTCTATATCAAAAGCATCAACATTTGCAAATTTTTTAAATAAAACAGCCTTTCCTTCCATTACTGGCTTACTTGCTGCTGCACCTATATCTCCAAGTCCTAAAACTGCTGTTCCATTGCTTATTACAGCTACTAAATTTGATTTTGATGTATATTTATAAACTAAATTTTCATCTCTTTGAATCTCTTTGCAAGGCTCAGCAACACCAGGGCTATAAGCAAGAGAGAGATCTTTTGAATTTACGCAAGGTTTTGTAACACTAATAGCTACCTTTCCACCTAAATGATACTCTAAAGCCTGATTTTGTAAAGTTTTTTCCATAATCTAAATTATTCCTTTTTTATGATTATCATAATATACTATCACTTTTTAGTAAAAAACAGCTTATAATTATATCATTCTTTAAAAAACTCACATTTTATTTTACCAAAAGTAACAATAAAACGATAAAATATTATTAAGTTCATTTTTGATAAAATTACATTTGGCATGATAAACGGTCGCTTTGGCATCTCACACCAAAGAGGAAAGTCCGAGCTGCTATAAGACATGGTTCCATCTAACAGATGGCTAAGGAAACTTAAGGGATAGTGCAACAGAAAGCAAACTTCCGCATTTGCGGTAAAGGTGAAACGGTAAGGTAAGAGCTTACCAGCATTATTGGTAACAATGATGGCTTTGTAAACCCAACCTGCAGCAAGAAGGGATGGTTTTGGTCTTATATTAAAACCCTTCGCTTGAGCTAAATTGCGAAATTTAGCCTAGATAAATGACCGTTCTAGACAGAACTCGGCTTATCGTCATGCCTTTTTGCATACTACATTTATAAATTTATAACTCAATGAAAAATCATTTTCAAAGTGATTTTCTAATGCTAAAATGCTACTTTTAGTAAGCTTAAAATTTCCATTTATATTATTAACACCAGTTTGTTTTAAATGATTTAAAAGCTCTTTTAAGTTATTAAATTTAGCAATATATTCATCGTTTATAAAGTTTAAAATTTTAAAATCTGACAATAATGATAAAATTTCTTTGTCTGTTTTATAATTAAGCCCCTGTTTTGTAAAACTGCTTAACTCATAAAGTGTTCCGTTTATAAACATACAAAAAGCAAATATACCGCCACTGTTTAGAGATAGATAAATTTTATCTATGAGTTTTTCAAACTCGCCTCTTTTATCAAACCATTGAAAAACTGAACTTGATACAATCAAATCTAAATTTGAAGGCATTTTAATATCTCTAATATCGCCTATTTGTGTTGAAAAATTTCCATTCATAAAATCACTTTTATAAATATCATTTAAAATAATATCTTTAAAATCCAACTCTTTTAAAATAAATTTTGTTAAAACCCCACAACCACAGCCTATCTCATATATATTTTTATAATATAATGAATGTTTTTTTAGCTCATTTATAAGCTTTTTTGCTGCAAATTTTTGAGCATATGCAAAATCTTCATAATTTTTTGCTGTTTTAAATTTCAAAAATTTCTCCAAAATTTTTGAAATAAAAAAATGGAAAATGCGGAGCGTTTATAAACTTTTTTTCGCAAGTTAAATTTGTATAAGCAGTAGTTGGAAATATAAAATCTCTTTTTGAAATGATGGTTTTATCGATATTTAAACTATCTTTTATTTTATTATTTTGTTGCGAAAAAATATAAATTTGTTCTAGTTCATTTTTAGGATTTTTGCCAAATTCAAAATCAACTTTGTCTAAATCTTTTAAAAAACAAAGTCTTTTAAAGTTTTCAAAATCAAACTCATCTATACTTTTTTTAAACAAATTCTTTGGTATGCCTCGCTCATCATCTATACCATAAATAGTTCCATTTATTGCTACTTTTTTTATTAAATTTATATCATTAAATTTATCACTTTGAAAAACTAAATTTGCAGCCCAAACTCCCATAGACCAAGCTATAAGATATATATGTTTGTATTGTAAAATATCTTGCAATATATCAAAATTTAAATTTGAATAGTCATAAACCACACACAAATCAAACTCTTTTTTTTGAGTATTTGCAATTAATACATTTAAGCATTGTGGTAAAAACGAATATCCTAAAAAAATCAATATAAGTTTTTTATTTTTGGCATTATTTTTTATAAATTTAACTTGCATACAAAATCTCTTTTAGCATTTTAAGTTCGCTTTTTTCTACATCACCACGAAGAGATATCCTTAAGCGAGATGTATTTGGTGCTACTGTAGGCGGACGAATAGCTGGTATAAAATATCCATTTTGGATAAGTTTTTTTGAAAGCTCAAGCGTTTTTGAGTTTTCATAGGTTAAAAATGGCTGTATATGACTACCGTTTAGCCCAAGATAAGCTATATTTTGTTCTAAATTTTGTCTTGTTAAACTAAAATCTTTTGAAAGTATAAAATTAGTCCAAGCTACACAAATGCTCGGAATTGCCGTAGAAAAAATAAGGCTTCTAGCTGAGTTAACAAAAATATCTTTATAAAAAGCATTTGATAAAATCACCGCACCGCTACTTCCTATGCCCTTTCCAAGCGTTACAAGTAAAAAGTCAATATCTTTATCAAGTCCGAGTTTATGTGCATTTCCAAGCTCATTTCTAACAAAAAATGAGTGTGCCTCGTCTATATAAAGTTTTACATTTTTATACTCTTTTTTAAGCTCACACAAATGCCTAATATCGGCACTATCGCCATCCATACTAAAAACAGACTCACTTAAAATTATCATTTCATCAAATTTAGAATAATTTTTTAAAAGCAAATCATTTAGCATTTCATAATTATTGTGCTCATATCTTTTAAATTTTGCTTTTGAAATTTTTAGTGCATCAATCATACTTGCGTGAATTAGTTTATCGCATAAAAATAGCGTTTGTTTGCCATTTAAAGCAGAAATACAACTTAAATTTGCACAATATCCGGTGTTAAAAATTGTAGCTTTTTTCCCACAAAATCTTTGCTCAAAATAACTCTCTAGTTTGTTAAATTCATCACTAGATGTATAAACAAGCCTACTTGCACCACTTCCAAAAAAGTAGTCTTTATTTTTAGAAATTTCTAAAAATTCATCTCTTAAGGTCTTGTTTGTAGCAATTCCTAGATAATCATTTGAACCTAAATTTAAGAGCTTCTTGCCATCAAGATATATAAATTTACAAACAGATTGTGAATGTTTTAACTCTCTAAAATTATCATTATTTTTTGCATATTCTATATCAAACATATCTTATTTGTGTTACACTTTAAAATAAATTTATGGGGTATAAACCCCAAAATGTTTTATAAATTTTCTTTGATTTGTATAGTTTTTATAGTATCGTTTGCTTTTATAGAATCTAGCACTTTTTTACTCTCTTCGTCAGTTAAGTCGCCAAAAACTGTGTGGATACCATCAAGATGGGGTTGCTTACTATGGCAGATAAAAAACTGACTTCCACCAGTATCTTTCCCGGCATGAGCCATAGAAAGAGTGCCTCTTTGATGTTTGTGTGTTTGATTATCACATTCGCATTTTATTCTCCAGCCAGGTCCGCCTGTGCCAGTTCCGTTAGGGCAACCGCCTTGTATAACGAAATTTGGTATAACTCTATGAAAAGTAAGATTATCATAAAAACCGCTATTTGCAAGGTTTGCAAAATTTGTAACCGTTTGCGGTGCTTCATCCCCGTAAAGCTTAACTTTCATATCGCCTTTATTTGTAGAAATCACGGCAAATTTACATTTTTCTAATTCATCTTTATTGATATCATAAATTTTTAATTCTTCTCTCATTTTTTACTCCAAATTTGTATAAACAGCTTGAACATCATCGTCATCTTCAAGCTTATCAATAAGTTTTTCTATGTCCTCATACTGCTCATCGCTTATCTCAATAGGCGTATTTGGCACGAACCGCAAAGAACCTTTTTTCATTTCCAAACCAAGTTTTTCTATGCCCTCACTAAGAGTCCCAAAACTCTCATAATCTCCATAAATTACCAAAATTTCACTATCTTCTTCTTTTACAAGCTTAATATCACTCATTCCATAATCAATCAATTCAAGCTCAAGTTCTTCTATGTCTTTATTTGGCTTTACAACCTCAAAAACAGACTTTCTACTAAACATAAAATTTAAACTTCCGCTTGGTAAAAACTCTCCGCCATTTTTATTGAAAATTGCTTTTACATTTGCAACAGTTCTTGTTGGATTATCTGTAGCACACTCAACTATTACAAGCCCGCCGTGAGGCATTTTGCCATCATAATGAATTGTTTTTATTTCGCTGCTATCTTTTCCATTTGCTCTTTTTATAGCAGCATCTATGTTGTCTTTAGGCATATTTTGAGCTTTTGCAGTTGCGATAGCAGTTCTTAGTTTTGGATTCATATCAGGATCCAAGCCACCCTCTTTTGCAGCAACAGTTATAGCTTTACCGAGCTTAGGAAAAAGTTTACTCATCTTATCCCATCTAGCTTCTTTTGAAGCACGCCTATATTCAAACGCTCTTCCCATAAAAATTCCTTAAATTTATAAAATTAAAATGTAATTATATCAAATTTGAGATTATGCTCTACTTACTCCATTTCAAGTCGCATAAGATACATATCTTCGCCATCTATCACATCAAGCTTATTTGAGCCACACTTTGGACAAATGAAGTTATTTTCATCAAGCTCAGTATCAAAACCACACTCTTTACAATGAATCACTACATTTTGAATATGTATTATAAGCTCTGCATTTTCACAAACAGTCCCGGCTTTAAAAACATCAAAACAGCTCTTCAAATAATGAGCCTCAACGCCACTTAATCTGCCTATTTTAAGCTCTAATTTTAACACCTTTGTAGCGTTATTTTTTTTTAGATTATCCTCACAAAGCTTTACAAGATCTGCTACTATAGAAAGTTCGTGCATTAACAAATCCTTGGTAAAAGTTCGCCTTTTGGAAGCTCTAAAAATCGCTGCGATTTATAGGCATTTTGTAAAATTACTCTTGGTTTTTTAGCCTTAGTAACTTCGCCTATACAAGCTGCATTTTCATCAAAACTTTTTAAAATTTCCAAAGCTTTTTTTTCATTTTTCTCATCAACTGCTAACACGAAAGTCCCTTCATTTGCTAACTCATATGCTTCAAAACCTAAAAGTTCGCAAATTCCCATAACTTCATCTTTTATTTTTATATCTTCTTCATATATTAAAATTTCATTTTTACTAAAATTTGCCCATTCGTTTAACACTGCACTAAGTCCGCCACGAGTAGCATCTCTCATGCATTGTATGCCTATATTTGCCTCAATTAAAGCCAAAACAACATTTTTAAGACATTTACAATCACTTTGAAGTGAGCTTTTAAAACCTATGTCATCTCTAGCTTCAAGTATAACAGCTCCGTGTCTTCCTATATCTCCGCTAAGTAAAATCTTGGCTTTAGGTTTTAAATTTTTTGTTTCAATGGGCTTTAATATGATTTTACCAATTCCACTTGTATTGATAAAAATTTTATCGCATTTTCCTTTTTCAACTACTTTTGTATCACCACAAACTATTTTTATACCATTTTTACTGGCTATATCGTGCATTGATGTTAAAATTTCTTTTAGCTCTTCTATCTTTAAGCCCTCTTCTATTATCAAAGAACAGCTTATATACATTGGATTTGCACCAACCATACTAAGATCATTTGCGGTTCCACAAACAGCAATTTTTCCTATATCTCCGCCACGAAAAAAAATCGGTGTTACAACAAAAGAATCTGTTGTAAAAGCTAATTTGCCATTCATTTCTAAAATAGCAGCATCATTTGCTTCACGCAAAATTTCATTATCAAAAATACCAAATATAGTCTCATTTATAAGACTATTCATCTCTTCGCCGCCACCACCATGACTTAAAAGAATTTCTTGCAAACTAACTCCTCTTTTGATATTTATAGTAAGCCGCACAAGCACCTTCGCTTGAGACCATACATGAGCCTATAGGATTTTGTGGATTACAAGCTTTAGCAAAAACTTTGCAATCATATGGTTTTGCCCTACCACGAAGTATCTCTCCGCACATACACGCCCTGCTTTCGCCCTTGCTTTCTACACTACAATCAAAAACTTTCTTAGCATTTATCTTATCAAAATCGCTTTTTAAATCATATCCGCTTGATTTTATAATCCCAAGACCACGCCAATTAAAATCACAAATTTCAAAATATTTATTTATAAGTTCTTTTGCTTTTAAATTTCCATCTTCTTTGACAACTCTTTTATACTGATTATAAACCTCATAACTGCCATTTTCGTGTTGCATTACTAAATTTAAAATGCTATCCATCATATCAAGCGGTTCAAATCCGCTTACTGCAATTGGAGTTTTATACTCATT
Source organism: Campylobacter sputorum subsp. sputorum (assembly GCF_008245005.1). Taxonomy (NCBI): domain Bacteria; kingdom Pseudomonadati; phylum Campylobacterota; class Epsilonproteobacteria; order Campylobacterales; family Campylobacteraceae; genus Campylobacter; species Campylobacter sputorum. The sequence continues at coordinate 545,772 of NZ_CP043427.1, read as the reverse complement.
TGCTAAACTTTCATAAATTTTTGATCCAGTTATCACACTTACATGGCTTGGTCCTAAAAATGCATCTATATGAACATTTTCATCATTCATTATAGCTCTAATTGGTGCTGGAACCGTAACATGATTGATATGAAAAAACAGATTTTTTAAGTCAAGTTCTATGGTTTTTTGTATCACAACTGCACTCATTGGTGTTGTTGTCTCAAAGCCAATAGCAAAAAATATAACTATTTTATCCTTGTTTTCTAATGCTATTTTTATAACATCTAAAGGCGTATATAAGGATCTTATATCGTGCCCTTTTGCACGAAGTTTTTGTAGTGATGTGTTACTTCCTGGAACTCTTAGCATATCAGCAAGTGTGCAAAATATAGTATTTGGCATAGAAGCAAGTTTGATAGCTTCATCTATACTTCTTTTTGGCATAACGCACACTGGACAACCAGGTCCGTGAATGAAATTTATATTTTCTCCAACCAAATCATTAAGTCCAAATTTCATCAAGCTATGCGTATGTCCGCCGCAAATTTCCATTATATTAAGCGGCTTTTTGCTATGTTTTTTTATGAGCTCACTTAATGCTAAAATAAGCTCTTTGTCTCTAAATTCAGATATTAAATCCATTTGATTTCTTTAAGAATTTTTGCTAAGAAGTCCCATATCGCCTTCAAATTCGTCTATGGTGCCATCTTTCATCATCTTAGCTATTTCTTCGTATGCTTTTAAGCTTTCGATTGCGTAAGCTGTGTCTATTTTTTCCATAGCAAAACCAACATGAATTAACACATAATCCCCAACACTAACAGGCTCACTTATAAGATCTAAACTCACACCCCTTTCTACGCCCAAAGTTTCAACTATAGCATAGTTGTTCTCATCTATACTTTTAACTTTAGATGGGATACTTAAACACATTATCTAAGCTCCATTTTCATTTTTAAATAGTTAATCCACTTATCAAAACCATCGCCAGTTTTACTATCTAAAACTATTATATCAGCTCTTGGATTTAGTTTTCTAAGCTCGGCTGTAACATCTTTTATATCAAACTCAAAATGCTCTATCAAAGATGATTTTGTAATAACCACAAGATCGGCTGTTCTAAACATAACGGGATATTTAGCAACTTTATCACTTCCTTCTGGAGTGCTTAATAAAACTATATTTAAATGAGCTCCTACATCATAACTTGCAGGGCAAACCAAATTTCCAACATTTTCAATGAAAACCAATTTTACATCATTTAAATCAAGATGATGAAGACCATCGTGAACCATAAATGCGTCCAAATGACAGCTTTGTCCAGTTGTTATCTGATAAGCTCTGGCACCAGCTTTTAAAATTCTATCTGCATCGCGGTTTGTCTCTAAATCCCCTTCTAATACCGCTATATTTAAATCCATTTTTTTTATAGTGTTTTCTAAAAGCGTAGTTTTACCGGCACCTGGGCTACTCATTAAATTTATACATAAGATACCACTTTCATCAAAATGCTTTCTTATATGAGCTGCCTCACTATCATTTTGAGATAAAATTTTAGTTATAACCTCAACCGTTTTTGTATCATTTAAAGCGGGGTGTGAGTACTCGTGTATAGCATTTTCTCCTTCTTTATGCATATGCTCGTGAGAGTGAGTATGAGAATGAGTTACGCCATCGCTGTGTGTATGTTCGTGAGAATGTAGGCTACAACCACAATCTTTGCACATTTTTTACTCCTTATAATTTATTTAAAGATTATACTATTTTGATTTAAAAGCATACTTAATTTAAAAAACTACTATTTTTCAACAAAGGTTGCCCTATGTTTTCCAAAATCTTTTGATATATAAAGCCCACGATCTGCTCTTTCTAACATAGTTTCAAAAGTATCTCCATCTTTATATTTTGTATATCCAACACTGAAATTTACAACTAATTTTTCTTCTATTCCATTTTTATTTACAGCATAAACAAAATCGTATTTTTGATTCATTACTCTATCTATAATATCTTTTATAAACTCATCACTAGCCCCGCAAATACTTATCAAAAACTCATCTCCTCCATATCTTGATACGATGTCTATTTTTCTTACGGTATTTACTATTTTCTTTGCAGTAAATATTATGATATCATCTCCAACACTATGACCGTATTTGTCATTAAAGCCTTTGAAATTATCAATGTCTAAAAAAATCAAATATAAATTATCTTTATTTCTTTGAACCCTATTTATCTCTCTTGTGAAAATATCTATAAATACAAATCTATTATAAACCCCGGTTAGTCTATCTGAATTTGAAACTTTTTGGAATCTATAATAAACTAATTTTACATAATTTATAAGTGCTATGACTATTATAGACATCAAAATAGATATCATAGCCGCCATTATTATAGTTAATATAAATATATTTCTAGTTTTTTGCATAATTTCTTGATATTTTTCTATGCTTACATCTATACCAATAGCTGCAATAAATGTCTGATTTTCATCATACACAGGAGCTATTGCTGAAAGAAATGTACCATAGTTATCTGTCTCAAAATCTTTATTTACATATACTTTACCAGATTCAACCAATTCGAACCAATTATCAGAGTTGTCTGTTTCTACAAGCTCTTTCATTATTTTAGCAGGTGAAGCAATAGGATCTTTAGCGATTGCATTTTGTGCATTTGCAACATCTAAAACATAATACTTTTTACCATCTCTTTCTACAACTGTGTATATATCATAAACTTCTCTATAAAGAGCAAAAAAATCAAACAAAGGGGCTGTGACTTTTTGATAATTATCGCTTGAAGCATTTTGCTCATCTTCTACAATCTTGTGTAAATTTGGATTTACACTAAAAGAAAGTGCGTATGCTGCCATTCCAAGATGGTGCCTAAATTCCTCATATTCCAAGCTATTTCGTTTTTCATAAGTATAAATAATTGGTATAGAAATTATTATAAAAAATATAAAAAAACATACAATACCAACATGTTTTGGTTTATTTAAAAATATATTAGAAATTCTTTCCATAACCTACCAATAAAAATTTTATAATAAATGGCTTGTATTGTATCATATTTTCAACTATTTTTGTGAAATAATGCAAAGTTTCTCACTTTTATTCATATTAAAACTCTGTATGTTTTTATAACCTACTTCTTTTAAAATATTGATTAATTCATCTTTTGTAAGTTGATTTTTTAAATGCACTTCTTTACTCCACTCTTTTAAAACCTCTTTTGTGCTTCCTTCAACAAAAATTAAAAATTTTCCGCCATCTTTTAAAACTCTTTTTATCTCTAAAAAATCATTTTTTATATCAGGCCAAAAATATATCGTCTCAAACGCACAAACAATATCAAAAAAAATATCTTTAAATTTCAAATTTGAAACACTCTGTTCATCTATAAAAACTCTTTTTTGTTCTATAAGATGGGAATTAATTTCACTTGCAACATCTACACTAGTGCTAGAATAATCCACTCCATAGATAACACTATCGTTAAATTTAGTAGCTAAATTTGATATATTTTTTCCGCCACCACAACCAACATCTAATATATTTAAATTTCTACCAAACTCTAAATTTGATATAGCCCAAGTTGCACCCTCATTATGCATCTCGTTCATTCTAAGAAGCGTTTCTTTGCCCTCTTCCCCTTTTGGAAACCTGCAATTATCTTTATTCATTTTTATCCTTTATTACAAACTATCTTTTTAGTAACTTCTATCTTTTCATCCGCATACAAAACGACATATTTTATAACTAACTTTTGAACTGCGATTATGAAATTTTCCATAAATTTAAAATCAATCTCGCCATTTTTGGTTGGCAAGGATATAAATTTATTTTTTACAACATTCCAGCCACCAAGTTTATTTTTATAAGAATATTTAGGTAAATCTGTAACTTTATTAATGCAAGTAACTATAAATAAATATTGCTGTGATAATAATACAAAATTTTTATCTATCCAATCAATACCATAGGCATCAGATAAAACTGTGAATTCCCTAGATTGAAAATATGCCCTATAAATGTCACTATTTGAAGGTATAGAAATTACATTTTTAAGAACAGTTGCATTTTCTTTTGGTGCATAATAATTTAATCCTTGATTTTGAAAACTAGAAGTTAAACAAGGCAAGATATATCTATCAGTTGGAATATTAGGTAAATCTTTAGCTTTGTATGGTAGCTTTTTTGTTGATAGCCTATTAAATAAATCACCGATTTTAAATTCTTTCCACTCTAAATTTTCAAATTCTTTTAAAGCATTTTGTTCATCAGTTGTAAGCTTATAATCTTTCAAATTTGTCACGAGTAGATACGCCTCAAGCTCCGCTATACGCTCCGCCTCAAGCTCAGCTATAAAATTTTCCATAAATTCAAAATCAATCTCGCTTTTTAAATTTATAGGAAGTTTTATTATGTGATTTTTTATATCATCCAATTTATAACCACTTTGCTGATAATCATATAAAGAAACAAACTTCTGTATATTTGATACAAAAAAATATGCAATTTTATCATTCCATTTTTTTATTAAAATTTTAGGCGATAATTTATTTATATTTTGAGAACAATAATATGGCTCTTTTTGAAATTTTACATATTTATAATTTCCTATCACTGTGGCTGTTATTGTAAAAGGTTCGTTTGGTTCAAAGTCTCTTTTTGCTATTTTTCCTTGTATTCCATTGTTTTCAAAAGTTCTACCAACGAAATTTATACCCTTATCTATAAAATCAATAGCATTGCTATCTAATGATTTAGTTCCTACAACTTCAAACAAATCCCCAATCCTAAACTCGCCCCACTTAACATTTTGTAGTTTTTCGTTAAGTGGGGAATCTATTTTCCCAGGCTATCATCTCCATTTTTAAGCAAATTTGATACTTCCCACGCGAGATAATCACTTACTGTTTTTTTAAAGTCGTTTAAATTTGGTTTTGTATCAATTGGGGCTGATTTATTCCAATCGCAGCCGTTATTTGGGTCTATCGTTGTTTCGTAATACTCATTTTCAGTGAAAATTTTAAGCTTACTTTTACCAAAGCGAACTAAATTTACAAGCTCAGTGTAGCGTTCTTTTGCGTTATTTGTATCTTTTAAATTTATACTTGCTTTTTTGCGATTACTTCTTGTGTAGCCGTCATTTGAAAAGTCTATAAATTTAACGATTTCATCCTTGTGATGAGGCTCACCAACTCTAAAAACATAGATATTTGTTTGCACGCTTGATTTACCGATAAATAAATCTATTGGCATTTTAATACTTGCTATTAAAGTAGAGTGCTTTAAAATTTCTATATTATACTCTTTTGCTTTGCCACTTCCAGCTGAATTTTGGATGATGATAGCAGCGTAACCTTTACTCATCATAGACAAGGCTTTTTGAACAAAAACCATCCCATTTCCAGCAGCAGAATATGGAGGATTTAGCACAAAAGCCGTGGCTGGAAATTTCTCTTCAGTTTTACCAAAACCATATTTGCCATCAAAATTTAAAAGTGAGTCTTGATTTAGGATATTTGAGCTACCATCCCCCATCATTATCATATTTAAAATCGCAAGCATATAGATACTTGATAAAACTTCAAGTCCGAGAAGTTGGTTTGCTTTTATGTTAAGTTCTTTTTGTCTTAATTCATCAGGGGATGAAATTTTATTTTTCGCATCATCTAGCATCTCATTCATAGCAGCAACCAAAAGTCCCGCTGAGCCTGTTGCAAAGTCCCAAACATAGCTATCCTTATCAACTCTTGCAAGTTTTACAAGAAGTTTTGCTACATATGAGGGCGTTAAAACTACATCGTTTAATTTATCTTGAGTAAACCCGAGCCACGAATACATTTCGTTAAAAAGTTTTCCCGTAAAATCAGTCGTAAGCCCGATTTTATAATAAATACCTAAATCATCAACAATCTTTGTAAAAACTCTTTTAAGCTGACTTTCGTCGTTTATCGGACGGTTTATATTTTCAGTTAAAAGAGTGTTTGAAAGGGTTCTAACTATCATCTCTTGCTTTGAAACTGGGAGATTTTTATGACTTAAAAAAGCCTCTATTTTACGGATAATAATTTCACCGTCAGTGCTACCTTTTTCAGTAGATGACTTTAGCTCATCTTTTTCAAGTGGGCTAACTTTGCTAGGAATTCCTAAAGTTGCCATTATCGAAGCAGCTACTAAATAGACTCTATCGTTTTCGCTTAAACCTTTTTCATCTCTATAAATATCGTTATTTAGCTTTGTTAGGCTTGTTTGAATTTCTTGTTCTTTTTTGGCTTTGATTTTCTCAAGTTCATCAGGGCTTAAAGATAGAGATTTAACTTTTTTAATAAAATCGTTAAAATTTTCTTTTTTTAAAAATGATAAATCTGTGTATTTAGCAACTTCTTGCCCCACGCCTAAGTTTTTCTTTGAAACATAATAAACTGCGATTTGTATCTGAGTCTTTTCAAACTCATCATCATATCCTGTAACGCCAATGGCTATGACATCGGTATAGCTTGTATAGTGCAAGATAGCATTTGCGTAATGCACCGCTCCATTTAGTGCATATGAATTGATATTTTTATAATTTGGTTCGTTTTTTGCGGTTAGATTTTCTACTTGATTATTTGCATCTAGTTTGATTAATTTATCTTTGTAGCCTTTGTATTCTATCAAGATAGGATAATAATATAAATTTTTATCTTGCAAAAGAATTTTTACATCTGGGCGGTTTCCACCTTTGCCACCATTTTTTGAAGCGTATTCATTTAAGGCTTTATCAATTTCTGTATTTAAGCTACCTTGTTCTAGCTTATAATCTAAATTATATTGTTTTAGCCAACCATTTACTATATCAGCAACTTTTGGTTCAACTGATTGATATCTTGACTTTGCCAATTTTTTCTCCTTATTAAATTTTATTTAATCTTTTTTGTGCCATTTGTGCCAAATTTTCATCCATATCATAATACTCAAAAGTCGCACCGTGTTGAATGGTTCCATCTAGTATATCGCCGCTTTGACGGTTTTTAAGATCAATATTTGCTACCTTAAAACCATCTAGCGTTTGGCTAAATTCTTTTAATCTAGGCGGAATATTTTTTAACTTTGTATATAAATAGCACCAACCATCACCCCCATTTCTACCAACTCTTCCACGAAGCTGATGAAGCGAAGCAAGACCAAGTTTTTCAGCTGCTACTATGACAATAATGCTAAGTTTTGGTAACGATATACCAACTTCAACCACGGTTGTAGTAAGCAAAAGTGAGCCTTTATCTCTAAAATCTAGCAAAATTTGTTCTTTATCCTTGTCTTTTCCGTGCGTCATATATACATTTTTAAAATTTTTAAACCAAAAATCCTTTGCTTCATCTATACTTTGATAATTACTAACTTCACTTTTTTCTACAAGCGGATAAACCACAATAGCCTGTTTTCCAAGATTTATTTCTTTTTTAATATGATTAATAAGATTTTTAAAACCATTATTTTGAATCACAAAAGTATGAATATGTTTTTCATATGGTAAAGTTTTTAAAAAACTAAAATTTACAAGAGAAGATTGAATCAAACTAAGCGTTCTTGGTATCGGTGTTGCACTAAATTGCAAAAAATGCGCCCTAAACCTACCATCGCTTGTCAAAAGATTGATTTTTTGCCTTTGATTTGAACCAAACCTATGCTGTTCATCTACCATAACAAGAGAGGTTTTTGGAAGTTCTTGATACAATAAAACATGCGTTCCTATAATCAAATTTACGCCATTAAAATTTAAGTTTTTATCACCGCTTTTAACAAGCATTACATTCATAAAACTTGGTAGTAATTTTTTTGCTTCGCTGTAAATTTGCTCAGCTAAAATACTTGTTGGTGCCATTAAAATAGCATTTTGTGGATACATCATAAGAGCAGCTCCAAGCATCACAAGAGTTTTGCCGCTTCCAACATCGCCCATTATAACTCGTTTTGATGCTTTTGCTAAAAGAAAATCGTTTTTTATATCATCTAGTGCATTTAACTGATCTTTTGTTGGCTTAAATGGTAAAGTTTTTAACCATGAGCTTATATCAAAAATATCAATTTTTTTAGCCATAAAATCAGTTTTTTTGGTGCTTAATTTTTTCATATAATTATAAATTTCAACAAATTTAATAGTAGTAAAAATTTCTTTGTGTTCTTTTAAATTTGATAGAATTTCTATGCTTTGTGAATTGTTTTTATGTAAATTTAATAGCAAATTTGCTTCATTTTCGTTTAAACCTTGGGAGAGTAAATTTTCATAAGTTATGTATTTGTGTATCAAATTTGCAATATATTGATCTTTTATGTCTCTTTTAAAATGTGGCAAAATCTCGCCTATTTTTGTAACAATTTTTGGATTTACAAATTGCCAAGAGCCATAAGCAAACGAGGATTTTGCATGTATAAACATTTTTTTACCGCTTTTAAATGCAGCAAAATGCCATTTTCTAGCATTAAAAATTATGATTTTTACATCACATTGCCAAGTTATACAAAATGCGGTTATTTGAAGAATATTAAGTTTTCTAGTTTGATATTTGATTTCTATTTCTACTACATTTTCGCCATCATTAGGGCTATTTTTTACGCTTAAATCATCATACTTTTTTGGTAAAAGCAAAGCAAGATCAAGTAAGCTAGTTACTCCTATTTTTTCTAAATTTGATCTATCTTTTATATCAAATTTCATTACTTATTATGCTAAAACTTAACTTTGTTATCTCATCATGAGATGAAATGTAGTCGTTTAAATCTTTGAGTTTTAAGTTAGCAATTTTCTTTAAATTTTCATCAAAAAATCCTTCTTTTTGTCCTAAATAATACTCACTTTGAGCTACGCTTAATCTTTTTGATAAAGTTTCTTTTCTAAGCGGCTCACTTCCAAGAAGAAAGTTTTTTGCCATATCAAGTTCTTTTTTACTAACGCCATTTTTTACAAATTCATCAAACTCCTTTTTTACAACGCTTAATGCTTCGTCTTTACTCTCATTTTTGGTTTGTAAATATCCCCAAATTTGTTTATGGGAAAGATTTAAAGAATTTCTAGCATAAGCACTATATGCAAGCCCTCTTTTTACGCGTATTTCTTCCATAAGCCTACTTCCAAAGCCACTACTTCCTAAGATAAAAGTAGCCACATTTGCGAGATAATACTCATCTATATTGACATTATATGGCGAACCAAAATATATATAAGCTTGTTTGCTATCTTTTTGTTTTTGTTTTACAATCTCTTTGCTTGAAGTTTCAAATTTTGGCAATACCCTAGGAATTCCTGCATGTAGAGAATTTAACATATCTTTTAACATATGCTCCTCAAAATCTACATCACCTCCTAAAACTATAAACAAATTTGAAAGATCTAAATTTTCTTTTAAAAATGTTGAAATTTCATCCTTTGTTATGGTATTCAAACTATCTTCATACCCTAAATCAGGATGTGATAAATACTGCCTTCATATAAAATTTTATTTAATTCTGTCTTTGCTAAATAATCAAAATCGCTATTTAAATTTAAAATTTCACTTGAAGTTATAATTTTTAGTTTTTCTATGGTATTTTTATCTAAATTTGGATCACTTAAAAGCTCTTTTATCGCTTTAAGTCCAAATTCAAAATGCTCTTTAAGCAAATCTAAACTTATACTCAATGTCTCAAATCCACAACCCACATAAAGACTAATTGCTCTCATATCAAGTTTTTTGTAAAACTCACTAACTCCGTCTTTTTTAGTTCCTTCGTTCATAATTTTTTCACAAAATTTAGCAAGTCCAAAATTATTATTATTTTGTATGCTGCCAGCAACTCTAAAAACAAGCTGCATACTAATTATAGGCAAAGAGCTATCTTTTTCGTAAATAACAGGAATTTTTATGCCTTTTATCTCTATAAATTTTCTTTCCACCTAAAATACTCCATCATTTATAAATTTCTAAAATATCATAGTTTGTATTGCGTTTCGCAGGCGTTTCTCCAACATCTTTTATGATATCGATAAGCTCTTGCGTATTCATTTTAAATGTTGCACCAGCTGCGTTTACGACATTTTCTTCCATCATTGTTGAGCCCATATCGTTTGCACCAAATTTAAGTGCGAGTTGTCCGACATATTTTCCTTGCGTTACCCAGCTACTTTGTATATTTTTAAAATTATCCAAAAATAGCCTTGCAGCAGCAACCAAGCGGAGATATTTATTTGGTGATTGCTTAATAATATCAGGGTATTCTTGTATCAGTTTTGTATTGCCGCTTTGAAAACTCCACAAGATAAAAGCTCTAAACCCGCCCGTTTCATCTTGCAAATCCCTTATCATTTCCCAGTGCTCAACTATCTCTTTTGTTGTTTCGAGCGTACCAAACATCTGTGTTGCAGTAGTTTTCATGTTTATTTTATGTGCACTTTTATGGACATTTAACCAAGTTTTTGCATCTATCTTTTTTGGAGCTATAATGTTTCTTACTCTTTCACTTAAAATTTCAGCCCCAGCACCTGGAATGCTATAAAGACCTTTGTTTTGAAGTCTTTTTAGAACTTCGTCGATGGAAATTTTACTAACTTTTGCTATGTAATCTATCTCTATAGCAGAAAAGCCATGGATGTCTATATTTGGATATTTTTTATGAATATGCTCAACTAAATCCTCATACCATTCTATTTTAAGCTTTGGATGAACACCACCTTGGAAAAGTATCTCTGTTCCGCCAATTTCTATAAGCTCATCTATCTTTTTATCTATCTCATCATAACTTAGTATATAAGCATCTTCGTCATTTACTTTTCTGCAAAAAGCACAGAATTTACAATCCACAAAGCAGATATTTGTATAATTTATATTTCTATCTATGACAAAAGTCGTTATGCCTTTTGGATGTAACTCTTTTTTACGCTCATTTGCCTTTTTGCCAAGTTCATTTAAAGGCATATTTTCTATCATCCAAACAGCTTCATCAACACTCATTCTATTTTTCAATTTAACACCTTTTTAAATTTATATCAAAACTCATCACGGTTGATCATAAATATATCTAGTATCATTTTCAACCGTATCTATAAATCTACCAATTCTCTCCCATCTAATCTTATACTCACTATCCCACGAAAAATATATAAACCAAGGCTTTCCAACGATAAATTTATAAGGCACACTACCCCAAAATCTACTATCATAAGAGTTATCTCTATTATCGCCTATCATAAAAAACTCACCAGTTGGAACTTTGAAATAAAAAGCATTTACATTAGCATTGTAAAAATTATCTCTTTTTGGCAACTCTTTTACAAATGTAGGCATCATCGCAACTTTATCACCTTTTTGCATAACAGCAAGCATTGTTAAAAACAGATCTTTTCCATCTGTATAGTGGATACCCTTTTTATCATAAGGCTCTTTTACAAAAAGTTTATCATTTAAGGTTACAAATTCTCTGCCTTTAAAAGTTTTTTTCATATACTCATCGCCCTCATTTGCTCTTAGATAAAATGCCTTACCATCAAATATAACCTCATCATCGCCAGTTGCAAAATTTCTTTTTACATAGTGAATTTTTTCATCCTCTGGAAATCTAAAAACAACTATATCGCCTCTTTTGGGCTTATCTCCACTTATTATATGACCATCTCCATCAAAATCAGGAAGCACAGGCAGCTCAATCCAAGGAATGTGTGGAGTTGGTATACCATAGCTATATTTTTTTACAAAAAGATGATCGCCTATTAAAAGTGTATTTTTCATAGAGCCACTTGGTATTACAAAAGCCTGTGCTATAAAAAATATAATAAGCAAGACTATTATAATAGTTCCAGTCCAGCTGCTTGAAAAATTATATGCTTTGGAAAAAAATCTTTTCATTTTATTTTGCTTTATTTAGTCTATTTTGAGCTGATTTTATAGTATTGTTAAGTAGCATTGCTATTGTCATCGGCCCAACTCCACCAGGAACTGGAGTTATAAAAGAGCACTTTTCTTTAACATTTTCAAAATCAACATCTCCAACCAAAGTTCCATTATCAAGTCTATTTATACCAACATCTATAACAACAGCACCGTCTTTTACCATATCGCTTGTTAAAAAGTGTGGTTTTCCAATGGCAACTACTAGTATATCAGCCTGTTTTGTAAGTAAGCTTAAATCTTTTGTTTTGCTATGAGTTGCGATAACTGTAGCATTTGCATTTAAAAGTAAATTTATCATTGGTTTTCCAACTATATTGCTTCTTCCTATAACACAAGCTAGTTTTCCAGTTAAATCAATGCCATATTCACTAAACATTCTCATAATTCCAAGTGGCGTACAAGGCACAAAACCATCTATACCGCTAACTAAATTTCCAGTATTTATCGCATGAAATCCATCAACATCTTTAAATGGCGATATGGATTTTATAACTTTTTGTTCGCTTATATGTTTTGGAAGCGGGAGTTGAACTAAAATACCATCAATACTATCATCTAAATTTAAAACATCTATAAGTGCAAGAAGCTCATTTTCAGATGTATTTTCAGGAAGTCTATGCATTATAGAGCGTATTTCACAAGCATTGCAAGCTTTTTCCTTTGAGTTCACATAGGTTTGAGAAGCTTTGTCTTCACCTACTAAAATCACAGCAAGAGCTGGTTGAATTCCTGAATTTTTTAACCTAATAGCTTCTTGTTTTACTTCAGATTTTACCTTAGCACTAAGTGCTTTTCCATCTAAAATTGTCATATTTTTCTCCAGGTATTTATGCTTTTTTTATCACAAAAATTGTATCATAGCTAAATTTTTATTTAAAAAGAGTAAATTTATATGAAATTTATAGTTTTTTTGAGTATATTTGTATCAAATTTGTTTTGTGCCGATTTTATCACAAAAGATGAATATGCAAAGATGTTATATCAAAATCCAAGGGGAATTTCTTGTGCAAAATGTCACGGAAAAGATGCCAAAGGAAGCGTTATAGCAAGATACAAAGATATAAAGACAAAAAAAATTGATGGCGAGATTTTTAAAGAAGAAGTAAGCAAAACACTAGAAGCTCCAGATATAACAAATCTTGATTTTGAAAGATTTAAAAATGCAGTAGTGGATTCAAAAGGCGTTATGCCTACATATTTTCTTACAATTGATGAGATAAAAAGTTTATATTATTATGTTAATAAAAACCAACAAAAGGAAAAAAATGACAAATAAATCAGCATTTGACGCAGCAAAAAAACTAATTCCAGGCGGAGTTGATTCTCCTGTTAGAGCATTTAAAAGCGTTGGCACTACACCTCCATTTATAGATCACGCAAAAGGTTGTTATATTTATGATATAGAGGGAAACAAATACATAGATTTTGTCCAAAGTTGGGGACCTTTGATATTTGGACATTGCGATAAAGACATACAAGAAGCCATTATAAAAAGCGTAAAAAAGGGTGTGAGTTTTGGAGCACCAACACTTAGTGAAACAAATTTAGCCAAACTTATACTTGATGAGTTTAAATTTATTGATAAAATACGCTTTGTAAATAGTGGCACAGAAGCTACAATGAGTGCAATAAGAGCCGCTAGAGGATATAGTAAAAAAGATGGTTTAATCAAATTTGAGGGTTGTTATCACGGACATAGCGACGCACTTCTCATCAAAGCTGGAAGCGGTGCTACTACATACGCAAATGCAAGCAGTAGCGGAGTTCCACAAGATATAGTAAAAAACACATATCTAGCCATATACAACGATATTAAAAGCGTAAAAGATATATTTGAGGCAAACAAAGATAAGATTGGAGTTGTTATAATTGAAGCAATAGCTGGAAATATGGGCTTAGTTCCTGCTAAAAAAGAGTTTTTGTCGCAACTACGAGAGCTTTGTGATAAGCACGGAGCTGTTTTAATCTTAGATGAAGTAATGAGTGGATATAGAGCCAGCAAAAGAGGTAGTTTTGATTTTCATGATATAAAAGCCGATATGATAACTTTTGGTAAAGTTATAGGTGGAGGAATGAGCGCAGCAGCATTTGGCGGTAAAAAAGAGATAATGGACTGCTTAAGCCCAGATGGCGCTGTATATCAAGCTGGAACACTAAGTGGAAATCCAGTTGCAATGAGTGCTGGAATTGCTGCGCTTAAAAAAATCAACAATGACAAAAATTTATATAAAAAACTAAGCTCTCTTAGTCAAATGCTAATGGATGGATTTAGTAGTGCAGCCAAAAAGAACAATATCCCGCTACAAACACAAACAAGAGGCTCTATGTTTGGATATTTTTTTAGCAATAAAAAAGTTGAAAATTATGAAGATGCGCTAAAAAGCGATACATTAGCATTTGCTAAATTTCATACAAATATGCTAAAACAAGGCATTTATCTTGCGCCAAGTCAGTTTGAAACAGGTTTTGTATGCGATGCAATGGATGAAAAAATCATTAAAAAAGCTATAAAAGCTGCAAATAAAGCTTTTAGGGAAATTTGAAAATGTCAAAAACAAACGAAATTATAAAAGGTGCAAACGCGCTAAGCCTTGGCATATCGATGGTTGTTGCTGTATTTTTGGGTATAGGGCTTGGGTATTTGCTTAAAAAATTTACTGGAATTGGATTTTTATTTTGGATAGGTGTTGGTTTTGGAATAATTGCGGCTATTTTAAATGTGTATAAAGCGTATAAAACTCAATTATCGTCATTAGATGAACTAAAAAATGATCCAAAATACAAAAACCTAAAATACGAAGAAGATAAAGAAGATGATGAATAAAAATAGTGAGTTTAAAAAACTATTTTACATATATTTTATACTTGATTTTACATTGATAGTATGCTCTATTTTTGTGGGTTTAAATTTCTTTTTAAACTCACAAATATCTTTTTTATGTTCTTTAATAATATTATCTTTAAATATTTATGTATACAAAAAAAGGGTATTTAAAGATAGTTTGTATGGCGATGATTTAAACTTAAATCAAGAAAAACCAAAAAAAATAGTATTTCAAAAAATCACAACTTTTTTATCGCCATTTAAAATATTTGGTTACATTTTGTTAATAGCTGGATTTTTCTTTTTAAGAAATAGCGGTAGACTTGAGATAATTCCATTTTTACTAGGCATTTTGCTTATGCCAGTAGGCATAATAATATTTGCTTTTAGACTAAAACTATACGACAATTTAGCCGATAATACTCATTAAATGACAAAAAGGTAAAAATTGGAATCTGCAATAAATAGCAATATAAATAGTGGAATTGGAAGCGAGGTTTTAAAAAACACACAAAAACCTGTTCAAAAAAATGATGGTAAAACAAATTCTTCAGTTCAAAATTTATTAGAAAAAAAAGATCTTTTTAAAAAACCAGATATTGCTACAAACATTGCTATAAATGAAGAAAAAACATCAGCAACTCTTGAAAAACTTGTAAATAAACTTTTAGATGCAATAAAATCTAGTTCAAATTTACTTATAAAAAACACACAAATAACAAATAGTGCTAAATCCTTACAAGTTGCCCCAAATTTATCAAAGGATTTAGCACAACTTACAAAAGTTTTAGATGCTTTAAGTGAAAATTTGCCAGAATTAAAAGAGCTAAATACAAAACTAAAAGAATTCTTAAAGCCTATAGAAAATATCAAAACAACACCCCTAAAAACTCAAATTCAAAAATCAGGCATAATGCTAGAAGCTGCTATAAAAGATGCTTTAAATAAAGAAAATATACCAAAAAACATAACCAAACTAATAAATAAAATGAAAAGAGTAAGTTCTGATACACTCATAAAAGAATTTACAAAACTAGCACAAAATGAGACTTTAAACACAAAAGAATCTTTTAATGAATTAAAAAAAGTTTTAGATGAAGTAAATATTTCTGCTAAAAAAATGATAGATAACCCGCAAAACAAAGAGCTTAAAACCATAACCAATATAGCTTCAAAACTTGAAAATATAGTTAAATTTTTAAATAAAATAAACTCAAAAATTATACTTACGCAAGTTGTCGATGAAAAGGCAAATTTAATCAAAAACAGTAGTAATCAAAATATAGTCAATAATAATGCAAATCCAGTGCAAAATCTGGCAAATCAGCAAATAAACGATAAAATACAAAATAATACAAATTCACAACAAAATGAATTGCAAAATCTTAAAACAAATATCGCAGCAGATAAAATCATAGATGAAATTCCAACAAAACAAAACACTCCAAAATCGCCATTAGAAACTTTGATGCAAAATACACCAAATGCTAAACAACTATCGGCACAAGAAAAACTTCTTTCGCAAGATAATATAAAGCAATTTACTCGTAGTATAAATAAAGTTATAAATGATTTAAAAACCGAACTAAACACTATAGCGATGCCTAAAAATGAGCAAATTTCCCAACTTCAAAAAGAGATAAAAACACTAATAAATAACATTCAAAACTCCTTAAATACGATAAATTCAAGCGGACAAGCAATAATTGAAAATTTTAAACAAAGCATAGCAACAGACAATCTTATATCAAAAAGTGAAAATTTCACACTTCAAGACAAATTAAGTGCTGCTGCAAATAAACTAAATAAAATTTTAAAATTAACAAATAGAGAATTTAGTGATTCAAAAATTACATTTAATGAAACTAAAAGTTTGTTAAAAATATTTAATGTCGCACAAAAAGAGTTAGAAAACATTACTCCAAAAAATAGAGCTGAAGCTATGTCAAATTTAAATGACGATATGAAAAATACTTTATTAAAAATAAGCAAAAGCACTGAAAATAGCTCACTTCCCAATGCAAACCAAGCAAATAATATCACAAATAAACTTCTTGCTCAAATAGACATTCATCAACTAGCATCATTTGCAACAAATAGCCTTCAAACTTATGTACCTTATGTTTGGGATTTAGTAGATGGTGGAAATATCGCATTTAAACAAGGTAAAAAAAATAAATATTACTGCAAAATAGATTTAAATTTTAAAGATCATGGTTTACTAAATGTAATGCTAGCTCTTTCAAAAGATAGATTTTTAGAGATATCAATAGCAGCACAAAGTGAAAATTTTAAAAACTTAATACTTGAAAATTCAAAAGAATTAAAAGTAGCCATAATAAATGCAGGTTTAAATATAACAAATTTTACATTAAAAACTATGCCTAAAAATAGTCTTTTAAATGCTTATGAATTTTCTAGTATGTTTGATCTTGGTTTTGACAAAAGAGCATAAATGGCAAAGATAAAAAAAGCTGTAGCGTTAGGATATAATCGCGAAAAAGACAATGCACCAAAAGTTTTAGCAACTGGTAAAGGCGAAATTGCAACAAAAATTATAAATTTAGCAAAAGAACACAAAATTCCAATAAAAGAAGATACTGATTTGGTTGAACTTTTAAGCAAAGTTGATATAAATCAAGAAATACCTCAAAATTTATATAAAGCAGTAGCTGAAATATTTAGCTTCTTATACAAAATAACAAATAAAAATAAGTAGTGCGTATTTTTTACTTATTTGTAAATAAACATATATTATGGCATAATAAAAAATTATTAGATTAAATTACGAATAAACATAAAAAGAGATTAAATGGCACAAAAAATTGTTTTAATAGGATCTTCAACTGGCGGACCTGGTCATCTAAAAAAGCTACTTTTAGATGTAGATATAAATAACTGCACTATAATTATAGCTCAACACATGAGTTTAAATTTTATGGATACTTTTATACAACAAATAAAAGATTTTTTTAAAAGTGAAACATTGATAAATAGAATAGATAAAAAAGTATTTATAAAAAGCGGAGTTTATGTTTGTACTCAAAACTCTATAATATTACCAACACAGCCGCTTTGCATAGCACCATACAATGGAGATATCAAAACAACTTATAACCCAAATGTCGATATGCTTTTTTCCTCAGCCGCAAAAATAACAAAATTAGCCGATATAATGGCTATACTTCTTACAGGAATCGGGGATGACGGTGCAAAAGGACTTTTTGAGTTATATAAAGCAAAAGCACAATGTGTAGCTGAAAATGAAGAAAGTGCTATAGTTTATGGTATGCCAAAAAGAGCAAAAGAGCTAAATCCTCAACTATTAACACTTAATTTAGCAAATATCAAATTAAAATTAGAAAGTTTTTTAAAGGAAAATAACAATGAATGAAAAACAATCTTTGCAGGATAATCAAAAATTTGATAGCCTTTTAGATGTCATTAAACAATTCACTGGCTCAGAACTCATAGATAAAAAAGATATCACAAAAAAAAGATTAAGCGATTTTGCTATTTCTAAACACATAAACTCTTTTGAACAACTAACAAATAAAATCATAGTAGATAGGACAATAAGACAAGAGGTTATAAATTTAATAACAGTAAATGAAACATATTTTTACAGAGAAGTTCATCAGCTAGAATCAGGCATACATTATTGCAAAAAAAGTGATTGGCAAATGCATATACTTTGCGCCCCTTGCTCAAGCGGAGAGGAAGTTTATTCGCTTGGAATGATAGCTTATTCGCTTGGATTAGACAAATCAATGATTAGTATAACAGGTGTTGATATAAACTCGCAAGCGATATCAAAAGCAAATGCCGCAGAGTATCAAGAAAGAGCTTTGCAAAAACTCGCTCTTTCTCAAAAAAATATATTTTTTGATAAAAAAGATGATTGCACTTATAAAATAAAAAAACACCTTATGCCAAGAATAAATTTCAAAGTTATGAATGTTTTTGATCATAATTTTGAAAAAATGGGTAAATTTGACATAATTTACTCAAGAAATATGCTTATATATTTTAATGATGAATTTAGGCTAAAAACAATCGAAGCTTTTTGGAAACTTTTAAATCAAGGCGGAAGATTATATGTAGGACATGCAGATACTGTGCCTTTTACAGATGTATTTAAAAAACGAAGCGAACTTGGAATTTATTTTTATGAAAAAGTCTAAATTTAAATCATTTTGATTTAAAAATAAAAGGAGATTTTGCTTTAAAATAACAAAATCTTCTTTATCAAATCTAATTTTTATTGATATAAACTCAACTTATTTTCAAGTTCTTTTAATGTCTCTTTTTCTCTTTGTCTAGAAAATTCAACAATCTTATTTATACCAAATTGATTTTTATCAACTATTTCAAAACAATATCTCATAGATCCTTGATAATTAAGTGCTACAACGAGTTTAAAGTTTAAATTTAAATCAAATTCTTCTGAATTTTGAGGCATTACCAAAGTAAATTTAGCATTTATAATCTGCGAGTTTTTAAATCCAGCATTTTCTGAGCTAACTACACCCATTCCACCTTCTGATATATCATAAAGCTTTCCAACCAAACTAATACCATCTTCACTACTTAGCGTAACTTTTGTAAATTTATTTGGATGAACTCTTGGAAATCTTCTATCTTTTGCAGGCATCTTTGCTTGTCTAGAAAAATTACCAAGCAATACAGTTGAGTTTTTTATATCAATTGATATAATATTTGCTTTTAGATGTTGTGGTAAATTTTCATCTTGAATTATGTAGGCATTACCCTCTTCTTTCATAGCTAAAATTTGCATAAGATTTACTCTACAAATCACTCTTTCGTTTTCTACATTTACTATACTTCCATCACATTCAACTTTAACACCATCGTATAAATTTAAAAAATGCAGTTTATTTGAGCTATTTTTTACTCTCACTAAACTATCTATGATATTTTCAAATAAAGAAAATCCGCTACTACTTTGTATATTTAGTGTAGTTTTTTGTCTATTTGTAGTTTGCCTTTGTTCATATAACGCTAGTAAATCATCATAAATTTTGTTTGTGATATTAAATAAATGCAATATGGCTATATATAAATTATTTCTTTTAGATGACAAAATTTCTCTAGAAAAAATATAATTTAACCTTAAAAACATAGCAGATAAAAAATATTTCTCAAAATTTATGTCTTCAAACATTACTTTAAGACTCAAACGCAATGAATTAACATCTAATTTTTCACTGCTTATAGATAAAAAAACGGCATTGCAAAAGTCTTGTAAATCATAAGTATCCACAATTCCTTTTTTATATTCATTACACTTATCTTTTGCATAATTTTGAAAATCGTTTTTAAGTGAATTTAATATACTTAAACAATTTTCTCTTATAAATTCTTGATCTTCGTAAAGCATATAAGTTCCTTTACTTTATAAATTTAGCAATCATTATAGCATTATTATTTGAAATTTTAGTAAAATATTATAAAAAGTGGTGGGTTCAGTAGGACTCGAACCTACGACCATCCGGTTATGAGCCGGATGCTCTAACCAACTGAGCTATGAACCCAATTAAATGAAGTAAAATTGTGATTATATACAATATAAGCTTTAAATTAGATAAAATTATTACTTATGATGACAAAATTAGATATTTTTATACAAATCGCCGCTATATTTTATATTTTTTGCGTCTATCTCATCATTTAAAAAACTATCAATTAAACTTTGGCTTAAATCCTCTTTTATATCTTCTTGATACGAATATACCATAGATACACTATTAACATATTTTAAATGCTCTATACTTTTAAATTTTTTTAGCTCATCATCTAAATTTAAAGCTGTAATTAAAACAACTATCTTATCATCATTTGATGCAACAATTTCACATCCTTTTAAATCACTAATCATCTTTTTTACTTGCTGTGTAAAATTTTCCTTTACATTTACAACAACGCTTGATATATTCATCTAAACCTCCAAAATAAAATCTCATTACCATATCCTGATGCAATCAAAGTTGAATCATCTATAAAAATAATGCTATTTATAGTATTCATAGAAGTTTGCAAAGTTGTGATTTTTTGCATACTTAGAGTATCTCTTATGGTTATATCACTATTTTCACCATCCATATAAGCAAATACCTTGCCGCTACTACTTATGCCAACGCAATAAACCAAAAAACTACTAGTAACAAAATTCATTTTTAAATCTTTAATCACGACTATATTTTTATCCGCACTTCCAGTTACTACAACCGAATTTCCACAATCTATAGAATACACACTATCTTTATGTGCATTAAATTTATTTACAATCTCTTTTTTTTGTGTATCAAAAACATAAATAGTGCCGCCCTCATCAGCAACATAAAGCATTTTTTTATCTTTGCTAAGCGTTATATCGCCCAAAGCTGCAGTTGAAAATTTAAAAGAAAAAATAACTTTGGAACTATTTATATCAAAATAATAAATTTCATTACTAATTGACGCAAGCAGTGCTGTATTTTCATCTAAAAAGAGTGCTTTTTTTATTGACTCGTTTTTCAAATTTATAGTATTTAATCCACTTTTTTTATATAAACTAATTGCTTTTTTGCCAAAATCTTCTTCATGCAAAATCATTACTTTATCTTTAAAAGTATCTATACTAAAAGTTTTTGCTGGGATTTCATCGCTAAAATATGTTTTAATATAAGGAAGTTTTATGGGTTCTAACATTTTGCTTAAATTTATATCATAAACCTCAACGCTTGAATTATCAGTTGCTATGAAAAGCAAATTTCTATCTAAATTCATACTCATTGCATTTGATGAAAGTTCTATCTTATCGTAAGGCTCAATGCCATAAGAAAGTGTTAAAAAAATCAAAAAAAGAATTACATTTTTTATCATCATAAATCCTTTTTAGCAACTAAATTTATGGATTTTACAAAACAACTTCCCACACACTCGCCACATCCTATACAATTTTGATGTACAACTGGTCTAAAAACTCCAAAATATTCTATGGCTTTATATTTGCAAACATCTAAACAATTATAACATACTGTATCATTCCAAGCTAGGCATGAATTTACATTTATTTTTGCAAAAGCGTTTATATATTTAGTATTTTCAGTGCTTAAAACAGAATTTACACAAACATCGGCACACTTCGCACAAAAATTGCAGCCATAATCATTTACGATAAACTCTACCCTCGTTTCATTAAATTTAAGCAAATTTCGCTCACAAGCTAAAACACAAGGCGCATTGCAACCAATGCAATCAAATTTACCGCTAAAATACGGGGGATTAACAGGTTTTTTACTTCCTGTTAATCTAAAAATTACGCCCATATCTTACTTAACGCCTTCGTTTAAAATATCTAATAAATTTGATTTATTTACGCTATCTTTTGATCTAAAATCGGCTTTAAATTTATTTTCAACCAAAGGCTTTGCATTTGCTTGCGGAACATGGCAAGTTAAACAAAAATATCTCTCATCGTCAAGCTTTCCACCAAGATCTTTTGCTGTTCTTAAACTTACAAGATGAGATTTTGGAACAGATGTAGCATTTACACTAGTTGCAACCTCTGGCATATGGCAAGTTAAGCACATATTTAAATCAGCAGTTATAGGAATTTGTCCTTCTAAATCATGAGAAATAAGCGGTGGTGCATTTTCAAATGATCTTTTATATTTTGTAGAAAGTCCTGCCGGCTCTTTTGTCCAATCAATCGGGGCTAATTTTATATCTTCAGTAGCAATGTTTTGTCTTAATCCAAGATCAGAACTTGAAATAACACCACCATTTTTACTACAACCAATGAACAGTGCAATTATTATTAAAAATATTGCAAATTTTTTCATCTATTTTCTCCTTAAACTTCTTATATCGAATTTTAGTGAGTTATGCTTGCAAATGTCTATACATTTACCGCAACTTATACACTCACTAGATACATAACCATTTTCTTTTCCTACCATATTTAAAACATGTTTTTCAGGACATACGCTTTTGCAATCCATACATTTTGAGCAATCTTTCATATCGTAATGAACTCTAATGAGAGAAAATTTACTGATTATTGCATAAAATGCACCAAGAGGGCAAATGTGCGAACAAATTCCTCTATCGCTTATATATAACTCAAAAATAAAAATAGCTAATATCCAAAGTATTACACTTAAATCCAAAAATATAATTCCTCTTTGTACAATACCAATATAGCTAATATTTTCAAAAGCCGGCACTCCTAGTAAAAAACTTAAAACAAAAGATAAAATCAGCAAAAAATATCTTAAATTTTTTGATAAATTTAAAACTTTTGTATCTTTGTTTATGCCGAATTTTTGTTTGATAAAATACGCAAAAGAGGTTATCAAATTTACAGGACAAACCCAAGAACAAAACACTCTTGGAGCGATAAGCGAATATACACAAAATATCACAAAAGCTCCAATTATAGCGTTTAAACTTATACTAAAACTAGCTAGATAAATTTGAAGCACTGCAAATGGATCACTTAATGGGATAGTGTTAAACAGCACAGATGAACTTAAATCGCCTTTTAAAACATTAAGTCCATAAAAATTTCCAACAATAAAAACAATCAAAATAATAATTTGAGATATTTTAGAAATAAAGCCGTATTTTATCATTGTAAATTCTCGCTATTTAAGTAATCAAGTGTTTCTTTTTTATCTAAATAAATTTTAGTATCAGCGTCTTTTAGCTTTTTATCAGCCCCTTCAATCCAGCCTTTTACATAATTATCATTACTTTTTCCAATAACAAATTCTCTAGGAATTACACTTATAGAAGCTTTTTTGGTTATACAGGCTCTTTCGCATTTTCCACATCCGGTACAATAAGTGCTATCTATAACAGGTAATAAAAACGCATGTTTGCTTGTTCTTTCATTGTGTTTATAATCCAAAAACAAAGCCTTATCCATAACAGGACAAGCTCTATAACAAATATCGCATTGAATTCCCCAGTAAGCAACACAGGTTTTATCATCTACTATAGCAACGCCCATTTTGGATTTTTTGATATCAAGTTTGCCATTAGTTTTTAACAAATTTATATCTAAAGCACCTGTTGGACAAATTTCAGCACAAGGTATATCCTCACACATATAACATGGTATGTTTCTTGGCATAAAAAAAGGTGTTCCAATGGCGGCACTATGATTGATACTAGCTAGCTTTAGAGTATTATATGGACAGGCTTTAACACAAAGACCGCATTTTATACACTTTGATATAAAATTTTGCTCTTTAAGTGCACCAGGTGGTCGTAAAAAAACCTTACTATCTCCTTTTGCTCCAACACTCCAAATAAAACCGCCACAAAGTAGCAAACTTGCTATCTTAAAACCCTTTTTTAAAGCCTCTCTTCTTTGCATTTTTACGCTTTATAAATTTTTACTGCACATTTTTTAAAGTCAGTTTGGTTTGAAAGAGGACAGGTTGCATCTAAACAAACTTTATTTATATACACTTTTTCATCAAACCAAGGCACATATACAAGACCGACTGGGGGCTTATTTCTACCTCTAAAATCAACTTTTGCTTTAACTTTTCCACGACGAGACTCAATCCAAACTACATCATTTTGAGAAACCCCTAGTTTTGAGCCATCAAGCTCATTCATATAACAAAGTGCCTCTGGAACAGCTCTATAAAGCTCTGGAACTCTCATAGTCATAGTTCCACTATGCCAATGCTCTAAAACCCTGCCCGTGCTTAACCAAAATGGATATTCATTATTTGGAGTTTCTGGTGGATCCATATAAGGACGGAAGAAAATTTTAGCTTTATTTGCTAAAGGAAATTTCTGCTCGCCACTTGTTACGCCTCTTAAATCGCCATTTGGCAAACTTGCTTTTGCATTACCATAAAATGCAAATTCATCATTAGGAGCCGAAAGTTTAGCATAAGGATCGTATTTTGTATTAAATCTCCACTGCGTTTCTTTGCCATTTACAACAGGCCATCTTAGACCTCTAACTTTATGATATGTATCAAAATCCGCTAAATCATGACCATGGCCTATACCAAATTTACGATACTCTTCCCAAAGATATTTTTGCACAAAAAATCCATATCCCTCAAATTCTTTATCATCGCTTCCTACAACTTTTCTATCATCGCCTTTAACTTCAGTATTGTCAAAACCTTCCATTATAATATCATTTATAGGGAATTTTTTGGCCTCATCATTAGCAAAAAGCACATCAAAAAGAGTATCATCTTCTTTATAACCCATAGAAATGGCCTCTGATAAAACATTAGGTAAAGTTAGTTTATCATCTATCTTTTTTTCGCCCCAAACTTCTTTTAGTTTAAAACGCTTAGAAAACTCTAACATCTGCCAAGTATCGCTCATTGCATTTCCAACTGGAATTACTTGTTGTTTCCAGTGCTGTGTTCTACGCTCAGCATTCCCATAAGCACCCCATTTTTCATATATCATAGCACTTGGAAGTATCAAATCTGCTACTTTTGCAGAAATTCCGGGATATGCATCACTTACAACTATAAAATTATCCATTTCCCTAGCTGCTTTTATCCAGTGATTTGCATTTGCGGTATTTTGCCAAGGATTATTTACTTGCACCCATGCAAATTTAATCTTTCCGTCTTCTAAATCACGCATAATTTGCATAAAATGTGAACCATTTTTTGGATTTATTGTACCAGCTGGAAGTTTCCAAATTTTCTCTGTTATCTCTCTGTGTTTTGGATTAGCAACAACCATATCAGCAGGAAGTCTGTGTGAAAAAGTACCAACCTCTCTAGCGGTTCCACACGCACTTGGTTGTCCTGTTAAAGAAAATGCACCATTTCCCGGTTTTGCTTGTTTGCCAAGTAAAAAATGCACCATATAGCTTTGTTCATTTACCCAAGTTCCTCTTGTGTGTTGATTAAAGCCCATTGTCCAAAAGCTTACAACTTTTCTATTTTGCTCTATATAAAGATCTGCAAGAGATTTTAGCTTACCTTTAAACTGCTCTATATCTTCATTTGCATCGCCTTTTGCTAAATTTGCAACAAAATCAAGCGTATAAGGTTCAAGTGCTTTTTTAAACTCATCAAAACTTATTTGCCAATGATTGCCAGCTTTTGTGGCATTTGAGTTTTCCATTTCATCGCCACTTTTCATACCAAGATAAGCTAAAGTTACGCCCTCGGCATCGCTTAAAATTTTTGATTTTTGTTTAGCAGTAGTGTCAAGTTCACTTGGCTGATATTTAGCATATTTTATATCTTTTCTCATACCATAGCCAATATTTACAGGTCCTGTTGTAAATACGCAATGTTTATCAATGAAATTTTTATCTATCATTTCAGGATAGTTATAAACTATCTCTCTTGCTATGTAGTTCCAAATAGCAAGATCTGTTTGAGGTCTAAAAATGATTTCGATATCGGCTAAATTTGAAGTTCTTGTTGAAAATGTAGATAAATTTACAACTTTTACTTTTTGCGGATTGCTTAGTTTTCTATCACTTACTCTACTCCATAAAATCGGATGCATTTCAGCCATATTTGCGCCCCAAGTTACGATAGTATCGGTTAGTTCTATATCGTCATAACAGCCGCTTGGCTCATCAATACCAAATGTTTGCATAAAACCAACAACAGCACTTGCCATACAATGTCTCGCATTTGGATCAATGTTGTTACTTCTAAATCCACCTTTTATCAGTTTTGCAGCCGCATATCCTTCTTGGATTGTGTATTGACCACTTCCAAAAACACCAATGCCAGTTGGACCAAGCTCATTATAAGCTTTTTTAAACTGCTTTTCCATCTCATCAAAAGCTCTTTTCCAACTAACTTCTTTAAATTTACCATTTTTATCAAACTCATCATTTGAATTTACTCTTAAAAGTGGGTTTTGAAGTCTATCGGCTCCATACATAATCTTAGCATTAAAATAACCTTTTATGCAGTTTAGCCCGCGATTAACCGGTGCAGCAGGATCGCCTTTTACTGCAACTATTTTGCCATCTTTTGTAGCAACCATTATGCCACATCCAGTTCCACAAAAACGGCATACCGATTTATCCCAACGCCAGCCATTTTCGGCACTATTTGCATCAGCCAAAACAGAACTAGGAATTGCTATCCCAGCACTACTGCAAGCCGCCGCACTAGCCGCACTCTTTATAAAGCTACGTCTATCCATCAAAGCTCCTTTAAAATATTATACGACTACATTATACAAAATAATATTGTAATTTGTGTTGAGATAAATCAATAAAATTTAATTTTCTATAATAGATAAATTTTTAAGTAAAATAAAGATTAATGAAAAAAGGCGAGAGAGCTCTCGCCTAAGCTTAAAGAGCAGCCTTAGCTTGTTTTACAACTGCACTAAATGCAGCTGCATCATTCATAGCCATATCTGCTAAAATTTTTCTATCAAGTTGTATGCCTGATTTTCTAAGTCCATTCATAAATTTAGAATAACTAATATCATTTAGTCTGCAAGCTGCATTTATTCTAACTATCCACAATCTTCTAAAATCGCGTTTTTTTGCTCTTCTATCTCTATAAGCATAACACAAACTTCTTTCTAATTGCTCTTTTGCTTTTCTAAAATGTTTGTGTCTTGCACTATAAAAACCTCTTGCTAGTTTTAAAACTTTTTTATGGCGTCTTCTTCTAACTACGCCTGTTTTTACTCTTGCCATGTTTATTTCCTTTCACAAAATGGCGCCCAATGGGTCTTTCCCTTTTTAAAGGGGAGTTTGAATGATTTAAATCAAAACCTTAATTATGCTTTGCAAAGCATTTTTTTAACTGCGGTTACATTTGTAGAATCAACATAACCAGGAGCTCTTAAGTTCCTTTTGCGTTTTTGAGACATTTTGGTCAAGATATGACTTCTAAAAGCTGAGCCTCTTTTTATCTTGTTTTTACCAACTTTAAAACGCTTAGCAGCACCACGAATAGATTTCATTTTTGGCATACTAATCCTTTAAAAAATTTGTAAAGAAAAAAGATTGTATCTAAAATTTGCTTTAAATAAATTGAATTAAGCAAATTTAACACTAAAAGTAGTGATTTTATTTGAGCTTTCACATCTTACGATAAAATTTAACTCATCTGCAAATTTTTTAACCAAGCTTAGCCCTATTCCAAAGCCACCACGATTTTGATTAAATCTTGTAAATTTATCATAAATTTTTTCTAAATTTTCCTTGCTTATCTCTTCGCCAAAATTTGTTATACTAAAACCATTGTTATCCAAATTTACACTGATTATACTATCTTTACTAGCATATTTTATAGCATTGTTTAATATATTATCAAATATCATTTTAAATTTATTTTCATCCGTTTTAAGTAAAACTTCTTTTAAATTTTGTTCTATTTTTAGAGAGTTTTGCTCTGCCATAACTTCAAAATAATCTATGCGATTTTTTATAATTTCTTTTAAATTTAACTCTTTTGGTTCATTTTTTGGCGATTTTAATGTTAAAAAAACAAGATAATTATATAAATTTGAAAGTGTTTTCGAAGCTATTTTGATATTATTAAGATATTTTTTAGGATCTGTTTGAAACATCTCTATACTCATTAATATCACACAAAGCGGCGTGTTTATCTCGTGCGTTGTATCTTTTATAAATGAATTAAGTTTTTCTATATGAAGCAAAAGCGGCTTAAATGATAGTTTGATGATAAAATACGAAATAAGCAGAAAAATGAAAAACATACACAAAAAACCAATGCCAAGTTTTATGATAAATAATGACATAAGCTTAGCATATTTCTGAGTTTTTAAAGTTATAGTAAATGATTTTGGGTTATGCATAGGCATGGGCCTTAATCTATAAAAAAACTCGGTTTTCATATAAGTAACATCGTCTAAAAAATATATTTTATACTTTTCATTTTGTAAATTATCATCTTGCAAATTAGGAATATCAAATTCTTTTAATATAAAGTTATTTTCAATGTTATCATGTATATTTGCATTTATTTCATGCTCTTTTAAAGTCTCTAAAATATCATTTAAATTTAAATCCATTCTAATGGCACTAAAAATCTCATTTGTGTGATTTCTTAGTTCTAAATTTGCTTCTTTGATTATTTCTGAGTAGTAAAATTTATATAAAAAAATACAAAATATAGATAAAAACGCAGTGCTTGTAATCATATAAAGCAAAAAAATAGGCAAAAAATGTTTTTTATGAGACATAAATATAGCCTATTTTTGATTTTGAAATTATCTTTTCATCTCCTAAAATTTTGCGTAAATTTCTTATATAAACTCTCAAACTCATCTCACTTGGAATCTCATCATAATCCCACAAAGCTTCGTAAATTTGTTCTCTTGAAAGAATTTTGTTTTGATTTTTTAAAAAAAGTGCTAAAAGTTCATTTTCTTTTTTGCTAAGTCCGGCATCTTTTTTGCCATTAAAAAGCGTTTTTGATGATATATCATAACTTAGTTCATTACCTAAATTTAAAACTTTATTTGAATTATGAAAAAACTCTCTTTTTAGTAAATTTTGCACCCTTAAAAGTAGTTCTTTGAGTTCAAAAGGCTTTTTTATATAATCATCACAACCAACCTTAAAACCGATATTTAAATCTTCTATTGTATTTAAAGAAGTTGTAAAAATACAAGGCGTGTTTTTGCCATTTTTTCTAAGCTCTTCTAAAAGATTAAAACCACTCCCACCTATTATTTTGACATCAAATATCCACAAATCAAAACTCTTTTCATAAGCCAAGCTTAAGCCATTATCATAATTTGCAACAGTTGTTATCTCATAACCATTTGCTTCAAGATACGAACTCATCATATCTTGAAGCATAAGCTCATCTTCTATTATTAAAATTTTACTCATTAGTGATTATGCTGCATGTGATTATCCATCATATCTTTACTCATGCCGCTGCCATTTTTCATACCTTTGCCCATACCTGAACCATTCATCATACCACATCCGCCTTTTGACATACCTGCATTTGAAATATATTTTTTACAAATAGCAAAATCAAAATCCGCCTTTTGAGATGAACTAAGTGTATTTATACGCTCACTTAATTTTTTATGAAAATCATCTCTAAAAGCTTGTCTGTCAGCAGGATTTTTACTCATCATCTCGGCTTTCATAATATTATGAAAACTTTGACACATTTTTGAAATTTCATTATAGTTATTATTTGCTCTTTTTCTTATCTCAAAAGCAGCGTCAGCTAAGCTTGATGTATCAGAGCTATTGATACCTGAGATTATCTCGCTTCCCATTTTATCACTCAAATCTGCACCAAATAGCATTGTAGCTAAAACCAAACTAGTAAATAAAACTTTTTTCATTTTGCTCTCCTTAAAATATATTTGATGTAATTGTATAAAAAAGTTGTTAAGTGATTGTGAATTATCTATCTAATACAAAATAAACTTTGTTAATACAATTATTTATTTCATTGACTTAAATAAATTTGTCAATATAAAAAAAATTTTCAAATTTATATATTACTATAATATAAACTTATAAAGCTTAAATTTAACCGATTTTTTATACAATATTTCTTAATTTTTACAAAGAAAGCTTATAAATTTATGCAAAGATATAAAACAAAAAAAATATTTGTTGGAGATGTTGCAGTTGGTGGAGATGCTCCTATTTCTGTGCAGTCTATGACATTTTCAAAGACAAAAGATATCGCTGCTACACTTGAGCAGATAAATAGACTATACTTCGCAGGAGCAAACATAGTGCGTTGTGCTGTGTTAGATCACGAAGACGCAAAAGCACTTAAAGAGATAAAAAAACAAAGTCCATTGCCTATAGTTTCTGATATACACTTTAACTACCGCCTTGCGTTAGAGGTTGCTCCTTTTGTGGATGCTGTGCGTATAAATCCTGGAAATATAGGCGGAAAAGAGAGAATAAAAGCCGTAGTTGATGCGTGCAAAGAAAGAAAAATACCTATAAGAATAGGCGTAAATTGGGGCTCTTTAGAAAAGCAGTTTGAAGAAAAATACGGAAGAAATGTTGAGGCTATGATAGAATCTGGACTATATAACATAAAGTTATTAGAAGATTTTGATTTTAATGATATTGCAATATCATTAAAAAGCTCAGACACAGTTCAAACAGTCGCAGCTTATAGAAAATTAAGACCGCTTGTAGATTATCCATTCCATCTTGGTGTAACAGAAGCTGGAACCAAATTTCACGCAACCATAAAAAGTGCTATGGCTCTTGGCTCACTTTTAATGGAAGGTATCGGGGATACAATGCGTGTTTCTATAACTGGCGAACTTGAAGAGGAGATAAAAGTAGCAAAAGCTATACTTCAAGATAGTGGCAGGCAACAAAGCGGTATAAATATAATCTCTTGTCCAACTTGTGGGCGTTTGCAAAGCGATTTAGTAAGTGTTGTAAAAATGGTAGAAGAAAAAACAGCACACATAAAAGAACCTTTAAATGTCTCAGTGATGGGATGTGTTGTAAATGCACTTGGTGAAGCAAAAGGAGCCGATGTAGCGATAGCTTTTGGAAAAGATGGCGGACTTGTGATAAGACATGGTGAAATAGTAGCAAAAATGCCACAAGATAAAATTCTTGATAAATTTTTAGATGAATTAAACGATGAGATAAAGATAAGAAATGGCAAATGAAATAATAAACTCAAATCTCTTTGACATAAGTATGGAAAGAGCTATTTTAAAAAGTATAATATATAATAACGATATGTTTTCAGAGGTTTATGACATTATAAAACCAGGGGATTTTTATCTAAAAAGTCATAGCGATGTGTTTAAATCTATGATAATTTGTATGAATGAAAACTTACCGATAGATACTTCTTTTCTTAAGAAAAAACTAGGAAATGACTATGATGAACAAACTTTAGTAGAAATTTTAGCAACAAATAGCATAATTGATATAAAACCATATGCAAAAGAGCTAAAAGATAAATCAATAAAACGCTCATTAGTAAAACTTGCACACAAAATACCACAAAAAGTTAGCGAAGATATAAATTCTCTTGATATGGTTGATAATATTAGTAAAGATTTATATGAGTTAGTTGATGAAAATAAAGACGCCAGGATAAAAGAAAGTCCTGAAATAGTCTCAGAAGTTGCAAGTTATTTAAGAGAGCAAAAAGACAAAGATGATAGAGATATAGTTGGCATAGATACAGGTTTTAGAGAATTAAACGAGATGACAAAAGGCTTTAAAAAGGGCGAACTTATCATAATAGCAGGTCGTCCTGGTATGGGTAAAACAACTCTTGTTTTAAATTTAATGTTAAATGTTGCATATAATGGTGGTGGGGTCGTTATGTTTTCACTTGAAATGGATGCAATGCAGGTAATGCTTAGAATGATGAGTTCAAAAACCTCTATACCATTGCAAGATCTTTTAAGTGCAAAACTAAACGATGATCAGTGGAGTAGGATTAGCGATGCATCACAAGCTCTTAGCGAAAAGAAAATCTTTATTCACGATGGCGGATATGTAAATATCCATCAAGTTCGCTCTCAACTTCGCAAACTAAAAGCAGCCCATGGCGAAATTTCTTTATGCGTTATAGACTACATAGGACTTATGACAAGTTCTAGCTCATTTAACGAAAGACATTTACAGGTTGCTGAAATTTCAAGAGGATTAAAACTACTAGCAAGAGAACTTGATATGCCAATAATCGCACTTTCACAACTAAACAGAAGCTTAGAAGCAAGAAATGATAAAACGCCAATGCTTAGCGATTTAAGAGAAAGTGGTGCTATAGAGCAAGATGCTGACTTAATCTTATTTGTTTATAGAGAAGAAATTTATCTTGAAAAAGAAGAAAAAGAAAGAGAGAAAAAAGCCAAGCTTGAAGGTAAAGAATATCAAAGAAATTTCATACCAAACAAATTAGAAGAAGATGCTGAAATAATCGTAGGCAAAAACAGAAATGGTCCAACAGGTAGAGTAAATGTGATATTTCACAAAGAATACTCAAGATTTGTCGATAAAAACTACATGGGACCTAGCGAAATTTCAACTTTTGAAGAGTAGTTTTGAGTACTATTTCTCTTTTTCAAAAAAGAAGAGAAATAGCCATTTTTTCATTTGTTTGCATATTTATTTTTATAGCAAATGTTACTTTTAGTTATACTGAGTTTATAAATTTAAAATCCAAAGATAAAATTTTTACAAATGGTCAAATTTTAGCCTCATACTTAAAAACAAATAACAAAAATAGAACTTATAGAGTTTTAAAGATTAAAACAGATTATGGCAAAATTTACACAACTATAAATAAAAACAGCACTATAAAATCAAATGATATGCTACATTTTGGATTTTATACAAAAAATATCAAATTTAAAGACTATTTAAAAGGCACGTTTTACGCACCAAGTTTTGCAAGAAAAATCACTAGCGTATCAAATAATATCTCAACAAAACTCTCAAATTTAATTAAATCACAACATAGTAATGAAAAAATGGGTGAATTTTACTCAGCACTATTTTTAGCAACACCTATTAGCAAAGAATTAAGAGAAGATGTGTATTTTTGGGGAATTTCGCATCTTGTTGCCATAAGTGGATACCACGCTGGCATAATATTTTCTTTTTCATTTATAATATTTTTACCAATTTATAAATTTTTTCAAAATAGGCATTTTCCATATAGAAATTCCAAATTTGACATAAGCATAGCAGTTTTTACACTGCTTTGTTTTTATCTTTATTTAATTAATTTTGTGCCGTCATTTTTTAGATCTGTTTTAATGGGGTTAATAGGCTTTTATTTTATAAGTAGAAATTTAAAAATCTTTAATTTTCAAACACTATTTCTAACAGCTATGATAGCTATTTGCATATTTCCATCGTTAATTTTTTCAATCGGCTTTTATTTTTCTATGCTTGGAGTTTTTTACATATATCTTTACATAAATCACTTTTATCATAAATTTCCACTTTGGATAAATTTGATATTTCTAAACATATGGACATTTTTAGCTATGGTTATACCGGTATTATACTTTTTTCCACTACTAAGCTTTCAGCAACTCTTCGTAGTGCCGCTAACTGCAATTTTTGGAGTTTTTTATCCATTAAGTGTATTTGCTCATTTATGTGGTTATGGGGATTTTTTAGATTTTGTTTTAATAAATTTTTCTTCTATCAGGCTTGAATACACTATGGTAAAAATACAATCTTGGCAATTTTATGCCCTAAATTTACTCTCATTAATCGCCATTAGATACAAATTCGTCGCTGTTTTTGTCGTTTTGTTCGGAATTTTGCCATTTTTTACTCTTATCTAAATCATCTAAAATCTTGCAAATTCTAACGCCATATAAAAATATTATCCACGAAAGATATATCCACACAAAGAAAAACAAAAGCACAGAAAATGACCCATATATGCTAAGATAAGTTTTATTATAAACCGCATATGCAACAAAACCTATCTTAGATATATCCCAAGCAAGACTGGCTAAAAATGAAGCTATGATTATGTTTTTTATATCTATTTTTTTGTTTATTGATATAGTATAAGTAACGCAAAATATCGCCCAAATGATTATATATGGAAGTATAGCAAGTATGTTTATCCAATCAGTTAGATAGTTTGAGTCTAAAATACTTTGTATTTTATTTGATAGAAAAAAAGAAGCCCCAAGTCCAAGTGGAGCTAAGGTTATAAGCGTCCAATACGAACTAACATTTCTCCAAAATCCTCTACTTTTTGCACCTGTTATTTTATTTATAATATACTCATAATCACTAAAAAACATAATAGATGTAAAAATTATCGCACCAAATCCAATAAAACCAAGACTTGAAGAGTTTTTTAAAAACTGCTCTACATAGGTTGAAACCGTATCTTGATGAGTTGGTAAAAGCGAAGAAAAAACAAAATTTTTTATCTTTATATAATACTCATCAAAACTTGGAAGTTGTGTAAAAATACTAAAAGAGATAAGCAAAACAGGTATGATAGAAAGAAGCGTATGAAAGCTAAGACTTGCCGAAAAATGCATCAAATCTTCGTCATATACAAGATTTGCGGTTTTATATATTTTATCATAAATATTTTTTAATTTTTGTCTCAAACGATACCTTTTTATTTGATAATTTTATGTTAGCTAAGTTTGTTTTAAAATAATATAAATGATATAATAAACTTAAATTTAAATAAGGAGTAAAAATGAAAATAGGTGCAAGAAATCAAATCAAAACACAAATTACCGAGATAAAAACAGGAAGTGTTAATTCTCTCATAAGTGCAAAATCATCTTGCGGTAAAGTTTTCAAGGCAACAGTTACGGTTGAATCTGAAAAAAATCTAGACTTAAAAGTTGGAAAAGAGGCTTATTTTATATTTAAGGCAATAAATGTAATCATTTCAAAAGATAACTCTTTGAAATTTAGTGCAACAAATCAAATAACTGGAAAAGTAAAAGATATCGAACTAGGCGATGTAAT
Organism: Campylobacter sputorum subsp. sputorum; assembly: GCF_008245005.1. Lineage (NCBI taxonomy): Bacteria > Pseudomonadati > Campylobacterota > Epsilonproteobacteria > Campylobacterales > Campylobacteraceae > Campylobacter > Campylobacter sputorum. The sequence goes on along the minus strand of NZ_CP043427.1, from coordinate 510,594 downwards.
GTCTAAAATCACAATAAATTCAGATGGCTTAGAAATTTCATCAGTCATAACAAAAGAATCCACTCAAAGCTTAAATTTAAAACAAGGCGACAGCGTTACAGCTATGATAAAAGCTACAAATATAATCGTTGGCGTAAAATAACATATCGCCACAAAAAGTGGCGATAATCTTAATAAAATCCGCTTATTTTTCCTGTTAAATCTATCATAATATTTTTCATTTGAGTATAGTGCTCTAAAATGACTTTATGAGTTTCTCTTCCAATGCCTGAGTTTTTATATCCGCCAAATGGAGAACCAGCTGGAATTTGATTGTAACAATTTACCCAAACACGACCAGTTTCCATAGCTCTTGCGGTATTTAGTGCTTTTGTGATATCGTTTGTAAACACACCGCCACCTAAACCATACTCACTATCATTTACCATTTTTATAAGCTCATCATAGTTTTTAAATTTAATCACAACGCCAACAGGACCAAAAATCTCCTCTCTTGCAACTCTCATATCATTTGTTACATTTGTTAGTAAAGTTGGCTCCACAAAGCTTTTGCCGCAATTTGCGTTTTTTCCGCCAACTGCTACAGTTGCACCTTCTTTTTTACCAATCTCAACATAATCTAAAATTTTTTTAGCTTGATTTTCATTTATCTGTGAGCCCATTTGAGTATTTGGATCTAGTGGATCTCCAACTTTTATAGCTTTAAATTTTTCAACCAAAGCATCTACAAATTTATCATAAATTGCTTCTTCTACAAAAATTCTACTTCCCGCACAACAAACCTGACCTTGATTAAACAAAATTCCCATCTGCACACCATCAAGTGCTTTTTCCCAGCTTGCATCAGCATATATGATATTTGCACTTTTGCCGCCAAGTTCAAGTGTAGCTGGTATAAGTTTTTCTGCAGCCGCTAAAGCTATATCTCTACCTATCTCGGTTGAACCAGTAAATGCAAGTTTATCTAAACCTGGATGATTTTTTAGATACTCTCCTGCTTTTGAGCCTTTTCCAGTAACAACATTTACAACACCTTTTGGCAAAACATCTTTTATAAGCCTCATTAACTCTAAAACACTCAAACTTGTCTCAGATGATGGTTTAAACACGCTTGTATCTCCAGCGGCTATAACAGGAGCCAACTTCCAAGCAGCCATTAAAAATGGAAAATTCCACGGAACTATCTGACCGACCACGCCAATTGGCTCTCTTAAAACTATAGAAAGCTGTTTTTCATCCAAAACATTTGAACTTCCCTCTTCGCCTTGTATAACACCAGCAAAATACCTAAAATGCTCCGCAGCATAAGGTATATCAACATTTAGCGTTTCTCGTATAGGTTTTCCATTTTCCATACTTTCAACTTCTGCTAAAAATTTAGCATTCTCATCTATAATTTCAGCTATTTTATTTAGTATTTTGCTTCGCTCAGTTACTGTGCTATGTCTAAATTTATCAAATGCTTTTCTAGCTGCCTTGTAAGCTTTATCTACATCATCTTTACTTGCATCTGCAATGCTTGCTATTTTTTTACCGTTTGCAGGATTGTAAGTGTCGATTGTAGCTGAATTTTCAGCTTTTACAAACTCTCCATCTATAAACAAACCATAATTTTCTTGTAACTTAGACATATTTTCTCCTTTAAATTTTATTTTGTATTTTTATTATAGATTGCATAAATAAACAAGTAAATAATTAATTGATAATAAAAATCATATTAAATTTAATTGAAATTGTTATAAGATACTTTATACAAATTATGCGATTTTAGGATATAAATTGCATTAGTTTTATAAATTCTAGATAGCTTTTTAGACTTATTTGACACTAAAAACCATCTAGAATTATATTAAATTGTGTAACTTTTGGTAACTATAAATAATTAAGCAAAATTTGAAAGCTCACTTAAAACTTTTTCAAGCTGAGTTTTAGCGTTTTGCAAACCTGCTTTATTTGTTTCTATAACTGAAGCTGGAGCGTTTGCTATAAATTTTTCGTTTCCAAGCATATTTTCTAGCTTTGCAATCTCTTTTTCAAGTTTGGTTTTTTGAGCGTTAAGGCGTTTTATAAACTCGCTTGTATCAACTCCACTTAGCGGCACAAATGTGCTTAAATTCCCGCTTACATCAGTAATAGAATTTTCTATCTTAGAATCTGTAAATTTAACATCTTCACATTTTGATAAAAGTTTTATAAATTTTATAGCGTCATTTAAATCAATATCGCTATTTAACTTTACATAAGCAAGTGGAATCTTTGAATTTCCTAAATCAATCACAGCTTTTGCACGGCGAATTGAAATAACAGCTTCTATTAAAATACTAAAAAGTTTTTCTATCTCTTCATCATTTTTTGAAATTTTAGGATAGTTTGAGAGCATTATAGACTTAGAATTTTCTAAATTTGAACCACTTAGTTCGTGGTATAAATACTCACTTAAAAACGGCATAAATGGGCTAAGTAGCTTCATAGCTTCTTTAAAAATCGCTCCAAGTTCTACAACGCTTTCTTTTTCAGCCTTACTTAACTCAATGCCCCAGTCGCAAAACTCATCCCATAAAAATTTATACAAGGTATTTGCAGCATCGTTAAATCTATAAGTATCTAAATTTGTGCGAACTTCATTTACACAAACTTTAAATCTGCTATGCAAATACAAACCAAGTTTAGTTTTTATCTCACACTCATTTAAATCAGGGAATTTAGGAGCATTCATTAGTAAATATTTATGAGCGTTATAAAGTTTGTTTGTAAAATTTCTAACTAGTACCATTTTTTCTTCGCTAAGCCTGATATCACGCCCTTGAACGCAAAGAAGTGCGAGCGTAAAGCGTAAAATATCAGCACTATACTCATCTATTTTAACAAGCGGATCTATAACATTTCCGCTACTTTTACTCATTTTTGAGCCATCAGCAGTTTTAACTAAAGCGTGTAAATAGATATCTTTAAATGGTAATTTTTCCAAAGCGTTTTGGCTTTGAAACATCATCCTTGCAACCCAGAAAAAGAGTATATCAAAGCCAGTTATAAGCATAGTGTTTGGATAAAACTCATTTAAATCATTTTCAAACCACTTCTCATCTTTATACGCTTCGCCATTTCCCCAGCCAAGAGTTGAAAACGGCCAAATCCCGCTGCTAAACCAAGTATCAAGCACATCAGGGTCTTGATGAAAGTGGTTTTTGCCACATTTTGGACAACATTTTGGCATATCTTCTTCGCTAGCCCACTCATAACCACATTCATCGCAGTAAAATACAGGGATTTGATGACCCCACCAAAGCTGCCTTGAAATGCACCAGTCTTTTAGCTCTCTCATCCACGCATTAAAGCTATTTATCCAATGACTTGGGAAAAACTCTGCCTTGCCATCATTTACAGCCTTTATAGCCTCTTTTGCGATATCGCTTTTAACAAACCACTGCTTTGAAATGTAAGGCTCAACGACATTTTTACAGCGGTAACAATACCCAACTTGATTTGTATAATCTTCTATTTTTTCAATATTTCCTAAACTGCTAAGTTTTTCAACAACCTTATCTCTTGCTTCAAGTCGCTCTAAGCCCTTAAATTCGCCACATTCATCGTTTAAAATTCCTTTTTCATCAAATATAGTAATAAATTCTAAGCCGTGGCGATTTCCTACTTCATAGTCGTTTTGATCATGAGCTGGAGTTACCTTTACAACGCCTGTTCCAAAGCTCATATCTACATAATCATCAGCTATTATCTCAACTTCGCGGTTAATGATAGGTAAAATCACCTTTTTGCCTATCAAATGCTTGTAACGCTCATCGTTTGGATTTACCATGATGGCGGTGTCGCCAAAGAATGTTTCAGGTCTAGTTGTAGCAACTATAACATAACGGCTCGTCTCGCACGCCATCTTTGAAAAATTCTCACTTGAACTGCACTGCGAAGCACCATTAGTACATCTCGTTTGTTCTTCGCTCGAATTTTCCAAATTTAGTGCACGATACTTTGCCTTATTAATTTGTTTCTCTTTGGCTGAATTTGTTAAATTCTCATCTGCTAAATAATATCTTAAATAATAAAGCTTTCCAGCATTTTCTTTATGCTCAACTTCCACATCACTTAATGCACCATCATGCGTGCACCAATTTACCATATAATTTCCACGAACTATCAGTCCAGCGTTGTATAAATTTACAAAAGCTTTTTTTACAGCACTTTTTAAGCCATCATCCATTGTAAAACGAAGTCTTGACCAAGCTGGTGTGATACCTAATTTTCTCATTTGCTTTAAGATAGTTCCGCCGCTTTGTTCTTTCCATTTCCACACTTCATCAAGGAATTTTTCACGCCCAAGCTCTTCTTTTGTAATGCCTTTTGCAAGAAGACGCTTTTCAACTACATTTTGAGTTGCGATTCCTGCGTGATCCATTCCTGGTTGATAGAGCGTTTTATAGCCATCCATTCTTTTATAACGAGTTATTATATCTTGAAGCGTAAAAGTTAATGCGTGTCCGATATGAAGCACTCCTGTAACATTTGGTGGTGGCATCATTATGCAAAATGTCTTATCATCTTCTTGAATACTTTTGTTTCCATCTATCTCAAAATATCCGCGTTCTTCACAAATTTTATAAAATTTATCTTCAATATCTTTTGGGTTGTAAAAATCTGCCACTTGTTATCCTTAAAAATTATTAGTCTTAAATTTTACCTAAAATATTTTGATAAAATGATTAACGCAAATAATCCACTAAATTTTTATTAATTTATAATTTTATCAAAACAAAAAACAAGTTTTTACCATCTTTTGCAACCAAATATCAACGCCATTTTTTTAAAATTCATAGTATTTATATTTTAAAAATTTAGTTATTGCTTTTATGATATAATCGGTATTATAAATTAAAATTTAGGAGCAAATTATGCTAAAAGATATACTTTACATAGGGCTTGGCGGCTTTTTAGCAACAAAAGATAAAATTCAAAAAGAACTAGATGCTTTGGAACAAAAAGGTAAATTAAGCAAAGAAGACAGCAAAGCTTTTCTAAAAAGTCTATACGAAAAAGGAGAAGATGAGCACGAAAGACATATGCAAATTTTAAAAGATATTTTAAAAGACATTATAAAAGATTTAAATTTAGCAACAAAAGATGACATTGAAAAATTAGAAAAAAAGATAGATGATAAAATTTTATAATCCATTAAGAATTTGGAAAATTTTTCGCTTATTACTCACATTTTTTCTTTTAATTAGAAAGAAAAAGTCTTTTTTCCTAGTTAAACCCTTAAAAGCAAATCAAATTTCAACACACATAAATTCGCTTGGTGCAAGTTTTATAAAACTAGCCCAAGTTCTAGCAACTAGAAGTGATTTTTTCTCTCCAAAATATTTAGAAGAGTTAAAAAAGATTCACGATTCGCTTCCTCCAATGAGCGAGAGTGATTTTAAAAAAATATATAAAGATGATATTTTTACTAAATTTAACAAAACCCCTATAGCATCAGCCTCCATAGGACAAGTTCACGAAGCTTATCTTAAAGATGGCACAAAAGTTGCAGTAAAAATAAGAAGATATAACATAAAAAAGATGGTAGTTTGCGATATTAAGATTATTTATTTTTTAAGCCATATATTTTCTCCACTCTTTTCTCATTACACAAAACATTCTATAGAAGCGGTAATATCTGAATTTTCATCGACTATATTAAGAGAAATTAGTATGAGCGAAGAACTTAAAAATTTAGAAAAATTTTCACAAATTTATAAAAATTGTAATATTAAATTTCCAAAAGCATATAAAGAATATTGCAACGACGATATGCTAACAATGAGTTACGAAGAAGGTTTTAGGTTTGATGATATACAAAATATAAAAAAACACAACATAAATATAAATAAGGTTATAAACGATTTAGTTATGTTTTATGTCGAGCAAATGCTTATAAATGGATATTTTCATGCTGATCCCCACCCTGGAAATGTGCTTATAAATAAAAATTCCGAGATAATATTGCTTGATTACGGTATGGTAAAAATGGTTCCAAATGATACAAGACTTGCCATCATATCTTTGCTAAAAGCAGCAAATGAAGGGGATTATATCAAATACATAGCAGCTTCAAAAAAACTTGGGATAAGTGCTTACGAAACGCCAGATATTTTATTGGCTGAATTTGTTGAAAGAATTTTTGAAATCTTTTCCAATAACGCTTTAAGTAGTTCAAATATGCAAGATTTGGCAAATGAAGTAATGCAAAGCACTAGGAAATTTCCATTTAAATTTCCAATGGAAGCAATTTATATTTTAAGAGTAAGTGCTATCATAGAAGGTCTTGGAACAAGTTATATAGAAAATTTTAATGGTATTAAGGATATTTTGCCAATTTTAGTTAAAAATATACCAAGAGCTTATAACAAAAAGTATACATTTGTTGAGTTTGCAATGGATGAGATAGAAGACATTCCACAAACTATAAACAACGCAAAAAATAGCCTACAAAAGCTAAACTATGGGGAACTTGAAATAAACATATCAAAACAGCAACTAAGCTATTTTAAAAAAGCTATAAATGAAACAATAAATTCCATTTTAATAGGATTTATTTTTATAATTACGGCATTTTTCTTAATTATTTTTGATAAAAGCTATGCTTTAATTGCGACTGTATTTTTGATTTTAGGATTTATAAAATTGCTTTATAGAAAGTCTTAAACAATCTTTTCTTTCATTTCTTTAATCTGTTCTAAAAGCTCTTCTATATTGTATTTTGCCCTATAAGCTGGATCAAAAAGGTGAATTACCATATCTCCTAGATCTATAACACTCCATTCATCTGAAATTTCAACATTTAAAAACTCTTCTTTAAGCGGCTTTAACTTATTTTTTAACTCATCAATGAGAGCCAAAGAATGTTTAGCACCTAGTGTTGTAGCTATGATTACATAATCTACAAAATACTCATCTTTGCTCATATCAAAAAACTGAATTTCTTCAGCCTTTTTTTCGTCTAAAATTTTGATTATATTTTCTATTCTTTGATTCATCTCTTTCCTTGGTAAAATTTAATAACTTCATCTTTGATAATTTCAGGTATTTTATCATCTTCAAGATTTGTTCTAATTTGTGAAGATGAAATATTAACATTTATATCAAATTTTTTCAACTCATTAGGTATATCGATGTGATCTCTTGAGGCTATTATAAATGTTACCATTTTGCATAACTCATCAAAATGATGCCATTTTTCTAGAGTTGATAAATGATCAGCTCCAATTATGAGATAAAAAGTATTTATATCGTAAATTTTATACATATATTTTACGCTTTGTATAGTTGGAACTGGTCTATTTTGATTTATCTCAAAATCACTTATTATAACTTTTGGTAAATTTCCCCAAAGCTTCTTAGCCCACTCATATCTAAGTTTAGGAGGGGCGTTAAACTCATTTTTAAAAGCACTTATAAAAGTTGGCATTATTATAAACTTATCAATATCAAGCGTTTGCAAAGCCATTTTTACAATGCTGTCGTGTCCAAAATGCGGCGGATCAAAACTACCACCAAAAAAAGCTATATTCATTTAACCTTTTTTAACCTTATTTTTTGTAAAATTTACGCTATTATAACCAAAAAGGAACAAAATGTCAGTAAAAATTGCTATAAATGGTTTTGGAAGGATTGGCAGATGTGCTGCAAGGATAGCTTTAAGTAGAGACGATGTCGAACTTGTAGCCATAAACGATACAGCCGCTTCTAGAGATATTACAAGATATTTACTTCAATACGACACAGTCCATAGAGAATTTAATAAATCAGTAGAAGTTATAGATGATCACACAATATCAGTTGATGGCAAAAAAATCCAAGTTTATTCAACGCGCGATCCAAAAGAACTGGATTTTAAAAGCTATGGAGTAGATGCGGTTTTAGAATGCACTGGGGCTTTTTTAACACAAGAAAAATGTCAAGTTTATATAGATAATGGGATAAATTTAGTTGTTATGTCAGCACCTGCAAAAGATGATACTCCAACTTTTGTAATGGGAGTAAATGAGGAAAAATATGCCGATGAAAAAATCATTTCAAATGCAAGTTGCACAACAAACTGCTTAGCGCCGATTGCAAAAGTTATAGATGAGAAATTTGGAATAGTAAAAGGCTTGATGACGACAGCTCACGCTTATACAGCAAGTCAAAATTTACTAGATGTAAAGGGGAAAGATTATAGAAAAAGCAGAGCCGCTGCAACAAATATCATCCCAACTACAACAGGTGCTGCAAAAGCAATCTCCTTAGTTTTACCAAATTTAAAAGGAAAAATGCATGGTCTTGCACTAAGAGTGCCAGTTCCAAATGTTTCTATGGTTGATTTAAGCGTATTGCTTTCTAAAAAAGTTACAGCAGATGACGTAAATGCAGCTTTTGAAGAGTATGCAAAAGGACCTATGAAAGGAATTTTGTTAATTGATAAAGATAACAGAGTTTCAAGCGATTTTACAACTTGTCCGTATTCAAGCATACTTGCAAAAGATTTAACACAAATTATAGATGGAGATATGCTAAAAGTGATGGCTTGGTATGATAATGAATGGGGATACTCACAAAGACTTATAGATTTGGCAATTTATGCTACAAAAAAAGGAAATAAATAATGGAAGATTTGCTTTCTATAAAAGATTTAAAATTAAAAAAAGGTAGCAGCGTTTTTATAAGATGTGATTTTAACACCCCAATGGATGAGTTTTTCAATATCACAGATGATAGACGAATTCGCTCAGCTCTGCCAACTATAAAATACTGCTTAGATGAAGGTTGTAAAATAGTTTTAGCAAGTCATTTAGGGCGACCCAAAAATGGATATGAAGAAAAATTCTCACTAGAACCTGTTGCAAAAAGACTATCAACTCTTATGAAAAAAGATATCGTTTTTGCAAAAGACATAATAGGAAATGATGCAAAAGAAAAATTTGAAAATTTAAAAGATGGCGAAATTCTTCTTCTTGAAAATTTACGCTTTGAAAAAGGCGAAACAAAAAATGATGAAAATTTAGCAAAAGAGCTTTCTAAATTTGGAGAATTTTTTATAAATGATGCATTTGGAGTTTGTCATAGAGCCCATTGTAGCGTTGAGGCTATAACTAAATTTTATGATGATGAGCACAAGGCTGCAGGATTTTTGCTGATAAAAGAGATAACTTTTGCACAAAATCTCATCAAAAAACCAGCTCGTCCTTTTGTTGCTGTAGTTGGCGGAAGTAAAGTTAGCGGAAAACTACAAGCACTTACAAACCTACTTCCTCGCATCGATAAGCTAATAATAGGCGGTGGAATGGCTTTTACTTTTCTAAAAGCAATAGGTTATAATATAGGAAATTCTCTCTTAGAAGAAGATTTGATAGAAGAATCGCTAAAAATATTAAGAAAAGGCAAAGAACTTGGCGTAAAAATTTATCTTCCAATCGACACCATAGCAGCACCAATTTGTTCTCAAGATACAGTTATGAAATATGTTACAACACAAGAAATTCCATCTGGTTGGATGGGGCTTGATATAGGACCAGCAAGTGTTGTACTTTTTAGAGAAGCACTAGAAGATGCCCAAACTATATGGTGGAATGGACCAATGGGCGTATTTGAGATAGATAAATTTGCTAAAGGAAGTTTAAGGATAAGTCACGCAATAGCAGAAAGCCACGCTACAACCGTCGTTGGTGGCGGAGATACAGCTGATGTTGTAGAGCGTTCTGGAAATGCAGACGAAATAACATTTATCTCAACTGGCGGTGGAGCGAGTTTGGAGTTGATAGAAGGTAAAGAACTTCCTGGAGTAAAACCGCTTAGAAAAAAGGATGAAGATTGATATATGCCGCAAATTTCAAATGTAATCATACAAGAGAAAGTTTTTATAACTATGCCAATGAGCTAAATGATATCATAATAAATTCGAAAATAGATGATGAAATAATGGTTTTTCCAACCTCATCATCATTTTTAAAAAATGAAAATTTACATTTCACACAAGGCGCACAAAATTTTTATCCTTGCGAAAATGGTGCTTATACAGGAGAAATAGGCAAAGAACAGCTTGATGAATTTGGCATAAATACGGTTTTGATAGGACATTCAGAAAGACGCACAATACTAAAAGAAGATGAAAGTTTATTAAAAGATAAATTTAATTTTGCTATGAAAAATAAATTTAAAATAATTTATTGTATAGGCGAAAGTTTAGAAATTTACGAAGATAAAAAAACCGAAAAATTTTTAGAAAAACAACTAAGTAGCATTGATTTAAACTATTCAAATTTAATAATAGCTTATGAGCCAGTTTGGGCGATAGGAAGCGGTAAAATACCAAGTATAAGCGATATAAAAAATATACTTGATTTTATATCTACAAACACAAAAGCTCCTTTGCTTTATGGTGGAAGCGTAAAAAAAGAAAATATAAAGAGTATTTTAGATGTAAAAAACTGCGGCGGTGTTTTAGTTGGCGGTGCGAGCTTAAAAATACAAACTTTTTGCGAGTTATTCATATAACTCGCCAATCTATCTTTTTAATCAAATTTAAAAACCAAATTTACTATAATAATAAAAAATTAACATTTTAAAGAAAATTTTATGAGTCAACAAAAATGCGAACACTGCAAACTTAAATTTGATACAAATTCTATGATAAGCGATGAAAATGGACTTAAATTTTGCTGCAATGGTTGTAAAAATGTTTATCATATCTTAAATGAGTCTGGTTTTGGTGAGTTTTACGATAGACTTGGTAAAAATACGCTTCAACCTGTAACACAGAGCACAACAATTGCTGATAGTATAGATTATATATATAAAAACTATGTTACAAAAACAGATGATGGCTTTGATGAAATTTACATAATAATAGAAGGAATTCACTGCCTTGCTTGTATTTGGCTAAATGAAAAAATACTTTTTAATACAAAAGGGGTTATAGAAGCTGACATAAACGCTACTACAAACAAAGCTAAAATCGTCTGGGATAGTAATGAAATTTCGCTAAAAGAGATATTTGAAAAAATTAAACTAATCGGCTACAATCCAACGCCATATGATGCAACTCGTGCGGAAATAAGGGCAAACTCACTAAGAAGAGAATTTTATGCAAAACTTCTAGTTGGAATTTTTGGCATTATGAATATTATGTGGATTGCTATAGCAAATTATGCCGGATATTTTAGCGGCATAGATAAAGATATAAAAAGCGTATTAGCATTTGGGGAATTTACACTTGCTACGCTTGTGCTGTTTTATACTGGAAGCGTGTTTTTCAAAGGTGCCATAATGGCTTTAAAAACCAAAATGCCAAATATGGATCTGCTTGTAGCAAGTGGGGCAAGTATAGCTTATGTTTATTCTATATATGCTATGTTTTCAAGAGTCGGCGAGACATATTTTGACTCTGTTGCAATGATAATCACATTTGTTTTTATAGGAAAATATTTAGAAATTTTAAGTCAAAAAAGAGCCACAGATACTCTTGATTCTCTAAGTTCTTTTATGGTCTCGGGCATCTTTGTGTTGCAAGATGGAAAAAGTGTGGAAAAAAACATAAACGAGATAAAAAAAGGCGAAATTATCATACTAAATAGCGGACAAAAGGTTTTAATCGATGGCGTTGTATTAAGCGGTGAAGGAAGTTTTGATTATTCAAGTTTAAGCGGAGAAAGTATTCCTGTGTATAAAACAAAAGACGATGAAATAACAAGTGGAGCGATATGTTTAAATGGCAGTTTAACTTACGAAGCTAAAAATGAATTTAAAAACTCTACTTTATCAAAAATCATAAATTTACTTCAAAACGCTACTTCTAAAAAACCAATAATTCAAAATATCGCAAATGCCATATCATCTAAATTTTCTCTTGCAATTTTGATTTTAGGGGCTATAAGTTTTATTTTTTGGTATGCAAAAACTGGAAATTTTTCCATATCTATGCTTATTTTTATATCTGTTATTATCATAGCTTGTCCTTGTGCGATAGCGCTTGCTACACCGATTTCATCGATAGTTGGATTAAATGTGGCTTTAAAAAAGGGTATTCTTTTTAAAGAAGCTAAATTTATAGAAGATTTATCAAAATGCGATACGGTTATTTTTGATAAAACAGGAACACTTACAAAAGCAAAACTTAGCGTTAGCAAAGCTGAAATTTATGAAGAGTTTGACATAAACTTACTTTATTCACTTGTTTTAGCCTCAAACCACCCAATAAGCATTACCATAAAAGAGTATATAAAAAATAGTTATGAAAATTTACACATATTAAAACTTAGTGAGATAAAAGATATAACAGCAAAAGGAATGAGTGCTAAATTTGAAAATAAAATAATTTATGGTGGAAGCTACAATCTTATGAAAGAACTTGGCTTTGATTGTCAAAAAAGTAATTTTAGTAACTACTTTTTTGTTTTAAATAATAAAATAGTAGCTAAATTTGAACTAAAAGATGAAATCAAAGATAATGCATATGAACTTATAAAATCATTAAAAGAAAATGGTCTAAAAACGATAATGCTAAGTGGGGATAATGAAAATGTGGTAAAAGAAGTAGCACGAAATTTAAAAATACAAGAGTATAAAAGCGAACTTTTACCTATACAAAAAGCACAATTTATAGAAAATTTAAATAAAAAAGGTCACAGCGTTGCGATGGTAGGAGACGGCATAAACGACGCATTGGCACTAAGTTATGCAAGAGTTTCTATATGTGTTGGAAATGGGGCTGATATAAGCTTGGAAAAAAGCGATATAGTTTTACTTGGAAATGAAATACTAAATTTAAAAAATGCTTTTTTAATAGCCAAACGCACATATAAAATAATCAAGCAAAATCTTATCTTCTCACTAATATACAACTCTCTTACCATTCCCCTTGCAATGTGTGGATATATAATACCGCTATTTGCAGCACTATCGATGTCTTTTAGCTCTATAATAGTTGTGTTAAATGCACTTCGCATAAAAAGTATAAAGGAGATAAAATGAGTGTAGAAATAATAGCTTTAATGCTAAGTGTGTCAATATTGCTTGGTCTTATAGCCTTAGGGGCTTTGCTTTGGGCTTTAAAAAATAGACAATTTGACGATCATGATAAATTTTTAAGAGCAACTCAAAATGATGGAGAAGACGCACTAAACGATGCGTATAATATGGAAATAAAGAAAAAAGAAGCTTTGAAAAAAAAGTCGGAAAGCAAGAGCTTCCCGATGGATTAAATTATTTCAATGTTGAAATATAATCATTTACTGCTTTCATATCTTCTTCAGATAGTGAAGACATTTGAAGTTTCATAACAGCACCCATATTAAATTTACCTTTACCGCCATTTACTGTTCCGGCTTTATAAGCTTTCATATCTTCAAGTCTTGTTGCAGGATCAACTTGTGTAAGTACTGGAACTTTATTTAGATAGCTTTTTTCAGCTTTAGCACCATGACATGCTATACATTTTTTATAAATAGTAGCACCATCAGCTGCAAAAATTGAGCCGGCGGTAAAACATGCTAACATACTAGCTATAACTAACTTTTTCATTTTATATCCTTTATTTGATTTAGTTTTAAAATTATAATTAAATTTAGTAAATTTATGATTAATTAAATTGATATTATAAATATTAAAAACATAAGTAAAAAAATCAGGAAGCAAGAGCTTCCCGATAGATTAGATTATTTCAATGTTGAAATATAATCATTTACCGCTTTCATATCCTCTTCAGATAAAGTAGCCATTTGACCTTTCATAACAAGACCCATGCCAAATAGTCCTTTACCATCACCTATTGTGCCAGCTTTATAACCTTTCATATTTTCAAGTCTTTTTTCTGGCTCAATTGTTGTTAAAACAGGAACTTTGTTTAGATAGCTTTTTTCAGCTTTAGTACCATGGCAAACTGCGCATTTTTTAAAAATAGTAGCACCATCAGCCCCAAAAACTGATCCAGCGGTAAAACATGCTAACATAGTAGCGATAACTAATTTTTTCATTTTTATATCCTTGTGTTTGATTTAGCAACAAAATTATAATTAAATTGCATAAACCTATAATTAATTAAAATAATAATATTTTTATTTAACATTAATTTTATATAAAATATTTTACAGATAAATATCCAAAAGCCAAAAGCCAAATAGCTATTATTATCGCTTGTAAAAACGGCTTAAATCCAGCATTTTTTAACACATCTTTTCTCATTGTAAAGCCAAGCGCACACATAGCAACACTTAATAAAAATGTATCAAAAAGCTCTATGTAAGGCAGTGTAAATTTAGGGAAAAAACTAATTGAGCCGACACCAACAGCAACTAAAAACCATAATGCAAAATACGGCACAGAAGATTTTAAATTTCTCTTTTCTTTTTCATCGCCAAATGATAAAAATCCTATCATTATCAAAAATGGCACAAGCATTAAAACTCTAAGCATTTTTATGATAACAGAATTATTTGCACCTTCACCTCCAACAGCAGCTCCAGCTGCGACAGCATGAGCTACCTCATGCAAAGTTCCACCCATCAAAACTCCCATATGTGAAGCATCTAAATCAAATACACCCATTTTAAATAAAATAGGATAAGCAAACATTCCAATAGTTCCAAAAACAACAACTGTGCAAATCGCAACTCCAACATGCTCGCTTTTACCTTTTATAACACTATTTGTCGCTAAAACCGCAGCAGCACCGCAAATAGAACTTCCAGATGCTATCAATGCTGATAATTTTTTTTCTATTCCCAAAGCTCTGCCTATAAAATATCCGATAAAAAATGTCAAAAAAACCACACAAGCAGCCAAAATAACACCTTTTGCACCAACATAAATAATATCATCTATAGTTATTCTAAATCCATAAAATATAATTCCAAGTCTTAAAATCTGCTTTGTGCTAACAGCAATCACGCCAGTTCTAACAAGAAGTGATGTGAGATTTCTCGCTATATTTCCAAAAAAAGCTCCAAGTATAATTGCGATTATAAGAGGGCTTAATCCAAGTGTAGAAAATGGTTGCATTTTCGATAAACCAAAAGAGCATAGCGTCAAAACAACGAGCAAAATATAAGCTCTATTTTTTCGTTTTTTAAAAATTTTCTCGTGGGCTATCTGTTTTTTAGATGCTTTGTTGCTATTTTTATACATATTTATCCTTTTAAAAAGCGTGATTATAACAAAATATATTTTAATTGAATAATTATATTTTTTATTATAAAAAAATTAAAAGAAATCAATAAGTAAAAATAGCTGTTAAAACATTTGGAATATTTTTGAAATTTGTAAAAAAGTATCAAAATAACATTTTTTATATCTCAAAAATATACTATTTAAAAAATTAATAATATAATTTAAAAACAACTTGAAAACACTTAATGCTGTGTAAAATTATTAAAGTTATAAACAATGTGAATTTATCACATTGTTTATAACTTACTCAGCCTTAAAAGTATATATAAAATTCTTGCCACTTTCTCTCGAAGCTATGTAAAATATGCCATCTTTAATTGCAAGAGCTGTAGCGTCTTTAACATCTTTAAACACATATACATCAACTATCGTTCTTGTACGAGAATCAAGTTTTAAAATGCTTGAATACTGAATAGATAACAAATATACAAACTCACCATTTGCATCCATTCCAGTTATGTAGTAATCGTTCAAATTTCTTTGATCTTTGATTTTTAAATTCTCACCAAATGTCGGTATAAACTCACTTGAAAGCATATTATCTTCTTCACTAAAACTTGCGATACTCCAATACTCCTTAATATCATCAGGTACAGTAGCTATAAAAAATTCTTTATAAAAATCACTATAATCCCATGATAAAATATATTGTTGTTTTGCACGTATTGTGTAATATCTGTCTTTGAAATCAAGCGTGAAATTTTCATATCCTTTTAAAAGATAACGCCACGCCAAATTTATTTCTTCTTTGCTCTTATTTGTATCATGTTTAAAAAACGCATAAGTTTTGTTATAGCTCATAATTCCAATAGAATCTTTAAAATACGCAGCTGAAACACCATCTTCAAACTGAATAATCCAATCTTTTGTATTTTTTAAATAACTTTTTTCCTTTTTTAAATTTTCATCTAGTGTTAAAAGCTCTAAATCTTTAGTTGCAATTAAAAATTCTCCATTTTGATAATCAAGCCCTAAAACAGGCGATTTTGTTGTTAAATTTAGCTCAAATTTATCAATTGCACTAAGTTGTTTTACATTTTCAACCGCACCTTTATTAAAATCTAACTCAAAATTATGTGCAAAAAGTGTTACACAAAGGGCTAAAATAAAATTTATAATTTTCATAGTATCTCCTAGTTAGGTAAATATGGTAATTTCGGATTCCAATCATTTCTGTAATCAATTTCTGTCTCATACCAATGATCTAGTTCCCAAAACCACTTCGATACATCAAAGGTCATCCTTGAAGGTGTTGCAGATGCGTTAAATGGTGGCAAACCAGCAGTTACAAGTGCTTGAACCAAGTTAAAAGCCATAACTACAACAAATACAATAATTGCAATTTTACCAAGTAAAAATTCAGGCAAAATTTTGCCATATTCGCCTTTTTCACTTTTATGAATAATACTTCCAACATTTCTTCCAAGCAATAAAATCAAACCTAAAAATACAAATACAAAAAAATGCACTACTACAACCCAAAACTGAGTATGAGCACCTAAAATTTCAAGACCAAAGCCTTGTTTAATATCCAAATATCCGCCGTATGTACCATCTAAACTATAATGCACTAATCCATCATACAATCCTAAGCATGTTAAAAATAAAATACTAGCTAAGTATTTAATTTTAAAACCATAACGAATAACTAAAAGTGCAACAAAAGAAATAGCAACCATACAAAATCTCTCATGCCAACACATAATGCATGGACTATCGCCCATTCCAAAACCCAAAATAATGCATGCAATTCCAACTGGAAGTGCTACTAAAAGTAACGCAGCAAGTGCAAAAAGATTGAAAAACAATTTTTCGTCATCGCCCCAAGCGATATTTTGATTTGTATTCATTGCACCCTCCTAAAAATTACCCATTGGTAAAATTGTAAATTTATTTACATATGCCATCATAAAAATCAGTATAAAAATTCCAAGATACGCAAAACAAAAAACCAACTTTTGTTTATGTGGTTTTAGCCAAATATATATGCCTGCCAATAAAAACATCAATACCATTAAAAATTCCATAGTATCTCCCTTAAACAAACTTTATAAATTTACAAAATTATAATTTAATTTTAATAAAAAAATAATAAATCCTAGTGCTCCATCTTATCTTTTGCTTTTATACCCATTAATGATAATCCAGTTTTAATGCAAAGTGCAACAACTCCAAAAAGTTTTAGAAGCTCATTTTCATTTTCGCTACCAACAACCCTATTATCATTATAAAATTTATGAAAGCTTGATGATAAAGCATATAGATAATCACTAAGCTTTTGTACCTGCCTTGAGCTAAAAGCATCTTCTAAAACTTCATTTAAAAGAAGTGCTTCAAAAAGTAAATTTTTACAATCCTCACTTAAATTTGAAAAATCAGCATCTATAACATCATTTAAATTTTTGTTAGCTTTACCAAAAACTTGATTTATCCTTGCATGAGCATAATTTATATAAAAAATAGGGTTTGAACTATCTTGTTTTTTAAGACTATCAATGTCAAATTCTAGCTGTGTGTCGTTTTTCTTGCTAACAAAAATAAATCTCAACGCATCAGAACCCAACTCTTGCGTAACCTCGCTCATAAGTACAACATTTCCGGATCTTTTACTCATCTTGTAAGGCTTTGAATCTTTAAGCAAACTTACCATTTGCATTAAAATAACTTCTAGTTTATTTTCGTCATAACCCAAAAAATGAATGGCTGATTGCATTCTTTTTATATAACCATGATGATCAGCGCCCCAGATATTTATACATCTATCAAAACCGCGTTCAAATTTATCATTATGATAGACTATATCTCCGGCTAGATATGTTGGACGACCATCTTCTCTGATGACAACTCTATCCATCTCATCGCCAAGTTCGCTTGATTTTATCCAAACTTTTTCATCTTTTTCATACATACCGCCAGTTTTTTGCAGTTTTTGTATAGTTAAATCAAGTTTATCATAAAAACCTCTCTCACTAACCCAGTTTTGTATAGAGATATTTGCATCGCTTAAATCTTTTTTAATTATTTTTAAAACTTCATCTTTTGCCCATAAACATAGTTTTTCAAAGTAATTTTCATCATAAAAAATTTCTTTGCCAAAAAGCTCATTTGCCTTTAATGCAAGTTCGTTTATATACTCGCCTCTATAAAATTTTTCAGGATAACTTACTTTTTCGTTAAATAAATTATCTTTTGCATATAAAATAATAGAAGTACCAAGAAGATCTATTTGATTTCCAGCATCATTTATATAATACTCTGTAGTGATATCATAACCCACATGAGATCCAATTCTATATAGAGTATCTCCATAAACAGCACCCCTAACATGACCTATATGAAGCGGTCCGGTTGGATTTGCACTAATGTATTCTATAAGTATTTTCTCATCTTTTTTGTCACTTTTACCAAAATCACTACTATGATTTAATGCATTTAAAGCAAGTAAATTTAAAAAATTATTTGATAATTTAAAATTCAAATATCCATTTACTGCCGTAATTTCACTAAAAATATCGCTATTAACAAATTTCTTAGCTAATTCTTCGGCTATAATTTTTGGAGACTTTTTCATCTCTTTTGCCAACGAAAATGCAACAGGACTAGCATAATGTGCTAAATTTCTATCCTTAGGTTTTTCTAAAACTACATCAAAACCTAAGATATTTTTTATCTCTTTTAAAACAATATTTTTCAAAAATTTTCCTAAATTTTATTATGCTTTTTTATCTTCTAATTCATCTTTATCTTTTGTTTTAGATGCAACATCCTCATCGTCTTCTAACTCTTTTTTAAATGTTTTAATTCCCTTACCAACACCCTTTGCAAGTTCTGGTATCTTTTTTGCTCCAAAAAGCAAAACTATAATAATTAAAACTATAACCCAGTGGCTAATACTTGAAAATCCCATTTTTTACCCTTTAATTAAATTTTTTAAGATTCTAACCAATTATTTATGCTTTCGCGTAAATTTATGTTAGAGCTTTTTATACGCATACAATTTAAAATAGAACGCAAATTTTTATATGACTGCTCTAAATCATCATTTATAAAGAAATAATCATATTCTAAAATATGCTCCATCTCTCCGACAGCATTAAAAATCCTCTGTTCTATAATATCATCACTATCTGTACCTCTATTTTGAAGTCTTTTTTTAAGCTCTTTTTGATCTTTTGTTGTTATAAATAAAGATGTTGTAATATCTGCAAATTTCGACATTACTATTTTAAAACCTTGAACATCTATATCAAAAATAACGATTTTATCTTGCTCTAATGCTTCTTTAACAGGCTTTAATGAAGTTCCATAATAATTTTTATGAACTTTAGCCCACTCCAAAAAATCGCCATTTTCTATACCTTGCTTAAATTCATCTTGAGATATGTAATGATAATTTACACCATTTTTCTCACCATCTCTGATATCTCTTGTTGTAGAGGATATAGAAAAATAAATCCCATCTTCTTCTTTTAGCAATCTTTCTAAAAGTGTGCTTTTACCGCTACCGCTAGGACCAGAAATAACTAAAATTTGCCCAGCCAACTTTACTTATCCTCAAAAGTTATATTTATATTTATTTTCATATTTTTCAACGCTTCTCTAATGCTGCTTTGACTCAAAGTTGAATTAATCTCATCGCTAATTTTGTTGGCAATATCCTTCTTTAAAGAATCATTTTTTATATCAAGCTCATCGTGAATATTTAAATTGGTATCTTCGTTTATATTTTCATCATTATTTTCAACATTATCCACAACTTCTTCATTTAGTGCTACTTTCATAGCTTTTTCTGTAATTTCGTTTATATCCTGTATATCTTCATTAGATAATTGCTCTATATTTTTATCTTCAACCTTGTCTTCAAAAGTAGCTTCTTCGCTATCAAATTCAGGTGCCTCGTCTTCTTGTAAATTTATATCTTCTTCATATGCATTCTCACTTAAAGAATCATCTTCAATCAAATCTTCTTTAAAATTATCTTGTAAATCATCTTGTTGTTCATCTAAATTTTCACCAACTTCTTCATTTTCATCAACAAGACCACTATCTAAATTCACATCATCTTTTAAAGAATCTTCTTCCAAATTTGTCTCTACGACATCTTCTTGTAAATCATCTTGCCCTAAAACTTCATCTAAGCTTTTTTCAAAATCATCTTGATTTTCTTCATTTGTTTGAATAGCTTCATCTTCTAAATTCTCAGTAGGTATCTCTTCTTTTAACTGACTTGCCATATCATCTTGTAAATTTTGCTCATCACTACTTTCATCACCCATATTATCTATCTCATCTATAATGCTAGTAATTTCGTCTATGTCATCTACATTATCTGTATTGATATCTGAAATTTCTTTTTCCAAACTTTCTTTAAAATCATCTACGCTTTGATTTTCTTGCGTATCGCATACCTCTGATATATCTTCATTTTCAAATAATTCGCCATGTTCTTCTTTTGTATTGTCTAAATTTTCTATATCTAATTTTTCATCAATATCTTTATTTGCGATATCTTCATTTTTAATGTTATCTTCGTCTATACTTAAATTATCTTTTAAGTCATTTTCTAAACTACTAGACATTTCTATATCATTCATAACATCTTCAAAATCAGCGAATTTGATATCATCGTCTTCTTTTGGCTCTACATCAGCAAAAGAATTTTGTGAAAAAGACTCAATAATTTCTATAAATCTAGTTGGCAAGAAAGGTTTTTCTAAAATTTCGCCACCTTCTGGTATATTTTCTAAATTTTTAGGCACCAAAAAAACAGTATGATTTGCAAGCGATGTTAAGCTAGAATCAAAGCCATCTATTTCGCTATCTACCACAAGAATATCTACATTAGAAGTAATCTCATCCCTAGAAGCAACTTCTTGAAAATCATATCCAAGTTTATTTACGCTTAAGCTAATAAGTCTTGAAACAGCGGGGTTATTATTTAACAAAACAACTTTCATTAATTTCTCCTTTGAAAACCAACTGCTTTATTTTATGATAAATTTGATTATTAATTGCTTAGCTAAAAAATAAATTTGGTAAATTATTCATAGCAGCTAGTAAAAGTTTTTTAAAAACTTCCATAATTATACCAAGAATTGCTATTAAAACCACATATGCCATACAAATTTTTATAGGATATCCAACTATCAAAAGATTAAATTGCGGCATAGTTTTCATAAGCATTCCAAATATAAAATCAGCCATAAGCGAAAATGCTAATACTGGAAAAGCTATAATAAAACCAAACATAAATAAATTTACCACACTTTTTGATACATATGTTAAAAGCTCTGGATTTGGATAAAAGCTGCCAAGTGGTATAAAATCAAGCGAGTTTGAAAAAAACATTATCACAACATGATGACAATCCAAAAGTAAAAAAAGTATAAGTGCTATAAAATTTAATATATTTGAAATAATAGGCGTATTTATACCACTTTGCGGATCTATAACATTTGCCATAGTTAAGCCCATAACAAAGGCGATTTGCTCTCCTGCAAGTTGCAAGGCTGCAAATACAAGATACAAAATTATACCAGCACAAAGTCCAAAAAGTGCCTCGCTAAGAATTTCAAAAACTAGATAATTCATATAACCATCATTAAAATTTACTATCTTAGCCATAGGGAAAAACAAAATTGTAAATAAAAGCGAAAGAGAAGTTTTTATTACAAAAGGAATTTGAGTATGTGAAAAAAATGGGAAAAACAAAAACAAAGCACTCATTCTAACAAAAAGTAGCATAAATGTTAAAGTATTTTGGTTAGATATAAAATTTACTAACTCCATTTTTGTAGTTGTCTGTTTTCAAGACGATAAATTTGTGAGCATTTTGAAGCCAAAAGCTCATCATGTGTAACTAGGATAAGTCCGCCTTTTTTTTCTTTTACATAATCAAATAAAACACTCATAACTTCTTTTGAAGTAGCTTTATCTAAATTTCCAGTTGGCTCATCAGCAAAAATTATCTTAGGTTCTTTATTTAAAACCCTCGCAATGCTAACCCTTTGCTGCTGTCCGCCACTTAACTCTGTAGCTTTTTGGTTTAAAACATTAGAAATTTGCAATTTTTCACATAAGTCTTTATCTAATTTTTTGTTATTTAAAACAGAAGCAAGCTCTATATTTTCCAAAGCACTAAAACCTTTAAAAAGATAATGTGATTGAAATATTATACCAAAATCATTTCTTCTTATATCAAGTTTTTGTTTGTCATTTAGAGTGTATATTGATCTATTTTTATAAATTACTTCGCCAGTTTTTGGCTTTAAAAGAGTTGATAATGCATGTAAAAGAGTGGATTTACCGCAGCCACTAATACCAAGTATAGCTATAGTATCACACTCGTTTAAATTTAAATTTACATTTTCAAAGAGCGGGTAATCATACTCGCAAGATAAATTCTCCGCTCTTAAAAGTTCCATTTTTAGCCTATTTGAGCTGCTACCTCAGCTGCAAAGTCTTCGCTTTTTTTCTCTAAACCCTCACCAACTTCAAATCTAACATAGTTTGTTATAGTGATTTTACCGCCAAGCTCTTTGCTTTTTTCGTTTATTACTTGCTCTATAGTCTTTTTATCATCCATTACAAAAAATTGTCCAAGAAGTGTAAGTCTTTGATCTAAAATAGTATTATCAGCAACAAATCTATCTATTTTACCTGGAATTATGTGATCCCAAATTTTTTCAGGTTTTCCTTCTGCTTTTAATTCAGCTTTTATATCTTCTGTAGCTTTTTTCATAACTTCATCACTTAATTGCAATCTACTTGCAAAATGAGGTATATGATGAAGCGGTTTTCCAAGTCTTGATAACTCTTCATTATCTTTTTCAAGTTCAGCTTTTAGTGCGATAAATTCTTTTTCAACAAAATCTTTATCCAAATCTTTATAGCTTATAACTTGAGGTTTCATAGCGGCTGCATGCATACAAAGTTGTCTTAAAAAATCAGCAACTTTTGATTTATCAGCACCTTCGCAAGTTGCACCTATTATAACAGCTACTCTATTATTTGAATGGATATAACCATTTAAAACACCATTGCTTTGTTCAACAGTAGCAAATCTTCTAACAACGATATTTTCGCCTATTGTTGCTATTTGAGTTTTTAAATTTTCATCAAATTTAACACCATTTATCATACTAGCATTTAACTCATCTGTTGTTTTTATAGATTTGTCTTGTATATGTTGTGCTGTATTTTCTACTAATGAGATAAATTGTGCATTTTTTGCAACAAAATCTGTTTCTGAATTTATCTCAACAACAGTAGCTTTTGTTAGTTCTTTGTTTATAGCGATACTAACAAGACCTTCACTTGCTAATCTATCAGCTTTTTTTGCAGCTTTTCCAAGACCTTTTTCTCTTAGATAATCAACTGCTTTTTCCATATCTCCATTTGTTTCAACAAGTGCTTTTTTGCACTCCATCATTCCAGCTCCAGTACTTTCACGAAGCTCTTTTACCATAGCTGAGCTTATTTGCATTACTCTTCCTCCGCTTCTTCAAAATCTTCTTCACTCAT
Source organism: Campylobacter sputorum subsp. sputorum (assembly GCF_008245005.1). Classification (NCBI taxonomy): domain Bacteria; kingdom Pseudomonadati; phylum Campylobacterota; class Epsilonproteobacteria; order Campylobacterales; family Campylobacteraceae; genus Campylobacter; species Campylobacter sputorum. The sequence continues at coordinate 486,882 of NZ_CP043427.1, read as the reverse complement.
AGCTTCGTCAAGAATCTCATCTTTTTCTTCTTTAGTTACAGGATCTTTCTCATCTTGCACGCTCTCATCTTGATCTCTTAAAGCTTTACCTTCGTTTATTGCCTCTGCAAATTCCGCACAAAATAGTTGAATAGAACGAATCGCATCATCATTTCCAGGAATCGGATAATCCACAACATCTGGATCACAGTTTGTATCAATTGGTGCAACAACAGGAATTCCAAGTCTATTTGCTTCTGTTACTGCTATTTTTTCTTTTACAGTATCAATAACAAAAAACATATCAGGAAGAGTTTTCATATTTCTAATACCACCTAGAGTGTCTATTAATTTCTCTTTTTTGCGGCGTAGCATTAAAGCTTCTTTTTTTGTAAGAAGGTTTATAGAGCCATCTTCTTCCATTTTTTCTATAACATCTAATTTTCTTATTGATTGGCGAATTGTATCAAAGTTTGTCATCATACCGCCAAGCCATCTATGATTTACATAAGGCATACCACATTTTTCAGCATACTCTTTTATAGCTAAACCTGATTGTTTTTTTGTTCCAACAAAAAGTATAGTTTTGCCCTCAGCTGCTGCGTCTCTAACGATATTGTATGTATATCTGAAATATCTAATAGTTTTTTGTAAATCTATTATATAAATACCTTTTCTCTCACCAAAAATGAATTTTTTCATCTTTGGATTCCATCTTCTAGTTTGGTGACCAAAATGAACACCACATTCTAGTAAATCTCTCATTGTAACCATGAGTTGTCTCCTTATGCGAAAAATCGCGAAATTTAGTTTTTCCTCCACACCCCTTAACAAGTTGCCATTTTAAAATTTAAAAGGCAGTTTGCAACCAAATTTAGGAATGGATGTGTGTGAAATGAAACTTAAATTATAGCGGAGTTTTATTTAAACTACGCTAAATTTAAGTTTATATTAAATAGTTTTAATGCTTTTTACTAGAACATCTATCTAGCAAATAAGCTATACTTTGAAAAGATATATCGCTTTGGGAATTTAGCCCTACTTCACAACTAGAGCTAGAACTAACGCCTATTGTAGCTGCTTTAAATTTTATCTCTTTGGATAAATTTTTTGTAGCACTTAAATTTAACTCTGGTGTGAAAAATCCTTTATCTCCAGCAAATCCACAACACGCAAAACTTTCTATATCAAAAACGCTATTTGAACACATTTTGGCAAGTTTTTCTATGTAATCAGATTTACCACTTTTTTTCAGTTCACACTGCTTATGAACAATTATGGTTTCATCTATTTTTTTGATATCTAAATTTGAAGATATTTTATATAAAAATTCACTTATGTCAAGAATTTTTAAAGAGCTATTTTGTTTAGCAGCCATTTTTAGCGTATGATAAAAACACGCAGAATGATCTATAACTATATCGTATTTACCGCCATTACTAGCTTTTAAAAGAATATCTAAAAATTTATCTTGATTTTGCTTTTGTATACTATCGTAATTTACAAAACCCATACCACAGCAAAGTCTGTCTAAATCTTGTGGATAAATCACATTTACATTAGCTTTTTTGCATAAACTTTCAAAAACTTCTTGTAAAGCCCTAGTATCACGCATTTTTTTGTTTGGTGCAAAGCCTCTGTTTATACAGGTTGTAAAATACACAACGCTAGTTTGATTTTGTGATGAAATTTGGCTTTTTAGCTCATAAGTATTTGCTCTTGGCATAACGCTTGGTGCATAAGGAAACATAGGAATTTTTGAGTGGATTGCTGAAGTAATTTTAGATATATTTTTTTCTCCTATTACTTTACTAGCAAGTTCATCTGTTTTTAGTGCAAATTTCGCTATTTTCACTGTTTTATCTATGTTGTTATAAATTTTATTTGCTAAATTTAGTGTTTTATCACTAGCTGCTTTTCTTAAACTAAGTGCTATTTTTGCTGTATCTATGCTAAGAGGACACAAATCTTCGCACATAGAACAAGCTGCACAAGTTTCGGCACCATAATACTCAAAACCTTTTTTTAACTCATCTGAAAGTTTGATATCGCCATCTTCTAATGCCCTTTGCTGCTCTCTTAAAACTCCTATCCTTTGCCTAGGCGTTAAAGTGATATTTTTTGACGGGCAATTTCTCTCACAAGCCCCACATTCCATACAAAGATTAAACAAATCATCAATTTGCGACATTACCTTCATATTTTTCTTATAAATTTGCGGATCATCTGTTATGATAACATCTGGATTTAGCAAAAATTCCTTATCAAAAAGCTCTTTGACTTTTTTATTTATCTCATAAGCTTTCTTACCCCATTCAACCTCAACAAATGGTGCAACCATCCGTCCAGTACCATGTTCTGCTTTTATACTTCCACCCATATTTGCTGTCTCATAAGCCATATCTTTTACTAAATTTGAAAAATTTTCATATTCATTTTTATCACTTAAATCAGGTGTTATGACAAAATGCAAATTTCCACTTAATGCATGACCAAATATCACTCCGTTATTTTCAAATCCGTATCTTTTAAAAAGATTTTTTAGCATAATCACGCCATCGCAAAATTTATCTATTTCAAAGCAAACATCTTCAACTATAACAACGCTTTTTGACTTTCTGGCTCCAGCTGCAATCGGCAAAATTCCCTTTCTTATAGCCCACCAGCTGTTGTATTCGTTTGGATCCTTTGAAATCAGAGTTGGCATGCAAACAGGTATATCTTTAAGGGTTTGTTTTATAACTTTTAAATTTCTATCAACAATCTTTTCATCACTGCTTTGAGTTTGTAAAAGTAAGCAAGTTGCACCCTCTTTTACATTTTTTAAAAACTCAGGAACATTACTAAGATTTGCTACACTTTTTAAACAAGCATAATCCATCATCTCGGCTGCAACTACCTCTTTTTTATCAAGCGGATTTATAGCAACCACTGCCCTGCTTGCATCTTCTAGCGTTTCAAAAAACATCAAAGCACAACCTTTAAACTTAGGATCATCAACGCAGTTATATGTAACTTCGCTCACAAAACCCAAAGTTCCTTCGCTTCCTATGAAAATATGGTTTATAATATCCCTGATATCACTAAAATCAACAAAAGAATTTATACTATAACCTGTTGTATTTTTAATCTTAAATTTCTTTTCGATTAGTTTTTTAAGCTCATCATCTTTATAAATTTCATTTCTAATATCCAAAAGACCATTAACTAAATCTTTATGAGTATTTAAAAATTTACTAAAACTAACCTCATCTGATGTATCAAGCAAAGTTCCATCCATCAAAATCACTCTTAGCGAATCAATCGTTTGATATGAGTTTTGATAAACACCACAGCACATTCCACTTGCGTTATTGTTTAAAATACCGCCAATTAATGCAGTTGCTATAGTTGCAGGGTCTGGACCGATTTTTTTACCATATGGCTGCAAATATTTATTAGCATCGCTTCCGATAACACCGCATTGAAGAGTGATTTTATCTGCATTTTTTAAAATTTTATAATCTTTCCAACCATCATTTGCTATGATTAAAACACTATCGCTACAGCATTGTCCTGATAAAGAACTTCCAGCTGCTTTAAATGTTATAGGAGTTTTGCATTTCTTTGCAAGATGGATTAATTCTATAACCTCAGTTTCATTTGCTACTTTTACAACAACTTGAGGTATATATCTGTAACAAGACGCGTCTATTCCATAAGCATATCTAAGCAAATAACTATTAAAAACTCTATCTTTTGCTATCTTTTTAGCTTTTTGGATAAACTCTTCGTAGTTTGCCTCTTTCCACTTTAGTTCCATAAAAACCCTCCTTATTTTGTAATTTATATATATTTTATATACTTTACGCTTAGTTATAGTTTTGAAATTACAATTAATATAAAATTTAAGCTATATCCTTAAAATGCTAAATTTATGATATAATGGATTTTAAATTTAGCAAGGAAATGCCGTGATTTACGAAAATGATTTGATATATGTTGAACAAGAAGTTAATGAGATTCCGTGGGTAAAAATTTTCACAAAAAAAGAGTATAAAGAAATTAGTGATTGTGAAGAATTTACACAAAAAGCTATTTTTAAAGCTGCAATTTGTGTTGAAAAAACTATGATTAGTTTTTACAATCCAGATAAGATAAATATGGCTAGTTTTGCAAACTATTTACCAAGAGTGCATTTACATGTTATGGCTAGATTTAAAAATGACAGCTATTTTCCAGAGTGTATGTGGGGTAAAAAACAAAGAGATGCTAAGTTAAATTTACCAAGCTTTGATAAATTTAGTGAGCTTTTAAACAAAAATTTAAAGGAATGTTTTGAAAAAGACTCTTAAAAAATTTATACTAATAGTTGCTGTTATTTTAGTGATTATACTTGGAGTACTTTTTTATAAATTTAAAATAAGCGAAAAAGAGTTTATGGTAAAACAATATTTTGATATAAACTCAGAAATTTTACTAAGCACCATAAAAGAAGATAACATTAATGCAATGACACTTTCTTTGATACTTTCGCAAAATGAAGATATAAAAAAATGTCTTTTGTCTCAAGATAGGCATTTTTGCTATACAACATTAAATAACTATATAGATATATTAAGCAAAATTCCACTATATCAAAACATTATGCTTCACACGCATACAAGCGAATTAAAAAGCTTGGTAAGAAGTTGGAATTATGATAAATTTGGCGATGATTTGACTAAATTTAGACACACGCTTTTAGAGGTAAAAAACTCTAAAAAATCAGTTTATGGCATAGAAGCTGGGAGATGTGGAGTTTTTATAAGGGGAATTTCTCCAATTTCGTATGATAGTAAATTTTTAGGAAGCTTGGAAGTTATGCTTGATTTTAACCATTTAGATACAATAGCTAAAAGAAGAGGATATGATATATTTGTGCTTGTTGATCAAAAGTATTTTTCAGAATGCTTTCAAAGAAACTCACTTGTTAAAAATTACGCCATTTTAAATGAAAGCAGTGCAAATTTAAACATACTAACCACGCTAAAAAAATTTGATTTTGAAAATGAAGAGTTTGCAAAAATAAACTCAAATTATTTTTACAAAATAGAACTTTATGATATAAAAAACAACAAAATAGGCTTTATTATACTTCACTTTAATAATGATAAAGTAGAAAATAGCATATCAAAATTAATGCGATACTAAACTAGATATTATCTAGTATTTTATCCATATAAATGGGTATTTTATAGCTAAAAGTGCTTCCTTTTCCGTAAATAGAATTTACTTCATATTTTATGGAATACTTTTTACATATTGATGAGATGATGTTTAAACCTAATCCGAAACCACCCTGAGAATAATCTTCTCTTGTGTAGCGTTTCCAAATTTCGTTTGTATCTTTTATGCCGCGACCAAAATCCTCAACACTAAAAAGTATAAAATCATCATCTTTTTTAGTTAAATTTATAAAAATTTTACTATTTTCTTTAGAATACTTTATAGCGTTTGAAAGGTTGTTATCCACAAGTCTTGTAGCCTCAATCTCGCTCATAAAAATTTCTAAATTTTTTTCAATATTAGTTAATATTTTAATATTTTTAACATTTGCTATAGTGCTTATAAACTTAACCCTAGAGAGCAAAAAATATGAAAAATTTATCTTTATTTTAGGAAGATTAGTATAAGAATTTTTTATAAAAAACTCAACATCTTCGTAAGTTACTTTCATCTCTTTTAATGCCGATTTTATGCGATGTGTGTGTTTATCTTTGTATCCAAGCATTTCTAAATTTATAGTTGCTATGCCAAGCGGAGTTTTTAATTCATGCATAGCGTCGTTAAAAAACATACTCATAAGTTTTTTTTGTTCTTGATATGGTTTTGAAATACTTTCATAGCTTACATACATAAGTGCAAATACAACAACTATCGTTATTATAGCCATTAAAGTTGCTAAAAATATAAATTTAGTATAATCTAGCTTTTTAGCAACCACCAAAAACAACAAATCCCCATCATCAACAAATGATGTTTTATAATACAAATACCCATCGCTTTTTAAAATTTGAAAATCTCTATTTTTAGGTGCTATAGAAAGCTTGGAGTATAAAACATTATCATCTTTATCGTAAATGCCAAATTCATATATAAGTGTGCTTTTGTTTTGTATATTTTTGATATCATGTATTATCTCTTTGCTTTTGTAGATTAAATTTAAAATCTCTGTATTTTCATCTTTTTTAGAACTTAAATTTACTATTTGTATTCCTTGAAAAATAAATAGTAGCGTTATACAAATAGCAACAATTATAGGTATATTTAACCTTTTAAGCATTTATTTTGTATCCAAATCCTCTTGAAGATACTATAAAATCATCATAAGTTTTTTGTCTAATTTTACTAATATGAACTCTTATATCTGCACTATCTACATTTTTATCTTCCCAAATTTCATCTATAATTTCAGCTATACTTACAAATGAACCTATTTTGCTTAATAAATATTCTATTATAGATATCTCTTTGTTTGTTAAAACTATATCTTGATTTTTAAATTTAATAACTTTTAAAATAGTATCATATTCATAGTTATTTGCAAGTTTTATGATATTTTTGTCATCTTTATTATAATATTTCTCATAAGCTCATTAACTCTAAATTTAAGCTCAGCTAACTCAAATGGCTTTTTTAGATACTCATTGCAACCAAGTTCATAGCCGTAGGATAAATCCTCTATGCTGGTTAAAGATGTCATTATCATTATAGGAGTTTGTAAATTTAAGCTTTTTGCATATTTTATAACTTCATGTCCTGAAATTTCAGGAACTTTTATATCTAAGATTAAAAGATGATAGCTTGAAGCAGCTATCTTGTCGCACGCTTCAAGCCCATCACTAGCCTCATCAACTTCGTATCCAAGAGTTTCTAAATACTCTTTTATGCTAAGTCTATAAGCATAGTTATCTTCAAGTAATAATATCTTTATATCATACTCCTGTAAATAGTTGTCCTGCATAAACTATATAATATCTTAAAGCAATCACACCAACTAACACAACAACAGAATTTAAGATTATAAATCCTGGTTTATAAGCGTGATTTTTAAGAGCAGTAGCCGCAATAACAATAGGCATCAAAAGACCAATTCCTACAACAGCTATCCAAAATAATTTACCATAATACGGATCGCTAAGAGCTTGAGCGGCTGCAACTGCACTTTGTCCGCCTTGAAAATTCATTCCTATAAATAAAATGAAAAGCAAAGGAAGCTCAAAAAGTATAGCACGCAAATCCAAAACTAAAAGGTATTTTATGCTATCTTTGTTTAATGAACCTTTAAAAAATGCCATACCTATAAGTATGTTTGCAGCAATTCCGCTTGAAAATCCAGAAACTAAAAACAAAATAGGTAAAATAGGAGTATTCCAAAGTGGAATTTTACTAATAGCACTAAGCAAAAACCCTGTATACATTCCCACACAAATTGCAAGTATCAATAAAATATACTCTACTAATTTTGATATACTAGCAAAACTTCTAATTATTCTTGGTATAAAGCTAAATACCGATAAAACACTACTTTTTTCAATGCTATCTTCAAAAATAATAAAAGCAAAAAGCACACTAAGTGGCGTATAAACAAGCAAAAACAATACACCAAGACTCATAACAGAACCAAAATTATAAGATATAAGCAACCAGTAAAAACTAAGCGGTTTACCAAGATCAAATATGAGTAGCAAAAGACCGATTATTATAGTAACGGGCGCTGTTATTGCACCAGCTTTTACCATAGCATCCCAAATAGAAGAGGTATTATCCGAATGTTTGTTCCATTTTACAAGAAGTGCAACTATCGTACAACCCGCACTAAGACCAGCTAAAAAAAGATACACAGCAATTGGCCAAGGCCAGTAAATAGCACCATATTGTGCCATATCTCCCCACATATTATTCATGATATCCCCCTCTTGTATTTTTTATATATCCCAAAGACGGCTTTGTTCCTTTGTGAGCTTTAGGATAAATTACAGCATTTGTAGCCATTGCTTTACTTACTTCGCTATTTTTATCATTTGAATCGCCAAATATAAGTGCATTTGTAGGACAAACTGTCACGCAAGCTGGTTCAAGCCCTTTTGCAAGTCTTGTTTCATAGCAAAATGTGCATTTTCCTATAACTTTACTAACTGGATCAACAAATCTTGCATCATAAGGACAGGCTAAAACGCAGTATTTACAGCTAACACAAGTTCTTGGATCAACCAAAGTTATACCATCTTCGGTTTTAAAACTAGCTCCTGTTGGACAAACATCCACGCACGGACTTTCTTCACACATAACACAGCTTTGTCTTTCAAAATTTGTTTGTAAATTTGGAAATACACCTTTCATATTTGCGTGTACTTGAAGCCTATAAACACCATCACTTACTTTGTTTTCATTTCTACATGCAACAGAACAAGCTTGACATCCTATGCATAAATTTTCATCGTGTATCATTACATATTTTTTCATTTTATCCACCTTACAACTTTACAATATCAACGCCAACATTTGTAACCATTGTGCCACAAACATTTCCGTCAGCTGGATTTAAAATCTTACTTTGATTAGTTCCATCACCATAAGTTCTTTTCAACTCTTTACTAATATGTCCAAAGCCATGATAAACAAAAAGCGTATCTTCTCTTATCCCCTCAGTTACAAAAACGGTTCCTTTTTCTTCTCCAAAGCTATTTTTTAGCATAATCTTATCGCCGGTTTTTAGATCTTTTTTATTTGCCGTTTTTGTATTTATCCAAATTGGAGCATCTTTCATCATATCATTTAAAATTTTGATATTTTGAGTATGTCCGTTTGTATGAATAGGTGTTTTACCGCTCATTAAACAAAGCTCATGTCCATCAAAAACATCCATATTGTTGGTATTAAGACAGCCTTCTCCTGGGAGCTTTTCTTCAACTTGCAACGAAAATAGCTCTATCTTTCCGCTTGGAGTTTTAAATTTCATTTGCGAACTCATCTCACCATTTTCATCAACAAATTTAGCTGCATTTGGATATTTTTCTACAAATTTAGAAACATAACTTGCCTCTCTATAATAAACTTGTGGAACTTTCCACGAAATATAGCCATCTTTTATTAAAGTTTCTAAAAGTTTTGCATCGCCTTTTGCTTGAATCATTCTAAACTCATTTATATCATTGTATTTATAAAGACCATCAATGTTCATAATTTTAGCAAGCTTTCTAAATATCTCATATCCGCTTAAAGTGCCGTTTATTGGCTCAATTGCTTTATTTCTCATATAATATCCAGGTGCAGTGCCTGATTTATCTTGTATGCTTTCATCTCTTTCAAGATATGTCGCTTCTGGGAATACAACATCAGCATATTGGCTAAAATCGCTCATATAAATATCAATTGACATTACAAAATCAAGTTCATTTATAGCTTTTATAACATCTTGCGTTCCAGCAACATTTATAAGATGATTAAACCTGGTATTTACCCAACCCTTTATAGGATATGGTTTTTTATTTAAAATAACAGGAGCTATATCCATCAAAACACCATGTTTTCTAGGAATAAAAAAGTGTTTGCTACCATCTTCTCCACAACCATCTATTCTAGGTGATTTTGGAACTTTAAACTCGCTGTTTGGATTTGATAAAACAGGAAATAAATCTTCTCCGCAAAGCTCATTAAATTTCTTAGCATTTTTGCCAAAAAATAACCCGCCTTTTTTCTCAAAATTTCCCATCAAAGCATTTGCGATAGCTATAGCTCTTGTTCTTTGATATTCTGCTCTTGTTGTAGTGGTTTTATGTCCCCAGTCAATGATAACTTGCGGTGCTTTTGAATAAATTTCATTTGCAATTCTCTCAACACTCTCAGCACTTATGCCTGTTATTCCCTCTTGCCATTTTGGAGTAGAGTTGGCTACACTTTTTGCAACCTCATCAAATCCTATTGTATAATTCTCAATAAATTTTTTATCATATTTTTCATCTCTTATCCACACATGAATAAGTGCCATTACAAATGCCAAATCAGTTCCCGGTTTTACAGGCAGCCACTCATCAGCCTTAGATGCAACCACACTAAATCTTGGTTCTAAAACTAAAAGCTTAGTATCTTTTTTATCTGCAAAAGCCATGAGTTTTTTAGTATCTGAAATGTTAATACCTTCAAATAAATTATGACCAAAATTTACAATATATTTTGCATTTTTAAAATCTCTTTTTGGCGATGTTCCAAATGTGTGCGGAATAGCTATTTTTTCAGTAATCGGACAGCAAGACCAATGTGAAAAAATATTTGGACTTCCATAACTACAGGCAAAATTTGTCATTTGCCCATGACTTTCTCCGCTTTTTGAAGTAAAAACTACACTTTGTGGACCGTATTTTTCCTTGATTTCATTAAGTTTATCAGCTGCAAATTTAAGTGCTTCATCATAACTAACCTCTTTCCATTTGCCCTCGCCTCTTTTGCCAACTCGAATTAACGGCTTAACAAGTCTATCTTTATCATAAAGCTGATTAACTCCTGCTCCGCCTCTTGCACAAACTGCTGTTTTATTTGATGAAAATTTTGGATTTCCTGTTATAAAGGTACATTTACCCTCTTCAACTCTTACATCAACAGGACAGCGAGATGAACACATTTCGCAAATGCTTTTTACACTTTTACTTACGCCAGTACCATCAACTATATCTTTTGCACTAGCTCCTAAATTTAGCTCAAAAGCTGCTAATGTCCCAATGCCTGCTGTGCCTTTTAGAAAACTTCTTCTATCCATTTTGCACTCCTTTTTTATTGGTATGGAGTAATGTTAGACAATCATCGTAAAATTAATGTAAAATAAATTTAGCTTTTTAAAATATATCCGATTGATGAAATGTTTTCTAATTTTATATCAACAAGTTGTGATTTTATACGCTTTATAGACATTTGAAGAGCCTTTTTACTAAAATTTTCATCATTATAAACATAACTTTCTATAAGTTCATAACTAACAACATTGTTTAAGTTATATAAAAATAGCCAGAAAATTTTATGATTATTTTGCGATAAAAACACCAGCTCATCATCAAGATAGATATTTTCATTACTATAATCAACGCTTACTCTTTTGCTAATTTGCTTTTTCTCGCTTTTGATGTTTGAAAGAGCGATTATAAGCGAACTTTGTATAGTAAGCATATTTAATGGCTTTCTGATAAAATTTAAAGCACCGTGTTTTATGCTATTTAAGAAATTTTGATCGCTATCATATGATGTCATCACTATGAAATTTTGACTTGGTTTTATAGATAAGATTATTTTAATCATCTCAAATCCATTTAAATTTGACATATGCAAATCTGTTAAAATCATATCTATTTGATTTTTTTTAAAAATTTCAAGTCCTTCTAAGCCATCGCGAGCCAAAAATAGCTTTTTACAATATGGCTTTAAGCCCAATTCTAACATACTTAAAGCAGTTTCATCATCTTCAACAATCATTATAGTAAAATTTTCAAGAAGTTTTAATGTAGAAAGTTGCAAATTAGCTCCTTAAATTTATTGGTATACTTAAAGTAAATTTTGTTGGGTTTCGTGAAGAAACAAGCTGTAAATCGCCTTTTAGTTTTTGCACACAAATAGTTTTTGAAAAATATAATCCAAGACCAAAACCTAACTTTTTGTTTGTCGTTTTATCCTCGCTAAAAATTTTTTCACTAAGCTTTTCATCGATTCCATCAGCAAAATCACTCACGCTAATCTCAACAAAATTATCTACTTGATTTATCTGTATGTAAATTTGACGAATAGATACTTTTTGTGAGCTTATTATCGCATCTTTTGAATTTTGGATTAAAACCAATAAAATTTGTTGAATAAAATTTTCAATACTAACAACTTTTATGTCATTTTTAGATTCAAATTTAATCGTAATATTGTGATGAGAAAGTTCGCAATGAGTCGCAAAAATCAATGATTTTATGGATTCATTAATCCAAAATTCGCTTATTGCATCATCATTAGAATAAAAATTGCGAAAAATACTTATAGACTTATCTATCAATTCAATCTGTTTAAAGCATAAATCTAAATTTGACTTCAACATATCGTCATTTAAATTGTGATTTTGACGAAAAAATTCTGTATTTGAAAGTATTAAACTAAGTGAATTTATGGGCTGTTTTAATTGATGATTTATGCTTGTAACAAGCGTGCCTATTTCATTTAATCTAGATTTTCTAGCTAGCAAAATTTCCATTTGATTTTTCTTAATAACAAATTTTTGAATAATAAACTCATATCCCAAATTTAATACAAGCATAAAAAATATAAAAAATATAAACAACACAATGCTGTGTTCAAATATGGTTTTAAAATTTTGTTTTAAAAAATTTTCATTATTTACACCAACGCCTATTTTCCAATCAAATCTATCTATTGTGCTTAAATTTATTACATCATTATTTATTTTGATAGTTGTTTCATTATTATCTAATTTTGAGCAAGTTTGTGAAATTCCAGCTATTAAATTTTCATTATCTAATTTAGTAAGAATTTCGCCACTTTCATCAACAATAAAATAATAAAAATGCTCAGGCGGCTTAATTTTTTTGATTTTATCAAATAAACTTTTCGTTCCAAGAATTCCACATACCACACCTTTAAATTTATCTTGATCGATAATAGGTGTGCAAATATTTATAGTTCGTTCTTTTAAAATCGCATGTTGTGTTTTGTTGTTTATAGTTGTTTTCATCATAGATTTTGTTTTTACATACCAATCAAGCGTTCTTGCATTATTTATATTTGCAACAGAATTTAGACTTTTGTTATGCTCTAAATCAAAAATTTTATCAGAATTTACAAAAAAATATTTATCATCAACATAGATGTGAATGAAGTCAAAATTTGGCGATGATTGAAGAAAATTTTTGTTAAATTTTATAATTTTATTTTCATCTTGATAGATTTGATTATTTTGCAAATACACAGTAGCTGCTTCTAAACTTTTTATCTGCTCTTCTATCCAAAGAGAGATGCCATATTCTAATCTTTGGGTTGTTAAAATACGATTTTGTTCTATTTTTTGATAAACATCTTTTTTTATGTTTAGAAAAGTTACTATTAGCAAAAACATAAAAACAAGAGAAAAAATAGCCATTGTATGATATATTTTATAATTATCTATATTTAAAATTAAATTTTTAATAAATTTTTTCATAAAAATCTCCAATAAATAATTTTAGCAGTTTTTTATAAAATCTTACTTTAAGTAAATATTAATATTCGTGTTGCAATTTTGTTAATTAAAATTATTAATATAACACAAATATTATAAAAGGAGATGCAATATGAAATCAAAGATTTCTTTATCAATCTTAGTTGCAGGATTGTTAGTATGTATAACACCTGCTGATATTTACGCAGCTGGCGGAGCAAGTGGTCCAAAAACATATAATGCTGTTGGCAAAATAGGTGCAGTTGTGATGAATCCTTATGGAACAGCACCGCTTACTGCTATAATTAATGATGGCGGATATCACATAAAAGACGCCAAAGTTACGGTTAAGGGCAAAGGTAGTAAAGGCATTGATATACAATATAATGTATCAGATACAAAACTTATGCAATATGCAGGAATTCCTATTTTTGGGCTTTATCCAGATTTTATAAATACAGTTGAAGTTAGTTACACAAGATTTGAGCCGGGCGGTAAAAATGCAAAATCTCAAAAAATCAACGAAACATACTCTATTTATGCACCACCGATTACAACTTATGGCTCAGGAACTGCACAAAAAAACTTTTTACCAAAAGCTGAAGTTATAGTCCCTGCTTCACCTAAAGTTAAAAACAATTTATATCTAATGAATCATTTAAGTTCAATTTTGCCAAATGCTAGTCAAGTTGTTTGGAACCATCCTGCTGGAGGTGCCTTAGAATGGGATTATGAAAGTTATGTATGGATGATTGATACAAATGGTGACATTAGGTGGCAACTTGATGTAAGCAAATTTAGAGACCCTTATGATATAAGAAAAAAAGGCAATATGATGGGCTTTGATCAAACATCAGATGGAAATTTACTCTGGGGCATGGGTCAAACTTACAAAAAATATGACTTAATGGGTCGTAAAGTTTTTGATAGAATGCTTCCTCGTTCATACATTGATTTTTCACACCATGCAGAAGAAACAAGTAAAGGCACATATTTATTGCGTGTTGCTGATTCAGATATGAAACGCAAAGACGGCAAAAATGTAAGAACTGTTAGAGATGTGATAGTTGAACTTGATAAAGAAGGAAATGTTATAGATGAATGGAATTTAAGTGAAATTTTAGATCCGTATAGAGATAACAATATCCTAGCAATGGATCAAGGTGCAGTTTGCTTGAATGTAGATGCTAGTAAAGCTGGACAAACAGTCTCAAAAGAAGAGTTAGAGAGCGACAATATGCCATTTGGCGATGTTGCAGGTGTTGGACCTGGCAGAAACTGGGCTCATGTAAATAGCGTTAATTACGATCCATACGATGATAGTATCATTATTTCAAGTCGTCACCAAAGTGCTGTAATAAAAATAGGTAGAGATAAAAAAATAAAATGGATTTTAAGCTCTCCTGAGGGATGGAGCGATGAATATAAAAAATATATTCTAACCCCAATTGACGAAAAAGGCAAAAAGATAGTTTGTGAAGCACAAGGCTCACATTGCCCTGGATATTTAAGCGAAAAAGGTGGATTTGACTACTCATGGACACAGCATACTGCTTATGTCATACCAGAAAAATCAAAAGGTCATCTAAGACATATAAGCACTTTTGATAACGGAGATAGCCGCGGAATGGAGCAACCTGCAATGGTTAGTATGAAATACAGCCGTGCAGTTGAATACGAAGTTGATGAAAAAAATATGACCGTTAAACAAGTTTGGGAATTTGGTAAAGAAAGAGGACTTGAATGGTATAGCCCAATAACCTCGGTAACAGAATATATACCTAAAACAGATACTATGATGGTTTATAGTGCTACTGCTGGAATGGGGGATTTAGTTGCATTTAGAAATGGCACGGCAGAACTTGCTCCATATCTTCATGAGTTTAAATATGGCACAAAAACACCAGAATTAGAAATCAAAATGGTTGGTGGAAATATAATCGGTTATAGAGCATTAGTAATTGATTATAAAAAACCTTTTAACTAACAAAATTTAGCACTATCTTCAAGGTAGTGCTAAAAATTTAATTTTCTTTTGATATAACTACTCAAAATTATCCGATATAATTATTTGTAAACTTTTTGTTTATTTGGTAAAATCATAAAAAACTAAAAGGTGTTATATGAGTGAATTTTTACAAAGTGATTTTTTTAGATATATTGGGATACCTATTTTGATATGCTTGGCAAGAATTATAGATGTTACTCTTGGAACTGTAAGAATTATCCTTGTTTCAAAAGGTAAAAAGATAATAGCACCTATTTTAGGATTTTTTGAAATTTTAATATGGCTTATAGCAATCACTCAAGTTATGGCACACCTTGATGGATGGCAAAACTATATAGCGTATGCCCTTGGTTTTGCACTTGGAAATCTTTTTGGCATACTGCTTGAAGAAAAATTAGCACTAGGGCATGTCGTAGTTAGGATAATACCAAAAATAAAAGCAGTAAATTTAGCAAAAATGCTAAGAAATAGCGGATATAGTGTAAGTATGATAAATGCAAACGGAAATGATGGCGATATCAATATTCTTTTTGTTGTTATAAAACGCTGCGAAATAGACAATATACTTCCTTTAATAAAAGAAAATAACCCTTGGGCGTTTTATACTATAGAGGATTTAAGATATGCAAACTTAAATATGATAAATGTTCCGGTAAATCAAAGCACTATAAAAGAATTTTCTAAAAATAGTATTTAAAATAATTTAAAAGGAGTTTGTATGACACAAGAAGAAAAGTTAGATTCCATAGAAAAATCACTAAATGAACTAAAAGAATTAAGCAAGAAAAAAGATGCTCAGATAGAAGAACTTATAAAACAAAGAAATAAACTAAGGCAAAATAAAGAAGCTTATATAGCCAAAACTTATGTTTATGGCATTTTGATTCTTATTGCACTAGGATTAATAATTTATATATTATACGAAATTATGAATAAGGTAAATTTCGGCATTTGTGATGTCTAAATTTACCTTATTGTTTTTATATATGGTTTTTATAAAAATGATCTATAGGATTACAACCTGAGCCTATCATAGCAGGATGAGAGATAGCACCGGTTATGTATTCTTTTGCTTTTTTACAAGCATTTTTTACGCTTTCACCATTTGCCAAATTTGCAGCAATAGCACTTGAGAGAGAACATCCTGTTCCGTGAGTATGATTTGAGTTTATTCTAGGTGTTTTTAATAATTCAAAATCTTTTCCATCATAGAAAACATCCAAAGAAATGCCATTTACATCACCAGCTTTTAGATAAATATTTTTTGCACCAAATTTAGTTAAATTTATACAAGCATCTTTAAAATCATCTTCGCTAGTAAGTTTGGTTTGTAAAATTTGCTGTGCTTCATATAAATTTGGAGTTATTACATAAGATATTGGAAAAAGCTCACTTACAAGAGTTTTTTGAGAATTTTCTTCTAACCAAATATCTCCGTTTTTGCAACTCATAACAGGATCAAGTACAACAGGCGGTAAATTTGGAATGCTTTTTAGAGTATTTGCAACTGTTTTTATGATCTCAACACTTGGAACTACGCCTATTTTTATAGCATCTATTCTTATATCATCAAAAATTCTTTTTATGCCATCTTCTATCATTTTAGTATCGATTAATTGCATACCAAAAAGACCTTGTGTGTTTTGAGCTGTAGTAGCAGTTACAACCCCCATAGCAAAAACATCATGGGCTATAAAAACCTTTAAATCAGCTATAATGCCAGCACCGCCACTTGGATCAACACCAGCTATACTAAGAACATTTTTCATATATTAAATCCTTGTTTTAATTAAAATTATGATTTTATCAATTTTATGCTTTTGAAATATTTAATATACTTGTTAAATTTAACCAGCTCATTTTAAATAATATAAACTAAAAAAGATACTATGAGCAAAATCAAAGTCCCGAAAGATAGCTACTAGGCAGCACAAACCCAGAGAAGTTTTGAAAACTTTAAAACAAGGTGTTAAAAGTTACTGCCTTAGCTAATCAGAGCTTTTGCTATATTAAAAAAGCTACTGCATTTGAAAGCATTAGCAGTTTCATTTTAAATACAAAATATCTATACGAAAAAACTATAAACACAATTTGCACTATAATTACAAAAAGATGGAAATTTAAACACCAATAAAAGGATTTAAAGGGTGATTAATACATCACAAAATTTATCATAAAATCATCAAAATTTAGATATAAATGCTTTTAAAATTTGAGAGACTAAGCCACAAATTTTTATAAAAATGTGTCTTAATAATACTTGCTAAAAGGAGTCAAACAACTCCTTTTGTTAATCTTTTGGTCTAGCCTCATTAACTCTGAGTTTTCTACCACCTACTTCTGTATCATTTAGAGCTTCGATAGCTTTTGAGCCTTCACTTACATTTTCCATTTCAACAAACCCAAATCCTTTTGAGCGATTTGTTTCTCTATCTTTTACTATTTTTGCACGACTTACTGATCCATAAGCCTCAAAAGTAGACCTTAGCTCTGCTTCTGTCATACGATATGACAAATTACCAACATAAATATTCACTGAACACATTCCTTGCTTTATTTTCCAAATTAAATTTGGATAAAGCATTATATCAAAAATATACATATTTTGAGTAAGATTTTAAAAAATATTTAACAAATTTTAAATTTTGTTACAATTTAAGTAAAATTTACTCAAAAAGCAATCCATTTTTAACATCTAAATATACTTTTTCACCTTTTAGTTCTCTTAGAATTTCTAATCCGAATTCCATAGCTGTTGCAGGACCGCAAGAAGTCATTATATTGTGATCGCGAACTACATTTTGATTTGATATATAACCACTTTTATTCACATTTTTCTCAAAACCAGGATAGCAAGTGTATGAGTTTTTAATTAAATCAAATTTAGCAAGCACAAATGGTGCAGCACAAATAGCACCGATATGTTTATTGTTCGCATCAAAAGATTGCAATATTTCGCAAAGCTTATTACTATTTGCAAGATTATCTGCTCCTGGTAAACCACCTGGCAAAATAGCCATTTCATACTCGCTTACAAGCAAATCATCTAATACAATATCTGCATACACAGTAATGTTATGAGCCCCAGTAACTTTTCTTCTATCTAATCCCACGCTAACACAATCAATACCACCTCTTTTTAAAATATCTATAATGCTAACAGCTTCAATTTCTTCAAAACCTGTTGCTAAGATAATCGCTACTTTCATAAAAACTCCTTTATATGATTTTAGTAATTATACAATGTTATAATAAATTTAAATTTACTTACTATAATGCACTTTTATTTTAAAATAAAGGTTAAAAGATGGATATAAAGATTACTTATTGTAATTCTTGATCTTATAGACCACAAGCTTCCCGTGTGGAAGAAGAAATAAAAAGCGTCTATAATGATGCAAAGATAGAACTTGTAGCAGGTAGTGGCGGTAACTTCATAATTGAAGTAGATGGAAAGATTATATTTTCAAAAAGAGATATGGATGAGCCTAGATTTCCTAATGATGGAGAAATTTTAAAGCTTATTGATATGATTTAAATTTAAAAACTTGTATCTGTTTTAAATTTAAAACAGATACAAAATAAAAAATTATTTATTTGCTCTTTCTATATATTCGCCTCTAACCGTATCAACACGGATAACTTCGCCTTCTAATACATGAAAAGGAATTTGCACAACTGCACCAGTTTCAAGTGTGGCTGGTTTTTTATTGCTTCCTTGTGTATCGCCACGGAAATTTGGAGCAGTTTCTACTATCTTTAACTCAACAACCTGAGGAACTTCAAGTCCGATTGCTTTACCATTATGAAACAAAACATCAACCATCATACCATCAAGCATCCATTTTTTGTTCTCTCCAACCTCTTCATCGCTAATTGCGATTTGTTCGTAAGTAGTAGTATCCATAAACTGACAAAACTCACCATCATCATAAAGATATTGCATTTGCTTATCTTCTAAATTTGGAGTTTCACATTTATCGCCTGCATGAAAAGTTTTTTCTAAAACTCTACCATCTATATATGATTTTATTTTAACTCTAACAAAAGCCGCTCCTTTGCCAGGTTTTACATGTTGATACTCTACAATTTTATAAGGAACACCTTCTAATTCTATCTTTAGTCCCTTTTTTAAATCTCCCATAGAATATGCCATTTATTTTCTCCTTTTTAATGAGTATAAATTTATAAATTAAACAAAGGAAAGAAAATTTCTCTCCTTTTTTGTGCTACTCTTTATCTTTTGGATATATAAGTTTTAATTTCTTATCTTGATGAAAACCTGTTCCAACAGGAATCATACGACCGATAATAACATTTTCTTTTAAATCTTCTAAATAATCAAATTTACCAGCGATACTGGCTTCTGTTAAAACCTTAGTTGTTTCTTGGAATGAAGCAGCCGATATAACACTATCACTTCCAATAGCTGCTCTTGTAACACTAAGAAGCACTGGCTCTGCTAGAGCAGGCTCGCCACCTATTTTCATAATTCTAGCATTTTCCTCGCGGAATTTTCTTTTGCTTATTAAATCACCAACTATGAAATTTGTATCTCCACTATCTACAATCTTAACCTGTCTTAGCATTTGTGAAACTATGATTTCTATATGCTTATCAGCTATTGCAACACCTTGAGAGCGATAAACTTGTTGAATTTCACTAATCAAATAATAATGAAGTGCTTTTTCACCCAATATTTTAAGTACATCGTGGCTACTTATAACACCATCTGTAATCTTTTCTCCAGCATGAACAAACTCACCATCTCTAACTTGAATTTTTCTATCTTTATCTACAAGATATTGATGAGTTCTACCATCTGTGCCCTCTATAATGATTTTCTCTTTTGATCTAAGAGGTTTATCAAATCTTATTACACCATCAATATCTGCAATAATTGCAGCGTTTTTAGGTCTTCTTGCCTCAAAAAGCTCACTAACTCTAGGAAGACCTCCTGTGATATCTTCAGATTTTGCTATAGCTTTAGGTGTTTTTGCAAGCGTGTCTGCTTGTTTTACAATTGTGCCCTCATCAACAAAAATAGCCGTTTTTGGCTCAAGCGGGTATTTAAGCATTTTACCATCAGCTGTTGTAACAATTATGGTTGGTTTTATACCACTTGGCAAATACTCATTTATTACAAGACGGGTTTGCCCTGTTGTTTCATCGTATTGTGCTGTAACACTTCTATCTGCTTCAATTTGTTCAAAAGATACCTTACCATCAGCTTCTGATATAACAGGATTTGAATATGGATCCCATTGAGCTATAACTGTTTTTTCTTCTTTTTTAGGTTTAGCTATGATACTTTTTACATCCACAGTAGAGCTATCATCAAATTCTATTATAGACTCTCTTGGTATATAATGTCTTATAGCTTCCCTATCATCTTCATCTGCAACAACAACAAAAAGACCTTTTTCATTTACAAGATGCCCTTTTTTAATATCTTTTTTTCTTTGCAAATAATCGCCATTTAAAATATAAAATTTAAGTATACCGCTAGCACCAGAAACAATCTTTTGTGTTACAGGCTCACCATCTTTAACCATAAGTTCACTTGCATAAGGAATACGATTAGGTATGTTATAGCCCTCTTTTATAACCTCAACTATACTCTCATTTTCTTTTACGCTATCGCCTGGTTTGTATGATATATAAAATTTACCCTCAACTTTTCCACTAACACCGGCAAGTTCATTTGGTTTGGCAATATCTTGTTTTCTAAGAGTATATTTTACCTCTTCTTTTTTGCCTTTTAAAATAATACTAATATCATCATGAGCCATATCAATATCTATAACACCATCAAATGCCGCTTTTATTTTAGGTTCAACCAAAAGAACGGCAGCATTTCTTCTGTTTGCAACAATTTGTTTTTTATTGTTTTCATAAGTCTGAACATTATAATATCTTATAAAGCCTTCTTTACTAGCTTCAATTTTTCTAGCTTGTTGCCCAGCTGAAGCAGTTCCACCGATATGGAATGTTCTTAGTGTAAGCTGAGTTCCTGGTTCGCCAATTGATTGAGCTGATATAATACCAACTGCTTCGCCAGGTTTTACAAGTTTGCCTTCAGCAAGATTTATACCATAACATTTAGCACATACACCTTTTTTAGCTTTGCATGTTACAGGAGTTCTAATGCTTACTGATTTTATACCAGCATCAACTATCTCTCTTGCTTTTTCTTCATCTATAAGAGTTCCTTCGCTAAACAAAATCTCATTTGTTATAGGATCTATAACATCAGCACTTACAACTCTTCCTAAAATTCTCTCTTCTAGACTTTCTATTAATTCGCCATTTTCTGTAATCTCAGTTATTTCTACGCCTTCGTGAGTTCCACAATCATGCATAGTTACTTTTACATTTTGACCAACATCTATAAGTTTTCTTGTAAGATAACCAGCATTTGCAGTTTTTAACGCAGTATCAGCAAGACCTTTTCTAGCACCATGAGTTGAGATAAAATACTCTAAAACATTTAGTCCTTCACGGAAATTTGAGATAATAGGTGTTTCAATAATACTTCCATCTGGCTTTGTCATAAGACCACGCATACCAGCAAGCTGTCTAATTTGAGCTGTACTACCTCTAGCACCGCTATCTGCCATCATATAAATAGAGTTAAAGCCATTTTTATCTTCTTTAACTAGTTTCATCATCTCACTTGCGACTTTATTACTAGCATCGGTCCATATATCAACTATTTTATTATATCTTTCAGAATCTGTTAATAGTCCTGCACCATATTGATTTTGTATCTCTTTAACTTGATTTTTGGCATCTTGAATATATTTTTCTTTACTGTGTGGAACAATGATATCATCAACTGATATCGAAATTCCAGCTTTTGTTGCATATCTAAAACCAAGATCTTTAAGAGCATCAAGAAAACTTGCACTTACTTCAAATCCACCATTTTTATATACATAATCAACTAAATTTGCAATATCTTTCTTTTTCATAATTTTGTTCCACATATCATCTGGAACAAAATCAGGAATGATTGATTTTATAATGAGTCTTCCAGCTGTTGTAAATATAGTCTTGCCATCTATGATAGTTTTTAATTTTGCATGATGATCAAGGTAGCCATATTCAACAGCAAGTCTCACTTCATCAACATTTCCAAAAATTTTATTCTCTCCAAGTGCACCATCTTTAATCAAAGAAAGATAATAAATTCCTAAAACCATATCTTGCGATGGAACGGCAACGGCTTTACCACTTGCAGGAAGCAAAATATTCATAGAACTTAACATCATTATCTTGCATTCTGCAATAGCTTCTTGAGAAAGCGGCACATGTATCGCCATTTGGTCACCATCAAAGTCAGCATTAAATGCAGAACAAACTAATGGATGAAGTTTAATAGCCTTACCATCTACAAGAACTGGATGAAATGCCTGAATAGAAAGTTTATGAAGCGTAGGAGCACGGTTTAACATAACAGGGTGATCTTTAACAACCTCTTCTAAACATTCCCAAACTTCATTATTTTTATCATCTATCATTTTTTTAGCTTGTTTAACCGTTGTAGCATAACCCTTTTCTTGAAGCCTTGCTATGAGATGTGGTTTAAACAACTCTAAAGCCATAGTTTTAGGCAAACCGCATTGATCCATCCTTAAATGCGGGCCAACAACAATAACGCTACGACCTGAAAAATCAACTCTTTTTCCAAGAAGATTTTGTCTAAAACGACCTTGTTTACCCTTGATAATCTCACTTAGAGATTTAAGAGGACGCTTATTTGCTCCTTTTACAGCATTTGCTCTTCTGCCATTATCAAAAAGTGCATCAACAGCTTCTTGAAGCATTCTTTTTTCATTTCTAACAATAATCTCAGGAGCATCAAGTTCCATAAGTCTTTTTAAACGGCTATTTCTATTTATTACTCTTCTATAAAGATCATTTACATCAGAAACTGCAAATTTACCACCATCTAAACCAACTAGAGGTCTAAGATCTGGCGGAAGAACAGGCAAATTAGTTATCATCATCCACTCAGGACGATTTCCGCTTTCTAAAAATGACTCTATAACTTTAAGTCTTTTTACTAAAGTTTTTTTCTTAGCTTCTGAGTTAGTAGATGCATACTCTTCTTTTAAATTATTATGAATATCTATTAAATCCAAACTACTTAAAAGATCTCTAATAACCTCTCCGCCCATTCTAGCTTTAAAACCGCTATCTGAGTATCTATCGAGTAAAGATTGATATTGCTCTTCATTTAATACATGATATTGCTCTACTTTTTTTGTATTTTCATTATCATAATACGCATCACCTGGAGTTTCTACTATATATGCCTCATAGTAAAGCACTCTTTCTAAATCTTTCATTTTTATGCCAAGCAAAGTTCCTATTCTACTTGGAAGAGAATTTACATACCAAATGTGAGCAACCGGAGTAACAAGTTCAATATGTCCCATTCTAGATCTTCTAACTTTAGATGTAGTTACTTCAACACCACATTTTTCACATTTAATGCCTTTATAACGCATTTTTTTATACTTACCACAAAGACATTCATAATCTCTTACTGGACCAAAAATTTTAGCACAAAAAAGACCGTCTCTTTCTGGTTTTAGTGTTCGGTAGTTTATAGTTTCTGGTTTTTTAACTTCGCCATGACTCCAAGATTTTATCTTTTCAGGACTTGCAAGCATAAGTTGAAATGCTTTAAAATCCTTTGGTCTATCTTCTTCTTTAATATCTATAGGTCTTAACTCACTCATCTTCATCTACCTCATCAAAAATTTCAACATCAAGTGCTAATGACTTAAGTTCATTTGTCAAAACAAAAAATGTTTCAGGTATACCTGTAACTGGGACATTTTCTCCTCTTGTTATAGCCTTATAAGCCTCTAATCTTCCATCAACATCATCAGATTTTATAGTTAGCATTTCTCTTAGAGTATAAGCAGCACCATAAGCCTCTAATGCCCAAACTTCCATCTCTCCAAATCTTTGTCCACCAAATAATGCTTTACCGCCAACTGGTTGTTGAGTAACAAGAGAGTATGGACCAGTGCTTCTTGCGTGAACTTTTTCATCAACAAGATGGTGAAGTTTAAGATAATACATACAACCTACATGAACTCTTTCGTTTATTTTACTTCCGGTTCTTCCATCATAAAGTATAGTCTTACCATCAGAATCAATACCAGCCATTTCAAAAAGTTTTGCAAAATCATCTACATTTACGCCATCAAATATATGAGTTGCAAATTTAACACCTTTTGACCAATCTCTTGCATATTTAAGAAGATCTTCATCGCTCATATCTTTTAGAAGTTTTTTAGCATCTGCCAATTTTGATAAAGATGCAATTTCAATCATTCTTTTTCTTAAGTCTTTTAGCCACTCACCTGTTTTTTCTTCTAAAATTTTATCTATTTGCTCACCAAGTTTCCATCCAACCAAGCCTAAATGGCATTCTAAAATTTGACCTATATTCATACGACTTGGAACACCAAGCGGATTTAATACTATATCAACTGGTCTGCCGTTTGGAAGATAAGGCATATCAACTTCTGGAACTATATTTGAAACAATACCTTTATTTCCGTGGCGTCCTGCCATTTTATCACCAACTTTAAGCTTTCTTTTTGTAGCAATATAAACTTTTACAAGCTTAACAACTCCGCTTGGCAAAATATCATCTTTTTCTAAAATTTCAAGCTTTTCGTCATGATCTTCTTTAAATTTCTTTTTCTCATTTTGAAAATAATTTTTTAAATCATCGTACTGCTTTTGTATATTTTTAGCAAAGCTTTTTACAAAAGAATTAAGAGTAAATCTATTCATAGATTCTAAAACATCTACAGGAACAAAAGAGCCTTTTTTATACTCAATATCTCCAATAACTTGATCTTGATTTAAAGGTTTTTTAGAAAGCAAACTTGTAACTTTTAACATCTCTTCTCTATCAAGCATCAAAAGTCTGTCATGGTGCTCTTTTTCCAATACAGATTTTTCATCTTCATATGCTTTTAAAGTTCTATTGTCTTTTTCATAACCTTTTTTAGTAAATATCTTAACATCTACTACAACGCCTTCCATAGAAGCACCAGCATAAAGCGATTTATTAACAACATGTCCGGCTTTTTCGCCAAATATAGCTCTTAATAATCTCTCTTCAGGAGTTGGTTTAACTTCTCCTTTTGGACTAACTTTACCAACTAAAATCATACCAGGAGTTACTTGAGTTCCTATTTTTACAATACCGCTTTCATCAAGATGAATTAAATCCTCTTCTTTTACATTTGGTATATCTTTTGTTATCTCTTCAACGCCATCTTTTAGTTCTCTAGCTTCTATCTCTTTTTCATAAATATGAACACTCGTAAATGCATCTTTTCTAATCATACCTTCGCTCATAACAACGGCATCTTCATAGTTATATCCATTCCAAGGCATAAAAGCTATAAGTGCATTTTTTCCTAAAGCAAGCTCACCTTTTTCCATACTAGGACCATCAGCAATTATTTGATTTGCTTCAACAAACTCACCTTTTTTTACTATAGGATATTCTCCAAAAGTTGTATTTTGGTTAGTTCTTAAATTTTTTTCTAAAGAATAATGATCAATGTAAGGACCATCTTCATCTTCGCCTAAAATAAATATATTTTTACTATCAACTTTTTCTACTATACCAGAACGCTTAGCTTTTATAGACTCCCAAGAATCTCTTGCAATAATTGCTTCCATTCCAGTTCCAACAAGAGGAGCCGTAGTTTTTAGTAGAGGAACAGCTTGACGCTGCATGTTTGAACCCATAAGTGCACGGTTAGCATCATCATGTTCTAAGAATGGAATAAGCGAAGCGGCTACACCAGCAATCATTCCAGAACAAAGGTCTATTAAACTTACTTCTTCTCTTTTAGCAAGAATAGTCTCTCCATCTTTTCTAACTTCCAAAATTTCATCTAAAATATTTCCTTTATCATCAAGTTTTGCTGATGCAGGAGCTATAACAAGTCCTTCTTCTTGAGTTGCAGTAAGATAAACTATATCATTAGTGACTTTTCCATCTACAACTTTTCTATAAGGTGCTTCAACAAAACCAAGGTCATTTACTTTTGCATAAGTAGAAAGTGTATTTATAAGACCGATATTTTGACCTTCTGGAGTTTCGATAGGACAAATTCTTCCATAATGAGTTGGATGAACATCTCTAACTTCAAATCCGGCTCTTTCTTTTACTAAACCGCCCTCGCCAAGTGCAGAAAGTCTTCTTTTGTGTGTAACTTCACTAAGTGGGTTTGTTTGATCCATAAACTGACTAAGCTGTCCGCTTGTAAAAAACTCAAGCAAAGTTGTGCTTATGGTTTTTGGATTAATTAAATCATAAGGCATAATTTCTTCTATATTGCCACTGATTGCCGTAAATTTATCTCTTATAGCTTTTTGCATTTTAACAAAACCTAGATGAATCTCATTTGCCAAAAGCTCTCCAATAGATCTAATTCGTCTATTTCCTAAGTGATCTCTATCGTCTATGTAACCTTGACCATTTTTAACTTTTATAAGATATTTTGCAGTTTTTATGATATCTTCACTTGTTAAAACTGTGATATATTCAGGTGCATCCAATCCAAGCTTATGATTCATTTTCATTCGACCTACTTTTGTTAGGTCATATCTTTCAGGATTAAAGAAAAGATCATGCATAAAAGCTTTTGCAGCTTCTTTTACAACAGGCTCTCCTGGCCTCATAACTTTATAGATTCTTATAGCAGAAAGGTCATTTTCATCTTCAATACCTTCTGTTTGCTTTAATAACTTAAGAGTCTCAGCATCTTGAATGAAGGAATTAATTATAGAGTTATCAACTCCACTTGCTCTATCATTTGCTATTTGAATACTTGTTTGTGTTTCAAGAATTTTGGCTAATTTATTTTCATCAAGTTGAGAAAGTATATCATATATAACTTCTCCACTCTGGCTATCAATAATAGGAGATGAAAGATATCTATCTATCAAAATATCAGCTGGATATTCTACCATCTTTAAACCATCTTCAAGCATTTTTTCAGCTTTTTTCTTTGTAAGACGCTTACCAGCACTATGAACAACATTACATTTTTCATCTTTTATATCGTATTCAACTCTATTTAAATAATCATTTGGATCAAAATCTGTTAGAAATTTATTGTTTTTAATATAAATTGTTTTTATAGGATAAAAAAGTTTTATAATATCATGTTTTGTGTATCCTAAAGCCCTAAAAAGTATAGTAATTGGAACTTTTCTTCTTTTATTTATCCTAACATATAATACATCTTTTGCATCATATTCAAAATATAACCAACTGCCTCTATCTGGTATAATTTGTGCAGTATAAATAAGTTTATTTACAACAGTTGGACTTTCTTCTTCTTTAAAAATAACGCCTGGGCTTCTATGAAGTTGATTTACAACAACCCTTTCAACGCCATTTATTATAAATGATATTCTATCTGTCATAAGAGGAATATCATGGATATAAATATCTTGTTCTTTTATATCTTTTATACCGATTTTCTCACCGGTTTTTTCATCTTTTTCGTGTAATATAAGTCTAATTTTCATTTTGAGATTTACACAATATGTAAGACCTCTTTGAATGCACTCTTTAACTGTATATTTTGGTTTGCCAAGCTCACTACCAACATACTCTAATGTGAGTCTATTTTGTGGATCGTGAATTGGAAATATCGATTTAAAAACTTTTTCAAGACCGCTACCAGCAGTTTTTGCATTTAAATCTAAGAAATAACTAAAACTTGTTTTTTGTAATTTTAATAAATTTGGAACATCAATCTCACTAGCTATATCAGAATAATTAACTCTAAGACGATTTCCAGAGCGTAAGCTGTTTAACATGCGACTACCTCTTGGTATTTATTTGAAAGAAAAGCATTTAGCCAAAAATTGGCATCGTATTTTGGAAGGGAAACAAATCCCTTCCACATATTATTTAAGTTCAACCTTAGCACCAGCTTCTTCAAGCTGTTTTTTAGCCTCTTCAGCATCAGCCTTGCTGATACCTTCTTTAATTGTTGAAGGAGTATTTTCTGTTGCATCTTTAGCCTCTTTAAGTCCAAGACCAGTAAGAGCTCTAACAACTTTAATAACATTAATTTTTTTATCGCCAGCGTCTGTTAAGATAACATCAAATTCAGTTTTCTCTTCAGCTGCTGCTGCACCACCTGCTGCTGCACCACCTGCCATAACAACTGGAGCTGCGCTAACACCAAATTTCTCTTCAAATTCTTTTACAAGCTCTGAAAGCTCAAGAACTGAAAGACCTGAAATAAACTCTAAAACATCTTCTTTAGTAACTGCCATTTTATTCTCCTAAATTTTATGCACTTTCTTGTGCTTTTTTCTCTTTAAGTGCATTTAGTCCTATAACAAAATTTTGTAAAGGCGCATTCCACACTTGTAAAAGCATAGCAATAAGCTCATCGCGGCTTGGCATTTTAGATAGAGCCACAACTTTCTCAACGCTAGCAACTTCATTTTCAATATAAGCTGTTTTAATCTTGAAAAGATTATTTGTTTCTTCAAATTTAGCAACAACTTTTGTAACTGCAAGTTGATCTTTTCCCCAAACAAAAATGTTTGTATCTCTAAAATCTAAAGCTTCTATACCAGCTTTTTTAAGAGCAACTTTTGCAAGTGTATTTTTTATAACTTGAACATTAACTTCTTTTTCTTTGGCACTTGCACGCAAAATTTCAAGTTGTTTAACACTCAAACCTTTGAAGTCACATACAACAATAGCTTCAGATGATGAAAATTCTTCTTGTAATTCTGAAACTAATTTTGCTTTTTCGCTTCTTATCATTTTAACTCCTTTCCGACCAGCAATTTCAAGCAGAGAGGGATAAACCCAATTAAGCTTACAGAGCCTCGGCTATCTCTAATCTAAGATATAATTATTAAAAAATTATTTTAAATCCATAACTTCTTGAGTATCAAGAACAACAGAAGGACTCATTGTAAGTGATAAAGAAGCATTTTTAACATATCTACCTTTAGCAGTTGATGGTTTATGCTTGTTTATAGCTTTTATAAAAGTTGAAATATTGTCATTAAGTTGTTCCACACTAAAACTAGCCTTACCTACACCTGCATGTATATTTCCCTGTTTATCAACACGGAAATTTACTTGTCCGCTCTTTGCATTATTTACAGCAGATGCTACATCCATTGTAACTGTGCCTGTTTTTGGATTTGGCATTAGACCTTTTGGTCCAAGTATTCTACCAACTTTACCGACCAATCCCATTAAATTTGGCGTTGCTATCAAAACATCAAAATTCATAATACCTTTTTGGATATCTTCAATCAACTCATCGCTTCCAACTATATCTGCACCAGCCTTAGTTGCCTCATCTGCTTTTGCATCTTTTGCTATAACAGCTACACGAACTTTTTTTCCAGTTCCAGCAGGAAGAACAACTGATCCTCTAACCATTTGATCAGCATGTCTTGGATCTACATTTAATTTTAAAGCAATCTCAACTGTCTCATCAAATTTAGCAGATGATAGTCCTTTTACAGTTTGAATACCTTCACTTAAACTATATGTTTTATTAGAATCAACTTTTTTTAATAATTCATTAAATCTTTTAGTAACTTTTGCCATTATTTTTCTCCGCATTTATAAAAGTGCTTCCGCCTTATTTAAAACCTTGGCGGTAAAAAGGTTTATTCTACTACTTGAACACCCATAGAACGAGCTGAGCCTGCAACAATCTTAGCAGCCTGTTCTTTATCATTAGTATTTAAATCAGCAATTTTTTTGTCAACTATATCTAAAATTTGTGCTTTAGTAATCTTTGCAACCTTATTTTTAAGTGGATTATCAGAACCTTTAGATATACCTACTGCTTTTTTTATAAGATCTGTAACAGGTGGTTGTTTGGTTATAAAAGTAAAACTTTTATCTGCATAAACAGTTATAACAACTGGTATATTAAATCCAGCCATATCTTTTGTTCTTTCGTTAAAAGCTTTACAAAACTCCATTATATTTACACCTTGTTGTCCAAGAGCTGGTCCAACAGGTGGGCTTGGATTAGCCTTTGTAGCGGCAATTTGTAATTTAATTTCGCCTACAACTTTCTTAGCCATAAACTTTTCTCCTTATATTATCTTCTCAACTTGTGAATATAAAATTTCAACTGGTGTACTTCTACCAAATATAGAAACATTAAGTTTTAACTTGCCATGAACCATATCATACTCTTCTACAATACCTATAAAATTAGCAAATGGTCCTTCTTTGATGCGAACATTTTCACCCTCATCAAATGATATTTTAGGTTTAGGTGCTGCTCTTTTATTGGTTTTTTCTAAAATAGTAGCAATATCTTTATCGCCTAGTGGCGTTGGTTTCATAGCTTCACCAATAAATCTTCCAACTTTTGGAAGTGATTGTATCGCATGCCATAAAGCAGTATCAAGATCTAAACAAGCAAAGCAATAACCAGGGTAAAGAGTTTTTTCTTGTATCTTTTCTTTACCATTTTTGAATTCTAAAACATCTTCAGTTGGAACTAAAATATCTCTTAATTTTTCTTCTATATTTCTAACTTTTACCAAATTTTCAATAGCTCTTTTAACAGCCATCTCGCTGCCAGCATAAGTTTGAATAGCATACCATTTATGTCCCATTATAAATCCTACACTTTATTATACTAGTTTTGAAATACTAAAAGACATAATCAGGTCAACCAAAGCTAAAAATAGAGATATTACAGTAACCACTATAACAACAGTGATAAATGCATTTCTCATTTGCTCTTTTGTAGGAAATATAACTTTTCCTAACTCAGCTTTTGACATATTAAAATAACTTATTAACTTTTCCATATATAACCTTATCAAATGGCAGGGCAGGAGGGATTCGAACCCCCAACCATCGGATTTGGAATCCGGCGCTCTACCGTTGGAGCTACTGCCCTAAATGGCTTTCGCCCACTATTTTAGTTTTATCTCTTTGTGAATAGTATGTTTTTTTAATCTTGGACAATATTTTTTTAATTCTAACTTTTCTGTAGTTGTCTTTGTGTTTTTGTATGTTGAGTAATTTATATCTCCACACTCAGAACATTTTAAACCTACTTTAACTCTACTAGAATTTGCCATATTAATATTCCTTCAATACAAAATGACAGGGTAAATGCCCTGTCTAAAAATTTATTCTATTATTTTTGAAACAACACCTGAACCGATTGTATGACCGCCTTCACGAATCGCAAATCTAGTTCCTTGCTCAAGAGCAATTGGGTTTATAAGTTCAACTGTAAGTTTTACATTATCACCAGGCATAACCATCTCTGTTCCCTCAGGAAGAGATATAGAACCTGTTACATCTGTTGTTCTAACATAAAATTGTGGTCTATAGTTACTAAAGAAAGGAGTATGTCTACCACCTTCATCTTTTGTAAGAATATAAACTTCGCCTTCAAATTTCTTGTGAGGAGTGATTGATTTTGGTTTACATAAAACCATACCTCTTTCAACATCTTCTTTTTTTGTACCTCTTAACAAGATACCAACATTATCTCCAGCTTCACCTTGATCTAGCTCTTTTCTAAACATTTCAACACCAGTAACTGTTGTTGTTTGAGTAGGTCTAATACCAACTATCTCAATAGTCTCGCCAACTTTTACTACACCTTTTTCAATTCTACCTGTTACAACTGTACCACGACCAGAAATTGAGAAGATATCTTCGATTGGCATAAGGAAATCTTTATCTGTATCTCTTGTTGGAGTTGGGATATAGCTATCAACAGCATCCATAAGTTTCATAATTTTAGCAGACCATTCACCCTCTGTTCCAGCTTTTGCTTCTTCTAAAGCTTTAAGAGCAGAACCTATTACGATTGGAGTATCATCTCCAGGGAAATCATATTCATTTAATAAATCTCTAACCTCAACTTCAACCAACTCTATAAGCTCAGCATCATCAACCATATCTTCTTTATTTAAGAAAACAACTATGTATGGAACACCAACTTGTCTTGATAGTAGAATATGCTCTCTAGTCTGTGGCATTGGACCATCTGCAGCTGAACATACAAGAATAGCACCATCCATTTGCGCAGCACCAGTAATCATGTTTTTAACATAGTCAGCGTGACCAGGGCAGTCAACATGCGCATAGTGGCGTTTTTCTGTTTCATACTCTATGTGTGATGTAGCAATAGTAATACCACGCTCTTTTTCTTCAGGCGCATTATCAATATTGTCATAATCTTTAAGCTCAGCAAGACCTCTTCTTGATAGAACCGCAGATATAGCAGCTGTTAAAGTAGTTTTACCATGATCAACGTGACCAATAGTACCAATGTTTACGTGTGGCTTGTTACGTGTAAATTTTTCTTTAGCCATTTCTTCCTCCGTCTTATGATATATTTTTTTAATATCAAGTTTGTGTATATAAGCAATACTTAGCGTGGAGCTCATAGCGGGACTTGAACCCGCGACCTCTTCCTTACCAAGGAAGTGCTCTACCTCTGAGCCATATGAGCACTTTAAGTGTCAAGGCAAAGCAGAGTTTCGCTTCTTATTCACAAACAACTATAATGGAAACCATGGCTAGTAAACTGTTTTAAGATATCTACAGCTCCCAGTTTTAGGTATCCAAAAGTGGAGCGGGAAACGGGGCTCGAACCCGCGACCCTCAGCTTGGAAGGCTGATGCTCTAGCCAACTGAGCTACTCCCGCATGTAGCAATGGTGGTGAGACGTGGATTCGAACCACGGAAGACATAGTCAGCAGATTTACAGTCTGCCCTCGTTGGCCTCTTGAGTATCTCACCTCAAAATATTGCTTTTATTGTCTGGTCAAACACTGTTACACAAAATGGAGCTGGTGAACGGACTTGAACCGCCGACCTACTGCTTACAAGGCAGTAGCTCTACCAACTGAGCTACACCAGCATCCTTAAATCGTGAAAGCAAATTATATCTTAAAAAATAATCTATGTCAATACTTTGTAACAAAAATATATAAAAAACATAAAAATTTTTGTTAAAAAGCTAAAAAAACTGCAAAATTTGCCCACTTAAATATACATTCAATATTTTTAAATCCAGCATTTTTTACCATTTGATAATTTTCTTCTTGAGTATATGGAATCAAAACATTTTCCAATGCTTCTCTTTTTTGAGATATTTCAAATTTACTATATCCTTGTTTTTCTTTATAATCTTCATAAATTTCTATAATATTTTTTGTAAATTTTTTATCTTCAAAAACAAGTTTTTCGGAAAATAACAATACCCCATCATCGTTTAAATTGTTATAAAGTTTTTTTATAAACTCATCTCTTTTTATAGGTCTGATAAATTGCAAAGTATAATTTAAAATAAACGCATCACTTTTTACAAACTCACAATCAAGTATGTCGCACTCTTTAAACACTATTTTTGCACCATATGCTATGGACTTATTTTTAGCTATTTCAAGCATTTTTGGGGCATTGTCGTATCCGTAGAAAATCAAATCTTTTCTTAAATCATATAATTTTAATAAAGTTGAAGCAGTCGAACAACCAAGATCACAAACTACGGCATTTTCTTTTAGTATTTTTGATAAAATATCCACACTTAAGCTTTGAGAAATTTCATAATACGGAACAGAGCGGGATATCATATCATCAAAAACCGTTGCTACGCTTTCATCAAATTCGAACTGTTTTGAAATTGGTTTTTTAAAAATATTGTCTTTCATCTATAATCTTTGTTTAATTTAGTATTGTCTGAAATTTTCAAGCATTATTTTAGCTTTTTGTATATCTATACTTATCTGTTTTTTTAATTCACAAAAAGAGCTAAATTTAGCGTTACCTCTTATATAATCTACAAAATATAGCTCGACAAAATCTACTTTTTCATCAATATTTTCATCTATAATGTGCGTTTCTACTGCAAAATTATTATCACTAGAAACTCTATTGCCTATAAAAGTTACACAATCATAATATTTTTTATTTATTCTTACTCTTGAGGCATAAACACCATCTTTTGGTAAGATATAATCTTTTATATATAAATTTAAAGTAGGATAAATTTCTTTTTTGCCAATGCCTTGACCTTTTATAACATTACCCTCAATACAATACTCTCTACCTAAAAATTTATTTGCTTCATAAATTTTTCCATCTTTTAAAAATTTTTTTATATTTGAGCTATGAACACCGATTCCATCTATTTTAAATTCATCAACAACTATAGTTTCTCCACTAAAAAAATTTTTTAAATCAATCGTATCACAAGCTCTATTTTTACCAAATCTAAAATCACAGCCTACGACTATTGTTTTTAAATTTACAAAATCATTGCAAAGTGCGTTTATAAACTCATCCCCGCTCATATTTTTTATTAGCTCAAAATCATAATAAAAGCATGGGAATTTAGAGTATTGTGATCTTTTTGCACCAGGAGTTAAACACTTCTTATACATCTGTATAACAAGCAAAGCGCCTTTTTTGGTAAGTTTTTTTAAAAGTTCTTTATGACCTTTATGAATTCCATCAAAAGTTCCAATCGCAATAGAATCTATATCAAATTTGTCTAAATGCATAAAAATACTCTTTATTTCCGTTTTTTCCACTTATATTGCACTCTTTTGTTAAAATAATTTCAAGTCCTAAATTTATACAAAATAACTCAAAATCTCTTCTAGCAAATATTATAGCTTTTTGATCCGTTACAACGCCTTTTTTATTTCTTTTTGCAAAAATTCCCACTTCAAATTGCGGTTTAAAAAGCGTTATTATGATACCTTCTGTTAAATTTTTTAAATTTTGCATTATATTTTTAAGCGATATAAAAGACACGTCGCAAGTTGTGATATCAAATTTAACCTCGCTTTTAAAATCCCTAATGTCTGTGTTTTCCATAACTACAACTCTGCTATCATTTCTTAAATTTTTATCAAGCTGCATTGTACCCACATCAAGAGCAGTTACGCTTTTTACACCATTTTGAAGCAAAATT
Organism: Campylobacter sputorum subsp. sputorum; assembly: GCF_008245005.1. Classification (NCBI taxonomy): domain Bacteria; kingdom Pseudomonadati; phylum Campylobacterota; class Epsilonproteobacteria; order Campylobacterales; family Campylobacteraceae; genus Campylobacter; species Campylobacter sputorum. The sequence continues at coordinate 451,673 of NZ_CP043427.1, read as the reverse complement.
TCTACAAACCCACCAGTTGAACTTCCTACATCAAGCGCATTCATAGAATTAAAATTTAAATTAAGTTCTTTTAAAAATGGCTTTAATTTTAAAGCTCCTCTTGATACAAAAATTTGTTCATTTAGTGATATTTCCCCGCTAATTACATTAGCACTTGGAGAATTTGATAATTTACCATCTAAAAAAACTTTATCTTCTTTTATTAAATTTAACGCTTTATTTCTACTGATACTTAGCTTATTTGCGACAAATTGATCAAATCTCACAAAGTTTCTCGTATTCGTCTTCATTTATCGTTTTTAGGCCAAGATTAACTGCTTTATCAAACTTACTTCCAGCTTCATCTCCATATAAAACATAATCAGTTTTTTTAGAAACTGAGTTTGTAACTTTTGCACCAAAACTTTCAAGTTCTCTTTTAAAATCATCTCTAGGTTTACTTAAAGTTCCAGTTATAACTATAGTTTTTCCAGTAAATGCATTATTTATAATGCCCTGCTCTTTTGTAATTGGAGTTATAAAACTGAGTAAATTTTCTATTTTTTGTCTGTTTATAGATATAAACTGAATATAACTCTTTGCCATTATTTCGCCAAAACCATCTAAACTAAGCAGATCATTATAACTCAAATTTAACCAATCATTAGAATATGTCTTGGCTATCTTTTTAGCAGCTACAATGCCAATATGTTCTATCCCAAGAGAAGTTATAAAACGTTCAAGTTCTCTTGTTTTGCTATCTTCTATCGCATTTAAAAGATTTGTTATCTTTTTATCTTTAAATCCATCTAAATCCCTAAAATCCTCATCTTTAAGTGTGTAGATATCTGAAATAGAGTTGATTTTACCACTATTTACAAGAAGTTCAACTATAGCATCTCCAAGACCATCTATATCCATACAAGTTTTAGATGCAAAATATATAATAGAATTTATAACTCTAGCCCTACAATCAATATTTTGACATTTGATAAACACACCCTCATCAAGCAGTTTTGAAGAGCACACAGGACAAAACTCAGGTCTATAAATTTTACTTTGCGAACCATCTCTCCTGTCTTTAAAAACATTTGTAATTTTTGGTATCACATCGCCACTTCTTATAATATTTACAAAATCATTCTTCATAAGCCCTAAACGCTCAATCTCATCAAAGTTATGAAGAGTTGCAGATTTTACATTTGCCCCATCTATATTCACAGGCTCTAAAACCCCAACAGGAGTTATAACACCGCTTCTTCCAACTTGCAAAGTAACATCTAAAAGCTTGGTAACTTTTTCTATGGCTGGGAATTTATAAGCAACCATAAATTTTGGAAACTTAACAGTATATCCAAGCTCTGTGCATTTTTGCAAATCATCAACTCTTATAACCATACCATCCATCATGATAGGCTTTTTATCTCTATTTAAAACAAGATTATTATAAGCGTCTTGTATCTCATCTGCATTTTTACATACTTTTAAAAAATCATCTTGCACGAAACCAAGAGAGCGTATAAATGCCATAATCTCACTATGCTTTTGAAATTTTAATGAATTATTCCCAACACCCCAAGGCAAAAACATAAGTTTTCTACTGGCAGTTACTTTACTATCAAGCTGTCTTAAGCTTCCTGCGGCTGCATTTCTTGGATTTGAAAATAAAGGCTGTGAATTTTTTGCTCTTTCATCATTTATAAGATCAAAATCACTCTTTTTTATAACAACTTCTCCGCGTATTTCTATGCTTTCTTTATAGTCAATTTTAAGCGGAATTGAAGTTATAGTTTTTGCATTTAAAGTTACATTTTCTCCAATCAAGCCATCGCCTCTTGTTGTAGCCTTAACCAAAATTCCATCTTCATATAATAAATTTAAACTAGCACCATCAAATTTAGGCTCAACATAAAAATCGTTGTTAAATTTCAAACCCCTATTTATCCAAGCAATAAGCTCGTCATTATTAAAAATATCTTCCATTGACCACATTGGTGCTATGTGGGCTGATTTTTCAAACTTTTCACTTATAGCTCCACCTACTCTTAATGTAGGAGAATAAGCTAAAATCTCATCTTCATGAGCGTTTTCATACTCAAGCACTTCATGGTACAGCTTATCATACTCATCATCTGTTGCGATTGGATTATCTAATGTATAATAAGCTTTTGCCCATAAATTTAGCGTTTCTACAGCATTTTTGTATTGATTTTTATCCATTTTATTTACCACAAAGATAATTCATTCATAACTTTATGCATTTTAAACATTTGAACATGCTCTTTAACATCATGTGTTCTTATGATAGTTGCTCCGTTTTCAAACGCTTTTAAATGCAAATACAAACTTCCTGAAAGTCTATCTTTAATTTCACTTTTAGAATAATAATTTATCACACTTTTTCTGCTCGCTCCTACAAAAAGTGGATATCCAAAATGTAAAAAATGCTCTAAATGCTTTATAAGAAGCATATTATCACTAGCACTTTTTCCAAATCCAATACCAACATCTAAAACAAGTTTTTTAGCACCATAATTTAAACATTCTTCTATCTTATTTTCAAAAAATTTATCCATATCGTTCATCAAATCATCATATTTTGGATCTTCTTGCATATTTTTAGGATTTCCTTGCATATGCATCAAACAATACTCTACATCATACTTCGCCGCAAGTTTGCATAAAGTCGTATCTCCAGTTATGTCGTTTATCATTTTAAATCCGTGATCTAAGCAAAACTCCAAACAATAAGGATCAAAGCTATCTAAACTAAATTTAGCCTTTTCATATAATTTTAATCTATAAATATCTTTTATAGTTTTTTCTATCCTTGCAAACTCTTCTTTAGAGCCACAATACTCACTTCCAGGTCTTGAGCTAACACCGCCTATATCGATATAAGTAGCACCATCGTTTATAAATTGCTCTATTCTAGCAATAGATGTTTCACTGCTTACTCTACTAGCTTCATTAAAGCTATCTTTGTTTATATTTACAACTCCCATTATATCTGGTTTGGTTGGCTTTATAAATTTATATTTTAAAAAAACTGATAATTTTTTAAGTTCAAAGTCTTGGATAGCTTCTTTTTTTACCAACTCTTCTATCTGTTTATCATTTGCTATAAGTAAAGCTGTACTAAGTCCATTTCCTAGTATTGTCGTGTGATTACACACAAGCTCAGCACCTATACTCAGTGCGTCTTGTTTTAAGATATTTGCAGCTGGGGCTTTAATATTTTTAATCAAAAACAAATTTAAATTTGCCTTTTTTTTCATCTTTTGGATACCGATTTTATATGGCTTTATTATTTTACAAATTTCTTCAAAATTTGTATTATTGTCTATTTTATAAATTTCCATAATATATCCTTTATTTTTTATATATCATTAGCAAAAGTGGGGTTAAAATAGTATGTGGTTTTGCATTTAATGTGATTAGTGTGGATAACTTATAAAAGTATTCAAGTTCATTTGCAGAAAAATTTATACCCTGTATAAATGCTGCATATAAAATATCATCAAAAAGCTTTAAAAGTTCGTTTTTATCGAGTTTATCTGATCTTTGTAAAGCTGATTTTTCATCTATAAATTCTACAATTTCTTTTAACTCAAGTTTTTTTAAATTTAAACCTATCTCACTTCTTTGAATTTTTTTCAATCTATTTTTTATAACAAGGCGAGATTTGATCGTAGGAAGAAGCAAACTTTTAGAAGTTGTTACAATGCAAAAAAATATATTCTTAGGTGGCTCTTCTAAAATTTTTAAAAGTGCATTTTGAGCCTCAATTCTATAGCTTTTCGCCATTATGACAATGAGCTTTTCGCTAACTTCGGCTATATAGCTTTCTTTTATGATATCTCTTGCGTCCTCTACTAAAAATTCATCAACTTCAAAAAATCTAATATCATTTATATCATAATTTGCTAAAATTTCATTTTTTATACTTTCAAAATCATTGCTTATTATGATCTCGCTTTGCATTTAAAAACTTACCTTTGCAGTAACTGCCGCCTCTACACTCTTATCAAAAAGACTATAAAGAGATAAAAATTTACTATCTATATTTTCATCTTTTGAGTTTAAAGAAAAACCATTTTGAGATTGTTCATCAAGTAACCACATATAACTATCATCACGACCTTTAGCAACTTGAGCTCTTTTATTTGAACTACTTCCTATGTAAAAATATATAAATCCGTTTGGAAAAGTTATCTCTAAAAGATCATCAAGTAATGCCATTTCATCTTTTGAGCTAATATCATCTAAATTTGGATAAATTGACTTTAGCGAAAAAAATGGTAAAAGCGGTCTAGGTGATGCACTAATTGAACGCCTATTTATATTTGTTAAAAAATAACTCAAAAACCACTCTCTTTGCTCATCGCAAATTAACAAAAAAACTCTACCATCAAGTAAAAACTTAAGTCTTGAAGAAAGAAGAGGAGACCACTCTTCTCTTCTTTCTTCCATCCAACTCATGGAACCCTCAGCTCTTATGGCTTGCAAAGTCCATTTAAAAAAATCCATCATATATTATTTATCCAGTTTATAAGCATCATGCAAAGCTCTAACAGCTAATTCACCATATTTTTCGTGAACTATCATAGATACTTTTATCTCGCTTGTAGAAATCATTTGTATATTTATGCCTTCTTTGGCAAGTGTGCTAAAGGCTAATGCAGCCACCCCGCTATGACTTTTCATACCAACACCAACTATAGAAACTTTTACTATTTCGCTATTGCATACTATTTTACTTGCAGGTGCAGTTTGACTCATAACTTCTTTTGCCAACTCAAGTTCATTTTGTGGGATAGTAAAGCCTATATTTGCAGTTCCATCAACACCGACATTTTGAATTATCATATCAACATTGATATCTTTTTTTGCCAAAGCAGAAAAAATTTCAGCCGCAATTCCAGGTTTATCAACAACTCCTCTTATTGTTACTCTAGCTTGATTTTTATCAAGTGCTATACCGCTAACTAATACTGCCTCCATATTATTCTCTCCTGTTATAAGTGTTCCTTCATTTTCATTAAAACTATTTCTAGTTACCAAATTTACATTTAATTTTTTTGCAAGTTCAACTGATCTATTTTGTAAAACTTTTGCACCAAGACTTGCAAGCTCTAGCATCTCATCATAACTTATTTTATCTAGTTTTTTAGCTTTTGGTTCAATCCTTGGATCTGTTGTATAAACACCATCTACATCTGTATAAATTTCACACAAGTCAGCATCCATTGCACCAGCTATAGCAACGGCACTAAGATCACTTCCACCGCGACCAAGAGTAGTTACATCTCCATTTTCATTAACTCCTTGAAAACCTGCTACTACCACTATCTTTCCAGCATCAAGTTCATTTTTCATTCTCCTTGTATCTATAGAATGAATTCTTGCCTTAGTGTGAAGATTATCAGTTAAAATTCCAGCCTGCCTTCCACTAAGCGTTATGGCTTCATACCCCTTTGATACAAGAGCTATGCTAAGTAATGCACTTGTAACTCTCTCTCCTGCACTTAAAAGCTGATCCATTTCTCTGCCTTGAGGTCTTTTTGTAAAAAATTCAGCATACTCAATAAGTTTATTTGTAACACCACTCATAGCTGAAACAACAATAACTAAAGAGTGTCCTTCGTTTTTGTATTTTATGACTCTTTTGGCAACTTCATCTATACGCTCAAGCGTTCCCATGCTTGTTCCACCATATTTTTGAACAATTAACATTAAATGAATCCTTCCTTTTTAAAATACTGTATCACTTTACCATAAATCGGTCTTTTAAAGTGTTTTATATAATCAAAAATTTTATCTACAGGCACAAATTTATGATCTACAAATTCTGGATGTTTAGTATTTGTATTTATATTTTGTAGAGATCTTAAACGAACCAAAAAGTACTTTTGAGTTTGACCATCAAAGGGATACATCTTTGCACAGACATGTCCTGGAAAGTCATAACTAAGCCAATCTGGATATTCTCCAATTATCTCTATATTATTTGTACCAATTTCTTCTTTTAATTCCCTAAAAAGAGCTGTTTTAGCGCTCTCGCCATCATCGATTCCACCTTGTGGAAACTGCCAAATATTTTCCATATCATTTCTTTTTGCTATGAAAATATTACACTTAAAAGGATAAGATGGAGAAAGAATCACCGCAGCAACATTTGGTCTATACTTTTTTTCTGCCATAACTCCAACTTGTTTTATCAATTTGATTAAATTTTAGCGAAAAATAGATTAAATTTTAGTTATTTGGTTATAATAAAAATAAACTTTTGGAAAATAATTTGCTACTTTATATACATATTCCGTTTTGTGAAAAAAAATGCCCTTATTGTTCTTTCGGCTCAAGCGTTTCTTATAACAACGATACAATAAAAGCGTATTTTGATGCTATAAAAAGAGAATTTGAACACACTATAACTAGCTTAAAAGATATAAAAATACAAACTATTTTTATAGGTGGCGGGACACCAAGCGTGGTTAATAGTAAGCATTATGAAAAACTTTTTAAAATAGTTGAAAAATATTTAGATACAAGTGCCGAAATAACAGTTGAAGCAAACCCAAACTCAGCTACATTTAATTGGCTAGAAGATATGAAAAGCTATGGGGTAAACAGAGTAAGTTTTGGAGCTCAAAGTTTTATAGAAAAAAAACTTAAATTTTTAGGGCGAATTCATAGCTCAAAAGATATATTTAATGCCATAAACAATGCGAATAAAGCAGGTTTTGAAAATATAAATATAGACTTAATGTATGGCAGCAAAGAAGATAATAAAAATTCACTTTGCGTAGAGCTTGAAAATTTAAAAAAATTAAATATAACGCATGTTAGTGCATATTCTTTAACACTAGAAGAAAATACACCTTTTTATAAAAAGATAGATTATGCAAAAGATGATGAAAATTTGGCTAAATTTTTTATAGAAGGAATTACAAATTTAGGTTTCAAACAATACGAAATATCAAATTTTGGCAATATTTGCAAACACAATCTTGGATACTGGAAATTAAAAAATTATATTGGGCTTGGTGCATTTTCGGTAGGATGCATAGATACTAAAAGATATTTTAATCAAAAAAATATAAATGAATACATACAAAATCCAACAAAAAAAATAGTAGAAAATTTATCACCCGAAGATATAAAATTTGAAAAAATATTTCTAGGTTTGCGAAGTATTGTGGGTGTAAATAAAAGTATATTAAATGAAAAAGAGGTTAAAAACGCAGAATTTTTAGTTGAAAACCAAAAACTTGAGTTAAAAAACGAAATTTTTTATAATAAAAATTATCTTTTGTCAGATGAGTTAGCTCTTTATATAAAGAGCTAACAATGGTATTAAAGACCTTCAAAAGGATTTGCAACTACATCATCCCTATCAACTATATAAGGTATGATAGCTGCTTGTCTAGCTCTTTTTATAGCCTTTTCAACCATCTCTTGATATCTTTTAGATGTACCTGTTAAGCGTCTTGGCATAATTTTAAAACGCTCTGAAAGGCAATATTTTAATAATGCTGTATCTTTATAATCGATAAACTCAATTTTTGCTTCTGTATATTTGCAATATTTTTTAGAATATTTTCTTTTTTCTGCCATTGTATTTTCCTTGATTAAAATGGTATTTCATCATCGCCGCTGTCAAATTTATCAGAATCGACATCGATTTCTTGGATTTTTTCTTCAAAATCATCGTAATAATTATCTTGAGGTTTAGACTGAGCCCTATTAGTTGTTTGAGAAAAACCTTGTGAATAGCTATTTTGACTTTGTCTATTTTGATTGTTATAATTTTGCGAATAACCACCATTTTGATAATTTTGGTTACCATAATTTTGAGAATATCCACCACCTTGCTGGTTGTTATTTCCACCGCCTAGCATCTCCATATTTTCTACTACTATGCTATGCTTACTTCTATTTTGTCCGTTATTATCCGTCCACTGATCGAATTTAAGTCTACCTTCAACAAGTAGTTTAGAACCTTTAGATAGATATTGATTGGCAATTTCTGCAGTTCTTCCGAAAAAAGATATATCAACAAAGCATGTTTCTTCTCTTTTCTCACCACCTTGAGTGCTATATTTTCTAGTTACTGCAATGGCACTATTGCCTATCGCAGAACCGCTAGTAGAGTAGCGAAGTTCTATATCTCTAGTTAAATTACCTACCAAAACTACTTTGTTAAACATAACTTATCCTTAATTTTCTTCTTTTGGTTCTTGTTCCTGGTTTTCTTTTGGTTCTTTTGGGGTTCTTGGTTCTTTTTGAGATCTCTCTTTTTTAGCAATTTCGCTAAATTTGATACCTTTACTTAACTTTTCCCATGCAGAAATTTCTAATTTATTTTCATATTTAACTGTTAAAAATCTTATAATTTCTTCAGTTATTCTAAGATTTCTTACAAGTTCGGCTATTAGATTAGCTGGTGCTTTAAAATAGATTACAAAATAATTGCCACGATCATATTTTTTTATGGTATAAGCAAGTTTTCTTGTTCCCATTTCGATTACTGAAGCGATTTCGCCACCATTTTTTGTTATAACTTCTTTTACGAAGTCAAGCTTTGCTTTTGCTTCATCTTCTGTAAGCGTAGGCTTTAAGATGAACAAAACCTCATAATGTCTCATTTTTTCTCCTTGTGGATATTATAGCTCACAACTTTTTTGTTGTGGGCAAGGGATTTTTGTCTATTTAGACAAGCTATTATTATATACTAAATTTACTTAATTTTTGCTGTTTATATAAATTATCTCTTGAAACTTAATCAAAGAAGATAAAAGAAAATATTTTTTTTCTAAATTTGAATCAGTTTTTAGTTCGAATTCTACACCATTTAAAAACATAAAAAGTTCTTTGAATGTATTTAAGCTTAATTTTAAAGCCTGTGTTTGTAAAAATTTAGCTATATTCGGAGGGGGTGCGTAACCAATAGCAGCTTTTATATCAAAAGTTCCATTGCTTTTTACATAAGAATGTATTTTAAAAAGTCTAAAAAGAGAAAGATAAATAGAATTTAAAAACGATATTTCATTAAAATTTGCACTCTCAAAGCATAAAAAAAAGTCATCTTTAAAATCTTTTAACTCTATTAATTTATTAAAAATTTCATCAAAACTTACAGGACTTAAACCAAAAACTAAATCCTTAACCATCTGTTCGTCTATCTTTTTTCCTAAATTTGATAATTTATTTAGCTCTGTTGCACTAAGATATAAATTTTCATTATGGATACTATAAATTTGATAAAGTGCCGAAGTTGTTATATCAAGATGAAGTTTTTGGGCTTTTTTTGCAAGCAAAGACACAGCTTCATTTGGGTTGCTAGGTGCAAAAAATCTAACAAAATTTTGACCAAAAACCTTTGTGCTTTCAAGTGCGATTTTCATATCGCCCTCATAAAACTCAAATAAAAATTTACAATCACTATTTTTTTTGCAAGCATTTACCAAAACTTCAAGCTCTTTTTTTGGTATTTTGCTATCTCTTTTTATATGCAAAACAGAATTTGAACTAAATAAATTTGGCTCTAAAAGAACAGATTTTGCCACATTAAAATCATATTCGTCATAGTAAATTTGCGTACTTTCATCTTTGCCATATAATTCTAAAATCTCTGCACTATACTCATCTATTTGATAATCATCGCTACCAAAAACTAAAAAATAGTTTGGAAATTTTGAAGAGTTTAAGAGAGTTTCGAATTCTTTTTTATACATTTAATTTTTCAACTACTTTACCGATAATTTTTGTTGATGCTATATCAACTTCAGTGATTTTTACCATAACTTTTTGTAACAAATCGCAACTATAATTATTTATATAAATTCTCGCACCTTTTATCTCATCATCAAGTTTTGCAACGCAAATTTTATCATTTGAGCTTATATAACATTTAAAAACCTCGCCTATCTTATCCTTAGCCCATCTTGCAAATTTCCTATCCATAAAATCAAATGCTACTTTATCGGCTTCTCTTTCAAGTTCATTTAAAGCTAAACATGTATCTTCTATATTTAAAAGAAGGTAGTTAAATTTTTTATGATCATTGTTTGCGTTTGCTTTTAAAAGGCGGTGCAAAATTAGATCTGTATATCTTCTTATCGGACTTGTAAAATGAGAATATTCTTTAAATCCTAAACCAAAATGCCCGTAACATTCATGTGAATACTCTGCCCTTTTTTGTGCTTTTATGATAAGCTTATCAACCTCTTCTCTTATTCCCATTTCACTGCTTTTGGCTTGAATTTTTGCAATTAATTTAACTAAATCGCTTTCATAACTAAAATTAAGCCCAAAAATACTTAAATCATCCAATAATTTGTGTATTTTTTTGATATCAGCAACTCCGTGATTTCTAAAAATTCCTTTTTTAATCCTTTTTGCAGCAGCCTTGTTTGCAAGCAGCATACAATCTTCTATAAGTGAGTGTGATGGAGTTTCGTTTTCAAAAGGAGTTGATTTTAAAGCAAAATTATCATCTAAAATCATTCTAAGATCTTTACTTCTAAAATCAAATCCATTTTTTAATCTATTTTCTTTTAATTTTTTAGTAACTTCAAAAAGTGGCAAAAGCCACGATGAAATCTCACTTTCTTTTGCTTTTTTACTTTCTAAAATTTCATCAACTTCATCATAATTATAACGCCTTTTTGAATTTATAATAGCTTCAAAAAGTTCTTCTTTTTTAGCATTTAAATTTTCATCTAAAGTTATTTTAAAACAATACGCAAGTCTATCCTCATTTGGCTTAAGAGAACAGATATTTTCACTTAAACTTCTTGGTAACATCGGAATAGCAATATGTGGAAAATATATGGAAAAACCGCGTTCTTTTGCCTCTTTGTCTATTGGGGTATAAGGCTCAACATAATGACTTACATCGGCAATTGCTATGTAAATTTGATTATTTATTTTATCAAAATATATTGCATCATCAAAATCTTTTGCATCAATTGGATCTATAGTGCAAAATGGCAAATGAGTAAGATCCACTCTGTCTTGATAAAAATTTTTATCAACTTTATTGCCCCAGCTAAGAGCTTGTGTTTGGCAGATATCTGGGAAATCTTTGTGTTTATTATAAAGTGCCAAAGATATGTCCATATCACAACTTGGATCGTTTATATTTCCTATAACATCAACAATCTCGTTTGTGATGTTATCTATCTTTAAAAGTGTTCCAAGCGGCAATTCTTTGAGTGATTTTTGAGAAGCCTTAAGCTGCGATGAGAGCATAGTTGCTATATTTACACCAAGTATTGTTCCACCAAAAGATTTTGTATACACAACGCTTGTTTTGATTTTTGCTTTTAAAATCATAGAAACTTTGGCTTTTAGTTTCTTGCCTTTCATAAGCTTAGCTACTACTATATCGCCAATATGAGCTCCGTTTAAATCCCTAGATTCTACTATTATATCTTTTTTTATTTTTTCATCATAAGTTTTTATATATCCGGTTTGGTTACTAGAAATATCTAGTCTTCCTATAACAAAACCATTATTTTGATAGTATCTGTTTTTGTGTAGAGTTACAACATTTAAATTTTCTAAATTTCTTAAAATTTCCCTATGAGCTAGGGAAACTTCACTTTCTTTAACGCCGCTAAGTAGTTTTTTTAAAAAACTTTTCACTTCTCTTTTACTTTTTGTGCAGCTTGTAAAAATACTTCTTTATCTAAACTAGCTTTTTTAAGCATAGGAAGTGTGTATTTTTCCATATATTCATCTTCTAGTTGATAAAAGACATTAACAGCACTTTTTACTATCTGAACTGCAACACAATAATCCTTTATATAAACCGGTGCATTCATAGGATTATTTGAATGAAAAATAACATCAACAAGCTCTTTTTCTAAATTCCACTGCTCAAATATACTAGCAGTTACAGCTTCGTTTGTTGTATCAAAAAATTCTTCTTCTAATTTTGACAAATCTTCTATGGACTTTATATTTTTTATAGCATCTTTAAATTTATCGCCAAGATCTTGTTCTATAAGCTCATTTGCCAAAACTATTTTTCCTATCTCCATTAAAAACGAAGCAGGAGAAAGTATATCTAACATACTATTATCTACTTTTTTATACCAAGCCAGCATAAGAGCATTTTGCATAGAAGATATGATAAGAAATTTTTCCTCACCCATATTGTATGGCGATAAATTTATATTAAAACTCTTTCTAACAGCACTAGATAGTGCAAAACCTTTAATAGTAGCCATACCAAAAAGCGAAATAGCACGACTAACATCATTTATCTCTCTGCTAAATCCATAAAGTGGCGAGTTTGCTGAACGCAAAATATTTGCAGTAAGCATAGGGTCATTTTTTACAACTTGAGAAAGATCAGCCATTGAACTATTAGCGTCATTACAAACTGCTTGAATTTTCACAACAGTATCGCTAAGAGGCGGAAGTGCTTTTATTTTAGTATATATAGTATCATTCATTGTATTTCTACCTAATTAAAAATTGCTATATTTTATCATAAATAGTATTAAATTTCAAAGAACTTATTAATTCATAAACTCTCTCATCATACAAACACCTTTTATTTTTATATCTTTAAATTTTGATATATTTTGCAAATTTATACCGCCAATTGCATAAATATCTAAATTTGTAAGATTAGTTAAATTTTTTAATTTTTCTAAACCAACACCTATTTTACCAGGATGGGAATTTGTTTCAAAAATATTTCCATAAGTAAGAGATGAAGCTCCATTTTTGATAGCAAAATTTAACTGCTCTTTATTGTGTATGCTAACATTTATATCGTTAAAATTTAACAGTAAATTTTTATCTATATTTTTAAAACATTCAAAACTAAAATGTATGCTTTTTAAGCCCTTTGTAATGGCATAATTTGCAAAATTATGCGTTATAAATTCTACTTTATTTTGCCCACAGATATCTAATATCTCATCGCCGTATTTTTCATAATACAGCTCATTTTCTCGTAAAATAATGGCGTTAATTCTATTTATAACGCCACTTTTTAAAATATCAATTATGCTTTTTTTACTCAAAGTCGATTTTGTAACAAAAACTATTTTTAAACTCATGAAATATAATCATAGTCCTTAAATACAGGTTGCAAACCAAGTTTTATAACATCATCATAAACCTCTTTGACACTTCTATTATCAGAAATTTCAAATTGCTCATCGCCTACATTTTCACTATTTTTATCATTATTGCTATGCGTTCCTATGCCAACGCTTACTCCGGCTGAAACTTTATTTGCCGCTATTTGCATTGCTCCGTTTCTAAATTTAGCATTTTCTCTAGTCGAAATGGTAATTGAAGCAAAAGGTAAAAAAAGTCTATAAGCACAGATTATTTGAAGAAGTCTTTTTTCATCTACATCGTGCGGATTTATGCGGTGATTTGAGCCTGTTGGGCGAAGGCGTGGAACAGATATAGCAATATTTGCATGTGGGTATTTTTTTTGTATCAAGCTAGCGTGAAGAGCTGTTGAAAAAGCATCTTTTTTATAATCATCAAGTCCTAAAAGTGCACCAAATCCAACGCCTCTCATACCGCCCATTAATGCTCTTTCTTGAGAGTTAAATCTATAAGGAAAAACTCTTTTGTTTCCAGCAAGATGAATTTTTTCATATTTTATTGTGCTATAAGTTTCATTAAAAATAGTTACAAAATCAACACCATTTTCATGTAAAATTTTATAATCAGCACTATTCATCGGATAAACTTCAACTCCAACGGTTGAGAAATATTTCTTAGCAAGTTTTGCAGTTTTTGCTATGTATTCAACGCTTGAATAATTCTCACTTTCTCCAGTTAAAAGCAAAATTTCATTAAGTTTTGTTTTTACTATATTTCTTAACTCTTCTTCTATGGATTTTTCATCAAGATGAAGCCTTTTTATGTCGTTATTACAACCAAAACCACAATATACACAGTGATTATCGCAGTAATTCGAAACATAAAGTGGCGTAAAAAACTGAATCGAGTTACCAAAATTTGCCCTTGTTACAGCTTGAGCTTTTTTAGCTATCTCTTCAAGGCATTCAAGTGCAATTTCGCTTAGTAAAATTTGTAAATCTTTATCATTGATTTTATCTTTTTGTAAAACATTTCTAACATCATTTAAATCTACATTATCGCAATTAAACTCATCTCTTGCTTTTAAAACTTTATCCATAATCTCATGGCTAATTTGTTCCATTCCTTGAAGATATTGCATATGATTACTTCTCATTTTTACTCCAAAAATCCAGTTAAAGGAGAACTTGCATCGGCAGTTTTTCTAACTCTACCAAGCCCAGAAAGATACGCCATTCTTCCAGCTTCTATGGCAAATTTAAATGCTTTTGCCATTTTATTTATATCGCCAGCTGTTGCGATTGCAGTATTTATCATCACTGCGTCAGCTCCCATTTGCATAACTTCACAAGCTTGAGCAGGAGAGCCAATACCAGCATCGACTATAATTGGCGTATCGATCTCATCTATTAAAATTTCTATAAATTCTTTTGTCAAAAGTCCGCGATTTGAACCAATTGGCGAACCAAGCGGCATAATCGCACCAGCCCCAGCATTTACTAAATCTCTTGCAACATTTAAATCAGGATACATATAAGCAAGTGGTACAAAACCTTCATTTGCTAGTTTTTCAGTAGCTTTTATAGTCTCATAGTTATCAGGAAGCAAATATTTACTATCTCTAATAACTTCTATCTTTATAAACTCTCCACATCCAATTTCCCTTGAAAGCCTAGCTATCCTAACTGCTTCATCTGCAGTTCTTGCACCGCTTGTATTTGGCAAAATCTTTACATTTTTAGGAATGAAATCCAGTATATTTGCTACTCCACCTTCATTTGCCCTTCTTAATGCAAGTGTTACAATCTCCGCCCCGGCGTCATTTATAGCACTTTTTATAAGCTCTAAGCTAAATTTACCGCTTCCTAAAATAAATCTTGAGCTAAATTCCTTATTTCCAAGTTTTAAAATATCTTTCATAACTTACCTTTTAATATCAAATTTAAAACTACATTCGCACAAAGTGCCGCACACATACAAACCTTGGGCGACATTACACCATATTCATATATATCATCATCGCTAAAATCCCCACAAACAAAAAGTCTATTTCCAAAACTTTTTACGCCAAATTCATCTCTTATCTTGTATCCTGCCAAACCCGAACTTGCAACCACAAATTTATCATCATAATTTGATAAAATTTCATCAACAAGCATAGATTTTGCATTTTCATCATCAAACGCCTCACACACTATCTCATCATTTCTAAAAATTTCACTAGCATTTGATGAAGTGATTTTTATGTTTTGGCAAACAACATTTATGAAAGGATTTATGGCTAAAATATGCTCTTTTAAAGCCTCAACTTTTAGTTTTCCAACATCTTTTAGACAGAAATTTTGTCTATTTAAATTTACAAGTTCTACGCTATCAAAATCTATAATATGAATGTTTCCAACTCCAACTCTAGCTAAATTAAGGGCTAAATTTGAACCAATTCCACCAGCTCCAGCTATGCCAATTCTGGCATTTTTAAGCAAATTTATAGAATTTGGCGAATTTCTTTTTGAAATTTCATAATAAAATTTATCTTTATCTTTTAAAAACTCATTTAAATTATCCATCATCCGCCTCTAACAAAACTTACAATTTCTACTTTATCACCATCTTTTAAGATAGTAGTTTGAAATTTGCTTTTTGGAAGTATTTCGCCGTTTAGCTCTACTGCGATATGTTTTATGTCGTAATTTTTTTGTTTTAGCATTTTTTCAATGCTAAAATTTATAAACTCGCTACTTAAAATCCCGTTTATACTAAGCATTTGTATATCCTTAAATTTTAAGCACCAAAAGAAGTGAAGCATTCTCCCTACGCTGGTATTATCCATATTCAGGTATTTAGGGTTTATTTCTCAGCTTTAAGCTCCCCTGATGCGTTTTTGCATTTTAACAAATTTAGTATTTATATAAAATAAATATTTTATAACAAATATTTATTTTAGAAATATTTGTTATAATTACTTTTAAATTAAAAATTATTAAATTAAAAAGAGTAGAGGAGTTAAAGATGAAAATATCTTTAAAAATAGCTATAGCTATAATCTCATCATTATTGTTTTTATTTGCAGCACTTATTTTTGAAAAAATAAGCGTGGATAATAAAATCATAAAATTTACAGAACAACAAGTAAGAAATTCCATTGCTCAAGAAAAACAAGCTGGTATAATGCAACAGCTAGATTCTGTAAAAACAATTGCGGAATCCATAGCTGAAGTTTACATAGAAGCTGAGGAGCCTATAGAAGAAACCAAACAAGATATTTTAGCATATATCAGTAGTGCTAGATACGGTGTTAATAAAAATGGAACTTTTATAGTATTAGATGCAAAAGGAACAACTATCGTAAATCCAAATCACCCAGATTTAATCGGTAAAAATATGATTGAAAACACTGATGATAATGGAGTTAAATTTAATCAAGAAATTTTTAGTAATATTGAAAATAGAAATTTCTATGTTAAAATAACTATCGATGGGCAAGAATATATGCAGTCTGGAATGAAAATTTCCATAGCAGATGCTCAGTGGATAATAATGGCTAGAGCACCAATTACAGCGACAAAACAAAATATAGAAAAATTTTTAAATTTATTAGAAGAAAATAACAATTCAAGTGCCAAAACATTTATAAGCATAGCAATAGTTATAATTATTATTTCTATAATTGCTGCTTTAATATATGCAAAAATTTCTATAATAACGCCTCTTAATAAGTTAATACATAGAGCACAAAATCTATCAAGCGGAGATGGGGATCTTACCGTAAAATTAGATGATAGCGGAAAAGATGAGATAGCTATGGCAAGCAAAGCTATAAATACGTTTATAGAAAAAGTTAGAAAACTTATAAGTGACGCCAAAAACCTCTCAAGCGAAAATTCATCAATCGCAAACGAACTTAGCTCATCTTCACTTCAAACAGGAAAAAGAGTTGAAGATTCAACAGCTATAGTTTCAAAAGTAAGTAGCAACTGCAGTGATATAAACTCAAACATGAAAGATTCTATAGAAGAAGCAAAAACAGGTAAGAAAAATCTTCAAGAAGCAATTACTTATGTAAATGAAGCAAATAAAGCTATGATAAATTTAAATGCCAAAATATCTACTAGTGCTCAAACAGAAAGCGAAATGGCTAATAAAATAAATCAACTTGCAAAAGAAGCAGATCAAGTAAAAGAGGTTTTAGATGTTATAAACGAGATAGCAGATCAAACAAACCTACTTGCATTGAATGCTGCAATAGAAGCTGCACGTGCAGGAGAACATGGTAGAGGATTTGCTGTTGTTGCTGATGAAGTTAGAAACTTAGCGGAAAAAACTCAATCAAGCTTAGTTGAGATAAATGCCACTATAAACATTATAGTTCAATCAATAAATGATTCAAGCGAACAGATGAATATCAATGCAAAAGAGATAAATAACCTTACAAATGTAGCCTCAGAAGTTGAAGAGACTATAAAGGATATGAATAAGGTTATAGGTAATGCTATAAAGATTTCAGATGCTACAGTTGATGATTATATAGATACAGGCAAAAGCATAAATACTATAGTAAAAGATATAGAAGAGATAAATTTAATCTCTAAAGAAAATGCAAGAAGTGTTGAAGAAATAGCTGGGGCTGCAGAACATCTAAATAAAATGACAGATCAGCTAAATGCAAAATTAGGTGAATTTAGAACTTGATTTTAGATGTGGGCTTTAATTAATCTAAGTGAAGATTTATGCTTAGAAATAAACTTGTTTTAATAGGTGCTTCAACAGGCGGTCCAGGGCATTTAAAAAAACTTTTATGCGACATAAAGATAAATAGTAACATAATAGTTATAGCCCAACATATGGATAGTATGTTTATACCATCTTTTTGCAATCAACTAGCAAAAGAGTGTCATATAAATGTAGAATGTATAGAAAATAAAATAAAGCTGGAAAATAAATTTTATATATGCAAACATAACACCCAAATATCAAAAGATTTGATAGCTTCTGTTCATAGTGACATTAAAGCACCATACTCTCCAAATGTAGATATGCTTTTTTCCTCTGCTGCAAATTTATGCGAAAATATAGAAATTATGGCGATACTTCTTACAGGAATTGGCGATGATGGAGCAAGTGGTCTTTTAAAACTTTATGAAAATAGAGCAAAATGTATAGCAGAAAATGAAGAAAGTGCGATTATTTTTGGTATGCCAAAAAGAGCCAAAGAAATTAATCCAAACTTAAAAACTATGAACTTAAATGATATAAGAAAAGAATTAGAAAGGTTTTTATATGTTTTTTAGAAGAAAGAAAAAAGAAGAATCAAATTTACAAGAAACAAATAAGAAAGATTTAATCATAGATACTAGGAATTTTGATAAATTTATAAGCATTATTCAAGATATATGCGGCGCTGATTTAAAACCAAAATATAATACCATATTTGAAAGACTTGAAATTTTTGCTAAAAATAGACAAATACCTAGTTTTGATAAGATTATAGATTTGATGAAGACAGATTCAAATTTAAAACAAGATATATTAAATCTCATAACGGTAAATGAAACATATTTTTATAGAGAATTACCGCAGCTAAAAGAAGTTATAAACTACGCAAAAACACTTAATAATCCTAAAATACTTTGTGCACCATGTTCAAGCGGCGATGAAGTTTATTCTTTATGTATGTTAGCTGTTGAAAATAATCTTAGAAATGTTAGCTTACTTGGGATAGATATAAACTCAGAGGCGATAAATGAGTGTATAGAAGGAAGATACAACGAAAGGCACCTACACAGATTAAACAGTGAACAAAAAAATAAATTTTTCATAAATAAAAACGGCATGTTTGAAATCAAAAAAAATATTTTGCCCAAATATGAATTTAAAATAGTAAATATATTTGATGATGAGATGCTAAAAATAGGAACTTTTGACATTATTCTTTCAAGAAATATGATGATATATTTCGATGATGAATTCAAACTAAAATGCGTTAAAATTCTACATAAATTACTTAATCAAAATGGAAGACTTTATGCAGGTCATGCAGATCTCATACCAGATACAGAAATTTATCAAAAAGTATATGAAAGCGGAGTTTCTTACTATAAAAAAATATAAATTTATTTTATAGTATAAAATTTATTTACCAAATAATAATAAATTCCACCTATAAAAAATATGCTTCCCATTATTATAGTTATAGTTTGCAAACTAAATGAAGCTTTAAACATAAATCCAACAAACATCGAAAACATAGCACTTACTAACAAAATTACCATATCATTATAAGCTATTACTCTACCATAAAATTGCTCATCGCAATTTCTTTGAACAAGAGTATAAGTATAACTCCAAAGAGTAGATGTAAAAAATCCAGCAGTCAGTAATCCAATAAAGCCTAGATAAAAATTAAACTGCAAAAAAGCCCATATAATTATCCCAATTCCTTGACCAAAATACATATACATGATTGTTTTATTGTTTGTAAATTTGCTTAGCAATGTTGGACCCATTATCAAAGATAATGCTCTTATGGCATTCATAAATCCTATTATAAGCGGTATTGATAGGATATGTGCATACTCATAATCAGCAAGCAAAGCTATAAGAGCTTCGTATGAAGTAATACCAACAAAACTATGAAGTAGTATAAGATGCATAATGAGTTTGTTATTTTTTATATAAATAATGCCATTTTTAAACATTATAAATACTGGCTTTATAACTGTTGTATCTACACTAGGCAAGACAAGTTTATACAAAAAATAAAAACTTATTATGTATAAAACAATATCAAGCATAAAAGCACTTTTTACACCAAAAAAATATATGTAAACACCAGCACCAGCCATACCGGCTGTATAACAACCTGCCCATATAATAGAGTGAATTTCGTTTGCTAATTTTAATGTCTGATTTTTTAAAATTTTAGGAAGTATGCTCATTTCTACTTGAAAATATATTCCGCCAACACCCATTCTAACAAATATAATTACAAGAAGCAACCAAAGCATATCAAGAGAATCTATAAAAAGCAACATAATTATAGTGATAGTTTCTATAATCATCATAGTAACAAGCATAGGTTTTGGACTAAATTTATCAACTAAAATACCGCTAAATGGGGCTAAGATAACACATGGTATATATGCCATAGCAGCACATAACGAAATAGCCCAAATAGGAGCATTTAAATTTATAAGCATAGTAAAGATGCCTGTGTGAGAAAACCAGGCACCAAAATAACACACAATCTGAACAGCACACAGAAGTCTAAAATTTCTGTGTGTTCTTAAAAGAGCCAAATATTTTTTCATAAAAAATATTTATAAAATTTATTATTTCCTATATGGTTTAAATATATAGAATTTTTCAAGAGGTCCTGTTGTTAATTTTTTATCAGAATCCAACATTCTTAAATTTTGTCCATCAATTTTGTAGTAATTTTTTTCTTTAAATTCATTGGTTGTGGTAATAATGTCATTTTCTATACTATAAGTTCCTTTATCTGTAAATTTTCCATCTTTTTCACCCAAATAATTACTTTGTAAAACATAAGTATTATCATTTTTTAATGTTAAATTTTGCTCTATTCCACTACAACTAGCGCAAGGTAGTGTTGCAGTATAAGAGCCATAAATTTGACCCGCACTTTTTTCAACATTTTGACTACTCAAAGAGCAACCAAACAGCATAGCAGAGCATATAGCCGCAAACATAAAATTTTTTATATTCATATATAACCTTTTAATAAATTTATGAATGTAAATTATACTACCAAAAGCATTAATTACTGATAAACAAAAACAAAGTATTTAAAATGCAGTTTATTTCCAAATTTCAAATTCTAAAATTCTATATGTCATATTTATCACAACCATAAGTGAAACTAGAGTAGCTGGAGTTGATTTTGAAAAATTGTATAAGAAATTAAAAAAAGCTTTTAGTGATTTAAATTTAGTATAAACACTTAGATGTTAGAGTTTTCTCTAACATCTAAATTTATAATTAAAACTTATTCTTCCTTACACTATCAACTATATCTTTAGACATAGTATCAAGTTCTTTTGTGATAGTAAATGTATTATTAGCAATATTAACATTTTCTTTTGTTAAAGCATCTACATCAGCTACAGAGTTATTTATCATAGATATTGCTTCAGTTTGTTCTCTAATACTTTCACTCATCTCATTTATTGATTGAGTTAAAACATTTACATTAGCTTCTATTTCAGTTAATGACTTACCAGTTTTTTCTGCTAGTTTTCTAACTTCATCAGCAACAACAGCAAATCCTCTTCCTGCTTCTCCAGCTCTTGCTGCTTCTATAGCAGCATTAAGTGCTAGAAGGTTAGTTTGCTCTGATATATCTTTTATAATAGTTATAACATTTTTAATCTCTTCACTTTGAGCTATAACTTCTGTTGTTTTTTGATTAATTGAGTTCATTGAACTACTCATCTCTTCAACAGCAGCTGCACTTTCTTCAAGTGAACTAGCTTGTTTTTTAGCTGAAGCTGTTATTTGATCTACTGCTTTAGATAATAGATCTGATTTTTGTTGTAAGCTTTCTGCTTGAGATAGATTTTGTTTAAGCATATTTGATATTTCATTGCCTAGATTATTAACATTCTTAGACATAATTCCATTATCATTTAATTTAGCTGTGAAATCTTTATTTGCATAAGAGTTTAATAAATCTAATAAATCATGTGCATTTGAAGCAATTCTTTCTTTTAATACAACTTGAAGTTCTTTAAATGTATTTTTTAGTTCATTTAAAGCAGGATTACTACTATTTGCTTCAAATGATGCTAAGAAGTCTCCTTCTTTTATCTTATCTACAAATGTATCAGCTTGCTTGATAAATATCTCTTCATCAGATAAATTCTTTTTAGTTTTTTCTATGTTTTCATTAATAGCTTTTGCCATAGCTCCAAATTCATCTTTAGTTTTTACATTTATTGTATTAGCATCTTTTGTTTCGTGATTGATAAATTTAAATACATTGTTTAGACCTGATTGGATGGTATTTATAGTTTTTTCCAAATATCTTTCTGATATATATAGTAAAATAGCTGTTACTATAAAAATAAAAGATAAGCATATTCCTATATAAAAAGATATATTGTGTTGATTTTTGGTAAATTCAACCTTTTGTATTTCGCTTTTTTTATTTAAATCTTTAACAAGATTACCTAATTTATCTTTATAATCTCTCCATAATTTTGTATTTGATTTGATATCATTTATTTCTATTGGACTATTTAACTTTCTTTTTTCTAAAAGCTTTGATACATCATCTACAAATTGTTTATATTCAACCTCAAAGTTATTTTCTATCTTAATATCTTGGTTAAGTTTGATTAAATTTTGAAGTGCTTTTTCTAAATTTTGAAGTGCTTTTTCATCCTTAAAATCTATGTAAATATTTCTAAGTGCTTGTTCTATTTGCAATCCTTCTGAATAGGAATTTTGAATCAAATCTTTTTGTTTTGAAGCAGAATTCAAATGCAAAAATTTATGTTGATTTTGAGATAGCATATATTCTGTTAAAATAAAGCAAAGTATAAGTTGTCCAAGTATTATTGTTGCAATAAGTATAGTTTTTGCTTTTATTGATTTCATTTTTAATCCCTTAATATAAAATAGTCACAAGATTATACCCTATCCCCTCCTTGTTGTCAATAAATTTATATATAAAAATAGTAAATTATATAATTTCGTAATGATTTTGTAATTTTTAAAAGCTATTAAAAAGAATGTTTTTATTTTTAAGAGAGCAAAAGCTCTCTTAAACTTATTAAATTTCGTTGCTAAAATCTGCTTCAGATAAACGTTTTAGTTGTCTATATCTTCTCTTTGCATCTTGAAGATTTTTTTCTAGAAGTTCTTCAGCATGTTCCGGATTTAACTTGCTAAGTGCGTTATATCTTACCTCTGATAATAAGAAATTTTTATATGAATCCCACTCAGGTTCTTTTGCTGATAGTTTTAAAGGATTTTTTCCTTCTTTTGCTAATCTTGGATCAAAAGTGTAAGTAGGCCAATAACCACATTTTGTAGCAAGTTCAGCTTGATTTCCGCTATGGCTCAAACCACCTTTTATACCATGAGCTATACAAGGAGAATAGCATATAATCAGACTTGGTCCATCATAATCTTCGGCTTCTATGATAGCTTTTATAGTTTGAGCTTGTGAAGCATTTGAGTTTATTTGAGCAACAAAAATATTGCCATAGGTCATAGCGATTTGACCAAGATCTTTTTTCTGAACCGCTTTTCCGCTAGATGTAAATTGTGCAATAGATCCAGATCTTGATGATTTTGAGCTTTGACCGCCAGTATTTGAATAAACTTCGGTATCTAAAACCAAAATATTTACATTTTCTCCACTTGCTAAAACATGGTCAAGTCCACCATATCCAATATCATAAGCCCAACCATCTCCACCAAATATCCATTGAGATTTTTTAGCAAGATAGTGTTTAAGCTCTAAAAGTTCTTCAACGCCTTGTATATTTTTATTTTGCTCTAAAATAGGAATTAATCTATCTCGTACTTCAAGAGATTTTGAAGAAGATTGTTTGTTTTCTATCCAATCTTTATAAAGAGCACTTAGAGAATTTGGTGCTTTATCTATTGTATCTAGCATAATATTTTCTATTCTATGGCGTATAGTCTCAGTTGCTATTTTCATACCTAAACCAAACTCTGCATTATCCTCAAACAAAGAGTTACCCCAAGCAACACCATTTCCATCTTTATTTTTGCGATAAGGCATAGATGGAGCAGAACCGCCATATATTGAACTACATCCAGTCGCATTTGCAACTATCATTCTATCGCCAAATAATCTTGTTACTAGTGTTATATAAGGAGTTTCTCCACACCCTGGACATGCACCATGAAATTCAAAATATGGCTCTGCAAATCCAACACCTTTTACATTTTCTTTGCCTGTTAAATCATCTTTATAAGTTACATTTTTAAATAGATAATCAGCATTTTCTTGTTCGCCTTTTTCTATTTGATCTTCAAGAGGAACCATAACAAGTGATTTTTCTTTACTTGGACAATTTTGAGCACAAAGTTCACAACCAGTACAATCAAGTGGGCTAACTTGAATTTTGTATTTATAATCTTTGATATCTTTACCTTTTGCATCTATTGCATGCTCTTTTACGCCGTTAGGAGCAGATGCCATCTCTTTATCATCAACCAAAAATGCTCTTATAACAGCGTGTGGGCAAACAAACACACATTGATTACATTGAATACAATTTTCTTCTATCCATTTTGGAACCATTACACCAACACCGCGTTTTTCATACTGTGTTGTTCCAGCTTCAAAGCTTCCATCTTCGTGTCCTAAAAATGCAGAAACTGGTAAGCTATCGCCTCTGGCAGCGTTCATAGGCTTAACTATATTTTCTACAAAATCACTTCCTATATACTTATCTGTTTGTGCAACTTGCTTGTCATCTAAATTTGCCCAAGCTGGATCAACTGTAACTTTTATTAATTTGTCAGCACCGTTTTCTATGGCTTTATAGTTCATTTCTACTATCTTATCACCTTTTTTGCCATAGGTTTTCTTAGCAAATTCTTTCATCAATCTTTGAGCATCTTCAAAAGGTATAATATCTGTAAGTTTAAAAAACGCTGATTGCATAATTGTATTTGTGCGGTTTCCAAGACCTATATCATGAGCTAATTTTGTAGCATTTAGTATATAAAAATTAACATTTCTTTGAGCTAAAATTTTCTTAACTTTGTTAGGAATTTTTTCAACTGTTTCTTTCTCATCCCAAATAGAGTTAAGTAAAAATGTTCCATTTTCTCTTATACCATCAATAACGTCGTAAATTTCAAGATACGCGGCAACAGAACATGCAACAAAATGAGGATTTGAAACAAGGTAAGTTGAACGAATAGGTTTTTTACCAAATCTTAAGTGACTTCTTGTATAACCACCTGATTTTTTACTATCATATGCAAAATATGCTTGAGCATAAAGATCTGTATTATCGCCAATAATTTTAATAGAGTTTTTATTTGCACCAACTGTTCCATCAGCACCAAGTCCATAAAATAAACACTCTTTTGCTTCCTGATCTCCAAGTGAAATTTTAGCTCCAACCTCTAAAGAAAGATGAGTAACATCATCATTTATACCAACTGTAAAGCCATTTTTAGGATTGTTTGATTTTAAATTTTCATAAACTGCGATTATTTGTGCAGGATCAACATCTTTTGAGCTAAGTCCGTATCTTCCTCCTATTATCAAAGGAGCGTTTTCTTTGCCATAAAATGCAGCTTTTATATCTAAATATAATGGCTCTCCCAAACTTCCCGGTTCTTTTGTTCTATCTAAAACAGATATTTTTTTAACGCTTTTTGGCATAACATCAAATAGATATTTTACGCTAAATGGTCTATATAAATGAACTTTGATAAGACCAACTTTTTCACCTTTTTCCATAAGATAATCTACAACTTCTTCTATAGCTTGATTTACAGATCCCATTGCAACTATTATGTGTTCAGCTTCTGGATGACCATAATAATTAAATGGTTTATAATCTCTACCGGTAATTTTTGAAATTTCTTTTAAATATTCAGCAACAATGTCTGGAAGTGCGTCATAATATCTATTTGGAAGCTCTCTTGTTTGGAAATAGATATCATCATTTTGAGCTGTTCCTCTTGTTTTTGGATGCTCTGGATTTAATGAGTTATGTCTAAATTCTTTTATAGCCTCATAATCAAGAAGTTTATCAAACTCTGCATAATCCATAACTTCTACTTTTTGTATCTCGTGGCTTGTTCTAAATCCATCAAAGAAATGCAAAAATGGAACTTTTCCTTTTATAGCAGCTAAGTGGGCAACACCACCTATATCCATAACCTCTTGAACGCTATCACTTGCAAGCATAGCAAAACCAGTTTGTCTACATGCATAAATATCTTGGTGATCTCCAAAAATAGATAAAGCTTGAGACGCTAAAGATCTAGCTGCAACATGTATAACACCAGGTAAGAGTTGTCCTGCTATTTTATACATATTTGGTATTTTAAGAAGCAATCCTTGTGAAGCAGTATAAGTTGTTGTTAATGCACCAACTTGCAAACTTCCATGAACACTTCCTGCAGCCCCTGCTTCGCTTTGCATCTCTATAACTTTAACTGGCATACCAAAAAGATTTTTTTTGCCTTGAGCTGCCCACATATCAACATGATCAGCCATTGGAGAACTTGGAGTTATCGGATAAATTCCAGCAACTTCTGTAAACGCATAAGAAACATAAGCAGCAGCTTCGTTTCCATCCATAGTTTTCATAATTTTACTCATTATGTGACTCCTTAATAAATTAATTATAAATCAATAATAATTAGCTTGATTATACTAAAAAATTATTAAAAAAACACAATATTTAAAAATTATACTAAAAAATTATTATAATACTAAAAATAAGTTAGTCTTCTTTTGTAAATAAAACAGCATCAATTGGCAAATCATAACAGTAATCACAATATTTATAAAGCTCATCTTTGCTACCATAACCACATGTAAGACCTATAGAAATTACATTTGCAGCTTTTGCAGCTTTTGCATCAAGGATAGTATCGCCTATCATATACACTTTATTTGTTTTTAAATTTATAGCGTTGATTGCCTTTAGTATAGGTTCTGAATCAGGCTTTGGGTTAATAACATCATCTCTGCCAATGACTACATCAAAATATTTATCAATCTCAAGATGTTTAAGTAATATTTTAGAATATAGTGAAGTTTTTGTAGTAACAATACCTAGTTTTGCAAATGAACTAGCAAGTTCTACAGCTTGTCTTGCACTATCTATAAGAGAAGTTTTTTCTAAATAAATATTTTTATACTCTTCTTTGTATGAATGTATATATTTATGAATTTCATTTATTGGAGCACCTAATCTTTCAAACATTATATCAAGAGGATATCCTATTAATGAATTTAAATGCACATAGTCAAGTTTTAACAAATCTCCGTTGTCTTTAAAAGCTTTTGTAAAACCATCATGTATAGCACCTATGGAATCTATTAAAGTTCCATCCATATCAAAAAGTATAATTTTATTATTCATATAAAAAGTAGTGTGTAGCACAAATGTGCTACACGAAAAATAAGTTAATTATTTTGTTTGTATAAATCTGAATTTAGCATCAGTGCGTCTATTTTGAGCACGACCTGCTTTTGTTGCGTTATCTGCAATTGGTTTTGTCTCGCCATAAGCTTCTGTAGAAATTCTGTTCTTGTCGATGCCAAGATCAACCAAAGCTTTAGCAACCGCATCAGCTCTTCTTTGTGATAACTTCATGTTATACTCAGCAGCACCTGTACTATCAGTATGTCCTTCAAGAATAACTTTATAATCAGGCTTATCATTTAATGTATTAGCTACTTCTTTGATTTTTTCCATATAAGCAGGAGTTATTTTTGAGCTATCAAATGCAAAGTTTATATCCATAGTAAGACGAATAACTTTTTCGCAACCATATTCATCAACAACTACACCTGCTGGAGTACCAGGGCATCTATCAACATCATTTGGAACACCATCATTATCATCATCTAATACCGGAGTTGGCTCTACAACTGGAGCTGGAGCTACTACAGCTGCTGGAGCTGCTTTAGGAGCTCTTTCGCCAAAGTTAGCAGCAAAACCTAGTGTATAGAACATATTGTGATTTGCATGCTCAAATGTTATAGCATCTCTTACTTCTGTTTTTAGTGCAAAATTATCTGTTATGAAATATTTAAGACCTAAACCGTATTGACCAAATCCACCATCATCTATATCAGCAAATTCGCCACCACCAAATTCTGTTCTATAATCTTCATATCCAGCACCAAGTAAACCATAAACTTTGAAATTATCACTAAAGCTGTAAATATCTTTAACAACATTAACAAAATATCTCATAACATCAGTATCGCCAGCATTTTTAACACTAACATCTGATGAGCGATCTAAACCTATTTCAATTTGATTAATCCAAGCATCTTCAAGGTTTTTAGCAATTCTTAAACCATAAGTAAAGTGGTTTTGTGTACCTATATTACCTTCACTTAAAACTCCGCCTACTGTTGGGGTAAATTCCCAATGATAATCTGCGTCACTAGCAAATAAAGCTGTAGCAACAGTTAATGCAATAGCAATTTTCTTCATAAATCTTTCCTTTCTCTTTTTGAATTAAAAAGCTAGATGTTATTTTAACACTTTTTTTTAAAAAAGTCTATATAAATTATAAATAAAATACTAACTTATATCTTTTTATTTAACCATTCTTGCAAGCTTTTAACCTCATAAGCGCTTCCATCTTGCAAACTAAGTATAGAATTAGCAGCAGCTTTTGCGGCACGCATGGTTGTAAAATATGGTATTTTAAATCTTAAAACAGATTGTCTAATTTTAGCAGCATCGCTTGTTACAGATTTAGAATCGCTTGTATTTATAACCAAAGAGATATCTCCATTTTTCAACCTATCTTCTATATTTGGCCTACCTTCACTTATTTTGTAAACAAATTCACACTCAACACCAGCATCATTTAAACATTTATAAGTACCGCTTGTTGCTATTATTTTAAAACCTAAATTTATAAACTTTTTTGCTAAATTTATAGCTTCTGGTTTATCATTATCAGTTAGTGTTAAAAATACACTTCCGCTTGTAGGCAAAATATTGCCAGCAGCAATTTGAGATTTTATAAAGCTTTTTTGAAAATTTGAGCTAATTCCCATAACTTCGCCAGTACTTTTCATCTCAGGACCCAAAATAAGATCACTTCCGCTAAGTTTATTAAATGGAAAAACAGATTCTTTTACACAAGTATGATTTTTAATCTTTGGTTTTAGTATGCCATTTTCGCTAAATAATACACCAAATTTATCATAAAATTTAAGCGCCTCTTTTAAATTTCCTTGCCACATAACTCTTGAAGCAACTTTTGCCATAGGAATTCCAGTAGCTTTACTTACAAAAGGCACCGTTCTACTAGCTCTAGGATTTACTTCTATTATATATAGTTCGTTTTCATAAATGGCAAATTGTATATTCATAAGACCTACAACGCCTAATGATAAAGCTATTTTTTTAGTTTGTTCTTCTATAGTATTTATCATCTCATCACTAAGATTCATTGGCGGTAAAATACTAGCACTATCGCCACTATGAATTCCAGCTTCTTCTATATGCTCCATTATCGCACCGATATAAACATCAATGCCATCACTTATCGCATCAACATCAAGCTCTAGTGCATCTTGTAAGAACTTATCTATCAAAACAGGAGAATGATTACTTACACTTACAGCTTCATCCATATATGTAAGCAACTCTTCTTCATTATAAACCCTTCTCATAGCTCTACCGCCAAGCACATAGCTTGGTCTAACTAACACAGGATAACCTATCTTAGATGCTTTTAATATAGCCTCTTTTTGAGATGTTGCAGTATCATTATCTGGTTGTTTGACGCCTATATCCTTTATAAACTCACTAAATTTCTTTCTATCTTCTGCTATATCTATAACCCTGGCACTTGTTCCTATGATTTTAGCCCCAATTGCATGTAAGCGTTTTGAAAATTTAAGTGGAGTTTGCCCTCCAAAATGAACTATAACTCCATCTGGTTTTTCTCTTTGTATAACATTTCTTAAATGCTCAAAATCAATTGGCTCAAAATATAAAATATCGCTTGTATCATAATCTGTACTAACTGTTTCTGGATTACAGTTATACATAATGGTTTTAATACCCATATCTTTAAGTGCATAACTTGCATGCACGCAACAATAATCAAACTCTATTCCTTGACCTATTCTATTTGGCCCACCACCAATGATAAGGACTTTTTTATCACAGCTACCCACTTTTAATTTTGGTAAATTTGGAGTAATGCTTGTTGATGAGTATAGATATGGTGTTAAAGCTTTAAACTCGCCGGCACAAGTATCAACTTCACTATATTCTATATCTATATTTTGGTTACTTCTAACATAGTAAATATCATTTTGAGTAAGCTCTAAATCATCTTTTAAATTTATAAGATAAGCTATCATTTTATCACTAAAGCCATATGTTTTTGCTTTTCTTAAAAGAGTAGGATTGTTTAAGATATCCATATCTATACACTTTTCAAATTGAACTATTTCATAAATTTGAGTTAAAAACCATTTATCTATTTTTGTGTATTCATAAACATCTTCTATATCAAAACCATCTCTATAAGCTTGTGCAACATACAAAATTCTCTCTTCATGGGCATTTCTAAGACCATAAATAAGGTCATTTTTGTTTAAATTTATATGATTAAATCCAAAATATCCTCTTTCCATACTACAAAGGGATTTTTGAATACTCTCTTTAAAAGTTCTTCCAATAGCCATAACTTCACCAACTGACTTCATTGCAGTTCCAAGATAAGGATTTGAACCTGGGAATTTTTCAAATGTAAAACGAGGTATCTTAGTAACAATATAATCAATAACTGGCTCAAAACTAGCTGCAGTTCCGGTAATATCGTTTTTTATCTCATCAAGAGTAAAGCCTACTGCAAGCATTGTAGCAACTTTAGCTATAGGATATCCAGTTGCTTTACTAGCAAGTGCTGATGATCTAGAAACTCTGGGATTCATTTCAATTACGGTCATTCTGCCATTTTTTGGATTTATAGCAAATTGCACATTGCTTCCACCAGTATCAACGCCTATTTCTCTTAAAATTGCAAAACTTGCATCACGCATATTTTGATACTCTTTATCTGTTAGAGTTAAAGCTGGGGCAACAGTTATACTATCTCCGGTATGAACACCCATTGGATCAAAATTTTCTATGGAGCAAACTATGATACAATTATCATTTTTATCTCTGATAACCTCCATTTCGTATTCTTTCCAACCAAGCAAACTCTCTTCGATTAAAATTTCATGTATAGGGCTTGCATCAAGACCAGCATTTGCGAGCTCTTTAAATTCGTCAATATTATAAGCAACGCCGCTTCCTCCGCCACCCAGAGTATAACTGGCTCTTATAATAAGCGGGAAACCGATATCATTTGCTACGCTTATAGCCTCTTCATATGTATATGCGTAATTACTCTTTGGCAAATCCATGCCTATTTTTATCATAGCTTTTTTAAAAGCTACTCTATCTTCGCCTTTTTTTATAGCTTCTGGATTTGCTCCAAGAAATTTAACATTTTCAAGAAGATTGTTTTCATAAAGTTCCATAGCAGCATTTAACGCAACTTGTCCGCCCATTGTAGGCAAAATCGCGTCAATATTTTCTTTTTTTATAATCCTAGAAATGCTTTCTTTTGTAATTGGCTCTATATATGTAGCGTCAGCAAAATCCGGATCTGTCATAATAGTAGCAGGATTTGAGTTTATAAGAACAACTCTATATCCTAGCTCCTTTAGAGTTTTTACGGCCTGAGTTCCGCTATAATCAAATTCACAAGCTTGACCTATAACGATAGGTCCGCTACCTATAAGTAAAATATTTTTTATATCTGTTCTTTTTGGCATTAATTCTCCTTATTTACTACATATAGATATGATGGAACAGAAATTTCTATATAAGGCTTAACTACAACGCTTTTATACAAATCTCCCTCTATTACTTTTTCAACTTTTCCAACCGGAACTCCACTAAAAAATATACCATCAAGCCCGCTTGTAAATACCTCATCACCAACATTTGGATTAAGCCATTGAGGTATAAAATTTACAACTATATTTTTAAAATTTCCAGATGCAACACCTGGGATTTTATTTGCTCCAACATAAACAGAAAAAATACTTTTTGGATCATATTGCAAAAGTCCCATCGGCAACTTATCTTTTGAAACAACTATTCCAGCAGTTTTTCCTTGATAAATAAGTCCATAAATTTTACTATCATTATAGTCATTAAACTCTAGCCAAATTTTATTATAATCACCGATAGAAACATACCCCAAAGCTTTAACTAGCTTGATATCTGGAGCATAAATGCTTGAGTTTTTATCCACTAAAATAGAATTTAATTTATCTGCAAATGTAGAGAGTAAATTTGCAGCTTTTTCAAGTTCTTTGTTTTGTTCCATCAAGCTTTTTATCTCGTTAGCTTGTCTAAAGTGTCTGTTTATGCTATTTTTTATATATGTTAAACCATTATAATATATATTTACAAAAAAATTATTTGTATCAACGACTAATTCTCTTGCATTTTCACTTCTATAAAGTGATATTGCAATGAAAATTAGTATTAAAAATATAAGTTTAAATTTATTCTTCATTTATAAGCTGCTGCAAAAGACTTATCTCTTCAAGAACTTTCCCAGTTCCTTTTGCAACCGCTAAAAGTGGTTCATCTGCTACATATACAGGAAGTTTTACAATATCTGCTAAATATTTATCAAGTCCTCTAATAAGTGCTCCACCGCCCGTTAAAACAACACCATTTTCTACTATATCACCAGCTAAATCAGGTGGCATCATCTCAAGAACTGTTTTTAAGGCATCTGCTATCTCTTTTAATGGCTCACGCATAGCCTCTCTTACATCTTCGCTAGTTAGCTCAACTCTACTTAATAAGCCACTTATCTGATCTCTACCTTTTATACCCATAGATAACTCTTTTGGGAGTTGTATGGCTGAGCCTATTTTTATTTTAATCTCTTCGCCAGTTCTTTCGCCTATTAAAAGATTGTATTTTTCTTTTACATAGTTAACTATGCTTGAGTCTATCTTATCTCCGGCTGTTCTTATAGATTTACTTATAACTAAACCACCAAGCGATACAACGCCTATTTCAGTTGTTCCGCCGCCTATATCAACTATCAAACTACCTTGCGGCTCTCTTACTGGAAGTCCTGCACCAATGGCAGCAGCCATAGGCTCTTCTATCAAAAACACTTCTCTAGCACCAGCGCTTAGTGCGCTTTCTCTAACAGCTTTTCTCTCAACCTGAGTAAGCCCATAAGGAATAGATATTATAATTCTTGGTCTTAAAAAACTTTTTCTTTTATGCGTTTTTTCTATAAAATAACGAATCATCTTTTCAGTCATATCAAAGTCAGCTATAACGCCATCTCTCATAGGACGAATTGCCTCTATGTCTCCAGGGGTTTTGCCAACCATTTCTTTTGCCTCATGACCTACTGCTAAAATTTTTTGTTTTCCGTATTTTTCAAATTGAACTGCAACAACAGATGGCTCATCTATAATTATACCTTTATCTTTTACTAAAACAAGCGTATTTGCTGTTCCTAAATCGATTCCCATATCACTAGAAAAAAATCCAATAAATTGATCTAAAATCATTCCTTACCTTTATGCTGTTAATTTATTATGTTTTACAAAAATAGGTTTTGCACCATCGTTTACAACTTCTTTTGTTATGATTACATCATAGTTTTTAAGCTCAGGAAGATCAAACATAATATCAGTCATCATCTCTTCCATTATGCTTCTTAAACCTCTTGCGCCAGTTTTTCTTTTAAGTGCCAAAGAAGCTATAGCCTTTAGGGCTTCATCATCTATTTTTAAATTTACCTCATCTATTGCAAAAAGCTTTTGATACTGCTTAACTATGGCATTTTTTGGCTCTTTTAAAATCCTAACCATATCGTCTTGTGAAATATCATTTAGCGTAGCAACCACATGAAGTCTTCCTATAAGCTCTGGTATCAATCCATAATGAACCAAATCATCCGGCTCAACAAAACTTAATAATTTCTCTTTTTCACTCTTACTTCTCTTATCTTGACCAAAACCTAAAACATTTTTACCAAGTCTTTTTTCTATAATATCACTAAGTCCGTCAAATGCACCCGCACAAACAAATAAAATATTTGTAGTATCAATCTGTATAAATTCTTGGTTTGGATGTTTTCTACCACCCTTTGGTGGAATATTTACAACACTTCCTTCAATTATTTTAAGAAGTGCTTGTTGAACGCCCTCTCCGCTAACATCACGCGTAATTGATCTATTTTCGCTCATTCTTGAAATTTTATCTATCTCATCAACAAAAACTATGCCATGCTCTGCTTTTTTTACATCTCCATTTGCAACTTGAAGAAGCCTTGTAAGTATGTTTTCAACATCTTCTCCCACATAACCAGCCTCTGTTAGGCTAGTCGCATCGCAAATTGCTATTGGAACATCTAAAAATCTAGCTAAAGTCTGAGCCATCAATGTCTTACCACTGCCGGTTGAGCCTAAAAGCAAAATGTTTGATTTTGAAATTTCAGTGTCATCTTCTATGTTTGATTGTTTAAAAATTCTTTTATAGTGATTATAAACACCAACGCTAAATATCACTTTGGCTCTATCTTGACCTATGACATACTCATCTAGCACAGCCTTTAGCTCTTTTGGTGTTAGATTATCATAAATTTCTTTTTTATCTTCATTTTTTTGATCATTTTCGCCATTTATTCCATTTAACATATTATAAGATGCGGTTATACAATATTCGCAAATAAAAGAGTTTCCGTCTATGCTTGTAAGAAGTCTTCTATCTGCTGATTCTTCTTTGTTGCAAAAGCTACATTTTCTAGCCATTAATCTTTTCCTTTTTGTAGAGGAATTCCTCTTGTTGTATTTAATATAAAATCGCACATTTTAAGAACATGCTTATTATCGGTTTTTTCTTTTAGCTCTTTGGCTTGGTCTTTTAAACCATTGCTACTTTTAAAAAGAAATTTAAAAGCCTGATTGATTATCTCAACTTGTTCTTTATCGAACCTTCTTCTTATTCCAACTAAATTTAAGCCTCTTATATAAGCTCTGTTACCCTCAGCCAAACAAAATGGCACTATATCTTGAGAAAGCGCCGAAGCTCCTGCTATCATACAGCTTTCGCCAATTTTTACAAACTGATGAACCGGTGTCAATCCGCCAATTACGGCATAATCGCCCATCTCGACATGACCTGCTAAAGTTGCGTTATTTGCCATAATAATGTTGTTTCCAATAACGCAATCATGTGCTATATGACAATAAGCCATTATGAAAGCATTATCGCCTATCCTAGTAAAACCATCGCCCTTATGAGAACCAGAGCTTATTGTGCAAAATTCATGAATTGTAGCATTTTTGCCTATTATAAGTCCTGTTTTTTCGCCAACTTCAAAGCTCATATCTTGGGGTATTTCGCCAACTATAGCATAGCTAAATACTTTTCCGCC
Source organism: Campylobacter sputorum subsp. sputorum (assembly GCF_008245005.1). Classification (NCBI taxonomy): domain Bacteria; kingdom Pseudomonadati; phylum Campylobacterota; class Epsilonproteobacteria; order Campylobacterales; family Campylobacteraceae; genus Campylobacter; species Campylobacter sputorum. Next base: position 416,393 of record NZ_CP043427.1, on the reverse strand, counting down.
ATCTCCAATAGTAGTATCGCCAATGATTCTTGCACCCTGTTTAATAATACAACCATTTCCTATCTTAGAATCTTTGCTTATAAAAGCATTAGCTTCAACTATAACATCATCTCCTAGTATAGCTCCATCTTCTATTATCGCTCTAGGATCTATTTTATTCATCTTTTCTACTTATCCATTATCATTGCTTGAAGCTCTGCTTCGGCTACCAAAATATCATCCACAAAGGCTTCGCCTTTTAAAATCCAAATTTTACCTCTATGCTTTAACGCTGATAATTTATATACTATAGTGTCGCCTGGTTTTATAGGACGACGAAATTTAGCCTTGTCTATACTCATAAAATATACGACTTTATCCGACAAATCTTCATCAGGCATACTTTTAAAAGCCAAAACCCCGCCAGCTTGTGCCATTCCTTCTATTATCATAACTCCTGGATATATAGGATGAGAAGGAAAATGCCCTTGAAAAATTTGCTCTCCTATGGTTACATTTTTTATCGCTACAATGCTCTCGTTTGGAACAATATCTATAACCCTATCTATAAGCAAAAACGGATATCTGTGTGGTAAAATTTTCTGGATTTCTACTATGTCTATCATTAGCTTCCTTACTTACATAAATAACTAAGAATTGTAACTAAATAATGCTAAAATTTAGCTAATAAGTTTAATTAAATTTTGCTATTTTATGCCTTATGTCTTCATAAAGTAAGCATTTTGCATATATTTGAACTTTTGCATTTTTTATCTCATCAACCACTATAATTGGGCTTAAACTATACTCTTTGCAAATATATTTTCTAAGCATCAACTCTTTTTTTATACTTGGTGGATTATAAATAATTTCTCTAACTTTTTTATAATTTGTTTTTAAAATTTTATTAAAAAATTTCAATGATATAAATTTGATTTCGTCTTTGCAAAATGCAGTATTTTTATCATTTTTCAAATTTAAATTAACACTTTCTTTTCTAAATTTACTCAAATATAAAAAGTAGCTATCAACAACTTTATCATCAAATTTTACATATGCATTTAGCAATCTATAATTTAAAAATCTATCTTTTATGATTTCAAATTTAATATTTTTATCTTTTAAACGATGAACTTTTTTATATAAATTTAACTTTTCTTCTATGGAATTTGGTAGATTTTGATTTCCGATATCACTTATCATTTCGCTCATAAAAAGATTTTGCTGATCTCTTTGTTTTTTTAGAGCAAAAATGCAACCGCAGTAATTTTGTGCATACAAATTATCACTTTTTGCTAGGCTCATTTGCTCGCTGGTTCCACCATTTTTCCTATAATCTGGTGCTATAAATTTAATCTTAAATTTATCACAAATTTTCTCTAAAGAAGTGTTAAGTTGCATAAGAGATTTTTTAGGACTCATAAGAAGTGTTGTAGTGATTGTATTTTCGCCAAGCTCCAAGGCTTTTTGCGCTGTATTTTCTAGCCTAAAATCAAAACAAAACTCACATCTTTTGCCTTTTTCAGGCTCATTTGCCATATATTTTGCACCATCAAGCCAAGAGCTTAAATCATACTCGCCTTTTATAAGCTTAATTCCAAGAGTTTTACAGCTATGTTTTACATCTTTAAAACGCAATAAATACTCACTATATGGATGTATATTTGGATCGTAAAAATAACCTGTAATTTTCTCATTTGGATAATCTTTTTTCAATCTTTTTAAAAAATAATGACTATCAACAGAACAGCATATATGAACTAACATTCATCTACCTTTTTTTGTTATAATTATATACACAAATTTTATAAAAAGGCTTAATATATGAGTAAAAATAAAAAAATTTCTATAGTTATTTTATGCTTTATTGGTTTTATTTTTATCATTTATACACTATTTGGATTTTTAGGAATTCCTTATATTTTAAAAAACAGCATTCCATCATCTTTAAAAAAACAAGGAATAGAACTAAATATAAAAGATGCCAAATTTAACCCTTTTACATACGATTTAAACATAAGCGAAATTTATATAAGCACTTTTGAAAAAATCTTTAGTGCAAAAAAAATAGACCTTGATATAGACATCTTAAAAATTTTTAAAAAAACTATACATCTAAATACTATAAAACTTGATACCCCGGATATAAACATTTTAAAAGACACAAATGGAACTTTTAACTTTGCTGCTTTTTTACCAAAAGATGAAAAAGATGAAAATGTTGGCAAAACTTCTTCATTTAATTTTATTTTAAATCGTCTAGAAATATCAAATGGTAAATTTAGTTATAGCGATAACTCCCTAGATAAGCCTTTTAATATCAGCTTAGATGATATAAACTATAAAATTTCAAATATCAATATGGCAGATGAAAACATGGGTCATCATACGCTTGATTCCATATCAAATTTAGCAAAAAATATCTCTATAGATAGCGGCATAAAGATAAAACCGCTTACATTTCATGGAAATATAAAAGTTCAAGATCTTGAGCTTAATCCAGTTTGGTTATCTTTCTTAGAAAATATGCCATTAAAACTAAAAAGCGGAAAGCTAAGCACGCAGATAAACTACAACATTATTTTTGATAAAGATAAAATGTATTTTTTGATAGATAACTCAAATTTAACATTAAATGACATTTTGGTTTTAGATAAAAACGACTCTATATCGCTTGGGGAGCTAAATATACCAAATATCAACATAGTTTCTAACATAAAACCATACGATGTATCAACTATGATAAATTTTGAAAATTTAAATTTATTAAATTTAAATCATAGTAAAATCGGACATATAGACGCACTAAATTTAATACAAAATAATTTAAATATCGCTCTAAAAGATAAAAATACAATTTTAGACATTAACTCATCAAAGATAGCCAGCAAAAATATATCTTTTAACAAAGATTTAGCTTTATCTAGCGATGATCTAAATGCCTCGAATATCTCTTTTATGTTGCAAAATATGGATGGAAATTTATCCATAGATACAAATTTAGCAAAACTTGATATCAAAAACTCACAATTTAACATAGATAAAATGAAAGCCAGTTTAAATGACGCAACACTAACAAATGCAAATTTTACTCTAAAAGATAAAAATATCACATTTAAAAATGACACATTAAATACAGCTGATTTTTCATTTTTTATAAACAAAGAAAAACTTCTTAACAATCAATCATCAAATCTTAGCAATCTTACTTATACATTTAACAATCAATCATCAATCATAAATGCTGATAGTTACGAACTTTCTAAAACTACTGCTTATAGTAAAAATTCTAAATTTTCTTCATTTGAAAAACTAAATTTAAAAGATATAATTTTTGATATAAATGATTTGAATTTAAAAATAAATACTATAAATTTAGATACTTTTGATTTTAAAACAGACATAAATAAAAACGGAAAAATAAGCGTAATAGAAAATTTACCATCTATGCAATCCACAAATAAGACTTCTAAAAACAATAAAAAACAGCAAAATAGCCATAAAAAGGCTTTTTCTTACTCTATAAACCAGATAAATATAAATAACTCCAAAGCAAATATAAATAACATTATGGATGATTTTAATGTAGTTCATAAATTTGATGATATAGATATAAAAATAAAAAATTTTACTTCAAATTATGCAAAACCTTTCGGTATTTCTTTAAGCTCTAATTCAAAAGATATCTCTTTAAAAACATCAGGCGAAGTATCTATAAATCCATTTAAAACAAATTTAAATATAGACTTATCGCATAGAAATTTGCCATACTATATGCCTTATGCAAAAGAATTTATGGATGCAAAACTTCAAGATGCAAAGATGAGTTTTAAAAGTAAGTTTAAATTTGATAAAACACCACAAATACAAGGAAATCTTGAGTTAAAAGATGTTTCTTTGTTAAATCAAGAAGATTTTGGTATTTTTTATATAAAACAATTTTACATAAAAAATATTCAATACAATACTAACTCACTAAATTTAGATGACATAACTCTACAAGAGCCGTATTTGAATGTTTATATCGATAAAAATAAACAGGTAAATTTATCAAAGATTATCAAAAAAGATGAATCAAAAAATGATAAGCAAGACAAAAAAGAAGATCAAAACAACAGCAAATTTGCGATATCTATAAACAAAATAAAACTAGAAAATGGCACACTTGATTTTAGTGATTATTCATTATTTACACCTTTTGTAACTAAAATTTCAAATTTACAAAGCATAGCTTCATCTATAAGAAACGATAAAATCAGCCATATCAACCTAAAAGGAACCGTTGGTGCAAGTGGATATAGTTCCATAGAAATACGAACAAAACCATTTGATCCAAAAGATTACACCAAAGTAAATATGACTTTTAAAGATATTAATTTGCCTGATGCCACTCCATATAGTGGCGAGTTTGTTGGATATGAGATAGATAGCGGAAGACTTAATCTAAGTTTAGTATATGATATAAATAATTCTGTAATGCTTTCTGAAAATATCATAAATATCGACGCACTAGAACTTGGAAAGAAAGTCCAAAGTGATCAAGCTGTAAATTTACCACTCAAACTCGCAATATCCATACTAAAAGATTCAAATAATCAAATAACAGTAAGTCTGCCTATAACTGGCGATTTATCAAATCCAAAATTTAGCTATGGCGGCATTGTTTTACAAGCAATAATGCAACTCTTTACAGATATAATCACAAGTCCTTTTAAATTTTTAACATCGACTCTTGGGATAAAAGGTGAGCATATGGATACGATTGATTTTAAACCAGGAAATGATAATCTAATAAGCTCAGAAAAAGCAAAAATTCCAAATTTTGCTCAAATAATAGAACAAAAAGATGGCATAAATATAACGATAACTCCGGCTTATAATAAAAAATTAGACGAAAATGAATTTCAAAAAAATAAATTTGAATCCGATATATCAAGATATATGATGAAAGATGGATTATCATACAAAGATGCCCTTGAAAAGCTTAGGATTCGCTTCTTTCCAAATAAAAATTTTCCTTCTTTGCAAGAGACAACAAATGCTATAATTGCAACATATGATATAAAGCAAAAATACTTTGATGAAGTTGCGATAAACAGAGCACAAAATATCAAAAATGCTCTTATAAAAGCAGGAATTCCTAAAGACAGGATAGAAATTTTAAAAACAAATCCTAATGGAAAAATAAAACAAAATTTATATATAAGCGTAGAAATGGGAATTGTAAGAAAAGAAAAATAAAGGAGAGAATTTTGGTTTATTCTTTACAAATCGGAAATATAAAAAAATACAGCGATGAAAATAGAAAAGAATTTAGCAGTGCTTTGATAAAAAATATTTATCAACATAGAATAACAATAGATATAAATGGCGTAAACAAGGATTGTATCTCAGATACAAAAAACCATGGCGGGACTAATAAAGCTGTATTTGCAAACGCTCTTAGTAATTATAAAATTTGGAATGATTTTTTAGGGAAAAAGCTAAATATAGGTGATATGGGAGAAAATATCACTATGAAAAATCTTGATGAAAATAGTGTTTTTATAGGAGATATTCACTACATAGGATCTTGTATTTTGCAAGTTTCCCAGCCAAGAAAACCTTGTGCCAAGCTTTATAAAATACACAAAAATAGAAATTTTACTAAATTTATATTTAGCTCTGGACTAAGTGGCTGGTATTATAAGGTTTTAAAAAGCGGCGAATGTTTGCTTGGAGATGAAGTAAAAGTTGAGCAAATTGAAAAAACTAGATTAAGCATAATGGATTTAAATAAACTATTTTTCGCACCAAAAGAAAATATAAAGCTTTTTGATAAACTAAAAAATCTAAATACTATCGAAAACAACTGGGTAAAAACTATACAAAAACGCTTAGATTATAGTTATGATAACTCATACATGAAAGAGCTTTAAGCTCTTTTGCCAAGTATGAAAGCAACTATTCCAGATAAAAATGAACCACACAGTATGGCTAGTTTTTCTGTGCCACTATAAAGTTTTAAAGCTTGTTCATCATATGCAAGATTGCTTATAAAAAGGCTCATTGTAAAACCTATACCGCAAAGTATAGCAACTATATAAATATGTTTATAATTTGCACCATCAGGCAAATTTCCAAAGCCTAATTTTACAGACAAAAATGTAAACAAAAATATACCAATTTGCTTTCCTATAAAAAGACCAAAAAAGATCCCCATAGGAACTGTGCTAAAGATTTGATTAATCTCAATTTGACTTAAAACAACGCCTGCATTTACAAAAGCAAAAAGTGGTAAAACTATATAATTGACAGGAAATTTAAGAGCGTGTTCCATATCAGAAACTATAGGCTGTTTCTTTTTAGAATAAAGAGGAATACTAAAAGCTATCAATACCCCAGCTAAAGTTGCATGGATACCTGAATTTAATATACAAAACCACAAAAATATACCTAAAACTATATAATAAATTTTATTGTCTACATTCTTTTTATTCATTAAAATCATAATTAAAAATATAAACAATCCAAATGATAAATACATAAAATTAATATTATGTGTATAAAATATAGCAATAACTAAAATTGCAAAAAGATCATCAACAATAGCAAGTGTTAAAAGAAATATCCTAAGCGAACTTGGTAGATTTTTAGATAGTAAAGCAAATATTCCAATAGCAAAAGCAATGTCAGTAGCCATTGGTATAGCCCAACCTTTGATAGCAGTACTATCGCCTAAGTTTATGAGTATAAAAATCAACGCTGGAAATATTACTCCTCCTATGGCTGCAAACACAGGAACTAAAACTTTTTTAAACTCACTTAATGCGCCTTCTAAAATCTCTTTTTTAAGCTCTAATCCAACCATAAAAAAGAAAATAGCCATAAGAGCATCATTTATCCAAAAATGTATATTTTCATCTATATGTCCATCTCTAACAACGCCAATTGAAAACTTAAAATGAACAAAAGAATCATAAAAATCACTTAAAATTGGCGTATTTGCAAAAATTAAAGCTAAAATAGTAGCAAGAAAAAGAACTCCTGCTGCTAAAGCATCTGATGAGTTTAGCTTGTTTATAATATCTCTCATAAATCCCCTTTAATATATTTAAAAAGTATATTTAAAAGAGGTAAATAAAATTAAAATAACTAAGTAAAAATATTATAATATACTAACAATATATCTATATATTGTTAGTTATTTTTAAATTTATACTTTTTTGATAGTTACTGGTATAGCTTGTCTTGCATTTGAGCCAATCATAAAATCACAAAGTGTATGATATTTGCCTTTTGATAAATCTCTAAGACCTAGTTTATTGATATTTATACCAGTTTTTCTAAAAGCAAATCCTTTTATCAACTTACCATCTATATAAATATCGTTAGCACCCTCGCCATCTCTTCCAACACCATGAGATATAGCTATTGCTTTGGGATGAATGCCTTGTTTTACCTTAGCAATGTAAGCTAATGTGTTTGATGATGAGCTAATCTCTACTGTATCGCCATCTTTTATGCCCAAATTTTTGGCTGTTTTGGTATTTATCTCTATAAAATTTGTATAAAAGATTCTTTTTAAATTTGAGCTAGCTGTCGTAGGAGAAGAAAAAACAGCTGGCTTATAACTAAAAGCAAGAAGTGAGTTGTTTAAATTAAATTCTTTTCCATCTGTATATCTTGGTGCATAAAATTTAGGTGAGCCGCTAAATTTTTCACCTGTTAAAGAATTTGTAAAATTTGCCACATCTTCATTATAAATAGCTATTGGTGTATCATAAATTTTATTTATATACTCGTCTTCATAAGATTTACTTTTATCCTCAAATCTTCCGCCCCTAGCCATAGCATAAGCTACTTTTCTCCAATTCTCGCCACAAACTTCTTCTAATTTGTCTTTATACATAGTCTCTAATCCACTTAGTTTTAACTCTTCATCACTTATTTGAGGGGCTGGATTTTTGCCATCAAGAACAACATTTTCAAACACTCTTAGATAATAATCTTGCGGTCTATCAAGACTAAATTTAGAACCATCATTTCCATATATTGCATCTTTACCAAAACCAGGAAGATTTAAAGCTTTTCCAAGTTCTATTACAAAACTATCCATCGTGATAGGCTCACCATTTGCAAATTTATCATTTTTACTCTCAATAATCGGATATCTAAAATTAGAAGCCTTAGTTTGCGATGCACCCCAAGGACTAACAACACCCCAAGTTTCATACATTACACTATCTGGAACGATATAATCAGCAAAAATTGAGCTTTCATTTATAAACGGATCAATTGCTATGAAAAGAGGTATGCCTTTTTTTGGATCTTTTAAAGCCTCTTTAATGCTCTCACTACCGCTTTGTGCATAAATGAAATTTGCATTCCAGCTTATAAGACAATCAAGACTATAAGGGTAAGAGTTTGCAGAATTTGCTACAAAATCTTGTTGATTTGCATTAGTCAGTGGGTACCACATACCTTTTGCTGGATATGGATTTTGCTTTGCCTCAATCTTTCTTTTATATTCACTAGTTTTTTCATAAGCAAATTTTGACTTATCAATCCTAACACCACTTGGTTTTACCTTGCCCTCATAGGCTGTAAAGTTATATTTTGCACCATTTATATCTTTAAAGCCACCTCCTCCCATGCTTACGCCACCTTTATAATTGAGATTACCAACCAAAGCACCAAGCATCATAATCGCATAAGTAGTATAAAATCCGGTAGTATGCATTGTCCCACCATGACAATCAGTTGCAACAGCTCTACCATGGCTTGTAAATTCTATGCTCAAACTTATAATATCTTCTACACTAACACCACAAATTTTAGAGTACTCATCCAAACTCTTTTCATTTGCATTGTTTTTAAGCTCAACAAATGATGTTTTTAAATTTTCATCTTCATACGATATTTGACCAGCTTTACTTAAATTTGCACTAATAATGCTTTTACTTTCTTTATCAAATACCATAAAATTTCCATCATCATCACGCAAAAATTTACCAGTTTTTTTATCTATTAGATGGCTTGCGTTAGTAAAACTATGCTCGTTTAATTCGTTCATTCTTTCTTTGCTTGGAATTTCAAGATAATCAATGTTGTAGCGATTATTTTCTATGATATATCTAATCATTGCCATTACAAATGCAAGATCACTTCCCGGTAAAATCGGAACCCATTTTGAACTGCTAGAAACTGCGATATTATCACTATTTGTAAGAGTTGGGGTAATGGTTACATATTTTAAGTCGCCATTTGTGCGGCTTTTAGCTAAAAGATGAGCTTGTCTTTTAAATGGATTTCCTGCTTGAGATGGTGCAGTTGCGATATTTAGTATAAATTTACAATTCTCAAAATCTGGTTTTACATGGGGATAATTTTTAAAATTATTCAAATACGCAGCCTCTCCCGCTCTCATAGAAAGCCCACATGTTCCAGTGTGTCCTGCAAAATTTATAGTGCCAAAACTTTGCATAAATCTTTGCTGTATAAATTTTTGTCTTCCCTCATCACCTGTGCCAAATATGGCAAGTTTATTTACCATTTTGCCAAATTCTGGATTTTCATCATCTATATTTTGCTCTAAATTTCTAATCTCTTTTAAACCTTTTACATGACCTTCGCCAAATAAATCTCCACCATTAACAATCTCTTTTATAAGCTCCTCTGGGCTTATTTTAACCCACTTATTTTCGCCTCTTTTTCCAGCTCTTTTTAAAGGAGTTGTAACTCTAAATTTATCATCAATCTTATCAAAAACTATATTTCCCCTAGCACAAACTGTTGAACGATTTACATTTTTTGTATCGCTTGTAAATTTAAAACTATCTTGCAAACTTGTCTTATAATCAAGCCACGGATCGCTTGAAAGAAGGCTGTAAGGATTACCAAAAATACGCTTTATCTTGCCATTTTTATCAATCTTAACTCGCACACTACAATGAGTAGTACAGCCATTACAAACACTTGGAAAAACTTTAAAATCTTCATTTATAGCCATTTTTCCATCTTTAAAAGAAATTTCTGTCTTTGGTGCATCACCATAAATTGCATCATCGGCATTTTGTCCTTTCGAACTAAGCGTAACAAGTGATGAGAGTGCTTCATTGTATCCCTCAACGCTTAATGCACCAGTTGCGGCAGCAGTGCCTAATAAAAAATCTCTTCTTTTCATTTGTTATCCTTTTTATAATATCTATTCATTTCTTTATCCCAAGGAAAAATAGCCATCACGATACACAATAAACATATAAATAGTCCCCAGTTTGAAGCAACTGCGATAATGCTATCTTGTCCGCTGATGTGTGGGGTGTATTCTAAAAAGCTGCCGCTAGTTTTTGGCATACTCTCTCCACCAATAACTGTATTCCATCTAAAAAGCCAAACGCCAGCAGCACAAATTACACCAGCGATAATGCAAACTAGTAAATTTGTCCTTAATTTTGGTAAAAAACCTACAACCATAGGAAAAACCAAACACAAAACATACTCAATCCATAAAACCTCATTAAAATGCAGCGAGAAAAACTCAGTTATGATGTATTTTTCGCCATCATTAAATGGCATAGCAAAAGTTAGCCAAAAAAATCTAATCGCCAAATCAATTACTATAAACCAAGACAAAAGCCACATTAATCTAGAAATCATATCCTTATCTACTTGTTTAAAATCAGTAAAAAATCTTTGAAATATAGGTAAGATAACTATCATAAGACCTGTTCCTGAAACCATAGCAGAAGCAAGAAAAAGGATTGGCATAAGTGGAGTATGCCAAAGCGGAATAGAATGCACAACTCCTAAAATATACCCAGTATATCCATGCACACAAAGAGCAAGTGGAATTCCCACAACACCAAGTATAAAGCCGATTTTATGATCCTTATTCTTTTGAGTATCATTTAGCTGCGTTCTACCAAGACATGCTAATTTATATATAAATTTCCCACTTTGCTCATAGTTTTTTGCAAAAAATTCTCTATATAAGATAAGCGCTTCAAATAGTATCAAAATAGGATATACCAAAAGCAATAAAACGCCCCACTTCATCGGAGATGTAGTAAAATTTTCCCATCCATATAAAAAGAAATTAAAAAGTCTTCCGGGTTGCTTTAAATCGTCTATTAAATTCATAGGTGCTGCCGCTAATAGCACAAAAGCAAGTAGTAGTGCAAAACCGGCTATTGGCTTATACTCTTTTTTGCCAAAGACATGGGCAAAACTAGATAGTATAAAAGCCGCAGCAGAACTTCCTGTAAACCAAAAATAATTTGGTATATCAATACCCCAAGGTCTATATACTGTGATTGTATGAAGAGTATTTATGGTATCAAACATTTTTCGCTCCTTTATAACTTGTACTCCACTCTTTTACCTTATAGCCATCCATTTTTTTAGCAAGATCTTCAAGTGGAGAATTTGAGATAGTTGGAAATGAAATATTATCATCAAGACCGATATAAAAAACCTGTGGTTTGGTACCACTTGCAGGATTTAGCGTAGAAGTTGGGTTTTGAGAAATAATCTTATAAATTTCTGAATCTTTATCGTTTAAATCGCCAAAGATACGGGCTCCACCAACGCAAGTTTCAACACAAGCAGGAAGTAAGCCATTATCAACTCTATGAGCACAAAATGTGCATTTATCGGCAACTTGTGTTTTGTTATTGATAAATCTTTTATCATAAGGACAGGCATTTATGCAATATCCACACCCCCAACAAATTTCATTATCTACAACTACAATCCCATCTTCTCTTTTAAATGTTGCACCAGTTGGGCAAACACTTACGCAGCTAGGATTATCACAATGATTACATAGTTGTGGTAAAAATATTTTTCTCACATCCGGAAAAACGCCCCTTTCATACTCATTAACCCAAGTTCTGTAGTTATCCTTTGGGACTTCATTTTCTACGATACAAGCACTCGTACAAGCTTGACATCCAACGCATTTTCTAAGGTCAATAAGCATAGAATAGTGCTTTTTACCATCTCCTGTGTATCTAAGCTCATCATTATCTCTTCCAGGATTTTTTAGGCTAAATCCATGAGCATAATTTACAAAAAATGAGGAAGCAAATAAAACAGATGAGTATTTTAAAAAATTTCGTCTTTGATTTTTTTGCATGTTTAACTCCTAAAATAAACAAGCAAATATTATAAAAAAGTAGTGAGAAAATAGAAAGTTTTAGATATTTATCTCAAATTTAGCACCATTATGTAAATTTACGGCATTTAATTCGCCGCCAAATTTCTTTTCAATAATCATTTTTGACATATAAAGCCCTATGCCAGTGCCATTTTTCTTATCTTTTGTGCTAAAATAAGGCTCAAAAATTTTCTCTAATGGCTCAGTTTTTATGCCACCGCCATTATCAATAATGATGATTTTAAGCCTTTTATCTTCTTTTAAAACCAAAATTTCAATTTTTTTATGTTCTATTTTATTTTCAACCAAAATATCTTTTGCATTTGTTAGTAAATTTAACAATACCTGTATAAATTCCCTAGGATAGCCATATATAAAATACTCATATTTGTGAGTAAATGCAATCTCTATGTCATTTTTAGAGATAGTTGAGCTCATAAATTTCAAAGCTTCTTTTACACAAAAATTTACACTAAAGTTTTCTTTTTCTTTATCTTTTACAAAAAAATATCTAAAATCATCTATAGTTTTTGCCATAAAATTTGTGATATTTTCACTTTTATCAAGCTCTTTTTGAAGCACATTGTCGCTTAATTTACCTTTTAGCAATAACACTTGTATTTTTAAAAATACAGCACTTAGCTCACCAAGAGGCTGTTTCCACTGATGAGCTATGCTAGATATCATCTCACCAGCTAATGCAAGCTTGCTTTGGTGCATCAAAATACGCTCATTTTGTAGATACTCTTCTTCTTTTTTCATTCGTCTTTTTATCTCATCTTTAACGCGTATTTCTAGACTTAAATTTAAATCTTCAAGGCGTTTTATAAGCACATTAAAGCCATAATTTATAACAAAAAATATCGCCAAAAGCACACAAAAAACTATAAAAAGTGTGCTATAAATCATATTTTTAACAACTTGCCTACTTTCATTTTTATCATAAGCTACTGCTATATAATTTTTATCATCTAGTTTTATTATTATGTCTTTGGTGTTTATAAATTTATCAGAAAACACAGCACTAGTATTTGATATAGATGATATTTTTTCTAAGAAATATTTTGCATCTAAAATAAACTCTATATAGCCTTTTATCATACCATTTTCAACAAGCGGTGTGCTAACTTTATAATATAGCTTTTGTTTAAATTTAAAAAAATCGCTAGTAAATTTTATATCTTTTAACTCATCGTTAAAACAATATATCAAATATAATTTTTCATCATAAAAACGCATATCTTTTAAAAAAGGATTTTCTTTTTGCAATATTTCCCACCTTTTAAAAGAGAGATTTTTGAGTGCATTTTGATCTTTGCTAATTATAGCTTGAGATATGCCTTGCGAGTTTAAATTTGCATAACCTCTATTTGTATAAAAAATGTTTGTATCGCTTAATGTTTTTTGTATTATGTTTTCAACTTGTGAGAGTAATTTTTGTTCTCTTATCGCGTCTAACTCGTTGATATCTTTATATAAAAAATATATAAAAATAAATGATTGCAATAAAAAAAGCACAATGACAAGTATCATTGTTTTAGCTTTTACGCTAAAAATTCTATCAAGATTTTGTTTGAAATTTATAACCGACTGCAAAAACATTTTCTATCTCAAGTGGAGCAATTTTTTTTCTTAATTCTTTTATCAATGTTTTTAAACTATCTTTAGAGCCGCTTTCGTATCCATAAATTTCTAAAATCAACTCATCAAATGTTAAAATTTTATCTCTGTTTTTTAGAAAATATTCAAACAAAATAAACTCTTTTTTGGATAGAATTTCACATTTTTGATTTGATATGATGCATTTTTTTATAGAGTTATAACTAGTATCTAATCCTAAATTTATCTCGCTTCCACCCATTTGTGAAATTAAAAATTTAGCAACCTCTTTTAGTGCATCTAAAAACTCATTTCTTGCAAATGGTTTAGATAGATAACGAAAAATATTTAACTCAACAGCCCTTTTTAGGCTATTTCTATCATCGTGTGCCGTTATCATTATGGCAGGAGTATTATAATCATTTTGACGAATTTCTTTAAGCATATCAAGTCCATCAATAACTGGCATTCTAATATCAAGGATTAACAAATCAGGCTTATTGGCATAATAAAGCTCAAGTCCGTCACGACCATTCGTAGCATAATCAACTTTAGAAAAAAGTAAATTTAAAATTTCGCAAATTTCTCTTGCTATATTTTCATCATCTTCAACATATAAAACATTTTTTGTTTCAAAATAATCTATATATTCCATTTAAGCCTAATATCATTAAATTTATTAATACCAAATACAAAAATCTATAAATCTATATTTTACTATGCATTTGCTAAATTAAAATATAAATAATGTTAAAAATAGACATTACTATGAGTATTTGAATAAAGTCAATAATACCATTTAAACTTTTTAATAACCATTTATTGATAAAATTAAGATAAAAATATAGTTAAATTTAGATGTGTGGTTGATAAGGAAGAGGGAGCACAACCGTCACGTACCTCTTCCTATAAATCAATTATAACATTCTACTCTGATAGAAATATTAATGAATAAAATGAAATTTAAAATCATCAAGTATAAGGATATTTTTCTAAAAAATCAATCATTTAAGAAATTAAATATTATAAAATATATTAGTTTTATAATATTATCGGACGACATTAAAATAGGAATAAATAATCAAAAATAGTTTAAAAGTCCCATTTTAAATACAAAACTATATATACAAATTGTTATAAATTACATCAAGTTACATAAAATTTAAACAGATTTTTTCAAATTTTATGTTATAGTATATTTTCAAAATTTGAAAGGAGCAAAAATGAAAGCTTTAGATGTATCAAAGTATATACTAACAAAATGCAATCTAGAAAACAATCCTATTAGCAATCTTCAGCTTCAAAAAACGCTCTATTATATACAATATGAGTTTTTAACAAAAATGGATAAACCACTTTTTGAGGATGATTTTGAGGCTTGGAAATTTGGACCAGTTATACCTAGTGTATACTATGAATATTCGCATATAGGTGCATTTAAAATAGGTGCAAACTATGAGAACTATGATAGTATTTTAAAAAACATGTCTTCATATGAAACTGAACTATTAAATAGTATCATAGAAGATAAAAGAACAAAAGATGCATGGTTTTTAGTTGACGATACTCATAAAAAAGGCAATGCTTGGGATTTGGTTTTTAAAAATGGCATAGGTTTTAGAGATACAATCTCTAAAAAACAAATAAAAGAAAATGCTTTCTGAAATTGACAACTTTTTAGATGAAGAGCATATAATAATAAAAGATGTTATATGCTCTCTTTCCAAATTTGGTTCTCTTGATAAAAAAAATGCACAACATAGACTAAATGGTAATTTAAAAAAATTAAGTAGTATTTATAAGCTTGATAGCTTTAGGCATAAATATTCAAAAATATTCATCATTATATCCGCTATAGATAAAGACAATGCATTGGGTCTAGATTTAGATTATTTAATGCAATCAATGGAAATCGCTATAGAACATGTATCAAAAAATTCTGCTATGTATTCAGAAGAGTTTAATAAAAATTTTTGCAAACTATATGACCATGTAATATTAGAAATTTTGCAAATTAAATATATGAAAGAAATAGAAATCAAAGGCGACCAAAATAATGAAAAAACAATTAAAGAACTTAAAGATGCAAAAAATATAGCCGAAAAAGCTAATAAAAATTCAGAAGAAGCTATTATAAATATTAAAAATGCAAAAGATAAATTAGACAATATACAAAAAGACTATATAACAATTCTAGGTATCTTTGCAGCTATTATAGTAGCTTTTGTTGCAAGTTTTACATTTTCAACATCAGTGTTAAATAACATTGATAAGGCAAGTATTTATAGGCTAATTACTGTTATATCAATATTAAGCATTTTTATAGTGAATGTATTAAATTCACTTTATATTTTTTTGAAACAAATACATTATCGCGAAGAAGCCAAAATAAACTATAAGTTTTTATTTATTTTTAATTGTTGTATGTTATTAATTATGATAGCGACGCTTTTAATATGGGTTGATTATCATCCATATAAAATATAAACTACATTTTATCTCTCCTATGGCTTTTCAATTTACTTATAGATATCCTTTCTATCGTCAACTCTTAAAATGAGTATGATTAAGCTATCAAATTCTTTTTTATAAAACACTCTATAACTTTTAAGTCTTAAGCGGTAGAAATCTTTGTATTCATCTCCTTTTAACCTTTTTATAGTCTGATTTATAAGTGGTTTTTCTTCATACTTATAGTTTTGTATTTAAATGTGACTTTTAAACTATTTTTGATTATTTATTCCAATTTTAAATACTAGTTAATCCCATTTTAATGTCGTCCGATACAATCCAAAGTAAGAAGACATAGGTAAAACAATGAAAAAAGACTATTTTTATTAATTATAAGCTTCACTTTTAGTTTTGCAAATTCCCCTAGCGCTTTATCAAACTTGACTTCAGAACATAAACAAGTTAATACTACTCACAATAATTTATTTGAGTTAGATAAATACAAATTTTTTTAAGCGACATATATAGCAAAAACTAGATTTGGGCACGTATAAATTTCTATTTAAACCCGCATCGTTGCGGATACAATGATAAGACACAAGCTTGAAAAATATATCCAAAACACCCTTCCAAAAGTCATCACAGATTTGCAAGGCTTACGTAATGAAACAGTCCACGCCAAGGCACCATCTCATAAAGATGTCAAAGAACTAAGAGAGAAAATCCTAGGTGTTGGTAGAGAAAGTGTGCTGATAAAACTTGCTAAGGCCAGAGTTGAGATTGGCAAAGGAATATATTAAAAAAATAAAATGGTGGCTCCGAATGGACTTTATATCATATTATACAATACCGATTTTATTGGCTTTTGATTATATAATATTAAAAAATAATTATTTGGTAACCCTACAGGCAACCTTAAAATTATATTTTAAAATTAAGTTTTTGAGTATATAAAAAATAGTTATGAAAATTACACTTTTCAAACTTTTTTTAATACAATCCCAATAAATCCATCTTTTGGAATGGTTAAGCTTTTTATTTTAAGTTTAGCAAACTTAAACATGCTAAAAAGTAGTTTTTTTATTTAAGAATTGATAAAAAATGAGTGTATTTTTATATAAAACTTAAATTAAGGTTTCCAAATGTTATTTTTGTAAATTCCTAATATCTCTATACAATTATTTTTTATAGCAAATGGTATAACATAATTTTTAAATATCAAATCTCTTATATTTTCATCATTAATAATTTTATTTTTGCTAAATCTATAAGGCATAAAAGTAGCATCTAAAATCCTATTATTTAAATCCCTTGCAAAATTAACGGCTCTTTCTTTGCTGTCAAGTGATATAAAATCAAGTATATTTTTAAGTTCAGTATTAAACTTCTTTGAATATCTTATTTCCATTTGTAGCCATTAGCTAATAAATCATTTTTAAACTCATCACTAGACATAAAATCTAATTTATTTTTTTTGTAAAGCTCGTAAGTGTTTAAAAAGTCTTGTGTATCATCTTTACTTAGTTTATAATCGCTTTTAAACTCGTTAATAATAGCTTCTTTATCACTTGCAAGGATAAGCGTTTTTATAGCTTCTATTATGCTTTTATCTGCATTTGTGTGTATAGTTATAGTTTGCATTGTAGTCCTTTTATTATTTTTACTTCCATAAATTAGATTTAAAAATACCTAATATAATAATTACCTCATCATCTACTAAGTAAGGAATTGTATAACCTTTGAATATCAAATCTCTAGCATTTGGGTTGTCAATGTAATAACTAGCTCGATACTCTTTAGGATTGTCTTTTAAATTATCTATTTTTGTAAATAAATCACTTTTAAATTTAACAGCTCTTTGTCTGCTATCTTTAGCGATGTAATCAAAAATGCCTTTTAACTCTGTTTTAAAGCGGTCATCTTGCTTTATTACCATTTTTCAGATTTCGCCTTTAACTCTTCAAAACTTGATGTTTTTAGGGTGCCTTTGTAGTATGCCTCCGCTCTTGCATTCATCTCTTTTTTTATGACTTCTAAGCTCGAGGGGTTAAGATTATCAAAATAATCGCCTTTAGTATCTATGTTTAGCGTTTCGCCTTTTGTTTTTGCTAGTGCTTGAGCTACTGCGATAATTTCAGTTATTAGGCTATTATTTGCTTGTATGGTTATGGTTTTCATTCTACACCACCTTAATAATTTTGTCTGATTTTATCAAAATAAAATAAATCTATTCTTTTGCTTAAAATTTGTGCCATTTAGTGAAATATTTCATTTTACTTTCATTTTGCATTAAAAATCTCTGTTATATTCTTGCTAAGTATTTCACTTAAATTATTTATTAGACGACTTAATTTTAAAGGCTGTAGGGTTACCTAAATCATTATAAAATAGATGATTTTTTATTCTAGGCAACCCTAAATCTTATATTTGGTTGAATTAGTTTATATTATATTAGCTTATAAAAGAATTATCAGTGGCTTTTTTGTATTTGTTTGAATTGTGTTGAATTTGGATTGGTGGCCCCGAATGGACTCGAACCATCGACCACTACCATGTCAAGGTAGTGCTCTACCAACTGAGCTACGGGACCAAAATTTGGATTTTACCATATACTTTTTTAAACTATCCTTGTGTGCGAACTATAAGACTTGGCGGCAAGTTAAAATGCTCTATAATTTTAGCTTCTTGTTGTCTCATTTCGCCACTATCTATCTCGTGATCAAAGCCTAAAATATGAAGTAATCCATGTATAAAAAGAAGTGCTATTTCATCATCATTTGTATGTTTTAGCTCACTTGCCTTTTTGCTAACTAAATCCAAATTTATAACTATACTTCCTAAAACTGAACCATAAACAAACTCCAAAGGAAAACTCAAAACATCCGTAGTTTTGTCTATATTTCTATTTTCTTTGTTTATTCTACGCATTTCATCGCAATCAACAAATACTAATTCGACATCATCATTGCTTAAAAATTTTAAAATTTCATCTAAAATTTTAGGGTATTTATCATCACAAATAATCATTTTTACACCTTTTAAAGTAAATTTTACTATAATTTTTATTAAATTTAACAATAGGAATAATATGAAAAAAGCACTTTGTATTATAAGTGGCGGAATGGATAGCACACTTTGTGCATATATGGCAAAAAATGAGGGTTATGAGATAGTTGCACTTCACTTTGATTACAATCAAAGAACTATGAATAAAGAAAGAGAGTGTTTTAACAAAATATGCAATGATTTAAACATCAAAAAAAGAGAAATTTTAGATGTTAGTTTTATATCACAAATCGGTGCCAATGCATTAACTGATACAAATTTAGAAATCCCAAAAACAGGCATTAGTGATGATATACCAATAACCTATGTCCCTTTTAGAAATGGGGTTTTTTTATCTATCGCAGCAGCACTTGCTCAAAAAGAGAATTGCGATGCGATATTTATAGGCGTTGTTGAAGAAGATAGTAGCGGATACCCTGATTGTAGTGAAGAATTTATAAAAAGTATGCAGCTTAGTATAAATTTAGGAAGAGGCACAAAAGATACAAAGATTGTTACACCTCTTGTTCATCTTAGTAAAGCAGATATCGTAAAAAAAGCAATATCTTTAAATGTGCCATTAGAATTAACTTGGAGCTGTTATGAGAGTGAAGATAAGGCGTGTGGCAAGTGTGATAGTTGTAGGCTTAGACTAAATGGCTTTAAAAAAGCTGGTTTTAAAGATAAAATTCCATACAAAGAGTAAAATAAATTTTTACTCTTTGGATTCTAGTGTTTTTGCTAGATTTTTAGCGGCTTTTAAATCCACTTTTCCGCTTCCAAGAAGTGGCATCTCTTCAAGATTATATATAGAAGATGGAAGCATTAATGGAGGCACATGTGAAGCCCTAAGTTTTAAACCTACTTCATTTGGCAAAATTTCCCCTTTATATAAAAGAACTATCTTTTCGCCCTTTTTATCATCTTCTACGCTAACACAAATAGCCTCTATATCTTCTCCTAATGCATTTGATACCTTTTCTTCAACACTAGCTAAACTTATCATCTCGCCGCCAATTTTAGCAAATCTTGAAACTCTATCTGTAATTTTTAAAAAACCGTCTTTATCAAGCAAACCTATATCGCCGCTTTTATAGTATCTAATCCCATCTATCTTAACAATAACATCTGATGTCTTTGCCACATCATCATAATAGCCTTCCATTACTTGATGACCGCCTATAAGGATTAATCCTTCTTCGCCTATGTCTAATTCTTCTAATGTTTTTGGATCAACTATCTTTATAACAGTTCCAGGAAGTGGCAAGCCAACAGTTCCAGGCTTATTAAAGACAAGTTCGGTAAAAAAGTCAGGATCTAATGAGTTTGGCATATTGCAACTAACTACAGGCGTAGTTTCTGTAGTTCCATAACCCTCATAAATTTCATGACCAAATTTCATCTTAAATTCTTTTTTGATATCTTCTTTTAGCTTTTCAGCTCCTGCTACCACTATCCTAAGATTGGCAAACATTAAAGGATTTATTTTTTTGCTTTTATTATAAAGTCTAAAAAATGTTGAAGTTCCAAGAAGTATAGTTGCGTTATATTTTGCAGCCATATTACCGATAGTTGAGCTATCTGTTGGATCTGGTATATGCACGCTCATTATACCTTCTGTTAGTGGTAAAAATGTAGTAACTGTTATACCAAAAGAGTGAAAAAGTGGTAAAGTAGCCATCATAACATCACTTTTTTGTTTGTTTAAAACACCAGCAATTTGCTTAATATTTGCCATTAAATTTCTATGTGTTATTTTTATACTCTTTGGCTCACCCTCACTGCCGCTACTAAAAACAATTGTGGCAGTCTCTCCTATATCAACTGGCTCAAAATGTGTAAGTTTTATAAGCCATGCTGGCATAAAAAATGCTTTTAAAAATGATAAAATTTTATCTTTTTTCTCTATACTTTTTGCAATATCTTCAAGATATATTAGTTTATCTCCAATGCTATTTTGCAGATTAAACCCACGATCTGCTAGTTTTTCAACAAATTTTTTAGAAGTTATAATACTTTTTATACCGGCTTTTTGGACGCATTTTATCATCATTTCTTCACTAACTGTATAGTTTAAATTTATAACAACCTTTCCTTTTATTAAAAGAAGTAAATTTATAGCACTTCCAAAAACCGAACTAGGCAGTATAACACCTATATGTTTTTCATTTTCAAATGAGTTTTTAAATTTAGAAAATAACACCAAAACAAGTGTTATAAATTTAAGATTATTTAATTTTAAACCCGTAGAATCAACAATAGCTCTTCTAAAAAGATGAGATTTTGCAACATTTATCCAATTAAAATGAACTGGATCTAGACTATTTACATACTCGCCCCAACTATAAAAAGAAAGCTCACTTACAGCTTTTTTAACGGCACTAGCAGTTGAGGTATTACTCATTTGCTTTCCAAAAGTTACACTTATTTGCTTATTTCCATCAATATTTGCTAACTCTTTGTATCCCTTACTAGCTCTTGAAAAAGTTGAACCCCAAAGTCCTCTTATAAAAAACGGGATAATAACACAATTTGCATTTTTAGCAGCTAACTCAAAACCTTGTTGAAATTCGCCCAAATGGCCATTATATGATATCCTGCCTTCTGGAAATAACGCAACTACTTCGCCATTATTAAGCCTTTGAGTTATAGCTTTTATGGCACTCTTGTTTATTCCATTTCCTATTGGAATAACTTTAAATAAATTAAAAAACCATTTTATATACCAGTGATCATAAAAACTTTTAAACATTACAAATTTAATAGGTCTTGGTGTAGCAATTTGCAAAACAAGCCAATCAATCCAACTAATGTGATTACCAAGAAGGAGAACACCGCCTCTTAATGGTAAATTATCAAGTCCATTAACATTTACTTTATAAGTCTGCTTTAGTATAGGCAAAAGCAGTATTCTGCTAAAAAGATGAGGCAACTCTTTTACACAATAAATTGCTGTAAAAAGCGTAGCTATGGCACAAATCAGATATAAACCAATGGTTGTAAGCCCAAATTTAACAAAAAATATTGAAAATATTATTGCAAAAACCATAGTTATATTTTGTAAAAAGTTATTGCCAGATAAAATTTTTCCCATTTGCTCTTCTTTTGCAAAATACTGAATAGCTGCATTTAAAGGAACAATAAAAACACCTCCGCTTATACCAAAAATTAGTGATGATAATACAAATAAAAAAATGTCTTTACTTCCCGATAATAAAAAAAGAGCTATAGAAATACCCAGTGCGCCAAATGGAACAATGCCAAGCTCTATATGTTTTTTAGAATAACTTGCCGCTATTGCCGAGCCTATGATTATTCCTATTGCACTTACTGAAAGTATTACTTGGATTATTACTACATTTGAATTCATTGTCATAGCTTTATAGTGTGCAGGAAAAGTCGCGACTATGATTTGTGAAATAGCCCAAAATACGGATAATCCAAGTATGCAAAGAAATATAGATTTATGAGATTTTATAAATTTCAAATTTTGATTTAAATATATTAAATTAAGATATTTTTTAATTTCAAAATTCTCTTTGGTAGAAACTGCTTTAAAATATGGTATTTTAAATGTAAAATATGCTTCTATAATCGATAATACAAATAAAATAACTCCTATAAACCATACAGAACTCATAATTTCACTAGGATTTGTGCCACTATATAGCATTTCAAAAAATATAGAAAACATAAATGAATTTAAGAGTATAGATACTATGGTAACGGCTTGTACAACGCCATTTCCACTACCTAAATTTTGAGTTCCTAGTAAATTTTTTATAAGACCGTATTTAGCAGGAGAATAAATTGCACTTTGCATAGCTAAAAATAGCGTAAAGATGAATGCAATATAAAACCATCCAAAAATATAGCTTACTAATATACAAAATGTCAATAACACCCCGATAATAGCACAAACTCTAGTAACAATCGTTTTGGAAAATTTATCGTTTAAAAAACCAGATGGTGAAAATAAAAATATAAAAGGAAGTAAAATCATCGCATTTACTAATAGGCTTAAGTATAACAAAGTATCGCCATCATAGTATTTTAAAATAATATTTTGTATTGTTATCTTATGACCTAAATCCACTCCCGCATTTATAAACATCACAACAAGATAAGGTATAAAACCCTTTTTTGAAAAAATAGAATCCATAATTCCCTTTACATTTTTATCTAAAAATTTATCCCCTTATTTGGGGATAAATTTTAATGCAAATCTTTCCAGATTTTTCTTTTCCAAAGTATAGCAAAAACAGAAAGTATAGCAAAATAAATCATGATTTTTATAGAAACAGATTCTCTTTCATCTTTTTTAGAATCTCCAACTTTTTGCATATATTCTACAACTTGTTTTTCTGCTTTTTCGTTAAGCCCAACTCTAGGCATTGCAGTTCCTGGAAGCATTTTTTGAGGATCATTTATAAATTTATGTAAATAAGTTTCACCTTTTGAGCGAATCATCATAGAAAGATCTGGTGGATTTGATCCTATATGGTTTTTAAGACTTAATCTATCTCCTAAAACATACATATTGTCATATTTTATATCATGACATCTTTGGCAAGCATTATCAAAGACTTCTTTATTGCTAGCTTCTTTTGGAGCAACTGAATTTAAATAAGCTATTATATCTGCAACTTCTTGATTTATATCTCCACCAAGACCAAAAAATTGAGTCATAGGAAAAGGCTTTTCATCATTAAATACATGTGATACTTTTAAAGCTACGGTTGGTTCTAGTATAAGAGCAGCTAAAAATTTATCATCATATAAATAACCAGCTAAACTAAGATCTGGCGGCACCACTCCCATAGCTTCACTTGCTGTTTTATCATCACCCATAGGATTAGGCAAACCTTTTACTTTTAAAGAGTGACAACTTGCACATGCCATAGCAAATGTTTGCTCTCCTGATGTAATATTTCCTTTTGAAAAGTCAATGCTATCAACTTTACCCCAAAGTTCATCATATTTTGTTTTTAAATTTGTAGCTTTTTCAAGCTCTTTATTTGCTAAATTTAGGTTAGCTTCATCATTGCCAGCTTTTTTAATATTAGCATTTGCTAAATCTACTTTTTTATTTACAAACTCTTTATCTGAAGATGAAAAATCATAACTTGCAGAAGATGTGTGCGGATTCATAACAGAGTGCGCCAAAGGCTCAACTCCCCAATATGTAACTAACACCATAAATAAAACTATAATTAATATCTTTAACTCTTTCATTTTCTACCCCCTTTTTCTTTCAGCTATAGTAATAAGAGGTAAAAATACAAGCAATAATGCTATATAGCTTATAGAAAGAACAAAACCTATATAAGTATTGCTAATGCCAAAAGTTACTCCATCGGCTGGCAACTTACCGTAAATAGTAAGCGCTATTAAAACTATCATTAATACCCAAAACCATATGAAATATGCTCTGTTTTTATGTGCAGGAGCAACAACACTACTTCTATCAAGCCAAGGTATAAATATAAGAGAAACTCCAGAAAATGCAAAAGCCATAAGTCCTATATCTGCGGCTTTAAGCGGTCCAACATCAAAGAAAAATCCGCGTAAAATTTCATACTGCCATAAAAAATACCATTCAGGATAAATATGTGGAGGTGTTTTTAAATGACTTGCAGGATCAAAATTTATAGGATCCATGGCAAAATTAAACTGAAATCCTACCAAATAGAAGAAAAATATCATAAATATGCAAACATACATGAAATCTTTTGCTAAAAATCCTGGCCAAAATGGTATAACTTTAGCTTCTTTCATATTGCCTTTTAGATATTTATCAGCTTCTAATTCAAAATCTATCTCTTCTCCATCAAGATTATTTACATGTGGAAAACGAAGTGCATAAAAATGTAGAGCAATTACGGCTATAATTACAACTGGAAGCAAACAAACATGAAGCATAAAAAATCTTGTAAGAGTTGGATCACTTACAGCATAATCTCCCCTTATCCACTCTACCACAGCTTCACCTATAACAGGAATACCTCCAAAAAGTTGAGTTATAACAGTAGCTGCCCAATAACTCATCTGTCCCCATGGAAGCATATATCCACTAAAAGCCTCGGCTGAAAATATCAAAAATAAAAGTATACCGCTAACCCATATCATCTCTCTGCCATTTTTATAAGATCTATAATAAACTGCAGTAAATGTATGAATATAAAGTATCAAAAATATAACAGAAGCGGCAACTGCGTGTATATGTCTCCAAAGCCAACCATATTCAACTTCTTGCATGATAGTTTTATTTACACTATCAAACGCCACAACAGCATCTGGTTTATAATACATTACTAGTAATAGTCCAGTAACAAAAAGCAGTATAAAAAGCGTTAATAAAATAACACCCATAGCCCAAAGGAAGTTTATATTTTTTGGTATCCAATACTCACTAACCATAACTTTCCAAAATTTATCTATATTCAATCTTTGATCAAACCAATCAAATAAACTTGTAGATTTTTTTATATGCGACATAACTTCCCCCTTATGCTTTAGACATCAGTTGTTTGTATTCAGGACCTTCTTCGCCAAGAACAAGCGTTGTTCCTTCTATTTTAAAAGGAGGAATATCCAAAGGTCTAGGAGGTGGTCCAAATTTATTTATGCCCTCAGCATTAAATACTCCTCCATGACAAGCACAAACAAACTCTTTTCTAGATGCACTCCAGCTTGGGATACAGCCTAAATGTGTGCATAGCCCAATTACGACAATATATCTAGCATCTCCAACAACAATATCTCTAGCTTCATTTGGTTTTGAATCAGCTGATTTTTTCATAACAAAAATAGGCTTTTTACGCCACTCTACATTATAAATTTCACCCTCTTTTATAGGACTAAGGTCAACAGTTGTAAAACCCGCTGCTTTTACGCTAGGGAGCGGATCCCAAGTTTTCTTAACAGCTCCAAGTGCAAATATACCGCCTATTGCGGCAACAGCACCAAAAGACATACCTATAAAATCTCTCCTACTGTTTTTTTCGGACATAATTTTCCTTTCTATAGACTTTAAACTCAAATATTTATTCTACAACAATTATTATTAAATTTAAATGATATTGTTTTTTTAATTACATTTTATGATTAAATTTATAAAATTAAGTTATTTTTTTTAATTTTTATTAATATTTTATATGATAGAATGAACGCTAAATAAATATTGTAATAATGGGGTTTAATAAACATTTCCATATATTATAAATTTATAAATATGCAACTAAATTCAACTTAATACTTACTAGAGGGGTTTTAATGACAGAAGGTGTTACTAAAATAGCTTTTGCTACTATTAGCAATGCAAACGAGATAACAACTATAAGCTTGGACTTTTATGCTACTTTTGTTATTGTATGTTTTGTTCTTTGGATTGGAACATTTTTAACTAAAAAGTCAAATTTTTTATACAAATATGACATTCCGGTGCCTGTAACTGGTGGTTTAGTTGTCGCTATATTTGTTTTTCTTTTATATTCATTAGGTGGTATAAGTATCAAATTTAACGAAGCTATAAAAGATCCGTTTATGCTTATGTTCTTTACATCAGTTGGTCTTGGTGCAGATTTTGCAAGTCTTAAAAAAGGTGGAAAACTTCTAGTTCTTTTTGGAATCGCTGTATGCTCATTCTTATTTGTTCAAAATGCTGTTGGTGTTGGACTTATGACTTTAATGGGCGAAAATCCGCTACTTGGTCTATTAGCTGGTTCTATTACACTTAGTGGTGGGCACGGAACAGGTGCAGCATGGGGTGATACTTTTATGAAAGCACCATATATGTTTGAGGCTGCAAAAGATATAGCTATGGCAAGTGCTACATATGGTTTAATAGCAGGAGGCTTATTTGGTGGTCCAGTAGCTGGTAGCTTGATTAGAAAATTTAATCTAAAACCTACAGAAAAAGAAAGCAATAGTCAAACTAGCGATGAGGTATTTTCAGAGCCTGAAAAACAACGACTTATAACAAGTTCATCATTTGTAAAAAGTTTGGGTCTTTTTGCCCTTGCTATGTTTTTAGGAACAACTATTAACTTTTTCTTAAAAGGCACTGCTTTTGCACTTCCTACATTTGTTTGGTGTCTATTTAGTGGAATTATAATTAGAAACTCATTCCATTATTTTGATATACATCAAGTTTTTGATAGAGAAGTTGGCGTTATAGGAAATGTGAGCTTAGCTATATTCCTTTCAATTGCTATAATGACTTTAAATTTAATAGAACTTACAAAATTAGCTGTTCCTTTGATAACTCTTCTTGCAGTACAAACAGTTGTACTTATTTTATGGTTAAGATATGTTACATTTAATATTTGCGGAAGAGATTATGATGCAGCTTGTTTGGTTGCAGGACACTGCGGATTTGGAATGGGTGCAACTCCAACAGCTATAGCAAATTTACAATCCGTAACAGATCACTTTGGCCCATCAAGAATAGCATTTATTGTAGTTCCTATAATGGGTGGATTTTTTGTTGATATAGCAAACGCTATAACTATCAAATTATTTCTATTTTTACCGGTATTTGGTGGTTAAAAAGAAATTTAGAAGCATTAATTTGCTTCTAAATTTATCTTACACTAAATTTACTTATATTAAGCTCTCCACTGCTCATATCTAGATAATAAAGCATATCTTTTTTTACTTCTAATCCTGCTAAATACCTAATAGCTAAATTTGCTTCAAAAGATGCCATAAACATTACTATAGGAGCAGCTATGCCGCCTGGCAATCTATCATTTATCTTTACAAAATCTAACTTTGCATTATGCATAAAACAAAGTTGTCCATTAAACCCCTCAACACTACTATATATCCAAGGTGTATTTGTATTTTTTGCAAAATCATCTATCAAAGCTCTTGTTGGCATATTATCAGTTGCATCTAATATAAGATCAAATTTAAGTCCTTTTTTACTCCAGGTCTCAAAATCTTGTAAATAAACATTGATTTTTACGCCATCATATCTTTTTTCTAACTTCTCTTTAAAAACTTCGGCTTTGTATTTTCCAATATCTTCCATACCAAAAAGTATTTGTCTATGGATATTATGCAAGCTTACTGTATCAAAATCAACTATAGAAATTTCTCCTATACCGCTTGATGAAAGTGCATAACCAAGAGAACTTCCAAGACCTCCACTGCCAATTATGGCTATTTTTTTATCTTTTAAAGAATTTTGCGTATCTTCACCCCAAAGTGCAATTTGTCTAAGAAAATACTCACTCATTAAAAAGCTCCAATATTTTTTAGCTGATCACTAAATTTCCACAAAGATCTAGCCTTATTTATTTCTTTTTTGTCTATATTAACTATAAGCATTTCTTCATCTTTTCCAAGTTCATTTACAATATCACCAAAAGGGTTTATTAGCATACTTTGTCCATAAAAATTCCATCTTTCATTTTCATATTTATGCTCTCCAACCCTATTTATTCTAAGAATATACACTAAATTTGTAAAAGCTCTTGTTTTTAAAAGTTCTTTCCATCTTGTTTCACTAAAAAATGTACAAGCACTAGGCACTATAACAACATCTACTTTTTTTTTCATAATCTCTTGCCAACATACATCAAAGTTTGTCTCATAAGCATTGATAATAGCAAATTTAGTCCTATTTATGTTAAATGTTGGAATATTTACTTTAGTTGGCGAATTTAAAAAAAAGCTCTTTTCATCCCAGTGAGAATAAGGCATAAGAAAATTTTGTTCATAAAATTTATTTTGGTTCTTAGAAAATTTAGCACAAACTTTTACAAAACCTCTGCCTTTTTGCAATATAAGCGGTGCGACTATGCTTATATCATATTTTTTACAAAGATCATTCATGATAGTTTTTCTCATATCACTTTGCTCTTTTATGAGATTTTTTGGCATTTTTACAAGATCTCTAAAAAAGTTATTTAAGACATACTCACCTATACAAACTAACTCTACACCCTCATTTGCACAAATTTGCAGATAATAATCCAACCTCGCTGAACTCATAGGAAGTGTTGGCAGTTGAAGAGCACAAATTTTCACTCTTCATCCTTATTTATATACTCAACTTCCAACTTTATATCTTCAAGTATTTTTCTACTTTCTTTTAAAAGTTTTATACCTTTTTTATAAATATTTACACTATCTTGTAAATTTATATCTTTACCATTTAACTCATTGAGTATTTCATCTATTTTTTTTAGTTTTTCTTCAAAATTATCATTTTCCATAGTTTTTTCCTTTTAAAACATTTTTTATATATGGCTCTATTTTATCTATCTCAACCAAAAAGGCATCATGCCCGTAATCACTATCTATCTGAACATAATTAACTCTGTTTTTATCTATTTTTTTCATAACTTCATACATTTCAAACATTAAATTTGGAGGAAATAAAATATCTCCTTTAAAAGAAATCAAAGTAAGGTATGATTCAATTTTACTAAATGCGTCATCAAGGCTATCATAGTGCCTTGTGCAATCAAAAATATTCATCATTTTTGCTATATATATGTAAGACAATGGATCAAATTTTTTTGAAAAACTAAATCCATTGTATTGCATATAATTATCCACTTGAAATCTTCCAAAAAGCTCATAAATGCCATCTGTTGGAACATAATTTCTACCAAATTTCTTATCCATTGAAGTTGGCGAAAGAAAGCTTATATGTCCAGCCATTCTACCAAAAGCAAGACCTTTTAAACCATTTTTTGATATCTCCTTTTCATCATAATTACCATCTTTAAACTCAGGATCATTTCTAATAGCTTCAATAGAAATTGTATTAAAAGCTATTGCCCATGGTTTAGTTTGATATGAACTAGCCAAAATGATAATATTTTTAGCAAATTTAGGATACTCTATAGCATAGCAAAGTGCTTGCATACCGCCTAAAGAGCCGCCTATAACTGCATAAACACTATTTATTTGCAATCTTTTAAAAAGATTGATTTGTGCTTTAACGACATCGCTTATAGTTAAAACAGGAAAGCTAAGAGCATATCTTTTTTTAGTATGCGGATCAATGCTAAGAGGCGAAGTTGAGCCAAAGCTGGAACCTAGTATATTTATACAAATAACAAAAAATTTATTTGTATTTATAGCCTTACCATCGCCTATTAAGCCATCCCACCAGCCAAATTTATTATCATTCTCATATTTACCGGCTGCATGATGAGATCCCGTTAAAGCATGACAAACAACTACGACATTATCTTTTTTTAAATTTAACTCACCATATGTTTCATAAACAAGATCATATGGTGCTAGTATTCGTCCACTCTCTAAATATAGCGGCTCTTCAAAGTGCTCTTTTTTAGTACGTAAATTTAGCACTAATTTACTCTATAATTCGGTGCTTCCTGTGTTATTATAACATCATGAACATGACTTTCTCTAAGGCCTGCACTTGTTATTTCTACAAATTCCGCTTTTTGTTTAAATGTAGCTAAATCTTTGCTTCCGCAATACCCCATAGAACTTCTAAGTCCGCCAATTAGTTGATGAACTATGGCTCTTATACTTCCAGCATAGGGAACTCTTCCTTCAATTCCTTCTGGAACTAGTTTTTCTTTCGCTGTTCCTTCTTGAAAATATCTATCACCACTTCCCCTTGTCATTGCAGCTATAGAGCCCATACCACGATAAACTTTATATTGCCTACCTTGAAGAGTAACAAGATCTCCAGGAGCCTCATCTGAGCCCGCAAATATACTTCCCATCATTACAGAGCTTGCACCAACTGCTAAAGCTTTGGCAAGATCTCCAGAGTATTTTATCCCGCCATCTGCAATAACTGGGATGCCGTATTTATCAGCTTCTTTTACACAATCATCAATAGCTGTAATTTGAGGTACACCAACACCAGCAACTATTCTAGTTGTGCAAATACTTCCAGGTCCAATACCAACTTTTATACCATCAGCACCAGCTTCCGCCAAATCTTTGATACTGGCATAATTTGCTACATTTCCTACAACTATATCAACATTACTAAATCTCTTTTTTAACTCTTTTAAAGTATCGATAATTCCTTTTGAATGCCCATGAGCAGAATCAATAACCATAACATCAACACCAGCTTCTACCAAAGCTTGTGCTCTATCATATTGTCCTACTCCAATAGCTGCTCCAACAACAAGTCTTCCAAATTTATCTTTATTTGAGTTTGGATATTCTATCCTTTTTTTAAGATCTTTTATTGTTATAAGACCGCTTAATCTACCATTTTCATCAACAATTGGAAGTTTTTCTACTTTATTGTTTTTAAAAATTTCCTCTGCATCATCAAGCGTGCAGCCCTTTGGTGCTGTTATTAACGGGGCTTTTGTCATCACATCACATACTAATTTATCAAAATTTGTCTCAAATCTTAAATCTCTATTTGTTAAAATTCCTATCAAAGTTTTGTTTTCATCAACAACAGGAACACCAGAAATCCTAACTTCTGACATAAGATCCAAAGCTTCTTTTATTTTAGCATCTGGTTTTATAAAAATTGGATCTATTATAACTCCACTTTCACTTTTTTTAACTCTTTTTATCTCTTTGGCTTGAGAAGCTATATCCATATTTTTATGAATAATTCCTATTCCTCCGAGTCTTGCCATCATTATAGCAGTTCTGTGTTCAGTTACTGTATCCATTGCTGCTGAAACCAAAGGTATGTTTAGTGATACATTTTTACTAAATTTAGTTTTTATATCAACTTGTTTTGGCAAAACATCTGAGTATTGCGGTACAAGAAGAACATCTTCAAAAGTCAAAGCTCTTTTTTCTCTTAATTTCATTTTATCCCCTTATAATTTTTTCAAGACTATATGCACCATCAAGAACGCTTTGTTCATCATAAGCTTTTCCTACTATTTGTGCACTTATACTTAAATTATCTGCATTTTTTCCAACAGGAAGACTAATAGCTGGAAGTCCTGCTAAATTTACGCCTATTGTATAAATATCACTTAGATAAGAAGTTAATGGATCACAAAGATCTCCAAATTTAGGTGCAACTTTTGGAGTTACTGGTAAATAAACAAGATCTGCGGTTTTAAATATATCTTCATACTCTTTTTTTATATAAGCTCTTGCTTTTTGAGCCTTTACATAGTAAGCATCATAATATCCACTACTTAAAACAAAAGCTCCAAGAAGTATTCTTCTTTTTACCTCATCGCCAAAACCATCACTTCTTGTTTTTATATACATATCAGATAAACTATCGCAATCAGCTCTATTGCCGTATCTGACACCATCATATCTACTTAAATTTGCACTTGCCTCAGCAGTTGCAATTATATAATAAGTTGCAACATCGTATTTTGAATTAACAAAATTTCTATAGACTATATTGTGTCCTGCTTCTTTTAGTTTATTTATGCTTAAATTCAGTGCTTTTTGAGTATCTTCGTCTGCTTCTTTTAAGTAATTTTCTATAACACATATTGTAAATTTTTTGTCGCTATTTAATTTATCAGAAGTGCTAATATGCTCTAAATTTGCACTTGTGCTATCTTTTGGATCATAACCAGCTATTATATCATACAAAATTGCAGCATCTTTTACATTTTGCGTAATTGGTCCTATTTGATCCAAACTACTAGAATACGCTGCTAAGCCATATCTACTTACTCTACCATAACTTGGTTTAAATCCAACGCAACCACAAAGTGCAGCAGGTTGCCTTACGCTACCGCCAGTGTCACTTCCAAGAGCAGCTATTGCAAGCCCTGCACCAACTGCAGCTGCACTTCCACCACTACTTCCACCAGGAACTCTTGAGCAATCAAGCGGATTTAGAGTTTTCCCATAAAATGATGATTCTGTCGTATTGCCCATAGCAAACTCATCCATATTTGTTCTGCCAAATGGAGATAAACCTGATTTTAAAATTTTATCTATAACAGTAGCATTGTATGGAGCAACATAACCTTGAAGTATTTTTGAAGCACAAGTTATACTCCAATTTTTTACTTGAATGTTGTCTTTTATAGCGATAGGAACACCATCTCCACTTTCATTTATAGGCTCATTTGTAAATTGCTCTATATAAGCACCGATTTCTTTATTTTTATTAATTTTTACAGCAAGTTCTTTTTTAAAGTTTTTTATATCTTCACTACTTAGTTTTAAAGCTTCTTCTAAAGTTATCACTAATTCTCCTTATGTTTATTTACAAACAATATGCCAAAATATATAATCGCAAATATAATTAGTAGCGTAAATACGATTATCCAGCTACTCATAGGCTTATCAAGCATTTTTCATCACTTTTTCACATCTATGACATAGCTCGCCTTCTTCTTTTGCTTGATATTTCCAACATCTTGGACATTTATGCAAGTTTGATTTTAGAAGTTTAAATTTATAATTATCTACTACAAACTCAGCCAACCCCTCGCTATTATCATAAGTTTTCATCTCACTAACCATAAACCAGTCCATTATCTCTTCTAAATCCAAACTCAAAAGCTCACTTGATGTTGTTTGCATACAAAGCTCTAGGGTTGAGCTTATAATTTTTTGTTTTTTTAATGAATCTATGATTTCAAAAAACTTAGCCCTTGCTTCTAGTCCTGAGCCTATATCACTATTAAACTCATATTCTAAAGGTTTATAAACTAGATCAAACGCATCATTTGCACCATTTTTTATGATATCTGGTGCATAATCCATAACCTCATCAACCGTGTATGTTAAAACAGGGGCAATAAGCGGTAATAAAGATCTAGTAATAATAGCCATTGTGCTTTGAGCACTTCTTCTTCTATCTGAATCTACTTTATCACAATAAAGCCTATCTTTGCATATATCAAGATAAATACCACTCAAATCAGAGCTTAAAAAATTTAAAAGAGCATTAAAACCTTTTGAATATTCATAATTTTTAAAACAGCTATATGTCTCATCAAAAACTACTTTAGCCCTAGTTAAAATCCACTTATCGAGTTCTGTAAAATTTGTATAAATATCATCTAAATCACAAACATTTGCTAGTAAAAATCGTATAGTATTACGCACTTTTCTGTATTGTTCGCTAATTTGTTTTAAAATATTATCGCTTATTTTTAAATCACTAGAATAATCACTCATTCCAACCCAAAGGCGTAAAATTTCTATACCGTATTGTTTAGCAACATCATCTGGAGCAACCACATTTCCCACCGATTTACTCATCTTTTGACCTTTTTCATCAACAGTAAATCCGTGAGTTAGTATGTTTTTATATGGCGCATGACCATTTATGGCACAGCTTACTAAAAGAGAGCTTTGAAACCAGCCTCTATGCTGATCACTTCCTTCTAAATACATATCGGCTTTATAACTTCCTGCATCATAATCATCTGTTGTTAAAACCGCATTCCAAGTTGAGCCACTATCAAACCAAACATCTAGTATATCAGTTACTTTTTCTAAATTTGAAGGATTGTAATTTGAATTTTTAGGTAAAAGTTCTGAAATTTCTTTACTCCACCAAGCATCTGCACCTTCTTTTTCAAAAATATCATAAACATGGTTTAAAATATCATCATCAAATATTGGCTCAAGCGTAGTTTTATCTATAAAAAATGCTATTGGCACACCCCAATCTCTTTGTCTTGATATACACCAATCAGGGCGGTTTTCTATCATAGAAGTTATGCGATTTTTACCAGCTTGTGGATAAAATTTAACATTATTAAGTTCGTTTAACGCAACCTCTCTTAATGTTTTACCATCTAATTTTGGCTCATCCATCGCTATAAACCACTGCTTTGTTGCTCTATAAATTACCGGTTTATGCGTTCTCCAACAAAATGGATATGAGTGTGTAAAGTTGCTTTGTTTTAAAAGATGATCTCCTAAAAGTTCCAAAATTCTCTCATTTGCTTTAAATATATGAAGTCCTATAAACTCATCACAAATATTTTCTGGTAAAAGCCCTTTGATTTTAAGAGTGTTATCATAGCGTCCTTCTTCATCAACAGGCATTATAACTTCTATGCCGTATTTTAAACTTACTTGATAATCATCTTCGCCATGTCCAGGGGCAGTATGAACCAAACCGCTTCCACCATCCATTAAAACATGTTCGCCTAAAATAAATGTTGATTTTCTTGCATTTAGAGGGTTGATAGCATATAAATTTTCTAGCTCTTTTGAAGCAAATACTTTTGCTACTTCGCCATTTGTGATACCTTCATTTTTAGCATTTTCAAGAAGTTTTTTTGCAAATATTAAATTATCAGATGTTAATACATACTCTTCATTAGGATTTAGTGATATTGCCTGATTTGCTACCAAAGTCCAAGGTGTTGTAGTCCATATGACGGCTTTTGCATTTTTTGCACCAATTTTTTCATTTGCTTCTTTTCCCAAATCAAATGCAACAAACACACTATAATCTTCTTTATCTTTATACTCAACTTCAGCCTCAGCTAAAGCACTTTTTGCAGCCCAACTCCAAAAAACAGGCTTACTTCTTTGTATCAAAAGACCTTTTTTTGCTATATCACAAAGTGATTTATAAATTCTAGCTTCAAATTTAAATTTAAGCGTCAAATAAGGATTACCCCAATCCCCAATAATTCCCATTGATTTAAACTCATCTTTTTGAATCTCTATAAATTTTTGTGCATGTTTTCTACAAAGTTCTCTTATCTCAACTTTTGAAACATCTTTTTTCTTTTCGCCAAGACTTACTTCAACTTGTTGTTCTATCGGCAAACCATGGCAGTCCCAGCCTGGTAAATAACGCACATTTTCACCAAAAAAGTAGTGAGTTTTTGTAATAATATCTTTTAAAATTTTATTTAATGCATGTCCGATATGAAGATGTCCGTTTGCATAAGGTGGGCCATCGTGGATATTAAATGTTACCGATGTTTTAGCTCTTTTTTCTTTTATTTTATCATAAACTTTTGGCTCACTATACCATTTTTTAAATCTCTGCTGCTCATTTTGAGGAAGATTTCCTCTCATTGGAAATTGAGTTGTAGGGAGCAAGAGTGTATCTTTGTACTCCATAATTTTACCTTTTTTTATAAAAATAGTAAATTTTATCCAAGTGGGCTTTAAGAAGTTATTAAATTTATATATTTTTTTATGTTTTTTGTTTTTTAAATACAGCATTTCCTATTTCACTTATCAAAATACCAATAATAATGAGAAATGCACCCAAAATTTGCCCTTTGCTTAAAATCTCTCCAAAAATATAACCAAATATCCCAGCACTAACTGGCTCAAATGTGAAAATCAGTGCTGTTTTGCTTGCTGTTGTGTATCTTTGAGCCAAACTTTGGATAAAAAATGCAAAAACAGTAGCAACAATGGATGTTAGCAACACAGCAAAAATAAAATTTCCATCTCTGCTTATTTCTAAGCCACCTAAAATTTTACTAGCTCCATAAGAGTTTTGAGAAAAAAGTATAGCCGCAAATAAACAAAGTATTGAAACTACGAAAAACTGCGTCGTAACCATACTATAAATATTGCATTTTTTGATAAATCTATCTGTAAAAGTTATATGAAGTGCATAAAAAATAGCACAAATAAAAGCTAGTGTTTCGCCTATTGCTAGACCTATTTCGTTTGCGCCGCTTAAAAAATACAAACCAAAAAAAGCTAATATCGCACCAAATATAGTAAATTTACTAACTTTAAATTTAAAAATTAACAGCATAAAAAATGGAACTATGATAACATTTAAACCAGTTATAAAAGCTACTTTTGAACTTATCGTGTATTTAAGAGCGTAAGTTTGAACGATAAATCCACCAAATAAAAATAAGCCTAAAAATGCACCGCAAATAAGACTATTTTTATCAAATTTTATACCAAATTTAAAAGAGATAACAAACATCAAAGCCGTAGCTAACAAAAATCTCCAAAACAAGAAACTAGAAACATTTACTAAACTTACAGCTTCTTGAACTATTAAAAATGTGCAGCCCCAGCTAATTGCAACAATTAAAAGTGAAATATCTGCAAGTAAGGTTTTATTTTTTATATTCATACTATTTTTTTAAATTTACCGCTTTATTTGCACTAAAACCAAAAGGATCGTTCATAAAATCTTTTTCATTAGTTTGTAAAAACTCAAAAAGTTCATTTAAAAAATCATCTATAAGATAATTTTCAAAGCCGCTTTTTGATTTATTTGCTAGCATAAAAGCGTGTTTATATTTAGGTTTTTTTGTAATGTTTTTTATGCTATTTTTAAAAGTAGTGTTTAATTTTAAATAGGTTAAATTTTTTAAATAAGTGCTTAAAAGTTCTCCATTCATAATTTTCATCGCTTGTTTATCACTCATAGAAGATATTGCATTTTGCAGTGTTTGTGAAATAAAAGGCACATTTTGTTTAAAAACTAAATTTAAAATTTCGCTAAATTTATCATTTAATCTTCCACTTTTATCAGTATTTTTCAAAATTTCATTAGATTTTTTTGGTAAATTTACTATAAAATCACCATTTTTTGGATTTAAAATCGCTTCTTCGCTCTGTTTTACAACTTCTAACAAAGATTTTTTATAATTTGCAACATCATAAGTATAGTAACTTTTTAGAGAAATCATTGCATTTGATATAGCCATATCCCAAGAAGCAAAAACCAAACTCTGAGCCAATATAAAAACGAATATCGGTTTTTTCATACAAGTTCCTTAAATTTAAAAATGGAATTATATCAAAATTTAAAAAATACTATAAATTTATCTAACGCTTAATCCTTCATCTAAATATTTAATAATAGGATAAACAAAAAGTTCTATAACTCTTCGTTTGCCTGTTTTTATCTCGGCACTTACGCTCATTCCAGGTTCTATACTTTTTTCTTCTCCATCCACTAAAAGCGTAGTTTGTTTTGGTTCTACTTTTATCTCATAAATTTCGCCAAGTTTCTCATCTTTTAAGGAATCATTTGATATATAAAATAATTTACCATCGAGTTTGCCATATTTTTGAAAATTAAAAGTATCTATTTTTATAGCAACTTCCTGACCTACACTTAAAAATCCAATGTCTTTATTTAATACATTTGCCTTTATTATAAGCGGTTCATTTGCCGGTATTACAGATAAAAGAGGCTCAGTTGAGTTTACGATACCACCTTGTGTGTTTATCATAAGTTTTCCTATATATCCATCAACTGGAGAAGTTATCTGCTGTTGTTTGCCTTGAAACATATAGGTATTGATTTGAGCTTTTATATCACTTGCTTCTTTTTGCTTATTTATAAGTTCATCTAAATATTTTGTCTTGATATTTTCTTTAAAAACACTCATTTCTTGTTTTATTTCGCCTATCTTTTTTGCTGATTCTAACTTTTGCTGTTTTGCAATATTAAGTTTTTCGGTAGTATCAAAAACCTCTTTTTGAGTATTTTCATAATCCTTGTAAGCTATTATATCTTTAACATTTTGAAGTCTATCAAGTCTATCGCTGCTTTTTTTTAAAAGTAAAGATAGTCTTTGTATCTCAGAGTCTATACCATTAGCTGAATGCTTTGCTTGAGCTAATTTAAATTCGTATTGTTTTATAGTGTCTTCATATGTATTTAATTGATGAAGATATAATTTTTTTTCATCCTGACTCAAATTATTCAACTCTTCATCGCTTAATTTTTTACCAAAACCAAGAGTTTCTAAACGCTTTATACTCATATTTATCGCATCTAATTCATCTTGTTTAGTTTTTAAATTTACCATAGAAACACTTGGATCTATTTGCATAAGAATTTCACCAGCTTTTACAACCTGACCTTCTTTAACAAATATTTTTGATACAACACCTGTTTCAAGTGGTTTTAAAATTTTTATCTCTCCTGTTGGTATAACTTTGCCTCTAGCACTAACTACAACATCAACTTTAGCAAAAAATAGCCATAAAATACAAGCTATAATAAGCGTTATGATTATCCATAAAACAGTTCTTCCAAGTGGATTTAATGGTCTATCTTCTATCTCAATAATAACGGGTTTAAATTCATAAGAGTCATCATCAATTTTTTTAAAAATTTTAAACATATTTATATTCCATCACATAATTTATCACTACTAATTATATCTTTTTTTACTTTTAACATATCAAGTTTTATCTTGCTTTGTATCAGTTCTATGTTTTTTCTCATATCTAAATTTATACTTTCTATTACGTTATTTAAATTTTCTTCGCCACTTTTGTTTAGTCTATTTGCGATGTTAAGTATATTTTTAGAATAATCTTTTGAATTAGCTAAATTTGATATTTTATTTTGCTCTTGATTGATATTTTCTTGCAAAGACTTAATATTTTGTTCATACTCTCTTTTTGCATCAACAAGTTCTAAATTTGATTTTAGATACTCAATCTTTGCATTTTCTATCCTAGATTCTCTTCTAAAGCCATCAAAAAGTGTATATGATATAACAAGTCCAAATTTATAACCATTTTTTTCTGCTTTATCTATAGATTCAATAATATCATTTCTATCATATCCGTAAAAATTATATCTAGCATATAAGCTTAAAGATGGAAAATAGTTTTTAAACTCACTATTTAAAAGATTTCTTTTTTCCTCAATTTGATAAAATAACTGTTTTGCCTTTGGTGTTTCATAAAAATTTATAAATTTAGTATTATTTAAAACATTTCTAAAATAAACAAGAACATTTATATCGGATATATTTGCGCCAGTTATATAATTTATATTTGAAAGAGTTTGGGTAATATCTTTTTGTATATAAGATAAATTTGAACTCTCATCGGCTATTTTCAAAGCTCCTTCAAAAATAGATGACTTTGGCAGTTCGCCTACTTCATTTAATCTCTTTTTATTTTCATAAATTTGTGTTAAATTTGAAAGCAAATCATTTGTGTATTTAAGGCGTTCTTTTAAAATCATTGCTTTATAATACTCATCGAGCAAATACAAAGCAACATCTTTATAAACCATGCATTCTTTTTGTTTTGAACTTTTTATTTTAGCCTTATAAGCATCTATCTTATCAAGAGTAGAGCCAAAATTAAAAATATTATAATTTAACCCTATAGACGCATAAGCTTGGTATCCAGTTGATTGTATTATACTATCATTACCAACACTTGTATTTCTTAATGGAAAATCATCATATCTTTTTGAATACTCTTCATTTAAAGACAAATTAAATGTCGGATAAAGCTCACTTCTAACAGATCTTAACTCAGCAGCAGATGAAGCAGTTTCAAGTTTTTGCAATAAAATCTTTGGGGCAAAAGTCTTTATATTATCTAATAAATCTTCGTAAGAATAGACATTTTTTTGTTTTAAAGTGTTATTTAAACTAGATTCTAATTTAAGATGATTTTGTTTAACATTATCATCAACACTCCAAATACTATCATCTTCACTTATTAAATCATATAAAGAATTTGAGAAATCATTTGCAAAAAGAGTACAAATAATCAAAAAATATACAATAAAAAACTTAAGCACAGAAACAACTAAATAAATTTAATAAAAAAGCTTGATAAAAATATCAAGCTTTTTTAAGTTAAGCATTTTGCCAACTATTCATAACCATATTCATCATATCTGCATTTTTTTGAATATTATCATGATTAGCAATAATCCAATGATCCCTACCATAAGCATTAAGATCTTGTGTAACTTTTGCAATTTGATCTTTTGTTATAAACTCGCCATCTGCAAGCTCAATTTTCTCAATAGCTCTTCTATCATCGCTAAACTGACCAAAAACAGTTATAGTTCCGCTATCTCCATCACCATATCTTATAGATAGGTTTCCAGCGCTTTTTACAAAAGTAATATCCTCCTTCTTAACACTTTCATCAAATTTGATAGTATCAAATCCGCCATCTTTACCAGAATGATTTATCAAAGGCATATCTTTTATGGTATCTACTCCATCATTTTTCTTAAAGAAATATGTATCATCGCCTATACCGCCTCTTAATATGTCTCTGCCATTTCCGCCATTTAAGAAATCATTTCCTCTACCGCCATCTAAAGTATCCCAGCCTTGACCACCAAATAGCGTATCATTATCATCTCCACCATACAATACATCTTGACCGGTTCCACCCATTATAATATCATTGCCGGCTCTACCATAAAGAGTATCATTTCCTCTTTCGCCAGCAATGATATTATCTCCAGCTGTTCCTCTAATTCTATCTGTATATTCTCCAGTTATGTCTTTCCATAATTGTTGTAAGCTTAGCGGAAGCTCATCTGGATTTATAAGGCTATTTGAAAAATCAACACCTTGAGATTCTAGAGAATTTACAATGTTATTAAAAATTCCAAGCGATGTATCTACAATATTTTGAACTATAGTTGTGTGTTTTAACAAACTTGCAGCTCCTGCAACACCTGCTGCAGCTAACCCTATGCTTATACCAAATATAGGATTTACTGAAGCAGCTGTATTTCCTATAGTACCTAAAACTCCACTAATAGCACCAAGTATATCTCCATCAGTAACTTTACCATTTTCATCAGTTAAAGCTTTATGTAAATCATCCATTCTACTATCTAAATCTTTGTAAGGAATATTTAGATCTTGAGCTGTTTTTTGAAGATACTTAAATATATCAAAAATTGTATTTACCACTTTATCAGCTGATGTTACGGTGCTGTTAACAGCACCTACTATATCTTTTAATGGAATACTTTCCATTGTTTTATCTCCTTGAAATATTTAAATTTAATTAAGCATTTTGCCAACTATTCATAACCATATTCATCATATCTGCATTATTTTGTACATTATTATGAGTAGCAATAATCCAATGTTCTCTAGCATAAGCATTAAGATCTTGAGTAACTTTTGCAATTTGATCTTTTGTTATAAACTCACCATCTGCAAGCTCAATTTTCTCAATAGCTCTTCTATCATCAGTAAACTGACCAAAAACTGATATCAAACCACTATCACCTTTGCCATATCTTATAGACAAAACACCTGCAATATTTAAAAATGTTATATCTTCTTTTCTAACACTTTTGTCAAATTTAATAGTATCAAATCCGCCATCTTGATTTCCTACATTTATCAAAGGCATATCTTTTATAGTGTCCATTCCGTCATTTTTCTTAAAGAAGTATGTATCGTCTCCAAGACCACCTTTTAGAGTATCTAGTCCATTTCCACCATAAAGAATATCATTTCCTTTATTTCCTTCTATATAATCCCAACCTTGACCACCATCTAAGATGTCATCACCTTCTCCGCCATATATTTTATCTTGACCAGTGCCACCTATTAGAGTATCATTGCCGCCTTTTCCACGCAATACATCATTACCTCTACCGCCATCTAAAACATTATCTTTATCATCCCCTATTAAAGTATCTTTATACTTGCCTGAAATTTCAAACCAAAGATCATTTAATGTTACAGGGAATTCTGCTGGATTTATAAGGCTATTTGAAAAATCAACACCTTGAGATTGAAGATTTTCTATAACTTTATAGAATATGCCAAGAGAAGTATCTACTATATCTTGAGCTATAGTTGTATCTTTTAAAAGAGTAGCAAGACCTGCTATGGCTGAACTTAC
The DNA here is from genome assembly GCF_008245005.1 of Campylobacter sputorum subsp. sputorum. NCBI lineage: Bacteria > Pseudomonadati > Campylobacterota > Epsilonproteobacteria > Campylobacterales > Campylobacteraceae > Campylobacter > Campylobacter sputorum. The sequence continues at coordinate 373,663 of NZ_CP043427.1, read as the reverse complement.
TATACCAATTACATTTCCAATAACTGGATTTGCCAACATAGCAGCATTCGCAGCCATTCCAACTATATTTGAAAGAGCTCCAAGAATCTGGCCATCTGTTATTTTACCACCAGTTTCAAGAGTATGTTTCATATCGTCAAGTATTGAGAGAGTAGATCCAAATGGCCCTTTTGCTTTAGAAATAAGATCCATAAACTTATCAAAACTTATAGATGTATTATTTGCAGGAACTCCATTTGCAAGCTCTTTTTTGACAGAGTCAACCATATCAAAAATATTATTTATAGCTGAGATAGAAGTATCTATCACCTTACTTACATCAACATTAGAAGCATTTCTTGCTAGAACTTCAGTAGCTGTATTTACACTCATTTTGTCTCCTTTGTTTTATGTGTCAAACAACATTTTATTTAAATTATTATAATATTTTCATTAAATTATTATAATAATAAAACTCCATAAAAACAACCGTTACTTTTCGAACGAAAGTATACATAAAAAAGATATCTTTTTGGAAACATTTATCGCAAATCTTGTTTATCGTATAAAATTTTATAGTATCCATTAAGTGCAATAAGTTCGTCATGAGTACCTTTTTCTTTTATCTCTCCATTATCCATTACAATTATTTCATCGCAGTCTTTTACAGTACTTAACCTATGTGCTATAATGATAAATGTTTTATTTTCTTTAATTTGCGCTAAATTTTTTGTTATTATACTTTCACTTTCATAATCAAGTGCCGAAGTTGCTTCATCAAATATCAAAATTTTAGGATTATTGATAAGTGCTCTTGCTATTGCTATTCTTTGCTTTTGACCACCGCTTAAAGATGAGCCTCTTTCGCCGACTATAGTATCGTATCCGCTTGGAAGTTCTGTTATAAAATCATGTGCACCAGAAATTTGTGCAACCCTAATGATATGCTCCATACTAGCACCAGTTGAGGCAAAAGAGATATTATCTTTTATAGTTCCACTAAAAAGATAATTTTCTTGTAAAACTACACCGATATTTTGTCTTAATACATATGGATTTAGATGTCTTATATCTATGCCATCTATATAAATAGCACCTTCACTTTGTAAATAAAGTCTTTCTATAAGCTTAGTTATAGTGCTTTTTCCGCTTCCGCTTCGCCCAACTATACCTATACTTTTATTTGGCTTTATATGTAAATTTATATTTTTTAGTACCAAATTTGAACTTGTATTGTATTTAAAATTTATATTTACAAATTTTATGTCACCTTGAATTTGATTTAGAGTTATTGGCTTATCAGTAGTTTGTTCTGTTGGAGTGTTTAGTATATCACCAAGTCTATCAACACTTAAAAGTGCTTGTTGAAACTCATTCCATAAACCAACAAGTCTCATAATAGGAGCTGAAAACTGCCCTGCAAACATCTGAAAAGCTATTAGTTGTCCGACGGTAAGCTTATTTTCCATTACTAAATTTACGCCAAAATAAAGTATACTTAATGTCATTAATTTTTGAAGTGCATTTGCAAAGCCGCTTGCTACATTTGTTAGATTGCTAAGATTAAAACTTGATTTTACATATTTTCCAAGATACTCTTCCCACTGTTTTTGCATACTCCCTTCGATGGCAAGCGATTTAACAGTTTGCATACCAGTAACTGATTCAACTAAATAAGAATTTGAAGCAGCCCCCATTTGAAATTTTTCTTCTAATCTTTTTCTTAAAACTGGTGTTATAAAAAAATATATAGCGCCTATGACAACAACAAAACCAATTGCAATCAAAGTTAATTTTACACTATATAAAAGCATCATAAATACAAATACGAAGCTAAATAACACATCAAGCAATACAGTTACTGTTTTATTTGCTATAAAATCTCTAATAATATCAAGCTCTCTAACCCTGGCTACTATATTTCCAACTTTTCTACTCTCAAAATATATCATTGGAAGTAGTATTAAGTGCCTAAAAAGCTCACTACCAAGCCTCGCATCAATCTTTGTAGTAGTGTGTGCAAATATGTAATTTCTACAAAGCGATAGCAGCATCTCAAAGATTATAACTCCAAGAAATGCAACTGCAATAACATTTAGAGTGCTTATGCTATGATGAGCTAAAACTTTATCCAGTATAACTTGTGTAAAAAGCGGCGTTACAAGTCCAAAAAGTTGCATGATAAAAGAGGCTATCAAAATTTCAAAAACAATTCTTTTATAAGCAAGCATTCTTTTATAAAACCAAGCAAAGCCAAATTTAATCTGGGAATTTATAGATTTATGCGTTAAAACAATAAATCTTAAATTTACTAATTTATCAAGCTCATCAAAACTTACTTCCCTTGTTTCATTTCCACCATCGTAAATAACTGCTTTATTCTCATCTTCTAATACTTTTAATATACAAAAATACTCATTATTTTTTTTCTGTGCTATAAAAGGTGCGTCATATTTTAAAAGAGTTTTTATATTGTAAGTTTTTATCTTTGCCTTAAATTCGCAATCTTTTAATATCCTAACAAGTTCTTCCATACTAGGCTCATTATGTGTTAGTGCGAATTTATTTATAATAGCCTTTGTGTCTATTGGAATACGGTTTATAATAGAAATAAGCTGAAGGGAGCCTAGGGCTGTTTTCATAAAAATACCTTAATTTAAAATTTAAAATACCTTAAAATACCGAGTTGTCTATTCTATAAAAAATTATTAAAATATAGCTTAAATTTAATAATTTAATACTAATTAGAAACATAATAATCAAAAAATTATAAAATTTACATTTAAGTACTTATGCAATATAATTTTACTTTTATTCATCATCAAGGATAATCTTTGGAAATTTTCTTAATAGCTTTTGCTCTTGCTATGGATAGCGTTGCTCTAAGTATGGCGAGCGGTTCAAAGTGTGAATTTAAATTTAATGTAGTTTTAAAAATGGCTTTTATATATGGCTTTTTTCAAGCTTTAATGCCATTTTTAGGATATATTTTAGGACTTAGTTTTGTTAATTTTATAGAAAAAATAGATCATTTTATAGCGTTTTTAATACTCGCTTTTCTTGGAATAAAAATGATGAAAGAAAGCTTTCAAACGCAAGATAAAAATGAACAAAAAGATGTTTGCACTAAAGATTTTATCTTAGGTGGTATAGCTACAAGCATCGATGCTATGGCAGTTGGCGTTACTTTTAGTTTTGAAGAAAATAACATTTTATATCTAATTTCTATCATAGGAATAATCTGTTTTATTTTATGCATAATAGCTTTTTATATAGGTAAAAAAATGGGCGAAATTTTAGAGTCAAAAGCTGTGTTTTTAGGTGGTATTATACTTATTTTAATAGGCACAAAAATACTTCTAACTCACCTTGGTATATTTAGTTTATAAACTCCATTTTTTATCTTTCTTAAAACATCTTTGCTCTCTAAAAGTTTAAAAGTTTCTATGGCAGTTGGTTTGCTTATGTCAAGTTCTAAGCAAACATTTGTGATAGTTTTCATAAAAAGTCCAAATTCGTCCGTATTTGCTACGATATATTCTATGATTTCAAATTTTTTTTCGCCTAAAATAGCTTTATAAACATCAAGTGAATTCAATGCAAAATCCTAAATTTATAAATTTTTTTAAATATTTAGCTACAATTTTATCAAAAAAAGGATAAATTTGAAACTAATATCTTGGAATACAAACGGACTTAGGGCAACTATAAAAAACAATGATTTTGAATGGCTAAAAGAGTATAATCCCGACTTTTTAGCACTTCAAGAAACAAAAGTAAAAGATAGTGATATACCAAAAGAAATTTATAATCTTGGCTTTAAACAAATTGATACAAACGCAGCTATTAAAGCTGGATATTCCGGCGTTATGAGCTTATCTAAATTTGAAAATACCTGCTTTAAATCAAATTTCAACAATGATGAAGAAGGGAGAGTTTTAGAGCATAACTTTGATGATATCGTGCTTTTTAACATATATTTTCCAAACGGACAAAAAAATAATGAAAGATTAAGATATAAGCTTGATTTTTATGATAAATTTTTAGATTACGCAAACAATCTTGTAAAAAACAGTAAAAAAGTTATATTTTGCGGGGATGTAAATACGGCTCATAGAGAAATAGACTTAAAAAATCCCAAAGCAAATTCCCAAACAAGCGGCTTTTTAGACATTGAGAGAAAATGGATAGATAAAGTGTTGGAATGTGGATACATAGATACTTTTAGGCAAATTAACGGGGATGAGATAAAATACTCTTGGTGGAGTTATAGATTTAATGCTAGAAAAAACAACGCTGGGTGGCGGATTGATTACTTTTTTATATCACAAAATTTAAGAGACAGGCTAAAAGATGCATTTATACTAAATGATGTTTTTGGAAGCGATCACTGTCCTGTTGGTATAGAAATAGAAATTTAGTTTATACAGAAATTTTTGCTTTTTGGATTTATTTGTATATTATTGATATCTGTAAAGTTATTATTTTTATATTTTATAACAGCTGCTCTTGCTATCATTGCGGCATTATCAGAACAAAATTTAAGCGGAGCTAGATATAAATTTGAGTTATATTTAGAGCAAATTTTTTCTATATTTGAGCGTAAAAGTATATTTGCACTTGCTCCACCAACTACGCCAAATTTCTTAAATTTATAAATACTAAAAATTTTTTCAAGCTTATCGCATATATGCATGCACGCTGTTTTTTGAAACGATGCAGCTATATTTTCATAATCTTTTAAAGTAGGATTATTTAGATTTTCAACCACTAATCTAACTTGATTTTTAAGCCCAGAAAAGCTGTATTGTAGCCTTTTATCATGAAGCAAAGGAACTGTAAAACTATAACTTTTATCATCTCCATTTTTTGCCAAATTTTCTATGATAACACCACCTGGATAGCCAAATCCCATCATTTTTGCAACTTTATCAAAACTTTCGCCAAAACTATCATCGCTTGTTTTTGCTAAAATATCTATATTTGAATTCTCATCAATGTATAAAATCATCGTATGTCCGCCACTTACCAAAAGAACGCCCATTGGAAATTCTTCTTTTGTATCTAAAAAAAGCGAATAAATATGACCTATGAGATGATTTATAGCAATTAATGGCAAATTTAGAGATAAAGCAATGCTCTTTGCCATAGCAACGCCACTTGCTAAACTCACGCTAAGTCCAGGTTCATTTGTAACAGCTACGGCTTTTATATCGCTAAAAAATGGAGTTATTTTTTCTAGCATATCAGGAAGTGCTTTTGTATGAAGCCTTGCTGCAAGCTCTGGCACAACGCCACCATATTTTGCGTGCTGTATTTCTTGAGAGATTTTAGAATAATACTGTAACTCATAAGTTTTTATATCCATCAAGGCAAGCGAACTATCATCACAACTGCTTTCTATAGCAAGTATAAGCTCATTCATCATTCAAACTCAACCAAAATCATACCTATAAATTTATCTTTGGAATTTTTACAAAGCTCATAAAACTCTACTCTATAAATATTTCCTGCTTTATCTATAGAAAATTTCTTATCTAAATCTTTTTTTCTAATAAAAATACCGCTCTCATCATTTTTACCAGAATTATATCCTATTACATTTACTCTAACACCGTTTATATGTTCTATCTTTATGCTTTTAGCTTTTATTTTTGTGCCAAAATTTACAAATGAGTTAATATTTTCATCCACATTTATATAAATTCCATCTAAAATATCACTATACTCAAAATATTCTGGATTTAGCGTTGTTAAAACTTTGTTTTTATTATAAATTTTATATGAATAATTTTCTTTTTTTAAATTTAAACTATTTAAATTTGAACTAAATTTAACATCATTTTTTTGCATAGGAACGAAATTTAACTTAGATTTTATATCATCAATAAACGCAAAAAATTTATCATCTAGTCTGAAAATATTATTTTTTTCATCTTTTACAATAGTTATTTCAAAAGCTTTTTCTTTGCTAGGTTTTACATCTTTAAAATCAACTAAAATCATACCTATAAATTTATCTTTGGAATTTTTTCCAAGCTCATAAAACTCAACTCTATAAATTTCACCAGCTTTATCTATGGAAAATTTTTTATTCATATCTTTTCTAGTTATTAAAATATCAGCCTCATCAGATTTTTTTGAATCAAGCCCTATTATATTTACTCTAACGCCGTTGATAGGTTCTATCTTTATGCTTTTAGCTTTTATTTTTGTATTTAATGGCACTTCCAAACCAACATTATCAACACTAATATTAACTCTATTTATGAGATTACTATACTCAAAATACTCTGGTTTTATGGTTGTTAAATGCCTATTGCCATGATAAATTTTATACTCATCTTTATCTGTTTTTACGAATCCAACAAGCTTATCTGATGATTTTAAAGTAAATTCACTATTTTTTGACATTGGAACGAAATTTATTAAATCCCTTGGATTTTTAAGCGTTAAATAAAACTTATCATCAAATAAGCTTATACTAATCTCTTTTTGCAATATTTCACTTATATTTTGCGGTGTTATCTCAAAATTTCTTTTAAATTTAATACCCATTATATCCATATATTTTTCTATAGCCAAAAGATGATAAAAAACTCTATATTCAACTTTTAGACTCTTGCTAGCTTCATTTGCATAAGCAGCTTTATCATTTCTAATACTAAAATATGTTAAAGACTTTTGCATTTCTTTGTCATAATCTTTAGTTTTAGTGTTTTTTACATGAAACTTATGCTTATCATCAAGAATATAAGCATTAATACTTTTTGCGACATTGCTAGCGTTTTCATACAAATTTCCATAAGTAGAACCATTTAAATCATTTTGATCTATAATGGTACTATTTCCCCATCTTTTAGGATTTTCAAAATCATTTATATACTCATGCCTATAAAATCCACTTCCATCGTGCAAATTTAATACAAGAGAAACATTATCATCAAGTATTAGATTTTGAATTTTCATCACATTTTTATAATCTGGATCATTTTTATCTATTTGAGCAAATTTGCGATTCATATCGCCACTTAATCCACGCGAGTTTGCCAAAATACTTGATAAGTTTAAATTTGGCACAACCCAAACAGAGCCATTTAAAATTTCATACTCATTTATAATTATATTTGCAGCATTAAATCCACCCGGTTCATCGCCTTGTATGCCGCCTATTAAAAGCATAGTGTTATTGGATTCGAAGCTTCCTTTTTTAACCAAATCAAAATCCAAATCTTTAACATATATATCTTTTGGAAAGCAAGAAGTTAAAAATAATAGTAAAAAAAATGCGGTCTTAAATGCTAATTTATAACTCAAATGCCCTCCATTAAATGTCTAATAAAGGTGTGAATTATAACAAATTTAAACTTAATATCATAAAAATAGCATATTTAAATTACATAAAAATTTATATAGATTTTAATAATTTTAGCTATAATCTAAAAATTGTTTATTAAAAGGAGTACTAATGAGATTAATTTTAGCTATATTTTTGCCTTGGTTACAATTTTTTACTATTGGACGCCCATTTGCTGGGATAATATGCTTAATTTTACAAATAACATTAATAGGTTGGCTACCAGCTGCTATATGGTCTGTTTATGCATTAAGCCAATACAAATCAGATAAAAAAATAGAACAGGCACTAAAAAATCGTCAATAACTTTTAAAATTATTTGACAATATAATTTAAAATAAAAATTAATTACCTCTTTAAATTTATACAATATAACTATAGATATATTTTGTAATCGCTTTGTATCTTTTAGCGTGTATTATATGTTCTAAATTTGGAGGAAGTATGATAAATTTAGAACATATTATAAAAAACCATTATCCTGAAATTTTTGAAAAATATCCGCTATTTGTTACAAAATTTTTTCTTTATATACTCAAAAAACTTTTTAAAGAAAAAGAGATAAATAGTTTTTTAAATACACACGAACAAGATGACACCAAAGACTTTGTGGATAATGTATTAAAATATTTTGATTTTTCATATTATTGTAAATTTAAAGAAAACATACCAAAAAAAGGAAGAGTTGTATTTGTAGCAAACCATCCACTTGGTTCGCTTGATGCCTCTTTAATTTATAGCGTTAGAAAAAACATTAAAATACTAGCAAATGAACTGCTTTACGAATTAAAACCGCTTAGAGAAGTATTATTTCCTGTTGATAATTTAGGGCAAAAAAGTTCGTCAAATACTGCAAAAAAAGTTATTTCCGCACTTAATAATGAAGAAGCTATTATAATATTTCCAGCAGGAGAAGTTTCAAGATTAAAAGGATTAACTCCAAAAGATGGGGTTTGGAAAAGCGGATTTTTACATTTTTGCAAAATTACATCTTCACCGATAGTGCCTATTTTGATAGAAGCCAAAAACTCATCTCTTTTTTACGCCATTTCAACTATAAATAAACCATTATCATCATTAATGTTAGTTAGAGAAATGTTTATAAAAAAAGGTGGATCATTAACTATAAAAGTTGGAGAAACCATACCTTATAAAAATATCGAATCTGATAAGATAAATTTAAAAAATAGTGCAAAGCTAGTTAAAAAACATCTTTACAGAATAGGAACAAATAAGCCTAAAATTTTTGAAACACAGCAAAATATACCAGATGAACAAAATGTTACGGATATAAAAAAAGAGTTACAAAGTGCTATAATCTTGGGAAAAACTGGTGATGGAAAAATAATATATCTAACCAGTTTGCAAAAAGATAGCATTCTTTTAAAAGAGCTTGGAAGACTAAGAGAGATAACTTTTAGAAAAGTTGGCGAGGGAACAGGAAAGAGTTATGATGTAGATGAATATGATTTGTATTATAAACACATAATATTGTGGGACGAAAATGAAAATTTGATAGTTGGAGCTTATAGAATAGGAGAAAGTGATAACATAAAAAAAATTAAAAAAAGTTATTATTGCGAAAGTCTTTTTAAATTTAGTAATGATGCAAAATTTCTTTTTACAGATACGATAGAGCTTGGAAGAAGCTTTGTTAGGCCAAAATATTGGGGTACTTATGCACTTGATTATTTGTGGTTTGGCATAGGTGCATATATCTCAAAATATAAAAATATAAAATACATGTTTGGACCTGTTAGTATAAGCAATAACTACTCAAAAGACGCAAAAGATATGCTTGTTTATTTTTATAGTAGGTATTTTGCTGCAAGCAAAAATATAGTTATACCAAAAAACAGATATATGCTTAGTCAAAACAAAATAAAACATTTAGATACGATTTTTAATGCAAATGACTATAAAGAGAATTTTAAAATTTTAAAACAAAATTTAGCTACGCTTGGATTTAGCATTCCAACACTTTATAAACAGTATAGCGAACTTTGCGAAAATGGCGGAGTTAAATTTTTAGATTTTGGCGTTGATCCTGATTTCAATAACTCGCTAGATGGTTTTTTGGTAGTTGAAATTTCAAAGATAAAAGATACAAAAAGACAAAAATATATAGATAATTTCTTAACATAGCTCTTTGTTTTTATACAAAGAGCTATAAATATAAAATTTATTTCATTTCGCTTTTTAAAATTTTAGTTGGGACGCTTGTCAAGCCTGCATCAAAGTATTTTTTAGCACCAGTTTTTATACTATCAAAAACTTTGCCGTCTACTTTGCCGTCTACTTTAGCATCCTGTGCATAGTATTTTTTAGCAATTTCTATCTTTTCTTTATCGCTTTTTCCTTTTGATTTTTGAAGTATAAGAGCAGCTTTTTCTATAGCTAAATCACCATGAATCGAAGTAAAAATCATCTCTATGTTATAATTTTTTAGAGTTTCGTCAAGAGCATTTACTTCCATTTTGCAATATGGGCAATCAGGATCAGTAAATACAACCATGGTGTCTTTATTTTTATCGTTTCCTATTTTTAATATATTCTCAGATTTTTCTTGTTTATAAACACTAGCTATTGAGCTTTTTAGCAATTCAAAACTATAAAAGTTTTTATAAGATATCTGTTTTTTAAGATCTAAAATATCTGGATATATAAAACTATCTTTAGTAAAAACTATATCTTTTTGAGATTGGTCACCTTTTGTAAATTTAACAACAACTAAATCAATGCCATTAGTATCTGGTAAAGTTTTTCTACTTTCAATTTCAACTTTAACGCCATCGGCTTTTACACCATCATAAAGTGATAATATCTCTTCATTTGTAGCAGCACTAAGCGAGATCATACAAGCAATGATTGACATAAAAATTTTTTTCATTTTTACCCTTTTAAATATAAAATATGGCTTTGATTATAGCTAAAAATTAGTAAATATCGCTAAAATATACTTTTAAACAAAACAAAAAATCCGCCACTCATTATACAAGAAGCCGGTATAGTTATAATCCAAGCTAAAAATATAGGTCTAACAAGTTTCCAATTTGCTTGTTTGTTTACAAGACCTATACCAAGAACAGCGCCTATCAAAATATGCGTAGATGAAACCGGAATTCCAAGAACAGAAGCCATCATAACAACACTTGCAGCACTTATCTCTGCACTAAATCCAGATGCTGGATGTATTTTTGTTAAATTTGTTCCAACCGTTGCTATAACTTCTCTTCCTATAAACCAAAGTCCAGCTATAAGTGCAATACCAAATGTAACCATTATAGGCATCCCAACACCAACCATTGAGTTTATATTGCCGCTACTTAAAGTATCGATTATAGCAGCAAAAGGACCAACAGCGTTTGCTATATCATTTGAACCATGCGAAAAAGCAAAACCAGCAGCTGTAAAAACTTGCAACCAGCTAAAAAGCAAAAATGTGGATTTTGACAAATCCTTACTTCTTAATGTTTTAGCAAGTATAAAAATAGACATCCAAACAACAGCACTTATCATACATATAGTAAGAAAATTTTCTAACATACTAAGTCCAAGATGGAGATTATTAAGCCCTTTAAATAACATCATAGCACTTATCATAAAAGCACCAATAGCTGCTATGATAGGAACGCCATACTCAAGAGCATTATGAGTTTTAAGATCTTTTTGTTCTTGAGAAATTTTATGAAGTTCTTTATAGTATTCTGATTCTAAATCATTTGCATCATAAGAAATTTCACTCATAATGTCAAAATCACTTATCATAGTTTGATTTACTTTTATCTTTTCATCTTCATTAAGTGTTTCAAATTTAAGCTTAAAAGCTTTTTTAAGCTCTTTTTTTCTAGATTTTAATCTTTCTAATTTTGCCTGTGCTATATCGTTGTAGTTTAAAATATACTTTTTTATGAGCGAATAAACTATATACGATACCACGCCACCAAGAAGCGGAGAGGTTATCCAAGATAGTGCAATAGAGCCAATTTCAGACCATTTTACCAAAGAAATAGTAGAAATATCTGGATTATCCATAATATAACCAAGACTCAAACTTGATCCGACTATACCGCCTATTATTGCATGAGTTGTAGAAACTGGCATTCCTTTTTTTGTTGCTATAAAAAGCCAAATTCCAGCAGAAACAAGTGCACTCATCATTATATATACAAAATCCATAGGAGTGATTAAAAAAGCGTCTAAATTTACAATACCGCTTTTTATAGTCTCAGTAACTTCAGATCCAGCTAACACAGCTCCACTTACTTCAAATATTGCAGCCACGCACAAAGCTTGTTTTAAACTAAGAGTTTTTGCTCCAACGCTAGTTCCAAAAGAATTTGCAACATCATTTCCGCCGATATTAAATGCCATAAACATACCAAAAATAGCAGAAAGTAAAAATACCGCCTTAGAGCCATTTCCTATAAAATCAAATCCCCAATATACGAAATAAACACTAAAGCCTATGAGTAATCCACCAAAAACTAAATCAAGTTTTGAAATTCCTTGCCCCATGCAAACCTCCAAAATAAAAAACTGGTATTATATCGATATTTAATTTTATATAAAATAAATATCAAAAGTGCTCTTTTAAATCCTTTTAAACCATCCATATCGCTCTTCATCTATTTTGCCAAAATAAAGCGGTTTTAGTTTCAAATTTAAAGAAAAATTTATTTCATCAATACAATTCATAGAAAAAAATATCAAAATGTATTCCACAAAATCTGGTAAATTTTTAAGAAAATTTTCTCCGCCTTCTATCATGCAGATATTATAGTTTTTTATGAAATTTATATCTTGTCCTATGATAACTTTTCTATTTTTTACATTAAAAAGTGGGATATTTTTATCAAAATTATCTTGTTTTGAGTATATAAAAATATCAGGTGCTTTACCATCAACAAGCCTAGCATCAAGAAGCGGTCTATCTATCCTAACTGTATTGCCGCCGATTGCTAAAAGAGAAATTTTATCTCTTAAAGCATGTACCATTTTTCTTGAACTATCTGAGGTGATAATGCCTCCACTTATAACGCCATTTAAAGACGCTGCGAGCTTAAAAAAACTAAAATTTCCATTTTTCCAAGCCAAAAATGGTGCTAAAAGCTCATCACATCTTTGTTTTAATACTCCTTTTATAACATTTATATTTGCTTTTTTTAAAATCTCTTCACCACCACTTGCTTCTTTTGTATCATCATTTGATCCAATTACAACTTTTTTAAATTTAAGTTCTTTTAGTAAATTTGCACAAGGAGGGGTTTTTCCGTAATGAGCACAAGGCTCAAGTGTTACATAAGCACTAGCTCCTTCAAGCAAATTGTTATGATTTAAAATGGCATACTCATAAGCCTTTTTTACATCAGATGGGAAATTTAAATCTTTATTTAAACACTTAAGAGCAGATATCACAGCATTTAACTCAGCATGTGCAAATCCGGCTTCTTTGTGAGCTTGTATGCTTAAAATTTTGCCAAATTTATCACATATAACACAACCAACGGCCGGATTTGGATATGTTAAAATTTGATATTTCCAAGCTTCATTTATAGCTAAATCCATATAAAATTCATCATTCATTTTGTCATCTTTTAAAAATTTAAATAAATTATAGCAAGATGATACTAAATTTAATTTTGCTTCATATAAAAATTTAATATATTGTGTTAAAATCGTCATTTTATAAAAAGGTTTATTTATGCTTAAAAATGTAATTCCATTAGGTTTTATCGTAGCTTCAAGATTTTTTACACTATTTATAATTTTGCCAGTTATTAGTTTATACGCACTTGAACTTAGCGGTTCAAATGAGTTTTTTGTTGGTCTTTTGGTTGGCATATATGCCATTATGCAGATGATTTTCCAAGTTCCTTTTGGCTTAATGAGTGATAAAATAGGTCGCAAAAAAACTATGGTAATAGGTTTAGTTATTTTTACGATAGGCTCACTTATATGTGCTATGGCAAGTGATATCTACACTATGCTTTTAGGAAGGTGCTTACAAGGTGTTGCTGCTATTGGGGCTGTTGCAACTGCAATGATTAGCGATTTTACCACTGAAGAGCAAAGAAGCAAAGCTATGGCTATAATGGGCGGTATGATAGGAATTAGCTTTACTATATCAATGCCTTTAAGTCCGATTTTAGGGCATAAATTTGGACTTTCAAGTCTTTTTTATATAAGTGTTTTTATAGGTATTTTAAGCGTAATTTTATTATATACAACCGTAGAAAAAGAACCGAAAATACAAAATCAAACAAAACATAAAATTGATTTAAAAAAGATATTGTTAGATAAAGATTTGACAATTATGAACTTTACAAATTTTATGCAAAAAATGCTTATTAGTATCGCTTTTATATCAATTCCCATAGTATTAGTAAAATCTCTTGGATACGAAGAAGCAAATTTGTGGAAAATTTTCTCAACTGGTGCAATTTTTGGCTTTTTTGCTATGGGTTTAGCTGGTTTTTTAGGAGACGGTAAAGGCAAATCAAAGCAAATTCTTATAGTAGGAGTTTTGCTTTTTATACTATCTTACACTATATTTGCGATAAGCCAAACAAAAAATTTATTTATTTTTGGCGTTATGATATTTTTTATAGGATTTAATATACACGAGCCGATAATGCAAAGTTGTGCCAGTAAATTTGCCAAAGCAAATGAAAAGGGTGCTGTTTTGGGCGTGTTTAATTCTAGCGGTTTTTTTGGAAGCTTTGTTGGAGGGGTTGTTGGTGGAGCATTTTTACAAAACTACTCTTTGCACCACCTTGCAATTTGTGTTCTTGTTATATCTATAATTTGGCTTTTTTTACTTTATAAGCTCACAAATCCATCAAAATTTAAAAATATTTATTTAGATAGTTTAGAAAATATAAATTTATCTAGCGTAGAAAATTTAAACGGGATTATAGAAATTTACAAAAAAAATTTAAATTTTGTCATAAAATACAACTCGTCAATCATAACCGAAAAAGAAATTTATGAGAAAATAAGAGCTTAAAAATTGAAATTTATAACATTTTTTATATTGACATTTTTTTTATCAAATTTAAAAGCATATACAAATGATGATATAATGAAAGCCATAGCCGATGTATCCTATAAAAACAGAATAGAACCTGAAATTTTATACACCATAGTAAAAATAGAAAGTAACTTTGATCCATTTGTAATATCATTTATCACAACACAAAAAGAAGCTAAATTATTCAAAACATATGAAACTTCTTTAGCACCAATAAAAATAGGGAAATATAGTTTAAACAGATCAATGTGGATTGTAAATATATTTCCAAAAAGCGAAAATATAGCAAAGATTATGATAAAAAATCTACTAAAACTAGATTATAGTATAGATGTGGGCTTAGGTCAAATAAACTCGACAAATTTCACTATAAATGAAATAGATAAAATTCTAAATCCAACTTATAATCTTTCAAAATCAGCTAAAGTTTTAAGAGGGTGCTTTAATGGCAAAAAACAAAACATAAAACATACCATAGAATGCTATAATTATGGTATGAGAAAACGCAACTCTTATCCATATTTTCAAAAATTTATAAAAAATTATAGACAAGATTTTTTAAAAAAGTAGCCTAAATTTTATAAAATTAGAGTAAAATCAATGTTTTTAAATTTTAAAGGACAAATTTGAAAGAAGTAATTTCAGATAGAAAAACTATAAGAATATTGTCTATTGGCTATATCGCAATAGCTCTAATAGGTGCTTTTTTGCTAACATTAAATTTTGCACACAAAAACCATATATCATTTTTAGATGCACTTTTTACAAGCACTTCAGCTATAAGTATGACTGGGCTTATAGTTAAAAATACTGCAACGGATTTTACTTTCTATGGGCAAATGATAATTCTTGCCTTGATTCAAATAGGCGGTTTTGGGTACATAGGAATTGGGCTTTTTATATTTATAATAGTAAGAAAAAAAATCGGTTTTGAAGGTAAGAATTTATTAAAAGAGTCTTTGATATATCCGAATATGGATGGGGTGTTAAGATTTTTAAAAAAGATAGTAATCTTTGTAGTTTTGATAGAATTTATTGGTGCTATTTTGCTATTTTTTAAATTTATACTTATTTATGATTTTAAGCACGCTTTGTGGCACTCTATATTTCATGCAATATCGGCATTTAATAATGCTGGATTTAGCACGTTTGAAACAGGGCTTGTTGATTTTAAAACCGATCTTTATGTAAATTTAATCATAACATCTCTTATAATAACAGGTGGAATTGGTTATTTTGTTATATTGGAGCTGTATTTTTTTCAAAAAAAGAGATTAGCAAATTTAAGCTTACATTCAAAACTTGTTCTTAGCGGAACTGCTATACTGATAATATTTGCAACACTTTTGATATTTATTTTCGAATACCACAATACAAAAAGCATAGGCACTCTTTCTTTTTTTGATAAAATTTTAACATCTTATTTTACTGCCGTAAATTATAGAACTGCCGGTTTTAACACCATTGACTTAGGTGCATTAAAAGATGCTAGTTTGTTTTTTGGATCTCTTTTTATGATAATAGGCGGTGCTCCTGGCGGAACAGCTGGTGGTATTAAGATAACTACTATCATAGTGTTATTTGTTTATACATATTGGATTATTAAAGGCGGAAGGATAAGAGTTTTTAGTCAAGAAATACCGCAAGAAACTATAAATAAAGCATTTACCATCACTGTTTCTTCGATATTTTATATATTAGTTTGCGTTACGCTTTTGTCTTTTTTTGAAGATAAAATACAATTTTTGCCACTACTTTTTGAAACCTCATCAGCTTTTGCAACAGTTGGGGTTTCCATAGGGAATGGCGGAACATTATCACTTAGTGCTCTGTTTTCTACAAATAGTAAAATCTTAATTATAATACTTATGATGAGTGGTAGAATAGGAATATATGCATTTTTCTTGTTAATTTTTAGACAAGAAAAAGAAAAATTTATAAAATATCCACAAGGAAAGGTGTATTTATGAAAAATTTGTCTTATGGTGTGATAGGACTTGGGAAATTTGGTTCTGTTGTTGCAAATGAACTTTTATTGCAAGGAAAATCAGTTGTTATAGCCGATAAAGATGAAGAAGTTTTAAAAAAATTACAAGATTTAGCAAGCCATACTTATATACTTGATTCTACAAATATAACTGCTTTAAAAGAAGCTGGTTTTTCTAGTATAAATATGGTTATAGTAAGCATTGGTGCAAATATAGAAAACAGCATACTAACACTAATGGCATTAAAAGATATAGGCGTAAAAAATATAATAGCAAAAGCAAGCACGCCCATACATGGTCAAATTTTATCAAAGCTTGGTGCGACAAAAGTAATATATCCAGAAAAAGAAAGTGCCAAAAGGCTTGTAAAAGAGTTTTTAATACACCCAGAATTTGAAATATTTGATTTATCTGCGAACACACTTAGAGTTGTAAAAATTGCAATAACACAAAAACAAAATGCACAAACAATAAAATCAATAGCAAAAAATATGAAAACACTTGCATACAAAAAAGAAGGTAAAGAGTGGGAAATTTTTCCTGATGAAAATTTAGATGTTTTTGTAGGAGATAATGTAATTTTATTTGGCGGGATACAAGAATTTGCAAAATTTATAGATGAAATTTAATTTCATCTATAATCAAAATTTAACTCTTATTTTTCTTTCTCATAGCTATATTTATCATCTCTACAGCCAGTGAAAATGCCATAGAAAAATAGATATAACCTTTTGGTATATGAAAACCAAGACCATCTGCTATCAAAGAAACTCCAACAAGTATCAAAAAAGAAAGTGCTAAGATTTTTATAGTTGGATTATTTGAAACAAATCTACTTATTGCACCGCTTGCAATCATCATAACACCAACAGCAACTACAACTGCTGCTATCATAATCTCAATATGATCAGCCATACCAACAGCTGTTATAACACTATCTAGTGAAAAAACTATATCAAGAATAGCAATTTGAATTAAAACCGTTCCAAAAGTTGCTTTGGCAATATCTTTATTTTGTGTATGCTCTTCTCCCATAACACTTGAGTGAATTTCGGTTGTGGATTTAAAAAGCAAAAACAAACCACCCAATATCAAAATAATATCTCGTCCAGAAATTTCTATATTAAAAACACTAAAAAGCGGAGTAGTAAGTTTCATAATCCAAAACAAGCTAAAAAGCAATAAAATTCTACTAATCATAGCAAGTCCAAGCCCTAAAATTCTAGCTTTACCACGCTGAGAAATAGGCAATTTATCACACAAAATAGCTATGAATATTATATTATCGATTCCTAAGACAATCTCAAGTGAGGTAAGAGTTAAAAAACTTATCCAAGCTTCAGGAGAGGTAAAAAGTTCTAACATACATTTCCTTTGTTTTTAGTTTAAATTTGGATTTTACACTATTTTGTTTAATACAATTTAACTTAAAGCTAAAGTTAATTTACATTTAGATAAAATTAAGTTTGGTTCTTTTAATGTAAAAAAGACAATTTGGTAAAAAAGGAAAAAGATGAGCGATATAATCGCATATAAAGTTAATGATGTTATTATAGATACACAAAGTTACAGCGGAAATGGTGGCGAACCTATATATTTTGATAATTCAAAACAGGCTCTAGAAGTCATAAGACACTCATGTGCACATTTGATGGCTGAGGCTATAACAAAACTATATAAAGATGCTAAGTTTTTTGTAGGTCCTGCTATAGAAGATGGATTTTATTATGATTTTAGAGTAACAAAAGAAAATGGTGAAAAACTTGGAGAAAGTGATTTAGCTGACATTGAAAAAAAGATGAAAGAGTTAGCTGAAGCTAAAATTGATATTATTAAAATATGCTCTACTAAAAAAGAAGTAACTCAAAAATTTAAAAACGATGATCTAAAAATGGAAGTGCTTAAACGCATTCCAGATGGCGAAGTTAGCATATATTCGCAAGGAAGTTTTGAAGATATATGTCGTGGTCCACATGTGCCAAATACAAAATATTTAAGATTTTTTAAACTAACAAGAGTAGCTGGCGCTTATCTTGGTGGCGATGAAAATAAAGAAATGCTTACAAGAATTTATGGTGTAGCTTTTGCTGATAGAAATAGCCTAAACGAGCACATAAAAATGCTTGAAGAAGCTAAAAAAAGAGATCATAGAAAACTTGGTGTAGAAATGAAACTCTTTACATTTGATGAACAAATCGGAGCAGGTCTGCCTATATGGCTACCAAATGGTGCAAGAATGCGAAGCAAGCTTGAAAAACAACTTTTTAGTGCACATAGAAACAGAGGTTATGAACCGGTTAGGGGTCCTGAAATACTAAAAGCTGACGCTTGGAAAATTTCTGGTCATTACACAAATTACAAAGAAAATATGTATTTTACAAACATAGAAGAGCAAGAATACGGCATAAAACCTATGAATTGCGTTGGTCATATAAAAGTTTATCAAAACGAAATAAGAAGTTATCGTGATTTGCCACTTAAATTTTTTGAATACGGCGTAGTTCATAGACATGAAAAAAGTGGCGTTATGCATGGGCTTTTTAGAGTTAGAGAATTTACTCAAGATGATGCTCATATATTTTGTATGCCATCACAAATCAAAGAAAATGTGCTTGAAATTTTAAGTTTTGTTGATAATATAATGAAAATTTTTGGTTTTGAATACGAAATGGAAATATCAACTAAACCTACAAAAGCTATAGGTGATGATAAAGTTTGGGAAATCGCAACCAAGGCTTTAAAAGATGCACTAGATGAACACAACTTTAAATACGGAATTGATGAGGGTGGCGGTGCGTTTTATGGACCAAAAATAGATATAAAAATAACAGACGCATTAAAAAGAAAATGGCAGTGTGGAACCGTGCAAGTTGATTTTAACTTACCACAAAGATTTGAGCTTGCATATATAGATCAAAATAATGAAAAACAGCAACCTGTTATGATTCATAGAGCCATACTTGGTAGTTTTGAGAGATTTATAGGTATTTTGATAGAACATTGTGCTGGAGAACTTCCATTTTTTATGGCACCACAACAAGTTGTTATAATACCGATAAGTGAAAATCACGAAAATTATGCTAAAGAAATTCAAAATAAACTTCAAAATACCGATATAGATAGTGAAATTTACAATAAAAACGAAAGCTTAAACAAACGCATAAGAACAGCAGAAAAAGCTAGAGTTCCTATGATTTTAGTCATTGGAGATAACGAAGTAGAAAACAAAACAGTTGCTCTTAGAGATAGAAGAGCTAGAACTCAATCTAATATAAGTTTAGATGAGTTTTTAAAATTAACAAAGGAGAAACTTGATGAGGTGCATTTTTGAGTAAAGAAAAAGAAGTTTTGCTCAACGAAGAGATAGAAGCAAGGGAGGTAAGATGTATTGGGGATGATGGCACTGTTTATGGTGTGATATCATCAGATGAAGCATTAAATATAGCTTATAGAATGGGGCTTGATTTAGTTTTAATAGCTCCTGATGCAAAACCGCCAGTTTGCAAAGTAATGGACTATAGTAAATTTAGATACCAACAAGAAAAAAAGAAAAAAGAAGCTAAGAAAAAACAGAAAGTTATAGATATAAAAGAGATAAAGCTTTCTTTAAAAATAGCCCAAAATGATATAAATTATAAAGTTAAGCATGCTATAGAATTTCTTGAAGAAGGCAAACATGTAAGATTTAGGGTTTTTCTAAAAGGTAGAGAAATGGCAACACCTGAAGCAGGAGCTGAACTTTTAGAGAAAGTTTGGGCAATGGTTGAAAATATTGCACAAAGAGATAAAGCTCCAATCTTTGAAGGAAGATATGTAAATATGCTTGTATTTCCTAAAAAAGGATAAACATACACACAAACTGGATAAATTTATCCAGTTTGTGTGTAAAAATTTATTAGCTACATTACAAATTAAGCATTTTATTAGCTTTTTATATGTATAATTAAATTTCATTTAAATTTTGAATTGGACAGATGGGTGAGCGGCTGAAACCACACCCCTGCTAAGGGTGCAGCTCTTAATCGGGGCTCGAGAGTTCAAATCTCTCTCTGTCCGCCACTTCAAATTTATTACAAATTATAAAATTATTCACTTCATATAATCATTATCAAAACTTGCATATAATTTCTATAAAGGAAAAATAATGAAAATAGCAATTAGTGGTGGAACTGGTTTTGTAGGAACCGCGTTATACAAAGAACTTCAAAAAGAACACAATATAGTTCTAATAACAAGAGATGATTTTAATCAAAATAGACTTTCAGAAATTATAAAAAATTGCAATGCCATAATAAATTTAGCAGGTGCGCCTATATCTAAAAAATGGACAAAAGAGTATAAAAAAGAGCTTTTAAATAGCAGGATAGAAACTACAAAAGCTTTAATTGAAGCTATGAAAACTACAAAACCGCAGATATTCATATCAACTTCTGCTATTGGGATATATAAAAATGGCTACAGCGGTGGCGAAGAAAATGCCATTTATAATGATAATTTTTTAGGCGCTCTTGCTAAGACTTGGGAAGAAGAGGCTCTAAAAGCTACGAAATATAATATAAAAACAACTATATTTAGATTTGGTGTTGTTCTTGGTAAAAATGGCGGTGCATTAAATCAGATGGAAACGCCTTTTAAACTAGGGCTTGGTGGAAGTATAGGAGATGGTAAAAATATGATGAGCTGGGTTAGTCTTGAAGATGTAGTTTCTGCGATTAAATTTGCACTTAGTGGCCATACAAACGGGATTTATAATCTTACTTCGCCAAACCCCATAAGCAATAAAAACTTTAGCATGATCCTAGCAGATACTTTTAACAAGCCTATGTTTTTATCCATACCAACATTTATATTAAAACTAAAATTTGGCGAAGGCAGTGTTGTTATGACAGACTCACTTGAAATTTATCCTAACAAATTACTAAATGAGAATTTTGTATTTAAATACCCTACTTTAAAAGAATGTCTAGATAACATTTACAAATAAATTAAAAACTTTTAAAATCCTGCTGCAATTTTCAAATCCCCAGCACACAAAAAAACTCCAAGTGTCAAAAATAATAAAATTTTTTTCATTTTATCTCCTAAATTTCTCAAATTTTAACTAAATTTAAATTAAATGCCTTTGTGCTAATCATTACATTATCGCCAATTTTTATATCTTTTATGAAAGCTAATGCAACTTGCGTAATTTGCTGTCCGACAGATAGTGTAACTACAAAAATTGTGTCAATTTTTTCTATATTTAGCACCCTTCCCTTAAAAGCAAATTTCTGACTTCCACTTGTTTTTAGCAAAATTTCTTTTGGATTTCCACGCTTCTCAATCACTCCATTTTTTATGACAAAAAGTAAATTTGCCAACTTATAAATTTCATCTGGATCGTGACTAACTAAAATGGTTATCATCTCAAAAGTTGAGTGAATTTTAGCGATTTCATCTTGCAAATTTGAGCGTAAATTTGGATCAAGTGCTGATAATGGCTCATCTAAAAGCAAAATTTTAGGTCTTCTCATCATCGCTCTTCCAAGAGCAACTCGTTGTTTTTGCCCGCCACTTAATGTAGCTGGATACCTATCTTTTAGTTTTGAAAGATGAAGTATACAAAGAAGTTTTTCGCATAAAATTTTATCATTGTTTGCAAAAAGTAGATTTTTTTCAACACTTAAATTTTCAAACAAAGCATAATCTTGGAAAACAAAGCCGATTTTTCTTTTTTGTGGTGCTAAAAAAATTTTCTCATTTTGCCAAATTTCATCTTCAACTTTTATAACTCCGCTACTTTTTTCAAGACCAGCAAGAGATCTTAAAAAAGTGGTTTTACCGCTTCCGCTTTCACCACTTAATGCTAAAAAGTCGCCTGAATTCAAAGAGCCTTTTATCTCTAATGTCATTTTTCCATTCGCACCCAAAAGGGGCTTTTTTAAATCAAAACTTAGCATTTTTTTGATTAAATAAATACACGCTAAAAAGCACTAAAAAGCTAATAACTAGCATCAAAAAGCTATAAATATGAGCTGATTTGAAATCCATAATCTCGGCAAATTCATAAATCGCAATGCTTGCTACTTTTGTCTCTCCTTCTATACTGCCTCCAACCATCAAAACGATCCCAAATTCCCCGACAGTATGTGCAAAAGTTACGACAAGTGCCGTTAAAAGCGATGGTTTGATATTTGGCAAAGCAACTTTAAAAAGCGTAGTTGTTTTACTTTTTCCACATAAATACGAAGCCTCTATAATGTTTTTATTTAAGCTTTCAAATCCACTAAGTAATGGCTGAAACATAAATGGAAGTGAATACAAACAACTTGCAAGAATAAGTCCTTCAAAGCTAAAAACAAGTTCAAGCCCCAAATACTTATCCAAAAACCCTCCGATATATGAGGTTTTTGAAAATGCAAAAAGGAGATAAAATCCTATAACTGTCGGCGGTAATACAAGCGGCAAAGCACAAATACTCTCGATAAAAGGCTTAAATTTACTCTCACTTTGGCTTAATTTCCAAGCCAGTGGAAGCATAACAAAAAATAGCACAATAGTAGTGATAAAAGCTAATTTAAAAGAAACAAAAAACGGAGTAAAATCCACCATCTCTCACCTACTATTTGCTTAAATTATAAAAATATCGGTTGCTTTTATTAAAAAAATAGCTTCTTGCCCAACCTCTAAGCCAAGCCTTGTTAAAGATGAAGTAGTAATCATACTATTAATTGTAAATCCGTTTTTAACTCCACTTACAAGGCTTAAAATTTCACCTTTTTTTATAGCTGAAATTTCTATTTTTATCTGATTTGAAAAACTAAACTCACCACTTTTTGCAATGCCAACTACGCTTTCTTTAAAACCAATTTTAGAAATATCTAAATCCTTTACTTCTAATGTTACAAAAGCGATTTTTCCAACAATAGTTTCTAAAATAAATCTATGCAAAGAATCACTATTTTGACACTCTACTATCTTGGCGTCTAGCTCGTTCATCTATTCGTAACCATAAGTTGCAAAAATTTCTTTTGCTTTTTGGCTTTTCAAAAATGCATAAAAGTCTTTTGCTAATGCATTATTTTCATAATTTTTTAGCAAAATCATTCCTTGATCAAGCGGGGTATATAACGCTCTATCAACTTCTACAAAATTTTCACCTTTTTTATACTCATCTTTGCCAATTAAGGCTGATTTTGGTATAAATCCGATATCTGCTGCACCGCTTATTACATGAGGCATAACACCTGATATATTTCCTGCATAAACTAATTTTTTCTCAATATCAGCATAAATTCCAGCTTTTTCAAAAGCCTGTTTTGAAGCTATGCCATAAGGGGCGGTTTTTGTGTTTGCAACTGAAATTTTCTCAATGCCATTATCTTTTAAAATTTCTAAGCCTTTATTTAAATCTCTTTTTTCTTTACTAAACATCATCAAAACGCCACGAGTATAAATTTCAGGGGCGTTTTTACTAAATCCATTTTTATATAAGTCATCAGCAAAATCCATATTTGCTGCCATAAAAATCGCATAATCCGCTCCTGCTTTAATTTGTGCATTAAGTTTTCCACTACTTCCAAGCGTAACCTCAACTTTATCATTTGGTCTAGTTTTTAGAAATTCTTTTTTAAGTTCTTCAAAAACATAGCCTATATTTGCAGCAGCAGCCACACGAATCTCAGCACCAAAAAGCACACAAGCACTCAATACTAACAATATTAACTTTTTCATAAATTCTCCTTATAATCCTATCATAACTTCACTTGATTTTATCACGCCATAAACTACTTTTCCCTCTTTTAGTTCAAGTTTTTGAGCCGAGTTTTGCGTGATAATAGCTGTTAAAATTTGTCCGCCACCTATATCAAGCTGAGTTTCTGAGCTTATTTCATCTTTTACAACATTTACAATCTCGCCTTTTATGATATTTCTAGCACTTATTGCGATATCTTCGCTATTTGCTATCATAACTGAACTTGATTTTATTATAACTTTGACATCTTTTTTAACCTCAAGCCCAAGATTTTGAGCAGAAGTAGTTGTTATAGTTGACGAAATCTTTGCTCCGCCATTTAAACAAACTAACACATCTGAGTTTATGCTCCCATTTTTTATGCTTTCAACTTTACCGCTAAAAACATTTCTAGCACTTATTTGCATTGTTAATCTTTCTAAATTTATTATATTTCCACTATCAAAATCAACATTTTTCGAAATTTGTTCTAAAAATCTTTTTTGTATATCTACTATATTTTCATATGTTTTTATGAGTGTTTTTCCATATTCACTCAAAAAACTTCCTCCACCATTTTTTCCACCAGATTTACGCTCTATAAGTGGTTTTTCTGATAAGTTATTCATCAAATCAATAGTATCCCAAGCCGCTTTATAACTCATTGGTATATTTTTAGCAGCTTGCAAAATAGATCCTGTTTTATCTATTTCTTTTAAAAGATTTATGCGCTTTTGTAGCACAAAATCGTTGCTTCCAGATTTAATAATAAAATTTGAAACTAATTCCATTTTTTTTCCTTTTGGTGGAATTATAATAATTTTTTTCTTAATTATATATTATAATATATAACGATTTAGATATTTTATAAAATAAAACTTAAAATAAAAAATTTCCTAGTAATATTTATCTTTAAGTTTTATTATATTAATATGACAATTTTAAAAAATTTAAAGGAGCAATAATGGAATTTTTACAACTACTTTTAGTTTTAATAGCTTTAATAGTTATTATAGTAAAACCAAAGATGGAAAATATAGCACTTGGCATAGTTGCTTTTTCTTGGTTGTTTATGATTTATCTTTATATAGGGCATAAATCATCAGCACTACTAACAATAATGAATTTATAAAGGAAAGAGATGAACGAGATAAAAAAAGTAAAATTATTTTATGCTTTGATGTGTTTAGCTGGATTTTTAATCATACTTTTACCAGTTGGCATAGCAAATTTGTATTTTGGATATGTGTTAAAAGATAGTCCGTGCACATTGTGCTGGGGACAACGAGAAGCAATGATATTTATAGGAGTGCTTGCACTTTTTATAGTAAGATATGGTTTAAAACCAAAATATTTAGCAATGCTTCTTATAGTTACAGCATTTGGGCTTTGGCAATCATTTGCACATTTTGGAAACCACGCACACAGAGATCTTGATCAAGGTTTTGGATTAGCCGTATTTGGGATACACACCTATTTTTGGGCTGAAGTTGTATTTTGGGCAGTAGTTTTAATACTTGGTTTAATATTTTTATTTGCACCCAAATTTAGCTCTTTTGCAAAAGAAATGGGAGAAGACAAATATAGAAATTTAAACAAACTTTCTATAGGTGCATTTATAATATCAGCTTTTATTATAGCATCAAATGTCTTTCAAGCATTTGTTAGCACAGGAATTCCGCCATATTCTGGCCAAGGAGATCCAGTTAGATTTACTTTTGATAAAAAATATATCATTTGGGATAAAACAGGACATGATAATAACTTTAAAACAATATCATTTTTAGGCAAAAGAGATGTAAAAGCTCCGGATTATGCTTTTGCTCCAGCTGCAAAACTAGGGATTAGCTTTGATAACGATCCATCAAAAGCTCCTTTAAATATAGACAAAGACTTAAAAATATCTTCAAAGCAAGATATAAATTTATCAAAACCTATAAATTCTTTTGAGTTTGCAAATGGCGAGTTTATAGCAAGTTCAAAATGGAATGTTTATTTTATGGATACAAATTTTAATACTACAAGTGAATTACAGATAGATCCTTATTTTTCTGCAACCATAGATCCGATAATATCAGTTAATGCGCTTGGCGAAAATAAATTTATATTAATGGGCTCAAACAAAACTTTTTTAAAATTTGCTAAAAACGATAATGCAGACGAAGTGGCTGGTTATGCCGATTTTATAAAAGGAAGAGATAAATTTGAAACAAATAAACAAGATCTTGGTAGGGGTAGAATTAGCACAGTAAGAGCAAAACTAAATCATATCGCTAGTATGACAAATGATGGAAAATATATTTATATAGCAACAGTTCCAAACAATAAAGATAAAAAAACTTTTGTTATATCTAAAATTTTGATAAAAGATATGACCTTATCAGGTGAATTCACACCGGATGCAAATTTAAAAGACAATGCGAGTTTAGGAGATCTTTATATAACTTCTATGATATATGATAATGATAAAATTTATGCACTTAGCAAAAATCATAATGTGATAATATTAATTGATCCAAAAAGCGAAAAGATAGAACAAACTTTGTCTTATCCAAGCGAAATTACAAATGCAAGAAGCATAGTATTAAAAGATGGTAAATTTAATATATTATCTTACCAAGATGGTAAAAACATACTCTTTACACTAGAGTAATCTAATCTAAGCCTTAATAGGCTTAGATTGTGTTTAGTTACTTAAAAATTCTTCTATATCTTTATAAATTTTATGGGCTGCATTAACCGCTGTTTCGTTATAAACTTTATCAAAATTTTTGTCTATTTTAGAAGGTGATAGATTATTTAAGATACTAAATTTAGCAATCCTAGCATAACTTGCGACATCTAAAACCTCTCCACTTGAACCTATACAAACAAAAAGTTTCATCTCATTAAGTCTTTGAAACAAAATTTCATAAAAAGGCGCCATTTCTCCAAACATTACTACATGATGACGCAAAAATTCGCTTCTACACTTTGGACATTTTTTGCCATTCATTCCATCATATCCTATATCAAATATTTCGCCGCACCTTTCACACCTAAGTTTTGTTAGCTCGCCGTGTAAATGAATCACATCCTCACACCCTGCTCTTTCTAGCAAATCATCAACATTTTGCGTTAAAACAGAAATTTTATCTTTAAATTTTGATTTTAATCTAGCTATATTAAAATGCGCTTCATTTGGCTTTGCATCTTTAAGTTGTGCTCTTCTTTTATTATAAAAATCAAGTACTTTTTTTCTATCCTTTGCAAATCCACCAACAGAACAAACTTCCATAACATCATATTCTTCCCAAAGGCCGCCATTATCACGAAAAGTTTTTAATCCACTATCTGCACTAAGTCCGGCACCACTT
Source organism: Campylobacter sputorum subsp. sputorum (assembly GCF_008245005.1). Classification (NCBI taxonomy): domain Bacteria; kingdom Pseudomonadati; phylum Campylobacterota; class Epsilonproteobacteria; order Campylobacterales; family Campylobacteraceae; genus Campylobacter; species Campylobacter sputorum. The sequence continues at coordinate 346,236 of NZ_CP043427.1, read as the reverse complement.
AGTATCAAAACTTCATTCATACTAACTCCTTTTTATGCGATATTATGGATATTTTCTTCAAAGCCATCAGTAACTAAAAAATCAGTTTTATATATAAAATGTTGGCTTTTGGTTTGCACGATAAGAGTTAATTTTTTATCTCCGCCATTTTTATGCTCAAAATGAGCTCTTGAATAAATTTTATTTATAATATCTTGATTTAAATTTTGGATATCTATAGAAACTTCTAAATTATCATAAACTTTTTTTGTTTCATTTTTTTGTGATTTTTGATAAAAATTTCTATTTTTTCTTGGAGTAAAAACAAAATTTTCTGCATCATCTAAATTTGTCATACTTAAAAATCTTGTATTTATTTGAGAATTTTCATTTGTCAAATTTATAGCAAATATAAATGGTTTTTGTTTATCTTCATTACTTAAATTTAAAAACAAATCAAGTGATTTTTCAAAAACGCTCATAGAAAAAGTTCCATAAAGGTCTAAAAGCTTTATTATGCCCATTTTATTACCCTTTTTGGTAATTTTGGTTTCAATGTCTTCTATTTTTGCAACAATCTTTATATCGCTTGAGCCATTAATCTCGCCAAAAGAGTTGCTAAATGTTACGTCTTTTAAGCTTCTTATCTTCTCTTCATACTCTTTAAGCGGATGACCAGAAAGGTAAATTCCAAGAGTTTCAAGCTCATAACCTAAAATTTCCATCAAAGGAAGCTCTTCATCTGTTTTTAAAAGATCAACCTTAACAATACTCATACTCTCATCTTCTCCAAAAAGTGATTCTTTGGCGTTTTTCTTTATACTATCAGAGCTCTTGCATGCATCTAATATATTTTCAACATTTCTTAGCAAACACATTCTACTCAACCCAAGACAGTTAATAGCACCAGCTTTTATGAGAGATTCTAAGACTTTTTTATTTACCTTAAAACTATCAACTTTTGAAACAAAATCATCGATATCTTTAAAACCATCCCCTCTTTGCTCTATTATATTTTCTATAGCACCAAGGCCAACACCTTTTATAGCACCAAGGCCATAAATGATTGATTTTCCATCATCGCCAACACTAAATTCCCTTATAGACATATTTATACTTGGCGGTAAAAGTTCGATATCAAGGCGTTTTATCTCATCCATATATCTTGATAATTTATCTGCATTATTCTCTTCACTTGTTAAAAGTGCAGCCATGAATTCTGCTGGATAATGAGCTTTTAGATAAGCTGTTTGAAAAGTAATCAAAGAATACGCCGCAGCATGCGATTTGTTAAAACCATAAGAGGCAAATTTCATAATAAGTTCAAAAAGCTCATCAGCTTTTGAGACATCATAACCTAGTTTTTTTGCACCATCTAAATACTTTTCTTTCATAGCGGCAAGTTTTTTCTCTTCTTTTTTACCCATTGCACGACGAACCAAATCTGCTTCACCAAGACTAAATCCGCCTATTTTTTGAACAATTTGCATAACTTGCTCTTGATATACGATAATCCCATAAGTTGGCTCTAAAATCTCTTTTATATCATCGATAAGATACTCAACTTTTGCTTTTCCATGTTTTCTATCGATAAAATCTGGTATAAGATCCATTGGTCCTGGACGATAAAGCGCAATCATCGCGATAATATCCTCAAAGCAGTCAGGTTTCAACCTAACACCAAGATCTTGCATACCGCCACTTTCTATCTGAAATACGCCAAGAGTTTTTCCGCTTTGTATAAGCTTATATGTATCTTTTTCATTAAAATCTATCTCTTCCCAAAGTATATCTTTGCCATATCTTCTTTTTATAAGCATTAAAGCATTATTAATAACAGTAAGTGTTTTTAAACCAAGAAAGTCAAATTTGATTAAATCTACATCTTCCAAATAATCTTTTGTATATTGCGTTACATAATGCCCATCTTCTCCATTTGATTGTTTAAAAAGAGGGGTTTTATTCCAAAGAGGCTCATTACTTATCACAACACCTGCTGCGTGCATTCCTGCGTTTCTGTTTAATCCCTCTAAATCATTTGCAAATCTCCAAATTTGATTTGCCAAAGGATTGCTTGAAATAAGCTCTGTTATCTTTGGTTCTTTTTGCAAGGCACCATCAATCATTTTGCCATCTTTTCCAAGATATCCACTAAGTGTTATTTTAAGTTCATCTGGTATAAGCTTTGCCATCTCATCAGCTTCTTTATAAGGCATATCACAAACCCTTGCAACATCTCTAATAACACCTTTTGCAAGCAACTTACCAAAAGTTGCAACTTGTGCAACATTATAACAACCATACTTTTGTATCACATAGTCAATTATCTCGCCTCTTCTATCTTGACAAAAATCCACATCAATATCTGGCATACTTATACGATCAGGATTTAAAAAACGCTCAAAAAGTAGATTGTATGGCAAAGGATCAATGTCAGTTATCTTAAGACTATAAGCTACAAGTGAGCCAGCAGCAGATCCTCTACCAGGTCCAACTGGCACGCCTCTATTTTTTGCCTCTCTGATAAAATCCCAAACTATAAGCATATAACCAGGAAATTTCATCTTATCTATGATAGCTATTTCATGATCTAATCTATCTTTATATAACTTATGCTGATCTTGTGGAATAAATTTAAGTCTTTCTTCTAATCCTCTTTTTGAAATTATCTCAAAAAAAAGTGCATCGTTTGCAAAGCTATATTTATTATCAGGTTCTGGTAAAGCTATATCCATCTCTTTTGCATATTGTGTCGTAAATTTAAAATTTGGCGGAGTTGGATCACCTAGATGAAGCTCTAAATTGCACTTATCCACAATCTCGGCTGTATTTTCTATAACTTCTGGAATATCTGCAAAAATTTCCCTCATCTGATTATCAGTTTTGACATAAAACTCATGCACACTATGCCTTAATCTATCTTTGTCATTTAATGTTTTTTTCATAGCTATACACATAAACACCTCATGAGCTTCGGCTCTTTGTTTAAATGTATAGTGAGCATCATTTGTTGCTATAACTTTTATGCCAGTTTCTTTTGAAATTTGTAAAATTTGATCATCAATTGCTCTTTGTTCATTGATACCATGACGCATAATTTCAAGATAAAAATCATCTCCAAATATATCTTTATACTCAAGTGCAACCTCTTTTGCTCTCTCATAACCTTTTGCGCCGTATTTTGTATTTCTCTCACTTAAATTTAAATGCCAGTTTACTTCACCTGCTAGACATGCTGAAGAGCAAATAAGCCCATCACTATGCTCTCTTAAAACTTTTTTGTTTATTCTAGGATAATAATAAAAACCTTTTATATAAGCCATAGAGCTTAAATACATAAGATTTTTATAGCCTGTTTCATTTTTAGCTATTAAAATGAGGTGAAATCTCTGCTTTGTGCTTTTATCTTCTATATCATCACCATTATGCACATAAGCTTCCATGCCTATAAGTGGCTTTATGCCGCTAGCTTTCATTGTTTTATAAAAATCAATCGCACCAAACATATTTCCATGATCTGTTATTGCACAAGCCCCTACTCCTTGTTCTTTTAGCGTAGAAGCAAGCTCTTTTATCTTATTGGCACCATCAAGTAGTGAATATTCCGTATGTAAATGTAAATGTGTAAATTTGCTCATAATTTTTCCATATATAACTTAATATTAGTTTTTATATTACAGCAAATTTGGTTAAAAAACTCTTTTATACCCTTTATCAAAAAATTTTAAAACCTTAAAATATCTTGATAAATTTTATTTAAATAAAATTTCCAATAAACTAGCTGTCTATATTTTAGTTCTTTTGGTTATTTGCTTTTCTGTATTTACATTCATTAATTATAAATCTACTCGAAGTACGATTATACATACAAGTGAAGCCAGAAAAACATCCATATCTCTTTCTTCAAATTTGTTAGTTAATGAATTCTTCAGCGATAAAATAAAAGCAATTGAAAATTTTGTAGATTTTTTGCAAAAAAAATCCATAATATGTTATAGACAGAGATTTATTAAATCAACAAATAATGTTTATATCAAAAACTTCTAGCTTAGAAAACATATTTTTTGCATATGAGAGTGATGGAAATTTTTATAGAACAGATATTGAAGATAATAAGAAAGTTAGTTTTATTTTTAGAACTATAGAAAAAGATAATTATGAACCAAGAAAAAGGGAGTGGTATAAACTCGCAACTAATAGTGATAAAATAATTTTTACAAAACCATATATCGCAAAAACACGCAATAAGCCAACTATATCTATAGCAAAAAAGGTAATAATTGATAATAAATTAGTAGGAGTTGTTTCAAGTGATGTATTTTTAGATACTTTAAATGATAAATTGTCAAACATAAAAGATTCTGAGACTAGCTTTATTACTGTTGTTGATATAAACTCAAAACAAATAGTTTCTCATCCAAATAAAAAAGTAGTAATGTCAAATGATCCAGAAGCTCAAAGTATAGTAAACATTTTAGAAAATAGTTTTAATAAATATGCTAATAAACCTTTTGAATTTGAATTTAAAGGCGATAAAAGAGTGGCTGCTTGCGAAAAATACGAAGCTGCAAACTGGCTTATTTGTTCAGCAAACTCAATGAGTGATTATGATAGCACACTAAGTTATATAATTAAAAGTCAAAGTGTAACTTCAACTATATTTATTATACTTATAGTAATAATTTTAACCCTAGTAATAACTTATTATCTAAAACCAATCTCCATCATCCAATCAGGTCTAAACAATGTATTTAAATTTATAAATCATGAATCAAAAGATGCTAATACAATAAATGTAAAAACTAAAGATGAATTTGGAGCTATGGCAAAAGCTATTAATGAAAACATAGAAAAAACTAAAAAGAATTTATCTGATGAAGAGATATTTATCAAGCAAGCTGATACATTTGTAGATAAGATAAAAGAAGGAGACTTCTTAGCATCATTTGAAGCAAATAGTAGTAATCCTGCTTTAAATACTCTAAAAGAAGCATTTATAGAGTTACAAGAAACATTAAACTCACTTATAGCAGATGATGGAAATAATATATTAGCTTTATTAAAATCTTTTCAAAACAAAGACTTTAGTGCTCACATAGATGACAATGGTGTTATAGCAAAAGGTGTAAATACATTAGGAGCTGAGATAAGCAGTATGCTTAAACAAAATCTATCTCAAGCAGAAAGCTTACAACAAAAATCAGATCTATTATCTAAAGCAGTAGATCAAATAACAGCTTCAGCTAAAAAACAAGCTAGTTCACTTGAAGAAAGTGCAGCTGCTGTTGAAGAGATGAGTAGTTCAATGAACTCAATTAATCAAAAAACAACAGAAGTTATAGCTCAAAGTGAAGAGATTAAAAATGTTATAACTATTATAAAAGATATATCAGAGCAAACTAACCTTCTAGCACTTAATGCTGCTATAGAAGCAGCAAGAGCTGGAGAAGCAGGAAGAGGATTTGCTGTTGTTGCTGATGAAGTTAGAAAACTAGCAGAAAAAACTGGTAAGTCATTAACTGAAATAGAAGCTAATGTAAATGTTTTAACTCAATCAATAAATGAGATGAGTGAAAGTATTAGAGAACAAACTGAAGCAATATCTATGATAAATAACTCTGTAGCTGATGTAGATGCTTTAACAAAAGAAAATGTTAATATTGCTAATAATACATTTACTATCACAAAAGAACTTGATACTATGTCTAAAGATATAGTTGATAGTGTAAGGAAGAATAAGTTTTAATTATAAATTTAGATGTTAGAGAAAACTCTAACATCTAAGTGTTTATACTAAATTTAAATCACTAAAAGCTTTTTTTAATTTCTTATACAATTTCTCAAAATCAACTCCAGCTACTCTAGTTTCACTTATGGTTGTTATAAATATGACATATAGAATTTTAGAATTTGAAATTTGGAAATAAACTTGGTATATATTTTATAAATTTTTACTATTTATAAGTATAATATTAAAAATTCCAAAGGAGAAAATATGAAAGTATTAAATCAAGATGAGATAAAAAATGTAATGTCAAGTGGAAGCGGTATAGTTTATTTCGGTGCACCATGGTGCAAAGACTGCAAATTTGCCAAACCTATACTTGAAGAGCTAGAAAAAGCGTATTTAAACATAAATTTTTATGATGTAAATGTAGATGATAGTGAAGGTGTGAGAGATGAATACGCAATAAGACACATACCAACTATATTTTATCTAAAAGATGGTAAAGAAATTTATGATAGAGTTGTAGAGCCACGCAGCAAAAGCAGTATAGAAGAAGGTATAAAAAAACTTATGTAAATTTAGTAGCTATTTAGCCACTAAATTTTATAAAATCAATATTATAATTTATTTTTTTATCAAAATTTGGCTAAAATAACAAAAATGATATAAAGTATTTTATGAAAAAAATTATTTTTACAATTATAATAGCCATTTTTTTAAGCGCGTGTTCAAATAAAAATATAACCCATGATCCAATAAAAAATGAACTTTTAGCTTATACACAAAAAACAGAAATCATAAATAAAAACGAGAGAATTTTAGCCTTAGGAACATATCTAAATCCAGTTTATCCAAATTTAGTCAGCAAAAACCTTGAAGAACATTTTATAGTGGCAATTTATCCAAAAGAAATAGATATAAACGAAAATTCGTTTACTGTAAATAGTAGCATTCAAGATGTTATGATAAGAGAATTAAAAGAAGGTGATGAGCTTTTGAAAAAAGTTGCTTTTAGTGTTCCTTGGGGAAAATACTATGAAATTATATCTCCAAGGAAAAACACGGATATACTTAGACTTAATTTCGAAATTTATCCATCGGCTCGGATTGAACTAGCATTTCAAAAAGTTTCTGTATCGATGTATTGGCATCCAAAGCGTTAAGATAAACAACATAGTTTGCCAAAACCTTTTTACCATAATCTCTAGTTTCATCAGCTTTTACTAATTCCATACTCAAAAATGGTTCATATTTGCCTTTTAAAAACATAGCATCGTTTACAAGCATTTTTTTAGTAAAACCAATCCCGCCATTATACGCATAGGCTATGAAAATAGGATGATAAAGATATTTTTCAAGATAATCTAAATGCACATTTGCAAATTTATATGCAACTTCTGGCTTAAACATATCATCTTGATCAAAATTCTCTATATTTAGCTGTTTTTTTCCGATATCATTTGCCAAAAATGGCATAAATTGCATCATTCCTAGAGCATAAGAAACAGAAATAGCACTTGGTATAAACCTGCTTTCCTGCCTTGCTAATGCAAAAATAAGTGCTTTTCTATGCACATCAACTCCATCAAGCAAATAATCATACGCCATTGGATAGTAGTGATTTTTATAATTGCTAGCTTTTTCCATCATATAGCTATAATGCCCAACTGTATCAATGGTATAAAATTTAGCCGCAAAATCAGTAAGCTGTGAGCTATTCATATCTTTTATAGTTTTTTTAGTATATTCCCAAGTAAAAGGATCGCTCACGCTATAATATTTTAACGATGCAACTTTTGGTCTTGGAACAAAAATATCTTTTTTATTAACACTAGCAAGTTCTCTAGCATAAATACTATAAATATTTATATCATCGCTATTTGCTATATCCAAAAGAGTAGTTTTATCTTTACTTAGATAATAAACCCAAAAATTTGCGTTGTCTTTAAAACTTTGATAGGAAGTCATGTTTGCAGCTTGCTTAAAAAATTTTATTGCAATATCTGGCTTATCAAAAAGCAAGGCATTTACGCCTAAATAAAAAGCAACATTATAAGAATACGAGTTTTTTGGATCTGCTTTTAGTAATGATTTTCTAAATTTTGACATATTTTTGTTTATAACAAAACTTTTTATTGTATTTTCAAATCTTTTTTCATTTATAAGTTTATTGATAAAATTTAAATTATAGCTTTTATCAAAATTTTTGTTTTTATTATAAATATTATAATATGTTATAAAATTTAAACTATCTAATGTCTTTTCATAGTATAAAGCAGGATCTTTTGAATTTAAACCCATTAGCATATTGGCAGAATTTGGATAAGAAGATTGATATTTTTCTATAAGTTTGTTTCTATCTTCATTACTTAAATTTAAAACCCTACTCATATAAAGAAGCTTTATTTGGCAACTCTCATTAGCATCCATTATATTTGGATAAGCCATTTCGCACTGCGAAACAACTTCTGGTTTTGATCCAATTACTTTTTCTATCGCTGTTTTTAGCCTACCTTTGTATCTATAAACATCATCTCTAAGAGTATAAACATCGTCTTTTGTATAATTACCTTCAGTTAAAAGTCTATAAAAATAATAATCTTTTGCTAGACTTTTTGGCTCTTTTTTTAAATTTACAGCATCAATAACCACACCAAAAGAAAACCCCAAACATAGAAAAAATACTAAACTACATCGCAGCAGCAAAACCAAATAAACTCCTTACTACAAAAAGATCTAAAAATTGTATTATAAGAATAACAATAACTGGTGCGATGTCAATACCGCCAAATGTTGTTGGCACAATGCTTCTAATCTTGGCATATACAGGCTCTGTAAGTCTATATAAAGCTTGGACTAATTTATTATATGGATCTGGTCTAACCCAAGAAATTAGTGCCGCAATTATTATGACCCACATATATCCTACTAAAACAAAATGAAGTATGCTCGCAATTGCAAATATAAGATTACTTACTATCAAATTATTTCCTTTATATCATTTTTTATAAAATCATAAAGCTCACTTAACTCAGGTCCATGTTCTTTGCCTGTTATAAGAAGTCTAAGTGGCATAAAAAACTTTTTACCTTTTAGGGAAGTTTCACTCATAAGAGCTTTTTTAAACTCATCAAAACTATCTTTATAATCTAATTTTAATATAGCCTCTTTTAAGATTTTCATCTCATTTTCATACTCGCCTTGTATGTGTTTAGGCGAATAAATATGTGAAATTTTATCTTTTATCTCACCAATCAAACTTGATTCTTGTGTATAAAAACGAATAAGTGAAGCAAATTTAATAGGCATTTCAAAAAGTTGTGCCAATCTTTCATCACTTGCTCTTTTTATATGTTCTCTATTTATTTGAGAAAGTTTATCTATGTCAAATTTAGCCGGGCTTTTTGATACTTTTTTTATATCAAACCACTCCACTGCTTCATTCATGCTAAAAATTTCGTATGGAGTTTTATTGCCTAGCATAATTAGATAATTTGCAATTGCTTCTGGCATATAACCAGTTTCTAAAAGCCATTTTACAGAAGAGCTATTTTCTCTTTTGCTCATTTTCGTGCCGTGTTCGTTTAGTATTATAGGGAGATGAGCATATCTAAATTTACCAGTATAACCAAGATATTCTCGTATTAAGTCTTGTTTTGGTGTATTGCTTATATGATCTTCGCCCCTTATAACAAAATCCACACCCTCAAGCATATCATCAACTGCACAAGCAAAGTTATAAGTTGGAGTTTTGTCTGTTCGCATAATAACAAAGCTATCTATATTTTCTGGCTCAAAAGATATCTCGCCTTTTATTTCATCAATAAAACTCATAGTTTTATTAGGTTTTTTCATCCTTATAACAGATGGCTTTTCACAATTCAAAACCTCTTCGTCGCTTAATTTTTCACAAGTTCCATCATATCTATAAGCAATATTTTTCTCTTTTGCAAGTTCTTTTTTCTTTGCGATATCTTCATCAGAACAAAAACACAAAAATGCTTTTTTATCCATCAAAAGTTTTGCCGCTAATTCTCTATGAAATTTAAGATTTTTACTTTGATAATAAAGAGTATCCCATTTTATGCCAAATTTTGTTAAAATTTCTAAAATTTCAGCATCTTTGCCTTCAATGTTTCTTTCTTTATCGGTATCTTCTATACGAAGTATAAAACCGCTTTTATCTTGCAGTGAACAAATATAGTTAAATATAGCTGCACGCAAATTTCCAATATGCATATCACCAGTTGGCGATGGCGCAAAACGATACATTTTAATCCTTAATTTTTTTCTTACGATTATACTAAAACTTTCTTTATAAAAAGAAAATATGAGTATTGTTGTATTATCACAACTATAAAAATATTTTTCAAAATGTATTAAATTTATTTTTATTTATGTTTTTTAAAATATAGAAGCAAAAAGAAAATATTGAATAATTTTTAAATTTGATATTAAATATAAAAGTTAAAAGATAGTATAAATTCATAATTGAATTTATACTAAAGTTTGAGAATTTATTTTTTAAGTTCTTTAATTCTAGCAGCTTTACCACGAAGCTCGCGAAGATAAAATAGTCTCGCTCTTCTAACGCGACCTCTTCTTAGAACCGTGATTGATTCTATACTATCGCTATAAATAGGGAAAATTCTCTCTACGCCTACACCGTTTGCTCCAATTTTACGAATAACAAATGTTTGATTTACAGACTCTCCTCTTCTAACTATACACACACCCTCGAAGTTTTGAACTCTAGTTTTTTCACCTTCTTTTATGCGAATAGCAACTCTTAGTGTATCGCCTGCTCTAAACTCAGGCACTTCTTTATCGGCTTTTTGAGCTTTTTCAAAAGCCTCAATATATTTATTTTTCATTTTATTCCTTTGTTTAGCGACTTTGATTTTATATACAAATCTGGGCGATGGAACCTAGTTTTGCAAATCGCCATATTATCTTTCAAAGCTTTTATTTTACTATGATTTCCCTTTAAAAACTCTGAAACTACTTTTAAATTTTGAAAATTATCTGGCTTTGTAAAAGAAGGAGCTTCCAAAAGAGTGTTTTCAAAGCTTTCTTCTACTAAAGAATTACTATTTCCCAAAACACCCCCAATGTTTCTACTTATAGCATCACACATACAAAGTGCAGGAAGCTCTCCACCAGTTAAAACAAAATCCCCTATACAAAACAACTCATCAGCAAAAAGTTCATAAATTCTTTCATCAATGCCTTCATATCTACCACACACAAAACATAAATGAGAAAAATTTGATAGTCTTTTTGCGTCTTGTTGTGTAAATTTTTTACCAACTGGTGTTGAAAAAATGATTTTTACATTTTTATCCATTTTTTTTAAATGCATCAATAACTCATAAAGTGGCTGGGCACTCATCAAAAGCCCAGCACCGCCACCTATCATATAATCATCTACTTTTTTATATCTGTTTTTACTAAAATCTCTTGGATTTAGAAAATTTATATCAATTAGCTTTTTTTCTGTAGCTCTTTTTAATATAGAATCACAAAAATAAGGCTCTACAAGATTTCTAAAAAGTGTAACAAAGGTAAATTTCATTATGAATTTTCAAGTATGTCTATACTATCTTTTGAAAATATTGTTTTATTTTTTATATCGACGCTTATTATATATCTATCATTATAAGGTATATAAAAGTTTTTTGGCATATTTTTTTGTGTAAGCTCATCAGATGTTTTGATTAATAACATATGATTCATAGGAAATTCTTCTATATCCTCAACTATACCTAAAATTTGATTGTTTTCTACAATTTTGCAACCAATGATATCAAAATAAAAAAATTCATCTTTTTTTAATTTACAATTTTTAATAGTATCTGCTTTTGTGGTATATAAAATCTTATTTGTGAGTATTTTTGCACTATCTATATCGTTATAACCAGTAAATTTGATTAAAAGTTTAGCTTTATCAAAACTCTCAACCTCAAATTCATTTGAATTTTTATCGTAAAAGACAGCACCTTTTTTAAACTGATTTATAAAATCACTTTTATTATTTAACTTTAATTGCCCTTTTAACCCAACAGTCTTACCAACAACAGCAACTTCTAGAAACTCACTATTCAATAGATTTTACCGTAACTCTATAAGAAAGAGAATTTTTTGCCTTACATCCGATGATAACAGCCTTAATAGCATTTATTATTCTGCCATCTTTACCTATAAGTTTTCCGGCATCAGACTTGTTTGCAAAAATAGTAAGTTCGCAAAAATTATCATCAATTTGCTCTTCTTTTATATCAACTTGATCCGGAAATTCGGCTATCAATCTAGCATATTCTAATAAAAAATTTTTTACCATTTTTATTTGCTAGTTATTCTAGCCACCCTATCACTTAGTTTAGCACCAACGCTCTTCCAATACTCAAGTCTTTGAGAATCAAATTTAACTACTTCTGGATCTACCATTGGATTATAATAACCGATACTTTCTATCCAACCACTATCTCTTCTTTTTCTACTATCGGTAACTACTATACGATAAAAAGGTCTTTTCTTGCGACCAGCTCTTGTTAATCTAACAACTGTTGCCATATTTTTACTCCTTAAATTTATAAATAAAGCTTAGGTATAGCCTTTGCCATAACTAAACTTTATTTTCAAAACTTCCCATTATCTAGGGAAATTTTGAGCTCCGCCTAACATACTTTCAATACCACGCATACTATTTTTATTTGATAGCTTTTTAGCTATTTTAGACGCATTGCTAAATTGTTTTAAAAATTTATTAACTTCCATCTGAGAAAGTCCGGCTCCACTAGCGAGTCTTCTCTTTCTAGAATTATTTAAAAGATCTGGATTTTCACGCTCTTTTGGAGTCATTGATTGTATCATAGCTTTTATATGTTTTATTTCATCAGATCCTTCCAAATCAATATCTTTTAATTTTCCAGCAACATTTGAAAGTCCAGGAATCATACCTATAAGGTTTTTCATATTTCCAAGCTTCTTAACACTTTCTAATTGCTCTATGAAATCATTGAAATTAAATTGACCTTTTTTTATTTTTTTATTTAATCTTTTTGCTTCTTTTTCGTCTATTATAGCACTTGTTTTTTCCACAAGTGTTGCCAAATCGCCCTCTCCCATAATACGACTTACTATTCTATCTGGGATAAAACTTTCTAAATCTGCAACTTTTTCTCCAATACCAACAAATCTTAAAGGAATTTCAAGCTGTTTTGCTATACCTATAGCAACACCGCCTTTAGAATCAGAATCAAATTTACTAAGTATAACACCAGTTAAATCAAGTATTTCATCAAAACCCTTGGCTGATCTTACTGCATCTTGACCACTCATAGAATCTGCAACATAAAATATCTCATTTGGGTTTATGGTTGATTTTATATCTTTTAATTCACTCATAAGCTCTTCATCTATAGCCAAGCGTCCTGCAGTATCAACAAGCAAAACATCGTACAAGCCATCTTTTGCTTTTTTTATAGCTTCTTTTGCTACATTAATAGGATTATTTTCTCCATCTAAGTTAAAAAGCTCTATTTCATTTTCAGCACAAAGCTGTTTTAGCTGCTCAACAGCGGCAAGTCTTTGCAAGTCACATGCTGCAACTAAAATCTTTTTTTTGCGTAGTTTTAGAAAATTCGCAAGCTTAACTGTCGTAGTTGTTTTTCCACTACCTTGAAGTCCCGTCATTAAAACTACTGTTGGAGGATTTGATGCATAAACAAAACCTTGATTACCAGGAGCTGTCAATGTAGTAGTCAAATTTTCTTTAATACTATCTAAAAACTGTTTTTGACCAATACCTCTACCTTTAAGGTCTTTTTCTATATTAGATAAAAGATCTTTTACAACTTTATGATAAACATCGGCTTTTAATAGTGCTTTTTTAAGAGTTTCCATCGCATTTTTGAGTGCTTTTTCATCATCGATGGTCTTTAGTTTATTAACAGCTGCCTTAAAAGAATCACTTATTTGCTCAAACACTAATCCTACCTCAATAAAAAATTTATATACAATTAATAAAAGTTCTAATTATACTGTATTTTTCTTAAATTAAAATTTATAAAACAGCATAATGTGCCCAAACACAATTTGATAAATTGCTTATTTTAGCGATAATATCTTTGCTTATATTTTCATCCAATAATATAACAGCAAGAGCATATCCTTCTTCGCCTCTTCCAAGTCTAAAATCCGCTATATTTATATTAGCATCTTTTAATATAGAAGCCACAGACATGATAACTCCAGGGACATCTCTATTTTTAAATACTATCATTTTGCCTTTTGGCTTAAAGTCTGTTTTAAAGCCATTAATGCTAACAATTCTTTGTTCTGTTTGTGAGAATACCGTTCCAGAAATTTCAGTAATTCCACTTTGTGTAATCAAAGAAATAGTTGCTTTATTTCTATAATCTTTTTCTTCTAAAGTCGCAACAGATGTTTTTATATCTTTTTCTTCTGCAACAAATTTGGCATTTACATAGTTGATATGATCTCCTAAAATATGTTTCATTGCACCAACTATAGCAAAAATCAACATTGACTCAGCATAACTTCCAATATCACCTTCTGTTTTAAGATGAATCTCTCTTATAGATCCGTTTGATATCTGTGCACCAAAATAAGCCATTTTTGAAATAAGTTCTATATAAGGCACGACAAATTCAGGAATACTATCTTTTCTTATAGGTAAATTCAGTGCATTTGGATAACTAATACCTCTTATTGCACTTATGGCCTGCTCTGCTGCTGCAATAGCAATTTTTTCTTGAGATTCATATGTATTTGCCCCAAGATGTGGCGTTACTCCAACATTTTCAAATTCCAATAATTCGTGATTTGTTGCTGGTTCTTTTTCAAGCACATCTATACCAAGAGATGCTATTTTACCACTCTTTAAGCCTTTTACAAGCATTGCCTCATTATAAAGACCGCCTCTAGCACAATTAATTAATCTAACTCCATCTTTTAATTTATCTAAATCTTTTTGCGAAATTATATCTATAGTCTCATTCGTTTTTGGTGTATGTATAGTTATAAAATCTGAATTTTTTAGTATATCATCTAAATTTTCAGCATAAACTCCGCCCATACTTGTAACTTTTGTAGGATCTATGTATGGATCATAAGCAATAATATTCATACCAAAAGCCATTGCTCTTTGTGCTACTCTTGATCCGATATTGCCAAATCCAATTATACCAAGAGTTTTTCCAAAAAGCTCTACTCCATACCATTTTTCGCGTTTCCAGTTTCTATTTATCTTAAGATCATTGCTTGAGTTTATAAATTTTCTAGCACAGTTTAATATATGACACATAGTCATCTCAACAGCTGCTATAGTATTTGCTGTTGGAACATTCATTATGATGATACCTTTTTTAGAAGCATTTTCTATATCAACATTATCAACACCAACTCCAGCTCTTACTATCGCAGTTAAATTTTTACCAGCATCTAAAAATTTACTACCAATTTCAGTTGGGCTTCTTGTTATAGCAACATCTGCATTAACTATAACTTTTAAAAGTTCGTCTTTTGCTAAATTTGTAGCATCTATAACTTTTATATCATCTTCTTTTTCTAGAAGCTCAAAACCTTTTTGATGAATAGCGTCACACACAACCACTGTTTTCATAATACAATTTCCTTTGTTTTAGAATTTATATCGTATGTTTTTAAACTAGATACAATATTTTGCAATAACTCTTTATCTCCGGTATATAAGTAGATTAAATTTTGTGTCTCATCTTTTATAACGCTAAACTCAACACCCAAATGCTTAAGAGTTTGAGATACACAAAACATAGAGTAAAAACTATTCTTATCTATAATTAGTTGAGTAATCTTGCCTAAATTTTTTGGGCTACCAACTTTTATATAAATTTTATTTACAGGAAGAGAATAATCACTATTTTTTCTAACCGCAAATTCTTCAATCCACGAAAAATATTTTTTTTCTTTATGCTTAAAAATCTGTTTATTTAATGGTTCAGAGGAGTTATTTTCCACAAAAAGACTTGTATTTGCATAACTCCACAGATAAAAACCAAAAACTAGTAACAAAATAGCTAAAAATGATATAGTGCCAAATGTTAATAGTCTTTTTTTCATAATAATATATTAAGATAGTTGATCTTTTATGATATCGCCTAAATTAAAACTATCATTATCATTTATTTCTTTTAAAACTTCTCTTTCTTTTTGTTTAGAAAGACGCTTTATGCTAAGCCTAATTCTATTTTTTTTATCATCTATAAAAGCTATTACAGATTCTATAGTATCGCCAACTTTTAGAGTAGAAACATCAACACTAGAACCTATATCTTCATTTCTTATAAGAGCTTCAACATCGTCTTGTAATTTTACAAATATTCCAAAATCCTTAATATCTCTTATGGTTCCAGTAACAACATCTCCAACATTGTGTTGTTTTGCATATTCACAAACCGGGCTACTTGTTAAATCTTTTAAAGAAAGAGATATTTTTTCATTTTCTTTATCTATTTTTATAATTTTTACTTCTAATTCATCTCCGGTTTTAAACATATCTTTACATTTTATGTTTCTATCCCAAGATGCATCTTCGTTATGCAAAAGTCCTTCAAGTGAGCCTACTTTTATAAAAGCACCAAAATTTGTAATAGTAGTTATCTCTCCTTTTACTATGTCGCCTTCTTTAAATTTTGACATAAACTCATCAAATGGTTTAGGTAACATATTTTTCAAAGATACTCTAAGCCTTCTATCGCTAGCATCTATTTCGATAACTTCAACATCTACCTCTTGACCCTCGCTTATGAAATCTTTTGGATTTTTTATATTTTTATCCCAAGAAATTTCACTTATATGCAAAAATCCTTCTATATCGTTTCCAAGATCAACAAAAGCACCATATGGCTCTATATTGCTAACTAGAACTTTTATAGTATCACCGACATCAAGACTATCTTCTATCTCATCCCAAGGATCTGGCATAGCGGCTTTTATAGATAAAGAAAGGTGATGTTTCTCATTATCGTATTTTGTAACTTTTACTAAAACCTTATCTCCTTCTTTATATAAAGTTTTAGGATTAACTGGACCTTTGTAACTTATTTCACTATAATGAACAAGTCCATCAACTCCACCAACATCTACAAACATTCCATAAGTTGTAATTTTTTTAACAACTCCTTCTAAAACATCATCATTTTGTAAGATAGAATTTATTATCTCTTTTTTCTTTTTTTTGTCTTCTTCCATAATCTTGCGTCTTGATATAACAATGCTTTGCTCTTGTGGATTTACTTTTATCACTTTTGCTGCAAATGTTTTACCAAGCACATTTCCATCTCTAAAACCACTTTGCGATCTAGGCAAGAAAAACTCAACTCCATCTTTATTTTGAGCGACAAATCCGCCCTTATTTTTAGATATAATTTTTACATCTACTATATTTTCAGCATTTTCATCATAACTATCTATAAAATCTTTTATTTTTTCTTTTCGAATAGCTTTTTTGTGAGAAACTATCGGCTTTCCACCTCTATATCCTGTTATGACTACTTTTATCTCGTCGCCTTCTTTTATATCTAGCTTATCATTATCGTTTTTTAACTCACTAGAATTTAAAATACCCTCAGATTTTTTACCTATATTTAAAAAAATCTCATCGCCTTTTATAGCAACTACAACACCGTTACATACAGTATCGTTTGATTGTTTAAAAGATTCTTCTAACATCGTAGCAAAATCTAAATCATCATCCTCAAAAATATCGTTTTGAACTTTATCGTTCACCTCAGCCATCGTCGTCCTTTTTTGTAATTTTTGCATATTTTGAAATACTCATGATTATACTTAAAAATAACTTATTTTCATATTAATTATTAACTTAAATTTAATGCCAAATTTTTTAAAATTTAAAACTTTTCTAAATTTCTTATAATATTTTGTATTATCCAATCAGGAGTGCTAGCACCGGCACTAACGCCACATATATTTTTATTTATAAACCAATCTTTATTCAATTCTAATTCATTTTCTATAAGATAACTATCTTCGCAAAATTGTTTAGAAATTATGAATAACTGTTTAGTATTTGAAGAGTTTTTACCGCCAATTATTACCATAACATCGGCTTTTTTAGCGAGTTCTTCTACTGCTTCTTGATTTAAAAGAGTTGCATTACAAATTGTATTAAAAACACGAACTTCTTTTGATTTTTCCATTATAACATTTACAATTTCTTTAAAATGTTCTATTTTTTTAGTTGTTTGTGAAATTACGGCTACTTTATTTCTAAGCGATATTTGTTTTATTTCATCTATGCTTAATACAACATAAACATTGCCTTTAGCGTATGATTTTACACCTTTTACTTCTGGATGATTGCCGTCTCCAAAAATAACTATATCATAACCTTCATCGCTCATTTTCTCTACTATTTTTTGTGGCTTTGTAACATATGGGCAAGTAGCGTCAATGATGTCTATGTTTTTTTGCTTTAATATACTTAAATCATCTTTTGTTATACCATGTGTTCTTATAATCGCCTTTTTCTCACAGCTTAATTCATCAATACTATTAAGAGTTTTTACGCCAAAATTATCTTTAAGTCTATTTATCTCTTCTTTGTTGTGTATAAGCTCGCCTATAGTTGCTGAATTTGGTGCATTTTCTGCTAATTTTATAGCTCTTTTTACTCCAAAACAAAAACCACAACTCTTAGCAAGTTCAATCTTCAACTTTAACTCCAATATCTCTTAAAATTTGAGAAAAAGATGGAAAAGATGTATTTATACACTCGCTATTTTCTATTATCATTCCGCATTTTAAACCCAAAATTGCAAAGCTCATAGCTATTCTATGATCTCCACTTGGTTCTATTATTGCTGCATTTGGTACACCGCCGACTATTTCAAAACCATCATCAAACTCTTTCGCATCAATGCCACAAGTTTTTAATCCATCTACCATAACGGCTATTCTATCACACTCTTTTACTCTAAGCTCAGCAGCATTTCTAAGAGTACTTTTTCCATTTGCACAAGCAAAAGCTATAGCAAGGGCTGGTGCTTCATCAATGAGCCAAGATGTATTTTGACTTACTGAGATGCCGTTTAACTGCGAGTATTTAATCTCTATATCCCCAATATCATCATATGAGCTTTCTTTTTTGATAAACTTTACATACACACCCATTTGTCTTAAAACATCATAAGCCATTGTTCTTGTTTTATTTAAAATAACATTTTTTAAAATTATATGAGAATTAGGTATTATAGCCGCAATAAGCGCAAAATAAAATGCCGAACTTGGATCATTTGCAACATTTATATTTAGTGGTTTTAATGGTTTTGAAATCGGCTTGACATCTATATTCAAACCATTTATAGATATATCTGCACCCATTGATATAAGCATTTTTTCACTATGATCTCTACTTAACTCAGGCTCACTTATCTCACAACCATTTGAATTAAGTCCAGCTAAAATAAGCGCTGTTTTTACCTGTGCAGATGCTATTTTACTATCAAATTTAAAATAATCCAGCTTTGTTCCTTTTATGCAAAGTGGTGCTAAATTTCCATCATTTCTACCATAAATTTTAGCTCCAACTTCACTAAGTGGAGCACCAACTCTTTTCATCGGTCTTGAGTTTAAATACTTATCGCCACTTAAAACAAAAAATCCATCTATGCTAGCAAGAAAGCCCATTAAAATTCTCATTGTAGTTCCAGAATTTCCACACTCTAAAACACAGTTTGGTTCTATTATTTCTTTTGGCGGAGTTATGGCTATAAAATCATCATCATACTCAACAATAGCACCAAGCTTTTCTATGATTTTAAGAGTATTTAGCGTATCTTCAGCCTTTAAATAGTTTTTTATAACACTTTTTTGATCGCTTAATAGTGAAAATATGGCACATCTATGTGATATTGACTTATCAGAAGAAATTTTATCAATACTTGCTGTAATAGGCTCTTGTAAAGCTATAATCTTCATCTTATTTCCAAATTTAGTTTATCTTTTAATGAATCTAATATCACTTGCATTTTATCTGCTATTTCATCATCTTTTAATGTATTTTCTATATTTTGGAAAACAAACTTGATACTTAAACTAAAACTATCATTTAAATTTTTATCTTTATAAATGTCAATAGGCATAAATTCTTTTAAATCTTGTATAGTTAGCGAACTTATGCAGTTTTTTATATCTTCATAACGCATAGAATTTGGCACAACCAGACTCAAATCTCTACTAATGCTTGGCATTTTAGAATACTCTTTGGCTATAATTTTTTCAAATTTAAGTTTATTAAATTCTATCTCACAAATATATGTTTTAGGTAAATCCATTTTTTGTTCTATTGCTAAATCTAACCTACCGATATATCCTATCTGAATGCCTTTTTGATAAATTTTTCCTTGTTCAAATTTATTTAAAAACACCAAATCATCGCTAACTTTTATTTCTATGTTTCCGATACAATTTTGCACTTTAGTAGCAAATCTAAGAAAACTTATATCCTCGCCTTTTGGACCATTTAAAAGACTTGGTTCACTATTTAAGCCAGAAATTAAAAATGCTAAGCTTAAATTTTGATTTGCATTTTCATCAAAAACTTCGCCTAATTCAAAAAGTCTTACTGATTTTTTCTGATTTTTTATATTTCTTGATGCTGAGTTTAAAAGATGATTTATCAGAGTTGGTCTTAACATATTAAGTTCATTGTTTATAGGATTTGTCAATTTTAACTTACACTCTTTAAAACCCAATTTTAAAAGTTCCTCTTTATTATCAAAAACATAATGCATACACTCAAAAAATCCATTATCAACGGCTCTATTTTTAATACTTTTTATGTTAGCATAGTTATAAAATACACTATTTAATCTATTCTTCTCTTTAAATTCTAAAGGCTTAGAAACTATGTTATCAACACCAAGAATTCTTACTATTTCCTCACAAATATCATGAGAATTATCTATATCGTGCCTAAAACTAGGAATTTTTACATTTAAAAATTTCTGCTCGGCACTAGAACTTACATCAAAGCCTAATTTTTTTAATATTTTTAAAGCCTCATTTTTTTCTATCTGTATGCCAATCATACTGCTTTGTTCGGTTATATTTATAGTAACCATTTTTTGAGAAATTTCATTATTTATATACTGCGAACCAGCATAAATAGATATAAAATCAAATTTATTAAAACATTTAAAAAGATATCCAAATCCAAACTCTAAGTCAGGCTCGCTTCCTCTGCTAGATCTATAAAGATGCTCATCGCTTTTTATATTTTTATTTTCATAAACAATCCTAGATATCAAATTTGGATCAGTATAATTTGCCTCTATAATGATAACTTTGCTATTTTCATCAGGCATAGCAATATCATTTTGATAAATTCCAGCTATGCTAAGTTTTTCATTTTCAGCTTTTACAACACTAGCTGTCGTGCTATCTTTTATTATATCTAAAGAAATTTTTTCTCTACCATTTGCTATCTTATCAAAATCATAAGCTCTAAACAAAACTCCAGTTGTATGTGTGGCATATGATATAATTTTTTGTATTATATCTGTTTTTTGCATACCTATATAAGCAAGTCTTAATTTTAGTAATAATTTCTCTTCTATATCTCCGTTTAATTTTATAGCTTTGTATTGAAAATTTGAAATAGGCTTTTCATCAGTTTTTATACTTAAAATTCTACCAATTCCAAGCAAATTCTCACCATCTTCATATAGTTCAACTTCTTTTAATGCTATATCTAGTGCAGCAGATAAATCTCTAGCAACACCATAAATACTTAAACAATCTCCCCTATTTGCAGTTAAATCTATCTCTATAATATCATCATTTAAAAGCGGATAATTTTTAAGTTCTTCTCCGAGTTTTAATTCGCCAATACTTGCATCAAGCGGCATTATTCCATCATTTATCTTGGGCATTCCAAGTTCTGTTGATGAGCATATCATTCCCATGCTTTCAACACCTCTTAATTTAGCCTTTTTAATCTCCATTTTATTTGGCATAATAGCCCCCACCATTGCAACTGGCACAAACTGACCCGGTTCAACATTGCTAGCACCACAAACTATGGTTAAAATTTCTTTTCCAACATCAACTTCACATACATTTAAATGATCTGAATTTTCATGCTTTGAGCGACTTTTTACATATCCGACAACTATATTTGAAGGTATTCTAACTTCTTTAAAACTATCAACTTCTAGTCCGATAGAATTTAGAGTTTTTAATAATAACTCATTACTAACACCGCTTATATCTATCCATTCATTTAACCAATTTCTAGTAACTACCATCTAAACTGCTCCAAAAGTCTTAAATCTCCCTCAAACATACTTCTTAAATCAGGAACTTGATGTAAAAGCATTGCAAATCTCTCAACTCCAAGTCCAAAAGCATATCCACTTACATCTTTATATCCAACAAATTCAAAAACATTAGGATCAACTATGCCGCTTCCCAAAACTTCCAACCAACCACTATTTGAACATACTCTACAGCCTTTTCCGCCACAGAAAATACAGCTTATATCAACTTCTGTTGAAGGTTCTGTAAAAGGAAAAAAGCTTGGACGAAATCTTACTTTAACATCTCCAAACATATGAATCAAAAAATCTTCTAACATATATTTTAAATTTGCGAAACTTACGCTGTTTCCATTTTCAACCACAAGTCCTTCAACCTGATGAAACATAGGCGTATGAGTTAAATCCAAATCACGCCTAAAAACTGACCCAGGTGCTATCATTCTAATAGGTGGTTTTTGATTTTGCATAGTTCTTATTTGAACGGGGCTAGTGTGAGTTCTAAGCAAACTACCATTATCAAAATAAAATGTATCTTGCATATCTCTAGCTGGATGATATTTTGGTAAATTTAACGCTTCAAAGTTATGAAAATCATCTTCTATTAGCGGTCCTTCTTCTACGGAAAAATTTTGCGAAACAAAATAATCAATGATTTTATTCATAGTAATTGTTATCGGATGTAATGCACCACTACTTGAAAGCTCATTAAAAAGAGTTATATCATAAGCTTCTTTTTTCATTTTTACATTAAGCTCTTCTTGTTCAAACTCTAATTTTTTTAAATTTAAAAGCTCACTAAGAGAGTCTCTTTGTGCATTTAAATTAGCAGCAAAGGTCTTTTTTTCTTCTCCATCTAACTCTTTTAATTTAGCAAATCCTTGAGTTATAATGCCTTTTTTACCAAAAAGATTGACTCTTATTTCTTCTAGCTCACTTAGATTTTTGCTATTTTTTATGCTATTTTCAATATCTTTCAAAATAAACCTTTTTGAATAAATTTTTGTTGATTTTACTGTTTTTATGCTAATAATATGCTTTAATGGATATGTTGTTTTATTGTTATGAATTTATAGTATAATGTTTAAAATTTTACATCTAAAAAGGATAAAAAATGACAGAAAAAACAGTATTTGAAAAGATAATTGATGGTGAGCTTCCTTGCAATAAAGTTATGGAAGATAGTGATTTTTTAGCTTTTCACGACATAAATCCAAAGGCTCCTATACATATTTTAGTAGTTCCTAAAAAACATTTTGAAAACTTTCAAGAAGTTGAACCTGCTATAATGGCAAAAATGACAGAATTTATTCACAATGTAGCAAAATTATTAGGAATAGACAAAAGCGGTTATAGACTTATAACAAATTGTGGTAAAAATGCAGGTCAAGAGGTTATGCATTTGCATTTCCATATGATTTCAGGCGGTGAATTTACATGGAGTGATAAAGGCGTAAATCCACAATCAACATTTTAGTATATGATAAATGAAAATTATTTTCATAAATTTAATTATTTTGATATAAATTTATCTTATTTTAATAATTTTATAGATATAATTTCTCAATTAATAAAATTTATTTAAAAGGATACAATATGTTAGTAACAAATAAAGCACCTGATTTTACAGCACCAGCTGTTCTTGGAGACAATCAAATAGTTGAAGATTTTAATCTTTATAAAAATATAGGAAAAAACGGAGCCGTAGTATTTTTTTATCCAAAAGATTTTACATTTGTTTGCCCAAGTGAGATTATAGCTTTTGATAACAGATTTAAAGAATTTCAAGATAGAGGTATAAGTCTTATAGGCGTAAGTTGCGATAACGAATACACTCACTTTGCTTGGAAAAACACTCCAAGAGATAATGGTGGTATAGGAAATATCCAGTTTCCATTAGTAGCTGATCTTAAAAAAGAGATAGCAAGAGGTTTTGATGTACTTTTTGATGATGCAGTTGCACTTCGCGGCTCATTTTTATTAGACAAAGACGGAACAGTTCGTCATGCAGTTATAAATGATATGCCTCTTGGAAGAAACATTGATGAAATGATAAGAATGGTAGATACAATGTTATTTACAAACGAACATGGTGAAGTTTGCCCTGCTGGATGGCACAAAGACGACGCTGGAATGAAAGCCTCAACTCAGGGCGTAGCAGAATACCTTTCTAAAAACGCTTCAAAATTATAATTTTTAGAGTGTCCTTTGACACTCTATTACATCATTTAAACCCTAACATCAACCCCAATCTTTTTTCTAATTTCTCCATAAGCTCTAGAAGAGTTTTACATCTTATTTATTTTGTCTTTGTAAAAGCTTACTAGCATAAAATAAATAGTCTTGGATCATTTTGCATATCATAAGTTTCTTTATTAAAAGTTTTTCCTTCTATTGGTTTATACTTATCTAGTATCTCTTTTTCTCGCTCTTTTGCTAGTTTTTCATTATATTCTCTTATTTCTTTATTTTCTTTCTCAACTTGTGCTCTTTTTGCAGCAGTTGTTTTTTCCATATCTTCTCTAAAAAGTTTTTTAAACTCAGTTATATCTTCATCATAATAATTAAAATATAGTGCAGCTCCATATACACTAATTGAGGAATCTTTTGGCAATGAATCAAAAAAAATCCTCCAGCTCTTGCTCTTGTTGCATTGTTCCCCAGCCTAGCCTTCTATCCCAAATAGATAATTTTCCACCTTGTGCAACTTTATCTTTTAAATTATGTAACTAAGTTACTAAATTATTATCAACTAAAAGATCTGCATCTCCTATAGTTTCTATATCAAATATTGATATATTAAATATATATTCTTGCTCTTCTTTTGTATATTTTTTATTTAGCAATTCTTCAAGTTGGACTATAGATTTTTCTTTCCAATCAACTTCATTTCTATCAAATTTAACAAATTCTCCAAGGATATCATAATCTGATTTATTATAAAAGTAGTTTCTAAATCTAGCATTTTGTTTAGCCATCTCTTCTTTTGATTGTGTTTTTTGTTTTTCTTTGATTTTTGTAATTATATCTTTTGTATTTTCTTCTAATTTGTTTTCATTAGTTTGATTTATGGTTTGCTCTTGTGTAGTTTGTTCTTTGATATTAGAGTTATCTCGCGTTAATTGTTCTTTTACAGAGTTTTCTTTTAAATTTGTTGTTGTATTTGTATTGTAATAACTTAAATTTGATTCAAATCCATTTATACTACCTATCATTTTAAATACTTTTTAATAGCACTCTTTGATAAATCCATAATCGTCAAATTTAAAATAAAATTTAGTTATAAATTTCTAGTAATGTAAAGTATCTTATATGATTATCCTTACAAAAACATTCATAAAATATCTTTTAAATTTGAATTATCTTTTTATGTTTTTGTTACAATCTTTTTTATGCTTGTAAAGCAGCTAATAAGTTAAATTTCTTAGGTGTTATTTAAAACTTTTAGATTTTAACTAATCTTTTAAAGCTATATTTAAAAACTCTTTTTTGTATTGTTTAAACACTTTCATACTCTAACATCAACTTTTCTATAAAACATATCCTTTGGGTGAATTGTTTTGTTTGTAGTATTATTTAAATTTAAAGATAAGTTATTTAAATTTGAGCTGTTGTTATCTAAATTTAGCCCATTGTTGTTTATGCTATTATTTATATTGTTATTTGAATTTAACTTATTGTGATTGTTTAAATTTGAATTTAAATTGTTATTGTTATTTAAATTATTTTTGAAATTTAGATTATTGTTTAAATTTAAACTATTTGAGTTGTTATCATTTAAATTTAAATTACTATTATTGTTATTTGAGTTTTTATTTAAACTGTTGCTGTTATTATTTAAACCACTACTATCATTTAAAAATCTATCTATATAAGTTATATTATAAAGCTCTTTTGTGGTTATAAATGTATTATCCTGTAAGTAGAGTATAAATTTATTATTTGATAGTTTTTTAATGCTTTTTACTCCTAAGTCTTTTAGAGTTTGGTATCTGTTATTTTCTGTTTTTATACCTATGCTATCTGATTTAGTGCTTACTAATAAATTTAACTCATCTTCATTCATATTTTTAGCTTTTAAATTTACACTTACTTGTTTATCTTTATCACCTAAAAGTTTGCCTGTATCACTATATAGTTCATTTACAACTATTTGTCTGCCGCTATTAAATTTAAGTGTTATAGAACCATTTTTATTTAGTTTCATAGCAACAACACTATCTGTGTCTTTTAGAGCATTAGCTGTTTTAGCTTTGTTTATATCAAAAGCTTGTTTTACTTTATTTAAATTTTCTAAACTAAAATCTAGCCCAGTTGCTTCTTTGAATTCATTTTCCATAGCTATAAGATAAGGAGATTTTATATCTTTTAATTTATCTATATAAATATCAGCATCTTTTACATCATAATCTTTTAGATTTTTACTTAGCCACTCTATATTTTTATTATGAGAGTTTAGCTCTTTATAGTAATCATCATAAAACTTCATAAAGTTTTGTTTTTGATAGTTTGTATATGAGAAGTCTTTATCTAGTTTTTTATCACTAAATATAGGATTAAACTCACTAAGGCTTAATTCGCCATTTAAATCTTTTTTCATATAAGCAAAGTTATGAAAAGCTGAGTTTTTATTAAAAATAGCATTATGATTATTTGTTAAATCAACCCAACCATCTTCATTAGCATACATCTCAAAGAATTTGTTTAGCTCTTTTTCTTCAATCATCTCATATCTATATTCTGCTTTAAATTTGGTATATGGGTTTGAAGCATTATATGATAGTCTATAATCAAGCTTTGATTTGTCTATTTTTTGATGTGGATATTTTGAGTTATGCTCATCTATATATTTATCATTATAATTGATTATATCATTATTTATAAAATCTCTTAAATTTATACTTGGCATAACATCACTAAGCTTAGCTATCTTTTCATTGCCATTTATATCATATCCTCTTACTTTTAGTTTATTAAATAATTTATCATTTGCATCAACAATTCCATCACCATTTGAATCAAAGTTAAAAAGCAGAGAATTTGATGAGAATGTTCCAAATCCCAGTTTATCATTATCATCAAACTCATCATAAAATATAGTTACTTCACCATAAGGTGTTTTTAAAAGATTAGAGTTTGCATATGAGTTTAGGTTTAGGGGTTTGGTGTCAAAGATTACTAGTGAGTCTATTATCCCATCATAGTTTATATTTTCAAAGTATGAGTTTTTACAAATACAAAAACTATTTTTCATGGTAGAAAAATCAGGTTTTTTAATATCTCGATCAGACATATCGTAAAACCTATCTGTTGCAAAGTAACCTACCATACCATAGCTTGCAATTGCGTCATAAGTTCTTCTAAAGCTACTATTATACTCCAACCCATGACCAAATGTTTCTATGTTATGTATGGGTTTAAGTGCATCATAATGAATGGCAATGGTATCATACTCATTTGTAAATCTATTATACGCAACATAAGTTCTGTTTTCTTCTGCTTCATCAAATTTGAAATCTTGCATATGATAATAATCGTATTTTTTAAAACTTGGTTTATAATCCGAAATAGTAGCATTTATAGATGATAATATATAAGTTTTAGCGGAGTTTTCTAAATTTTTTTGAGTTATTTCATACTTTGTGTATTCTTCATACTTTGTATCTATATCTATGGTGCGTGGATTTTGCTCTACCTGTTTTTGAGATTGTAATCTCTGCACATTATCAAATTTCAAATTGTCATTATAGACGACTATATCACCACTACTAAGCGAGCTTATGTTCATTATAAATCCTTTTATGATGTTAGAAGTATTATCGGCTAAAGTAGGGATTTATAAACTAAATTTATAAATTTTTTATAGATATATTATTAAAATACATAATTTACTTAAATTTAAAAGGAAATATTATGTTGAAAAAATTATTTTTATTTATACTATTTTTTTGTTTTTCTTTTGGAGAAGAGCTTGAAGAATATATTTCAAAATGCAACAATGGCGATGCAAAAGCTTGCCTTGAGGCTGGTGTTTTTTATGATAGCAAAGAAAAAGATATCATAAAAAGAAGAGAATTGCAAAAACCACTATTTCAAAAAGGTTGCGATCTCGGAAATGGTATGTCTTGCCTTAACTTGCATTCTATTTACGTTTTTGAAAATAAATTTATAGAGGCATTACAATACTTAAAAACAGGTTGTGAAAACCTAAATCATCCAACAAGTTGTCAGCAATTAGGTTTGGCGTATAAAATGGGAGACTATGGTTTAAATAAAGATATAAAAAAAGCAAAATTTTATTATAAAAAAGCTTGTAAATTGGGCTTACAGCTTAGTTGTAACTACGCAAAAGAGCTTTAAACTCTTTTGCATTTTAACTAAAATCCATTAAAAGCTAACTCGATATTACCTTTCTCTCGATTTAAAATTTGCTTCATAAAATTATATGCTAAAACATTTTTTCTAATAGTTTCTCTTTCGTCTATAAGATTTTTTTCTGATATAAGAATGGATTCTAAAGTAGCTTTTAAATCGCCATTAAAAATAACAATAATCAAACTAGATATGAAATCATATTTGCTTATTAAATCCTCTGCTATCGTTTTGAATAAATTAGCAAATTAAACTATTCTATTTGTTTTAATTATTTCATTGCCCATATTTTCAACTATATCAATAATCTCTTGGGTCACATCTTGATATGTGTATCTGCTTACATCATATCCAAGCTCTTCTCTTGTATAAAATGCCTTTAAAAAAGTATAAGCCATTGCTTGTTTTTGTTCAAAAGTTAAGTTATTCATTTTCTATCCTTTAAATTTGTTTGATTTATGGTATTTGTGTTTCTATCGCCAACACTTACTAAAGCACTGCAACCAATGATTACAAATGCAACTACAAATATAAAAAAGATCTTTTTCATATTTTTCTCCTTTAATATTTATAAAACTTTAACCATAAACACACTATAATCAAACACTCTTACATATTTGAGGTTGGTGTGTTTAGAAATATTTTTCATACTTTACATATCATCCTCCTTAAATTTATTAAATATTACGCATATTAATACACATAAACTTTACTTTTAGCAAAACTTATGGTAAGATACAAGAAATATTTGTGTAATTATATGAAAATATTTTCATTATGTCAAGGGTTAAATATGGAATTATGTAAAAAACTTCGTATATGTAGAAAAGATGCGGGACTTAGCCAAGAAGATGCATCAAGACAGCTAAATATCAGCACCAGAACATTACAAAACTATGAGTATGGAACACAGGTTCCAAATTTAGACATACTTAAAAATATAGCTAAGCTCTATAATGTAAGTATGGAGTATTTTTTAAAAGATGAGGAGTTAACTCAAAAAAATAACTACGATGAAGATACTATTTATATACCTTATTTTACAAATGCGAAAGTTTCTGCAGGTTTTGGCGAGATACAAAATGATAATTCCAATGATTGCGAGTTTTTACCTTTTCAAAAACAAAATTTAAGAGATATGTTTAAAATTTATAATGTAGATAAATTATACGCAATTTCTTGCATAGGCAACTCTATGATGCCAACTATAAACGAAGGAGAGAAAATCATTTTTCAAAATGATGGAAGTTTTATAGAAGGTGCGATATATGTTATAAGAAAAGAAAATGAATTATTTGTAAAGCGTATAAGCAAATCCCCATTAATGCTTATTAGCGACAATGCTCAATATGAGCCTATAAAGATAAAAAATTTAGAAGAGATTGAAATTTTAGGAAGAGTAATAGGAAGTTATGATATAAGAGTTAAGAATTTCTAATCACATTTTTAGGTTTTTATTTATAAATTTTGCTTATTTAAAAACTATAAAATTATATTTTTAATTTATTTTATAAATTTCACTTGATATAATAATTCAAAATATTTTAGGGAATTTATTATGAAAAATTTGCAAGAAAATTTAAAACTTTTTTATATTGGACTAAAAGATGGTGAGCCATATTTGTATAAAAATAAAGACTTAACAACTCACGCTACGATTATAGGTATGACAGGAAGTGGAAAAACTGGTCTTGGAATCACGCTTTTAGAAGAAGCTTGCATTGATAATATCCCAACTTTTATCATAGATCCAAAAGGCGATCTTACAAATTTATGCCTTGCATTTTCTGATATGAAAAAAGAAGATTTCTTGCCATATATGGATGAAAATGAGGCTCAAAACGCATCTCTTAGTGTTGATGAACTAGCTACAAAAACCGCAAAAGAGTGGAAAGAAGGCATAGAAAATAGCTTTCAAAGTTTAGATAGAGTTAAACTTTTTAAAGAAAGTGCAGAGTTTAAAATTTACACACCAAAAAGTTCTGATGGTATCTCCATATCATTACTTAATGATTTTAATGCACCAAATTTAAGCGATGAAGAAAACTTAAATGAATACATAACATCTCTTACATCATCGCTTTTATCGCTACTTGGAATAGATACAAATGATATCAGCTCAAGAGAATATGTCCTTATATCAAACATTTTTTTAAACGAATTTAAAGATAAAAAAGATATCAGCCTTGTAAATTTGATAGAATTCATAGCAAATCCGCCATTTCAAAAAATTGGAGTTTTTGGTGTAGATACATTTTTCCCAGCAAATGATAGGCTAAAACTTGCTATGAAATTAAACTCACTTATAGCAAGTCCGTCATTTTCGCAGTGGAGAGTTGGAGAAAAACTAGATATAAAAAATATGTTTTTTAACAAAGATGGCAAAGCAAGGTGCAATATATTTTCCATATCGCATTTAAGCGATAGCGAAAGAATGTTTTTTGTTACACTTTTTTTAAACGAAATGATAGCTTGGATGAGAACAAGCGAGGGCACAAGCTCGCTTAGGGCTATTTTGTATATGGATGAGATTTTTGGATTTTTCCCGCCAACTTCAAATCCACCATCTAAAACGCCTATGCTTACACTTTTAAAACAAGCCCGTGCATTTGGGCTTGGAGTTGTTTTATCTACGCAAAACCCTGTAGATTTGGATTATAAAGGTCTTTCAAATATCGGAACATGGTTTATAGGAAGACTTCAAACAGCCCAGGATAAACAAAAAGTTATATCAGGACTTAGTGGAATTAGTGGTAGCAATTTAGACAAAACCGAGCTAGAAAATTTGCTTTCAAATTTACCAAAAAGAAATTTTTTAGTAAAAAATATAAACGCAAATGGACTTGATGTGATAAACACAAGATGGGCTTTAAGTTATCTTAAAGGACCGCTTAGCAAAGAACAAATTTCAAATTTAATGCAAAATTATAAAACGCAGATAAACGAACATAAAAAAATAGATTTTAGCTCATCAAAACCGCTTTTATCTTCGGATATAACGCAAAAATACAGCTATGGAGAGGATTTAAATTTAGAACCTTATTTGCTGGCAAATGCAAAAATAAGATTTTTTGATAGTAAAAAAAATATCGACATTATCAAAGATACACAAATGTTGCTTTTTTTAGATGGAGAAAATTCCATAAACTGGGACGATGCTTCGCAAAATTTACAACTTGCTTTACAAAACGAATCAAAAGAAAATTCAAAGTATTCATCTTTGCCATCTTTTATATCAAGCTTAAAAAACTTCATTTCACAAGAAAAAGATTTTAAAGAATATCTTTATAGAAACATAAAACTTTACCTCTATTCGGCTCTTGATATAACTTCAATTCCAAATGAGAGCAAAGAGGAATTTATGATAAGATTACAAGATAAATGTAATGAAATTTTAGAAAAAACTACAGATGAGATAACTGCTAAATTTGAAAAAGAGAAAAACAAAATAGAAGACAAATTATCAAAAGCTATGATAAAACTTGAAAAAGAGAAAAATGATCTAAAATCAGAAGGCATAAATGCTGTAATAAACATAGGAACTTCGATATTAGGAGCTATTTTTGGCGGCAAAATTGCATCTAGGACAAATATGGGAAAAGTTGCAACGGGTGCAAGAAATGCTGGGCGTGTATTAAATCAAAAAAAAGATGTAGAGTATGCAAG
The DNA here is from genome assembly GCF_008245005.1 of Campylobacter sputorum subsp. sputorum. Lineage (NCBI taxonomy): Bacteria > Pseudomonadati > Campylobacterota > Epsilonproteobacteria > Campylobacterales > Campylobacteraceae > Campylobacter > Campylobacter sputorum. The sequence goes on along the minus strand of NZ_CP043427.1, from coordinate 314,151 downwards.
CCAAAGTATAGAAAGTATAAACGAAGAGCTTAATGCGATTGTTACAAATTTTGAAAATGAGATAAATGAATTAAAAAATAGATATAATATCAAAAATATACAAATACAAGAAATTGCATTAAGCCCTAAAAAAAGCGATATTTTTGATGAAAAAATTACATTAGTATGGAAAAGTTAAAGGATAAAAATGAATGAAAATTTAGTTGCGTATTTAGTTGCGTATCTCATAGGTGCGATACCTTTTGGACTTATTTTATGTAAAAAATTTACAAATATAGATATAAGAAAAGAAGGTAGCCATAGCATAGGTGCTACAAATGTTTTAAGGGTTTTAAAAGAACACGGCTCTAAAGAAGCCAAAAAAGCAGCCATTTTAGTCGTGGTTTTTGATGCTTTAAAAGGAATAATCCCTATACTTATAGGAAAATATATTTTTGATTTACACATAACTACACTATGGAGCATGGGAGTATTTGCAGTTCTTGGACACTGCTTTTCACCATATCTTAAATTTGAAGGTGGAAAAGGTATAGCAACTGGAGCTGGAGTGTTCGCGTGTTTTTTACCACTTGAATTAATCGGTGCGTTAGTTGTTTGGTTTTTTGTAGGAAAAGTGCTAAAAATATCATCTCTTGCCAGTCTTTGTGCACTTCTAGCAATGGTTCTTCTATCGTTTATCTTTCATTATGATATGCCAGGAATTAATACTCACGCACCAATACTTATAATCGCATTTATCGTTACTTATAAGCACATTCCAAACATAAAAAGACTTTTAAGCAAAACAGAGAGTAAAGTTATATGAAAACTATCATAAAAGATTTTGAATTTAAAACAATTATCGGATGTTTGGAATTTGAAAGAGAGCACAAGCAAATCATTACTTTAGATATAGAATATCAAAGTGACGATATTATTGATTATAGGTTAGTTATGCAAGAAATTGAGCTAATTTATAAAAATGGTAAATTTGAATTTGTAGAAGAGTCTATAAAAGTAACTTTTGAAAAACTTAAATTAAAATTTCCAAATTTAATATCTGTTAAGATTAGGGTTATCAAGCCTCAAGCCCTTAAAAACTGCAAAGTAGGTGCTATGGATGAAATAGTTTATTGATTTTGTGCTATCTTGAATTTTTTCTTAATATTTGATACAATTCCTTAAAATATTATGAAAGAGAGATAAAAATTATGAGAATCTTAATAGTAGAAGATGAGTTGACACTAAATAAAACCATAGTGGAAGGTCTACAAGAATTCGGATATCAAACAGATAGTTGTGAAAATTTCAAAGATGCTGAATATTTTATAGGCATAAGAAATTATGATTTAGTTTTAACAGATTTAATGCTTCCAGATGGAGACGGGATCGATTTAATCGATATCATAAAACAAAAATCAGCAAGAACATCCGTGATAGTTTTATCTGCAAAAGATAACAAAGAAACAGAGATAAAAGCTCTAAAAATAGGTGCGGATGATTTTATAAAAAAACCATTTGATTTTGATATATTAGTTGCCAGAATAGAAGCAAGATTACGCTTTGGTGGCACAAATACAATCAAAATAGATGAACTAACAATAGACCCAGATGAAGAAAAAATCATATATAAAGGGCAAGAAATAGAACTAAAAGGAAAACCTTTTGAGGTTTTAACACACCTTGCAAGACATAGCGATCAAATCGTTTCAAAAGAGCAACTTTTAGATGCAATTTGGGAAGAACCGGAACTTGTAACGCCAAATGTTATTGAAGTTGCAATAAATCAAATCAGACAAAAAATGGACAAACCTCTTAACATATCTACAATAGAAACAGTTAGAAGACGTGGATATAGATTTTGTTTTCCAAAAAAAGCTTAAGAAGTAAATTTATACTACAGTTGGTGCTAGCATCAACTGTTTTAATAACCATAATATCGGTTATGCTTTACCATTATATAAAAATTACTATATTTGAAACAGTTGTTCAAAATATCATACAAGAAGCAAATTCACTTAAAAATTTATCAAAAGAAGATCTACAAAAAGCAGATTTAAATAATGGTTATTTAAAAGATCATACAACTCAAATAAAAATAGTTGATTTAAACTCATCTGTGCAAAAACCATTTTTTAAAAATGTTTTAAGAGAAGATACGAATTATCTTACTTTGGTATTTCCAGACAAACAAAGAAATTTTACCATACTTATAAGAAAAGAAACAACGCAATATAACCAAATAATAAAACAAGTTTTATTTGACATTATAGTTGTAAATGCGACATCTATATTGTTAGTTCTTTTTTATGCACTATTTCTTTCAAGAATGCTACTTTTCCCTATTAAAACCTTATCATATAAATTAAGTAGCTTAAATGAAGGCTATTTGAAAGAATTTGATCCAAAAGATGTTCCGCAAGAATTTATTCCGTTAATTGGTGGCATAAATCATTTGATATCTAGGATTCAAACTTTTTTGCAATACCAAAAAGAACTTTTTATCGGCGTTGCACATGAATTAAAGACTCCACTTGCTGTTATGAAAACTAAAAATGAAGTAACTTTAATAAAACAAAGAGATAGCGAAAAATATATAGAAGCCCTAAAAAACAATAATGAAGCCATAAATAAAATGAATTCTATGATAAATTCTGTCCTAGAAATCGGCAGACAAGAAGGTGCTCAATTCGAAGAACCTAAAAAAATAGACATAATATCTTATATAAATGAACTAACAAATAGTTTTAGAATTTTATCACATTTAGAAAATATAAAAATATCCACGGATCTAAAACCAGATAAACTTGAGATTATGATACAACAAACTCTATTTTTACATATAATTCAAAATTTTGTTCAAAATGCTATTAAATTTTCACCGCCACAATCCACAATTATGATTAAATCATATATAACAAAAGATAACAAATTTACAGTTGAAGTTATAGATGAGGGTTGTGGCATAGATGAAAACAAAGATTTATTTGCACCATTTGTTAGAAGTGGAAATAAAACCGGAGCCGGGCTCGGACTTTTTTTGGCACTAAATGCAGCTCAAGCAATAGGAGCTAGTATAGGAATAAAAAATAAAGAAACAAAAGATGGAGCAATTTCTTATCTATTATTACCATTATCAATAAAATTTAAACAAAAATCTCGCAATAAATAGAATTTTAGCTTCTTTTAAAAAGAATTATTGTATAAACTCACTAAAAAATTTATTAAAGGTAAAAAATGGCATTAATGATAACAAATGATTGTATAAGTTGCGATGCATGTAGGGAAGAGTGTCCTGATGACGCTATTTTTGAAGATAGTCCTATTTATATCATAGATCCTGATAGGTGTAGTGAATGTATTGGGGATTATGCAGAACCTGCTTGCATAGTTGTATGCCCAACAGATTGCATTATACTTGATCCTGACAATATAGAAACAGCAGAGGAACTTAGACTAAAACACGAACAATCAAGTGAAGTGTAATGGCAAAAAAAACCGCCGTTATTGACCTTGGTTCTAATTCTATGAGAATGGCCATATTTGCTAGGACTAGTAGATATGGCTTTTATATATTAAATGAAAGTAAAGTAAGAGCAAGACTTGGCGAAAATGCATACGAAAATGGCGGTTATATACAGCCAAATGCAATGCAAAAAGTTTTAAATGGTTTTGATTACTTTAAAAAAATAGCCAAAGAGTATGGATGCAATAAATTTTATTGTGTAGGAACATCTGCTTTAAGAGACGCACCAAATGCTAATGAATTTATATCAATTGTAAAAAGAAAATTTGGTTTAAATTTAAAATGCATAGACGGCAAAACGGAGGCAAGGCTTGGAGGAATTGCATCTAGCAATCTACTTCATGATATTACAGAAGCAACAACTATAGATATAGGAGGTGGTTCAACAGAGCTTGCACTCATACAAAATTCAAAAGTAGTTGATACAATATCGCTAAATTTAGGCACAGTTAGATTAAAAGAGCTATTTTTTGATAAAAAAGATTTAGATGGTGCAAAAAAATTTATAGATACATTATTATCACAAATACCGCCAAATTTTAAAAATCAAAATTTAATAGCAATTGGGGGCAGCCTTAGAGCAGTTTCAAATTCTATAATGCAAAAAAAGAATTATCCTTTAAAAATAGTGCATAATTTTTTATATGATTTTGATGAATACAAAGATTATATATCAGATATTTGCAACTCTCATGTCACAGAGTTAAAAAACTATGCCATCAAACAAGAAAGACTTGATACGATCAGGGAGGGGGTTATGATATTTTTAAAAATAGCTAATTACCTTGAAGTTAAAAATATCTGCACAAGCGGAGTTGGCGTAAGAGAAGGTATATTTTTAAATAGTATTTTAGGAAAATTTAGTAAATTTCCTGCAAATTTTAATCCAAGCTTAAAATCCTTGCAAGATAGATTTTTACATACTAATAATTCAACTATTTGTAAATATTGCAAGGAAATATTCATAGCTTTAAAACCCATTCACAAGATAGATGATAAATATCTTTTTGAACTTATAACAGCAGCAAAAATTCATAATATCGGGGAGTATTTGGGATTTTATTCACAGCATTTGCATAGTAGTTATTTTGTATTAAATTCTTTAAATTATGGCTATACTCATGCACAAAAAAGCCTTATATCACTTATAATAAAAAATCACGGAAAAAAAGAGATTGATAAAAATGAATTATTATTGTTTAGTGATTTATTGCCAGATAGTAAAACTATATTATGGCTTAGCTTTATACTAGCTTTTGCAAAAATACTTGCGCCGTTTGTAAAAAAACAACTAGTTTTTACGCTATCAAATCAAACTTTGCATATAGAAAATTTAGACAACATAAATATCCAAAAAGAACAGATTAAAAAACTACCAAAACCTGCAACTTTTGCTATATCTTTTGATTAATTAAGACTCGCTTTTTGTTTATAATCACTAAGTGAGTTTTGTCTCTCTTCTAAAAATTTACCCAGTCTTTGTCTGTTTTCCTCAAAAAATACTTCAAAATCATCGCTTGTTTGTATATTATCAGCTCCAAATTTATCTAAAACCACATTCGAGCTTCCAACCAAAATAAGATATTTTCTATTTTCATGTTTTAATAACATAATTTGATTTTGTTTATCTAATGGACGCTGAAAAATGATATCTATACTATTTTTATTATCATTTTTTATAAATTTTTGCAATGGATTTTTTATATCTCTAACACCATAAGATATGTTTTTGTTAGATGTGATATATCTTTTTATAAAAAATAGTATTATTATCAAAATAACTAAAAATACCATTACTATTATATATTTTGTATCAAGCATTGAATCTTCATTTGCAAATTGTATTGCATTATTTATATTGTTTTGAGTTGCGGTAGCTGTATTTGTAGTAGTATTTCCGCTTAAAACCCTAACTCTTAGACCATATCTATCTTTAGTCATAGCAGCTTCAATGCTTATTGGTTTATCTGCCCATAAAACCAAGTTAGTAGAGTTTTGAGAGCCTTCTATAGACATAGTTTGTAAAATCATAGAATCAAGTGTTCTATCTATATTTTGCGAAAAACTTACCCCATTTAATGTAAGTATGTTTATACCGTTTTCTAATTTTTGAACTATTTTTCCCTCATACGGGGCATCAAAGCTAAGCATCAAATCAACTCTTTGATCTCGCTCATAAATATTATAAGTAAGAAGATTTACGCCAAATAGCGGCAAAGATAAAAATATAATTAATAAATATCTCATTATAACTCTTTTTTAAAATACTGAACTACAGATTTTGAGTCCAAAATTTCATTAATTCTAATTGCTAAGTTTTTCTCATAAACCATAACTTCGCCTTTGCCAACGATTCTGTTATTTATATATAACTCCACACTCTCGCCAGCTGGCTTTTCAAGATCAATCACAGAGCCATTTTCAAGCTTCATAAACTCTTTTACACTAAGTGTTGTAGTGCCAAGCTCTGCTGTAAAATACACACTAATATCTAAAAGCTCACTATAATCAGAAAAAAGCCCCTCACTTATAGCTTCACTTGCAACATTCAAAGTGCTATCTTCACTCATACTTTTTTATATCCGATTTGAAATGTTCTATTGTTCATTTTAAAAATAATCTTTTCATTTAATCTTACGCCAAAGTTTTTTGTCATACCCAAATACTCAGGAGTGCCTAGTTTATACTCATCCTTGCCTCTATCTACTAGTAAATTTTTAGCATAACCTATTATCTGATTTGCGACTTCTTTACATATATCACATAGATCGTCTTCTGGCAATTTATCGTTGTTTAACAAGGCTTTACCAAAACTATTTAATGTTTCTTTTTTAAAATATAGATAAAAACTATATTCTACACCATTTTTAAAAATAGGTATTGATGCACCATAATAATCTTTCCCCAAAGTTTTACCTTTTTGAAGTTCATAACCCAATATATCAACACAAAAATGTTTCACAGAATACTCAATAGCACTAAGCATGTTTTTATCCTTTTTAAGCTAGTTTTATACAATTATACTTTAAAAAGCGTAAAATGTTTATAAATTTAATCCTCAAATATTTTTGAAATTTCTTTCATAGCATCTTTAACACTACAATTTTCTGTAAGTTTTACTATACTTGTCCCAACTATAGCACCATCGGCATATGTTTTAGTAAGTCTTACATCTTCATTACTCCTTATTCCAAAACCAACCGCAACTGGTAAATTTGTAGATTTTTTTATATCTGAAACCATATTTTTAAGACGCTCTATAGGGGTTTGTTTGCCACCTGTTACGCCTATTGAACCAACTGCGTATATAAAGCCGCTTGATCTTTTTAAAAGTTTATTTAGCCTATGTTCCGATGTTACGCTTATCAATGGAATCAAAGAAATTCCTAAATTTTTGCATTTTTCATACAACTCTTCATTTTCCTCGCAAGGTAAATCAGGCACTATAAGCCCACTTATACCACATTCTTTGGTATCTTTTAAAAATTTATCAACACCATAAGAAAATATAAGTCCATAATAAACCAAAAAAACCAAGCATTTATCGGTTTTACAATGCTTTAACATATCAAAAACTTTTTTTGTATCAACTCCATTTTGCACAGCATTAAAACTAGCATTAAATATAACTTTTCCATCTGCTAATGGATCAGAGTATGGAATGCCTATCTCAAGCATATCAAGAGAACTTTCATCAAGTGAATTTATAAACTCTTTTGTGTATTCTAAATTTGGATAACCAGCAACGATATATCCGATATTTGCTTTTTTATTTTCAAAGGCTTTTGATATCTTATCCATAAATAGTTCCTTTTTTGTAATTCATTATAGTATTTACATCTTTATCGCCTCTACCGGAGACATTTACAACGATAGTTGATTTTTTAGTAAGTGTAGGACAAAGTTTTTCTAAATAAGCCAAAGCATGGGCACTTTCTATAGCTGGTATTATGCCCTCTAGCTTAGATGATATTTTTATAGCCTCTATACACTCATCATCGCTAATAGCTTCATATTTTGCTCTTTTTATGCTATTTAGATATGAATGCTCTGGTCCAATTCCAGGATAATCAAGACCAGCAGATATGCTATGAACTGGTAAATTTCTTCCAAATTCATCTTGCAAAACCATAGTTTTCATTCCATGTATTATCCCAACTCTTCCATTCGTCATAGTTGCGGCATGATAAGGAGTATTTGCACCAAGTCCTCCTGCTTCAACGCCTATTAAATTTACATTTTTATCATCTATAAAAGCCGTAAAAATACCCATAGCGTTACTTCCGCCACCAACACAAGCTATTACATAATCTGCTTGTATATTTTTTTCTTTTAGTTGAATTTTGGTTTCATCGCCGATAATTCTTTGAAAATCCTTAACTATCATAGGATATGGATATGGACCTACAACAGAACCAATTACATAAAAAACATTCTCTATCTCATTTACCCAAGCTTGAATGGCAGCCGTTGTGGCCTCTTTTAGTGTTTTTAAGCCATCTTTTATCTCTACAACATCAGCCCCCAAAAGGTGCATTCTAAATTTATTTAATTCCTGTCTTTTTGCATCAACTTCACCCATATAAACATCACATTTTAGTCCAAGAAGTGCCGCAGCTGTAGCTGTAGCAACGCCGTGTTGTCCGGCACCAGTTTCAGCAATTACTTTTTTCTTCCCCATTTTTTTAGCAAGTAGTGTTTGACCCAAAGCGTTATTGATTTTATGAGCACCAGTGTGATTTAAGTCTTCTCTTTTAAGATAAATTTCATGACCATAATGCTCACTTAATCTTTTTGCATGATAAAGCGGAGTTGGGCGACCAACATATTCTTTTAAGAGATAATCCAACTCTTCTTTGAACTCTTTACTTTTTGCAATGCTCTCATAAGCCTCTTCTAACTCTTCAAGTGCAAACATAGCAGTTTCTGGTATAAACTGCCCGCCAAAATCACCAAAATACGATTTTTTATCCATGCTAAGCCTTGTGTGTGTAAAATTAGTTTATTATAATCAAATTTGCGTTAAATTTGGCTTTTTTAAACTTATTAATTTATTTTTAGTTTAATATTATTTACAAAAAATATATATAATTATTTCAACTTATTTAAAAATCAAGGAGTTTAGTTATGTTAAGAAATGTACTTTTAGCAACTGGTCTTGCTGCTTTACTTGCTGGTTGTAGTGCAACAAACAAATCCGAGCCTACTGGCGATCCAGTAGTTATTGCTGATAATGTCCAAGTAAGTGTTTTTGTTGATAAAAACGGAGGAGTATATACAGTAAATACTACAGATAATTATGAAACTGCCAAATTTACAGACGCAGCCGGCAAAATTTTCACACTTGAAAGACAACCATCTGCAAATGGTATAAGACTAGTAGATGGCGATACAGAAGTATTTTTTACAGATGTCGATGCTTTTATAACAGTTAATGGAAAAGAAATTCCAGTTACTAAAAAAAATAAATTTTAGCCCAAAAATGGGCTAAAATTTTGTATTTAGATATTTTTAAAATTATTTTATTTCCATTAGATTGCTTAATGTTAAAGATATTTTTTTAGCCGATTTTATGCCATTTTCATCTTCAACCATACTATTTATATCTATAACTTCTGGCTTATATGAGCTTGCAAGTGAGATATTATAAGCACCTATGCCACCTGCTAAGCCAAATTTGGTTTTTAAATTTTTTAAAATACTCCAATCAAAACTAATTCCATTTCCACCAATATTTTTACCTTTGCAATCAAAAAGAGGCATATCATAAAAATCATTTTCTAAATTTGGAAGTTCATTACTAACGCTAAAAACTTTCCAAATTTCTATATTTTCTAAGTGTAAGTTTTTATATAAATTTGGCGAAATTTCGCCATAAATTTGAACTACATCTAAATTTGCTTTTTTAGAAATTTCTAAAATTTCATCTTCGCTAATATCAGCAAAAACACCAACTATTTTTATTTTGTTTTTATGGACTAAATTTGAAATTTCCATAGCAAGATCTAAGCCAACTTTTCTCTTACTTTTAGCAAATATAACGCCGATATAAGATATATCAAAGCTTAAAACAACTCTGGCTTCATCAACGCTTTTTATACCACAAATTTTAATTTTTTGCATTTTTATAGTTTTGATAAAACTCCCAAACTTTGCCATCTTTTATAGCTTTTAAGATAATTTCTTTTGCATCCATTGGCGTTTTAACCTTACCAGCACAATACATCCCAAACATAGCATTTAAGACAACTATATCAAATTTAGCGCCACTTATCTCGCCTTTTAAGGTTGCTTCTAAAATTTTACCATTTTCTTCGCCAGTTCCGCCCTCAACATCTTTATGAAACGCTCTATTAAAACCGAATTGTTCCGGTGTGATCTTATACTCTATGATTTTATCATCTTTTACTTCGTGGATTAAAGTTTCATCGCAAATTGTAATCTCATCCATTCCATCCATTCCATGAACTACAAGAGCGTGTTTTCTGCCTAAATTCATAAGAGTTTTTGCCATAAGTTCATTAACCTCTTCAAGATAATTTCCTGCTATTTGATAACGAAGTGATAAATTTGGATTTAAAAGAGGTCCTAGCATATTAAAAACGGTTCCGATTTTAAGCCTATCTCTTACTTCTTTAACCTCAGCTGTGATTTTATGAAAAAGCGGTGCGTGAAAAAATGCCAAACCTTTTTGCTCTAAAAGTTTTCTATTTTCTTCTATACTTCCACTCATTGGTATATTAAGAGCACTAAGGGCATCGCTACTTCCGCTTTTACTTGTAACTGCTCTATTTCCGTGTTTTGAAACTTTTACCCCAAGAGCTGCAAGTATAAAAGCCGTAGTTGTAGAGATATTTATAGTTTTTAGTCTATCACCACCAGTTCCAACGATATCAAAAAATTCCCCATCATCACTATAAGTAAGTGAGTATTTTAATATATTTTTTACTAACGCTGCAAGACTATCTGCATAAAGGCTTTTTTCGCTTATAAGTACAAGCAATCCTGCAAGCTGGACAATGTCATAATCTTTATCATTCAATGCTTTACAAATAACCTCATAATCAGAGCTATCAAGCGGATAGCCTTTTTGAAGTTTTGTCATATATGGTGCGAAATTTGTCATATTTTCTCCTTTTAAATTTTTGTCATATTTTATAAAATTTTCTATGATTTTTTTGCCATACTCACTAAAATAACTCTCTGGATGAAACTGAACTCCAAAAATAGGCTTTGTTTTGTGTCTAAAAGCCATTATTACATTATCATCCAAACTTTTTGCTAAAATTTCAAAATCTTTTGGAATCTTACTAACATACAAAGAGTGATATCTCATAACGCTAAATTCATCGCTTAGACCATCAAATATCACACCTTTTTGATAAACTTTTATCTTTGATGTTTTTCCATGAATTGGTTTTTTAAGCTTAGAAATTTCTCCACCAAAAACAAGACCTATCGCTTGGTGACCAAGACAAACGCCCAAAATAGGTATATTTAAATTTGATTTTAAAATTTCTAAACAAATTCCACTATCTTTTGGATGCTTTGGTCCAGGGCTTAAAATGATATGAGTTGGATTTAGATTTTTTATCTCATCAAGCGTTATTTTATCATTTCTAACACACATCACATCATCGCTACTCATCTGTTTTATATACTGATATATATTATAAACAAAACTATCGTAATTATCAATTATAAGTATCATTTTTCTTCCTTGCATAACTCTTTTATAGCTTTCAAACACGAGTTTCTTTTGTTGCAAATTTCAGCATATTCATTTTCTTCAATGCTATCATAAACTATGCCAGCACCTGCTCCTATGTAAGCAATGCCATCTACAAAAATCGCACTTCTTATCAAAATTGCCATTTGGACATTTTCATTAAAATGCCAAAAACCTATGCCGCCACCATAAATTTTTCTCTGCTTTAACTCTAACTCATCAATGATTTGCATAGCCCTTATCTTTGGGCTTCCACTAAGAGTTCCGGCTGGAAAAATGCTTTTAAAAATATCAAAATTATCACTATTTTTGTCTTTTTTGCCCCAAACTTCACTAATTATATGCATTACACTTTCGTAAAACACAACTTCCATAGGTTTTGCAACTCTGACAGATGCTGGTTTTGAGTGCTTCCCAACATCATTTCTAGCTAAATCTATCAGCATTTTATGCTCTGCTAATTCTTTTTCATCGCATAGTAAATCGCTCTTTAAAACCATATCTTTTTCGTAGTTTTCGCCTCTTTTTCTTGTTCCTGCAATTGGAGCTACAAAAATATTATCATCTTTTATCTCAAAAACGAGCTCCGGACTGCTTCCGACCACATCGCCATAAATTGTAGGAAAATGAAACATATACGGGCTTTTGTTGTTTGCTTTTAGTTTTTTATAAAATTCCAAGCTTGATAAATCTGTTTTTACTTTTAAAATTTCTCCTAAAACAACTTGAAAAACATCGCCATTTTCTATATAAGTTTTTGCTTTTTTTACCATATCAAAAAAATGTTTTTTTTCACTATCATAATCTGTTAAAATTTTAAATTTATATTTGTTTTTTACAATTTTTTCTTCTACATTTAAAAGCAAATTTTCTAGGTTTAAATCACCATAAAATGTATAAATTTTACTCATTTTATCGTAGTGAATGTATGAATTTGCATTTGCATAATAAAAATTTGGAAATTCATAGTAACTATCTTTTTTATCGCCAATGCTTTCTATAGTTTTTACTATATCATAACTCATTACACCAAAAAGTCCAGCAAAAGGAGCGATTTTATTTGATTTACAAGAGTTAAAAATATCTCGCAATTCATCTACATTTTCGCCACTTACATAAGAGCAATTAACGCCTATGATAACTTGCAAATTATCTTCTGCTAAAAAGCTATTTTTATAAATTTTTAAAATTTCTTCATAATATATCAAAGGTTCTAATAAAAGCATATAACTCCAAGTTTATACAAAAAAATGAATTATTTAGTAAAGCAATTTTACCATCTCTTAACAAAAATATCGATAAAATAAAAAGAATAAAAATTTAAAATAAAGTTGTGTTGACACGATGGAAATCATTCTTTTAATCATTTTTGGTGTGTTTGCTGGTTTTTGTGGCGGATTTTTTGGCATAGGTGGGGGAACTATTGTAGTTCCACTTGTTATGAGCATGGGATATGACATAAAAACAGCTGTTGGAATTTCAATACTTCAAATGCTTTTTAGTTCAACTTTTGGCTCTTATGTTAATTACAAAAAAGGCAAACTCAAAGTTGATGAAGGAATTTTCGTAGGACTTGGTGGCTTTGTAGGAGCTGGATTTAGTGGTTTTATAGTCTCAGCAGTTAGTTCAAAAGTCCTTGAAGTTGGCTTACTTTTAGCACTTCTTATAGCTATTTTAAAATTTTTTAAATCAAATTTAAACTATAGCCCAAAAAATCCATCAAATTTTATACTTTTTATAATAGGCTTTTGCATAGGAGCATTTGCGATAAGTATGGGCATTGGCGGGGCACTTTTCTTAACGCCTATTTTGGTTGGATTTTTTGGCGTTGATATCAAAAAAGCAGTTTCTATGGGGTTATTTTTTGTTATTTTTAGTGCAGTAAGTGGATTTATCTCTCTTGCCATAAATGGACATGTAAATTATATAGCTGGAACACTTTTAGGGCTTGGTAGTCTTGTAGGGGTATATTTTGGAACTACAACAAGCCACAAAATAGAGAAATCTACTCAAAAAATGTGGCTTTTAGTCCTTTATGTTTCTATGTTTTTATTAACTCTTAAAGAGGTTTTATTTGGATAAATTTATAAATTTTTTATAGCATTTATTATAAATTTTATCGTTTTTTCTATACCAAATTTAGATGTATCTATGCATAAATCATAATAAATACTATCTCCCCATTTTTCATTTGTATAGTAGTTGTGAAATGACTCTCTATTTGTGTCTTCTAGCTCCATATATTCTAGTGCATTTTGTTTATTTAAATTTTCTTGCTGCATAATCCTTTTAGTCTTAAACTCGGCACTAGCGTGTAAAAATACAGACAAAAAATCACTATTTTGCCTTAAAAAATAATTAGCACATCTACCAACAATGATATAATCCCCATCTTTTGTAAGCTCGTTGTAAATTTTTCTTATATTATCTTTTTTTTCTAGAGCAACTTCATTTTTTACAATTGCTTGCAAAAGCGAATTTACCGGTTTTTCCTTATAAAGTCTATTCATCTCTTCAAAATAACCGAAATCTTTGGCTTTTTGAAGTAATTTTTCTTTATTTAGATATGTAAAATTTAACTCATTTGAAAGCTTATAAGCTATCTCTCTACCGCCACTTCCCGTTTGTCTTCCTATAGATATTATCACTATTTATCCTTTAATCTTAAAAAAATCTAGCAAATATAGACGCACCTACAACTGTTAAAAGCCCACTTACTGCAATCGACAAAGATGCCATCGCACCTTCTATGTCGCCATACTCTATAGCTTTGGCAGTTCCCATAACATGAGATGCACAACCAAGCGAAATGCCTTTTGCTATTTTATTTTTTATTTTAAAAATTTTAAATAAACTATCTGCTATAACACTACCAAAAATACCTGTTATTAATATAACACCAACAGTTATAGTAACTACACCGCCTAATTGATGAGATATACCTATGCCAATTGGCGTTGTTACAGATTTTGGTAGCATTGTTACATACATTTGATAATCTAACCCTAAAAGTATGCTTAATGCAAAAATACTTAATAATCCAAAAAATACACCGCTTACAAGCCCAATTAATATTGCAACATAGTTATGTTTTAATAATTCAAGTTGCTCATAAAGTGGAACTGCAAGACAAATGGTAGCCGGAGTTAGAAAAAAGCTGATATGCTTCGCACTTGCGTTAAATTTCTCATAAGGCATATCAAAAAGATACAAACATAATATACACAAAATTATCGCTATTAAAAGTGGATTTAATATAGCAAATTTAAATTTTCTTTTTATCAAAAGACCGATTTGATGTGTAAATAAGCACAAAAATACACCAAAAAACGCAGAATTTAAAAAAACTTCTCTCATAGATTATCTTCTTTATCTTTTTTAGTAACATTGCAGATAATCTGTGTCATAAACGCACTTGCAAGCATAACCACAATAGTGCTAATAAAAGTTATAGCAATAATTGGGAAGAAATTTTTTAAAATTTCATTTTGTGAATTTATAAGTCCAACTCCAGCTGGTATAAAAATTATTGGCATAATTTCGATAAAAAACACCGCACTTTCTCTTATTTGATGAACTTTTATTACCTTAAAATAAAGTGCAAAAAACATAATAACAAGCCCATAAATACTACTTGGTATATTTCCTGGCAAATCATAGCTTAGCATTTCAGCCAAAAAAGATATACCTAAAATAATCATAATTTGTTTTAAATATTTCATCTCTCTCCTTTAAATTTTCGCAAAATTATATATCAATTTCCAATATAAGTTTATAAATTTAAACATATGTTATGCTTTTTTTCATATAATTAAAGATTAATTTTGATTTAAAGCTAGGAAAAAAGATGAATGATATTATAAATGTAATTGGCGCTAAACAACACAATCTAAAAAATATAAATTTAAAAATTCCTAAAAATAAACTTGTAGTTTTTACAGGACTTAGTGGAAGTGGTAAAAGCACACTTGCATTTGATACGCTATATGCTGAGGGTCAAAGAAGGTATTTAGAAAGTTTAAGTTCATATGCAAGACAATTTTTAGACCGCATTGCAAAACCAGATGTAGTTAAAATAGAAGGCTTAACTCCGGCAATAGCAATAGATCAAAAAACAACATCTAAAAATCCTCGCTCAACCGTTGGAACTATAACTGAAATTTATGATTATATGCGTTTATTATATGCAAGAGTTGGCATTCAGCACTGCCATAAATGCGGCAAACCGATATCAAAAATGAGTGCAAGTGATATCATAAATGAAATTTTAAAACTACCATATGGAGCAAAAATTTCCATTATCTCCCCAATAGTTCGTGAAAAAAAAGGAACTTTTGCAGATATTATAGAAAATATGAGAAACAAAGGTTTTGTTAGAGCGATAATTGATGGAGTTACGGTTCGCCTAGATGAAGAGATAGAGCTTAGTAAAACCAAAAAACACTCTATTTCTATTATCATTGATAGAGTTGGAGTAAGCAAAGAAAACTCAGCTAGGATAGCAGACGATGTAGAAAAAGCACTTCATGAGAGTTTTGGTGAAGTTGAGATTGAAATAGCAAACGCAAAAGAGCTTGATATAAAAAATTCCCACATTCATTTTAGTGAGCATATGGCTTGTTTTGATTGTAAAATTTCATTTAAACCACTTGAACCGCTATCTTTTAGTTTTAATTCACCAAAAGGAGCATGCGAAAGTTGTGATGGTCTTGGGATAAAATTTAGCCTAGATTTAACAAAAATTATAAACGAAAATGCAACTATATCGGGCGGAGCTATAAAAATAATGCATGGTTTTTTTAAAAGCTATTATGCTAAATTTTTGCAAGCATTTTGCGAACAAATGGGTATAAAAACAAATGTTCCTTACTGCGAATTAAGCCAAGATGATCAAAAACTTCTACTTTATGGAAGCGTCAAAGATATCAACTTTTTATGGAAAAGGCACAAACTAACGCGTAAATTTGAAGGCGTTGTAAAGATGGCATATGATATTTTAAAAGATCATAAAGATTTAGAAAATTTCATGAGCGAGAAAATTTGCCCTGATTGTAACGGACATAGACTAAAGCCAGAAAGCTTGAGTGTCAAAGTAGCGGGAAAAGGAATTGGCGATATCTTGGATATGAGCATAGAAAAATGTGTAGATTTTTTTAGCGATGAAAAAAATTTTAGTTATCTAAATGAGCAAGAAAAAATGATAGCTATACCTATACTAAACGAAATTAACGCAAGACTTTATTTTCTTAAAAATGTTGGTCTTGGATATCTAAGTTTAGGGCGAGACGCTAGAACAATAAGCGGAGGAGAAGCCCAAAGGATAAGGATAGCTTCTCAAATAGGAAGTGGTTTAAGTGGAGTAATGTATGTCTTAGATGAGCCTAGTATCGGGCTTCACGAAAGAGATACGGCAAAACTCATAGCAACTCTTAGAAGTCTGCAAGAAAAAGGAAACTCGGTTATAGTTGTAGAACATGATAAAAAAACGATAGAAGAAGCGGACTTTGTAGTTGATATAGGACCAGGAGCTGGAATGCATGGAGGAAATGTTGTATTTAGTGGAGATGTGACATCTTTACTAAAATCAGGCACACAAACCGCACAGTATCTAAATGGCGAGAAAAGTATAGATTATTATAAAAACAGAAAACAAGATGACTTCTTAGAAATAAAAAATGTAAATATAAATAATATTTCAAATTTAAGCACCAAATTTCCACTTAGAAATTTAGTAGGAATTACAGGCGTTAGCGGAAGTGGAAAAAGTTCTCTTATACTACAAACTCTTCTTCCTAACGCACTAGAACAACTAAATCACGCTAAGAAAATAAAAAAAATAAAAGGTGTTATCATAAATGGACTTGAAAAACTAGATAAAGTAATTTATCTTGATCAAAGCCCAATTGGCAGAACCCCTAGAAGTAATCCAGCAACATATACAGGCGTAATGGATGAGATAAGAAATCTCTTTGCTTCTACAAAAGAAGCCAAACTTCGAGGATACAAGATAGGTAGATTTAGTTTTAATGTAAAAGGCGGAAGATGTGAAAAATGTGGGGGTGATGGCGAAATAAAAATAGAAATGCACTTTTTACCAGATATTACGGTGGTTTGTGACGCTTGCAATGGCTCTAGATATAATGCTCAAACACTAGAAATTTTATATAAAGGTAAAAACATTTCAGATGTGCTAAATATGAGCGTTGATGAAGCGTTGGAGTTTTTTAAGGCTGTGCCAAAAATAAACTCTATATTGCACACTTTACAAGATGTTGGACTTGGATATATAACTCTTGGGCAAAATGCAACAACATTAAGTGGTGGAGAAGCCCAAAGGATAAAATTAGCAAAAGAATTAAGTAGAAGCGATACGGGAAATACTCTTTATATATTAGACGAACCAACAACTGGACTTCATTTTGCCGATATTGACAAACTTACAAAAGTTTTACAGCATTTAGTTGATCTTGGAAATTCGGTTTTTGTAATAGAACACAATATGGATATCATAAAAAATTGCGATTATCTCATAGATATGGGGCCAGAAGGCGGAAGTGGTGGCGGAAAAGTAATAGCAACTGGCTCTCCAAAAGACTTAGCTAAAAACTACAAAAAGACCCATTCTTATACAGGAGAGTATCTAAGTTACGAGTTAAAGGGCAAAATAATGATAGCAGTTTATCTTTTCATAAGCACGATGTTAAGAGGCGTGATTTGTCTTTTGCCATTTTTTATATTGAGTTTTTTCATAAAAGTACCAAAAAAACTAAAGCACATTGGGGTTTTTATAATAGCAGTTTGCATATCTACATATTTTTCATCTAAAGTTGAGATGCAAGGAAAAGAACTTGTGTTTTATTTTTTACTAGATATGCTTACAACTTATCTTGGCGTAATTACTTTGATGGGGCTTGGGATAAGCTTACATAACTCTAAGCTTTGCAGCTTTTGTAAAAAATATAGAAAAATTTAGGAGAGTGCGATGAAAACTTTAACAATAGTTGATACATTTGGATTTTTTTTCAGACTTTATTATGCTATGACTTCGCTAAAATCAAAAGATGGTAAACCAAGCGGCATGGTAAATGGTTTTGCAAATTTCATAATGAATTTAAAGGATGAATTTAGAAGCGATTATATAATTTTTGCACTTGATAGCAAAGGAAAAACATTTAGAAGCGATATTGATCCAAACTATAAAATGAATAGAATAAGTCCGCCAGATGACTTAAAAGAGCAGCTTGTGGTTTGCATAGATATGATAGAAAAAATGGGGCTTTATAGTCTTAGCAAAGAAGGGTATGAAGCAGATGATATAATAGCAAGCGTTGTAAAAAAATTTAAAAATGATATGCAAATAAATATAGTAACTCACGATAAAGATCTTTATCAACTAATATCAGATAATGTTAGCATATATTCAGCCGCAAAAAAAGAGCTTTACGATAGAAATGGTTGCTTTGAAAAATACGGAGTTTATCCTCAGCAGATGATAGACTTTTTGGCGATTTGTGGCGATAGTGCGGATAATATACCAGGAATTAAAGGCATAGGAGAAAAAGGTGCAAAAAAACTATTAGATGAGTTTAAAAATTTAGAAGAAATTTACTCAAATTTAAGTCTTATAAGAAATGAAAGAACTAGAAATCTTTTGATTGAAGGCAAGGAAAATGCGTTTATTAGCAAAAAATTAGCATCTTTATATGATGATTTGGAAATTCCAGATATAAAAAAAGCCGAGTTTCCTAAGTCAAATCCACTTTTAAATGTTATGGATATTTTAAAGGATTACTCATTAAATCGTATTCTTTCAAATTTACAAACAAAAACAGATAAAGTTATTTCAAGTTTTGAGCCAGTTTTGATACTTGATGAAGAAACATTAAATGAACTGCTTTATGATATAAACGAAGATACTCTCATAAGTTTTGATACAGAAACAACGAGCATTGATAGCAAAAATGCGGACATTGTGGGTTTTTCATTTTGTTTTAATGATACAAAAAGTTACTATGTGCCACTAGCTCACAAATACTTAGGAGCACCAAAACAAGTTAGTTTAAAAGCTGCTAAATGGGCAGTAGAACAGATTTTCAAAGGTTATGTTATAGGTCAAAATTTGAAATATGATTTTAATATTGTAAAAAATTGTCTTGGTGTAAATTTACCACAAAAATATGCTGATACTATGATATTAGCTTGGCTAGATAACCCTGAACTTAGCGTTGGTATGGATAATCTTGCAAAAAGACTCTATGATTATGATACTATCAAATTTGAAGAAGTTGTTAAAAAGGGTGAAAATTTTGCAAGCGTAGATGTTCAAAGTGCTTTAAAATATGCAAGCGAAGATGCTTGGATAACACTGAAATTTTTTAATACGCTAAAAAATTCTCTTGATGAAAATCTTTTTAGTTTGGCTTGTAATTTGGAATTTCCATTTATAAAAGTGCTTTTAGATATGGAAAATAACGGCATAAAGTTAAATTTAGAAAAATTAAAAGAACTAATTAGCTCAAATGAAAAAAATTTAAAAACTCTAACTGATGAAATTTATGAAATGAGTGGAGAAAAATTTAACATAAACTCACCAAAACAACTTGGCGAAGTGCTTTTTGAAAAACTAAAATTACCAACCGGTAAAAAGACAAAAACCGGTTATAGCACAAATGAAAATGTATTAAACTCACTTCTAAAAGAGCACCCTGTAATAGAAAAAATTCTCTCATACAGAGAACTTTACAAACTGCAAAGCACATATTGCGAGCCTCTTTTTAGCCTAGCTATGAAAGATAAAGATAATAAAGTTTTTACAAATTTTATCCAAACAGGCACAGCAACAGGCAGACTTTCAAGTAAAAATCCAAATTTACAAAATATACCGGCAAGGGGAAGTTTAGCAAAACAGATGAGAGAAGTATTTGAAGCTAGCAGTGAATATAAGCTAATTTCGCTTGATTATTCGCAAATAGAGCTAAGACTTCTTGCACATTTTAGTAAAGATCCCGCACTTTTAGAAGCTTTTAAAAATGATGAAGATATACACTCAAGAACGGCTATTAGTATATTTGGAAGCAGTGATGGGGAGTATAGAGCTATAGCAAAAAGTATAAATTTCGGACTTATCTATGGAATGGGCTCAAACAAACTCGCAAATCAAGTAAATATCTCAAAAAGTGAAGCAAAAGAGTATATAGAAAAATACTTTCAAGCATTTTCAACTATAAAAGATTTTTTAGAAAATATTAAAAATGATACTAAAAATAGTGGTTTTACCACAACTTTACTTGGTAGAAAGAGGTATTTTGATTTTTCAAAAGCAACACCTATGCAACTTGCTGCTTACGAAAGAGAGGCGGTAAATACTAAATTTCAAGGAAGTGCGGCTGATATCATAAAACTTGCTATGTTTGAAATTTCAAAATATCTAAATAAGGATATAAAAATGCTGCTTCAAATTCACGATGAATTAGTTTTTGAGGTAAAAAATGAACTTATAGATGAATTTGCCCTAAAAACTCAAAATATAATGCAAAATATAATAAAACTAAATGTTCCGCTAAAAACCAGTTTAAGCATAGCAGACAACTGGGGAGATTTAAAATAATAAATTTAATGCGATTTTTAAGAAATTTGAAGTATAATTGCAAAATAATTATTTAATGGAGATTAAATGGATTTATCTACTTTACTAGGTCTAGTTTTAGCAATCACAAGTATATCAGTTGGAGATATACTTGAAGGCGGAAATCCTCTCCATGTTATACACCTATCCTCATTTTTGATAGTTATACCAACAGCTATGTTTGCTTCTGTTACAGCTACGCATAAAAGATATGTAAAAGCTGCTTTTAAAGAATTAAAATTAGTATTTAAAGGCGCTAATGTAAACTTTGCTCAAACTATATCCATGATGGTTGAGTATTCAACAATAGCTAGAAAAGATGGTATTTTAGCATTAGAATCAAAAACAAATGATATAGAAGATCTTTTTTTAAAAGACGGTATGATGATGATGATAGATGGGCAACCAATAGATGAAATAAAAGAAAATTTAGAACTACAACTAGAATCAGTTGAAGAGTATTATCATGAATGTAGTCATTATTGGATGAGAGCTGGAGAGAGTTGCCCGACTTTTGGTCTAGTTGGTGCTGTTATGGGTCTTATGCTAGCTCTTGGGTTACTTTCTGATCCTGCTGCTATGGCTGCCGGTATTGCTGGTGCATTTACAGCAACAGTTACTGGGATTATGGGTGCTTATGCATTTTTTATACCATTTGGAACAAAAATGGCATCAAATGCAAAAGATTTAATAAAACAAAAAATAATCATAATAGAAGCAATTGTTGGAATTTCAGAAGGAGCAAATCCTAGAAATTTAGAAGCAAAACTATTTAACTACTTGCCTCAAGGTGAACCTAGAGTTTCGCAATTTAGTTAAGGATAAAAATGGCAAAAAAGAAAAAACCTCAAGAGTGTCCAGCTGGAGAAAAATGGGCAGTTCCATATGCAGACTTTTTATCCCTACTGTTGGCTTTATTTATTGCACTTTGGGCTATTTCTGATTCAAGCAAAAGCAAAACAGAAGCTTTGCAAACTGAGTTTATAAAAATTTTTGATCATCCAAAAACTGTTGCATTAAAAGGGCAAAAATCTGGCGGAACTGAAAATGCAAATAAAGATAGTTTAAGTGGCAAAAACTCATCTGCAAACGCAGAATCAGAAGTAGGCGAAGAGCTGATGTCGCTATTAGATCAAAAAGAGTCACAAGTTGCTCTTGATTTTCCTGCTTCAATAAAATTTCTCCCAAGAAGTTCTGATATCAATGATCCAGATATAATAAATTTTATAAAAATAGTATCTCTTAGTATTAAAAAATTACCCCCGCAAGTAAATGTAGAAGTGCGTGGTTATGCAGATGATTATAGTGATGATTTGGAAAATTTTAAACTAGCTTCACAAAGAGCTTATAATGTAACTAAACTTTTATCACAAAATGGAATAGACCCAAAAATACTAACTTTTTCAGCACATACATCTACAAAAAATGTTCTTAAAAATGCTAATTCTAAATCTGTAAAAATTTATTTTAAAGTAAATAAAAACGATGTTAAAACACAAAAATCAGTTTTAGATAGTATTGAAAATGTGCAAAAATAGCCTAATCATAGTCTATTTTTAAATTTAGCTTTATTGCTTGTATATACAAAACTAAGAACTTCGGCAACTGCCCTATATAAATTAGCAGGGATTTCGTCGTCTATATCACAAACTTTATACAATTCTCTTGCAAGAGGCGGATTTTCTATTATAGGAATTTGATGCTCGGTTGCGATGGCCCTTATTTTAAGAGCCAAATGATCAACGCCTTTTGCTAGCACGATTGGAGCATTTTCCTTTGTTTTGTCATATCTTAGTGCAACTGCATAGTGCGTCGGGTTAGTTATAACAACATCGGCAACTGGAATATTTTGCATCATTCTACGCTGTGCCATTTGTCGTTGCAAACTTCTGATTTTGCCTTTTATTTGAGGATCTCCCTCCATCTGTTTGTATTCATCTTTTATTTCTTGTTTACTCATTCTAAGACCTTTAAAGTATTGAAATCTAACAAGCAAAATATCTAAAAGAGAAATTACCAAAAAAAGCATTAGCATAACTGCTGCTAATATCATAATTTTTCCCCTTAACCACAGCAGTTGCGAAAACATTGTAAAAAGTAGAGTTTGTGGTAACTCTTTTACAAAAGATAGTAAAAAATAAAATGCTATTATAAAAACCAGACTAACTTTTAAGATAATTTTTGCACTCTCAATAAGTTTTTTAAGAGAAAAGAGTTTTTTTAAGCCGCTTAATGGATTTATTTTATTTAAATTAAACTCAAGTGGTTTTGTTGTAAATATAAAACCAAATTGCATAACATTTCCTATAACTCCAGCTATAGCAACGCTTATAGTTATCGGAAGTACCATCATTAGTGTTCTTAAAATTGATGTTATAACTATT
Source organism: Campylobacter sputorum subsp. sputorum (assembly GCF_008245005.1). Classification (NCBI taxonomy): domain Bacteria; kingdom Pseudomonadati; phylum Campylobacterota; class Epsilonproteobacteria; order Campylobacterales; family Campylobacteraceae; genus Campylobacter; species Campylobacter sputorum. Next base: position 290,908 of record NZ_CP043427.1, on the reverse strand, counting down.
TGATAAACTAGCTCTTTTGTAAATTCTAATCCAATTAAACCTTGATAATAATGATATAAAAAAATAAGCTGTTTGCCAATAAATGGAATCATCACAAAAACCAAAACAAGTGCAACAAGAAGTGTTATAAAGCCTGATAAATCTTGACTTTTTGGGACATTTCCTTCTTTTCTAGCGTCTTCAATCTTTTTGGAGGTGGGTTCTTCTGTTTTTTCGTCATCAGCCATTTGCAAACTTTAAAATTATGAAATTTAAAAACTATTATAACAATATATATCTTTAAATAATGTAATTTTAAATTTATAAACACATTTAACCAACATTGCTGCAACTATTTTACATTTATTTAATAAATTTTATTGTAAAATAAAAATTTAATTTAATATTTTAAGGAGTAAAAATGAAATTTTTTTCTATCGTTGCTTCAATGCTAATTGTAAGCTCTACATTTGCCACAGACTTAATACAAAGTGCGAAAGATTTCGGTTTGGAACCACTTCCTCAATCACAAAAAGAAATTGATGATGCACTTAAAAATATCGGTATAAAATCAGGTAAATTTACGAAAGAAAAAGCAGAGCTTGGTAAAAAATTATATTTTGAACCTAGGCTTTCAAAAAGTGGAATTATAAGCTGTAACACCTGTCATAACTTAGGTCTTGGTGGAACAGACGGTGTAAGTGCGGCAGTTGGGCATGGATGGAAAGAAAATCCACATCATCTTAACTCTCCAACTGTATATAACTCTATTTTTAATACAACACAATTTTGGGATGGAAGATCTTCAACTTTAGCAGATCAAGCCAAAGGTCCTATTGAAAATCCTGTTGAAATGGCAACTCCAGCTAATTTGGCTGTTGAAAAAATTGCTTCATTACCGCAATATGTTGATGAGTTTAAAAAAATATATGGAAAAGAAGGCGTTACATTTGATAATATTGCAGATTCTATAGCTATGTTTGAAAGAACACTTATAACTCCCTCAAGATATGATAAGTTTTTAAGAGGCGATAAAAAAGCACTAAGCAAAGCGGAACAAGATGGATTAAAACTATTTATAGATAAAGGCTGTGCAACTTGTCATAATGGTATAAATTTAGGTGGAAGTATGCAAACTTTTGACCTTGCTAAAAAATACAAATTTGCTAATCTTGGTGATTTTAAAGGTGATGTAAACGGAATGGTTAAAACACCAACTCTTAGAAATATCACATTGACAGCACCATATTTTCACAATGGTGCAATTTGGAGCATAGAAGAGGCGATAAAAACAATGGGAAGTCTTCAACTTGGAATCGAAATAACAGATGAGGAAACAAAAAGTATAAAAACATTTTTAGAATCACTAACTGGTGAAATGCCACAAGTAACCTATCCTATGTTTCCAGCTAGTACCCAAAAAACACCACAACCAGATTTTAGTTTCTAATATTTTAATGTCTTTAAAAACTATCCTACATTTTTATAGGATAGTTTTACGATATTTTAAGTATTTTTTAACTACAATAAAAGTTTCCAACCAAAAAAGCCCCATAAATCTTTTTAAATATAAAAAGTGCTTTTTGGTCTTACCAAAATTTAAAGGATAGTTTGATGTATGCTATTATCAAACACAGCGGCAAACAGTATAAGGTTAGTGAGGGTGATTATCTTAACCTTGATAGATTTGAAGCTGAGAAGAAAGATACTATCGAAGTTACAGATGTTTTAGCTGTAAATGATGGTAGTTTAAAGGTAGGTGCACCATTTGTTGAGGGTGCAAAAGTTGTCTTAGAAGTGATTAATTTAGGTAAAGATAAAAAAGTCGTTATCTATAAAAAACGCAGAAGAAAAGACTCAAAACTAAAACGCGGTTTTAGAAGACAATTTACTCGCGTAAAAGTTACAAGCATAAAAGCCTAAGGAGATAAAATGGCACATAAAAAAGGTCAGAGTTCAACTCAAAATAACCGCGATTCTATCGGCCGCCGCTTAGGTGTAAAAAAATTCGGTGGCGAATTTGTTCGTGCTGGAAATATAATTATACGCCAAAGAGGAACAGCAACTCATCCAGGCAGCAATGTAGGTATAGGCAAAGACCATACTATATTTGCTTTGATTGATGGTTTTGTTAAATTTGAAAGAAAAGACAAAACTAGAAAAAAAGTTTCTGTTTATCCAGCTGCTTAAAAACTTATAAACCTTGATAAAGCCAAATATCAAGGTTTATATCTTATATAATTTAATTTATTTTAAAATAGCTATACCAAGCCCAACTTTATTTACTTGTCTATTGTAATCAATCAGACTTTCTCCATATCCATTAAAGTATTGTAAATATCCATAAATATCGTTAAATAAAGGGAAATACCATGAAAGTTCTACCGCACCACGATTATCATGGAAATTTAAATTATTTCTTAGCATCGCAGCAAGTTTGTGGCCATATAAATCATAAACAAATTCTATATCGCCATAACCCATATAACTACTTATGTCGTCATTATATTTATCGGGATTAAATGAATACCAAGCCCTAGGTATTATGCTTAAATTACCAAATGTAAGTTTAGTAGCTACATACGCTCTATTCCAAGATCTAGATTCTACGCCATCTTCTCCATTTGATTGATGATTTATCCCAAAGCGAACCCAATCTATAAAACCATAATTTGTAAAATTATCTGGTATAGTTATAAACATTTCAGGCTCATAATTGCTTTCTCTAAAAGGAGATGAATCTTTTTCAACTTGCCAAAAAGATTGCTGTGAATAAGCAACACTAATAGTCTCATCCAAACCAAGCAAATCATAAGAAATAGGCTTTTGAAAGCTTATCTGAAATTTAGCTTCACCATCTTTTCTATCATTTTTATCACTAAAATCATATGCGTATACAAAATAATTAGGCTTAAATATTCTAATACCTAAAGTATTTTCCAAAGTATTATTGGATAAGCTTTTTCTAGAAGATGTTTTGGTTTGAATTATTGGCTCTTCATAAGTGATATCTTTTTGAAGTTTATTTTCAAATTCTAAACTTTGATTAGCACTCATCTTGTAATATTTCATAGCACTTTTGAAATCGCCATTTTGTTCAAATTCTAATGCTTTTTTATAAAGCTCTTCGGCATTTTCACAAAAAAGCATAGAAGCACAAATGCACGATAAAATTACTTTTTTCATTATATTTACCTTAAAATTAATTAATTTTAGATTATATAATATATCGTTTTAATATTGCATTAACTATATAATATTAAAAAATCAACTTTAAGATACTAAAAAATATTTACTAAATTTAATAAAACTATATTGCATATTATAAATTTAATCAAATAAGAAAATTTATAAAACTATCAAATTCTCTTATTTAGAAATATTACACTTCTATAAACAAAATTTATACTGAAAGCTTAAATTTATGTAAAGCATAACCTATGCTTATTAAAAGCTTATCAGCATTTTACATTTTTAGATCTATCAAGCTGTGCTTGTCTGATAAACTCCCCTCTGGAAAGAGGAGTTTTATCAGGGTGATGCTTTTTAAAATGCTCTAAGTATTTTTCATAGCTTGGAAGACCTATTAATGGATACAAAGCTTTATCTAAATTTTTATAACCATTTTTTATCTTACTCCACACTAAATTTACTTGCATTTATATACTCACTTTCTCTAAGTGGATATTCTGTGTTATTACCATCTTTTATTTTTTTACAAATTCTAAATGTTTGTATTATCACAACAACAGTTACAAACATAAATAAACCGCAAAGCACAGCATCAACAATGTTATTTCTAATAATTGCTTCAGTTTTTGCAATTACCAATGGATCGCCTAATGTCGGTAGCTTAGCTGCTGCATTTTGAGCTGCTGCTACATGACTAACTGCATCGTGAATTTTATCCCCATTTGCTGGTAGAAGCTTTTGAATGGCTGCATACATTGTAGTTATCAAAACCCAAATAGCAGGTATTATTGTTGTCCAAGCATATTGGGATTTACCCATTTTATAGATAATAACAGTTGCTAAAAGTAGAGCCATACCAGCAAGCATTTGATTTGAAGCACCAAAAAGTGGCCATAATGTATAAATTCCACCCATTGGATCAGTAACTCCTGCGTAAAGTAGGTATCCCCATCCAATTACACAAATTAAAGTAGCAATTATTCCATAAAACATATTTGAAGTATCAGCCATTGGTTTGTAGACATTTCCTAAGATATCTTGCACCATAAATCTACCTGTTCTTGTCCCTGCATCAACAGCTGTTAATATAAATAGGGCTTCAAATAGTATCGCAAAGTGATACCAAAATCCCATCATAGCTTCCCCGCCCATAATTTCGTGCAAAAGCATTGTTAATCCTATAGCAAATGTTGGAGCACCGCCGGTTCTGCTTAAAATTGTATTCTCGCCTATATTTTTTGCAAGAGTATCAATTTCTTCTGGAGTGATATGAAAGCCAATTTGTGCTAAGCTCGCAAGAGTTGTGTTTATATACTCAGCTGCACTTGTTGATGTAGCTCCCAAAAGAGAAACCGGAGTATTGATAGCAAAGTAAATTTCAGGAGTTAATATGCAAGCTGCAATTAATGCCATAATTCCAACCATACTCTCCATTAGCATTGAGCCATATCCTATAAATAGAGTTTGACCCTCTTTTTCAACCATTTTTGGAGTTGTTCCACTTGAAATCAATGCGTGAAATCCTGAAATTGCTCCGCAAGCAATAGTTACAAATAAAAATGGAAAAAGTTTTCCAGCAAAAACCGGTCCTGTTCCGTTTGTAAATTCTGTAATTGCAGGCATTTTAAGATCAGGCGCTACAATTAAAATAGCAACAGCCATACCAGCAATAACACCTATTTTAAGAAAAGTTGAAAGATAATCCCTTGGAGCAAGTAAAAACCAAACAGGAAGAACAGAAGCTATAAAACCATAAGCTATAATTATCCATGCTAAGCTGGTTTTTGAAAAACTAAAATAAGCCGCTAGTACCGGATCTGCTGCTACATGATTTCCATAAATTAGCACTAAGATTAAAAGCACAAAACCAATTATTGAAGCTTCTATAACTCTACCTGGTCTAATAAACCTCATATAAAGCCCCATAAAAATTGCTATTGGGATTGTCATGGCAATAGTAAAAAATCCCCACGGAGAATTTGCCAAAGCATTTACAACAACCATAGCAAGAATTGCTACGATAATTAGCATTATAAAGAAAATTCCTATCATTGCAATAGCTCCGGTTACCGTGCCCATTTCCTCTTTTATCATTTCACCTAAGCTTTTTCCATTTCTTCTAACTGAGATGAAAAGCACGACAAAATCATGAACCGCACCGGCTATCACAACGCCAACGAGTAACCATATCATTGATGGCAAATACCCCATTTGGGCGGCAACAACAGGGCCAACTAATGGACCAGCACCTGCAATAGCAGCAAAATGATGACCAAATAAAACATATTTATTTGTTGGAACAAAATCACGCCCATCATTGTGAATTACCGCAGGGGTTGCGCGATTATCATCAAGTCCTAAAACCTTATAAGCTATAAAACGACCATAAAAGCGGTATCCTATCATATAAATACACACACTTGCTACAACCATCCATATAGCACTAATGCTTTCTCCTTTATGAAGTGCAAGCACGCCAAAACACCATGCAGCCAAAATAGAAAGTAAGCCCCATAAAACTTTACTTTTCATTAATTTGTCCTTAGTTTTAAGATTTTTATATTTTCTCACTATAAGGCTTAATATAAAATAAATTTTTTATAAATTTAGGTTAATATTTAATAAAAAATATTAAATAATACAATAATATATAACTAAATTTACACTATATAGAAAAATAATAATAAATTTGAATTTATAAATAATATAAATTTATTTACAATCAACTTTATAAAAAAATTTAGGATCTGTAAAATTAGGAGGAAATGAAAGCACGGCACTAAAACTACGAATTTCAAAAGGCTTGATATTATTTACAGACACATTTGATTTTACAGGTTTTAAATCCTCTGTTTCATTTTTATACAAAAAGCTAAAAAAATCATTTTTCTTAGTTAAATGTCGGCTAAAATCTTGTAATTTTCCGGGACTAGAGTTCATTTGAATGTAAATATCGCATCTGGATAGATTATATTTACTAGTATTTCTGATATTGCCTTTGAAAACTATGGTTTCGTTAATATAAACCCTTTGTGTGCTAACATCTGAAATAACCGCTGTTTTAAGTTTATCATCTAGTGAAATCATGATAGTATAAGAACCCATAGAGATTATCAACAAGGTAAGTCCTATAAGGACATAAAAATTTTTTATTTTGTCTTTATTTAGATACATTAATAATAAAATAAGAATAAATATCAAAATAGCACAAATCAGCACCGCAATATGCCATATAGTAAAGTAACTCATTAAAAACACTCCGAATCTGCCATTATTTTATAACTTGGTTTATATCCAAAATCTTTTATCAAAAAATTAATTTTTCTAGTTTCATTCAAATCAAGCGGTGATGATATTTTTTGAGATGTGGTATAAATTGGATTAAATTTATAGATAAAATTTTGTATAAAGTTTTTTCCATCTTTTATAAATTTAAGTTTTATAGAACAATATTTAAATTTATGTTTTGATAAATTTGTTAAATTTACATCCACAAGCAATATATCAGAATATTTCATTTCTTTAGTTAAAACAACGCTTGTATCTCTTTTACGAACAATATTATCAACATAATCCTTAACATAAAAAATAGAAAAAATAGCAATCAAAAAAGAAAGCATTAGCACAAAAATAGACACAAGAGGTGCTTTGGTAAAAATAGTAATAGAAAATAAAATCAACAAAAAAAGCAATACTACTATCCAAGCAATGGATGCAAAATCTATCCAATACCAGTGATCAAGATAAAAAACAAAGAATTCTTTTATCTGATTTAGAAATTTCATTTATTGCTTCTACTATTTTTTTCTTCTATACCGCTAATTGTGGATCTTTTTTGCAACTCTGCATAAATTTGTTCTGGATGAATGTTATAATTTGCCAAAGCAACATAAATATGAAATATCAAATCAGCACATTCGTAAATAACATCATATTTTGGATCATCACTATGCTCTCCAAATTTTTCAAGATTAAATTTAAAGTATTTTTGAGCCTTGCTAAGATCTTTGCATGCAAATGCTAACTCGCTTGCTTCTTCGCAAATTTTCTTTAAAAAATAATTTTCACCTTTGTTAAAAAGCTTTGCCACATAAGATATTTTTGGATCGCCATTTAGCTTTCTATCTAAGATAGTATGATAAAGCTCATCTGAAAAGTTATAAGAGCGGGTTTTGATATCTGCTTTTTGTTCTTTTATATCACTTGTTTCTAACTCAATTTTTTTATAAAAACAACTTTTTGATCCCGTATGACAAGCACATCCGCCTACTTGATCAACTATGATTAAAAGCGTATCATTATCACAATCCAAATACATATCTTTTATTATTTGGACATTTCCGCTTTCCTCGCCCTTTTTCCAAATTCTATTTTTAGAGCGTGAAAAGTAGTGGGCAAATTTAGTTTCTAAACTTAATCTTAACGCCTCTTCGTTCATATAAGCAAGCATTAAGACTTCTTTATCTAAGCCTTGAACTATAACTGGTAAAAGACCATCAATTTTTGCCCAATCTACTTTTATTTCACTCATTTGTTATTTACCTTCAATAGCACTTTGCTTTGGTTTATCCTTTGTATCTACCCATATATTTGGCACAGCTCCACCTGGTGTCAAGAAAATCTTAGCATCGCTGTTTTCTCTAAGAGCTTCATTAAATTTGGCTTGAGTTTCTATCTGTTTTAACTCAAGCAAAGATCTATCAAGGCTTTTTGCTATCTCTTTATTTGCATATGCAGTTGAGTCAGCTTCTATCTTAACAGCATCTGCTCTACCTTGTGCTTCTATCTTAACAGCCTCGGCGTTACCTTTTGCAAGAGCTGCTTTTTTGAGAGCTTCTTGATTTGCTCTTTCAACTTCGTATTTTGTTCTCTCGGCTTCTTGCTTAGCTATTTGAACACGTTCGATTTGCTCTTTAACTTTTGGTGGTAAAATAATTTCTCTAAGCTGAACAGCTAAAAGCTCTACTGGTTTATTTGGAAGATTGTCTATATAATCTCTTATAAATTTATCTATATCTTTTGCAATTACTTGTCTATTTGATGGAAGTTCTTCTGCTGTGTATTTTGCAACCACACCTCTTACTATTTCTTTTACGACAGGATCTATGATTTTATTTTCCCAACTAAGCCCCCAAGCTGCTATGGTCTGAGGTGCGTTTGTAGCATTTAGTCTATATTGAATCGTAACATCAACACTAACTGGTAAATTTCTTGAATCCAAAACAGAAACAGAAGCTTTTCTAATAATTCCAGAGCCCCTTACATTTATCTCGCCAGAATCCTCATTTGATGTATAGTTTATGATACGAACTTTTGTATCAACAGGTATAATCTCTTGTATAAATGGTATAAAAAAATGAAGTCCTGGTTGAAGCGGATTTGGTTCAAATTTACCAGCAGTTGAAAGAATTCCAACTTGACCTGATTGTATTATAGCAAATGGTCTTGCTATAGCAAAAATAGCTATTATAACTATAAGAGCATAAAGTAGTCCCGAAAATTTACCAAAATCAGGTTTTTTAAAGTTAAAATCTGGTTTTTTAAATCCATTTCCACCATTATTATTAGAGTTTTCATTTCTTTTTTTGTTAAAATAATCGTTTAAATCAGCTGGCATATTTCTCCTTATTTTATATATGTTAAATAGTGTTCAAATTTAGCGTTATTTCCCATAACTATATCGAAATAAGCTTTTTGTAGTTTAGATGTTATCTCACCCATACAACCTTTTCCAATAATCCTTGAATCAATCTCGCTAATAGCCGTTACCTCAGCAGCAGTTCCTGTAAAAAACGCTTCATCTGCTATATAAGCTTCATCTCTTGTTATAGGTCTTCTTATAACCTCATATCCTAAATCCCTAGCAATTTCTATAACAGTTGCTTGAGTGATACTTTCCAAGCTAGTATTGTTTAACGGAGTAATGATTTTACCATCTCTAACTATGAAAAAGCACTCTCCGCTACCTTCTGCTATATAACCTTGAGGATCAAGTAATAACGCTTCATCACACCCTGCTTGTTTAGCCTCGAAATTTGCCATTTGTGAGTTAAAGTAATTTGCGCTAGATTTTGCTCTATTCATCATAGAAAATGGCGCCGATCTCATCCATGAACTAATCTTAACTTTTATGCCTTTTTTAAGTGCTTCTTCGCCCATGTATGCTCCCCATTCCCAAGCAGCAATTGCAAGATCATTATGTGCACCTTCATTTGAAACGCCCATTGTTCCATAGCCAAAAAATGCAATCGGTCTTATATAAACAGTGTTTTTAAAATCATTGCTTTTTAATAAATCAACATGAGCTTTTAATACCTCATCATAAGAGTATGGTATCTTGATAAGGCAAGCTTTTGCAGAATCAAATAGTCTTTTTGTATGTTCTTGTAATCTAAAAATAGCAAGCCCCTTTTTTGTTTGATAAGCTCTAACTCCCTCAAAAACAGCATTTCCATAATGCAAAGAGTGAGATAATACATGGATTGTTGCATCTTTCCAAGGAATTAACTTACCATTCATCCATATATTTTTTGCTTCATTTATACTAGCCATTAAAATGTCCTTTCTAAATTAATCAAAATTTAGTATTAATTTTATCTTAAATTTTCTTAATATAAAGTATAAAAGTCTATTTTATATTAATAATTTAAACTATTTTTCGTTATAATAAAAATTTATAAAAATTTATAAAGGAATTTTTTATGAAAAGAAAGAAAATTTATAACCCTAGCTCAAACGAAAGCTTAACTGATAGAAAAATTTTTAGTGGAAATCCTCACGGCATTTTAAATTTTACAAAAGCAAAATATCAATGGGCATTAAAATTATGGGATTTAATGGAAGCAAACACATGGTTTCCAAGAGAAGTTGATACAACAGATGATGTTAGGGACTATAACTTTAACTTAACTCCAGCCGAAAAAAGAATGTATGATTTAGTTTGGAGCCAACTTATATCAATGGATAGTTTTCAAACAAATAATTTAGCTGATAATATAAATCCATACATAACAGCACCTGAAATAAATGCTATTTTAGCAAGACAAGCTTATGAAGAAGCAAATCATTCTAAAAGTTATGCAGTTATGGTTGAAGCCATTTGTGATAATACTGATATGATATATGAGATGGAAAAATATGATGAAGTTTTAAGAGAGAAAAATGACTATATCTCAAGTGTTTATGAAGAGCTTGCTGGTGATGTCAGCGATGAAAAACTGCTTCTTGCAATGGTTGCAAATCAAATTTTAGAAGGAATTTATTTTTATAGCGGTTTTACATCTATTTATGCGCTTGCAAGGGCTGGAAAAATGCTAGGATCTGCCCAGATGATTAGGTTTATTCAAAGAGATGAAATAACTCATTTATTGATTTTTCAAAATATGATAAATTCGGTTAGAAAAGAAAGACCGGATCTTTTTAGCGAAAAAATCATTGAAAAAATTTACGATATGTTTGAAAAAGCTGGCGAACTTGAAATAAAATGGGGCAAATACATTACACAAAACCAAATTATGGGCTTTACTGATGATATTATCACAACTTATATTCATTATCTTATAGATCAAAGATTAACAGCCATAGGACTAAAAGCAAAATACGGTGCATCTCACCCTATAAAATGGGTTGATGACTTTTCTAAATTTAATGACCAAAGAAGCAACTTTTTTGAAAGCAAAGTTACAAACTATAGCAAAGGAAGCCTTAGTTTTGATGACTTTTAGTAAAGATTTGTTTGATGAATAGTTTAGAATATACAAAATGTCTTAAAATGGCTAACGAAATAGCCGATTTAACCACACTTAGTCCAAAGGTTTATAAAGCATTTTGCCAAACACCAAGGGAAATTTTTGTACCCATAAAAGCACATGCTTATGAACTAAATCCACATCCAATCTCTGGAAATCAATGGATAAGCTCTCCTTTAACTGTCGCAAAAATGACCATGGCTTTGGAGTGTGAAGATATAGATAATGTATTGGAAATAGGCTGTGGTAGTGGTTATCAAGCTGCAATTTTAGGCAAACTTGCACATAGGGTTTTTAGTATAGAAAGAATTCAAAAACTAGCAGATAGTGCCAAATTACGCTTTAAAGAATTAAATGTGCTAAATATCAATATAAGATATGATGATGGTATTGATGGATGGAAAACTTACTCTCCTTATGAGAGGATAATTTTTTCTTGTGCTTGTGAAGAAATAAGTCCAAAAATATTTGCCCAACTTAAAGATGGCGGACTTTTAGTTGCTCCAATGAAAGAAGATGGTAGGCAATTCATATATAAATTTAAAAAAGATTTTGATGGAAATATATCAAAAGAAAAACTAGAAGAGTGCCTTTTTGTTCCGCTTTTAAGTGGAAGAGAGTAGATAAATTTAATAAATTTGCAAATTTAAATTTACTCATCCTTATTTAATAAAACTATTATTACTGTGATAGTTGCTTAAAATTACTAAATTTTTATTAAAAAAGAGGGAAGAGAATATGAAAAAATTAATATTTTTAGTAGTATTTTGTACTTTTGGATTTTGTAAAGATGTCTGTTTAAAAGATGAGATGAGAGCTACCGTAGATGCTCTAAACAAGCAAGCTCCAATGCAAATAGATCGTGATACTATTTTTACTGGATCTGTTTGTATTAATGATATTTTTACTTACAACTACAGAATAAATTTTAAAAAAGATGAGCTAACTAACGAACAAATTGAGAAGTTAGAGACATTGATGAAAGAAAAAGTTACAAATAGTTTTTGCTCAAACGAAAATATGCGTGGATTTTTAAATATGCTTAAAGGTATAGAACAAAACTATTATAGCAAAGATTCTAAATTCCTTTTTGTTTTAAAAATTGCCGATAAATTTTTACTTACTAAGCAAAGGGCTTTGCTTAGTAAGTAAACTCTGCTTGATGCTAAATACAAAAAATTTAACTTAAATTTATGTGTTTTGCAAATTTATAGATAAAAATTTAAATTTATGGACTTAAATTAATAGGCTTAGAAAGTTTATACAAAATTTAAAAACTATTTGTTATTTATCTCGCTTAGTTTTTTCTCAATCTCTTCAAAGCTAAACCCCTCGTTTGCACCTTGCCTTAAAAAATCATCCATATAAGCTTTTTTTGAAATTGCCGTATCAAGCTCTTTATCACTGCCTTTTTGATACGCTCCAATTCTAAGTAAAACCTCATTTTCTTTTAATAAAGAGTAATATCTTTTAAATTTGATAGCATTTTCGCGGTGCTCTTTACTTACTACATCATTCATAATTCTTGAAGCTGAGTTTTGAATATCTATTGGGGGATAAATGCCAAAGTCAGTAAGAGCTCTGTTTAAAACTATATGTCCATCTAGTATAGATCTGCTTTGATCGGCTATTGGATCGCTCATATCATCGCCTTCAACAAGCACTGTAAAAAAAGCGGTTATTGATCCCTTTGCTTCTTCTTTTCCAGCTCTTTCCATAAGTTGAGGGAGTAAAGCCAAAACAGATGGAGGATAACCTTTACTCGTTGGCGGTTCTCCAAGTGCAAGACCGATTTCTCTTTGTGCCATAGCAAAACGAGTAACACTATCCATAATAAAAAGAACATCTTGTCCTTGATCTTTAAAATATTCAGCAACGCTCATTGCAGTAAATGCCCCGTATTTTCTCATCAAAGGACTATCATCACTAGTTGCAACAACAATGACAGTAGAGTCTAAATTTCCACCTAAATTTTTTTCTATAAACTCAGGAACTTCGCGTCCTCTTTCGCCTATTAACGCAACGACTTTTATAGGAGCTGATGAGTTTCTAACTATCATTCCCATAAGGGTTGATTTACCAACACCACTTCCGGCAAAAATACCAAGTTTTTGACCCTTGCCACAGGTTAAAAGACCATCAATTGTCTTTATGCCAACACTAAATTTCTCATCTATAAGCCCTCTTTTCATAGCATCAATTGGCGGACGCATTATTGGTGTATAATCTGTGCAATTTATGGCACCTTTGCCATCTTTTGGTTGTATAAGAGGATCTACAACTCGTCCTAAAAGTTCAGTTCCAACAGGGATATTCATACCGCTTTCACTAAGATAAACCATATCTCCTATCCTAAAACCCTCTACAAAACCAAATGGCGAAACATAAGCACACTCTTTTTTTACCTCAGTAACCATACCAAGTCCCTCTTTTGAGCCGTTTTTTGATATAATCTTTACAATATCACCTATGCTTGGTCTAAGTCCAGTTATCTCTATGGCGGTTGATGAAATTTTGCTTACTATGCCAAATATATTTGATAGTTGTGGTTTTGATTTGAGTTTTGATTTAAGAGAATTTAAGCTCAAAATCTAGGCTCCCTAGGCGAGTTTATCAGTGAAAAAAACTCTTTTCTGGTATCAGGATTTGTTATGAAACTTCCGCGAAGTGCCGAAGTTGTAGTAGTTGAGTTTATTTTTTCAACTCCACGCATTTCGATACACATATGTCTTGCTTGAAGCACTACGCCAACACCAAATGGTTTTATAACTGATTGTATCGCATTTGCAATCTGCTCTGTCATTTGCTCTTGAATTTGAAGCCTTCTTGCAAAGATATTTACCATACGCGGAATTTTGCTAAGCCCGACAACTTTTTTGTTTGGTATATAAGCAACATGGGCTTTTCCTATAATTGGAAGTATATGATGCTCACATAGTGAATAAAATTCAATATCTCTAATAAGCACCATTTCGCTATTAGAAGTATTAAACAAAGCGTCATTTAATACTTCTGCTGGATCTTTGTCATATCCACTAGTCATAAATTCATAAGCTTTAAAAACTCTCTCTGGTGTTTTTAAAAGCCCTTCTCTATTTACATCTTCTCCCATTATTTCAAGCATTGTTCTAAATGCCTGCATAAATTCATCTTTTCTTGATAAGTCCAAAATTTTAAACCTTTTTAAATATTTAAATTTCTTTAAATATTATCAAATTTTCTCTTTTTTATGAATAAAATATATTTTTTATTTAATTTTATACAAAAATTTGATAAACTAAAAAGATAATTTTTGAAAAACAAAGGAAATAAATGGAAGTTAAGGCTAAATTAACAAATAAAGCTAACGCTATAGCTAGTGCTAAAGTTGATGCTAATATGCTTGATAATCAAGTAGAAAACATGGCAAAAAAAGCCTCAAAAAATATTAAAATAGCAGGTTTTAGACCTGGAAAAGTTCCTGTTAGTGTTGTAAAGAAGAGATATTTAAATGAATTACAAAAAGATGCTGAACAAGAAATTTTAAGAGAAGTATTAGCAAAGGCTATCGAAAATACAGGCAAAAAAGAACAAGATATGATGGGCGAACCATTTATTACTAAATTTGATAAAAAAGATGATGGCATTGATATCGAAATAGAAATTTCTTTTAGACCAGAAGTAAAAGTTGAAAATATCGATGATATTATCCCGGAGTATTCTACTCCAAGAGTTACTAAAAAAGAGATAGAAACCAAAAAAGAAGAGTTAGTTAAGCTTTTTGCCCCTATTGAAAAATCAGATAAAACCACTTTAGAAAGTGGAGATTATGCTAAATTTGACTTTGAAGGCTCTGTAGATGGTGTTAAATTTGATGGCGGAAGTGCAAAAGATTACATACTAGAAATAGGATCAAATCAATTCATACCAGGTTTTGAAGATCAAATGATTGGCATGAAAGTTGGCGAAGAAAAAGATTTAAATGTTAAATTTCCAAATGAATATGGCGCTAAGGATCTTGCAGGAAAAGACGCTGTATTTAAAGTAAAATTAAATGAAATTCAATCTAAAAAAATACCCCAAACATTAGATGAAGAGATGTTAAAAAAACTAGTGCCAGGCGAAGAAAACCCAACAGAAGAAAAACTAGAAGAACGCCTTAAAGATCAAATAAGAGATGAAAAACTATCTAAGCTTATAAATGAAGATTTAAAACCAAAACTTGTTGATGCTTTGATTGAAAAATTTAAATTTGACTTGCCAAAAAATTTAGTTGAGCAAGAAATAGATATGCGTTTTAGAAACGAGTGGCAAAAATTTTCTCCAGAAGAGATGAAAGAATTTAGAGAAAACAAAGACGCTCTTACAAAAAAACGCGAAGAGCAAAGAGCTGAGGCCGAAAAAAGTGTAGCTTTAACATTTATCATAGACGAACTTGCTAAAGCTAGAAATATCAGTGTAAATGATCAAGAGCTTTTACAAGCTATATATTTTGAAGCTTATAGATACGGCATAGATCCTAAAAAACATTTAGAAACTTATAAAAATCAAGGCGCATTGCCAATTATAAAAATGGCTATGATTGAAGAAAAATTATTTAACTCAATTTTTTCAAAAGATAATAAAAAGTCAAAAGAAAAAGAGGAAAAATAATGAGTTATTATGTTCCATATGTAGTAGAAAAAACTAGCAGAGGAGAAAGAAGTTATGATATTTATTCAAGACTTCTTAAAGATAGGATAGTAATGCTAAGTGGCGAGATAAATGATGAAGTTTCAAGCTCTATAGTAGCTCAACTTTTATTTTTAGAAGCCGAAGATCCAGATAAAGATATATATCTTTATATAAATAGCCCGGGCGGTGTTGTTACTAGCGGATTTAGCATATATGATACTATGAATTACATAAAATCCCCTGTTAGCACTATATGCATTGGACAAGCAGCTTCAATGGGTGCGTTTTTGCTAAGTTGTGGAGAAAAAGGCAAACGATATGCTTTGCCAAACTCACGCATAATGATTCACCAGCCGCTTGGTGGAGCAAGAGGACAAGCAAC
The DNA here is from genome assembly GCF_008245005.1 of Campylobacter sputorum subsp. sputorum. NCBI lineage: Bacteria > Pseudomonadati > Campylobacterota > Epsilonproteobacteria > Campylobacterales > Campylobacteraceae > Campylobacter > Campylobacter sputorum. Next base: position 274,954 of record NZ_CP043427.1, on the reverse strand, counting down.
AGATATAGAAATACAAGCTAAAGAAATTCTTAGACTAAAAGAGGCTATAAACGAAATTTTAGCTAAAAATACAGGTCAAAAAGTAGCAAAAATAGCTAAAGATACTGATAGAGATTTCTTTATGAGTGCTAAAGAAGCGTGCGAATATGGACTTATAGATAAAGTATTAGAAAAGAGTTTTAAATAGAGAAAAATTATGGTTAAACTAGATAACACTACATCAAAAGTTGATGACGATATTGGCGTTGAATCAGATAATATACACTCTTTTTCCAAGAATGTATTAGATAAGCTTACAAAAGAAAATATCCCGCCAACGCCAGAGAATTTTGAAATTTATTTTAACCAAATGCTTGATGAAAAACCAGAAAATTTTAAAAAACAGATGTCAGAGTTTTTAGATTTTGATACCATGGATAGCAACAATGCTAGAATCATAATGGAAAATGACATTAAGCAAGTTTTTGTAAAGATAAAAAGCATGCTTCAAGCAGTTGCAGTTATATACAAAAACTTCTCTATACTAAAAAATATAATATCTAAAAAACTCTCAGAGATAGAAACAAATACAAATCCACTGGCCGTTAAAAATCTTCTTTTAACTTTAGATGATAGCATTGGCAAGCTAGATATTTTGCTAGAAAAACATATGAATATATTAAAAGATGGCTATGAAGAGGTTATCAAAAAACATAGAAGCTTAGAGGGTCAGTCTGTTTATGATTCTAAATTTGAAGTTTTCAATAAAAACTACTTTACAAAGATATTAGAAACAGAAATTGGAAACATAAGAAAATACAAATTTACTTCATCAATGGTGATGGTAAAAATAAGTGATAAAATTTTAGACAAAATTCCAAGCTTAAAAGAAAAAGAGTCCATAGTAAGAAATGCCGGCAAAATACTCGTCCAATCATCAAGAAGAAGTGATGTTATAGCATATTATGAAAAAGAAACTTTTGCTATTTTGCTTAAACATACAGAACTAAAAAGCGCCATTCAAGCTTGTGATAGGATATCAAAACTACTTTCTTCAACAATTACTTTTATAAACAATATGGAAATCAATATCCTAACAGAAATTTCAGTTTTATCACTTGATGTTAGTAAAACTGCAAAAGAAAATATAGATATTTTATTAAATGGTATTAAAGAATGCATTAAAGAAAATAGTCTGTATTTTGTAATACAGCCAGACAACGATAATTCTAGCCAAAATGATCCAGATATTTTAGAACAAGAGTAGTTTATGATATTGAAAGTTTTAACATATCCAAATAAAATTTTATACGAAAAATCAGCAGAAGTTACAAAATTTGACGAAGAACTCGGTAAATTTTTAGACGATATGTATGAGACAATGATAAATAAAAAAGGTATAGGATTAGCAGCTATTCAAGTTGGAAAACCAATAAGAGCAATAGTTATAAATTTAACAAATGATGATGGATTGCAAGACAAAAATGATCTCATTGAGATTATAAATCCTATTATCACTCGCAAAGAAAATTTAACTACTTTTCAAGAAGGTTGCCTTTCTGTTCCTGGATTTTATGAAGATGTGCAAAGAGCAGAAAACATAAGCGTTGAGTTTTTTGATAGACAAGGACAAAAACAAACACTAGATGCAAGCGGGTTGCTGGCTATTTGTATACAACACGAATGCGACCACTTAGATGGACATCTTTTTATAGAAAAAATAGGCTATAGAAAAAGAAAAAAATTTGAAAAAGAGTTTAAAGAAAAACAAAAAGTCAAATGAAAACTCTAAAATGTGCAACTTTTTGCGGTGAACTAAAATTAGTCGAAGTAGAGTCTTCGTTTGCAAGAGGATTGCCTGGCTTTGATATAGTTGGACTTGCAGATACCACTATAAAAGAAAGTATTTTAAGGGTAAAATCTGCACTAAATTTCATAGGATTTAACTTTCCTGCTAAAAAAATTACCATAAATTTATCTCCATCTGATTTTAAAAAAACCGGTAGTCATTTTGATTTAAGTATCGCACTTTTGATACTTTTACAACATCTTGAAAATATAGAACCTATTTTTGTCTTTGGCGAACTTGGTTTAGATGGAAGTGTAAAAAGCACGGCAAATCTTTTTTCTATTTTACTTTTTTTAAGCACAAAAGTTAAAAAAGCAAAAATTCTTCTTCCAAAAGATATAGCAAACAAAGCTGCAATGATACCAAATTTGGAAATTTATGCCATAAACTCCATCCAAGATGCTATTAAATTTTTTGAAGACAAACAAAATGAACAAGAATTTAAATACACTAAAACTCACAAAATTTTTGAGAATTTCATAGAGATAAATGGAGAAAAATTTATACCAAATTTTGATTTTTCTATGGATTTTAGCGACATAAAAGGACAAGGTAGAGCAAAAACAGCTTGTCTTATAGCAGCAAGTGGAATGCATAATGTGTTATTTGAAGGAAGTCCAGGATGTGGTAAAAGTATGTGTGCAAAAAGACTAAGATATATTTTGCCACCACAAAGTTTAGATGAAATTTTGCTTAGCTGTGCATATAGCTCTTTAAATAACGAAGATGTCGAGTTTAGCACACTTAGATCTTTTAGAAATCCTCATCACAGCTCGACAAGAAGTTCAATCTTCGGTGGAGGCTCAAATAGAGCTAAAATCGGTGAAGTAGCCTTGGCAAATGGAGGTGAGCTGTTTTTTGACGAATTTCCACACTTTTCTAAGCAGGTTTTAGAGTCTTTAAGAGAACCGCTTGAAGATAATCAAATTTTGGTTTCAAGGGTAAATTCAAAAGTAAAATACGATACTAAATTTGTATTTGTAGCAGCACAAAACCCGTGTCCTTGTGGAAATTATCTAAGCAAAGATAAAATTTGCTCTTGTTTGCCACTTGATATAAAACGCTACAAATCACGCATATCTGGACCACTTTTAGACAGAATAGACATATATGTTTTGATGGATGAAATTAGCAAAAACGATAAAAGCGATATAAGCAGCAAAGAGATGTATGAAAAAGTTATTTTGGCTTTTAAAAAACAGAAAATGCGAGGACAAAAAGAACTAAATGGCAAAATGAGCGATGAGGATATAAAAAGGTTTTGCATACTAGAAAATGATGCTAAAAATATGCTAGATATGGCTATTTCAAGATATCAACTTTCACATCGTGGTATAAATAAAATTTTAAAAACTTCAAGAACGATTGCTGATTTAAAGGAACAAGAAATCATCAAAAAAGATGATATTTTAGAATCAATGAGCTATAAAATGGTAAATGAAATATGAAAAAGATATTTTTACAAACAAATGATTTAGATAAAAACACGAGCGAAAACTTAGGCATAAATGAGCTAGTATTGATGGAAAATGCGGCTTCAAAAATAGAAACAATAATAAGAAAAAAAGTAAAAAAACACTCTAAAATCCTAGCAGTTTGTGGCAGCGGAAATAACGGAGCGGACGCAATTTGTGCTTTAAGAAAGCTAAGTGGTGATTATGAATGTTATGTTTATTTTGTATCAAAAAATTTACACAAAATGCCACAAATTCAGCTAAATATAGCTAAAAAAGTTGGCGTTAGAGAAGTTTTAAATTTAGACAATAATTATAAATGCGTGTTAGATGGAATTTATGGAAGTGGTTTTAGTGGAGAAATAGACAATGAAACACAATGCATTATAGAAAAAATAAATCAAATAAAAGCTCTAAAAATCGCAGTTGATATCCCAAGTGGTATAAATTTATACGGACAAATCAAACAAATTTCATTTAAAGCCGATATTACTGTTTGTATGGGAGCATTAAAAATCGCTCTTTTTTCAGATATTGTAAAAGATTTTGTTGGAAAAATCATAGTTGCAAATTTAGGAATTTCTAGAGATAAATTTGAAAAAGAGAGTAATGTAAATTTGCTCGAAAAAAGTGATATGATTTTGCCAATTAGAAAACATAAAAATACAAATAAGGGAAGTTTCGGACATACTTATGTAGTTTGTGGCGATATGAACGGAGCAAGCGAGATAGCAGCCCTTAGTGCAAATGCTGTCGGAAGTGGGCTTGTAAGCATAGTTGGAGAAAATATGTGTATAAATCCTATCATAATGCAAAAAGATTCACTAAAAAATGCAAAAGTTGTAGTAATTGGCTGCGGTCTTGGTAAAAAAGAAGTAAATTTCGATGAGTTACAAGATAAAACTCTAGTAATAGATGCAGATATGTGCTATATGCAAAAGACCATTACACTTATAGAAAAAAATCCAAATTTTATCATAACCCCGCACCCAAAAGAATTTTCATCTCTTCTAAAACTTGCAAATTTAGCTCAAATTGACACGCAAGAGTTGCAAGAAAATAGATTTAAATATGCTAAAATTTGGAGTGAAAATTTTAGAGGTGTTCTCGTGCTAAAAGGTGCAAATACAATCATCGCTAGTAATGGTAAACTTTTTGTTATGACAAAAGGCACAAACGCTTTGGCAAAGGGCGGAAGTGGAGATGTTTTAGCTGGTATTATAGGCGGTCTTTTAGCACAAAATTACACTCTTTTGGATGCAAGCATAAGCGGGGTTTTGATGCATGCATATGCTGCAAAAAAATTCAAAAAACACTCATATTCACTTAACTCATTTGATTTAATAAAAGGTTTAAAATGTCTGTAAAAAATATAGCGATATTATTTAGCGGAAATGGTTCAAATTTAGAAGCTATTTTAAATAAAGTTCATAACAAAACTTTTGGCAATACAACCATAAAATGCACTCTTTGCATATCAAATAAACCCGATGCTTACGGCATTATAAGAGCGAAAAAATTTGAATTAGATACAATTATCATAGAAAACAAAAATTTCAAAACAAGAGAAGATTTTGATAAAGCTTTGGTTGATGAGATACAAAAATATGATATAGATTTGGTGGTTTTAGCTGGTTTTATGCGTATTTTAACGCCAGTTTTCACATCGCAAATAAAAGCCATAAATCTTCATCCAAGCATTTTGCCACTTTTTAAAGGAGCTCACGCCATTAAGGAAAGTTTTCAAAGCGAAATGATGGTTGGTGGAGTTAGTGTTCATATGGTTAGCGAAGAACTTGATGGCGGAAAAATCATAGCACAAGAAACTTTCAAACGAGAAAAAAATATGAGTTTAGAAAAGTGGGAAGAAAAAACCCACTCACTAGAGCATGAAATTTTGCCGCAAAGCATAATAAATTTACTAACAGAATAAACATAAATTTAGCGACAAATATATTTATAAATAAATCCCAACTTTCGCCGATAATACTTCTAATCATCATAAAAGGATTTATAATGAATATAAGCTCACTTAGTAGTAGTGATATAAAGGTAGATACAACATTCTCTCAGCCACTTCCAAAAATATCTAAGCAAGAGTTAGAAGAAGCAAATAGGATAATAAAAGTAAATGATGTTAGTTTATCGGTCCAAGAGTATGAAAGAAGACAAACTGGGCTAATAAATGCTACTTATGGAATGATTTATAGCGATATAAATGCAACTATGTCAAATGTAAAAATAAATTATATAGTAAATAAAGAAGAGATAAACTTTCGTGATAATGTAAGCTTTTTACCAGGACAATATGGTGGTATAAAAAATGAATTTGATATAAATTATTCTATGCTTTTTAAACACTCTACTATTTCTAACAATGGATATGACGGCGGAATAATATATAATAGTAGTTTTGCTAGGCAAACTGCAGGGTATTTTTCCCTTCCTAATCACGAAGCACTATACAATGCAACTTTTGGTATGAGTATGGATTTTTCTATAGAAGAGCTTAATAAAAATATAAATGATAATCTACAAACTACCCAAATAGGCGATGAAGAAGGCTATATAAAAACATACGAAAGAGATAAATACTTTGGACTGATAGATAGTAATGTAACATATGATGAGTATAAAAATTTATCTAAAGCAATGTTAGACACCAAACCCCTAAACCTAAACTCATATGCAAACTCTAATCTTTTAAAAACACCTTATGGTGAAGTAACTATATTTTATGATGAGTTTGATGATAATGATAAACTGGGATTTGGAACATTCTCATCAAATTCTCTGCTTTTTAACTTTGATTCAAATGGTGATGGAATTGTTGATGCAAATGATAAATTATTTAATAAACTAAAAGTAAGAGGATATGATATAAATGGCAATGAAAAGATAGCTAAGCTTAGTGATGTTATGCCAAGTATAAATTTAAGAGATTTTATAAATAATGATATAATCAATTATAATGATAAATATATAGATGAGCATAACTCAAAATATCCACATCAAAAAATAGACAAATCAAAGCTTGATTATAGACTATCATATAATGCTTCAAACCCATATACCAAATTTAAAGCAGAATATAGATATGAGATGATTGAAGAAAAAGAGCTAAACAAATTCTTTGAGATGTATGCTAATGAAGATGGTTGGGTTGATTTAACAAATAATCATAATGCTATTTTTAATAAAAACTCAGCTTTTCATAACTTTGCTTATATGAAAAAAGATTTAAATGGCGAATTAAGCCTTAGTGAGTTTAATCCTATATTTAGTGATAAAAAACTAGATAAAGACTTCTCATATACAAACTATCAAAAACAAAACTTTATGAAGTTTTATGATGATTACTATAAAGAGCTAAACTCTCATAATAAAAATATAGAGTGGCTAAGTAAAAATCTAAAAGATTATGATGTAAAAGATGCTGATATTTATATAGATAAATTAAAAGATATAAAATCTCCTTATCTTATAGCTATGGAAAATGAATTCAAAGAAGCAACTGGGCTAGATTTTAGTTTAGAAAATTTAAATAAAGTAAAACAAGCTTTTGATATAAACAAAGCTAAAACAGCTAATGCTCTAAAAGACACAGATAGTGTTGTTGCTATGAAACTAAATAAAAATGGTTCTATAACACTTAAATTTAATAGCGGCAGACAAATAGTTGTAAATGAACTATATAGTGATACAGGCAAACTTTTAGGTGATAAAGATAAACAAGTAAGTGTAAATTTAAAAGCTAAAAATATGAATGAAGATGAGTTAAATTTATTAGTAAGCACTAAATCAGATAGCATAGGTATAAAAACAGAAAATAACAGATACCAAACTCTAAAAGACTTAGGAGTAAAAAGCATTAAAAAACTATCAAATAATAAATTTATACTCTACTTACAGGATAATACATTTATAACCACAAAAGAGCTTTATAATATAACTTATATAGATAGATTTTTAAATGATAGTAGTGGTTTAAATAATAACAGCAACAGTTTAAATAAAAACTCAAATAACAATAATAGTAATTTAAATTTAAATGATAACAACTCAAATAGTTTAAATTTAAACAATAATCTAAATTTCAAAAATAATTTAAATAACAATAACAATTTAAATTCAAATTTAAACAATCACAATAAGTTAAATTCAAATAACAATATAAATAATAGCATAAACAACAATGGGCTAAATTTAGATAACAACAGCTCAAATTTAAATAACTTATCTTTAAATTTAAATAATACTACAAACAAAACAATTCACCCAAAGGATATGTTTTATAGAAAAGTTGATGTTAGAGTATGAAAGTGTTTAAACAATACAAAAAAGAGTTTTTAAATATAGCTTTAAAAGATTAGTTAAAATCTAAAAGTTTTAAATAACACCTAAGAAATTTAACTTATTAGCTGCTTTACAAGCATAAAAAAGATTGTAACAAAAACATAAAAAGATAATTCAAATTTAAAAGATATTTTATGAATGTTTTTGTAAGGATAATCATATAAGATACTTTACATTACTAGAAATTTATAACTAAATTTTATTTTAAATTTGACGATTATGGATTTATCAAAGAGTGCTATTAAAAAGTATTTAAAATGATAGGTAGTATAAATGGATTTGAATCAAATTTAAGTTATTACAATACAAATACAACAACAAATTTAAAAGAAAACTCTGTAAAAGAACAATTAACGCGAGATAACTCTAATATCAAAGAACAAACTACACAAGAGCAAACCATAAATCAAACTAATGAAAACAAATTAGAAGAAAATACAAAAGATATAATTACAAAAATCAAAGAAAAACAAAAAACACAATCAAAAGAAGAGATGGCTAAACAAAATGCTAGATTTAGAAACTACTTTTATAATAAATCAGATTATGATATCCTTGGAGAATTTGTTAAATTTGATAGAAATGAAGTTGATTGGAAAGAAAAATCTATAGTCCAACTTGAAGAATTGCTAAATAAAAAATATACAAAAGAAGAGCAAGAATATATATTTAATATATCAATATTTGATATAGAAACTATAGGAGATGCAGATCTTTTAGTTGATAATAATTTAGTAACTTAGTTACATAATTTAAAAGATAAAGTTGCACAAGGTGGAAAATTATCTATTTGGGATAGAAGGCTAGGCTGGGGAACAATGCAACAAGAGCAAGAGCTGGAGGATTTTTTTTGATTCATTGCCAAAAGATTCCTCAATTAGTGTATATGGAGCTGCACTATATTTTAATTATTATGATGAAGATATAACTGAGTTTAAAAAACTTTTTAGAGAAGATATGGAAAAAACAACTGCTGCAAAAAGAGCACAAGTTGAGAAAGAAAATAAAGAAATAAGAGAATATAATGAAAAACTAGCAAAAGAGCGAGAAAAAGAGATACTAGATAAGTATAAACCAATAGAAGGAAAAACTTTTAATAAAGAAACTTATGATATGCAAAATGATCCAAGACTATTTATTTTATGCTAGTAAGCTTTTACAAAGACAAAATAAATAAGATGTAAAACTCTTCTAGAGCTTATGGAGAAATTAGAAAAAAGATTGGGGTTGATGTTAGGGTTTGAAGTGGCTCCGGATGCTGGATTCGAACCAGCGACCAATCGGTTAACAGCCGACTACTCTACCGCTGAGCTAATCCGGAATGATTAAAAATGAAATGTAATTATACATAAAAATTAACCAAATGTCAAGAAGTTTTAGAAATTTATGGTAAAATAAATCTTATGATATATTTAGCACAAACAGATACAACTGCAGGTTTTTTAAGTAAAGATTTAAAAGAACTTAATAAAATAAAAAATAGAAACGAAAATCAACCTTGTTTAATCACAGTTTCTAAGCTTAAAGAACTTAATAAACTCACTAGAATACCCGATAAATTTAAAAATTTAGTAAGAAAGTCCCAAAAAACCACATTTTTATATCCAAATAAAAAAGCCATTAGAGTGGTTAAAAATTGTCCGCATAGCAAATTTTTAGATGAACATGGCTGGATGTATTCAACTTCAGCAAATTTACACGGAGAAAAATTTGATTTAAATTATGCAAAAAGCGTGTGTGATATTGTAGTAGATGATAAATTTTTTGAAGACTTGCCATCAAAAATATATAGAATTTCAAATACAAATATCAAAAAAATTAGATAATAAAGTATAAAATCGCAGTGTTTTACGATAAAAATTAATTCTTTTAAAAATAAAGTAACCCCGCAAAAGCGGGATTACAAAAAAACTTATCCAAATATCATTTCAAAGTATGCGTAAATGATAAGGAATAAGAACGCAAGACCTGTTATAAGCATAGCAAAACCAACCAATTTAGCAATTGCACTATAACTACTAAAGTTACTATTCATAATCTTAAGTTCTTCTAATCTACCTGATTTAACAAGTCTATCATACCATACACTTCTTTCTTGTTTTAACTCTTCTTCAGTAATATGTCCAGAGAATATAACCATATCCATCGGGAATCTATCTGCTCTAAAGTGAGTATTAAAGAAATGCACAGCAAATATAAATCCTGTCGCAAGCAATGCCTCATCTGAGTGAACTAGTGTTGATAAATTTAACGTCCAGCCAGGCAAGAATGATGTAAATGCTGTTGGGAACCAAAGCACAAGCCCAGAAAATCCAATAATAAACATACCCCAGAACACTGCAAGATAATCGAATTTTTCCCAGTATGTCCATCTATCAAACTGAGGCCTAGGACCTTTACCCATAAACCATTTAAAATGATCTCTCATATCTCTAAAATCTTGCATATTTGGCATTAAAGAATCTGGTCCAAACAGTGCTCTCATACACAATCTAAAGCTAATTTTACCGGTTTTAGGATCTCTAACTTTATCTCGTTTTTTCCAAGAATTTACACAAATTTCCACAATATTTAGCAAGAAACAAGCTATCATAATAATAGCAGATATATGGTGTATCTTAGTTGCCATTATAGGTCCGCCCATTAAATCTATCATATCCTTAGCCCAAGAAGCTGTATAGAATTTTTGTGGCAATCCAGAAAACGCAAGTCCTAAGAAACTAGCCGCGACAAAGAAGTGTTGAATTCTATGCATTGTGCTAAATCTAGAAATTTTAACCTTATCATTGTGTGATTTTTCTTTAGCTGCTTTCCATTTTTCTGGATTATTTATTCTAGCCATTATCAAACGAACTGACCATAACAAAGTATGTAAACCAAAGAAGCCAAATACAGCTATAACTAGCCCTGTCATAAACACATATGAATAATAAAGAATCGGATAATTATCTTTATCTTTATGATCGGCATGTGCTATAAACTCTGAAAAATTGATATTTGAACCGGCATGACACTCTTTACAAGTATCTATACGATTTTGACCTTTAAACAATGTAGATTTAGGATCATCAACTTTAAATATATTATGAGTTCCATGACAATCAAAACAAGCAGCAACTGTAGGTGCTTTTGTAGGTGAATTTAAAAGCATTGCTTTACCATGGAATGTTTCATGATAGTGCATTTGCTCTTTTTCATGGCAAGAACCGCATTTAAAATCACTAAGTTGTTTATAAGTAGTTTTATGACCTTTTGCATCTGTTGTATGCACAGAGTGACAATCAGAACAGTTTGGCAACTCTTTGTTAAAGCCTTTTTCTCTAACTATCTTTTTGCTGTGAACACTGCCCTCAAAAGTTTTACCTATATCTTTGTGACAAGAAATACAGTTATTATTTACAAAGTCTTTATCTTTAAAAAGTTCTTCTTTTTTTTCTTTGCTAGCAAGCATTATTGCCTTTGAACTATGGCAATCTCTACAAGATGGAATAGTTCCAAATCTTAAATCCCCGTGAACACCATCTTTATAACTTTCAACTTTTTTATCCGTTAGTTTTTCTTTCTTTTTTCCAGAAAAATCTGTTTTTTCTATTTTTCTACCAGAAAGTATCCAACCCTCAATACCATCAATCATTATATAAACATTCTTATATCCAGCATCAAGGGCTTCTTTTGCAGCCATTGAGCTAGCGTGAGAATATCTATTCATACAATAAAATACTAATTTTGCATTTTTATCTTCAGGCAAAGAAGTTAATATATTCTTAGCATTTACATAATCTAAAAATATAGCATCTTTTATATGAGCATTTTCATACACAGATTGTGGGTTTGTATCTACAAAATAAACATCTTTTTGCCCGATAAATTCTTCGGCTTGATGCATATTTATAGATGTAGCTCCATCTACTCCTAGATTAAAATCGCCAGGAGCTGATGCAAAAAGAGATACAGATAAGCCTAGAACAAAAAAAAGAGTTATAAAACGAGTATATAATTTATACATTTTTTCTCCTAATTATTGTATAGATGCCTATTTTGGCATCTATACATGATTTTAAGACGGAAAATAATTATTTCTTGCCGTCTAAAATGTTCTGAGCTTGTTTTATGTAAACTAAAGCCTCATCAACTATTTTCTTAGAGTAAGCAGGTCCATGAACACCCCATGATCCATCTTTTTGAAGTTTTTCTAAAATTTCTTGAGCTTGTTTAGTTAAAGTTATAACTTTAACTTTTTTCTCTGTTGAAAGACTTGAATTAGCCATAGCCTTATCTATTTTCTTGATACCATCGCTAATTTCAGCAAAACCAGTTTTTATAGGTGTTTGCCATTTCATTACAACATCATAAATTTTCTCTTGATCTGTAAAGTGTAAATCTTTTGGTAATGTTGATTGAACAGCACTATGGCATCCACTAGCATTTGGTCCAGCCATAAGATCAGGATCGCTAAAGCTTGTTCTACCGCAACTCCACATCAAGTCAACAAAGAATCTACCATTTTCATCTCTTTCAAATCTCCATCCCTTAACTTTTAGAGGATCTCTTGGTTTTCCTGCTGGAGGATTGATTGATTTAGCTGTTTTATCAACTTTTATATTCCATATGTGACTTGCTCTAACATTATCAAATCCAGCTTTATCAGGATTTTGAACTGCTGCAAAGTTTTCACAACTCATCATATTTGGCATATGGCAACCTGTACAATTATCTTTTGCATGAATTCCGCCTTGTTTAAAGAAACTAGCTTGTGTTTCATGACAATCTTGACAAGTTTTCTTAAGACCTGTTCTTGTATATCCATCTTTCCAGTCATTTGCTGTAACTTCATGTGGATCGTGGCAAGTGTTACATCTCATACCTTTATCGTAGTGAGCTGAACTATACATTTGAGAACCCTCTGTTCCACAAGATGGGCAACTTGATTTGAAATAAACATTGAATGGTTTTCTAGGATTTGGCTCTGCTTCATCTGCATGGTATGCAAATCTTTGGTGACATCTTTCACAATTTGATGGCATTCCAGCACCTCTTGCGCCATATAAGTGAGCACCAGCACCATGACACTCTTCACAGCTTATACCTTTTGATATCGTGTGTTTTCTAAGTTCTTCAACATTTCCGATTGCATTGTAAAATTCTTCAGTTGATTTAAAATCAAATTTAAAACTATGACAAACTTCACAATACGAACTTGCAGGTTGGAACATCATAGTTTCAGCATATTTTGAACCATATGAGTTTGTTCCCCAAACAGTTGATCTTGAGTGAGCAAACTCTTCCATTTTTGTTGGGAAACCTGGTGAAAATTCAGCTATTTTTTTAGCCATATCAGGGGTTATGTTTTCTGACCAAAGTCTTGAGAACTGATTACCTCCAGCAACCATTTTACCGCTTAAATCGCTTAAATTTCCATCTTGAACATGATAAGTTCCACGAACTAACCATCTATCTACAAAGCCATATTTTGTTCTAGGTGTTCCAATAACAGCATAAACATCGTTAGCTTCTATACCCAAAGGCAAAATACTAGAAGGAGAATTATACATTTTCTTTTTAGGATCTCCGCCAACTTCTTCTAATTCATCTGGAAATCTAACAACTTTTGCGTGTCTTGATCTAGCCCATTGTGTATATTGAGCAGGGTGACACTCGCCACATTTTTTAGGACCTACAAATTTATTAGGAAAATCTAATATTGATTCCATACCAAGTCTGTAAGTTACAGCAGCATGCTCCAAACCAACTTTTTTAGCATATTTTGGACCACTATTAATCTCGACAAATTCTTCCATTCTATCGCTAATTGTATATTTTCCAACCAAGCGACCATCTTTTTCGTATTTAAACATTGGGTGTTTATCAATGAGTAAATCCATAAATTTATCGGCACCACGGACATAATCATCTAATGTTCTAGGTGTATTACCATCTTTTTCTGGATATCCAGCACTATTTAACTTCATTTGATATTTTTCTGCAGTTGTTTGTTCGGCATATACACCAGTGCTTAAAAAACAAGCACCAGCCAAAATCAAACAGGCTTTAGAAAAACGTCTTAACCAAGCATTCTCCATAGAATCCTCCTTTGATGATTTTAATTTTACAAAATTAATATAACTTTATATATTAAGTTATGTATTTTAATTCATTTTTTGTTAAAAATAGCTTAATATTAAATGTAAAATAAATGTAATAAAAATGTCACTATATGTATTGTTTAGATAAATACGAGCTTAGAGCCAATTTAACTTCATCAATAGGAGCGGAGAATTTATTAATAATAAATTGTGATTTATTAAAAGTTCGTTGTCTTTTGGCAAGTTGTATAGTATGTGTATTTATAAGCTCTATAAGATTTTGTTTTGAAATTTCATTTCTTAGATAACTAAATGTTTCTTTTAAACCTATGCAATTAAGGGATTTATGATGTGTTCCGTATTTTTTAGATAGATATTTTGCTTCATCTATCAAACCCGTATTTAACATTTTTTGAGTTCTAATATTTATTTTTTTATTTAATAATTCTTTTGGAACTTGAATTTCAAATATTTTAATACCTTTTATAATCGGCTCTTGCCTATTTTCTTTTAAATATTTACTAGGAATTTGAGATGTTGTTTTGTAAATTTGATACCATTTATGAAGTCTAAATTTATCGTTTTTACTAAATTTATTTACAAAATTTGTATCAAATTTACAAGCTAACTCCCAAATTTCATCATCGCTTATATCTATTGTAATATCATCAAATTTAGGTGCAAGTCCTTTTAACATGGCATTTAAATAAAATCCGCTTCCGCCTGTTATTATAAGATTTTTGGAGTGCTTTTTAGCATAATTGCTTGCTTTTTGATACTCTTTTATAAACTCTCCAACGCTAAAATACTCATCTGGATATACCAAATTTATACCAAAATGTAAAACCGAATTTAACTCATCTAAACTTGGCTTTGCTGAGGCGATATTTATCTCTTTATACAAACAAAGAGAATCAAGGCTTAAAATTACTGCATTATATCTCAAAGCCAACTCTATAGCTAAATCGCTTTTGCCGCTAGCAGTTGTTCCTATGATAGCTAATTCCAAGATGATTACCTTATTAAGTATTTTGATATCAAAGCTTTATCTTCAAAAGGTGAAATTTGAAATTTTTCACTGCCTATAAAAACATCATATGTTAAATTTGGATCCGTTTTTGCGTATGTTATGGCTATTTTTGAAGCTAGAAGTTTATCTTGATATGAAGAGTTTTTACTTATGAGGCTATATGCACCTATGTTTGGACTTATGTCGATATTTTCAAATTTAGTGTTTTTTAAAGACCTTAGTATTTCATTTTCTTTTTCATCTCTTCCCACTATCATTTTAGTCCCATCTTTAAGCCTTAAATGTCTGCCGTATCGTAAAAAAGATATATCAGAAGTTTCAAGTTTTTCGCCGTAATTTAACATATCTTTTATCTTATTTGAAAAATGCTCTAATGTAAGCAAACACCCACCAGCTGGGCTTGCATACTCTTTGATATCAAATTTCTTTACAAGCTCTAACTGCTTATCTCTACTTCTTCCGCTTATATCAAGCAGCAACTCTCTATCTACCCAGCCCATATTTTCTGGTTTTGTTGGACTTAAAAGCTTGGCACAAAGTGGGCGAAGTATGAGATTTTCTTCATCGCCACTAAGTCTAGCAACACTATTCATAGCTTCTCTTCTTTGGCTCATCGGTCTTTGACCTAAAACTTCGCCACTTATGACAAAATTTGCACTAAATTTATCAAGCAAATTTAGTGCTGTTTTAAACATATATCCATGACAATCTATACAAGGATTAAACCACTTTCCGTAACCAAATTTAGGATTAAACAAAACATCTTGTAGATATCTCTCTTGCATATCAATAACTTCAAAATCAGCGCCCACACTTGCTGCTCTATGTCTTAAAATTTTAAAATGCTCACTTGTTGCACCAAATCCATTATCCATATAAAGTGCAGTTACTTCTAATCCTTGCAAAGTTATCAGCTTTATAGCAAGCATACTATCAAGCCCTCCGCTAAATAGTGCTAAAGCTCTCATTTTAAGCCTTTTAACTTCATAATTTTTGAGTTTATTTTTTCTATCTTTTCAAGTTTATTTTCTATATTTGCATTTTTCATAGCTTCTAACATACCCTCGTAATATTTTATCTTTAACATTTTTATAGCTTGCAAAAATGTATCTTCGTTTTTATAAATTTCCACGCTCTCATCAAAATCAAGTTCCCTTAATACACCTTCATCTTCTTCATTTTTTGCACCATAAACAAC
This sequence comes from Campylobacter sputorum subsp. sputorum, assembly GCF_008245005.1. Classification (NCBI taxonomy): domain Bacteria; kingdom Pseudomonadati; phylum Campylobacterota; class Epsilonproteobacteria; order Campylobacterales; family Campylobacteraceae; genus Campylobacter; species Campylobacter sputorum. The sequence goes on along the minus strand of NZ_CP043427.1, from coordinate 259,005 downwards.
AGCTCCATACTCTTTTTTATGAACTCTAAAATAACTTTTCTCACAAAGTTCAACCAAAATGCGTTTTAAATTTGAAAAACTCATTGCACTTTTTAAAATACTAAGTTCTAAATAATCTTTATTTTTAAATTTAATCTCAGGCTTTGATTCTTTTTTTGCGTAGCGATAGTTTAATCTAAAATTATCTAAATTTAACACTTCGCTCACAACACCCTCATAAGACATAGCCATAATCTTTGGCAGAGATCTTAAAAACTCACTTATCTCATCATAGGCTTTTTGTTTTTGAATAGGACTTGTTATATCGTATTTTTTAGAAATCATTTTTATGTAAAACTGCCCTAGTTCCATTCCGTTATCAAAAAGCTCTTTTAATCTATCTATCTTGCGTTCTTTTACCATATCGGCTGGATCTTCGCCATTTTCTATGATAACAACACTTCCTTCTATCCCATTTTGTACTAAAAGTACTGAGCTTTTTATGGCAGCATTTATACCAGCATTATCGCCATCAAAACTAAGGATTACTTTTATATCACCTCTTTTTATAAGCGGTATGTGTTTTTGGGTTAAAGCTGTTCCAAGTACGGCAACTGCATTTGTAAAACCAGCTTTATGAAGCATAATTACATCCATATATCCTTCAACAATTATCATCTGCTTTTTTTCATAAATGCTGGTTTTTGCCTTGTCATATCCATACAATAAAGTGGATTTATCAAAAATTTTACTTTGTGGGCTATTTACATACTTTGCTGGATTATCTTTTGCCAGAGTTCTACCGCCAAAACCAACTAAATTTCCAGCATGATTGCGTATAGGAAAAGTAACTCTTGATATAAAACTAGCATAAAGCCCATTTTGATTTTGCTTTATAATGCCTACATCAAGCGCATCGTTTTGATCTATTTCTTCATTTTGCAAAAGCCTTATAGTTGAGTTTGAATCAGGTGCAAAGCCTATCTCAAATTTCTCTATCATAGCATCATTTAATCCTCTATCATAAAGATAATTTAGTGCAAATTTGTTTTGAAATATTAGACTTCTATAATATGCATTTACGATATCAAGTATCTTTTTATCTGGTTTTTTGATATCATTTTGTGTTTTTATATAATTAAGTGCGAAATTTGAAATACTAGCTATTTTTTCAACAGCCTCTGGATAACTAAGCTTCTCGTAATCCATTACAAACTTTATCGCATCCCCTCCAGCACCACACGAAAAGCAGTGAAAAAGCCCTTTGTCGCTACTTATACTCATACTTGGATTTTTATCATCATGAAAAGGGCACAAACAAGTGCAATTATGTCCTACTCTTTTAAGTGGTATATAATGACCGATAATGTCAGCAATGTCGATTCTAAGTTTTAATTGTTCGATTGAATTAGGATCTATCATGGAAAAATTATACATTTATTTTGCTATAAATTCATTTAAATTTGTTATTTTTATCAAAGTTGTGTTTTGCTTGTATTCATTAAAACTTGTTTAAATTTTGATAAAAATTTAAAATCAAGAAAGATAAAAAGAGAAATAAAGATAGCAAGGAAAATAAAACTTATGATGATTATAAAGGTGGATTTTCGTTTAATCTACAAGGAATTAAAACTATATACATTTATAAAGGTTTATGCGTAATCTCAAATACAATTATAACTAAAACACAAGACAAAATTAAGTGCAAATTTTATAAAATTATGCAAATTTAATATTTAATTCGAGAAATCATTTATGGACAATACAGAACAAAAACCAATTTTTGTAATGAAAAGAAAAAAATCTTTTATGATTACTTTGTATTATATATTTGTTATTCTTTGGGATTTAGCAACAGCATTTGTTTGTATAGCTTTTATGACATTAGATAACATTGTTGCAAATATAATTGGATTTGTACTTTTAATTTTTTTACCATATAAATTTTTTTGCATGTTTGATATAAAAGAAGTTATTTGCTATGAAGACTATTTTATAATTAAAAGAAAGTTTTTTACTAAAAAAATTTTTTACAATAGATTAAAATACTATTGCTCTTTACCAACTATTACAGCCAAAACACTAGGATTTAGATTTAAAAAATATAGATTTACAGTAACTATTAATAAATATATGTTTAAAAAAGATGACATCAATAAATTTATAGAGTTTTTAGAAAGTAAAAATATCACTAAATATAAAATGTTTAAATTATAAGGAGTATTTATAAAAGTATTTAAAATTATTATTAAAGACATATTATATTTAATTATTTTTTTATGCTTTTTGTTGGTGGTTTATTATTATTTTTGAACTATGGTGGACTTGATAGGGAGGCTACTGAATTGGGAGAGAAAACAGTATATGATATTGAGTTAATTTTAATCAAAAATGGCTATTGCTCATCATTTCAAGATTGCACAAATAAACATATACTTCCATATGATGGATTATTTAATACATTATATTATGATGTTTATTACAATGTAGATAAAAACACAAGAGATGAAATTTGTACCATTGTTAAAGAACTCAATAAAAAACACCAAAATGTTGGATTTGTTATCAAATTTTATGACTATAATCCTATATTTGATAGAGTTCAAAAAAACAAGAAAGCATTCTATAAATGTAAATATTAATTAAAAGGAAAAAATTGAAAAATCCAAATTTAACAAAAGAAGAATATAAAATATTAGAAAAAGAGTATGATGAATTTGGCAAATTATCACCTTATGAGAAATTTTGTGAAAAAATGTTTCTAGCACAATTTTTGTTATTGTTTTTTGTTTTTATCCTACCTATAGATATATTCGATAAATTTCCATTTTTAAATATTTTTACAAATTTTATGAATGAAATTTTTATTAATATTAAAATTTATACAAATAAAAGCAAAATACCTGAAATTTGCGAATTTTATTTAAGTTATATATGGTTAATTTTAGTTATATTTTGTTTATGGCATATCTATAAAATTCCACATATGACAAAGGAAGCTAGAAAATATTTTGGAACTGGTGAATTTAAAAATAAAGGAATTTTAAAAGAAAAATTTATACCATTGTTTAAGAATAAAAATAAAAGTCTTAAAGATTATGTTTTCATTATATTTATAACTATATTTTTTGCTTGGTGTATATTTGGATTTATTGTAGGCAATATAGTAGATACATTGCTGGGTAATTGGATGTTTCATAGTAGATTTGGACTATTTATATATGCTTTATTTCAAAATTTAGGTATATATGCACTATTTTTTATATTTACTACTATATTTCTTGTAAGAATAAATTTAAAAAGATTAAAAAATAACATTTAAAGGAGTATAAAATGACACAAGAAGAAAAAGAAAATCAAGAAAGAGCTGAAAGTATTGCATTAGTTGAAACAATAAACAACAGATATTTAAATATCTATAAAAGTAAATTTATATTAAATTAAAAATATAAAATAGTTATTTTTATATAATATTTTTTAATGATAAATTTTATAAAATTATGTAAATTTAATATTTAATTTCGAGAAATCATTTATGGACGATACAGAACAAAAACCAATTTTTGTAATGAAAAGAAAAAAATCTTTTATGATAACTTTGTATTATATATTTGCTACTCTTTGGTATTTAGCAGCAGCATTGGTTTGCTTTGGCTTACTGTTTAATGATAATATCACTTTTAATATTATTGGATTTGTACTTTTAGTTTTTACGCCGTATATATTTTTTTATGCTTTTGATATAAAAGAAGTTATTTGCTATGAAGACTATTTTATAATTAAAAGAAAGTTTTTTATTATAAAATGCTGCTATAGCGAATTAAGAAATGAATATAGTATAATTAGAACTATATTACTACATGGTTTAGTTATTCCATACAAAAAATTGAGATTAAAGCTTTTTATAAATTTAAATATGTTTAAAAAAGATGACATCAATAAATTTATAGAGTTTTTAGAAAGTAAAAATATCACTAAATATAAAATGTTTAAATTATAAGGAGTATTTATGCAAGGATATGCTTACACAAGAGACAACAATGGAACAAAAGAGGTAGTTGTATTTGATAAGAATACTGGAAAAACAGTAGCACTAGCTAGTTTTAGTGGATATTTAGCTCTTAGTGGAGGCATGATAAGTAAAGGATTAGAAGCAGCTGGTTCTGTTACTAAAGGAACTATAATTGGTAAAATATATGCAATAACTGATGGAGTTATCTCTGGTGTTTTTGATAAACAAGGAAATCCAGATAAAAATTCTACAGATGTAATTGGAACTTCTGCAACTGCAATGTTAATAGGGGAAATTGGTGCAGTTGCCGGTTCTTTTATTCCAGGTATAGGAACAACTATTGGCGCAGTAATAGGTGGAGTTGTTGGTGCTATTGCCGGTTCTGTTGTAGGAGAAAATGCTTATGAAGGAATTATAGATGCAATATCAAAAGCTATAGATTTAGCCGATGAAGCGGCAAAGCGTATAAATAATTTTTTCGACAATAAAAATCCCCTCCCACCCTTCATGGATAACAAATCTACAATTCCTAGTTTTCCACTAAGTCAATTTGAAAACCCCTTTACCCTCCCAACCATCTATGACCCACTTATCCTTGATTTAGATAATGATGGTATAGAAACAACTACTTTAGATAATGGTGTATATTTTGATCATAACTCAGATAATATAAGTTTTAAAACTTCATGGGTTGGTAATGATGATGCTCTTCTTGTAGTAGATAAAAATTTAAATAATCAAATAGATGATGGAAATGAACTATTTGGAAATTTTACAAAACTAAATAATACAAATAACCATGCAATCAATGGCTTTCATGCTCTAAAAGAGTATGACACAAATAAAGATAATATAATAGATATAAATGATAAAGAATTTAAAACTCTTAAACTATGGCAAGATAAAAACTCTAATGCTTTAGTAGATGATAATGAGCTTTTTAGTTTGGAAGAAAAAGGTATAAAATCTATAAATTTAAATCACAAAATATCAAATGAAATTATTAATACTGATAACACTAAAGAACTAACTTCAACATTTACTAAATTTGATGGCACAACTGGTGAAATAGCAGATATTAATCTTAAAGTTAATAAGGTTGATTCAATATATAAAAAAGATACTATTCTTGATGAGAAATATATAAACTTACCTTATATAAAAGGATATGGTTTTTTAAGAGATTTAAATAAAGCTGCCTCTCTTTCTACTTCTTTATATAATACTTTAAAAACCTATATTAATGCAACTACTAAAGATGAACAAATTAAACTATTACAAACCTTAGTAAAAGAGTGGTCAGATACTACTAGTAAGAATAACTCATACTCTTTACAAAAATCTACCATTATAAATAATAATATGCCTGAAATTAAGATTATAAACCTAGTAGATAAATTAAATAGCGATACTAGTATAAATAAAGATATCATTTATAATGAAATAATTAATCTAAGTAAAAATTCAAGTGATGAAAGATTTAAAGATGGAAATTATTTAATAGAAATACTTAAAAACAATAACAATCAACTTCCAAACTCTTATACTGCATATAAAAACATAAGACTAACTCCTTCTGAAAATAACTCTATGATGAATGAAAAAATAGATGATGGTTTACTTAAAGAATTTGACTCTATAAAATATAAACTTCAAATCATTGATAATTTTAGAGGTGAAGTTACACCAACACTTTATTATAATACAAATAGTGATATAAAAGATATAATAAATAATATAAACAAAGCTTACGATGATATACTAGACTTTACTTATAAATCTTTACTAACACAAACTAGGCTTAAAGAGTATATCGGTTTAATAGACTTAAACATAGAAGAGACCACAAATTCAAATGACAATAACATTAGTTATAAATTTAATCTAAACTATGATAAAGCTATTTCTAAATTTAATGAAATAAATAAAACTGATCCTAAAAAAGCATTCACTGATTTAGCAGATTTTATAACTCTTTTTGAGAATAAAAATGATATAGTAGAACTTGCTTCACTATTTAGTAACTTTATAAATCAAGCTAGTAAAGATGGTAATTTAAATGAATACAAAGATTTAATTTATAAATACAATACTTTAACATATATCATAGCAGAACAAAAAAATAGTAATATAAAAGGATACAATTCTAATGATATAATTTATGGCAATGGTGGAGATGATACCATAGAAGGATATGGAGGAGATGATACCCTTTATGGTGGAATAGATAATGACACTTTATTAGGCGGAGATGGTAAAGACACGCTATATGGAAACGAAGGTGGCGATAAACTTCATGGTGGAAATGATGATGATATCTTAAATGGAAATGAAGGCAATGATTATCTTTATGGCAATAACGGCAATGACACTTTATTAGGCGGAGAAGGTAGCGATAAACTTTATGGTGAATATGGAAATGATACTTTAATTGGTGGAAAAGGTAATGATTATCTTGATGGAGGCTATAATGATGACACCTATATATTTGCTAGAGGAGATGGGCAAGATATTATAAGTGATAATTCTGGAAATAATATAATTAAATTTCAAGAAGGTATTGCTAAAGAAGATATTTTGGCAACAAGAATAGCAAATAGTAATGACTTAAAAATAACAATAAAAAATAGTAATGATAGCTTATATATAAACAATGCATACAATAATTTTAATATTAAATTTAGCTTTAGTGATAATACAATCTTAACATTAAATGATATTGCATTACAAGTAGATGACGATGATAATAGCAATAATCTAAAAGGATACAATTCTAATGATATAATTTATGGCAATGGTGGAGATGATACCATAGAAGGATATGGAGGAGATGATACCCTTTATGGTGGAATAGATAATGACACTTTATTAGGCGGAGATGGTAAAGACACGCTATATGGAAACGAAGGTGGCGATAAACTTCATGGTGGAAATGATGATGATATCTTAAATGGAAATGAAGGCAATGATTATCTTTATGGCAATAACGGCAATGACACTTTATTAGGCGGAGAAGGTAGCGATAAACTTTATGGTGAATATGGAAATGATACTTTAATTGGTGGAAAAGGTAATGATTATCTTGATGGAGGCTATAATGATGACACCTATATATTTGCTAGAGGAGATGGGCAAGATATTATAAGTGATAATTCTGGAAATAATATAATTAAATTTCAAGAAGGTATTGCTAAAGAAGATATTTTGGCAACAAGAATAGCAAATAGTAATGACTTAAAAATAACAATAAAAAATAGTAATGATAGCTTATATATAAACAATGCATACAATAATTTTAATATTAAATTTAGCTTTAGTGATAATACAATCTTAACATTAAATGATATTGCATTACAAGTAGATGACGATGATAATAGCAATAATCTAAAAGGATACAATTCTAATGATATAATTTATGGCAATGGTGGAGATGATACCATAGAAGGATATGGAGGAGATGATACCCTTTATGGTGGAATAGATAATGACACTTTATTAGGCGGAGATGGTAAAGACACGCTATATGGAAACGAAGGTGGCGATAAACTTCATGGTGGAAATGATGATGATATCTTAAATGGAAATGAAGGCAATGATTATCTTTATGGCAATAACGGCAATGACACTTTATTAGGCGGAGAAGGTAGCGATAAACTTTATGGTGAATATGGAAATGATACTTTAATTGGTGGAAAAGGTAATGATTATCTTGATGGAGGCTATAATGATGACACCTATATATTTGCTAGAGGAGATGGGCAAGATATTATAAGTGATAATTCTGGAAATAATATAATTAAATTTCAAGAAGGTATTGCTAAAGAAGATATTTTGGCAACAAGAATAGCAAATAGTAATGACTTAAAAATAACAATAAAAAATAGTAATGATAGCTTATATATAAACAATGCATACAATAATTTTAATATTAAATTTAGCTTTAGTGATAATACAATCTTAACATTAAATGATATTGCATTACAAGTAGATGACGATGATAATAGCAATAATCTAAAAGGATACAATTCTAATGATATAATTTATGGCAATGGTGGAGATGATACCATAGAAGGATATGGAGGAGATGATACCCTTTATGGTGGAATAGATAATGACACTTTATTAGGCGGAGATGGTAAAGACACGCTATATGGAAACGAAGGTGGCGATAAACTTCATGGTGGAAATGATGATGATATCTTAAATGGAAATGAAGGCAATGATTATCTTTATGGCAATAACGGCAATGACACTTTATTAGGCGGAGAAGGTAGCGATAAACTTTATGGTGAATATGGAAATGATACTTTAATTGGTGGAAAAGGTAATGATTATCTTGATGGAGGCTATAATGATGACACCTATATATTTGCTAGAGGAGATGGGCAAGATATTATAAGTGATAATTCTGGAAATAATATAATTAAATTTCAAGAAGGTATTGCTAAAGAAGATATTTTGGCAACAAGAATAGCAAATAGTAATGACTTAAAAATAACAATAAAAAATAGTAATGATAGCTTATATATAAACAATGCATACAATAATTTTAATATTAAATTTAGCTTTAGTGATAATACAATCTTAACATTAAATGATATTGCATTACAAGTAGATGACGATGATAATAGCAATAATCTAAAAGGATACAATTCTAATGATATAATTTATGGCAATGGTGGAGATGATACCATAGAAGGATATGGAGGAGATGATACCCTTTATGGTGGAATAGATAATGACACTTTATTAGGCGGAGATGGTAAAGACACGCTATATGGAAACGAAGGTGGCGATAAACTTCATGGTGGAAATGATGATGATATCTTAAATGGAAATGAAGGCAATGATTATCTTTATGGCAATAACGGCAATGACACTTTATTAGGCGGAGAAGGTAGCGATAAACTTTATGGTGAATATGGAAATGATACTTTAATTGGTGGAAAAGGTAATGATTATCTTGATGGAGGCTATAATGATGACACCTATATATTTGCTAGAGGAGATGGGCAAGATATTATAAGTGATAATTCTGGAAATAATATAATTAAATTTCAAGAAGGTATTGCTAAAGAAGATATTTTGGCAACAAGAATAGCAAATAGTAATGACTTAAAAATAACAATAAAAAATAGTAATGATAGCTTATATATAAACAATGCATACAATAATTTTAATATTAAATTTAGCTTTAGTGATAATACAATCTTAACATTAAATGATATTGCATTACAAGTAGATGACGATGATAATAGCAATAATCTAAAAGGATACAATTCTAATGATATAATTTATGGCAATGGTGGAGATGATACCATAGAAGGATATGGAGGAGATGATACCCTTTATGGTGGAATAGATAATGACACTTTATTAGGCGGAGATGGTAAAGACACGCTATATGGAAACGAAGGTGGCGATAAACTTCATGGTGGAAATGATGATGATATCTTAAATGGAAATGAAGGCAATGATTATCTTTATGGCAATAACGGCAATGACACTTTATTAGGCGGAGAAGGTAGCGATAAACTTTATGGTGAATATGGAAATGATACTTTAATTGGTGGAAAAGGTAATGATTATCTTGATGGAGGCTATAATGATGACACCTATATATTTGCTAGAGGAGATGGGCAAGATATTATAAGTGATAATTCTGGAAATAATATAATTAAATTTCAAGAAGGTATTGCTAAAGAAGATATTTTGGCAACAAGAATAGCAAATAGTAATGACTTAAAAATAACAATAAAAATAGTAATGATAGCTTATATATAAACAATGCATACAATAATTTTAATATTAAATTTAGCTTTAGTGATAATACAATCTTAACATTAAATGATATTGCATTACAAGTAGATGACGATGATAATAGCAATAATCTAAAAGGATACAATTCTAATGATATAATTTATGGCAATGGTGGAGATGATACCATAGAAGGATATGGAGGAGATGATACCCTTTATGGTGGAATAGATAATGACACTTTATTAGGCGGAGATGGTAAAGACACGCTATATGGAAACGAAGGTGGCGATAAACTTCATGGTGGAAATGATGATGATATCTTAAATGGAAATGAAGGCAATGATTATCTTTATGGCAATAACGGCAATGACACTTTATTAGGCGGAGAAGGTAGCGATAAACTTTATGGTGAATATGGAAATGATACTTTAATTGGTGGAAAAGGTAATGATTATCTTGATGGAGGCTATAATGATGACACCTATATATTTGCTAGAGGAGATGGGCAAGATATTATAAGTGATAATTCTGGAAATAATATAATTAAATTTCAAGAAGGTATTGCTAAAGAAGATATTTTGGCAACAAGAATAGCAAATAGTAATGACTTAAAAATAACAATAAAAAATAGTAATGATAGCTTATATATAAACAATGCATACAATAATTTTAATATTAAATTTAGCTTTAGTGATAATACAATCTTAACATTAAATGATATTGCATTACAAGTAGATGACGATGATAATAGCAATAATCTAAAAGGATACAATTCTAATGATATAATTTATGGCAATGGTGGAGATGATACCATAGAAGGATATGGAGGAGATGATACCCTTTATGGTGGAATAGATAATGACACTTTATTAGGCGGAGATGGTAAAGACACGCTATATGGAAACGAAGGTGGCGATAAACTTCATGGTGGAAATGATGATGATATCTTAAATGGAAATGAAGGCAATGATTATCTTTATGGCAATAACGGCAATGACACTTTATTAGGCGGAGAAGGTAGCGATAAACTTTATGGTGAATATGGAAATGATACTTTAATTGGTGGAAAAGGTAATGATTATCTTGATGGAGGCTATAATGATGACACCTATATATTTGCTAGAGGAGATGGGCAAGATATTATAAGTGATAATTCTGGAAATAATATAATTAAATTTCAAGAAGGTATTGCTAAAGAAGATATTTTGGCAACAAGAATAGCAAATAGTAATGACTTAAAAATAACAATAAAAATAGTAATGATAGCTTATATATAAACAATGCATACAATAATTTTAATATTAAATTTAGCTTTAGTGATAATACAATCTTAACATTAAATGATATTGCATTACAAGTAGATGACGATGATAATAGCAATAATCTAAAAGGATACAATTCTAATGATATAATTTATGGCAATGGTGGAGATGATACCATAGAAGGATATGGAGGAGATGATACCCTTTATGGTGGAATAGATAATGACACTTTATTAGGCGGAGATGGTAAAGACACGCTATATGGAAACGAAGGTGGCGATAAACTTCATGGTGGAAATGATGATGATATCTTAAATGGAAATGAAGGCAATGATTATCTTTATGGCAATAACGGCAATGACACTTTATTAGGCGGAGAAGGTAGCGATAAACTTTATGGTGAATATGGAAATGATACTTTAATTGGTGGAAAAGGTAATGATTATCTTGATGGAGGCTATAATGATGACACCTATATATTTGCTAGAGGAGATGGGCAAGATATTATAAGTGATAATTCTGGAAATAATATAATTAAATTTCAAGAAGGTATTGCTAAAGAAGATATAAGTTTTAGCTATAGTGAAAATAACTTGAATATACAGTATAGCAATATTGATATTATAACAATCAACAACTCATCATATAAAATAGAATTAGACGATGGAAGCTTTATAACAAGTAATCAAATAGCTAAGATAATACAAGATTTAAATGCATTTGCAAAAGATAATGGTATTGCAAATATAACTAATGATACTATAAGAAATAACCAAAATATGATGAGTATAGTTATGGGCGGTTGGAATAACTAAAAAACTTAACAAAGTAATAAAAAATATAAAATATTTTAAAGATAACTAGTTATTAGTTATCTTTATTCAAATTTAATCGTATAGATAAAATCAAAATTATTTATAAACCTATAAAGCATATTGTGTTAAAATTACGCAAATCACAAAAAAGAGTAAATTTGGAAAATTTTTTTATAGAGTATCGTGATCCTATTTTTGGGCTTATAGTCTTGATTGGTGTGTTTTTTTTAATAGCATTTTTTAGCTATATTTGGGGAATTTTAGGCACAAAAGATGACAAAAAAAAGATACAAAATTTCATAAAAAAATTTGAAAGCACACCAGGTTTAAACGATGAGCATAAAAAATTGCTTTTTGATATAGATTTAGACGCACACTCATTTGCAGTTTTAGCCCAAACTTTCGCAAAAAGCGGAAGCTTTGAAAAAGCTATCGTGATATATCTTGTTGCGATTGAAAAAAATAGCAAAAAACAAGAAAAAATAGAGCTTTTAGTAGAGCTTGGAAAAGTTTATTTTAAAGCCGGTTTTTTGCAAAGAGCCGAAGATGTTTTTTTAGACACTTTAAAACTAAAACCTAGAAATCAAGAGGCACTAACATACCTAATGCTAATATATGAAAGTTTTAAAAAATTTGATAAAGCTATGGAAGTTTTAGATGCATTAGAAGAACAAGGTGCAAATGTAGATAAAAACAAAATTTATATACAAATAAATGAGATAATAGCTCAAAAAATACCTCTTGAAGAAAAGATAGAAAAGATTTTAAATTTCGATGATGAATCTGAAATTTCAAAAAGAGCGTGTATGGAACTTTTGCTTAAAAATGGCAAAAAACTGAGTGAATTTAAAAATTTACCAAGTATAGATGGGGTTATAGACATACTTTGGCATGATAATGAAATCGTAAATTTACAAGATGAAGAGTATAAGGCTTTGTATTTCGCAAAAGGTATGATAAACGAACAGGCTAAAAGTAAATTTTTTGAAATTAATGCTGTTGGAATTTTAAGGCAAAATAATTACAATTGTGCCGATATAAGTTTTTCATATATGTGTAAAAACTGCAAAAATTCACTTCCTATGCATTTTTACAGATGTCCGATATGCCATAGTTTAGATGGTGTAAATATAAGTATGAATATAACAAAGAGTTATAATGAAAATAGTGAAACTTTTTAGCGATGGAAGTTGCCTTGGAAATCCAGGAGTTGGGGGCTGGGCTTATATACTAGAATACAATGAATACCAAAAAAAAGATAGTGGTACAAGTGAAAAAACAACAAATAATCAAATGGAATTAACAGCAGCTATAATGGGCATAAAAGCATTAAAAGAGCCTTGTGAAATAAAGCTTTTTACTGATAGTTCTTATGTAGCAAATGCCATAAATTCTTGGCTTAAAAACTGGATAAAAAAAGATTTTAAAAAGGTGCAAAATGTTGAGCTTTGGAAAGAGTATATAAAAGTAAGCTCGATACATAATATAAAGGCATTTTGGGTTAAAGGGCATAGTGGTCATCCGCAAAATGAAGAGTGTGATAAAATGGCAAGAGATGCGGCAAATAAATTAAAAAATGGATAGATTATGAAATTAGACAAAATTCAAAACTTACTTGGTTATAAATTTAAAAATGAAGCTCTACTCATAAATGCATTAACACACAAAAGTTGCAAAAAAAAGCATAGCAATGAAAGGCTTGAGTTTTTAGGCGATGCTGTTATGGATCTAATAGTAGCTGAGTATCTTTGTAATAAATTTAAAGATATGAATGAAGGAGATTTATCAAAACTAAGGGCGGCTTTAGTAAATGAAAAAAGCTTTGCAGCACTTGCTTCTTTGATAGATTTGCAAAATCATATCATATTATCAAGTGCAGAAGAAAACAATAAAGGAAGACAAAAGCCATCTTTATTATCAGACGCATTTGAAGCGATAATGGGGGCTATTTACATAGAAAGCGGCATAGAAAAAGCAAAAGAAGTAGCCATAAATTTACTAAAAAAAGAGTATGAAAATATAAATTTAAAAACTATCAGCAAAGATTATAAAACAAGGCTTCAAGAAATTACTCAAGCAACTTATGGCAAAACACCGCAATATGTTTTAATATCTTCAAAAGGACCGGATCATAAAAAAGAATTTACAATGGCTTTAATGCTTGATAACAAAGAAATATCCAGCGCTAGCGGTACAAGCAAAAAAGAAGCCGAACAAAATGCAGCTAAACTTGCCATAGAAATTCTATCAAAAGGAAAGAAATGAATACTTTTGGCACAAGGCTTAGGCTTAGCACTTTTGGAGAAAGTCACGGCGTGGCAATCGGGGGTATGCTAGATGGTTTGCCATCAAATGTAAAGATAGATGAGAGCTTTATACAAAATGAACTTGATAAAAGAAAACCTGGGGGTAAATTTGCAACTTCAAGAAAAGAAAGCGATAAGGTGCAAATTTTAAGTGGTGTTTTTGACGGATTAAGCACCGGCTGTCCAATTGGCTTTATAATACACAATGAAAATCAAAAATCATCCCATTATGAGAACATAAAAGATATCTTTCGCCCAGGACACGCTGATTATACATATTTTATGAAATTTGGTACAAGAGATTATAGAGGTGGCGGGAGAAGTAGTGCAAGAGAAAGTGCAATAAGAGTGTGTGGCGGGGCTATATCACAACTTTTGCTATCAAATTTTGATATAAATGTTCAAAGTGCAGTTTATAGTGTAGGGAATATATCATCAAAATTTGAAAATATAGATTTTAAATACGCACAAAATTCCGAAATTTATGCTTGTTCAAAAGAGTTTGAAGATAAATTTAAACAAGAGATAATAAATGCAAAAAACTCTCACAACAGTGTAGGTGGAAGCGTTATAACCAAAATAACTGGGGCTATGGCTGGACTTGGCGAGGTATTGTATGCTAAATTTGATGCTAAATTAGCAGAAGCTATGATGGGTATAAATGGGGTAAAGGGCGTTGAGATAGGAAATGGTATAAACTCAGCTAAAAGTAATGGCTTTGAAAACAATGATTTTATGGATAAAAATGGCTTTTTAACTAACCATAGTGGCGGCATACTTGGTGGAATTACAAATGGCAATGAAATAATCATAAAAACTCACTTTAAGCCAACTCCATCAATATTTTTACAAGAACCAACAATAGATATAAATTTAAAAGAGTGCATTTGCGAACTAAAAGGCAGACATGATCCTTGTATAGCAATTCGTGGAAGTGTCGTAGCAACAGCAATGGCAAGACTAGTATGTGCAGATATGCTACTTCTAAATGCAAGTGCAAATTTAGAAAATTTAAAGAAAATTTACAAGGATTAATGTTGAAAATAATAGTCGCAACTGGCAATAAAAACAAAGTAAAAGAGATAAAAGATTTTTATAAAAATTATGAAATTTACGCACTAGATGAGATAATAAAACCATTTGAAATAATAGAAAATGGCGATAGTTTCGCAAAAAATGCTCTTATAAAAGCAAATGCCGTTTTTGATAAACTTAGCAATCAGCAAAAAGATGAATTTATAGTTTTAAGCGATGATAGCGGCATTTGCGTGGATATATTAAACGGTGAGCCAGGAATTTACTCAGCAAGATATAGCGGAGAAAATGCAACAGATATCAAAAATAGACAAAAACTTATATCAAAGCTAAATGAATTAAGCTTAAATGCAACACCAGCACATTATACAGCCTGTATAGCAATAGCCTGTAAATTTGGTAGTTACACAACTCATGGATGGATGTATGGTAAGATCATAAATGAAGAACGCGGAGAAAATGGCTTTGGATATGATTTCATGTTTATCGCAAATGGATTTGACAAAACCATAGGCGAACTTGATGAGAAAACAAAATTAAAAATTTCTCATAGATCAAATGGTTTAAGAAATGCCGATTTTATTATACAAAGTTTAAAAAAATATTACGAGGTATAATTATGAAAAAATTCTTTATTTGTCTTATTTTATCCATAATTTCATTAAGTGCGACACAAACAGATCAATCAGAACAAGATGCTAAAAAATTTATAAAACTTGTGCAAACTGCCATGGTATAAATGGAGATAGTCCAGCTCTTGGTAAAAGTGCTGCTATAAATTTAATGAACGAAGAGCAGATATCACAAGCTCTTAATGGATATTTAGATGGAAGCTATGGCGGAGAGTTAAAAATTGTTATGAAAGTGGAAGCACAAAAACTAACAAAAGAAGAGATACAAAGCGTTGCAAAATATATACAAACACTAAAAAAATAAGCCATTTTGGCTTATTTTGCTTTTAGTATATAATTATCTCCATCTTTTAACAACTCGTATTTATAATTCTTATCTAAAGATATAACAACTCTATAAAATTTACCATGTGCTCCAAAAGTTGCATTTTTGAAAATTCCGCAACTAATGTCTAAAACCTTTGTTTTAAAATTAGCTTTTTTTCTTGAAAAATCTATAGCTATTTTGTTTTGACCATCGACTTTAAAATCATTTATTAAAGTGTCATTTGTTACAAATTTTATGCTCTTTGTATGAACATCAAATCTTATTAAATTCTTAAAAGTGATAGTTTTTAGTGGAACTACGATATTTGGAATGATAGAATTTGAGATATTTCTCTCATTTAAAATTTCAGTTTTTATACTATCGCTTATTATTTGCTCATCCATCTTTTTACCGCTATTAGAACTTTTTGTTACAGATATATCTAAAACTGGTGTTGTAGATGGTTCTGGGGCTTTAACAACACTTAAAGACAAACCATCTTTCCAGTTTATAGATGAGTTTATATCTACTGTTTTTTCTTTAATGCTACCATCAACACTTTTATAATAAATAACCACGCGATCTATCTCTCTTGCATCATTGGGTAGATTAAAAATTTTTCTATCAAATGGTTTTGCATTTAAATTTACATTAGTAGTTACTAAGCTGGAATTTGCCTCATCGATAGGCAAAAACGGATTTTCCCTAGCATAAATAATACAAACGATAAACACACAAATTAATAAAATCTTCCTCATTTATAACCCTACTTAATTATTAGGCTCTAAGCCAATAAGTTCAAAATACTCTTTTTGAAGCAAAGCATTTTCTTGTTTAAGATGCTCTAACTCTTTTTTCAAAGACTCTTGTTTATTTTGTATAAAAATAAGTGTTTCTAAAGATCTTTTTCCAAAAAACATATTTCCAACATAAACTCCAAGTCCAACTACTATAACAATAACCAAAATATACTTAAAAAGTTTTCTTACAAAATGTACTACAACCGACTCTTTTGGGTTATAGTTATCAAGAATTTCACTCAAATACTATTTCCTAAGAATTCATCTGTTTTGTTTTCTATCTCTAAAAGCCTATTATATTTTGCATTTCTTTCGCTTCTAGATGTTGCACCTGTTTTGATTTGTCCGGTGTTTAATCCAACTGCAAAATCAGCTATAAAGCTATCCTCGCTTTCGCCACTTCTATGGCTCATTATGGTTTTATAGCCATTTCTTTTAGCAAGCCTAACTGTTTGCATTGTTTGAGATACGGTTCCAATTTGATTTGGTTTTATTAAGATAGCATTTCCAACACCTCTTGTAATACCATCTCTTAAAATTTTCTCATTTGTTACAAAAAGATCATCTCCAACTAATTGCACTTTAGAACCTAATCTTTGAGTAAGTTTTTTCCATCCATCCCAATCATCTTCACTTAGCCCATCTTCTATAGAACAAATTGGATATTTCTCACACAAACTTTCATAATAATTTATCATATCATCACTGCTAAACTCTTTGCCTTCCATAACATAGGATCCATCTTTATAAAACTCGCTTGATGCCACATCTAAGGCTAATTTTATATCACTTCCTGCTTTGTATCCGCTTTTTTCTATAGCTTGTAAAATAATTTTTATAGGAGCTTCATTGTTTTCTAAATTTGGAGCAAAACCGCCCTCATCGCCAACTGCGGTGCTATGACCAGCTTCATCTAAAATCTTTTTTAAGTTATGATAAATTTCAACACTAGCTCTTAGTGCATCGCTAAATTTATCAAATCCATACGGCATTATCATAAATTCTTGAAAATCAAAACTATTGTTAGCATGCTCTCCGCCATTTATGATATTAAACATAGGAACTGGAAGTATGCTAGCATTAATACCGCCTATATATCTAAAAAGAGGCACATTGAGTGCTCTTGCAGCTGCTCTTGCTACAGCCATAGATACGCCCAAAACCGCATTTGCTCCTAAATTTGAATAATTTGGAGTTGCGTCTAAGTTTTGCATAATCATATCTATATTTTTTTGTTCAAAAACACTTTTACCAACAACTGCATTTAATATAATCTCATTTACATTTTGAACAGCTTTTAAAACGCCTTTACCACAATACCTATGATCTTTATCTCTTAGCTCTAAAGCTTCTCTTTTTCCGGTACTTGCACCACTTGGCACAATAGCACTTTCTATAACACCATTATCTAAATAAACAGTTGCTTTTACAGTTGGATTTCCTCTGCTATCAAGAACTTCAGTTGCTTTTATGTTTGTAATTATAGGCATCATTCATCTCCATCAATATTTTTTTCATCTTCATCATAACCGGACAATAATCCACCAATAGAACTTTTTAATTTATCAATTATCTCAGTAGCAACTTCTGAATGCTCTTTTAAATAAGCTTTTGAGTTTTCTCTACCTTGACCAAGTTTTGTGTCTTGATAACTGAACCAAGCACCGCTTTTATCGATAATATCAAGCTTTACGCCATAGTCTATTATCTCGCCTTCTTTGCTAATCCCCTCTCCATACATTACATCAAATTCAGCCGTTTTAAAAGGAGGTGCGACCTTGTTTTTAACTACTTTAATCCTAGTTCTATTGCCTATTGGTTGATCATTTTGCTTTAAAGTAGCAATTTTTCTGACATCAAGACGAACCGATGCATAAAATTTAAGTGCATTTCCACCAGTTGTTGTTTCAGGATTACCATAAGCCATAGCACCTATTTTCATACGAATTTGGTTTATAAATATGATAGTTGTATTCATTTTATGAACGACACCTGTTAATTTTCTTAAAGCTTGAGACATAAGTCTTGCTTGCAAACCAACATGTGAATCACCCATATCGCCATCTATCTCGGTTTTTGGAGTTAAGGCTGCAACTGAGTCAACAACTATAAGATCAACCGCACCACTTCTTGAAAGAGTTTCAACTATGTCAAGAGCTTGTTCGCCAAAGTCTGGCTGAGATACAAAAAGATTATCTGTATCTACACCAAGATTATGAGCATATTTTACATCAAGTGCGTGCTCTGCATCTACAAAAGCACAAATTCCGCCATTTTTTTGAGATTCGGCTATTATATGTAAGGCGAGTGTGGTTTTACCAGAACTTTCTGGTCCATAAATTTCTATAATTCTACCTTTTGGAATTCCACCAATTCCAAGAGCTATATCAAGACCAATAGATCCAGTAGAAATAGAATCAATTGGCTCTACTTGTTTATCGCCAAGTCTGATAATAGTGCCTTTACCAAAGGCTTTATCAATCTGTTTTAAGGCTACATCAAGAGTTTTTTTCCTGTTTTCATCCATTATTATTACACCTTCAAAATTTTCTATTATTCTATCTAAAATGATTTAAAAATTAACTTTGATAAAAAATAAATTTATATAAACATTTAAAATATATTTTAGTATAATCTAATTTTTATTTAAAAATAAGGGAAATTTATGCTTTTAACAAATCCTGTTTTGATAAGTGTTTGTCTTATGTATATCTTGTGTCTATTTAGATTTAACATACTTTTAGCAATTTTACTCTCTGGTATAGTAGCTGGTATAATGAGCGGATTTAATCTTATACATACCATGGAAATTTTGATAAATGGCATGCAAGGAAATTTAGAAACCGCACTTAGTTATATACTTCTTGGTGCAGTTGCTGCTGCGATTTCTGGCACAAATTTGACAGCAATTTTAATCCACAAAATTAGCTCTATTTTAAGTAGCAAAAAAATTATATTTGTTTTAACCATAGCTTTCATAGCTTGTTTTTCGCAAAATCTAATACCTGTGCATATTGCATTTATTCCTGTATTGATACCGCCATTACTAAACATTATGAATAAACTAAAAATAGATAGAAGAGCTGTTGCTTGTGCTTTAACCTTTGGTCTTCAAGCACCATATGTAAGCCTTGGAGTTGGTTTTGGACTTTTATTTTACAATATATTAAAAAAAGAACTTGCAAATAACTCGGTAATAGTAAGCATAGCAGATATACAAAGCGTTATGTGGATAGGTGGAGCTGCAATGTTTTGCGGATTAATATGTGCGGTTTTGTTTTATAGAAAATCAAGACAATATGTAAATTTAGAAAAATCCATGGATGAAACTTTTAGCTTACATATGGGCAAAAAAGAGTGGGTTGTTTTAATAGGAGCAGCTGTAACTTTTGGTATTCAAATTTATACAAGTTCTATACCACTTGGCGGACTTCTTGGACTTTTATTTATGATAGTTTTTGGCGGAATTGACTACAATAAAGTTCAAGAAGTTATGGATAATGGTATGTCTATGATGGCTTATATAGCTTTTATAATGCTAGTTGCTGCTGGATTTGGTGCAGTACTTAGAGAAAGTGGCGGCATAAATGAACTTATAAGCGTAGCAAGTGCTTTATCTGGCGGTAAATTTGGCGGGGCTTTGCTTATGCTTCTTATTGGACTTCTTGTTACAATGGGTATTGGCACAAGCTTTGGAACAATCCCTATAATAGCGGCAATTTATGTGCCTTTATGCATAAATTTGGGCTTTAGCGTAAGTGCAACAATACTTCTTATAGGCATTGCTGCTGCTATTGGTGATGCTGGAAGTCCTGCTAGTGATAGCACACTTGGACCAACATCTGGATTAAACGCAGACGGGCAACACGATCACATATACGATACGTGCGTTCCTACATTTGTATTTTTTAACATACCTATGATAATTTTTGCTCTTATTTTTTCTATGATTATATAAAACAAGAAAGCATACATCTTTTTTTAAGATATATGCTTTTATAAAATTATTTTAAAAGTATGTAATAAACAACATAAAACCAACTTAAAAATCCGTGTATTATAGCCCACAATATACTATGATTTGCCGACCATGAAAGAGCGACCGCTATAACCGTTCCTAGTGAAAATCCGCCTATTCCTAATGATCTTCCCATAACAAATCCTTTGAAAATATTTTTATCTATTTTTTTACTATAAAATAGTAAATC
The DNA here is from genome assembly GCF_008245005.1 of Campylobacter sputorum subsp. sputorum. Taxonomy (NCBI): domain Bacteria; kingdom Pseudomonadati; phylum Campylobacterota; class Epsilonproteobacteria; order Campylobacterales; family Campylobacteraceae; genus Campylobacter; species Campylobacter sputorum. The sequence goes on along the minus strand of NZ_CP043427.1, from coordinate 237,889 downwards.
ACATAAAACCAACTAAAAAACCCATGCACTATAGCCCAAAGTATGCTCTTGTTTGCAGACCATGATAGTGCAACTGCTATAACTGTTCCTAGTGAAAATCCGCCTATTCCTGCTGCTTCCATTTGTCACCTTTCTTTTTAAGATAAAAATTATAAATAGCCAAATTATATATTTTAATTTACAATATTTTTTTCATGCACATGAAAATCATAATATAGACCAATATTCTTATCTTTTGTAAAATTTAAAAATAGTTTATGATAATTTTTAACTTCGGTTACATTTGAGTCGCTATTGTATATAAAATAAGTATTTTTTGTAGTATTCTCATCTATTTTCAAAATTTTAGACGTTCTCTTTTTTATGTCTATACTTTTTTCATCTTCATCTTTATCTGTTTTTAAAATACTTTTTGTTAAATTAAAATCATCTTTTAAATTCATATTTGCACGAAAATAATATCTACCGTCTGATTTTACTCTTACTAAAAGATTTTTTATAGTAATTTTATCTTCTTCATTAGTAAGATTATATGTGCAAGCTTCATTATAACTATAAAAGCAATTAGGTAAATTTAAGATAGGTTTTGGAACAAATTCTTTTTTTATTGTAAAATCATCCTTATAATTTGCTAATTTTACTCCTCTAACAAAATTAGGACTTATTAGACATATTGTAAAAAAAATGAAAATACTAGATAATGAAATAATTAATTTATTTAAAGGTTCTTTTGATAAATTAATTATTTTTAATAAAAATAATATAAACATTGAAATGACAAGAAAAGATAAATTTATATTGTTATAATTTAAATAAACAGCATATAGTATAAAAAAATCAAAATAAACCGTAATAATAAAATACAAAATTATATTAGGAAATTTATTTGTTGACTTGGATATAAAAAATACTAAGCAAAAAATTAATAATATTACAACATATACTATTAATATAATATTGAAATTATTAAGTATGTATTCAGAAATAGACTGTATAAAATAAAAATCAGGTGCAAATGGGGTCATTATTATCGCAAAAAATATAACCCAAGAAATTGAAACTAAAAACTTAATAATATTATTTATTTTTTTATTATCTATATTAATCAAAATATTAAAAGACAATTGATTCTGAAATACAAAACCTACATATATAAGCGTACCAATCAATAAGCCAACAGTAGATATAAAAAATAAAGTTGGTATTGCAGAATCTATAGAAATATCAGGAATCAAACCTATTTTAAAAAAATAAGGACAACAAAACAAAGCCCCAATAAATAGCATAATATAAAAAGATAAAGCTAAATTATCAAAACACCATTTTTTAATAATATAAACAATATTATAAATATAATTTTTGAAATGTTCTTGAATAAAATTTGGCATTTTTATATTATTTGAATAAATATTTGGCATATTCTCATAAATTTCATTTATATTATTTTCAGATTTTAAATACTCACTGTATAATAACTTTTTATCTTCTTGATCACTTGAATACATATAATTTTCTATTATTTCTTTTTGAAAATTTAGTATACTTATAATATTTACTATAGATATCCTCAAATGACTTAAATTATTTTCATTATACAATAAATTTATACCATTATTTTGTATTTCTTGTAAATTACTTTTGCAATCAAGGATTTTGTTTTTTATATTCTCAGAGATATCGCCTGAATTTATAAAATCATCTAATAGTTTTAAAATTTTAGCTATATTCCCATTGCACTTATCATATTTTTTTAAAAAATTATAATTTATTAATACTGGTTCTACTATAGCTTCTATTTTCTTATCGATAATACTTTTATAGTTAGTTATATCTATTTTATTTAGCTCATTAATCTCATCATTAACTCTTTTTAAATCATTAAGCGTTAATTTTTCCCAAAGCAAATTAATCCTTTAAATTTATTTATAAATTTAAGCTTCCAAAATAGCTCCATTACTAGCATTTGTTACTAACTTTTGGTATTGTCTTAACCATCTGCTTTTAACCTCTTTGCCCTCATATTTCCACTCATTTTTGCGTTTTTCTAGCTCTTCATCGCTTAAATTTACATTTATAGAGTAGTTATCAACATCTATTTGTATTATATCACCATCTCTTAAAAGTCCTATCATGCCACCCTCAGCTGCTTCTGGGCTAACATGCCCTATGCAAAGCCCACGCGTAGCACCGCTAAATCTACCATCTGTTATAAGCGCTACATCAGCACCAAGCCCTCTTCCCACTATAAGGCTTGTCGGGCTTAACATTTCTTGCATTCCAGGTCCACCTTTTGGTCCCTCATAACGAATAACAACAACATCGCCTTTTTTGATTTTACCGCTACTAATGCCATTAATCGCTTCATCTTGGGAATTAAAACAAACAGCTTTTCCGCTAAATTTACGCTCTCCTATAATGCCTGCTGTTTTTATAACACAGCCCTCATTAGCTAAATTTCCAAATAAAATAGCGAGTCCTCCAACTTTAGAGTAAGCATTTTTGGCATTTCGTATAATATTATCATCTAAAATTTTCGCATCTTTTATGCGTTCTTGCAATGTTTCTCCGCTTATGGTTAGATTATTTAAATCTAAAAAAGGATTATTTTGCATAGAAATTTCCTTCATAATAGCATTCATTCCACCAGCACTATGGACATCTTCCATATGCACACTTGGCAAACTTGGTGCAACTTTGGCAATGTGTTGTGTATTTTTACTAATCTCGTTTATATCTTTTATATCAAGCCCACACCCAGCCTCTCTTGAAATGGCAAGCATATGAAGTATGGTATTTGAGCTTCCGCCCATTGCCATATCTATAACCATCGCATTTTTTATAGCTTTTTTGTTTAAAATATTTCGTATTTTAAATCTCTCATCTGTTGCAATCTCGCAAATTCTCCTAGCTGCTTTTCTTATAAGCTCTTCACGCTCTTTGCTAAGTGCAAGTATGGTTCCATTGCCACTAAGAGCTATACCCATAGCCTCACAAAGCGTATTCATTGAATTTGCCGTAAACATACCGCTACAGCTCCCGCCACTTGGGCAAGCTTGACATTCTATCTCATAAAGTTCATCTTTGCTTATTTTATTTGTCTCATAAGCACCAACACCTTCAAAAGCTGAGTTTAAATCAAGGGCATTGCCTTTACTATCACGCCCTGCTTTCATTGGTCCACCGCTTACAAAAATAGTTGGCACATTTACTCTTAAAGCACCCATTATCATTCCAGGGACTATTTTATCGCAATTTGGAACGCATATCATTGCATCAAGCTTGTGAGCATTCATAACTGTTTCTATGGAATTTGCTATGATTTCACGGCTTGGAAGTGAGTAAAGCATACCATCATGCCCCATAGCTATACCATCATCAACGCCAATTGTGTTAAACTCAAAAGGCACGCAACCATTTTTACGAATCTCATCTTTTATAATCTGGGAATATTTGTTTAAAAAAAAATGTCCCGGAATTATCTCTATAAAACTATTTGCGATACCTATAAACGGCTTGTTAAAATCATCATCTTTTAACCCAGTTGCCCTTAATAAACTTCTATGTGGAACTTTAGTATAACCCTTTTTTATCTCATCACTTCTCATAAGTCCTCCTAAATTTTATAGCTATTTTTTATCTTCTTTGTAAATACAATCTTCAAAAATAAACTTATGTTCATCAGGAATTGCATCAAACAAGGCATTTGCTAAATTTCTAATCTCCCAAAGAGCTGATTTTGAACTTCTAAGTGAGATAAAGTTTTGCAAACTTCTAGCATTTACACTCCAACTAAGCTCAGTTTTATAGCATTCTGGAAGTGCAAATTTAGCTATATCTAAGCTAATATTTTGCCCAAGCAGCAAACGCATATTTTCTAAAGCTTTTATACTAGCTTTATCAACCATCTCATTTCCAGTTAAAACTATATATCTACTGGCATTTTGGAAGTCATTTTCTTTAAATTCGCTCTCATTTTTTAACTCTTTTAGCGTATAGCGAGTGGATTTTACGCTAAGACTTGCCATTCTATGGCGTGCAAGCTCTTGTAAGCAAGCCCTTGAAATTCCTTTTATGTAAAAATTATAATGCAAATGTTCAAGCGTTGATGCGTGTTTAAATTTATTACCAACTCTATCTATAAGCTCTTTATCTTTATCGCCACCATTATCTCCCTTATCAAAGCTTTGCCAACAAGTCCTTATGGCGTTTGAACACACCCAAAGAGGTGTAAAATTTAAAAGTTTAACATTCATAATATTTTCCATAATGATTTAAATTTAAATTATAACTTTATCACAAATTTACTTTATTTTACATAGATTATTAAATTTAAGTTTATTTTATTATAATTTTATACCATTTGTTTTGATTTTTAAAAGGATAAAAATGATTTTTGGAAAAATTGATTATCTAAATTTACTACCTTTTCATGTATTTTTAAAACGCTCAAATTTACAAAATTCCTTTAAAAAAAGCATTGAATTTAAAAAAGATGTTCCAAGCAAACTAAACAGAGCTCTTTATAGAAAAAAGATTGATTCTGCGGTTATTTCAAGCATAGAAAGTAGAAGAAAAAAATACAAAAAACTAGATATGGGAATCGTTGCTAAAAAACAAGTTATAAGTGTTTTAGTGCGTAAAAACTCAAACTTTTTACTAGATCCTGCCTCAATGACATCAAATATGTTAAGCAAAGTTTTAGGTTTAAAAGGCGAAGTTATCATAGGTGATAATGCCCTAAAAGCTTATCTAAAAGATGGAAAAGAAAGCTTTTATGATATGGGCGAAATTTGGAATAAAAGAATGAATTTACCATTTGTATTTGCTAGATTTTGCTATACCAAAAATGGAAAGTTGTATAAAAATTTAGTTAAAAAATTCCTATCACAAAAGATAAAAATCCCTCAATACATACTGAAAAATTACTCCAAAAGCAGAGCGATTTCGCCAAATGATATAAAATGGTATTTAAATTACATAACATATAAAATAAATAAAAAAGAAAAAATGGCATTAAAGATATTTTTACAAAAAGCAAGAATGATGAATTTTAATCCAAATCAAAATGTAAAATAAATAGTTATTTTTATAAATTTTTATAACAAAATATCAAATCTAAGATTTTTACTATGTTTAGAAAATTTAAACTAGCGAAATTTAAAATAAGCCTAGTTAATTTTCAAAATAGATATGAAAACGATAGTATAAAGATGAAGAAAAAGCGTTTTGAAGATGGTTTTAACGGCAAAATATCACTAGATAAAGCTTATGAAATTCTAAAAATGATAGTTTTGTGAGCATAAAAAGAAGTTATAGAAAATTGCACACAGATTAGGTTAAACTCAAAAAAATATTTATATGTCAAAAATATTTCACAAAAAATAAAGTTATAAATATCTACTTGATAATGGTGGCAAAAAAGATAAAAAACTATATATTTAGATAAAATTTATGAGCGTCTAAGCAGACTTTTGTTTTAAAATATGAAACAAAAACAACCTTACAAAAGCAAGCAAAATGTATGAAAAAGCTTGTAACTTAAGACTTAAATTTAATACAACGCCAAAAAATTTATAGTTATAAATTTACAAACCATAAATTTATAATATAATGAAATTAAAATTATAAAAATATAATAAAAAATTTTATTAATATTTAAACTACACTGGCAATAATTTTTGCTATAATTTTTCTTAAGCTGTTATCATAATGTAAAAAGATAGCGATAAAAATTTGAACTAATTCAAAATAAACAAAGGAGTATCATGGGATCTACAGAATATATTAATAGAGTGTTAAAAAACATTAAAAAAATTTCACCTCGCCAACCAATATTTTATCAAGCCGCAACTGAGGTTTTAAACAACCTTAAACCGCTTTTTGATCGCGAAAGCAAGTATCAAAAGCACGCCATTTTAGAGCGTATTATAATGCCTGAAAAAACCACTATTTTTAGAACCGTTTATATAAATGATGCTGGAAAAGCCTGCGTTCATTTTGGATATAGAGTCGAGTTTAACTCAGCCATAGGACCATATAAAGGTGGGCTTAGATTTCATCCTACTGTAAATTTAGATGTTTTAAAATTTCTAGGATTTGAGCAGATTTTTAAAAACTCACTAACTGGCTTAAATATAGGTGGTGCAAAAGGTGGTGCAAACTTTGATCCTAAGGGCAAAAGTGATGGGGAAATTATGAGATTTTGCCAATCTTTTATGAATGAACTTGCAAAGCTAATAGGTGATGTCAAAGATGTTCCAGCTGGAGATATAGGCGTTGGTGGGCGAGAAATAGGCTATATGTATGGTCAATACAAAAAACTAACAAGCAGATTTGATGGCGCATTAACAGGCAAGGGACTTAGCTGGGGAGGAAGCTTAGCAAGAACAGAAGCTACTGGATATGGCTGTGTATATTTTGCAGATGAAATGCTAAAAACAAAAAAACAAGAACTAAAAGGCAAAAAATGCGTAGTAAGTGGTGCTGGAAATGTCGCTATTTACACGGTTGAAAAACTATATCAATATGGTGCATTACCTCTAACGGTAAGCGATTCTACTGGATATGTATATGATAAAGATGGCATAGATTTAGATTTGCTTAAAAAATTAAAAGAAGTTGATAGAGTTAGTTTAAAAGAGTATGTAAAAGAGAAAAAACAAGCGAAATTTGTCCCTGTTTCGGATTATAAAACAGGTAGAAATGGAGTTTGGGATATACCTTGTTATGCTGCATTTCCAAGTGCAACACAAAATGAGTTAAATTTAGAAGATGCAAAAACTCTTTATAATAACGGATGTCGTTTAGTATGCGAGGGAGCAAATATGCCTAGCAATCTAGAAGCTATAGAGTTTTTCCTAAGTAAAAAAGACTTTTGTTTTGGTCCGGGTAAAGCAGCAAATGCTGGTGGTGTCGCCACAAGTGCTCTTGAAATGGCTCAAAATGCTAGTATGTCAAGCTGGAGCTTTGAAGAAGTTGATAACAAACTAAAAAATATCATGAAACACATATTTGATATCAGTTACGAAACATCAAAAGAGTTTAACGATGCTGGAAATATAGTTCTTGGAGCAAATATAGCTGGATTTAGAAAAGTTGCAGATGCAATGATTGACCAAGGTTATGTGTAATAGATATTTGGCTAGGATTATAACTAGCCAAATGCATTAGTTATAAAATATCTACACTACTCATATTTAGGGTAATACTAAATACCACAATAAAAACCATATTATCCATATGTTTTCAAAATGTTTCTAGGAATTAATAAAATTTCATATTATAAATTTAAGGAGATTTCTATGAAAAAATGTGTTTTACTTAGCTTAACACTTGCTAGTTTTTGCTTTGGCTTAGAGTTTAGTTCGTTTGAATCTAATATGGAATTTAATAACAAATTTGATTTTCCGTTTCATCCAAGCATAGGTTATGGAAGCGGTGCATTTCATAAAGATAATGATGATAAAAATGTGATTTATACCATAACCGACAGAGGAATAAATATAGATTGTAAAGAAACAAAAAACATTTTAAAAGACGAGTTTTGCAAAAAAGGCAAAGTTTTTCCTTATCCAGAATTTACGCCAAGTATTTATAAACTTAAAATAAAAGATGGTGGAATTGAAATTTTAGAAACAATTACATTAAAAACAAGTAGCGGTAAAAATATAAGCGGCGTGTCAAATCCACAAACAGAAAAAAGCTACTCAATGGAAAAAAGAGCTAGTTTATGATGTAAATGGCATCGATAGCGAAGCTTTAGCTATCTCTAATGATGGATATATTTATATAGCAGATGAGTATGCTCCAAGTATTTTTGTTACTGATTTAAATGGTATCATTAAAGAAAGATGGGTTCCAAAAGGCGTTGCTAAAAGTTTAGATGGAGCTGATTATAAAGTAGTAGAAAACTTTCCACAAAAACTTAGACAAAGACAGCTAAATAGGGGCTTTGAGGCTGTTTCTTTGAGCAAAGATGATAAATTTGTTTATACTATTTTACAAAGTCCATTTGAGGGCGAGATTGATACAAAAATAGTTCCATTTTATGCCATAGATAGAAGTAGTGGCGAAGTTTTGCAAACTTTAAACTACCCACTTGATGATATTGATAGCTTTAAACTTGATAGCAAAAAGAAAAAAAGAAAGCAAAACGATGTAAAAGTAAGCGAAATGGCTACTTTGCCAAATGGCGATTTGGCGGTATTAGAACGAGTTAGTAAAACAACTAAATTTTATAAAATAAATCCTAAAAATGTGCAAAACAACACTCTTAAAAAAGAGCTTATTTTTAGCACAGATGATTATAAAGGTTTTCCAAGCAAGATTGAAAGCATAGCTGTGATTAATGAAAATGAGTGGATTTTGATAAATGATAACGATTTTGGGATTACAGGCGATAAAACAAAAATCATAAAAGTTAAATTTTAACTCAAAAGCCCTTAAATTTGGGCTTTAAATTTAAATAAATTTATTTTTTTGAAACCAAGATAGTGCATAAAAGTATCAAAAATACGCCGATGTAATCCAGTAAAACAAACTTTACACCAAACCAAAAATACGAAAAAATCATAGCTGAAATTGGCTCTATAGAAGCTATCATACTTGCTTTTGTTGGACCTATTATATCAACTCCTCTCATATAAAACGAAAAAGCTAAAATAGTTCCAAAAAATATAACCCCACAAACTCCCAAAAAGCTGTAAATATCAGTTATTTGCAAAACTTTATATGAATTACTTGCAACAAAAAATATAACCCCACTAATGAGTAATCCCCAAGAAAGCGTTACCAAAGTTCCATATTTTTTATTTATATTTATTGGGCTTATGCTATATATAACAACACAAAGTGCAGATATCATGCCTATTACAAAAGGATATTTATCTATTATTAATTTATCTAAATTTCCATGCGTAGCGATAAGAAAAAGTCCTATACTGGCACAAATTAGTGCAAAAAATTCTTTTATGTTCGGAAGTTTTTTATACCATAAACACGCTAAAATCATTATCATTGCAGGTGCGGTGTATTGAAGTATGGTTGCTATGGCTACATTTGAATGTTTTATGGTTTCATAATATGTATATTGACACAACATCAAGCCAAAAAACGAATAAATCATAAGTTGAAATAAAGAGCTTTTGTTTGTAAAAATTTTAAAAATACCTCTTTTTTGCTTGATTATCATCAAAACAAAAAGACAAATTCCAGCACCAAGCAGTCTTACTCCTGTTAGCCAAACTGGATCTATATTTTTATACATAAAAAGATACTGACCACAAGCCCCAGAAAATCCCCAAAATATTCCGCCAAAAAAAGCGTAAAAAACACCACTAATATATAAATTTTGCATCTAGAGATTATACCCAAATTTATAAAATATCTATGTATTTAACGACTTATTAATGTTTTTTTGATATCATAAATTTATAATTTTACTCAAGCAATAAAGGTAGATTTTGAACTTAAATATCATAAAAAAAATTATCAATAACGAAGCAACTGGCGGCATTTTGATAATAATAGCTACAATTTTAGCTCTAATTTTTCAAAATACAATTTTATCAAGTTTTTATAGTGATTTTTTAAGATTAAAATCTGGCATAGTAATGGGTGATTATAAGATAATAAAACCTATAATTTTATGGGTAAATGATGGCTTGATGGCGATTTTTTTCTTCTATATTGGGCTTGAAGTTAAAAGAGAAATTTTAGTTGGAGAACTTAGCACTCCATCAAAAGTTGCACTTCCAGTAATTGGCGGAATCGGTGGCGTTATAATTCCTGCTATGATATTTATTTTACTAAATTTAGGCGATAGTTTTGCCTTAAAAGGCTGGGCGATACCAATAGTTAGCGACACGGCATTTGCTATAGGTATTTTGCTACTTTTAAAATCGAAATTTCCACCAGCATTAAAGACTTTTTTACTACTTCTTGCTATTATAGATGATGTTATTGCTGTTGTAATAATTGCACTTTTTTACACCTCAGAGCTTTCTACTTTGGCACTTGTACTAGCAACTATAACCACTTGTTTTCTTGCATATTTTAACTTTAAAAAAACAAATTCGCCACTTCCTTATGTCATGCTTGGGTTATTATTATGGTTATTTTTCCTAGAATCAGGTGTTCACTCTACAGTAGCTGGCGTAATTACAGCTTTTTTTATACCGCTACAAACCAAAAATAAAACCATGCTTTTAAATAAAATAGAACACACATTGCATCCTTGGGTTACATTTTTTATCATGCCTATATTTGCATTTGTAAATGCTGGAATTGCACTAAATTTAGAAGCATTCAAATCACTTTTACACCCTGTTCCAATAGGCATAATAATTGGTCTTTTAGTAGGAAAACCTCTTGGAATTTTTGCATTTAGTTACGCGGCTATAAAATTTAAAATAACAAATTTACCAAAAGATACAAATTATGGTCAGTTTTTTGGACTTTGTGTATTAACAGCAATTGGTGCAAGTATGAGTCTTTTTATCTCATCAATCGCCTACGAACACAGCGATATATACAATTATGCAGATAAATTAGCCATATTAATAGCATCGTTTATAGCAGCTATTGCCGGTTACTTGATAATAAAAGCAAATGCTACAAAAGAGATGTATAATTGATAGATATAAATAGCGTAAAAATAGAAAAAAGTTGGAAAAATGTCTTAAAAGATGAGTTTTTATCCCCATATTTTGAGCAATTAAAACTAAAATTAATCGATGCTAAAAAGCGTGGTGAAGTATACCCGCCAGGCTCACTTATGTTTAATGCTTTTAACTTAACCCCATTTGATGATGTTTTGGTTGTAATACTAGGACAAGATCCTTATCATGGAAAAAATCAAGCTATGGGGCTAAGTTTTTCTGTACCAAATGGCATAAAAATTCCACCATCTTTGCAAAATATATATAAAGAAATTTATAATGATTTAAATATAAAAGAACCAAATAGTGGCGATTTAACATACTGGGCAAAGCAAGGTGTTTTGTTATTAAATACAACTTTAAGCGTTCAAGCAAACATGGCAAACTCACATAGTTCTTTTGGTTGGCAACGCTTTAGCGATGCTGTGATAAAGCAAATAAGTGCTAAAAAGAAAAATGTTGTTTTTATGTTATGGGGAAATTTCGCAAAAGCAAAATCATCTCTCATAAATGAAAACGAACATCTTATCTTAACAGCGGCTCATCCAAGCCCTTTAGCTGGTGGGAAATTTTTTGGTTGTAAGCATTTTTCAAAAGCAAATAGTTACCTTTTAAGTCACTCAAAAAAAGCAATTGACTGGGATTTAAATAACTACAAAGACATACATTAATGGCATTTGCACTTGAATTTCGCCCAAAAACACTTGATGAAATTTGCGGACAAGAAAAGATTGTAGAAATTTTTAAAAAATTTTTAAACAATGAAAAAATACCCCACTCTATATTTTATGGCGTTGCGGGTTGCGGAAAAACCAGTTTTGCAAGAGTTATAGCAAATGAGATGCATTATGAATTTTATGAATTTGATGGTGGAAATTTAAAAATAGAAACATTTAGAACTATTTTAAAAAATCATCAAAACTCGCTTACTAAACCACTTTTTTTCATAGATGAAATTCATCGCTTAAGTCGCACACAACAAGAAGCCCTGTTAATACCAATGGAAAACTACCTTGCCTTAATCATTGGTGCAAGCACCGAAAATCCTTTTTTTACGCTAAGTTCTGGCATTCGCAGTCGCTCCATGTTATTTGAGTTTAAACCATTAACAAGCTTAAATTTAGAAAAATTACTACAAAGAATAAAAGAAAAAGTAAAATTTAATATAAACAAAGAAGCAAAAGACTATCTTATAAAAAGTAGCGGCGGAGATGCGAGATCTATGCTAAATTTACTTGAGTTTGGGCTTGAAATTTCAAACGACATAAAACTACACACCCTAAAAACATTAAGAGCAAATGCGATAAATGAAGGAGCTAGTAGCGATGATACGCACTACGAATTAGCAAGTGCTTTCATAAAAAGCATTAGAGGAAGCGATGTAGATGCATCACTTTACTACTTAGCAAGACTTATAAATAGTGGCGAGAGTGCCGATTTTATCGCTAGACGCTTAGCAATACTTGCAAGTGAAGATATAGGAAATGCAAATCCAAATGCACTAAATATAGCTTCATCAACTCTAAATATAGTAAAAAATATAGGTTTTCCAGAAGCTAGAATTCCACTAGCACAATGTGTGGTGTATCTAGCAAGTTCGCCAAAATCAAACTCAAGTTACACGGCAATAAACAAAGCATTAGATTATGTTAAAAACAACAAAGCTATGGAAATTCCAAAATACCTTATCAATACAAATCCAAATATAAAAAACTATCTATATCCGCATGATTTCGGTGGTTGGGTAGAGCAAAAATACACAGAAAAAATAGTTAAATTTTATACTTCTAGCGGGATAGGTTTTGAAAAAACTCTAGATGAGTGGATTGAAAAAATGAAACAAAAATAATAAATCTTTATTCTCTAATTTCCGCAATAGAATTTTTAAAAAATTTAATTTTGAAAATGATTTTTATTATATTATTTTAAGTTTTATTTGATAAACTTTGAAGATTTATTATTAAGGAGAAAAATGAAGATAAAGCAAAAATTAGTTACTCCAGCTACTATTTCTGTTTTTGTAATTGTTGCACTAAGTGGTGTTTTGATGTCTTTTAGTATTAAAGACATTATAATGGTAAGAATTCATGAATATCTTGGTCTTGCTTTTGTAGTCATTGCTATATTTCATATACTAGCAAATTTAAAACAATTCAATGAATATTTTACAAAAAAATCCACACTAGTAGTCATGCTTTCGATAATATTTATAACATTAGCCTGCTATACTTTTATACCAAAAGATATTGTTAAGCTTTCTGCACATAAAGTCATGTTTAATAAAACTATGGAAAAGAGCATTAAACTAAATTTAGAAATTCTAGACATAAATAATAACGAATTTGTAAATTTTGTAACAAAAAATAATTTCAAATTTGACAGCTACGATGAATCTTTTAAAGACTTTGCAAAACAAAATGGTAAAAATTCCAAACAAATGTTACAATCTATTTTAGATTTTTCAAACAAAAATTAATATTTGTGCTAAATTTTTATTTTAGCACAAAATCATAATCTATTTCTTCTTTGGTCTAAATACTTTCATCTTATTTTCATCAGTTTGTATATATGAGCCACCTATCAAATCTATGCAGTAAGGGATAGCAGGAAATACAGGCTCTAAACACTCTTTTATGGCTTTTGGATTACCTGGTAAATTTATTATAAAACTACTACCTCTTATTCCAGCTGTTTGACGAGATAAAACAGCAGTTGGAACATATTTTAAACTCTCCATTCTCATAAGTTCGCCAAATCCCGGCATCATTTTCTCACAAACTGCCTCAGTTGCCTCAGGTGTTACATCTCTTGTTGCTGGGCCAGTTCCACCAGTTGTTACTATAAGATCGGCACCAAAATCATCACTTAAAGATATTAAATTTTCTTTTATACACTCTAAATCATCTGGTATAACCCTATAATCAAACTTCAACTCGCTAGTTATCCACTCTTTTAAAATATCTTTTATGGCCTTGCCAGATAAATCCTCGTAAATACCACCACTTGCCCTATCGCTCATCGTTAAAATACCTATTTTTATCATTTTCTTCCTTTACTCGTAAGTTTGACCAAGTATTTCTTTTAAAGCTAGATAATCTATGCTTTCGTTTTTATAAATGTAAGCACCTACCGATAAAAGCTGCTCTTTTACACCCATTAAATATTCACTTATTTCGTTAAAAGCTTCATTTATGATATTTTCAACTTCTATTTGATTTGGAAAAATACTTTGGGACATTCCATACTCATAAGCAATTTTATGAGCTATTTGTTTTGCCTCTTCAAGATCATTTTTAGAGTTTGAATACAAATCATTTCTATAAATTTTAAGTGCTGCCATACCTGCAAGATAAACTTTTATTTTGCCTAGTAAGTGTTTCTTTGACTCGATTGAGTTTTCTATATTTATAAATTTATCTTCTAGCATAGATATTTTTTCAAATTTAAAATCAAGCCAAAAAGCACAAATTGCCTTAGCTGCTTGGTAAATAGATAAAATTTCTTTTTCTTCATCGCTATAGGTTATTGTTTTTCTTTTTCCATACAAAACGCTTTTTTGTACAGCTTCAAAATCATCATTTGTTATTAGTCCACCGCCAGTTCTAATAGTATGAATTGCTGCTTCATTAACAAGTGTTGCAATTCCAGCACCGCTAAATCCGACTGTTGATTTTGCAATACTCATTATATCAACTTCACTTTGTTTGTTTTTTAGATATGTTTTTAAGATAGCCACCCTACTTTGCATATCTGGCATTGGTATAAATATACGCCTATCAAATCTACCCGAACGAAGGAGAGCATCATCCATCATTTCTATTTTATTTGTAGCAGCTATAACTATAACCCCAGAACTATCTTCAAAGCCATCCATCTCTGTTAAAAGCTGGTTTAATGTAGCCTCTCTTTCATCATTTCTACCTCCGCCTCTTGCCTTACCAACTGCATCAATCTCGTCAATGAAAATTATAGAAGGTGCATAAGATTTAGCTTTCGCAAAAAGCTCTCTAACTCTTTTTGCACCCATTCCCACATAAATTTGAACAAAACTTGAACCACTTTGATAAAAAAATGGCACATTTGCTTCTCCTGCAACGGCTTTTGCGATAAGCGTTTTCCCAACCCCTGGAGGACCCACCATTAAAACACCTTTGGGTAAATTTATGCCAAAATGTCTATATTTGGAAGGATTTTTTAAAAAATCAACTACTTCTGTTAGCTCACTTTTTATCTCATCAATTCCAGCAACATCTTCAAATTTAACATTTGAAATAACAGGCGTTAAAGATGAGTTTATGATATTTTCTATATCTTCATTTTTTTGAAGAACTGCAGTTTGCGAGGTTTTTTGCTTATATTTTCTAACAACAAAAAATATTGTTATACAAAGCATAAAAAATACAACAATACTTAAAAATATATCCAAAAATTCACTACTTTTTACCTGATCTATAGGAATTTTGCGTAGAGTTTTGTTAAAATCCACTCCACTAGATAAAACTTGATAAGCTTGATTATTTACAATAACTATCAAAAAATCATCTTTTATATACGCTTTTGATACAACATTTTGTTCAACCAAAGCATCAAAAGCATTTAAACTTATAGTTTTTGGCGAATTTCTAAAAACAACAATACCAAAAAGTATAGCTAAAATAAACGCTAAAATGACAACTATTTTAATTTTAGTAAATTTAAAATTTGCAATAATTTGCTTCATTTTCGATATCATAATCATCAACCTTTATCCATTTTTTAGCCAAATTTTTATTAGATTTTATACGAGATTTTATATAATATTGATCATATCCTTCGTAATAATCACCTTTTAACCTCTCAACTAATATCTCAAGCGGTTTTTTATGTTTATTTCTAAATTCTACACAATTATTCTCAGTTATTTTTTTAATAAGTTTTAAACGCTCTTTTGAAACAGTGCCATTTATATTATCATTTAAGGTTGCAGAATGCGTATTTTCACGCTTTGAATAGACAAAAGCATGAAGATGTGTTAAAGGCATTTTTTTAAAATTTTCTAATGCCTCATCCCAAATTTCTTCACTCTCTCCTGGATGTCCGACTATAAAATCTGTTCCAAGAGCAAACCCTAGCTCATTAAGCCAAGTAAAAAGCTCTAAATCACTACTAAATTTATTTCTTCTTCTCATTATATTAAGCATTTTTTGACTAGTATGTTGAATGGCTATATGAAGGTGCCGCTCTAACCAACTCTCATTTAAAATTTCTTTAAAACTATCATCTATTTGGCTTGGCTCTAAACTTCCAAGTCTTATACGCTTTAGACCTTTTATATTTCCAAGTTTGCCAAGAAGTTTGCCAAGAGTTGAGTTTGTATCATTACCATAGCTTCCTATATTTGTGCCAGTTAATACAAACTCGCTAAAACCATTATCTATAAGAGATGAAACTTCACTTATAATGCTTTCTTCATTCATACTTCTTGATTTGCCTCTAACACTTGGTATTATGCAGTAGCTACATTTAAAGTTACAACCCTCTTGAATCTTTATAAAAGCTTTCGTTTTGTCATTATAGGAATTTAAAGCATTTTCATCAACATTTTGCAAATTTCCAATATCATAAAAAGGGGCTTTTGAGTTTATAAATTTGTTTATATCTTTTTTTTGCGACATTCCAAAAACACCAAACAAATCTCCATTATCATAAAGCTCTTTTCCTCTACTAATCGCACCACAGCCAGTCATTATAACTTTTTTATCAAGTGCTTTTGCATGATGAATATAGTTTCTACAATCAAAATCAGCCCCGTTTGTAACAGTACAAGAATTTACGATGATTATATCAGCGTCTTTTTCGTTTTCAACAATCTCAGCATCACTCGCGTATTGCTTTATAAGTTCGCTATCATAAATATTTGTCCTGCATCCAAAAGTCTTTATATAAACTCTCAATACAACAACTCCTCACCAATTTGTTTTGCGATATCTGGCATTTTTTTGCTTGTTTTATTCATAAAAAGTGTCTGTTTTGGATAAGTTATCTCTATGTCGCTTTCCATTTTGATAGCTTCAATTATCTCAAAACTTATGGTACTTCTAAGAGAAAGAACTGTGTAAGCATTTGCCATATACCACACGCTTATATTTATACCATAAGGCTCAAAAAAACTAAAAATCCTTGGCTCTACATTTGGATTTTTTATACTATACTGACTTCTTAATTTATTCATCTCTTTTTTTGCTATATCTGTATAACCTTTAGAGTATTTTCTAGCTATATTTTTGATAATATACATTGCTTTTTTATGATTTGATTCAAAAGTTATCATTATATCTATGCCATCCCAAACAGTCTTCATTCCATAGTGAGTATAGTTTGCTATAAGATCTGTAAAAATGTAGTTATTTGGGACAAAGATTATCCTTCCTGCACGCCTTGTTTCTTTATAAGTAATAAGAGTAATATCTTCGTATATTGTTATTCTAAGAAGTGATATATCGATTATATCTCCAACTATATTTTCGCCATCTCTTCTAACTTTTATTCTATCTCCCACATGATAAGTCCCGCCAAAAACTACAACTATCCATCCAAGCAAAGACATAAACATATCTTTCATTGCAATTGCAAGACCGGCTGAGGCAAAACCAAGAACAGTAACAAGATAAGTAACATTTTCTATATAGGCAAAAAGTAAAATGATGACAATAAGTGTAACATTTATAAAATTTATAATCTTGTTTGCAGTATAAACTCTCTCATTTTGATCTATATATTTTTTTGCAATGTACTTAAATAAAAAAGATACAGCAATTATTATAAAAATCAAAATCGCTATACTAAAGGCGTTTGTAGCCTGTTCTTTCATATCTTTTGTTATAGAGTGTATTGTTTCATTTACCTGTTTTTCATATACATTTAAAGTTGTATACATTATGTCATTTGCTGAATTAAACTCATTTAAATAATAATTTGTTTTTTGTATCAAATTTGAAATTTCTTTGCTTGGGGCGATATTTTCAATCTGAAGTAAAATATCTTTTTTTTCTTCAAATTTAGATATCAAAATTTGAAGATTTGCCATTTTATTTGTATATTCTGCAAGCTGCGAATTAAGTCTTTTTATAGCAGAAAAACCGGATATTATATCAAAAGGATTTTTTATGCTAATGCCGTCTTCTATCGGCGTTGGCTGAGTCATATTTACAAATGGAGACTTTTCAAATTCTTTAAAAACCTCCATTTGTTTGTTTAGTGTAACCAGATTTTTTTCAAGTTCTGTTACAACCTTTTCATTTTTGGAATTTTTTTTGATTTCAGATGCCAAAAGCTCTGCTTCATCTTTCATCTTTTGGTATGCATTAAAGTTTGAATACCTAATAAACCAAATATTATCTTTTAAGCTATTATCTATGTTTTTTAGACTGGATTGTAAATTTTCTAAGGTTTCTAAAGAAGTGTTTTTATCATAAAAAGTGGTGTTAGTTTCGGAGTATGCTAAGCTTATAAAAAAAATCGCAAAAAGTATTAATATCTTTTTCATTGAAATTTTTTCAAAACATCACAAACGATAACTTTATGGATATCATCGCAAATTCTAAAGCCATTTTCTTCATCTGGCAAAACAAATTTTATCTTTGAGTCTTTACTTTTTTTATCCAAGAAAAATGCCTCATAAAACTCATTTTCATCATCAACTTTGTATGTAGTTGGCAGTGAAAATTTTTCTAAAACATCTCTAATCTCATCTATATATTCCTTGCTGACAAAACCCATTTTTAAAGCTAGTTCATTTGCCATATTCATGCCTATTGAAACTGCTTCGCCGTGTAAGTATTTTTTGTATTTTGTTTGATTTTCTATAACATGCCCAAATGTATGACCATAGTTTAAAACAGATCTAATGCCATTTTCAAACTCATCTTTTGACACAACATTAGCCTTTAATTCTATGCATTTTGAGATTATTTTGACTAAATTTTCATTTTTTAATGTGTCAATATTTTTAAGAAACTCAAAAAATTCTCTATCCAACATAACAGCCATTTTTATCGCTTCAGCCAATCCCGCATAAAGCTCTCTTTTTGGTAAAGTTTGAAGAAATTTGCTCTGGCAATACACAGCCATAGGTTGATTAAAAATGCCTATTAAATTTTTACCAAATTTATTATTTATACCAGTTTTACCGCCAACACTAGCATCAACTTGGGCTAAAAGTGTAGTTGGTATGTTTATAAATTTAATGCCTCTTTCATAAATTCCAGCAGCAAATCCGGCCATATCCGTAACAACTCCGCCTCCAAGAGCTATAACAATGCTATTTCTATCAAGTTTTGCTAAAAACATCTGTTCTAAAATATGATTGATAGTATCAAAATTTTTATACTCCTCGCCATCGCTTACACAAATCACGCTAAGTTCTTTACAGACTAAAATGTCTAAAATTGACTTTAAATGAAGTCCTGCTACTTTTTGATTTGTTATTACGCAAACTTTAGTATCAAATTTAAGCTCAGTTAATTCATCTATAAAAACTGTGTAATCTAGTTTTGAATCTTGCAATTTTACATTTATCTGCATTTTTCACCTTTAAATTTATTATGTCTCATTTGGAACAAAAAGCTGATAGTTGTCTTCTAGCTTAAAATACACTCTATCCATATCGTTTGAAAATAGTGACATAAAATGATTTTGTAACATTTTATCGCTAAAATTTACAAATTGTAGCAAATTTTCTTTTTGTTTTAGCTTGAGTATAGGGTTTGCAGAGTTATCATTTATTATTTCTACATTTTTATTAAATATTTTTGAAAGAGTTTTAAAATGCTCTATCAGGGCTTTATCTATATCTGGTTTTTGTATCTCATAATGATGAAGTTCTATTTCTAAATTTAGCTGAGAACAAATATCTAAAATAACAGATGAGTTTAATTCTATTTCTTCACCAGTTCCCAATATAACGCCTTTTTGCAAATTTTGTGCACCAACTTTGCCAACTTTTAGTATCGGGATTCTAAGCTCAAAATACTCTTTTTTATATGATTCAAAGAATTTATTATTTGTTATGATAACGCCTATATCATGGTTAAATACATCTTGCTTTAAATTTTCCATTTTGCTACTAAAATAATCAAATTTGATATTAACTTGCAGATCATCAAATGTTTTTAATGTGTCTAATATTTTTGATGGTTTTGCATTGATAACTTTTATATAAAGTCTTTTATTTATTAAATTTTTATTAAAATACAAACTATCTTCAAGAAGTCTTTGCATCTCATCTTCGCTCATTTTTTTCATATCAATGATAGTTAGGATATTGCTTCCAAAAGGCGAAGGGAAAAGACCTAAATTTTGTTTTATACTTCTAAAAACTTGTCTTAAAAGCTTTGGATCTCCAACTACTAATAGCGTATCATTTGGCAAAATCATTGAAGTATAATTAACCACAAAATAACTCTGACCTCGATAAATCATACATATTTTCCAGCCTTTTTGTGCTATTGTGCTTATTCGCCTATACGCAAATGAACTTCCATAAGGTATCCTAACAGACATTATTTCGCCTTCACCAAAGCCGATATTATCAGCTACAACAGGCACATCCGGCAAATAATCCAAAAATCTTGATGCTAGAATTTCTCTTGGATCAATAACTGTAAGATGATCATCAATTTCGTGTTCAAAGCCCCAAAAATCTATCAAATAAACTTCCATTTTAGAATTTATTTGTCTTATGTTATTATAAACCGCTTTTGTATCTAAAAGCTTTTTCATATTTATCATACAATGGCTAAATTCCAAATTTAAATCAAATAAAGCCCTTTTTAGCTTTTCTAAACTAGTTGGATCAAAACTTAGAAATTTAAAATTTTCAGATTTTGGTTTTTTTGGCAGTGTTGTATTGCGGTATGTGATGATAATAAAGTTAACATTTGTCTCTTTTAGACTAAATGCTCTTTCTAAGAAAGATTTTGCTAAAATTCCATCAGCTATGATTAAAATATTTTTCATACAAACTCCAAAGTTTAACTAAGGGATATTATATATAAAATGAAATTTAAAATAGATAAAATAGATCAAAACGCAAGGGCTTGTACTATACAAACTTCGCACTCTACGATACAAACTCCTATTTTTATGCCAGTTGGCACACTTGGGGCTGTAAAAAGTCTAGATGCAAATGATTTGTTAGATGAACTTGATGCAAAAATTATACTTGGAAACACATATCATCTATATCTAAGACCTGGCTCAAAAATCATAAAAGAATTTGGCGGACTTCATGGATTTACTAAATTTAACAGAAGCTTTTTAACAGATAGTGGCGGCTTTCAAGCATTTTCACTAAGAAGCAATACAAAAAATGATGATTTAGGAATTAAATTTAAAAGTCATATAGATGGAAGTATGCATTATTTTACTCCAAAAAGTGTTCTTGATACGCAGTATGATTTCAATAGCGACATAATGATGATATTAGACGATCTTCCAGCACTTCCAGCCAGTAAAGAAAGGATAGAATTAAGCATAAAAAGAACTTTGTCATGGGCAAAAATAGCCATAGATTATCATGAGCAAAACAAGCAAAATGGCATAGGTATAAATCAAAATATATTTGGAATTATACAGGGCGGAACAGACTATGAAGCAAGAAAACTTTGTTCGCAAAGCTTATGTGAAATGAACTTTGATGGACTTGCTATAGGCGGGCTTAGCGTTGGCGAAAGCAATAATGAGATGTATGATACTGTTGAAGCAATGATGCCATTTGTTGATACAAACCGCCCAAGATATCTAATGGGAGTTGGCACACCTGAAGATATAGTTGAAAATATAGAGCGTGGTGTTGATATGTTTGATTGCGTAATGCCAACAAGAAATGCAAGAAATGGCACTCTTTTTACAACTTTTGGCAAGATAAATATAAAATCAGCCAAATTTATAAATGACCAAGGTCCAATAGATCCAAACTGTAACTGCTACACATGTCGTAATTTTTCAAGAGGGTATTTAAATCATCTTTTTAAATCAAGGGAGCTTACATTTTTTAGATTAGCAAGTATTCATAATTTGCATTACTATCTAAGCTTAGTAAAAGAAGCAAGAGAGGCGATTTTACAATGTAAATTTAGTAAATTTAAAAAAGAATTTTATGCAAAAAGAGGTAAAAATGAAATTTAGCTCTACGCAATATTTATATTTTGATTATTACGATATGCTTAGCATTGTTACTAGCGAAAGTAGCGTAAATTTTATCTTTATAAAATCTCAGATTTATACAGAAGAAGAGAATTTCTGCACTAGCGTTGATAAAGAATTTTTTATCTTAGCCTTAAAAAAATATGTCAATATGTATAAAGAAAAAAGTTCAAAATATACAAAATTTGTAGAAAATCATGAAAAAATTTTCTTAGATAACTCTCATGAGATTAAATTTGCAAATAAATATCACACAAAAAATATGAAATAACAAATTTTCTAAGAAAATTTGCTGATTTTACCGAAGCATTAGAGCTATGTTTTAACGAACAAAGTTTTTTAAAAAAACAGCTAAAACCAATCATAAATGAGTTAAAAATTTACAAAGATGAGCTAAAAGATAATCTTGCGAGATTAGATGATATCTATGCTCATATAATCTCTTTAAGAAACGATAGAATAACAAAAGATATCTATATATTAACCCTAGCATCTACTATATTTTTGCCACTAAATTTAGTAACTGGATTTTTTTGGTATGAATACAAATGGAATGTTTTTCAATAAATTTGAAAACGGCACAACAATAGTAGCTTTTATAATAATTTGTATAGTCTTTTTACTGATATCAATTTGGCTAATTAGATGGTGTAAAAACAAATAATATCACAAAACACTTTTAACTCTATCTATGCTGTCGTTTTTTGATAAACTAAGCCTTATTATACTATCTTCATTTGCAAAAAGATCGTGTGAAACATTTGCTTCAAGAGATATTAAATCAAACTGATTTAATGTAGTTTTTTCGCTATTTACACCAAATTCTATACAACCTTTTAAAACTTGAACCATTATGCAAAAAGGTGCTTTATGTTCTTTCATAAATGAGCCTTTTTGCATAGCAAGCCTAATCTCTTTAGATGAGTTTGTCTCTAAAAGGAGTGTTGGGCTAACGCCACTAAAATCACTAACATCAAAAGATATCTTTTTCATATAAAATCCTTTTAAATTTTTAAAGATTGTAACTAAAAAAGATAATTTTTATCTTGATTAAAATCAACTATTTAGAAATTCATCAAGTTCTTTTATCTGGTTTTCAACGCTTGAATTTGCGGTTCCACCTACACTATTTCTAGCTTCTTTTGAGTTATTTAAATTTAAAACTCTCATAGCATCTTCATCTATATTTTCATCAACACTTCTTAACTCTTCATAGCTAAGCTCACTTAAATCCAAACCTTTACTCTCTGCTATGGCAACACATTTTCCTGTTATAAAATGGGCTTTTCTAAAAGGGATATTTTTCTGCCTAACTAAAAAATCCGCCAAATCAGTAGCGACAAGATGTCCTGTTTTGCATGCTTTTAGCATATTTTCGCTATTTATACTCATACTATCAATCATCTCATTTAGTATTATTAAACTAGTTTTAGCAGTATTTACGCTATCAAAAACACCCTCTTTATCTTCTTGCATGTCCTTATTATAAGCAAGGGGTAAAGATTTCATGGTAGTAAGAAGAGCTATTAAATTTCCATAAACTCTGCCAGTTTTACCGCGTATTAGCTCGGCTACATCTGGATTTTTTTTCTGTGGCATTATAGAGCTTCCTGTTGAAAACTTATCACTCATACTTATAAACATAAATTCTTGAGAACTCCATAAAATAAGCTCTTCGCATAATCTTGAAGTGTGAGTAAATATTAAAGATATATCAAAAAGTAACTCAAGTGCAAAATCTCTATCGCTTACACTATCCATACAATTTGATGTAACGCCATCAAATCCAAGATTTTTTGCAACTTCAAATCTATCGATTTTATGAGGAGTTCCAGCAAGTGCAGCACAGCCAAGCGGACTAAAATTATTCCTTTTAAAAGAGTCTTTTAATCTATAAATATCTCTTTTAAACATAAAACAATACGCTAGTAAATGATAAGCAAAAGATACAGGCTGAGCGTGTTGAAGATGAGTAAATCCAGGCATTATAGTATCTTTATGCTCTTTAACTTTTTTAAGAAGCGTTTTAATCAAATTTAAAAGTAAATTTAAAATTTCTTTAAACTCATTTAAAACAAACATTCTAAAATCAAGTGCAACCTGGTCATTTCTACTTCTTGCAGTATGCAGTCTTCCACCAAGATCTGCTCCTATAATCTCACTTAATCTTTTTTCAACAGCCATATGGATATCTTCATCTTCTATTTTAAATACAAATTTATCATTTTGAATTTCTTTTAGAACTTCATTTAAACCATCAACTATTTTTTTGCTATCATTTTTATCTAAAATGCCACATTTTCCAAGCATTGTAGCATGTGCTATAGAGCCATTTATGTCTTGCAAAAAAAGATTTTTATCGTAATTTATAGATGCATTAAATTCTTCTAATAGTTTTGAACTAGCCTCGCTAAATCTACCAGACCACATTTTTTGCATAAATGCTCCTTATTACCACTCTATGTAAGTTTTTGCTTTTTTTATATCATTGAAATTTATTATAGTTTCACCATTTTGGGTTTGCAAAATTATCTCATTATCTTTTACATTTAGTATTTTACCGCTTAAATTTTCATTATTTTTGCATGTTATTTTTACAAGTTCATTTATGCTATTTGCAAAATTTTCTATACTTGTAAGCCTTCTTTCAAGCCCAGGACTACTAACTTCTAAAATCCAATCTCCGCCAACTGGAGGCTCTACATCAAAAATAGGCGATAAAAGCTTGCTTACTTTCTCGCAATCTTCTAGATTAACACCGCCATCTTTTGTTATAAAAATCCTATAAATAGTTTTTGATGGTAAGCTTTGTGTTTCTACGCCATAAAATTTAACACCGCATTGCTCGATAAGAGATGACAAATCAACCATTTTTATTTAGTTCCTTTGAAATTTTATCAAACAAATCGTCCATATGATTTTGATACTCTAATCTATCATCAAATTTAAAATGAAGTTGTGGAGCTCTAAACCAACCTTGGTCTTCTAAACAATAATTTTGTATGATTTTTGAAGCTTTTTTCAAATGATTTAAGATATAGCTTTGCTCTTTTTCATCATAAAACATCTTATCTAAATAAACAAAAGCGTCATATCTGCCCTTTTTGCACTCTACATCTGTAACACAAAGACCCTTTAGCATATCATCTCCAAGAGTTGCGAAAGCTTCTGGAATGATTTGCTTTAAAACGCTTTGTGTTCTAAGTCTTTTAATTTCAGCCGGATTCATATGCTAACTTGTTCCTCTATCTCTTTATAACTTTCTATATAATCGCCTTGTCTTAAATCATTATATCCATCTATACCAATGCCACACTCATAACCTTTTGCAACTTCTTTGACATCATCTTTAAAGCGTTTTAATGAACTAACATTACCCTCATAAACGACAACGCCATCTCTAATAAGTCTTATTTTTGCACCTCTATTTATGGTGCCTTCAGTTACCATACATCCAGCAATAGCTCCTACTTTTGGTACATTTATAACCTGTCTTATCTCAGCTTGTCCAAGTTGCTCTTCTCTAAGAATTGGGCTCATTAAACCGCTAAGTAGCATTTTGACATCATCAATTAAACTATATATAACATTATATGTTTTTATCTCAACGCCGCGTTCTTTTGCTTGTTCTTTTATAGTTCCAGTTGGTCTTATATTAAAACCTAAAACAACACAATTTTGACTAGCGCTAGCAAGACCAATATCACTTTGAGTTATACCTCCGATACCTGAGTGAATGATATCAACTTTAACCTCTTCGTTTCTAAGCTTTTCCAAACTTGCTTTTATAGCCTCTAAGCTACCTTGAACATCTGCTTTTATAATTATAGGTAGCGATTTTATCTCGCCTTCTTTTATCTTATCAGCAAGTTCATCAATGGTAACTTTTGTAGATTTAGAAAGTTCTTTTTGTCTTAAATACTCCATTTTCTTTTGAGCATATTCTCTTGCTTCTTTTTCACTCTTAACACTTATGAGAGCTTCCCCTGCTTCAGGAACTTCGCTAAGTCCAGTTATAACGCCGCACTCTCCTGGTTTTATACTTTTAAGTTTAACACCCTTATCATCGCTTAAACTTCTTACTCTACCATAAGCAACACCAGCAACAACTGTATCTCCTAAATTTAAAGTTCCGTTTTCTACTATAATGGTTGCAACAGGACCTCTACCTTTTTGTAAAGAACTTTCAACTATCACAGCTTTTGCATCTCTATTTGGGTTTGCTTTTAACTCCAAAATATCAGCTTGTAAAAGCACAACTTCGAGCAGTTCTTCTACTCCCATTCCTGTTTTTGCTGAAATTGGCACAAATTCATATTTTCCACCCCATTCAACTGGCAACACATCAAGTTCTGCTAATCTGCTTTTTACCATATCCGGATTTGCAGATTCTTTATCCATTTTATTTATAGCGATAATGATAGGCACATTTGCACTCTTTGCATGATTTATAGCCTCTATTGTTTGTGGTTTTACGCCATCATCTGCTGCAACAACTATGATTACTATATCTGTTACTTGTGCACCTCTTGCTCTCATAGCAGTAAATGCTTCGTGCCCCGGGGTATCTATAAATGTTATGTTTCTGCCATCTTTATTTACCATATAAGCACCAACATGCTGAGTAATGCCACCGGCTTCACCACTTGCAACACGAGAATTTCTTATATAATCAAGCAAACTTGTTTTACCATGATCAACATGACCCATTATAGTAATAACAGGAGTTCTACTTACCCCGTTTTCTTTATCAATTTCAACATCCTCATAAGCTTTTACATAATCAAAGCTCTCTTTTGTATCAACTATATTTACCTCAACACCGAACTCATCAGCCAAAATTTCTATAGCATCATCATCCAAAAAATCATTTTTAGTTGTCATCATACCTAGCATAAAGAGTTTTGATATAATTTCACTTGGTTGTTTATTTAGCCTATCAGCAAATTCATAAACCCTAATTTCTCTAGGTATATTTATAGATGTTATTATTTCATTATTATCTTTTTTTTCTACTTTTTTATGTTTTTTTCTAGCTTTTCTTTGTATGCTCTGTTCGCCTAAAACTTTGTTAAAAGACTGCTTTAAAACATTTGTTTGTTTTTTATTTTGATGATTTACGGTTGGAGTGAATTCTTTTGTAGTAAGATCTGGTAAAACAACCATATCATCATCTTCTAAAACAATTTCAGCCATTTCGCCAAGCAAATCAACTTTTTGAACTGATTCTTTTTTTGAAACTGCAACTTTTTTCTTTTTATCTTTTTTCTTTTTATCTAAATTTGCATCGCTATTTGAAAATGCATTTTCTAAATTTAAATATTTTAATGACTCTTCTTTTGTTTTAGAAATCTCTTTTGATATCTTTGGCGCTTCTTCTTGTTCTTCTTTTTTCTTTTTTACTATTACAAGTCCTCTTCTTTTTTGTAAAGAAGCACTAGCTAGCGTTTCTATAGGCTTTTGTGCATTTTGAGGAATACTTTTTTCTTTTGGTTTATCTTCTTGTGTAGGTTTTACATCTTCTTCTTTTTTTATCTCATCTTTTTTGGTTTTTTGCGTTTTAGATGCACTTTTTTCTTTTGGCTTACTTTCTTCTTTGGAATCTTTTTTTGGTTTTTTAGCAACTGCTTTTTTTTCTTTTTTAGCCAATAACTCATCTGAAATTACACCTGTTTGAACATAAATGTATATAGCTTCTGCTTCTTTTTCATTTACCGAACTATCAGCCTTTTTTACACTCGTTAGACCCATTTCTTGAGCTTTTTTTATGATTTCAGCACTAGAACAACCGATCTCTAATGCAATTTCACTAATCTTCACACTCGCCATTTACTAGCTTCTCCTTTAAGTCCTGCTCGGTTATTTTATGTATATCTTTAATATATCTACCAAGAGGTTTTTTTATAAATTTCATATCTTTTTCTAAACAATGCATACAAATATAAAAACTTCTACCAACACCATTCCAATGCTTTATATCTTGATTTTTAGCTTCGTATCTGCAAAGCTCTTTTTGAGGAAATCTATTTTTGCATACCACACACATTCGAATTTGTAAGCACTTGTTTTTCTCTTTCACTATTATATCTTTGTTTTTCTTTTTTTTTGCTTTTTTAATTTATTATAATACCATCATTTTGAAATGAAAATATCTCAACTCTAAAATTTGGAAATTTATTTATAAAAAGTTTTTTAAATTTATTAGCGTCGTCTTTATGAACTATATTTAAAAAACTAGATCCGCTTCCAGAAAGTGCACTCATAATAGCACCATTTTCATAAGCCAAATTTCTAACTTCAAAAAGCTCTGGTAAAGCTTTCATTCTAATGTCTTCATGAAGCATATCCTTACAAGCATAACGCAAACTATCATACTGCTTTGTAAAAAAACATGCAGTTAAAAAAGATGCGTGAGATATGTTATTTACGCACTCTAGAGTTGTATATTTTTTAGGTAGTTTTGATCTTGATTCTTTTGTGCCCATACTTTTTGATGGTATTACAACAACAGCTTTTATATCTGAGCTTATATCGCATTTTTTAAAAAGCACTTTATTATTATTTATTATAGAGCAGCTAAAACCACCAAAAGTTGCGGGAGTTATATTGTCTGGATGGTTTTCATAAATTAAAGATTTATTTAGTATAGTATGTTTATCTACTTTAAAATTTGCCATTTTATAAGCAGATGCCACGGCAGAAACTATCACCGCAGAACTACTTCCAAGTCCTCTAGAAAAAGGTATAAAGTTTTTAAATTTAAATTTAAAATTTTCTCTTTTTCCAGTAAGTTCTAAAAAAATTTCATTAAAAATATTTACAAAATTATTATTTTTTTTTAAAAAAGGCTTGTTGCATCCTTCTCCGCTAATAGAAATAGTTTGAACCTTAAAAGGTTTGATTTCTACTTCATTAAAAAACTCCAATGCAAGTCCTAATGTATCAAAACCTGGTCCTAAATTTGCACTCGTTGCTGGAACTAAAATTTTCAATCAAATATCCTTAAATAGGGCTAATTATATAATTTGGCAAAGTATCATTATAAATTTTTACATCTTTTAGTTTTTTTGGCAAAAAAAATCCGCCACTTTGGGCTTTTTGCATATTTATTTTACCATTTTTCAAAACAAAAGACATATTTTTATTTGCCCTTATTACGCCATTCTCACTTACATCAAATCCACTAATAGCACTAAATTTAATACCCTTTATAATACAAAATGTTTTTAAAATAATATAACTTAGTTTTATACCCATAAAACTACCTGGTCCATTTGTGTATATAATATGAGTTATATCAAATTTATTTAAAGCTAATTGCAAAATCTCTGGCAAGCAATCACCACATTTCTTATCACTTTTAAAATAATCTATCAAATTCCCATTTTCATATATGCCGACTAAAAAAGGCGATGAAAGACAAATAACTAAAATTTCAACTTTTTTTATGCGAAAGCCTTTGCATACTCTACAGATTTCTCGCCATCTAGTGTTAAAATTTCATAATTTTCTTTGCTGCTTAATATATCTAATGTGAGCTTATGGTTTAACTCATGACTTCCAGCATAAGCTGTATATTTACCAATCATTGGAAGTCCAAGCAGAGCTAAATCGCCAATAGCGTCTAAAATTTTATGCCTTACAAACTCATTTTCAAACCTAAGCCCTTCTGGGTTTAAAATTCTATTTTCATCTATAACTACTGCATTATCTAAACTTCCGCCAAGTGCTAGATTTTTAGATCTTAACATCTGAACATCTTTTAAAAATCCAAATGTCCTGGCTTTTGCAATCTGTTCTATAAAATTTTTTTTACTAAAATCAAATACGAAATTTTGTGTTCCTATAACAGGATTATCAAATTTAATAGTATAATCAAATTTAAAATCTTTAGATGGTTCTATTTTTACAAATTTATTGCCCATTCTAACCTCAACTGGCTTTTTTATAGATAAAATTTTCTTTTTTTTATCAAGCTTTCTAATCCCAGCCTCATCTAAAAGCATACAAAATGCCATAGCACTGCCATCCATCACAGGAACTTCGTTTGCATCTAAAACAACTCTGATATTATCTATCCCATAAGCACTAATTGCACTCATTAGATGTTCTATGGTTGAAACATAACCATCTTTTGAACCAAGAACAGTTGCCATTTGTGTATTTATAACATTTTTTGGTTCAGCCTTAAAACTAACTCCTAAATCACTTCTATAAAATACAACACCCATATCTGATTCAAGAGGCTCTAAGACCAGTTTTATAGGCTCGCCTTTATGTAGTCCTATACCAACACCCTCTATCCTTTTTTCTATTGTAATTTGATTCAAAACTATATCCTTAAGTATCTACTAATAAATCAGATTATTTTTTATCAACCATAGCCTTTTTAGCACTATTTAAAATATCATAAACATTTTCTTTCATCCATTTTTGATCCATCCACTCTTCGGGTCTTACTTCTATTCCTTGAACAATCATACCAAAATGAAGATGGTCCCCAAGTGCAAGACCGGTCGTTCCAGTATTTGCAATATTTTGTTTTTTTATAAAAACATCTCCTGGCGATACATTGATACTTGAGCAGTGTCCATATAAACTATATAGACCAAAACCATGATATAAAATCAAATTTAATCCATATATCCCATTTTCATTTGCAAAAACAACTTGACTTGGATTATTTGATGTTATCTGTGCTTGTGCCACGCTAGCAAAATCTATTCCCATATGCCAAGATTCGCTAATTGTGTTTTTTTTATCACCATAATAGTAAAATCTATGATCGCCAAAACTAGCTACAGCCATTCCATTATTTAAAGGAAAAAATGGAGCTATATCAAAATTTTCCAACATTCCATCTGGAACTTTTGAAGTTATTTCTCTTATTTTATCCTCATTACCTATCCTAAGTGTCTCATTTACAAATTTAAATTTCTCAAGCTTAGAAAGAGAAGAAGGATCTTTTGCATAGATATTTGCAAGATCTTCTATTTTGCCATCTAAAAAATTATCTTTAAGTTCTATTGATGATTCTTTATAGGTTCTATTTTTTAAAAAATACCTAATCCTTGCCTTGCTTATATTTCCAGCATAATCCTCAGCTACTACATCAGCACTAAAATTTTGCTCGCTTACTGGCCAAGCAACCAAAGCAGCATAATATCCTTCTTTATAAAACGGAGTTGCTATAAATTCTTTTCCATAATTAGTCTGTATGTAAACTCTTTTTAGTTGTTCGTCATTTGCTCTAAATACTACAGTTGCCGCACCGCCTTTTGCTATAGAATATGATTGATTAATAACATAAATTTCTGGTCTTTTTGTATCAACGCTAACGGTTGCTTTTTTTATAGTGCTATTGCCTGTTAGTTTCCAATAGCTTTTATCAACGGCTTCAACGACTAATGTATATTCATTTTTAGAGCCAAAAAATCCTGTTTTAGGAAATACGATATCAAGTTTTGCGTTTTTTTGAGGAATTTCAAAAGTTTCATTTGCGATAGTAACACTATTTGTTCCATCGCTTAAACTAACTCTTATAAATTTAATACCACTATCATCACTAACTTCTATAGGAAGTGGATTTTTCAAATTCCAATAAATCTTGTTATCTAGCTTTACCTCAGGTGCATTTCTCTCAAACATAGGCGATTTAAAAAGATAAACGCAACCAATTCCAATTATAACAAAAATTATAAGAAATATTATACCGCCAAAACTTCTACCATTTCTTGCCATTAAAAACCTTTAAAAATATATTAAGTATTAATTTTAACTAAATTTCTATAAATTTTTTGTAAATTTATAATTTAAATTTAAAGAATTTCCCTTATTTTTCTAGCTTCACTCATCCAATTTCTAAGCTCATCCCATTTTTTATGCTTAATTAAATTTTCACATATATCAAGCTCTTTTCTAAACATATTAATAGCAAAAAGTATATTTTCGCTATTTTGCTTAAATATATCACTCCACATCTCAGGAGAACTTTTTGCTGTTCTTATCATATCGCTAAAACTACCGCCTCTTAGAGCTAAAATATGTTTAATATCTTCTTCTTTCATAACACTATTTGCCAAAGAAAAACTTATAACATGAGTTATGTGAGATATAATTGCTGCGTGATGATCATGTTCAGTTGCACTCATAAAAACTATTTTCATACCGATATGTGAAGCAATTTCAACTATCCTTCTTCTATGAATTTCTGAGTTTTGCTCCATATCACAAAGAACCATTACAGCATCTTTAAAAAGATCTTCTTTTGCAGCCATAGGTCCAGAAAATTCTGTTCCTGACATTGGATGAGCTGCAACAAAATTTTTTCTAATAATGCTTGGAACATTTGATAAAATTTCAACTTTTGTGCTTCCAAGCTCTACAATTGTTAAATTTTCATCTATATCACCAAAACTCTGAGTTATTTTTATGATAGCCTCTACAGGAACTGCCAAAAAAATAATATCGCAATTTTTTTTCATATCATCTATATCCATAATGGAGCCAACTAAACCTAAATTTAAAGCATCTTCTTCATTTTGCTTATTTATGTCATACCCAACAATGCTTGAAACTATTTTAGTTTTTTTCAAACACAACCCCATCGAACCGCCTATTAATCCAAGTCCAACAATTCCTACTCTCATACTTTTCCTTAAAATTAATAAAAAAACAAAATTATTTATGGTATTATATCACTTTTAATACTAGTATTTTAGGTAAAATTTAATGAAAAAACAAGTTATTTTAGCTTTATTAACAACTTATAGTTGTGTTTATGGTGTAGAAATAAAATCTATAAATTTTGAAGGCTTAGTTCAACTATCACCTACAGTTGCAACTCAAATAGCGGGTCTTGGTATAGGCGAAGAACTAACTCCGCAAAAATCAGATAGAGCTATTAAAAAATTATTTGAGCAAAATTATTTCAATGATATTTATATTGACAATAAAGACGGTCATATAACTTTTATCGTAAAAGAAAGACCAAGCATAGCCAAACTAGACATAGAAGGCGTTGTTACAAATGATAAAAAAATTATAGAATCTCTTATAGGAATCAAACAAGGTCAAATTTATAATACATTTAGTATGGAAAAAGCAAAAGAGAGAATCAGACAATTTTATGAAGTAAAAGGTTTTTTTGATACCGTTGTAGTGGTAGATACAAAGCCAATAGCAGAAGGATCTAGCGGTCTTCATGTAACTATGAAAGTAAATAGAGGAGAAAAAATAATCATCCAAAATGTAAATTTGGTTGGTGCAAAAGAACTTGATTATTCAGATATAGAGCCAGCTGTTGCAAATAAACAAAAAGAGATATTAGGTTGGATGTGGGGATTTAATGATGGTGGTGCTAAAATTTTTGAACTTGCAAACGATCCTGCAAAAATACTAGATGAATATTTTAAAAAAGGCTACCTAGATGCAACAGTTTCAACGCCATATTTTAATGCATTTATGGATAACTACACAGCAGAACTTACATACTATATAACAGAGGGTGAAAGATATAAAATTTCAGATATTACTTTAGAAATCCCAGATTTTGTAGGTGTAAATGCAGATGAAATAAAAGATGATTTTAAGCTTGAAGTTGGCGACACAATGAATTCTCAAAAATTAAGATTTGATACCAAAAAGATAGAAGATGCCGTCGCAAACAAAGGATATGCATATGTAAAAGTTATACCACAAACAGATAAAAATCAAGATAATCACACAGTTGCTATACACTACAAAGTTATACCTGGAAATCAAGTTTATATAAGAAATGTTAATATCGCTGGAAATGAAAAAACAGCAGATAAAGTTATAAGAAGAGAGCTTTATCTAACAGAAGGAAATTTATACAACAGGCAAGATATGCTTGATTCTAGGAATGCATTAAAAAGAACAAGCTATTTTGATGAAGCTCAAATAAAAGAAGAGAGAGTAAATGACAATCAAGTAGATTTACTTGTAGATGTAAAAGAAGCACCTACTGGTTCAATTACTGGCGGTATCGGATATGGAAGTAGTGATGGCTTACTATTAAGCGCAAGTTTATCTGATACTAATGTATTTGGAACAGGATTAAAAGGTGTCATAGGTATAGATAAAAGTGATGATGAGCTAAGTGGAAGGATAGGCTTAACAAATCCAAGACTATTTGATTCAAGATATAGTTTAAGCGGAATGGTATATGCTAATAACTACGATTGGGATACATACGAAGAAGATGCATATGGATTTACAACTGCGATAGGAAGACAACTAGGAAGATATACAAATGTATCTTTGGCTTATGTTATAGAGCAAAGCGATATTAAAAAACTAAGTGATTCCCTTATAAGAACTGGCTATAAAACAGGTAAGAATTTAAAAAGTGCATTTATACCATCTATATCTTTTGATAACACAGATGATTACTATTTACCAAGAAGCGGTATCATAGCCTCTACTTCTCTTGAAATGGCAGGAGCTGGCGGGGATTCTGAATTTTTTAAAAATAGAACCAAATTTAATGTTTATCAAGGATTAGCAGATTATATCGGATATGATTTAATCCTAAGATACAAATCTGAGTTTCAAAAAGCTTGGGATAATGGCTACTTACCGATTAACGAAAGAATATATCTAGGAGGTATGAGGTCGATTAGAGGATTTGATTCAAGAAGCGTGTCTCCTAAAAATACTTATGGAGATGAAATAGGTGGCGAAATATCATTTAATAACTCCGTAGAATTAAGTTTTCCTTTGATAGATAGAATCAAAATGAGAGGTTTGGTATTTTTTGATTATGGTATGATAGGCGAAGGCAACAATATCGATCAAATCAAAAGATATAGCACAGGTGCCGGTATAGAATGGACTACACCTATTGGTCCACTTCAACTTATATTTACAAAACCTCTAAATGATGAAGCAGGAGATGATACAAATACATTTGAATTTATGATTGGAAGTAGGTTTTAGTATAACAATAAGGTAAAGATTTAACTCTTTACCTTCTTAAAAGAAAAGGCAAAAAAACAAATTGATGCTACAAGTATGATACTAGCTCCGCTTGTAAGATTGTATTTAAAACTAAAAAATAGTCCAATTATACAAAAAATACATGATAAAACAGAAGATATCACCATCATATCTCCAAGCCTTTTTGCAAAATTTTGAGCTATAAAAGGTGGAATAGTAAGAAGTGCAATTATGAGTATAAGCCCAACAACTCTTATGGTTGCAACTATACATAGTGCTATCATACAAATAAGCAAATAATAAAATGCATTTACATTAACGCCTCTTAATTTCGCAAATTCCCTATCAAAACTTATAGCACCAAATTGCCTATAAAACAGACAAACAAGGGCTATGCAAACCACATTTATAACACTAATAAAAATAAGATCATAGTTGCTAACTGCTAAAATAGAACCAAAAAGATAACTCATCAAATCAGTATTGTATCCTGGAGTTAAATCTATAAAAATTATACCAATAGCCATACCAAACGCCCATATGGCGCCTATAACTGAGTCTATTTTGCCACTATCTTTTAGGGTAATTGTAGCTATGATTATGGCTAATAATAAAGAAAAAAGCCCGGCTCCCAAAAGCGGTTCAAGAGAGAAAAAAAATGCAAGTCCTATGCCACCATATGCCCCATGTGCAATTCCACCTGCTATAAAAGACATATTATTTACAACAATCAAAGAGCCTATTATCCCACACGCAATGCTTACTAAAAGTCCAGCCATAATGGCGTTTTGAACAAAGCTCATATTTAAAATTTCTACCATTATCCCTCTTTTGTATGAAAATCACAACCGCAATTATTTAAAGCCAACTCAACATCACAAAAATGCTGATGATTTTTAGTTAAATGCGATATAAAATCTTGTTTAGAAAAACCTAAAGGTATATCATGAAGATATAAATTTTTACTCACATAAGCAACTTTTGAAGCATAAGAAAGGGCTAAATTTAAATCATGGCTTATTAAAATCACGCCAATTCCATTTGAGTTTATGTCTTTTAAAAGCTCATAAATATCCGTTTGTCCTTTTGTATCTATACTAGCAGTTGGTTCATCTAGCATTAAAATTTTAGCTTTCGCACAAAGAGCTCTTGCTATATAAACTCTTTGCCTTTGCCCAACACTCAAATCGCCTATCTTAGTAAAACTAAACTTATCCATAGATACTTTTTCAAGTGCTTTTATAGCAAGATTTTTTTGTTCTTTTGTATAAAATCCAAATATTTTTTTATCTATAACACCCATCAATACGACATCTATAACACGCATTGGAAAATTTAAATTCATAAGAAAAGTTTGAGGTACATATCCGATATCTTTTGTTATATCTTTTGGAAATTTATCAAAAATTCTGATTTCTCCTGCACTAGGCTTTAAAAGTCCAAGCATTAATTTTAAAAGCGTTGTTTTGCCACCGCCATTTGGACCTATGATTACTAAAAAATCTTTTATATCATATGTTAAATTTATATCTTGCAATACTATTTGCTCATCATAAGAAAAAATTAAATTTTCTATCTTAATGTCATTCATCACAATACACTTATCTTATTTGAAATATACAGCATAAAAACTCCAAAAAATAACATGATAAAAAGTGCCAAAAGCTCAGCATAAATTTTTAAATTTTTAAATTTAGCAAACGCATTTATGCCAGAACCAAAAATAGCAGAAATAAATATTACACTACTCATTCCAAGTGCCATAAAAACAGCACTTGCAATAGACACAAAATAGCTTCCCAACTCAAAGGCAAGTATAAAAACAAGCACAGTTCCAGGACAAGGAACAAGTGCCGCACAAGCAGCTACAAGCCATTCTGAATATGTTTTTGGCTGCATTTGCAAAGATTTGCAAGCCATACAATCACAACCTTTTTGATGCCATTTGAATTTTGGCTTTTGTTTTTTTAAACTCTTTAACTTTTTATAAAGCATATAAACCGCAATACAAATTATCATTATAGCAGAAATTTTAGTAGTTATAGAAGATATATTTTTTGTATAAATCATACTAAATTTAGATAAGATAAAAAACATAAGAAACACAAGTAAAAATGCTCCAACAACATGCAAAAAACCCACTTTTAAAGAGAAATTTAGTGCCTTTATATGACTGCCACCATTTGCAGTAAAATAAGCACTTGTTAGCATTTTGCCATGTCCTGGTCCAGCAGCATGGAAAAAACCATATATAAAAGAAAAAAGCAAAATAGCACTCATAGTAAAAACCGAAAAATGCTCTTTATTTTGCTTCAATAAATTTTTTAAATCATCTAAAAAACTAATACTAATTTTGTTTAATTCACTCATTTTTTGCATATCAATCTTATCGATTTCATGATATTTATTAGCACTTTTATCAAGCAATGAGTTAAGAGTTGGTTTTTGAGCGTGTATGGCAGCTTTTTTTTGAGAAGTCATCTCA
Organism: Campylobacter sputorum subsp. sputorum; assembly: GCF_008245005.1. Taxonomy (NCBI): domain Bacteria; kingdom Pseudomonadati; phylum Campylobacterota; class Epsilonproteobacteria; order Campylobacterales; family Campylobacteraceae; genus Campylobacter; species Campylobacter sputorum. Next base: position 200,602 of record NZ_CP043427.1, on the reverse strand, counting down.
TAATACACAGTATTTAAATTTACATTATCTACTAAAAATACATTATCATAAAGCTCAAATGAATCTAAATGCGAAATTTTAAAATTAAAATACCCCATTTTATCGTGGATATTTAATACCAAAACTCTACTAAATTTTATATCTAAATTTATATTTAAAACTAGATTAAACTTAAGTCTATTCCCTTCATAATAAACCTTATGGCTAACCTCTTTAAATTTAAGTTCAGAGCTTTTTTCCCCTTCATCATAAAACGATAAATGAGTAAGATAATTTAAAGGTTTTAGATATTTTATAAGAGCGCTTTCTATCTCTTTTAACTCTTTTTCATCTAGTTTTGAATCCGAATTTATATCATAATCGTATTTTGTAAGATTAGAAAAATTTTCAGAAAAAGTCCAGGTAAGTTCTAAATTTTCTATGATATTTTTTTGAGTTTTAAACTTAACTTCTATATGGGCAGTTGGGGTGTAAAGAGCACAAAGAGCACACCCAAATGCACTAATATTAAAAATATTTAGTAACAAAAGGGTGTAAAAAAACTTTTTTATCATAAACTTTTAGCAAATACTATAGCTGTTTGTTTCATACTCTCTTCCCAATTTTGCGGAAGTTGGTCTATCTCAACCACACTAGCGTTTGTCTCTTTTGCTATTAAATTTGCAGATTTTTTAGAAAACTGCGGTGCGACAAATATAACTTTGATATTTTCTTCTTTAGCTTCTTTTATAAGCTCTGTTAAATCAGCTATTTTTGGCTCTTTTCCCTCTATTTCTATAGGAATTTGGACTAAATTATATCTTTTTGCAAAATATCCCCAAGATGGATGATAAACTATAAAAGATCTATTTTTAACATTTTTTAGTTCATTTTCTATAAATTTATCTAAACTATCAAGATTTGCAATAAATTTATCTAAATTTTTGCTATATAAATCTTTATTTTTAGGAAACGCTTTAATAAGAGCATCTGCTATTGTTTTAGCTTGAGTTTTTACAAGAATAGGATCAAGCCATATATGCGGATCTAATCCGTCGTGATGATGGTGATGGTGTTCTTCATGTGCTTCGTGATCGTCATGCTTATGATCTGTATCGTGGTCATGGTCCTCGTGATCGTGATGAACATCGTGTTTATGATCTGCTTCATGGTCATGATCTTCATGCTTTGCATCATGATCGTGTTCTTCATGCTCGTGAGACGCCATTTGAATTTTTTCTATACCATCAGCAGTATTTACGATAATCAAATTTGGATAAGACTTTTTAAATCTATCAAGCCAAGTATGTTCAAAATCAATGCCTACTGCAAAATACAAAGTGCTTTTTTCAAGATTTTTCATCTGTGCCGGTTTTGGCTCATAAGTGTGTGGATCTGCGCCTTTTCCTACCATAACATTTACATCTACGGTATTACCTGCAATTTGTTCTACAAAATATTTAGTTGGCAGTATACTTGTAGTTACTATCGGTTTTGCAAGCAAAAAACTAGCACCAAATAGCAAAAACATCAACGCTTTTTTCATCTGTTCTCCTTAAAAATTTTCCTAAAAGTCTAACAAAATGCAACTTAGTTGCAACTTAAATTTTATATATTTGTAAATTTGAAAATCATTATTATATATTTATAAATTTTAATTTTATCATATTATTAGAATTTTAAGATATCATTTCAAAAAAAGAGTATAAAATGGACGCAAAAAAACTTTTAGAAGATAATAAAATAAAAGCAACACCACTAAGAGAAAAGATTATTAAAATTTTAAACTCAAGTAAAGCTCCTCTTAGTTATGACGAAATTTTATCGCAAATAAATGCAAACAAAACTACATTTTATCGCAATATGGAGCTTTTTGAATCTAGCGATATAGTAATAAAAACAGAAAATAATCATAAAAGCTATTATGAGCTAGCAAACGAAGCAAAAGCATACTTCTTTTGCGATATTTGTAAACAAATTACAAACATTGAAGTTCCAGCTATACGTGATGTAAATAAGGTAAAAAGCGTCATCATAAAAGGAATTTGTAAAAATTGCAATCTTTAATATAAATTTTTAATCTAAAGTGATAAAATGTATCAATCTTAAATAAAAAGGAGATAAAATGGCTGCAAGTGACACAAATGTTGAATCATTAAAAAAAGAAGTTGATGATTTAAAAAAAGAGTTAAAAGATGTTACTAAAACATTAAAAGAAACAGTTGAAAATTTCGCAAAAAATGCAAAAGATGGCTTTTTAGATGAATCTAAGATGGATGAAATCAAAAAAACATTAGAAGACTTAAAATCAAAAGGAAAAGATGGCATTGAAAACATCAACGATACAATAAAATCAGATCCTATAAAAAGTGTTGCCGTAACTTTTGGCGTTGGCTTACTTTTAGGCTGGATACTTAAGAAATAATGGCAAGTATATCTGAGTTTATCATTTCATTTTGCGAATTAGTTGAAGCACAAACAGATGAGATAAGATATTCTTTTGAAAAAAGTGCCAAAAATATTATAGTGTATGTTTTTTTGGCGCTTTTATCTTTAATCGGCTTTATATTTTTAATAATTGGAATAGATCTGTTATTACAAACTTTTGTTGGAGTAGTTTATTCTAAATTTATAACCGCCATAATATCATTTATTTTAACTTTTATACTTTATAAAGTTTTAATATGCAAACACAAATAAAGCAACAAAAACTTAAAAATGTTGTTTCTATGCTAAACAACGAAACAACGCCTATCAAAAAATTAACCCTAAAAGAAGCAAAGATTAAACTCTTAAAAAGTGATTTTACAACAGATATTAGCAACGAACTAAAACTTATAAATGAAGGTAATTTCGGTGCTGCTTTGGTATTTTTTTTAGATAGAAATTTCATCTTTCCAGCTCTTTTAAAATTTATAAATAAAATTTCTAAAAAAATAGTCTAATCTTTATTGCTTAACAATATCGATATAAATTTAGTTTTTTTATTGCTATCCATCGCTATTTTAAGACTCATTGTAAGAGGAACTGCTAGAAACATTCCTCCTATTCCAAGCACAAAACCCCAAAATATCAAACTCAAAATAACTACAAGTGTAGAAAGCCCAAGTTTATCACCAAGAAATTTAGGCTCTATAAAATTTCCTATACTGATATTTATAACAAGATAAAAAATACTTACCCAAAGTGCATTTATGTATCCATTTAAAAGCAATGCTATTAAAATAGCTGGAATAGAAGCTATTATAGAACCTATCGTAGGAATATAGTTAAGCAAAAATGCGACCATCCCCCAAATAGGTGCATATGGGACATTTAAATAAATAAGAACAATCCAAACAAGCACACCAGTAGCAAGCGAAGATATAGTTTTTATAGCAAGATACCTTTTTAAGTCAGATATAAATCTATCTACCATAATCTTATTTTGAGAATTTAAATTTGAAAAATAAATAACTTTTTGCTTAAAAATATTTGTCTCTATTATCATAAAAACAAAAAGTAAAAGCACTATAAAAGTCTTACTTATAAGAGTAGAAGACCATTTTAAAGCACCACTTGTTGCTAAAAATATATTATTTGGATTGATATAAGAAAAAAGAGATTCATTAAAGCTTATATAATCCGTAAATGAACTAAATTTTAGTATCAAATCACTATAAAAACTCATAAATTTAGATTGCAAATCTGGTAAATTTGTTAAAAAATTTGTCATATTTTTAGCAACTACATTTCCAATTATAAAAAATAATCCAAAAAAACACAACAACACAATGATAAGAGATATAGCACGAGGGATTTTAAGTTTTTGCATATAAGTTATAATAGGAGATATTAATACAGCTAAAAATACAGCTAATAAAAATGGTATTACTATATCTTTAGCAAAATAAAGACCTGTCATTATAATAACAAAAGATGCCAAATTTATAAGCAGTATCGAATTTCTCACTTAAAGTTTATCCTAATAAAATAAGTTTTAAGCCGATATTATACTCAAAAAATTTTAACATTAATGGCATTTTATGATACAATATTAAAGAAATTTAGGAGTTATATTAATGAGTAAAAAACAGGAAAAAAAAGATATATACACTAAAAACATAGAAGCACTGCTTAAAGTAAATCCAAAATTAGCGGTAAATATTTTCAAAATCAAAACAAATGAAAAATTTGAAGTATTTGCAGGATCTGACCCGATTAACATAAACATAGTAGAAAAATCGGGCGAAGGCTTTTTATACATTCATCCAGTTGATGATGTAGAGGCTAAACTAAACGATATAGAAAATGCATACTCAAGATATCCAAGCTTGTTTTTTTATGGTATTGGAAATGGAGTATTATATAAAGCGCTTCTTGCAAATGTAGCTCATAAAGTTATTGTTATTTTTGAGCCTCAAATAGAATTATTATATATTGCCCTTAGTTTGATTGATTTTTCAAAAGATATAAAGGAAAAAAGACTTAGGCTTTTTAATGCTATGGACGTGAGCTATTACGAACTATATGAATTGGCAAAAGATGAAAATATAAATCCTTATGTAAAACTTTACAATATAGACATACATTCAAAATATTATGACAAATTTAAAGATAACATTATATCGCTAAATCAAAATATGTCAAATGCCATAAAACAGATGGTTTTATCGCACGGAAACGATACAAGAGATGCTCTTGTTGGTATAGCTCATCACATACAAAATACACCTGATATGCTAAAAAGTATACCATTTAAGTCTATAATTAAAAAAAGAAGTAAAAAAAGAAAAACAGCAGTTATCGTATCAACTGGACCATCTCTTACAAAACAGCTTGATTTACTAAAAGAATACGCCCCGTATGTAACTATCATAAGCATTGATGCGTCTTTACCGATACTTCAAAAGCACGGCATTAAACCAGATTATGTTGCTTCAATAGAAAGAGTTGAATTTACAGCAAATTTCTTTTTAAATTTAGATAAAGAACTTTTAAAAGATACCATTTTTATGCTACCTTCATTGACACATAAACAAAGCATTGTAAATTTAAAAGATTTTCAAAAATCTATAATTATGCGTCCTTTTAACTTTACAAGAGCTTTTGAAATGGATAATTTTGGTTATGTTGGTATTGGAATGTCTGCTGCAAATAGTGCTTATGAGATAGCTGCTTTTTTAAAGCATGAAAATATTTTATTAATCGGGCAAGATTTAGCATTTTCAGATGATGGCAAATCACACGCGGCAAATCATATTTATGGTGAAAATGAAAAAAAAGTAGATAATAATTCCATTATGACGCTTAGATATGGCGGAGTTGGTCTTATAGCTACAACATGGATTTGGAATCTGTTTAGGGGAGCTTTTGAAGTTGCTATAGAAGAAGCAAAACATTTAAAAATAAATACTTATAATTGTACTCAAGGTGGCTCTAGGATAAATGGAAGTATAGAAATGCCATTTAAAGAGGCTTTAGAAAAATTTGCAGACAAAAATACAAAGCATTTAGAAAAAGTAGAACCGCTTGATGATAAAACAATCAAACTAAATGCGAAAAAAATAGAAAAAAAATACAAAGAACTAAAAAAATATATCTTAGATTTAATAGCAAAAATAGAAAAATTATTTCTTGAAATTGCACCAAAGATAGACAACTTTGAGCTTTTATATTTAGAAGAGAAAAAAAATGAGATAGATTATGATGAAATTGCAAATATGATAAAAGAAATAGATATTATAAAAGATGAAGTTGAAAGCGAAAAATTTACAAAATACTGCGTAGATGCCACTCAAGCCTATATATACACACAAGAGCTAAATTTAGCAAAATTAGCCGTAGCAATAGCAACTACAGATGATGAAAAAAAAGATAAAATGCTAAAATGGGTTATAGCACATAAATACTGGTTATTTACATTAGCGGGTGGATTGCAATCACAAATTAATGCTATGGAAACAACAGAAGAAAGCATGCTTGATTTTTTTAAAAGTTTAAAATAATAGCTTGGTAAATTTAAAAGAGCAATAAGCTCTTTTAAATTTAGTTGTTTTTATTATTTAAGATATTTATATCTTCTTTATCTTTAAGTTCAAATCCGCCACCAAATGCCTTATACACTCCAACCATGCTATTTAACACATCTTGCTTTGATTTAACAAGCGAAAGTTTTGCATTAAGAAGATATCTTTGTGCATCTAAAAGTTCTAAATAATCGCTATATCCGGAATTAAATCTAGTTTCAGCAAGATCATAAATCTTTGTCTGAGAATCAACAAGTTCTTTTAAACTATCTTGTTTTTTAAGAGAATTTTCTCTATTGTTTAGTGCATCTCTAACTTCGCCAAAAGCCTCTTTAACAGTCTTATCATACATTATCAAACTAGCATTTTGTTCAAGATTGGCAAGTTCAACTCTTTTAGAAGTTCTACCAAAGTCTATAAGCGGTCCTATCAAACTACCGCCTATATTCCAAGTATTTGCATTACTAACAAATAATCTATCAAATTCGCCACTACTATAACCAAACATTCCGGTTAATGAAATTTGCGGAAAATACTCCGCCTTTCTAACTCCGATTAAAAAATTTGTTGATTTTAAAATTTCTAAAGAGCTCGCAACATCTGGTCTTTTAAGTAAAATATCTGAACTAATTCCTGCTGGTAAATCAACATTAGCGTTTTCAACAATAGAGCTTAAAGATATATCAACATTTATATCATTATGCAAAATTTCTTCGTAATTTTTTCCTGTAAGTATTAAAAGAGCAGTATTTGCCTTAGATAAAAGATCTGTAATCTCAGCAAGTTGTGATTTTGCCGAATCTACTTGTGATTTTGCTTGATAATACACAATCTTGCTTATAGAACCTGCTTTTAGTTGATTTTGTCTAAATTCCATGCTGTTTATATAACTTTTTAGAGTATCTTGCAAGATACTCTCTTGAGCTTTTAGTGATAATAGTAAAAAATAAGAATAAGCAACATTTGAAGCTATGCTAAGCTTAGCACTCTCATGATCATATATACTAGATTTATACATAGATTTAGCAGCACCTACACTATTTCTAACTCTTCCCCATAAATCAATCTCGTAATTTAACATAGCCCCAATACTATAAACCCCGTGAGAGTTTAAATCCACAGCCTTAGGAAAGTTGTTTTGCCTAATGGCGCTACCACTAATATTTACATTTGGAAGATACTCTAGTTCTTGTAATCCTAGGGCAACCCTGGAACTTTCTATGGAATTTAATGCTAAATTTAAATCAGAGTTATGCGTTAATGCACTCTCAACCAAAGAATTTAAAGTTTTAGAATTAAAAACCTCCCACCATTTATCATTTATATTTACACTTGCTATACTAGCATTAAAATCAGGCGATTTTTGTATAGGAATGTCTGGCTTAAAAGAACATCCTGATACAAAAATAGCGATAAAAATAACAAATACAATTCTAAACATTTGATGATCCTTTATTTTCTAGCAATACTTTTTCATCATTTAATAAATTTGAACTGTTTTTATTTGTATCATCGCTGTCATTTTTACCAAATTTACCATCTAACCAAGAATTAAAACTCTCAAAAATATAAAAAAACATTGGTATAAAAAATATTGCTATCGTTGAAGCTGCTATCATTCCACCAACAACACCGGTTCCAAGAGCATGCCTTGAAGCTGAGCCTGCATCTGAGCTTAATACCATTGGCAAAACTCCCAAAGTAAAAGCTAAAGATGTCATAACAATAGGTCTAAATCTTATCTTTGATGCATTTATAGAAGCTTCAAAAATGCTTTTTCCATTTCTGTGTTCTTCCATAGCAAACTCAACTATAAGTATAGCATTTTTAGCCGCAAGTCCTATTAACAACAAAAGTCCTATCTGAAAATAAACATCGTTATTTTGTCCACCAAAATATGAAGCCAACAAAGCACCAAAAACAGAAAAAGGAACAGCGGTTATTACAGCAGCTGGCATAAGCCATCTTTCATACTGAGCTGCAAGTATGAGATAAACAAATATAAGACCAAAAATAAAAGCAGTTGTTCCGGTTCCGCTTGATTGAACTTCTTGATAAGCACTACCGGACCAGCCTATAGTATATTCGTTATCAAACATATCATTAAATACTTCATTTATAGCCTTAATAGCTTGTCCAGATGTATAACCAGTATTTGGCTCACCCATAATCTTTGCAGCTCTAAATCCATTAAATCTATCGACATTATCAGGACCTAAAACTCTTTTTAGACTAACAACATTATCTAATGGAATCATATCTCCATCACTATTTCTAACATAAAGCATTCTAAAATCATCGGGGTTATTTCTAAATTCACTTTTTGCCCTTAAATTTACTTTAAAAGTTTTTCCCATCAAGTTAAAATCATTTACATAATAAGTCCCGATATTTGCATTTATAGTTAAAAATAGATCTTGTATATCAATCCCAAGCATTTTAACTTTGTCTCGATCAAGAGTTAATTCATACTGAGGGAAATTTGTATCTAAAGTTGTTCTTACCATTTTTAACTCAGGTCTTTGATTTGCAGCTTGTGCTAATTTTTGCATATCAGCTTCAATCTCATTATAGCCTTTACCGGTATTTGACTGAGCATACATTTCAAAACCACCGGTAACAGAAAGACCGATGATTGGAGGTGGATTCATAACAAAAGTCATTGAATCTCTATCTGAATACAACATTTTATTATATTTATCGGCTAGATAAAATGACGAAGATTCTCGAGTAGTTCTTTTTGACCAATCAATGAAATTTATAAACATTACCGCAGCATTTTCTCTTAATGAACCAGAAAAAAGATCATATCCCATCATAGCACTTATATATTTTATATTTTCATCTTGAGACAAAACTTTTGATATATTATCAATATTTTGAGAAGTTCTTGCCAAGGTTGAAGCCGGCGGTAGTGTTGTTACAGCAATTACAGCACCCTTATCTTCCATAGGAACAAGCCCTCCTGGCACCACTTTCATAAGATGATAAATGCTAAAGAGCATAATTGCAATAAAAATAAGAGAAGGTATGATGTGTCTTAATATTTTTGCAACACCTGCTGTAAATATATTTGTAGAAAAATCAAAAAAGTCATTAAATTTTTTAACTATCCAAAATTTTTCTTCTCTTTTTTTAGTAAGTATTGTGGCGCAAAGTGCTGGAGTTAGCGTTAGCGCAACAAGACCTGATATACACACAGAAACAACTAGAGTTAATGCAAATTGTTTTTGTATAATTCCAACAAACCCTTCCATAAAAGCAACAGGAACAAATACAGCAGAAAGCACAAGAACTATAGACACAACTGGTGCAAACATCTGCCCCATAGCTTTTTCAGTAGCCTCAACTACGCTAAGTTCTGGCTCTTCTTCTAAAATTCTCTCAACATTTTCTATAACTATAATAGCATCATCTACAACAATACCAATTGCCAAAATAAGAGCAAAAAGCGTAATCATATTTATAGAAAATCCCATTAGATATATACCACCAAAAGCCCCTATTATAGATACTGGAACAGCAAGCATTGGTATCAAAGTAGCTCTTAGATTGCCTAGGAAAAAATACATTACAATAATAACAAGAATAAGTGCTTCTATAAATGTCTTTACTACTTCATTTATAGAAACTTGTATAAAATCTGTTGTATCATAAGGTATGTTATAAGTTAAAGTCCCTGGAAAAGATTTTGAAAGTCTTTCAAGTTCGGCTTTAATAGCTTGAGATGTGGCAAGTGCGTTTGCATCATTTTGTAAAAATATCAAAATAGGAGCAGTAGGAACACCATTCATTTTTCCTTCAAAAGTATAATTTTGAGCCCCAAATTCAATATCTGCCAAATCTTTTAATCTAAGCATAGAACCATCATTATCACTTCTTATGATAATATTTTCAAATTCTTTTATACTTTTTAATCTTCCTTCTGGTTTTATTGATAAAACATAAGGATTATCAGTGCTAAGCGGAGCTTCGCCAAGCTTACCTGCCGCAAATTGTGAATTTTGTTCTCTTATAGAATTTATTATATCTGTTGTAGTTATAGCATATTTTTGCATCAAATCAGGTTTTAGCCAAATTCTTATAGAATAATCTTTTTCGCCTATAACAACAGCTTCCCCGACACCTGGAACTCTTTTTAAAGTTTCTGCTATATTTATAGTTGCATAGTTGTTTATCTCAACTATATCCATATCTTTATTTGGATCAAAAACAGTAACAACACTAAGAATCGAAGTACTTCTCTCAAAAGCAGTTATTCCGTTTCTTTTTACCTCTTGAGGAAGTTGTGCTTCAGCTGATCTAACTCTATTATTTACATTTACTGTTGCTTCTTGAGGATCTGTGCCTATTTTAAAATAAACACTTAATGTCATAACTCCACTAGAACTAGATGTGCTTTGCATATATATCATATTTTCAACACCATTTATAGCATCTTCTAGTGGTGCAGCAACAGTGTCTGCTATCGTTTGTGCATCAGCACCCGGATAAACAGCATGAACAACTATTTGAGGCGGTGTAAGTTGTGGGTATTCTTCAACAGGAAGTGCTTTTAGACTTATAATACCGGCTATTACAATTACTATGGATATTACGCAAGCAAACACCGGCCTGTGTATGAAAAATTTAGAAAACATTACTTATTCTCCTTAGCCTCGACAACACTTGCACCAACACTTATTTTTTTGAAATTATCGATTATAATTTTGTCTCCATCATTCAAGCCATCTCTAATAATTACTTCATTTGAATTTTGTGAAACCATTTTGACATAAGATTTTGAAACTTTATCTTCTTTGATTATATAAACATAAGGTCCTATTTCGTCTTGTTGTAATGCGATTGATGGAATTTTATATCCGTTTTTTTCATAAAAACCTTCCATTTTTATTCTTCCATAAGATCCTGGCAAAAGATTACTTTGGTTATTATCAAATTCCGCTTTTGCAGATATTGTACCGGTTTTATTATCTACAACTTTGTCAATAAAAGTTACTTTTCCGCTATAAATATTATCTCCAACTTTTAAATTTGCCTTATTTCCAACTTGTTGCCATTGCTTTGAATCTAAATTTTGATTTATATTTAAGCTATCTATTTCTGAAATAGCAAAATCAACATCTATTGGATTTAGCTTTGTAAGACGAACCAAATTTGCACTGCTTAAATTTACATAGCTTCCAACATCAACCAATGGATCCCCAAGTATGCCATCAAAAGGCGCTCTAACTTCTGTATAGCTCAAATCAATATCTGCATTTTTCAAATTTGCTTTTGCACTTTGAATTTGTGCTTTTGTTATACCATATGTAGAAACCGCAGCATCGAATTCTTTTTGACTTATTGCATTGTTGTTTTTTAGATTTTTTGCACGATTATACTCAAGCTCAGCTCTTTTAAAATCAGCATTTGCAACCTCTAAAGAAGCCTGGGCACTAAGCTTTGCTGCTTCATATTTATCCGGTTCTATTAAAAAAAGTTTATCACCTTTTTTTACTTTATCACCAGCTTTAAAGTATTGTTCTTGCAAAGTTCCTGGAACTTTTGCAACCACCATAACATCTTGCTTACTAGTAATCCTAGCAGGAAATTCAAATGATATTGGGATATTATCACTTTTAGCTGTGTAGATGCTGACTTCCATAGGTGGTTTAGATTGCTTTTGTTTATCTTGTTTTGGTTGCTCTTTTTCACACCCTATAACAAAAAAAGCAAAAACAAATAACAAAATAAATTTAATGTTTCTACTCATTTATCTTCCTTAAAATATAGTGTAATTTGTATTACAAAATTGTTTGAATTCTATCTTAATTCATTAAACAAATGAATAATCAAAATGAAAAAGCAATTTTTATAAATAAAAAAAGCCACCCATAAAGAGTGGCTTTTATGGATTAGTATCACTAACTTTTGTTATTGTAGTAATCTTAAAACATTTTGTTGAACAGCATTTGCTTGACTCATTGCATAACTTCCTGATTGTGCGAGAATGTTAAATTTAGAGAACTCAGCACTCTCACTAGCAAAGTCAACATCTCTGATTTGAGATTCAGCTGATTTAACATTTACTTGAGTTACTGAAATGTTATTTACAGTTGATGTTATTTGATTTTGAACAGAACCAAGGTCAGCTCTAATGCTATCAAGGTTTTTGATAGCAGTTTCAGCTATATTCATAACAGCCATAGCACCTTTTAGAGTTGTAACACCAGCTGTTTTAGAAGTGCTTATGAACTCAACATTTGCATTCGCATTAAAGCCCATAGCTGAGGCAACATCTTTTTCTATAACACCTTTTATCTCTCTTAGAGATACTGTTTTTTGCGCTACTTTTCCTTCTGTTTCAAAGCCTATTTTACCATTTTTTCCACCAGAAACTATTATATCATTTCCTGAAAGTCTAGTAAGACTTAAACGACCATAGTTTTCAGTTTGACCACTAATACCAGTTTTGTCTTTAGCTTTATCAAGACCTTCTATCTTGATACCTCTACCATCCCTTGAAGTTAAGTTTAGGTGACCTCTGCTATCAACGCTTGCTTCAACACCTGTTGTATCTTTAACAGCATTTATAGCAGCAACTAAAGCTCCAGTTGAGTCATTATTTTTATAATCAACTTTACCTATGATAACACCGTTAATAGCAAAAGCTGAAGTTGTAGAGCCTTCTTGCACAGCTGATTTACCAGTTGTTTGAACATTATAAGTTGCACGGATACCTGTTTTATCAGAAACTTTGTTGATATTTTCAGCAAGCACTCCTATACCTGTTCCAACACTTGTTGAGATAACAGCACTTTCTATCTCATAGTCATTTACGCCATCTGTATTTATAAACTTAATTTTAACTTCACTAGAAGCTGTAATGCTAGCACCTGTTTCAAATCTAGTTAAACCTATCTTATTTGATGTTGTAGCTCCAATTGTAGCTTTAACACTCTCATTTGAGTAAGCACCCACTTGAAACTCTTTATTGATAAATGTTCCAGAAAGTAACTTTTGCCCGTTAAAGCTTGTTGTATTTCCTATGTTATCAAGTGATTCCATAAGGCGAACAATATCGTTTTGTATAGCACGACGAGACTCAGTTGTTTGACCATCTTGTGCTGCTTGAACTGCTTTAGCTTTGATAGTATCAAGTAGTTTAAGTTGCTCATCCATAGCTTTATCAGCAATCTTAATGATACCAATAGCATCATTACCATTTGCAATAGCTTGACCAAGTGAACTTGCTTGTGAGCGTAAGCTATCTGCTATTGCAAGACCAGAAGCATCATCTGCTGCGGTTTGAATTCTAAGACCAGAACTTAATCTACCTAAAGAGTTGTCTAAACTTCTGTTATTTACAACAGAGTTAGCGTGAGCGTTCATTGCTGCAATGTTAGTGTTAATACGAAATCCCATTTTAAATCCTTTTAAATGTATTTAGTAACTTTCTTGTTACTTGAAAACCATATCGGCAGATAAAAAAAAATGTTTAGTCATTTGCATATAAATTTTAAAAATATATTTTATTGTAGGAATTTTGGAGTAAAATGATAATTATTTTTTTCTTTGATTATAAATTCTATAAGAACTTATCGTAAAAACTAATATAAATATGATTAAAAAAAGGACAAAACCTAAAATATCATTTGATTTATATAAATTTATGCATTCGTATAACACAAAAAAAGAAGCTAATAAAAATATATAATTTTTGATTATATATCCTGATTTTCTATAGCCATAGCTTGATGATGAGCTATGAGAGGATCTATAATCTCATCAAAAAGTCCTGCAGCCATTATGGCATCTAGTCTATAAAGTGTTAAATTTATGCGGTGATCTGAAATGCGATTTTGAGGATAGTTATAAGTTCTAATCCTACCACTTCTATCTCCTGTGCCAACTTGATCTTTTCTTTTTGCTCTTTCTTCTTCTAGTCTTGCTTGCTCTTGCATATCATAAAGTCTCGCTCTTAAAACCTTTAGTGCGGCGTCTTTGTTTTTGTGTTGAGATTTTCCGTCTTGATTTACAACAACAAGTCCTGTTGGGATGTGCGTTACGCGAACGGCTGAATCGGTAGTATTTACAGATTGTCCGCCATGACCAGAACTTCTCATAACATCTATTTTTAAATCATTTGGATTTATTTGTATATCGCTATCCTCGGCCTCAGGCATAACTGCAACTGTTATAGCACTTGTATGAACTCTGCCTTGACTTTCGGTTTGTGGAACCCTTTGAACTCTATGTGTTCCACCTTCAAATTTAAGTCTGGAATACGCACCTTTGCCTTTTACGAGCAAAATAATCTCTTTATATCCGCCAACACTGCCCTCACTAAGACTAACTATCTCAAATTTATATCCTCTAACCTCAGTATAACGCATATAAGCATTAGCAAGATCTCCAGCAAATAAAGCGGCTTCATCTCCACCAGTTCCAGCACGAATCTCTAAAAATATATTTTTATCATCATTTGGATCTTTTGGGATAAGTAAAATTTTGATATCTTCTTCTAGTCTGGTTTTTTTCGCTTCAAGCTCTTTTAACTCTTCTTTGGCAAGTTCGCCAAGCTCACTATCATCAAGTATAGCTTTATTATTTTCTATATCATCTAAAACCTTGAAATAATCCAAACTGGCGTTTCTTATAGGCTCTATATCGCTTTGCTCTTTTGAAAGAGATGTCATTTTTTCTATATCTTGCAAAATTTCTTTTGAGCAAAGCAAAGAACTTAACTCGTCATAACGAGCTACAAAAGGTTTTAGCTTATCTATAAACATTTAGTTATTATGCAGCTTGATCTATTTTATTTATAAGTTTTGCAAGTCTACTTACGCGCCTTGAAGCAGTTTCTTTCTTTAAAAATCCTTTGCTTACAAAACTATGAAAGCTTTTATTTGCAATTTTAAATGCAGCTAATGCCGCCTCTTTATCGCCACTTTCAGCTGCTGCTCTAACATCTCTTGTGATGTTTTTTAATCTTGTGCGATAAAATCTATTTCTCTCAGTTTTTTTAAGAGTTTGTCTAGCTCTTTTTTCTGATGATTTATGGTTTGCCATTTTTTTACCTTTATTATCTTTGAGTTTTTTGTATTTTAAACTTGTGATATTACTATAAATATTCTTAAATATTACTAAATTTAAGTAAAGATTAATAATATTTAAATTTTTTATCTTTGTGTTAGTTTATCTTAGATAGAATTATCAAATTAAATTAATTTTTTAAGGAATATTATAATGAGGCTTTTTGGAACAGATGGTGTTAGAGGCAAGGCAGGAGAAAAACTTAGTGCCCATTTTTCTATGCGTTTAGCAATGGCAGCTGGAATTTATTTTAGAAAATATTCACACTCAAACACAATTCTTTTAGGAAAAGATACTAGAAGAAGCGGATATATGATAGAAAATGCTATCGTTGCAGGACTAACTTCTGTTGGTTATAATGTTTTACAAATAGGTCCAATGCCAACACCTGCAATTGCTTTTTTAACTGAAGATATGAGATGTGATGCCGGAATTATGATATCAGCTTCACACAATCCATATTATGATAATGGTATTAAATTTTTTGATAATGAGGGCAACAAGCTAGATGAAAATATAGAAGAAGAGATTGAAAATATATTTTTCAACGATGAGATTATAAATGAGTCTCAAAAAACACTTATGTCTATTGGGTCATGTAAAAGAATAGACGATGTCATAGGTAGATACATAGTTCAGATAAAAAACTCTTTTCCAAAAGAGCTTACAATGTATGGAAAAAGAGTTGTCTTAGATGTAGCAAACGGAGCAGCTTACAAAGTCGCACCAACAGTATTTAAAGAGCTTGGTGCCGAAGTTATCGTTATAAACAATTCTCCAGATGGCAAAAATATAAATGAAAAATGCGGTGCACTTTTTCCAGAAAATTTAGCAAACGAAGTTGTTAGGTTAAGAGCCGATGTTGGCTTTGCTTATGATGGAGATGCAGATAGACTTGTGGTTGTAAATGAAAAAGGAGAAGTTGCTCACGGAGATGCACTTCTTGGTGTTTTAGCTATAGATCTTTATAACTCAAAAAAACTCAAAAATAGCTCAGTTGTGGCTACTGTTATGAGTAATGCAGCCCTTGAAGATTATCTTAAAAAGCATAAAATAAAACTTTTAAGAGCAAATGTTGGCGATAAATATGTTTTAGAGCAAATGAGAGCAAATGATTTAAATTTTGGTGGCGAACAGAGTGGTCATATAATATTTGGTGATTATGCAAAAACTGGAGATGGGGTTATATCTTCTTTGAAATTTGCGGCTTGTATGGTAAAAAGCGGCAAAAATGCAAGTGAAATTTTAGATGAGATAAAACCTTACCCACAAAAACTTGTTAATCTAAAAATAACAGAAAAAAAACCTCTTGATAAGATAGAGGGAATAAAAGAACTTGAAAACTCTCTTGCAAAAGATGGTATACGCTCACTATTTAGATATTCAGGAACAGAAAATCTAATAAGACTTCTTTTAGAAGGCAAAAACGAAACATTAGTAAGCAAAAGAATGGAAGAGGTTGAGAAATTCTTTTTAAAAGTATTAAATGCATAAGGCGATATTTAAATTTGGACTATTTTTCTTAGTTATACTTTTATTGGATCAATTTATAAAACAGATTTTTATCAATGGTTTTAGATGGAATGGTGAATTTTTTTCACTCATTCTTACATACAATAAAGGTGTAGCTTTTTCGATGTTTGCATTTTTAGAAGAAAATTTAAAATATATACAAATTTGTATAATTGCTTTACTTTTGGTATATTTTATATATCAAAAAAATTTTTTTATGAAATTTCCATCTCTTATAGGTATTTTGATAGGAGCTGGAAGCTCAAATTTGCTTGATAGATTTATACATGGTGGCGTTGTGGATTATGTATTTTGGCATAAGTGGTTTGAGTTTGCTGTGTTTAATTTTGCAGATGTTATGATAAATATATCGGTTGGACTAATTTTATTGATTGAGATTTTTAGCAAAAAAAAGGATAAAAATTGCAAAAAAATATCTATATAGCTTATATTTTATGGTTTTTTTCATCGCCAATTGGCGGAGGACTTCATAGAATTTATTGTGGTAAATTTATGAGTGGATTTTTACAAATCGGACTTTATTGGCTTGCATATATATGTTTTGTAACAATAATCGGTATGATTATAGCCTTACCTATTTGGATTATCTGGGGGCTTTGGTGGCTAAGTGATGTTTATTTTACCGGAGTTTTAGTAGAAGAGAGTGCGATTTTAAATAGTATTAACAAAAACTTATCGCAAGAAGAAACTATAAAAAATATTGAAACTTTGTATGAGCTTTATCAAAAAGGAGCAATAAGCAAAGAAGAGTATGAAGCAAGAAAAGAAATTTTAATGAGATAAAAGGAGAAAAAATGAGTTATGAATGGATTAAATGGTGGCATTTTGCAGCGTTTATATCGTGGATGGCAATGCTTTTTTATCAACCAAGGCTTTTTGTTTATCATGCAGAAAATATAGACAACAAAGATTATATAAAAGTTCTTAAAAAACAAGAAAGAATGCTATTTCACGGCATCGGCTGGATAGCAATGATTGTAACATACATAAGTGCTATTGCGATCATAGTTCTTTATAAACCTGATTTGATGAGTCTTGGATACTTTCATATAAAATTAACTTGTGGTGTTGTAATGACTGCGTATCATTTGAGTTTGTGGTATTTTATGATAAAATTTGACAAAAATGAGTGTAAGCTCTCTGGTAAGTTTTTTAGAGCATATAATGAAGTCCCAACTATAATAATGTTTATAATTCTTTGGGCTATGCTTGTAAAACCTTATGAAATGTAATGAGTTATCAAAACGAGATTTTAGAAAAATTAAACAAATTTAGAGATAAAAAGTATTTGGAATTTTCACAAAAGTTAATTCCAAATGCTAACGCTAGTATACTTGGTGTTAAAATTCCTTACATAAAAAAAATAGCAAAAGAAATTTCAAAAAACTACAATGCAGAAATGTTTTTATCGCTTTATGAACCAAAATTTCACGAAGAGTATCTACTAAAGGCTATATTTCTAAATTTACAAAAAAATATAAATTTAGAAATTTCATATGCAAAAAATTTATAAAAACTATACCAAACTGGGCAGTATGTGATACTTTTTGTATCAAAAAAAGTAAAAATTTAGAAATTTATTATGAGTTTATGAATTCTTTTTATGATGCAAAAAGTGAATTTGAGATCAGATTTTATTATGTGTTTTTTATGAAAAATTTTTTAAATTTAAATAGTTTGAATGAAATTTTTACGAAAATTACACAAGAAAAAAGTGATTTTTACTATGTTAAAATGGCTATATCTTGGCTACTTTGCGAAAGCTATATAATAGATAAAATAAAAACAGAAGATTTTATACATAATAAACTTGAAGATAAATTTATAAAATCTAAAGCTATCTCAAAGATAAAAGATAGCCTTAGAACTAGGTAGATTAGCAATTGCCTTTTTAGCTTACCTCGGGGGGGGAGAACTTACCGTTGCCATTATGATGACCGTCATCTATTATAACTTTACCATCATCTAATATCACTCTTACTTGGTGTTTTCGCACCTATTGTACATCCTACCAAAAAACAGCAATTAAAAAACATATAATACTATCTTTCAACTTTTCTCATTAAAATATTATGGTAACTATATTTACATAAATTTATACATTATTTATCAAAATTAAATAAAAATAATAATATTAAATTTAAATATCTTACAATATAATTACAATAATCACAAAAAATCATCAAAAAGGAGAAGTTATGCCTGAAGAAATTTCTCAACAAAAACCATCTTTGGCTAAACAATATGGACTTATATTTGCCATTTTATCAATGTTTATCATATGGATGTTACCAAATCCATCTGATTTACCAATTGCTGGACAAAGAATGATAGGAATTTTAGTATTTGCGATTATTGTTTGGATGAGTGAATGCATGAGTTATCCTGTCAGTGCTTTTGTCATTTTAAGCCTTATGGCATTTGGCTTAGGTATTGCACCAAGTATAGAAAATCCACAAATTATGATGGGGACATCAAAAGCTATAAAAATAGCGCTTTCAGGATTTTCAAATTCATCATGGGCTTTAGTTATGGCAGCACTTTTCTTGTCAGCTGCAATGATTATAACAGGTCTTGATAAGAGAATAGCTCTTTTTGTTATGTCTAAAATAGGCACAAAAGCAAAACATATGGTAATTGGAGTTATATTAGTTGGCTGTATATTGAGCTTTTTTGTGCCAAGCACAACCGCTAGAGTTTCTTGTGTTGTTCCTATTGTTATAGGCATAATAAGAGCTTTTGGTGTCAAAGCAGGATCCACATTTGCTGCAATTATGATGATAGCTGTTGCACAAGCAGATAGCTTATGGAATGTTGGTGTAAAAACCGCAGCAGCACAAAACATGGTAATGATTGGATTTGTAAAAGATATTTTAAAAACAGATATAAGCTGGTTTGAATGGTTTATAGCTGCGGCTCCTTTTTCTGCTGTTATGTCTATAATACTATACATTACGCTTATAAAAATTTTACCACCAGAAATAGATGAAATACCAGGTGGGCAAACTGCTATAAAAAAAATGAAAGAAGAGATGGGATCTATAAGTATAAATGAAAAAAAACTTATGGTTATTTCATGTATATTACTCTTTTTTTGGGCTACAGAAAAAACTTTACATCCTTTTGATACCGCATCAGTTACAATAGCTGGTATTGCTATAATGTTTTTACCAAAAATCGGCGTTATGGACTGGAAAAATGCTGTAGGAAAAATAAACTGGGGAACAATCATACTTTTTGGTGTTGGCATAAGCCTTGGAACGGCACTTTTACAAACAAAAGCTGCAGTGTGGCTAGCAAATTATTTCGTGAATATATTTGGCTTAAATTCCATGTCAGCACTTATGCTAGTAGCAATCTTGGGCTTTTTCTTAATCATTATACATCTTGGTTTTGCTTCTGCAACTGCTCTTGCAGCGGCAATGATACCTATAATCATATCTGTGTTACAAAATGTTGAAACACCTGATATAAATGTTTTAGGTCTTACGATGATATTACAATATGTAATATGCTTTGGTTTTATACTGCCTGTAAATGCACCACAAAATATGATAGCCTACTCAACTGGGTATTTTAGCGTAAAACAATTTGTAATAACCGGGATTCCTCTTTGTATAATGGCTTATCTTTTGATACTGTTTTTTAGTGCAACTTACTGGAGTTGGCTTGGATATGTTTAGTATAAATGGTGTTAGGAATGTATTTAAAAATTCATAGTTTAAAATTATTATTATAAAAAATTATATTTTTAAATATAAGTATAAGTTTAGCAAATAGTAATTATTTTTCTGATAAATTATATTAATCTCGGATAAATAGCCGGGATTAAATTTGTAATCCATCCTCTCTCTACGCCCTCATTAATTATAAAATTAGTATTTAGAATTTAATAAGTCAAAAATTTATAAATTTTTATTTTAAAATTACAAATTAATTTTTAATAAATATCTAAACTATAAATTTTCTAACTTTTAATATATAAAAAAATGCTATCAAACATAAAAATGATGATAAAATAACTACAAATTTATATCCAAAATAACTAGCTAGTGCAATGCCTAAATAAAAAGAGATAAATTGAAACAACATAGAGATACTACTTTGTAAGGCAATTTGACTAACCGGACTATCTTTAGCTTTACTCATTATAATTGTATTTAAAATCACAACATTTGACATAAAAAAGCTAGACATTAAAGCCACAACAAACACCACTACAAATTTAAAACTATAACCATTTATAGGAAATAGCATAGATAAAATAACCAAACTCATTAAAATAGTGATTAATAAAAGCCTATTAATTTGATTTAATTTCTTAAATATAAATGATATTCCAAATGCCCCAATTATAGAAAAAATCGTCCCGTAAAAATGTACAAATTTACCAATATATCCAACATCCCATCCACTATCAACAAGCACAGGTGTTAAAAGTCCATAACTCATGCAAATTCCAAGTGCTTGAAACACCATCACACTTATCCAAATTTTCTCTTGTTTTAAAAAAACAAACATAACTTCATAGTTTAATTTATCTGAATTTAACACCTTCTTTTCTTCATCAAAAATCACAATAAAAAATATAGAAACTAGAATCAAAGATATTAAAAACATAGCTGAAGTTTTAAGACCGAATTTATCATAAATCATCAAAGCAAGTCCTGCTCCTAAAATATGCCCTACTAAATTCCCGCCTGATTTTACTGAATTTGCAAAGCTAAGATTTTTATACTTAAAGATTTTACGCAAAAAAGCTGAACTTGCAATGTCATTTGTCGCTGATAAAAATCCCATCAAAAAAGATAATAAAACTATATAAAAAGTATCTTTTCTTATGTCCAAAAAGCCAACTACTAAAAGAGTTAATATCATTAAAATTTGAGTAGTGATTATAAAGTTTTTATAAACTCCACTTTTTGAAACTATCTTATCAACAAATGGCGACCAAAAACATCTAAAGGACCAAAATATAACTACAAAATACAAAAGTCCCAGCTTCTTTAATTCCATCCCATCATCTCTAAAAATAGCAACAAGCCCCTCAGTTAAAAATCCAACTCCTACATATTGTCCTAAAAATAGCGTAAAAATAAGTAAATATAGCAATTTTTTTCCTAAAAATAGTATCTAGCTCCTACACCAAAAATCCTAGGTTTATTAAAATCAACCATACTTCCTATCCAGCCATTTGTGATATCATTGATATGTTCTTCATTGCCTATATTTTCTACAAAGGCATATATGTCAAAGCTGCCACTCATATACCCTACTCTTAAATCAGCCCCAACCCATGGACTTTGCTTTTTATCATTTGCCGCATTTAGATAGGTCTTGCCTTGTGAGTAGATATCAAGTCTTGAGTAAAATCCGCTATTATGATTATAACTAAGCCCTATATTTAATGTATAAGCAGGGGTTCTTTCAATTTTATTATCTTTTATGTTTTTCCCAGTTGCTACATCTTTTTGATCTCCATATTTAGCACTAACTAAACCAAAATTTGTATCTATTTTAAAATTTTTATTTATATCATAAATTGCCTCAATCTCTATACCTTTTGAAGTGGCTTTTTTAGCATTTCCAACCACCCAAGTTCCAGGGATTACTTCATTATAAATATGTATATCATCTATATCCATATAAAATAAATTTACTCCAAGCATTAAAGAGTTATCTAAGAAAAATCCTCTAAAGCCTACTTCATAATTATCACTTGTTTGAGGTTTAAATTTATGCCCACCTATTGCAGGAGATGTTGCAAAATAGTTAATTCCACCTGGTAAATAGCCAAAACTATATCCAGCATATATATTAAAATCTTCATTTATTTTATAATTAAGTGCTATTTTAGGTAAAAATTTATTATAGCTCTCATCTGTATTTAACTCATATAAAAGTGTGCCTTTGTTTGAGTGCAGCGGATAGCTAAAAGCATTTGAGTGCATATCTTTTTCTATCCTTTGAAACCTTGAGCCAAGTGTTAGAGTTAAATCATTTAAAATATCATAACTTCCCTGTCCAAATATAGCGTAAGTTTTAGCCTTGCCTTTTGCAGGATTATCCATTTCTTTTATGGGAAACTCGTGTGCTAATGGGTATCTTAGACTTTTATTGTTAGTATTTTCACTTTCATAGTAAAGTCCAGCTAACCAGCTAAATTTATCTTTATTTAAACTTGATAATTTTATCTCTTGTGAAAATGTATCAATCTCGATATCTCTATACTGAATTACATTATCTAAATTTGTTCCAAATTTATTTACGCCATTTGAGTAATCAGCATCAAATTGTGCATAAATATCTGTATTTTTATAAGTAGTTAATGAACCAACCTTAATATCATCAAATTCATACTCTAAATTTAAAGATGATGAGTAAGTATCAATCTTTTGAAAACTATCCACATCAAAAGATGTCTCTTTTTTAGCTTGTTTTCTTGTTAAAATAGGCGATTTTTTTATAGTCGGAATATAGCCACTAACATCTTGCTTATCTTTAAAAAATGATAAATTTATATTAAATCTCTCATTTGGTTTATAAACTAAACTACTATTTAGCTTATAAATTTCATCATTTAAAGCATTGCTATCATTATAATTATTTTTTAGCCAACCATCAGTTTTATAAAAGTATCCACCAAGAGTTAAAAATAACTTATCATCAACCAAAGCTCCACCTAAATTTAAATTATTTGTATATGTATTATCCTGTGCAAACTCAGTACCTATGTCTCCACTCCACTCATTATTTGGCTCTTTTGTGATGATATTTATAGTTCCACCGATAGATTCTTTTCCATAAAGTGTCCCTTGTGGTCCTCTTAGAATTTCTATTCTATCAACATTTTGAAAATGAGCTTCATATCCGTAAAAATTAGTTTGAGGCACTCCATTTATATAAAATGTGACAGGATTTGAGTTTGTAAAAATGGAGTGATTTATACCTCTAAAATTTATCATATTTATCCCAGCAGCACTATGAGTGTGGGTATTTGGGATAAATCTATAAAGCTTTTTTATATTGTCAATCCTTTTTTCCTCTATATCTACATCATCTAAAACTGTTATAGATTGTGGAATGTCATTTATATTTTCTTCAATTTTTTGTGCTGTAACTTTAACAGTATTTAAAGTAATAGTATCTGCATATATCTGACTAATTACAGCTAGTGATAACAATAGAGTTAAATTTCTCATCTTTATCCTTTTTTAACCATATTTATGTATAATTTTACACAAATCAATAACAATTATCAATTTTTATTTAACGCTAAAAATAGAAATTTTAACGCTAGGAAAATTTTAATGAGTAAAATTATAGATAATGGTGAAATTAGAAAACATTCAACTGTAAAAAATGGAAAAATATATTATAAAGATAGTGATTTTATTTATGATATAAACCTTTTTATACTTCAAAGCGGAATTTCATATATGGAGTCAAAAATTATACTAAACACAGATATAAGTTTTAATGAAACTTTTGATACAAACTACCATTTTTTATATTTTAATAGCTCAAACACAAACGTACTTTGTTGTCAAAAAAATAAGCAATTAATCTTAAAGCCAGATGAAATTTTAACGATTTCTATGCTAAAAAATTTTAGATATAAAGTTATATATGATAATAAATTTTATAACTTCCAAGCTATAATGCTTGATGATAATTTTATAAAAGAATTTGATGTTTTTAAAGATGAAAACCAGGTCTTAGATAATCTTTACGTCAAACAATCTATAGCTAAACAAAGTCAAAAATTTATCTTAAATGAACTTAAAAATGCAGATATTTACAGCGGAAAATTGAAAGAGCTTTTTATAGAAAGTAAAGTTTTAGAACTATTGTTTTTAACTTTTAGTAATTTAAAAATCGGCGATAGTAAAACTATGCAAAAAGCAAAAGATATTTTACTTAAAGACTTAACAAATCCACCAAGTATAAAAAAACTTGCTAAAATGTGCGCTACAAATGAGTTTTCTTTGCAAGAGGGTTTTAAGAAGTGCTTTAATAAAACAATCTATGGATATTTAAAAGATGAGAGATTAAAGGTAACTTTTGAGCTTTTAAAAAGAGATGATATAAATGTAAGCGAAGCAGCTAAAATGGTAGGGTATAACAATCTAAGTCATTTTACTAAAATCTTTAAAGAAAAATTTGGTGTTTTACCAAGTAAAATTTAAGATTTACTAAATTTAAGGTAACTTATCAGTTGATTTATTTAGTGCAAATCTTAAATATAATTTACATCATTAAATTTAAATGTATTATTTTATAAATTAGATACAAAATAATACATTTATAAAAATTTATAATACTTAGTTTTACAATTTACTACAAACTTTATTAGTTATTTTTTCTAAAATTTTTTACAGTTGTTTTTTATAGTATTTATATTTAATTTCTAAATCTAGATAAATTAAAAAATGCTCATTAAATAATTTCATAAGCATTTTTTAAATCACAGCAGCTAAACTATATATATTTAATCCGTTTTATGCATCATAAAAGAAATTTTATAAATCAACTTTTTGTTTTAGACATTCTTTTTCTAACGATTGGATCAAGATATCTTTTTCTAACGCGGATATTTGACGGAGTTACCTCAACAAGCTCATCTTCTTCTATCCATTCTAACGCTCTTTCTAAAGAAAGTGTTCTAGGTGGAACAAGCTTTATAGCATCATCACTTCCACTTGCCCTAACATTGGTTAAGTTTTTACCTTTTATTGGATTAACATCCAAATCATTTGGACGACTATGTTCGCCTATAATCATCCCAACATAAACTTTTGTTTGAGGACCAACAAAAAGAATTCCTCTTTCTTGTAAATTCCAAAGCGAATAAGCTAGAGCAACTCCATTTTCCATACTCACTAGAGCCCCATTACCTCTTTGTTCTACGCTTCCTATAACAGGGCGAAATTCCAAAAAGCTATGATTCATAACGCCCTCGCCCCTAGTATCTGTTAAAAACTGGCTTCTAAAACCTATAAGTCCTCGTGCAGGAATTTCAAACTCTATCCTTGTTTGACCATCTCCTGTTGGACTCATACTTACCATTTCAGCTTTTTTTCTTCCAAGTTTTTCTATAGTAACTCCAGTACAATCATCTGGCACATCAACAACTAAAAGCTCGAAAGGTTCGCATTTTACACCTTCTATATCTTTTACTATAACCTCAGGTCTGCCAAGACAAAACTCAAAACCCTCTCTTCGCATATTTTCGGCTAATATTGTAATTTGAAGCTCGCCTCTTCCACTAACTTTAAATTTGCCCTCTCCAACATTTTCGTATCTCATAGCGATATTTGTCTTCATCTCACTTGCTAAGCGTTCATCTATTTTGTTTGAAGTTACAAATTTACCTTCTGTTCCTGCAAGAGGGCTATCATTTACACTAAAAATAACACTAAGAGTTGGCTCTTCTATATGAAGTACGTCAAGCGGCATAGGATTATTTGGATCAACAATGCTATCTCCAACATCCAAAGCTTCAAAACCGGCAATTGCTACTATGTCACCAACACTTGCTTCATTTATCTCTTGCCTTTGAAGACCCAAAAATCCTATAAGCTTACTAATACGACCATTTACCTTTGTGCCATCAGCTTTCATAAGCATAACTGAAGCGTTTTTCTTTATGGTTCCATTAAACATTCTAGCTATACCGATTTTGCCAACATAATTATCGTAATCAAGCGTGAAAACTTGAAGCTGCAAAGGTGAATCTTTAGTTCCAGCAGGAGTTGGGACATGTTTTATAATAGTTTCAAAAAGCGGAACCATATCCGTATTTGTATCTTCTAAATTGTATCTTGCAAAACCATTTTTTGCAGCTGCATAAATAACAGGAAAATCAAGCTGTTCGTCATTTGCTTCTAGTGCAACAAAAAGATCAAAAATCTCATTTATAACTCTTTCTGGATCAGCTGCTGGTTTATCAACTTTGTTTATAACAACAATTGGTCTTAAGCCAAAACTCAAAGCTTTTTTAAGAACAAATTTAGTCTGCGGCATTACGCCTTCTTGTGCATCAACTAGCAACAAAACCCCATCTACCATTCTCAAAACACGCTCAACTTCACCACCAAAATCAGCGTGTCCCGGAGTGTCTATAATGTTTATTTTATAATCTTTATAATGAATTGCCGTATTTTTAGAAAGAATTGTAATGCCTCTTTCTCTTTCTATATCGTTACTATCCATAACTCTTTCGCCAACTGTTTCATGGCTGTTAAAAGTTCCTGATTGTTTTAATAACTCATCAACCATAGTTGTTTTACCATGATCGACATGGGCAATAACGGCGATATTTCTTATATTTTCCAAATTTTTCTCCATAATTTTTAAACTAGTTTATGATTTTATCTAAATTTTGCTTTAAAAAATAAAAATTTATAAATTTAAATTTTGTGGAACGAAATTTGCATAATATTAATTAAAAATAATTTTAGGAATAATTATGCAAACACTTTTAGATATTATAAATGATAATTTCAGCCCAAGTATAGCCAAAAAAACACAGAAAAATGACGGGGAAGGAAAAAGTGATATTTTTTCTACATTACTAAACTCATTAAATACAGAAAATACAGACACACCGCAACTATCTGATATTTTAAATTTAAAAGAAATAAATAATACTAATAATGAAATAGATTTAAATATAACTAAAAAAGTGGATTCCAAAAATCTATTTGAAGCATCAAATTTTTTACAAATTTTAAGTTTATTGGAAGTTTTAAATGGTGGAAAAATAAATAAATTTCCTATTTTAAATTCTAAAATAACAGAATTTTTCTCAGTAGAAAAAAATGTATTAGAGATAAAAAGTGCTAAAAATATATTAGAACTTATTAAAATTTCAAAAAAATTTGATCTTGGTTTGGAGAAAATCAGCATAACAAAAGATTTAACCAACAAATTTGAAAAAGAATTTAAAGAACTAGCCAAAAAAAACTTTTTTAAAATAGAAAATAATCTCAAATTTGATGAAATGACAAAATCTAAAATAAACCAAATGGCAAAAATAGATCCTAAAAAAGATGAAGCAAATTTACCAAAACTTCTTGCAAATTTGGATAATAAAAATCCAAAATCTGAAATTCCTATGGATAAAATTGTTAAATCAAAAAATGAAAATGATTTAAATATAGAAAATAAAATAGATAAACAAACGCCTTTTGAAGAAATTTCCAAAGATAAAAATCTAAAGAACGAACCTAAATTTGACAAATTTCAAGAAATTTCTAAAGATAACAATTTAAATAATGAGTCTAAATTTGATAAAATTGTAAAATCAGATGAAATTATAAATAAAATGTCTCAAAAAATACCAGAAAATACTCACAAAATAGAAATTTCACAAGATAAAAACATAGACAAAAAACCACAAGAAACCAACCAAATAAAACAAAATATACAAAAAGAAGATTTGTTAAAAACAGCATTAAATCCATCTATGCAAACAAACGAAGAGCAAAATAAAAAAGACGATAATCAACAAAGTCAAAATAAAAATAGCAGTGATGAATTAAATCTTATGGTAAAAGATATAGTCAAAAACGCACAAAACCAGATGAAAAGCATAGAAGTTAAAAGAACATTTGAAAGTTTTGCAACTACGCTAAAAGATCAAATTGAAAACTATAAACCGCCTATTATGCGTGTAAATATGGTGTTAAATCCAGAAAAGCTTGGCGAAGTTGAAATCACAATCGTTAATCGCGGAAACAATCTGCATATAAATTTTAACTCAACGCCGCAAACCATGAGCTTATTTTTACAAAATCAAGCAGAATTTAAAGCAAGTCTAGTAAATATGGGTTTTAGCGAATTGCAAATGAATTTTAGTGATCAAAATCAAAACAAAAATCAAGAGCAAAACTCTAAGAAATTTAGATATACAAAAAATGATAATGAACTTCAAGATGAAGAAATGGAACACAATTTGCTAGAAATTGTAGTACCTAGATATATATAAAAAGGATCAAAAATGCCAATAGATACAAGCGGTATGTTCACACAAGATAAAGTTGCAGCCCAAAAAGCAAAAGAAACTTCCGAGAAGGCTGGATTTAGCAATCCAAAAGCAGCACTTGATAAAGATGCATTTATGAAGCTTTTACTTACTGAGCTTAAATATCAAGATCCAACAAGTCCTATGGATACAGCAAAAATGCTTGAGCAAACTAGCCAACTAGCGACACTTGAAACGCAAGAAAATACAAATAAAATGATGAAAGATTTAGCAGCGCAGATGAAAGCTATGATGAGTATGAATTCCTTTGCAGCTTTAGGAACTATGGCACATACTGCATCAGATGCTGTTGTGAAAGATAAAATGGGAAGTGATATTAATTTTTCTATATACTTTCCAGATGTAGCAAAAAGTGGAGTGTATGAAATTTATGATTCAACTGGCTCAAAACTTATCAATTCTATAAGCTTTGGCAATGCTCCAAAAGGAACTCATGAAGTTACTTGGGATGGTAAAGATGATGATGGAAATGAAGCTCCATTAGGCGCATATAGAGTAAAAGCAAAATATATAACTGAATCTGGCGAACAAAAAGAAACAAGTGTTGGAACCTATCCGGTAGAGGCAATTAGATTTAGAGACGGAAAAGCAGAAGTAAAAATAGGCGGAGAATTTATTGATATTTCAAAAATAAGCGAATTTTATAAAGGTTAGAAATGTTAAGATCTCTTTATAATGGGGTAAGTGGCATAAGAACTCATGGAGTTGGCATAGATGTAACAGCTGATAATATATCAAATATAAACAATATTGGATTTAGAGGTTCTCGTCCGGAGTTTAAAAGCATATTTTATCAAACATCCATAGAATCAGGCTATCCGTTTGGATCAAATCAAATTGGGCTTGGCTCAACTATGCAAACAACTGCACTTGATATGTCTCAAGGCAATCTGATTAACACAGAAAGAAGTTTTGATCTTGCCATAGCTGGAAATGGATATTTTGGAATCCAAGGTAGAAATGGAGATATTTTTTATACAAGAAATGGTGCTTTTGATGTAGATAAAGAGGGAAATTTAGTTACAAATAATGGCGAATTTGTAATAGGAACAGTAGCAAATTTCACACAAACAGCACTCAGTGAAACAGCCAAAGAAGCTTTTGGTCAAATTTATAATCAAACTCAAACACCTATTTTAGACGCATACACAGCAGATCAAAAAACAAGCCTAACTTTAGGCACAGAAAACACACAAAAACCTATAAAACTTCCAAAATATATGTATCTTCCACCAGTTGCAACAAGTTATGTAAATTTTAAAGGCACTCTTGATAGCAGAGATAAATTTAAAGATAGCGTAATTACGCTAACAAATAACAATGAAAAACAAAATTTAAATAACGATGGAACCGTAAATTTAAGCGGATTTATAAATGATAATAGAATAAAACCGGGCGATAATATCCAAATAACCATAAAAGATAAAAATTCAAACTCACAAACAATAAATGCATTAGTAAAAAACGATGGCAGTTGGAGTGCGGAAAACTTAGCATTAAATAACAATATAGACAAAACACTTCCGCTTGATATAAGCATAAATGCAACTATAAAAGAGCAAGAGCCAAACATAGTTAAATTTAATACAGATGTGATATCTCCAAATGGCGATAAAAATAAGCTTGAACTGGAATTTACAAAACAATATCCAAATCCAACCGAAGGACACATTTGGCAAGTAAAAGCAAGTCTTTTTTCGCCAAATAATACTCTTTTAAGCTCGTCAAACGGCGAATTAGTCTTTGATGGTAGAGGTATGCTAAAAAGCTCATCTTTAGGAAATTTGGATAATAACGGTGCTTTGCTAAATATAAATTTTGGAATTCCTGGAAATAATGGTGCATCAAATCCAATCTTTGGGGGAATGGTATCAAGAGAAGAAAAAAGCAAGATAACAGATATCCAAAAAGATGGTGCATATGAAGGTCTTTTTGAAGAATATCATGTAGGAGATAATGGCTCAGTTTATGCTAGATTTAGCAACTCAGCAAATGTAGAAGTAGCAAAAATTCCAATCTTTCATTTTCAAAATGAGCAAGGTTTACACAAAGTTGGCGGAAATTTATTTACAAAAACTTCAAATTCTGGTGAGCCAATATTTTATAAAGATTCAAAAGGAAATTTAGTTTATGGCGCACAAATAAAATCAAACTTCTTAGAGCAATCAAATGTGGATTTAGGCGAGCAATTAACTGAGTTAATAGTATTTCAAAAAGGTTTTGATGCTAGTTCAAAAAGTATCACAACAAGCAATGAAATGCTAAAAACCGCAATAGGGCTT
This sequence comes from Campylobacter sputorum subsp. sputorum, assembly GCF_008245005.1. Lineage (NCBI taxonomy): Bacteria > Pseudomonadati > Campylobacterota > Epsilonproteobacteria > Campylobacterales > Campylobacteraceae > Campylobacter > Campylobacter sputorum. The sequence goes on along the minus strand of NZ_CP043427.1, from coordinate 169,673 downwards.
AAAAAATAAACTTTTTTACTCCACATCAAGAGTAAAAAAGTTGCTTATGAAACCACTATTTCCAAGTCTATCATACTGGTTTATAGCAGCTTCCATATTGTTAATGCTATGATAAAGCATGGCAAGTGGAATGCGATTTTCTGGATCATTTGGATTAGTTATCCTAGCAAGTTCAAGCATAGCAATCGCATTTTCATACTGACTTGCGCCAACACTCGCAACAGCTGCATAAAATACCAAAGAAGCGTCTGTTATAGCGTAAGTATCTATTAATCTATTGTAAATCACATAAGCTTCATCAAAGTTATTAACATAAATATCTACATAAGCTAAAGTTTCAAGTAAATTTACAAATTTATCACTATTTGCTGAAACCATAACTAAATTTTTAAGATTTGAGCGTACTTTATGGATAAAACCCGAAATTTGAAGTAGTTTTATAAACTGCTCTTTTACTATATAAGGTCCATAATAAAAAGAATCTAGATTAAATTGATTATTTTGCATTGCTATTTGAGCGTTTTTGGCATAAGCTTTTATATCTAGATTATGATTTTTTGCTACGAAATTTATAAGATTTGCCATTATATCATTTGGCAAAATTGCATTTAATTCATTAGATTTTTTTATAAACAAATCTTCATTTTGTGCAAGATTTGCCGTCATTGTCTCAAAAAATACATTTAGAGCTGATCGTTTTTTGGGTATTTCAGACCAACTAATAAGTGCATTTAAATTATCTAAACCAAGATGCAAAAGTGCTGGTGAAATATCATCTGGACTTAGTTTATCATCATTTTGTATGCCTTCACTAACCTCGCTTAAGAGCTTTGGAACTTTTTCTTTTAATATATCATTGCATATTATAGCAAGTGCTCCAGAAATATGGTTGTTTGGATTTAAGTGATAACTACTTGTAAAATATTTCGCCGCATTTTTAAAATCTTGAAGTTTTGCATAACTTAGTGCTAGATTGTAATGAACTATTGCATGTTGCGGATAGGCTTTTAAAAGATCTTTAAACTCTTTATTTGCTTCTCTTAGTTTATTATCTATTGCTTTTGCTATGCTTGATGAAAGTTTGGCATTAACTTTTGAAAGAGTAGTTGAATTTCCTAGATAATCTTGAGCACCCTCTATGTTATCTAAGGATAAATTTATAGCACCTTTTCTAGCAAAATCCAAAGCCTGATTAACATCAAAAACTTGATATGGAACAAAATAAAATATCATTTCATATCTTTTTATTTTATTCTCAAACATATCTTTTTCAAAACTATTTTGAGCTATATTGATATCAAACAATTTTGTATTTAACCTAATACTAACATTATAAATTTTATTTGGCAAATTTTCATCAATGTGAGTAAGCTCTTTTAAAAGATTTGCCGCATCTTTATAAAAACCAGTTCTTATGTTTAATATCGACAAAGCAGTTGAAATTTTACTTCTATTTGGCTCACTTATTTGAGCTCTTTTCAAATAATCCTTAGCTTCACTAAATTTTCCTATTTTTGCATACAAAAGCCCTATAGTAAAATTTGAACTAAACTCATTTTGATTTTGAAGATAATAAATCGCCTCTTCTTCTTTTCCTAAAAATGTTAGAATTTTTGCCTTTAAATAGTTAAATTTACTTTTATACTGGTCATTTTGTGTATGATTAAGAACTTTTAGTGCTTCATAATAAAATCCATTATAATAATGCACTAAAGCAACATAATAGTTAAAAAGCGGAGAATCTGCTTCATTTACCAAAAAAGAGTGTGCTAAATTTAAAAAATAATCAAATGAATCATTTTTACCAAGCTCAAGCGAACAAGCAGCTGCATTTAATGCACTTACGGTTGCATTATCCATATCATTTATGGCTTTTCTAAAAGATTCTATTGCTAATTCGCAATTATTTTGCCTCATTTGCGAGACGCCAAGATTGTAATTTGATATTGATTCATTATAAGTTGATATGTCTTTATAAATTTGAAGGGCTTGCATTTTATCCCCTTTTTCATAAAGAGAGTTGGCTTTTTTTATCATATCATCTATTTTATTTGGTGCAAATTTAGCAGTATTATATATAGGCTGTTCTATCTTGTTTTCTACGATTTTAGGCTCTAATTTATCTTCAGTTTTTGAAAAAATAAAAAATAAAATAACACAAAAAATAACAACTAACAATAAAACAGAAACTACTATACCAATAATCAAAAATTTTTTTTGGTTTTTATTAACCTTTGGTGTATCTTCTTGCTTTGGCTCTTCTTTGTCTTTATCTATCTCATCAAGAGGCGTTAATTCATCGCCTGTTTCAAGAATTACGATATTTTCTTCATCAGCCATAACTACCTACATATATTTTCGTAAAACTTGCGGAATTTCTATGCTTCCATCTGACTTTTGATAATTTTCCATTATAGCAATTAGTGTTCTACCAACAGCCAAAGATGAGCCATTTAAGGTATTTACTAAAATATTTTTTTTGCCATCTTTATAACGAATTTTTGCTCTTCTTGCTTGAAAATCTCTAGTATTTGATATAGAACTTATCTCTCTATATTTGTTTTGTCCTGGAAGCCAGACTTCTAAATCAATTGTCTTTGCAGCACTAAAACCAAGATCGCCACTACAAAGCATCATATGACGATGAGGAAGACCAAGTGATGTTAAAAGATCACTCGCACAACTTATCATCTCTTCTAATACAGCATCGCTCTCATCTTGTTTTGTTATACTAACAAGCTCTACTTTTTCAAACTGATGTTGTCTTATCATACCTCTTGTGTCTCTTCCGGCTGAGCCTGCTTCTTTTCTGAAACAATGACTATAACAAGTCATTTTTATAGGCAGTTTTTCAATATCTAAAATTTCATCATTGTATAAATTTGTAACAGGAACTTCACTCGTTGGTATCAAATAAAGCTCTTCATCCCTTACTTTATATAAATCATCTTCAAATTTAGGAAGTTGCCCTGTGCCATAAAGTATCTCAGGTCTTACTAAAAATGGCACATTTACAAGCTCAAAACCTCTTGAAGTATTAAAATCTATCATATAATTTACTAGTGCTCTATTTAATTTTGCACCATCGCCTTTTAACACCGTAAAACGACTTCCGCCAAGCTTTGCTCCTCGCTCAAAATCCAACCAGCCAAGCTTCTCGCCAAGTTCAAAGTGTTCTTTTGGTTCAAAATCAAATTTTCTTGGCTCTAAAACTTTTTTTAGCTCCACATTATCATTTTCATCTTCGCCAAAAGGCACATCATCATCTATAATATTTGGTATGCTTGATGCTATTTCATCAAGTTTAAGCTCTAAATCCCTAATTAAATTCTCGCCATCTTGGACTTTTATTTTATTTTTAGCAAGTTCTTCTTTTAAAACACTTATATCTTCGCCATTTTTAGCTTTTATTCCAAGTTCCTTGCTTTTTGAATTTTGAAGCGATTGAAGAGATTCTAAATCTTGCCTTTTAACTTTAAGTTCATTGTATAAATCAAGCAAATTTTTTAACATTTGTGGATTTGTTTTTTTTGCATTGAGTTTTTTTGTAAATTCATCGAAATTTGTCTCAATGAGTTTTAAATTTATCATTTTTTCTCCTAAATATTTTGCAGATTATACCGCTTTTCATCTAAAATTCAAAAATTTATAAATTTGATATGATTAAAGTTCGCTAAGTTCTTTTGCTATCTTTAAAGATTTTTTGAAAAGTTTGCTTCGCTCTGCTTCATCAAGATTTCCAAATATTATTTGATTTCTTATAAAAGCAAGGTCAAATTGTTTAAAAATTTTATCTTGCTCTTTTAACTCTTTTGTAAATTTATCATTTATCTTTTTAATCTCATCATTTTTTTTATTCATATCATCTAACATTTTAGTAAAATCATCATTTTGCTTTACGATTTCTCCAAGTTTGCTAGCTTGATTTGGATTAACTAAACTATTTTTTACTACCATCATCTTATGCTCCTAAATTTTTATAAATTTAAAGCAAAAGACATTCCAAATTTAGCTTCCAAAACTTCCAGACGAAGTGCCTGTTTTACTACCTCCGCTAAAAAATCCGCTTTTTTTAGATGTTGAACTTTTTGAAGATGTAGCTTTTGCTTTATTAAAACTATCTACACTTCTTGAATATGTGCTTGGATTTTTATAAGCTGTTTGCCTGTGATTGTTATAAGCGGTATTGTTAAAAAGTTTACTGCCTATCCAACTTCCTATGATAGCTCCAGCTGCACTTGCAAGTATTGCCTCTCCTAGAGATAACCCGCCACTGCTAAGTTGTGCATTTTGATTAGTTAGTGGGCTAGTTCCAGCATCAATTTTGGCATTTTCTTCAGCCATCAAAACATCCATCTCTTCTTTTGTTAAAACTCTTTCTGTTCCATTTATGTCTTTTAGGACGATTCTTGTTTCTTTGCTGGGAAATTCTTCTTGAATTTTGTATTTTCCAGGCGTAATTTCTTCTATGATTACAAAGGCACCTTGTTGCGCTTCTTGTGTTAACATTTCTTCATTATTGTTATTATTTCCACACCCATTAAGACCTGTTATAAGCATAGCTCCAAGTCCGCCAACTGCTGCATAATTTGCTATTTTTCTAAATTTTTTCACTTTATTTCCTAAATTTATTTAATTTTTTTATCTCTTCTTATATACACTATGCCATTTTTTAGCTTAATTCTTTTAGATGTGTCTATTTTTGATAAAATTATATTTTTTAGTTTTTTTTCATCTTTTAAACTAAGATTATTTATCATGCAATATGTGCTAAATTTAATCCACTTTTTATCATCACTGACATCATCATTTCTACTCATATTTTGCGTAGAGCTTTCATCATACTCAGTAATTTCAACATCAATTGGAGCTAAATACTCTCCATTTTGTTTTGATATCAAAGGTTTTTCAAGAAGAGCTAAAAAATATCTTAGTTTATCATCTTTCTCTTTATAAATTTGTTTTATTTCTTCTTTATTTTGGATTAAAATTTGCTCTTTTTGTTCATAAAGCTCATCTTTTTGTTTGTGTAATTTTGCATTTTCATCTTTAAGCTCATCTATTTGATTAAGCAAATAATCTGTAAAAATATCGCTTGAAGGAACTTTTTTAGTCTGTTTTGTTGATGATTTTTTAGTTTTTTTTGAGTCCTCAGAATCAATTATGATAAATTTCTGTCCATTTTCTTCTACAAATTCTAAAGTGCCTCTTCTAATTCTATTGTAGATAGCTTCTTTTGTAATACCAAGATGAGTAGCTGCATCTGCAACACAGAGCTTTTGCATGAAGTTTCCCCATTCTATGTTAATTGGTCGCTTTTAGCGACCAACTTTGGCTTAGAGTTTTGATTCGTAGCGTCTAAGCATATAAAGACGCTTAAGCATTTTTTTGCGAGCTGAAATCTTCTGTTTTTTTCTTATTTCAGTCATAGGTTCAAAAAATCTTCTAGCTCTTACTTCGGTAACAACTAAATTTCTATCAACTTGTTTTTTGAATCTTCTATAAGCTTCATCAAAAGACTCATTTGGATGTACCTTAACTCCCGGCACTTCCATCACCACCTTTCGTAAAATTTCGAGTTTTGATTATATCTAAAAATAGTTTAAAAAAGCAAATTTATAGCCAAAATAATCTGTTTATGATAAATTCAATAGCCATTTATAACAAAACTGTATCATTACGCTCACACACAATTAATGAAACCTCCTTTTTTCAAAACCATAAGAAAATTTATTCTTATGGTTTTTTACTTAATTAAACTTTTCTTTGATATAATACTTAAATAACAAAGGAATAAAATGCAATTAACTCATTTAGATAAAAATAATAGACCAAAAATGGTAGATGTTAGCACTAAAGATATCACAACACGCATAGCAAAGGCAAGCGGAATTATAAAAATGTCTAAAGATGCATTTGAAATGATTAAAACAAACTCGGCAAAAAAAGGCCCTGTTTTGCAAACAGCGATAGTTGCAGCTATAATGGGGGCTAAACAAACTTCAAATCTCATACCAATGTGCCATCCCTTAAATATAACTGGCATAGACACACATATAGAAGAGCTTGATGGCGATTTTGGTTATAAGCTTTTTGTTAGCGTTAAACTAAATGGCAAAACAGGTGTTGAGATGGAAGCATTAACAGGTGTTAGCATCGGGCTTTTAACAATTTATGATATGATAAAAGCAGTTGATAAAAGTATGATTATAAGTGAAATTTGTTTAGAAAGCAAAAGCGGTGGAAAAAGTGGCGAATATGTGCGAAAATAGGCCTAAAATCAACTATCCGTGTTTTTGGAAATACAAGCTTATAATATCAAAAGATGAAAAAATCGAAAACATAGTAGCTTTGGTAACTAAACAAAAAGAATATAAACTTGAGTTTTCAAATTTAAGTAGCAACGGAAAATACCAAAGCCACAATCTAAGCGTTTTTGTTCTAAATGACAAAGAGAGATTAGATATATTTAACAAATTAAAAAGTAAATGCAAATTTGTTTTGTAAAGGAAAGATATGCAAAAAGATATATTTTTAAATTTTATAGATAAACACAAAAATGATGAAGATTTTGCTCTTCGCCTAAATGATAGTGTGTTTGATATGTATAAAGATGAGTTTTTAGGGGAAATTCAAAAAGAAGAAAAAATAATATGTATTTTTTCGCAGCTTTGCGAAGAATTAAAAAGCAAAAATTTACTAAACAATGAAACTTTATCGTCAATTATGGATGGTCTTTTTAGAGCTAGTGTATATGAAAAAGAGCAGTATTTTCACAAACTTATATATGAAAACGATCAGATAAAAAAGCAAATTTACGCACAAGGCAGAGATATACGAAACTCTCTTGTTGATATTTATAAAAATATAGAAAATAAATTTAAAAAAAGCGATAGTCCTTATAAAGATATGATTTTAGATGTTATTGATGAAAGACTAATAGGTGGATTGGAAATTTTAGGCATACTAAAAGAAACTTCGGAATCAGCATTTTTAACAACGATAGAAAATGGCGAAGATGTTGAAGATACAGCATATGAAATAAGTAAAAACATATCTTATCTAACAATAAAAGAAGGTAAATTTGAAAAAGAAAGAATTTTAAATATATCAAAAGTTATCATAAAAGCGGCTATTGAAGTGGCAAATGAGAGCAAAATTTACGCTAACTCGCTTATAAAAGGCGTGATAAATGGAAACAAAGATGGAATTTTTAAATCCATAGAAAAACTAAATGATGATATAAAATTTGTTCCAAAAGAGATAAATCAAAATCTTTTAGAAGCTACAAAAGAGCTTCAAAATATCGAAAATGACTTTATAGAGCTTTTAAAAAATATATCTTTAGAATGCGATGAGCCCTCAAAATCAATTATAGAAGATATATTGCAAAATAGTTTAGATAGTTATCTAGCTAAATTTATAAGACTTACAAATGATACAAAGCAGCTTATAATCTCTAAAATGGAAGATATAAAAGAAAATGAAAATATAGAAGAATTTGCTAAAAAAGCAAATGAAAAAATGCACTCTTTAAAACAAGAATTTAGTAAAAAAAGCTTGAAAATATTTAAAAATTTAGAAGCACAAAAGAAAGAATTAGATAAATTTGAGATAGAAAACGCGAAAAAAGAGATTACATCAGAAGCAAAAAAGCTTGGAAACAGAGTATATGACGGTGCGAAATCGCTTATAGAACAGACAAAAGAGAGTTTTAAAAGAAAATGAAAAAAATTATAGCTTGTATAGACAGCAGTTCGCTTAATAAAAATGTGTGTGAAAGTGCTATAAATATAGCTAAAATGTTAAATTTAAAAATTTATTTTTTAAATGTTAATGAAGTTTTGCAAGATTATGCAACATCTTTTGCAATGATGGGAGTTATGGATCCAACTCATCAATATCACATAGATTATGAGATTATAAAAGAGTTAAATGAAAGCAAAGATAGAGCAGCTGAGTTAAAAAATACTTTAGGCTTATACAATAAATTTGCACTAAATAGCGGTCTTGATTCTCAAATCATACAAGAAGAAGGCGATTTGGTTGTAAAAATACAATCTCTTTGTGACGATGAAAGCATACTTGTAATAGGAAATAGTGCGAGTTCTAATCAAATAAGCAGAAATTTATTTGACATTATAAAATATGCGAAATCTCCTATTTTCACTCTAAGCTCAAACATACAAAAAGTTGATAAAATCCTAGTAGCTTATGATGGATCTAATACAAGTGATAAAATACTTGATTTTGTTTGCAAAAACTTCAAAAATGCAGAAAAAATAATATTAAATTTAAACGAGAGCAAGGAAAAATCCGATCAAATTTTATCTAAAGCAAAAGAAACTTATAGTGATGAAAATCTCAAATTTATAAGTATTCACGGAAGTATCGATGAGATGCTTGATTTTGCAAATAAAAATGAGATAGATTTGATAGCTTGTGGGGCATTTAACTCAAATCCTATAAAAAGATTTTTCTTTGGAAGCTTTTCTGCAGAATTAATAGAAGAATCAAAATTACCAAATAGTAACAATTTCATAAAAAATATATAAGGAAAAATAATGGCTTTAGTAAGCGTAGAACAAGCAATTGATGATTTAAAACAAGGAAAAATGCTTGTGATGGTTGATGATGAAGATAGAGAAAATGAAGGAGATATAATTTTTGCAGCTACTTTTAGCGATACACAAAAAGTAAATTTTACTATAACACACGCAAAAGGGGTGCTTTGCACACCAATAAGCGAACAAATAGCAAAAAAATTTGATCTTGCACCTATGGTTAGTTCAAACACATCTTCACACGAAACAGCTTTTACTGTTACTATAGATGCAAAAGAAGCAACAACGGGCGTTAGTGCTTATGAAAGAGATATGACAATAAAACTTATGTGCTCACCCACTGCAACTGCTGATGATTTTGTGCGTCCTGGGCATATTTTTCCGCTAATTGCAAAAAACGGTGGCGTTTTAGTTAGAACTGGTCACACTGAGGGTTGTGTGGATTTATGTAAATTAGCTGGGCTTATGGAAGTTGCGATATGCTGCGAGATTGTAAAAGATGATGGAAGCATGGCTAGAAGAGATGATTTGGAGCTGTTTTGCGAAAAATTTGGACTACATATGGTTGCGATATCTGACATAGTAAAATACAGACTCCAAAATGAAACTCTAATAAACATAGAAAAATCCTCTAATGTTAAATTAGCTGGATATGAAGTTATGCAATATGAGATAAAAGATCATTTAGATAGAACTCATTTTGCTTTTGTTTTTGGAAATATTTCTAAAAGAAGCGTTGTAAAATTTGAAAAAATATCATCAAATGTAGATTTTATGACAAATAAAAAATATGACGACCTTATGAAAAGTTTAGAAATTCTTAACGAAAAAAATGGCATTTTGCTATTTTTGGATGATGGCAATGATAGTAAAAATTTAATAAAAAACTATGGTATAGGAGCTCAAATTCTAAAACATTTTGGCATAACGCAAATTGATATGATTAGTTCAAGCTCTAAAAAAGAATTTGTTGGTATAAAGGGCTTTAACCTAGATATAGTTTCATATATCAGTTAAATTTACTCTCCAAATCTAGTAAAAATTTTTTTATTTCTATGCCACCAGAATATCCGCCAATTGAGTTTTGAGAGACTATTCTGTGGCATGGGATAATGATTGGAATTTTATTTTTTGAGTTTGCATTTCCAACAGCCCTGTAAGATTTTGGCAAATTTATCATTTTCGCTATATCTCCATAAGTTGCTGTTTTGCCATATTTTATGCAAAGCAAAGCCTCATAAACACTTCTTTGAAATTGTGTTGCAACTATATGTAAATTTACACTAAATTCTCTCAAATTTCCACTAAAATATTCGTTAAGTTCTTTTATGCATTTTTTTATATGGGTATTTTTTGTATCTAAATTTATAAAATTGTTTGTGAAATTTATCTCACGAATTCCTATTTCATCAGCCATAATTTCTAAATTTCCAACAGGTGTTTTCATATAAGATTTTTGCATAACAATCCTTTTTTATAAATTTAGTAAATTTTATATTTAAATGAGTTAAAATTACTAATTAAATTTAAAAAGAAGCAAACGATGGAATTTGAAATTTGGCAATTTGGTATATTTTTTATAGCTGCATTTTTGGGTGGTTTTGTAGATGCTATAGCAGGAGGTGGCGGACTTATCTGTTTGCCAGCACTTCTAGCTATGAATGTTCCTCCACATATTGCACTTGCTACAAATAAATTGCAAGGAAGTTTTGGGACTTTTACGGCTGCTGCAAATTTTTGGGCAAAAGGTTATATCGACAAAAAAGAGATAATAACTGGGATAATTTTTACATTTATAGGTGCGTGTAGTGGAACAACACTTGTGCTTTTTATAGATGCGAAATTTTTAAACTACATAATCCCTTTTTTGCTTATTGGTATTTTTATCTATACAATTTTTTCGCCAAATTTAGGCGAGAAAGACACAAAAGCTAGAATGTCTCCAAAGCCTTTTTATATCATTTTTGGACTGATTTTAGGATTTTATGATGGCTTTTTTGGACCTGGGGCTGGATCATTTTGGACATTTGCATTAGTTGGCGTTCTTGGACTTTATATGAAAAAAGCCGTTGCACACACTAAGGTTTTAAATTTCGTCTCAAATTTCGTCTCTTTGGTTGTTTTTATATTTGGCGGACAAATTCTTTGGCTTGTTGGATTTATAATGGCATTAGGTCAAATTTTAGGCGGATATTTTGGCTCAAATTTTGTTATTAAAAAAGATGTAAAATGGATAAAGACAATATTTTTAATCATAGTTGCTTTAACCATTTTAAAAATTATTTATGGATTTATATTTTAAATCTTTTTAGCATAAGCAAAAACCCTAAATGAGTTTAGTATGGCAAGTATCGTAACTCCAACATCTGCAAATATTGCTGCCCACATAGATGCAAAACCAAAAATAGCCAAAATAAGCACAAATATCTTTATGCCTATACTAAAAATGATATTTTCGTAGGCTATATTTATAGTTTTTTTAGAAATTTGCAAGGCTGTTTTTAGTTTATTTAAACTACTATCAAGCAAAACTATATCTCCAGCTTCTATTGCGGCACTACTTCCAAACATAGATATACCCACATCAGCTCTCGCTAAAACAGGAGCATCATTTATACCATCTCCTATATAACAGATAGTTTCATTTTTTGCTTTTTTATCCATCAAGCTTTCTAAAATTTCAACTTTTTTCATCGGTGTTAGCTCTGCAAAAACATGGTCTATCCCAAGTTTTGTTGCTATAAGTTTTGCTGAGTTTTCTTTATCTCCTGTTAGCATAAATGTTTTTATTTTTTTGCTTTTGAGATATTTTATAGTTGTTATAGCATCATATCTTATCTCGTCTTTAAATGTAATGTATCCCGCAAATTCTCCATTTATTGCTATAAAAGTAGAAGTTTTATCAAGTTTTGGAAGTACAAAATCTTTTAGTAAATTTGCATTCCCAATCAAAACCCTACTTCCTTTTATATCTGCTTTTATGCCAAATCCGGGAATTTCTTCTAAATTACTAACTAAATTTTCATCTAAATTTATATCCAAATTTTTTGCATATTTTATAAGCGAAATGCCGATGGGATGAGATGAGTAAAGTTGTGATAAAGCCGCAAACTCAAGTATATCATTTTTACTAAATTTACAAACACTTACCACCTCATCAACCATAAATTCGCCCTTTGTAAGCGTTCCGGTTTTATCAAAAACAAAAGTTTTTGCCTTTGAAAGCACATCTAAAAAATTACTTCCTTTTACCAAAATTCCTTTTTTACTTGACGCTCCTATACCTCCAAAAAAACTAAGTGGTACAGATATCACAAGAGCACAAGGACAAGAAACTACTAGAAATATTAACGCTCTATAAAGCCATTCTTTAACCTCGCCAGTAAAAAATGGCGGAACAATAGTTATAAATATTGCCACAAAAACTACAATGGGCGTATAAACTCTAGCAAATTTGGTTATAAATTTTTCTTGTTTTGATTTTTTTGTTGTAGCATCTTCTACAAGCTCTAAAATTTGGGCTATAGTTGAGTTTTCAAAGTTTTTTGTAACCTTAACTTCTAAAAGCCCATTTATATTTACATATCCACTTGTTATTTCATCGCCAGTTTTAAGTTCTTTTGGAATGGGCTCTCCTGTGATAGCTGAGGTGTTTAAAGATGAATTACCGCTTATTATAATGCCATCAATTGGCACTTTTTCCCCTGGTTTTATGAGTATAATATCGCCTATATTGATAGAATTTGGATCAACTTTTTTATGCTCGCCGTTATCTAGTTTTAAATTTGCATATTCTGGCATAAGCTTCATCGCATCTTTTAGAGAATTTCTTGATTTATTTAATGAGTAGCGTTCAAAAGTTTCGCCTATCTTATAAAACAACATTACGCCAACTGCTTCTAACTGCTCTCCTATGAAAAAAGCTCCAAGAGATGCTATACTCATCAAAAAATTCTCATCTAAAAAAGATTTTTTTGTTAATGTTTTAACGCCATTTAAAAGAACATCGTATCCTACAACAATATACGAAATTGCCAAAAAACTAGTTTTTAAAATATTATTTTCTATAAAAAATGAAACAATAACTATAAAAATACAAACACAAATAAAACTTATATCTTTTTTCATCTTATAAAATTTCCATAATAGTATTTGGCTCTATTTTAGAAATGATACTTTGACATCTGTTTAAAATTTCATCTTCCATATTTTCATCATAATTTAGCTTCATTTTAGTTGTTATGAAATTTATACTAACACTTTGGACGCCATTTATTTTTGATATTTGTTCTTCCATTTTAGAAGCACAATTAGCACATTCTAAATTTTTAAGTGTGAATTTTTTACACATTTTTTACCCTTTATTCGTTTATATGAATCAAACTTTGATTTAAAATAGTGCTTATATGTTCATCTCTTAAACTATAATACACAACTTTGCCATCTCGTCTATTTTTAACAAAACCGCCTTGTTTAAGCACCCTTAACTGATGAGATATGCTTGAATTACTCATACTTAAAAGGTATGCTATATCACAAACACACATTTCATTTTGACTTAAAGCCCAAAGTATTCGCACCCTTGTGCTATCTGAAAAAATTTTAAAAAAATCCGCCAAACGCTCTAAACTATCGTCTTCTGGCATATTTTTCATTACATTTTTTACTATATCTTGATGTATTATGCTAACTTCACAAAAATCCATACGCACCTTCCTAAATTAAATAAATTTAATTATTTTATATATGAATATATGTTCATATATAAAATAATCTAGAATTATACTTTTTTTGAAAACGGTTGTCAAGTAAAAAAGATTTTAATCAAACAATACATTTTTTAGCCCAAATCTATTTTACTGCTAAAAAACATAGATATTTTACAGGCATAAAAAATTTAAAAAAATAATCTAAATTTAAAAGATATTTTATGAATTTTTTTCAAGAGCAATCATACAAAATATTTTCAATTTAATTTTTTAGATTAAGCATTAATATTTATAATATTTTAAAAAGCTTGTGTTAAAATTAAAATATTACAAATTAAAGGATAAAAAATGGACTTCTTTACTCGCTACAATGAAGAAAAAAGTAAAAGAAATGAGATGGGAATTCCCCCTTTAGCCCTAAGTGCGTCTGATACAAAAGAAATTTGTGAGCTATTAAAAAGTGGTGATGCAAAAAGCGATGAACTTATAAATCTACTAAAAAATCGCGTAAATCCGGGCGTAGATGACGCTGCTAAAATCAAAGCTGAATTTCTAAATGAGATTATAAACCACGATTTATCGATAAATGGTATAGATAAATTTCAAGCCATAGATATGCTAAAAACAATGCTTGGCGGATATAGTGTTATTGTTTTGATATCTTGTTTAGAAAATAAAGATGAAAAAGTTACTAAACAGGCTGCAAATACACTTAAAAATACAATTTTTGTTCATGATTATTTTAACGATATCTTAAAACTAGCCAAAACAAACAAATACGCCAAAGATATCTTGGAATCATGGGCAAACGCGGAGTGGTTTAAATCAAAAAATGATATACCGCAAAAAATACAAGCAGTGGTATTTAAAGTTGATGGGGAGACAAATACAGATGATTTAAGTCCAGCAAGTGAAGCTTTTAGTCGTAGCGACATACCGCTTCATGCTCTAGCAATGTTACAAAAAAAAGTCCCAGATGGTATAAAACAGATAAATAAACTTAAAGAAACTAAAAAGCAAGTAGTTTATGTTGGAGATGTTGTGGGAACAGGAAGTAGTAGAAAAAGTGCGATTAATTCTATCCAGTGGCATATAGGAACACAAATAGATGGTGTGCCAAACAAAAAAACAGGTGGAATCATCATAGGCTCAACCATTGCTCCGATATTTTTTAATACAGCACAAGATAGCGGTGCCTTGCCGATTATAGCAAATGTTGATGAGTTAAAAACAGGAGATGAGATAGAAATTTATCCTTATAAAGGCGAAATTATAAAAAATGGTAAAGTTGTAAGTAAATTTGAACTTATCCCAAATACAATAAAAGATGAGGTTAAAGCAGGTGGGCGAATACCTTTAATAATCGCAAAATCGCTATGCTACAAAGCTAGAAAAGCTTTAAATTTAAAAGATGATGAAGATATTTTTATAAAACCAACTCAACCTCAAAATGATGAAAAAAGTGGCTACACTCTTGCTCAAAAAATAGTTGGTCGTGCTTGTGGATTAAAAGGCGTAAGAGCTGGAATGTATGTAGAACCACAAACCTTAACGGTTGGCTCACAAGATACAACTGGACCGATGACAAGAGATGAGATAAAAGAGTTGGCAAGTCTTGGATTTAACGCTGATTTTGTACTTCAAAGCTTCTGTCATACAGCAGCTTATCCAAAACCAAGTGATGCACTAACACATAAAACATTACCAAATTTTATGAGTTCAAGAGGCGGTGTTGCGTTAAAACCAGGAGATGGAGTAATTCACTCGTGGTTAAATAGAATGGTTTTACCAGACACTGTAGGAACAGGCGGTGATAGCCATACGAGATTTCCTATAGGCATAAGTTTTCCTGCAGGAAGTGGACTTGTAGCATTTGCAGCAGTTTTAGGAATAATGCCTTTAAATATGCCTCAATCTGTTCTAGTTAAATTTATAGGAAAAATGCAACCTGGTATAACACTAAGAGATCTTGTAAATGCTATACCATATTATGCTATAAAACAAGGACTTTTGACAGTATCTAAAAAAAATAAAAAAAATATATTTGCAGGTAAAATTTTAGAAATACAAGGACTTGAGAATTTAAAAGTTGAACAAGCTTTTGAGTTAAGTGATGCAAGTGCTGAAAGAAGTGCTGCAGCTTGCACTGTTGCACTCAAGAAAGAGCCAGTAATTGAATATCTAAAATCAAATATAGTTTTAATAGATGCAATGATAAAAGCAGGCTATGAAAACAAAGAAACTTTAGAACGCAGAAAAGAAAATATGCAAAAATGGCTTGATAATCCAGAACTTTTAAAAGCAGACAAAGACGCAAAATATGCTCAAATCATAGAGATAAATATGAATGAAATAACTGAGCCAATTTTAGCTTGTCCAAATGATCCTGATGATGTTGCAACACTTAGTGAAATTTTAGCTGATCCAAAAAGACCAAAACATATTGATGAAGTTTTTGTTGGAAGCTGTATGACAAATATCGGTCATTACAGGGCTTTAGGGGAAATTTTAAAAGGCGAGGGGCAGATACCTACTAGACTTTGGGTTGTTCCTCCAACTAAAATGGATCAAGAAAAATTAAAAGCAGAGGGTTATTTTAGCCTTTTTGGTACAGCTGGAGCTAGAATAGAAGTTGCTGGATGTTCTCTTTGTATGGGAAATCAAGCACGAGTAAAAGATAATGCGATAGTATTTTCAACATCTACTAGAAACTTTGATAACAGAATGGGAATGGGGGCACAGGTTTATCTAGGAAGTGCGGAACTTGCAGCAATGTGTGCAATACTAGGAAGACTGCCGAGCAAAGAAGAATATCTAAATATGGTTCCAAAAAAATTAGAAGGAAAAGAACACGAAATTTACAAATATTTAAATTTCAATGAGTTAGAAAATTTTGAATTAAAATAAAGCCTTTTTCAAGGCTTTATTAAAATGGAAGGACAACTCCGCCATTTTCTTTAATTTTTACACTACTGTTTTTACCTATGTTTGAATTAATGCCACTATCTTTTTTTCTACAAATATCTCCTTTTTTAACACTTCCTTCTAAAATTTTAGCATAAGACATTTTTGAGCTTGAGCGGATGATTTCTATGCTAGCTGTTTTGTTTTCAATACTTCCAACACTCTCTTTTGTATAAGAATCCGCTATCTTTTTACCTTGTGAAAAAACATCATAAATTTCACCAATATTTAAGCTTTGAGATATGATAACTTCATTATTTACAACATCTGCAACTTTTAGGGGATAAATGGCATCTATTATCTCAAAGCTAATTTCGTTTGCGATTTTGTTTGTAGCTTTTGAAATGATTTCACCTAAAGAATTTCCACTTGCATTAATACTGAAATTTTTTGTTCCAGAAAATTTAACTTGCCTTGTAGCCATCATTAAAACCCTATATTCGATTCTTGTAGTAATTTTATTTTGAGTTTTTCCAGTTAAATTTGAAGTATTTTTTGAAATATCAAAATCAGAAATATTTGTTATTAAAATATAATCAGCACCTAATACATTTCCAAGCTTTAATGCTTCATCGTTTGCGGCTTGCTTTGAACTAACAACAGCTTCTTCCAATGCATAAACACCAGGATTACTCACTCTATCTAAAATAGTAAATTTCCTAGTGTTTGTCATAGCATTTAATATATCTTGGGTAAGCGGTCTAGTTAGTTCTTCTTTGGCAATTTTACCCTCAAAAACTAAAAAATAATCCCTATCGCTAAAAACAGGCAAAACTGCCATTTTGCGGCGATTATTTGGATCAAGTCCAGGGGTTTTGTATTGTTTTGATGAGTATACTTTTTTAATGGTAACATCTGCTTGAAACATTCCATCAAACTGCGATATGTTATCTACACTAAATCCATCAACTCTGCCATTTGTAACACGATTAATCTCAGACGAATAAGTGTCTTTTATATCACTTTGACCATTGTTAGCCACAGCTTTTGTTGAGATAAACTTAGAACTATTTACTTTTACGCCTTGAAGCTTTCCTAATGCTTCTATAATGGCATTATTTATAGCTTCTTCTCTTGTTACACCACTTCCGCTCCCAGCCATAGTTTTTGTATTGATATTTTTTATTACCTCAGCATTTAAATTTAAAAGCAAAAAAATAAAAACAATTATTAATTTTTTCATAATTTTTCCCTAAAAATCATCCAAATCATTTACCATTTTACTTTTACTTGAAACATCTTGTGACTTTTTTACGGCTTTTTGTTGTGTTTGATTTGAATTTTTACCATTTTGAATACCTAAAACTTCATTTGTATTTTTAACATTCGCATAAGAGTAAAATCTTACAACTCCAACATGTTCGACATTATTTTTATCAGATGCTGACCATCTTTTTAGTGTTCTTATGCCCTTTAGTTGCATATTTGAGGTTGCTTTTACTTCACTTGAAGCTATATCTATGATATTTTTTGCAACTTTTTCACTCTCTTGAGTATTTCCAGATGTGATTAGCTGAGTTAGTGCATGCTCTACATCTTTTCCACTTTGAGAATTTTCTTTTAAAGACAGGCTTAAAGCTACAAACTCGCTAATTGCTGCATCGGCTTGAGCGGCTGCTTGTTTTTGTGCTATATCTTTTTGCCTTTTATTTACATACTCATCTGAGCTATTTTTAATATATCCCCATCTACCATAACTCAAAATCACTGGCGCTCCATTTTCATCATAAACCAAGCGGATACCAAATTCATCTAAAAATCCATCATTTGTAGTAGGTAAAAACTCTTTTATATTTTTACCTTTGCCTTTTATGATAGAATTTCTTTTAAATTTCATATCTCTTGCGATTTGAACTGTTTTTTCGCTCATTACAGCAATAACGCCTATATCATAAGTAGAACCATCTTTTGTAACTGCGGTTTGAATCGGAACTAAGCCCGAAATTTGTCCCATAGCAGTTGTTTGGATATTTTTTACTAAATTTTCAGCCATCAAAATCTTTTTTCTCTCTTCGCTAAGACCTTTTTGAAAATCAACACCTAGATTTGTTAGCATCTCATCAAGTTTAGCACCAGCTAATTCTGAGATTTTTGTCAAAAGCTGAGCAAATATGCTCTCAGGTGGAAGTTTTTCAAATTCTTTTGCATTTGTAGAGTTATCAGTAAAAGTTTTTCTTAAAGTTTGAGCCGCTTGTTTGCCATAAGTATCTCTTATAAAATCTATTTGTAAATTTAAAAATGCCTCATTATATGCAACAGATAGTGCCTTAGCAAAATCAGCATCGTTTGTACCTACCATTGCAGTTGCTTTTGCACTAAAAAATGTTTTACCATTTATACTCTCTCCATAACTTATACCATACTCATTTGCAAACTCATCAAAAAAATCTTCAATGCTTTTTGGCGTGATATCTTGAGCGGATGCATCACTCATAGCATTTTGAGCCTCAACTTCATTTGCAGGAATCTCAGCAACGCTATTTGTTGTTACTTCATTTGCACATAAAGACATTGCAAAAATTGCACAAATAGATAGTAATTTTAAATTTTTAAACATATTTTCTCCTTATCACCAAGTTACTGTTTTATTTGAGCCAAGTTTGCCAACAACAATCTCATCTTCCCAAAATGCTAATCCGCTAGCAAGCTCTGTTAATGTAAGCTGAAAGTAGTATTCTACTAATTGATCGCCCTTGATAGTTTTTGCATTTCTTTGAATGATTTTACCGCTAAGCCCCATATCCGGTGCTATCATAGTGCCTTTTTTGGCTATTGTATTTTGATTTATCTCATCATTATCTCTTAAATCTCTAACCGAGTGACTAAGTGTTGATTCTGCGCCGCCTACTTTTATAGCCGATGTTACAACTGCTTTACCGCTTTTTAACATAGCTATTCTAATTTTTTTAATAAGCATATCAGTATCAATTCTTTGTGTTGTATCATTGATAACCTGATCAATTGCTACTACATATCTACCGCCACCTGGCTTATTTAAAGCACCGCTTGATAATAAACTTTGCGTTGCGTCCATTGCTGCTTTTTCAAAATCACCCTTATCTATACCCATAGTTACGGGTGCAACGCTTGATCCACTGCCATCGCCTATATATTGAGGTTGTTTTGTACAACCGCTCAAAAGCAAAATAGCTAACAAAGAGGTAAAAATTAAAGTTTTTTTCATATTATTTCCTTAATGTGAATATTGTTTATGATACGAATCATTGCGATTTTCATCATCATCTGTTGGTTCTTGTAGCATTATCTCAAAATCCTTTGATTTAACACTAGGAGAAATGCCATGGATATTAAGAGATCTACCCTCTTCAACCAAAGTTTTTGTCCATTTTGACATAATAGTTTTTTGCGTAAAACCATTTTCATCTTTCCAAATCACTTTATAACTTACTAACTTATTTGAACTACTTGTATTTGTAAAAGTAACATCAAATTCAATCAAATCGTCACTTCTTTTTACAACATTGACATCATCTAATCTAAGCCATTTTTGCAAAGATTTATCATCAAATATAATATGTGAACCATTTTTTACATTTATTTCATTGTTTTGCATTGCATTTTGATTGCTAGAACATCCAACAAAAAACAGTAAAAAACCAAACAAAAACCATTTAAATACTTGCATTATATCTCCTTAAAAAATTATTTTATGAATACTAAAAGAACCTTGTATAGGTGAATTTACATAAATAATAGCATTTTTATCATCAGGTATACTTAGACTTTCTATAATGCCTCCTTGTGAATTTTTTATATCAACACTTTTTCCTAAATTTATAACTCTAGCTGCTTGAAAATTTTTTGGCAAAGAAACCCAGCTTCTTACATCTGCTTTATTTGTTATTAGATTAAAAATTCCAACGCCAATCCCGGCATAAGTATTTTGATCCATAGACGCATAAGCAGCAAGTGTTTTTATGGTTGTTCTTATCAAAGATTTTGTTACTATAAATGGGAGTTTTGTTTTAAATTCCGTTTTTATAACTCTATCCATATTCGAAATTTCAGAAGAAGTTTCGCCATCTATTGTTAAATATTCATATGAATTTATGCCATCTTTTATAGTAGGCAAAGCTATACCAACATAAGGAACTTTATCTGTAACGATAAATAAAGGAATATCTAGCCTAAACTCATCTTTTGTAGCACTTTTTCCATTTTCATAAATGAGCCATATGTATTTTTTATGATTTTTACCAACAAGAAGTTCTTGTGAAAGTTTAAACTCACTTTTTAAAAAAATATTTTGTGGTTGCATAGCGAGACTTTCTTTAAACATTTCATTAGCTTTTTTATAATCCTTATCAGCTATGAAAAAAAGCCCTGCCATGTATGTAGCAAATGGATTTATAAAATCAGGATAAGTCACAAAATCAGCAAAAATACTTTTATTATATGCATCATATACTACATTTTGAGTTTCTTTATTTGTAGCTATTTTTGTAGCATTTGAATCTTCTTTTTCTAACTTAGCAATTTCTTCTTCTATCTCTTTGCTAAACTCATCTTTTGCGCGACGCTGTCTATCAAGAGCTCTATTAAACTCAACTCTAGCATCGCCAAATTTATCAATAGACATAAAATTTAAGCCCTTATAAACATTTACCATTATACTTTCATAAATATTTCCTCTATAACTATCCATATTATCATTTAAAAAAGTAGTTCCTATAGTTTTTGCAAGTTTTAAAGCACTATTTTCTAAATCTACATCACTTTTGTAAAGCTCTTCAGCTTTGTCAAAATAATAATTACTAGCATTATAATCAAGACAATTTCGTTTCATGCTTCCATTAAGCTCATACCACATTAAAAGATCTAAATTTGAATTTGATTTTTCATCTATAAAGGTATCATCGCAAGATTTTGTGTTATAAATGGTGTTGTATTGATTTAAAACATCAGAATAGCCAACAAAAGTTTCACTACAACCAACCAAAAAAAACATGTATATAAAGATAAAAAAATATTTATTCATACTATACCTTGTTTATAAATTTAATATAAACTTAGTATATCTTATATAAAATTTATGTTAAATAAAAATTACAAATTAATTTATAATCTATTTTATATTTTCATCTTTAAAGTAAATCACACAAGCTCGTTTAACACTTTTATTGCATGATCTTTAGCTTTTACATTTTTATATACTTTTATTATGTTTCCATTTTTATCTATAACAAAAGTTGATCTTACTATGCCAAGATACTCTTTACCATAGTTTTTCTTAACTTGCCAAACCCCATAAAGTTTTGCAACTTCTTTATTTGGGTCGCTAAGTAAAATATGGCTTAAATTGTGTTTTTGTATAAAATTTGCATGTGATTTTACGCTATCTGGACTAATGCCGATAATGACTGTATTTTTTTTCATAAACTCATCATAATTTTGGCTAAACTCACACGCCTCAGTTGTGCATCCTGGAGTGTTATCTTTTGGATAAAAATACAAAACTACATTTTTACCCACAAAATCTCCTAAAGAAACTTTTACACCATCAGCATTTTCTAACTCAAATTTTGGAGCTTTGTCTCCCTCTTTTAGCGTTATTTTTCTTTCTATATCATCTTTTAAAAAATCGCTCATATTAATCCTTTGACTCTAAATCTTTAGCACCAAAATAAAAACTATCTTTTGGCAAATCCTCAAAAAGAACTACAATTCTTTCTGGATTTTTTCCTAAATTTCTAACCATCACATCCATAATCTCTTTAGCCACTTTGTCTTTTGTCTCTTTATCTGGAAGCGGACTTGCTAGTTTTACATTTATTATTGGCATTTTTTCTCCTTATTTAAATTATCTTAAAAGTTGAATATTTGCTTTTGATCTTAGTTTGTCAAAATACTCATTTATAGCGTTTTTTTGCTCAATTTCAGCCATTTGGTTCAAAATTTGCTTTTTAACTCTATCAAATGCTATAACCCTTGCTCCATTTTTTGATGTTATAAAATACATTTCATACTCATTACCAGATTGCAAAATAGGAGTAAATTCATTTGATGGCGTGTTTTGAAACAAATATAACTGTTTTTGCGTCAAATCAACAGTGTTTATGCTCATTTTTTCACTCTTAATGCCTTCTTGTGTTTTTGCAAGAGATTGTTTGGCTTCATTAAGTAAATTTTTATCTTTTGAACTATATCTTATAACATCTATACTATCAAATATAGTAAATAACTCTTGATTATTATTATAATATTTTTGGGCACTTTCTTCACTAACATTTTGTCTCATAGAGTAAAATACAGAGCCATATAATTTTTCTTGTTTTATAGCATCGCTTGTTTGTTCTTTAAATTTATCATAATTTATTCCTCTTGAGGCTAAAATAGACTTAAACTCATCTAGACTAACTCCATTTTGAGCTGCGATTTGAGAAATTCTCTGCTCTACTTCATAATTTGTCGTAGTTATGTTTAAAGACTTTATTTGTGCATCTTTTAACTTTTCTTTTATAAGAACTTCTAATGCTACGCTTTGGTCGCTTTTTAGCTCTCTAGCAGCAACACTAACTTCATTTAAAGTAATTGGTTCATTTTCTACGATTGCAGCTATACCATTAATCATCTCTGCGTTTAAAAGATTAGTAAGCAAGAGAAATATAAATAATTTTTTCATGAAAAACCTTTATTTAAGCATTTACAAAATATAATACAAGAAAGATTATATCATTTTTTTATTAAATTTATATGGAGAATTATAATGATAGTTACTCGTTTTGCACCATCGCCTACTGGATATTTGCATGTAGGAGGACTTAGAACAGCACTTTATAACTATCTTTTCGCAAGAGCAAATGGCGGTAAATTTGTTTTGCGTATAGAAGACACGGACTTAAAAAGAAACTCAGTTGAAGCAGCTCATGCCATAGAAGAAGCTTTTAAATGGTGTAAGCTTGACTATGACGGAGAGATTATATATCAAAGTAGCAGATTTGATTTATACAAAGAATATGTTCAAAAACTTCTTGATGAAGGAAAAGCTTATAAATGCTATATGAGTAAGGTTGAGCTAGATGAGTTAAGAGCGTCCCAAGAAGCTAGAAAAGAACGCCCAAGATATGATGGAAGATATAGAGATTTTACAGGCACACCGCCAGCCGGGATAGAGCCGGTTATACGCATAAAAGCACCCACTAGCGGAACAATAGAATTTAGAGATGGTATAAAAGGTGATGTTAAATTTAACTGCGAAGATATGCTTGATGATTTTATCATTGCAAGAAGCGATGGAACACCTACTTACAATTTTACAGTAGTTATAGATGACGCACTCATGGGTATAACTCATGTTATAAGAGGCGATGATCATCTTTCAAATACACCAAAACAGATTGTATTGT
Source organism: Campylobacter sputorum subsp. sputorum (assembly GCF_008245005.1). NCBI lineage: Bacteria > Pseudomonadati > Campylobacterota > Epsilonproteobacteria > Campylobacterales > Campylobacteraceae > Campylobacter > Campylobacter sputorum. The sequence goes on along the minus strand of NZ_CP043427.1, from coordinate 146,069 downwards.
ATCAAGCTCTTGGTTTTGCAATACCTGAGTTTTTTCATGTTGCTATGATAAATGGAAGTGATGGCAAAAAACTCTCAAAAAGACACGGGGCAACCGATGTTATGGAGTATAAAGAGCTTGGTTATTTGCCTGATGCGCTTTTAAATTTCTTAGTTAGACTTGGTTGGAGCCATGGCGATGATGAGATTTTTAGCTTAGAAGTTATGAAAAAATACTTCAGTCCATACTATATCAACAAGTCAGCAAGCACTTATAATCTTAGCAAACTTGACTGGCTAAATGCTCATTACATAAAAACATTAAGTTTTGATAGATTAAACAGCGAAATGAAGCAATTTGGATTAAATTTCAAAGACATACAAAAAGGCGAACTGCTTTTAGAAAGTTTAAGATCAAGAGCAAAAACACTAATAGAGCTTAAAAACAGTGCGCTTTCTATCATCAACCGCCCAACAAGCTACGATGAAAAAGCCTTAAATAAATTTATAAATGAAAAATCTGTAAATTTGCTAGAAAAATTTGAAAATATACTAAACGACAATCTTAAAACCGCAGCAGAATTTGAAGAGATAACAAACGAGTTTTTAAAGCAAAACAACTCTACCTTAAAAGATTTAGCACAACCGCTTAGGATAGCAATAACTGGAACCAGTGTTAGCCCTTCTATATTTGAAGTGTTGGAAATATTAGGGTCAATGGAAGCAAAAGAAAGAATAAAAATGTTAATAAAATTTTTATAATAGATATTAATATTTATTATCAATAATTAAATTTATTTATGATAAAATCATAAATAAATTTAATTTTGGATTGCTTTTTGAGAAAATACTACATTTTGAATTTGATTTTAATATCAATTTTATCAATAATCTATAGTGCTTTTGGGATATTTGTATTGTTTTTTATAAACAAATATATATTAAATTTAGAAAAAGCAAATAGCGTTATTTTGCTTATATTTATAATTCTTTTATTTTCTTTTTTTATTTTTTCACATATATTTAAATTTGTCGTTGCAAATATTGGAAATAAATTTATTTATGAGCTTAGAACAAGGTTTGTTTTAAGGGTATTAAACAGCACTTTTATGACCATTATGGATACAACAAAAGCAAAAATTTTAGCTTGTGTCAGCAAAGATATAAACAATATATCAAATGGGCTTATGCGAATTTCAGATTTACTTCAAAGCGGATTACTGATATTTTTTTGTATATTTTATTTTTTTTATCTTTCAAATATCATTGCTATTTTTATAGTAATCTGGTTTCTTATTATGGGTTTTGTAGTAAATATTTTTATAAGAAAAACATACAAAAACTATAAAAAATCTAGACAAAAAGATGATGTTTTGTATAAAGATTATGAAACAATGATTGATGCTTTCAAAGAGCTAAGTATAAATAAAGCAAGATTTGATAACTTTTTTGAGAATTTTTGCAATAATGCATTATCTCAAAAAAATTCAAATATTAAAGCAGAAATTTCACAAAACATATCAAGTAACTTTTTAAACGTAATGATGCTTGGAGGAGTGGGGTTTATTATGTATTTTTCGTTGGCTCTTAACATAAGCGACTTTAAAACAGCCACAACTATATGTTTTGCTATGTTATTTTTAAGAACCCCTTTTATGATTTTTATATCTTCTATTCCTTCGATACTTCTTGCAAAAATATCGTTTAAAAAAATAAAAGATATGAAGTTAATAAATTTTAATGATATAAATTTTAATGCAAATTATAATAAATTAAAATATAACAATATAAAATTAAAAAATATAAATTTTTCATATATGGATAAAAAAATTTTAAAAAATATAAACCTAGAAATAAAGAAAGGCGAAACAGTATTTATAATAGGTAAAAATGGTTCAGGAAAATCAACACTTTTTCTTATATTGTGCGGCATTCTAAAGCCAAATAGTGGAGATATTTGGCTTGATGATATGCTTTTAAATAATGAAAATTTAAATAGATTCCAAAATACAATAAGTGCTGTTTTTAGCGATTTTTATCTATTTAAAAATATATTAAATGATAGTGGAATTGAATTTTGGAGCGATATTTTAAAAATAAAAGACAAAGTTAATATCCCACAAAAAACCATAACAACTAATAATTTGTCAACAGGGCAGAAGAAAAGAGCGGCTTTACTGGAAAATTTAGTCGCAAATAAGGACTTTTTGATGTTAGACGAATTTGCGGCAGACCAAGATCCTGAATTTAGAGAGTATTTTTATACATCGATATTGCCACTTTTAAAAAGCAAAGGCATTAGCGTATTTGCCATAAGTCATGACGATAAATACTTTAAAATGGCTGATAAAATATATAAAATGGAAAATGGAAATTTAACCAGAATAAATATATAATAATTTTGGCTATAAAAATAGCCAAAAAATAAGTTAAAATTTAGCTTTTAAATTATCAAATTTTTTAACTTGATCTTCTAAAAGTTCTTGTTTTTCATTTCTGCTTAAATAAAATTTAAAAATAGTCTCATTTTTATCATTGTAAAAATGCACACTATTTCCTAAAAGTCCCATAAATTTAGTAGTTACAAAGCCTATTTTTTTCACACTATTTTGATTTAAATGTCCGCCTAAAAACCCGCTTTTTCCGCAAAAATTTATGTATCCTTTAGCTTTTTTAATTGAACCAATGCAACATTTAAACTCTATGATAAACTCAGGGCTATTTTTACAAAACAAAAGCTCTCCCCACGAAGACATTTCATTTAAAATTTCATCTAAATGAACAGCATTAACTTCTTTAAACTCGCTTTTATCTTTTAACTTTAAAACCTCATATTCTGGTATGTTGAGAGTTGAGGCGATCGAAAGAACGCTATTTTTCTCATCTTTTAACATTTCTAAGATTTTTTCGTTTGTATCTTTCATACTTTTCCTTTCTTAATAATAAATTGATAATAAATATTATATTCAATTTTTGTTAAAATTTTGGTAAATTTATATTATTTTTAGTATTTGAATAATATAATATTAACTTTCATTATCATTATTAATTAAAAGTGAGGTATTTATGTTGGAGTTAATGAAGGCTGGCGGCATTTTTATGTGGCCGATATTTTGCTTAGCAATATTTGCTTTGGCAATTGTGCTTGAAAAAATTTATTTTTACACATTTATTAATTCGGATTTATCATATAAATTTAAATATAAATTATCAAATTTAATATCAACTAAAAGCATAGATGAGATTACTCAATATTGTCAAAATTTCAAAAATCCAGTAGCAAAAACAACTATATCTATACTTCAAAATTATCCAAATTCATTAAACGAACTTGAATACAACATAGAAGTTAGCCAAAAAACTTGGAGTGAAAAATTTGAAAAAGGCGGATGGATTTTAGGTCTTTGCGTAGGTGCAGCACCACAACTTGGACTTCTTGGAACTGTAGTTGGGATGATAAAGTCTTTTGGTGCATTGAGTATGCAAAATAACGCCACACAAGTAGCAAATGGGATAAGTGAAGCACTTTATACCACAGCATTTGGACTTTTAGTAGCAATTCCAGCACTTATGATTCACATAGCTATTAATAAAAAGAATGACAAAATTTTAGATGATATGGAAAGAATTTCTATGCTTATTTATAAAAGATTTAAAAATGAAATATGTAAGTAAATTTAAAAATAGACGCAGAAGAGAGTATTATGGTATATCCATGATAAATTTAATAGATGTAATTTTTATGCTGCTTATATTTTTTATGATAACTACAACTTTTGCTAAAACTGAAAATTTTCCTATAAATTTACCAAAAAGCAGTGAAGATTTTAGTGATAATAGGCCACAAAGCATAACGATATTTTATTTTTTAAATGGAAATATTTCCATAAATTTTGATAATAAAAATACTACTTTTTTAAATTTAGATGACTTTAAAAATAATATCAAAAGCTTAAATTTAGCAAATTTTAATGAAATTCATTTAAGTGCTGATAATGACTTGGATTATGGAAACATTATAAACTTAATATCAATATTAAAAGAAAATGATGTTTCAAAAATTAACTTAGATATAGAAAAAATTCGTTAAAAAGGAAAGTTATGTATAAAATCGGTATTTTAAGTTTGGCTACTGTAGGAGTTTTGTTTGCAAATAGTACAAAACTTGAAACAAGCGTTATATCTACAACAGGTTTTGAAGATACTTTAGAAAATGAGGTTAGAAATTTAAATATCATTACAAGAGATGATATTGAAAAAAGAAGTTATAAAAACTTAAAAGAAATTTTAAGAAATACGCCCGGTTTGTATGTCGGTAAAAAAGTATTTGGTGATACTATTGATATGCGTGGACAAGGAAATAAGGCAAATACCAATGTTCAAATTATGATAAATGGCGTTTCTATGAATACAACAGATAGTTCTCATACATCTATGCCATTTGATGCTATAAATATAGACGATATTGAGCGTATTGAGATTGTTCCTGGTGGCGGATCTGTGCTTTATGGTAGCGGAACACAAGGTGGAATTATAAATATAATTACAAAAAGCAATCGCAAAGAGTTTTATGCAAACATTGCATCAAGATACCAAAGTGCTGGGTCTATAAATGGTCGTTTTAATGTCGGCGGAATGGTTGGGGAGAATTTATTTTTAAAAGCTGGATTTTTTAAAGATGACAACAAAGGATATAGATACGGGGAGAAAAATGATGGAACCCACGGAAGCTTTGGGGCACAATATCAGATAAATGATTATCAAAATATAGGTTTAAATTTCTCTCATTATAGCGGAGAGAGAAAAACAGCTGGCGGAGTAAGCAAAAAAGAGCTTGATGAAAATAGAAGATCTACAGATGGGGATTATAAAACTACTGATATTAAACTTACAAATTTAAACTTGGATTATAATATTAAATTTAATGAAAATTGGCAGTTTAATACAACACCTTTTTACCAAAAAACTAAATTTTCATCAAAAAATAGCTCTTCTATTTTTGAAGATAAAAAAACTGGTTTAAGAAATAAAATAAAATATGATTATGATTTTGGAAATTTAATATTTGGATATGATTATATTTATAATAAAGGTAAAAATAACGGATCATTTGATTTTTTGATGCCAAGCAAACCACCAAAACCTACAATGCGTTTTGTAAATATTAGCAATGGCTCTACTAAAAAAACTACAAATTCATTTTATCTACAAAATAAATTTGACTTTACAGATACTTTTTCTTTAACCGCCGGTTATAGATATGATCATGCAAAATATGAAATAGGAAAAAACACATTTACAAAAATTGGACCAGCCAGTATGTTTAATAAAATAAAAGGCAAACAAAATGTTTTTGATTTAGAAAAAAGTGAAAATAATTATGCGTTTGAAATAATTCCAAATTTTAAATACTCAGATACTGGAAATATCTATTTTAAATTTGAAAGAGGCTTTACAAGTCCATCAGCAAACAAAATGCAAAATAAAGACAAAATTTTGGGATATTATCCAAGCAATATAAACTCAGAGACATTTAACACTTATGAACTCGGTATGAAAGATTTAATTTTTGGACAATTTTTCCAAGCAGCCATTTTTTATACTAAAAGCAAAGATGAGATTGCAACTACTGGGCAACCACCGCATTACTGGGAACAACACAATATCGGAGAGACACAAAAATGGGGTATTGAATTAGGTTTAGGGCAAACCTTTATGGATGATAGATTGAGTTTTTCTGAGAGTTTTTCATATATAGATACAGAGGTTAAAAAATCAGGAAGTAGTGATTTTATAGTAGGAGAAGTTGTTCCTAATGTACCAAAATACAAACTAACCATAAGTGCAGATTATGATATAACACAAAATTTTGGAATTTTTGCAGATAGCAGTTTTTATGGAGATCAAAAAAATGAAGATTATAAAAAAATATCTTCTTATAATGTAACTGGCGTAGGCGCAAGATATAAATACAAAAATTTAAGCGTAACTGCCGGCGTTGATAATATTTTTGATAAAGAGTATTATACATCGGTTTCAGGTAAAGATGATAAAGCAAGTTATGTAGTTGGCGATGGCAGAACTGCTTACATAGAGTTTAAATATGACTTCTAAACTTTTTGTATTAAGTTTATTTACTATTATTGTAGCTACTATTTTAGTTTGTATAGGAAGTGCGGATGTTGGCTTAAAAGACATTTTCGCACTTTTTAATGGAGATTTATGTCAAACAAAAAAGGTAATTTTACTAGAAATTAGAATCCCAAGAGTTATAATGGCATTTTTAATCGGTATGCTTTTAGCAAGTAGCGGCGTAGTAACTCAAAGCGTGTTTTTAAACCCTCTTGCAGATCCTTATATCATAGGAATCGCTTCAGCTGCAACCTTTGGTGCTGTTGTAGCGTATTTTTTAAAACTACCTGATATTTACTATGCTATATTTGCTTTTATCTGTTCGGCTGTATTATCTTTTGTAATTTTTAATCTTTATAAAAAAGCTAAAAGCTTAGCCACACTTCTGATAATTGGCATTGCATTTTCATCATTTCTAGGAGCCTTTACTTCGTTTGCTACATATCTCATAGGCGAAGAAAGTTTTAAGATAGTTGCTTGGATGATGGGGTATTTAGGCTCTGCTTCGTGGAGTAAAATTTATATGATAATTGTTCCTTTGATTATAACTTTTATATATTTTTATAGCAAAAGATATGAGTTAAATGTAATGCTAAGTGGTGATGAAGAGGCAAAAAGCTTGGGAGTAAATGTTGAAAAAGTCAAAAAAAGACTTCTAATAATCTCAGCACTAGCAGTTAGTTTTAGTGTCGCTTTTGCTGGCATGATAGGCTTTGTTGGGCTTATCATTCCTCATACTTTAAGAATGCTTTTAAGATCATCAAACAATGCTGTTTTAATACCAATGAGCGGTGTTGTTGGCGGTCTATTTTTACTAATTTGTGATGGCGTTGGTAAAAGCATTTTAGCACCAACTGAGATACCAATAGGAGTTGTAACTGCATTTTTTGGGGCACCTTTTTTTCTTTATTTGGCTTTAAAAGGTAGGCGTTTATGAGTTTAGATATAAAAAATTTAAGTTTTAAATTTGATAAATTTGAAATTTTAAAAGATATAAATTTAAACATAAAAAAGTCAAAATTTGTAGGAATTTTAGGCCCAAATGGGTGCGGGAAAAGCACACTTTTAAAAAATATATTAAAAATTTATGAACCAAATTCAGGGATTATATCCTTTGAAAATAAAAAAATGAGCGATTATACCTTAAAAGAGCTTTCAAAACTCATAGGCTTTGTGCCACAAAAATCAGCGCTTTCTATGCCGCTTTGTGTTAAAGATGTAGTTTTAATGGGAAGGTATTCGCATTTAAAAAGTAGTTTTAATGGTTATGAAAAAAGTGATTATTTGGCTGTAGATGAAATTTTAGAAAAACTTGACTTAATTCATTTTAAAAATAGAGTTGCACTCTCTTTAAGCGGGGGCGAGTTTCAACGCGTAATTTTAGCTAGAGCTTTGGTTGGTGAACCAAAAATTTTACTTTTAGATGAGCCAACTTCTGCGCTAGATCTAAACTTTAGTGTGAGTATGCTTAAAATTTGCAAAAATTTAGTTGCTGATTTGGGGATTTTAGGCATTATCGTAATACATGATTTAAATCTGGCTTCTCAAATTTGTGATGAAATTTTTATGTTAAAAGATGGAGTGATTGCGTATAAAGGAACTCCAAAAGAACTATTTAAAAAAGAAATTTTAAAAGAAATTTATGATTTAGAGTGTGAGATTTTAGAGTTTAACAATAGAGCAGTTGTAGTAACTATATAAAATTAAAGGAGGTAGAAATGAAAAAAATTTTAGTTTTATTTTTAGTAAATTTTTGTTTTGCTAAGGGCATTGTAGTTTTAAACCCAGCTTGTGTTGAGATTTTTTATATGCTAGATGCACAAAAGCATATATCAGCCATTGCTAAAACCCAAAGTAGCGATATTTGGCCAAAAGAACAAGTCGATACTTTGCCAAGTGTTGGAACATACATAAAGCCAAATTTAGAAAAAATCATAGAACTAAACCCTGATCTTGTTATAACTAGTTTTCATTCAACTGAAATACTAGATGATTTAAAGCGATTTAATATAAATTACACTGAAATCAAATCAGAAAGATTAAGCGATATTTATAAAAATATCGAAACAATTGCAAATTTAACCAACAAGAAAGATGAAGGTAAAAAGCTAGTAAGCGAGTTAAAACAGCGTTTAAATGCTCTTGATTTATCAAAAATTCAAGGTAAAAAAGCGATATTTTTTTATATGGGAACAAATTTAATGTCATTTGGAAAAGATACGCTGGTTGGAGATATTTTTGAGTTTATGAAATTAGATAATATCGCTACAAAATTAAGCGGTAAAACGCCTATAGTAACAAGTGAATATCTACTAGAACAAGATCCTGATTTTATACTATTTGTTGGCAATAGCGTTGAAGATTTAATCAGACAAAACCCGGTTTTAAAACATACAAAAGCTTATAAAAATAACAAAGTTTTAAATATAAAATCATCATCTTTGCTTAGAGGAACTCCTAGAATTGTTTATGAGATAGAAAAACTATATGAAGAATTGATAAAATGAGATTTTTTATTCTATCTTTGCTTATAAATTTAGTGCTTTTATTTGTACCAAATTTAACTCTTAGTGCAAAAAACGAAGAGGTTAGCAAAAAAATAGAAATAGTTTTAAATGAAAACAACACAGCTTTTAATGATACAAAAAAGACTGAAACTATTAAAAGTGCAGAAGTAATAAAAGAAAAAGAAATTAAAAAAACTGTAAAACCAAAACAAGGAACTTTAAAAACCAAAAAAGTGAATAAAAAAAATGATAAAAAGCCAAATTTAAAAAACAAACCATTAAAAAAGTCGCCACAAATAGATCAAACATCGTTAATTAATCAAACATCATCAATCGATCAATCATCATTAAAAGAGATACAAAAAGACAGAAGTAAGTCCGCTACTTTGGAAAATTTAAATAATTCAAAAGAAAACGACGACTTTTGTAAAGAAAATATAGGCTTTAAAGTTTTAAATACAAAAGAGGCATATGGCTTTCCCAAAAAAGCAAAAATGCTAAGACTAAAAGGAAAATTTGAAGTTGAAGTTAGCTTTAAAATAATAAATAGCGATATAAAAATCATAAATATAAAAGGCGCTAATGAAATATTTAAAACCGAAGCCAAAAAATTAACAAAAAATTTAAACATAGAGGTATTAGATAAAAGAGTCAGTGAGTGCTTAATTATAAAGCCTTTTTTGTTTATTTCAAATTAAGGAAAATTTATGTTTAACAAAAGAATAAAAGGTCATCATAGAGGTAAATTTGGAAAACCTATTATGACTGATGAAAAAGAATTTGAGAATTTTTTAAACACGCAACCAGAAGATGAGAATGCGATTTTATATTTTCACATACCATTTTGTGATAATATCTGTTCATTTTGTAATTTAAATCGTAGCAAACTTGATGGAGAACTTGAAGAATACACCGAATTTTTGATAAATAGCATAAAACACTATGCTAGGTTTCCTTACATAAAAGGTAAAAATTTTAAAAGCATTTATTTTGGAGGAGGAACCCCAACTATACTCAAAGAATCCCAGCTAGAAAGAGTTTTAACAGCTATAAACACAAATTTTCACATTGATAAAAACGCTGAGTTTAGTAGCGAGAGCACTCTTCACAACCTAAACTTAAATAAATTAAAACTAATGCAAAATTTGGGTATAAATCGTTATAGCATTGGCATTCAAACATTTAGCAATAAAGGGCGAAAACTTTTAAATAGAGTTGGAGATAAAAATAGTGCTATAAAAAAACTAAGTCAGATTAAAGAGAATTTTAGCGGTCTAGTTTGCACTGATATAATTTATAACTACCCAAATCAAAGTTTAGAAGAGGTGGTAGAAGATGCTAAAATTTTAAAAAATTTAGAAATTGATAGTTCCAGTTTTTACTCACTTCAATTTCACGAAGGCTCAGCATTTTTAAAACAAAATGATCCGAATTATTACCGCTTAGAAACAGATAAAATGCTTCATAATGCATTTTTAGAAGAAATGCTAAAAGGTGATTATGAAGTGCTTGAATACACAAAAATTAATAAAATCAACCGCGATAGATACCTATATATCAGACTTTCACACAAAGGTGTAGATATTTTGCCAATTGGAATTGGAGCTGGTGGAAGACTTGGAAATTATAGTATTTTTAATATGAAAAAAGATATAAAAATGATTTCAAAGACAAATGAAGTTGCGCTAAAATTTGCTCAATTTTCGGCACTTTTTCAATATGAAAATATAAATTTAAACATAATAAAAAGTTATTTAGATGATGAAACTTTTGAAAAAGAGTTTAAATTTTTCAAAGAGTGTGAAAATTTTGGGTATTTAAAAATAGATGAGGGATGTTTGAAATTTAATATTGATGGGATATTTTGGGGAAACACAATAGCATCAAAAGCAATAGATTTAGCAAATGAATATTTTTTAAAAATTTATGAAAACAAAGGAAAAATATGAGAAATTTAGTAATCTATGCATCAAAAACCGGTAACACAAAAAAAGTTGCAATGGCTATAGCAAATAGCCTTGGTTATGAGTTAATAAGCGTTGATGAGATTGAAAATTTAAATGGAGTTAATAACATTATCTTTGGATTTTACATAGATAAAGGTGATATGAGTGATAATGCTAAGCGTGTAGCTTTAATGATTAAAAACCGAAAAATTGGACTTTTTATGACATTAGGTGCAAGTGCTAATAGTGATCACGCAAAAGAGTGCTTTTCAAAAGCAAAAGATGAGTTTATCAAAAATGGCTGTGAGATTGGCGGAGAGTTTTTTTGTCAAGGTGCGATTGATCCTGAATTGATAGCTTGGATGAGAGCAAATTTGGGAGATAAAATTACCCCGCAAAAAGAAGAAGGCTGGAAAAATGCTGCATCTCATCCGGACAAAGAGGATTTAAAAAATGCAGTTCTAGCCTTTATGGATTTTAACTAACCAATTTATCTTTTATAGCTATGTGGATTTGTGGAGCCTGCTTGTTTTATTACCTTTAATCCCTCTAAATCAAACGCAGCACCAAATCCCTTAACATATCTGCCTTTACTTAAAAGCTCAAACTCAACTACACAAAAATCACTCATATTTCTTATAAAAGATATAGACGCATCATCTGGGTATAAATCAACAAATTTATCAAATATTTTATCTTTTATATCTTGCTCATAGTGAAATTTAGGCGTTACACAAAAAGTAGCTCTTAGTCTTGCAAAAATACTAAATGCGTCTTTTTCATCTTGTATAAACATCAAAGATACATTTTTATCTATACTAAGGCTTTTAAAATGTGGTGCTATTTTTGAAATAGTAATAAAAATTTTATTATCCTCTCTAACAAATGGAGCATAAGAACTTACGCAAGTCCCATCATTATAACTAGAAATTATAACCGTTTTTTTGCTATCTATAAATTTTATTAAAGATTCTTCAATCTTGGAAAAATCTTTTGTATTTTTTGTATTTGAACAAAGTTTAATAATAGCATCTTCGTATTCTAAAGGATCTGTAATCTTTTTTTCAAATGGAATTTGTATAACATTGTCTTGATACTCTATAAAAATACCATTTTCATCAACATCTGATAGTTTAACACCGACACTTGTTTGAGTATTGCCATATTTTTTATACAAAGCAGTGATGATATCTGAATGTTTTTCATTCATGTATTTTAAAAAATTTTCTTTCATTTTTTTCCTTTTAAAATTTTGTTTTTTTGTATTTTTTTATGTTAAATTCTATAGGTATTTCAAATCTTACAATCTGATTTTTCAAAAACTCTTTTGGCGGTTTTGGAAAAGGCGAAGCTCTATCAAAAAGCTCTAATGCTTCTTTATTTAATATATCATATTTACAAGGATTTGAAATCAACTTATCAATAACATTACCATCCTTATCTAATGTTACTTTGACTTTTATAATACCCTCTTGCTTGTCGATAAGAGCTTGATTTGGATATCGTTTAAATTTATTTAACTTGGAAAAAACCAACCCTTGCCAAGATATTTGTGTTGATTTTAAATTTGATGAACCAGGTAGAGGCGTTGTTACATTTTTGCCACTACCTTTTATGGGTGCAGTTGCCACATTGTCTTGCATACTAGAATTTACTGGCGAATTAGTATTATTTTGTGGTATTTCTTTTTTAGCAAAATTACTATTTTGCTTCTGTTTTTCCTCTTGATTTTTATTATTTTTTTTAGATACTTTCATTTCGGAGTCTTGTAAAACATTGGATTTTATCTTTTTTGGCTCTTTTTTCTTCTTATTTTTTTGTATATTTTTTTCATTTTTATTTTCTTTTTCTTCCGTTTTTTCTTCTGTTTTTTGACCTTTGATTAAATTTGGCGAAGTTTGTTTAAGCTCGCCTATTGGTAAATTTGATACTATCATTATTGATTCAAATTTATCTCCTTGCTTTGCGTTTAAAGAATCTGATAAAACAATATCTTTGTTATAAAAAACAATCCAAAATATAAAAAAATGAATACAGCAAGATACAAAAAAACCAAATATCCACAACCTAATGCTATTCATTTGCCGATTTATCAATTCCTGATGTTAAAGCTATTTTAGAATAATTCGCATTTTTTACATTTTCTATAGTTTTCATCAAAATTTCATAAGATACACTTTTATCGATATGAAAATAAACTATATCATTTTTATTGTTATTAGTTTTTTGATCAAGAAAAGATATCAAATTTTCACTATTTGCTAATTTATTTCCAACATATATTTCATGCTTATCGTTTATATAAATAATGGTAGGATCTTTTTCATCGCTAGTTGATTTACTTGCAACACTTGGCAACTCAACCTTAACAGACGCAGTCGCAAGCGGTGCAACTACCATAAAAATAATCAATAAAACAAGCATAACATCTATAAACGGGGTTACATTTATCTCACTTAACTCTTTATCTTTTTCATATGTCAACATGGCTATCCTTTTTAGAAATTTCTCTATCACTTATGATATATAAATCACTAACTAAGTATGAAATTTTTTCTGAAAATCTTGATGATAGCTTTGTAAAATAATTATAAAATAAAACAGCCGGTATAGCAGCGATAAGCCCTAGAGCTGTCGCAAAAAGTGCTTCTGCAATACCTGGAGCTACAACACTCAAACTAACATTATCACTAGCTGCTATTGAAGTAAAGCTATTCATTATCCCCCAAACTGTACCAAATAGACCTATAAATGGCGAAACTGCCCCTATGCTAGCAAGCAAAGAAATGCCATATTTTATAATACTTGTGAATTTGTTTATCTGAATTTCCAGTCTAAATTTTATACGATTTTTAAGATCTTTATCTACGACTTTGCTCTTTAAAATCTCGTCTTTTACTTCATTTATCATTAACAAAAGATAGCTTTTTTTATACAAAATTATTTCATCATCCAAACTTTGTAATTTTTTTAAAAATCTTTCATCTTTTTTAATTCTTCTAAAAGCACAAGAAAATGCGATAAATTTTACTATAAATACACACCAAGTTATAATAGAAAAAAATACTAATATATATATCACGACTTTAACTACTATGTGAGCATTTTCATACAAAGACATTATTGATAACTCTGATGAATGATTATTTTCCAAAGCATTTGAGCTTAAAATACTATCATTGGTATCAAGCATTAATCTTTCATCACAAAAACTAACATTAAAAATCAAAAAAATTGCTATAAAAATTTTAAATATTTTCATCATTAAAACCTATATGAAAAACTTGCTAAAAATGTTCTGCCACGAGCTTTATTTGGAAATAGATATATATCGTTTTCATTTTTATCTAAAATTTCTGGCTCAGCTGAATTGTAAGCATTTAAAGCATCCATGTAATTTTTATCTGTTAAGTTTTGCACTTCAAATTTAAATGTAAATTTATCATTTGGCTTGTAAATAGCATACAAATCATAAACCGTAGGTATGCTTGGAAGATCTTGCGATTTTCTCTGAGATAATGAATCATCTTCATCAACTCTTGCATCACTATCCCTATCAACTCTCTTTGCTTTTCCTGTGTATTTAGCTATCATACCTATGTTTAATTTTTTATTAAAAAATCTCGTTCCTAAATCAATAGTCGCATAATCCCTTGGAAGTTCGGTTATTTTTCCTAAACCAAACATATCATTTCCGTATGTTTCATTAATCGGTTGATTTGATTTTTGATAAGAATAGCTTGCTATTATATACAATATATTCATATCATAATTTAACTCTACCTCATAACCTTTAAAATATACCTCATCGTAGTGATTTAGATGAAGTGTCCATCTATTTGCTTTATCGTCTGCAAAAGATCGATTATATATAAAATCATCAACTTTGGTATTGTAATAAAGGGCTTTAAAGCCAAATTTATCATCTTGGGCAAATAAATCATCCTTATAACTATTAAAACCTATTTGCCAAGTTTTAGCCTCTTCTGGCTTTAAAAAAGGATTTACACCATCGCCAAAAGAATCAGCAAAAAACATCTCTTGTGGTGTTGGTGGTCTTGTTGTTTTAGAATAGCTTAAAAATGGACTAAACAGATCGTGTAAATTAAGTGAGCCGATTAAAGAATAATTAAACTCAGTGCCATCTTTGTCTATATCAACTGCTGCTTTTGGAAAACAGTTTGGATTGCGATAACACTCTGGTTTATGCCCATTTAAATTCCATCTATATAAATTTAAATTTGATGATAAAGTAAAAATATCATATTTAAACTCATTATCTAAATATAATGTTGTATTTTTTCCTTTTCCTCTTGGCTGAAAAGGTGTTGCTTCCGCAGACCAGTTAGCACTTTCTCCACCATCTTCTAGATTATTTTTATACTCATTATTTAAGTAATTTAATCCAAATTTAGATCTTGCGTCTATATCCACAATTTTATATAAAAATGTATTTGACATATCAAAAGTAAAAGCTTTATTATTTGCAACCAAATTTCCATCTTTTGTTAAATGCGGATTTGAATATATTGTGCCATCTTTACTATATTTTTGCTTACCATCATTGTATGCAAGCAATAAATCAAAATTTATAAAATCACTATAAGGATTATAGTTATAATTTAACTGATAAGAGTTGTTAGTTATATCTCTTCCAGCTAGATCATTTTTATACCCCCTGTATGTTAAAATAGCTTTATTTTCGCTATTAGGAGCAAATTCTATTTTAGAAAGATAACCTTTTGGACGCTGAGTAAGAGATTTTGGGTCAAATGGACTTATATATTCATTCTCTCCATCATCATCTTCATGGTTTAATCCGCCTATATTATCTCCGTTTCCAGTTTTATAGTTTTGAGAAATTTTCTTACCACTATATCCAAACAAAAATCCCAAACTAGCATCATCTTCTAACTCTACTTTAGAAGCTAAAGTTCCCATATAATTTGGTCCTATCTTATTTGAACCATAACTATATTTTCCATAAAATCCAAATATATTTCCATCTCTTACAACATCATCTACGCCTATAGTTCTAAAATTTGCAGAACCCATAAGCCCACCATTTCCTCCACTAAAAGTTCCTTTTTCTATATCAACACCAACTATAAAATTTTGATCTATCGGAGCTCCAAAAGAAGAAGAACCAAGCGTTCCTTGTCCTAAATGAAATTTGCCATTATCGGCTGCTGTACCAAAAAAAGTCTGAGTTACTCCATCTATAGTTGTATTAACTCTACCAAGACCTGTTACACCACGCAAATTTACTTGTAATGTTCCTTGACTTTGGTCTGTATTTGTGTAGCTTCCAGGCATTGATCTAACTATCGAATCAAGACTTTGAGTATTGTCTGATATATCGCTTCTATGACTTACAGCACCAGGAGTAACAAATGGCTTAACTTCGCTACTTATCTCAGATCCAGAAACATCCAAAGCATCAAATTTAAGCTCATTTGCATAAACATAATTTACTATAACAAAAAAGCTAAATAATTTTAAACAACCAAATAATCTCATTTAACTTCCCTTCTTTCTTTATAATCATTAAAAAATATCATAAAATCAAATTCATTATTTTTTATATCTTTGATGGTTTCATTTTCAAAACCCAAACCTACGCTTACGAAATTTTTTTTACTTTTATAATCCATTATATGCAAAGGAACTCCGCTTAATTTATTTACATGATATCTACCAGCAATTAATACTATTTTATTTTTTGAATGAACCAATATATCAGCCATTCTCCTATCTTTATATTGCTGAATTTTGATAAGTTTGTTTAAAATATCTTCATCAGATATATCATGAGTAGGTTTTATGAAATCCCCTATTTTATCTTTAACCTCTTTTTTTGTTGATAAATTACCCATTAATGCCATAGCTCCTTTGTATATTGTTGAAATTTCATTTTTATTTAAATTTGCACCCAAAATATTTGTATTTGGCAGATAAAATATAGTCTGCATAAGTGTTTTATAATAGCTGTATTGCCACTTATCATCCCACATTAATGATTTTTTTAACATACTCTTTGAAATATTTTCAAAATTGTGTTTAGCTTCGTCTAAAATATCTTGATGAGATGAGCTAAACATTTCTAATGCGATATCTAAATTTAAATTATTGCTAAGATCTTGTATGATTTTTGATTGCATTATGTGGTGATATGTATTTATATGCTCTTCGCCAAGAAGAATAATATCGTATTTTAAAAGCCTATTTATAAAATCATCATATGTGATTTCCTCGTGATTTTTTAATGAAACAATCTTAAAATCATTAAACTCACTTGGTAAAATTTCTACTTTTTTAGCACAACCTTCTATAAATACACACAATATAAAAATACAGATGTAAGACATTAGTCTTATTAACATACTACATATAGCCTTTAATAATGATAATAATAATGATATAAAATATCAAATCGTGATTATATATGAATATTTATTAAATATAACTTAATATTTAGTAACAAAAAATAAATGCAATCAAGAGCTTAAAAAATTATAATTTATATTTTATGTTATAAATTTATAGCATAAAAATATAGTTTTTCTAATGGACATAATTTAAATGCAAAACAATTAAGTAACTACTTTCTAAAAACTTGTTTGTTTTAAATATTTTTTGAAAAATAAATCTATAAAAATTGCTATAAATATCAAAAATGCGAGAATTGCTTTTATTATAAATAGCTAAATAAGGCAGTAATCCAAAAAACCACCAGCCTTATCATCGTTTCACTTATATAAATACAAAACACTAAATGGTGTTATTGTTATATCTCGCTATACACTCTCATTTAATCTTTTTTGACAAAACTAAAAATAAAGTTAATGTGCTTATCATAAATCACTATCAAGTATTTCGGCTTCATCATAAAGCTCTTTTGGTAAGCTTTTTGTCGTTTTTGCACCCTGTGTTTTTAACTTTTCTATATAACTTGACATTCCGCCTCGTCCGCTTAGGGTTTTATGAATTTCATCTTTACTATTTTGAAGCGAGTTTAATCTAGTATCTAGGGTTTGAAATTTTTCACATACAAGCACAAATTTATCATAAATTTGACCAGCAAGTTTTAAGATATTTTCAGCTTTTTTGTCGCTTTGTAAATTTAACCAACATATATATATTGTTTTTAATGCCATTAGTAAGGTAAGCGGCGTTGTTATAAAAATGCCCTTTTCATACGCATAAGTATAAAGATTATTATCCTGGGTAAGTCCAACCCTCAAAATATTATCATAAGGTATAAACATAAAAATATACGGATATGCCTTGGTATCATAATCTTTATACTCTTTGCTATCAAGCGTATTTATGTGATTTCTAAGATCATTTGCAAGTTTTTTAGCATATATAATTTTTTCTTTTTCATCGCTGCTTTCGCAGTAATTACTATAATTTACAAGCGAAAATTTAGCATCAATTATAGCTTTTTTATCACTATCAAAATCCACAACCAAATCAAGAAATTTCTGATTGCCATTTTCATCTTTGTATCCAACTTGAGTGTGATAATTATGCCCTTTTACAAGCCCACTTGCATCTAAAATTTTTTCAAGCTGTAATTCGCCTAAATTTCCTAGCATTTTTTTATCGCCTTTTAATGCATTTGCAAGTGCGTCAGCTTGAGTGCCAAGTTTTAGTGCTTCTTTTTGGAAATTTTCAAATATGCTCTTAAAATTCGTGTCAGTTTGAATCATCTTTTCGCGATACTCTTTAATATTATCATTTAAAGGTTTTATAAGTTCATCAAATTTCTTTTTAGAATCTTCGCTTAGTTCTTTTATATTTGCATTTTTTATATTTTCAAAATTTGCTTTTATGCCTTGTTCTAGAAAATTTTTCATATTCTCAACTTGTGATTTAAAGCTAAGCTCTAGTTTTTCTTTGTCGTTTTTCATACTTTCTTTAAGTTCATTTATCTCATCTATCTTAGTTTTTATGGATAAATTTAAGGCTGAATTCTCGCTATTTAATTCCATAACCTTGTCTTGCAAAGATGAAATTTTTGAGTTTAAGTTTGTATTTTGCAACATATTCTCATCTATCTTATCTTGCAAATTTATACAATTTGTTTCGCTTACTGCCAAATTTTTTTGCAACTCATCATTTAAAACTTCTTGTTTTTGTAAATTTTTCTTTAAATCATCTATAATTTGCATTCTTTCATCTATATTTTCTTTGGCATTATTTATCTCATTTTCTAGTCTTATTTGCATATTTTTAAATTTGATAAAATACATTACACAAAAAACTAACGACAATATTAACAGCCCAAATACGCACAAAATCACAACTTCATACTCTTCTTTACTCATTAACATCCCTTGATTCAATTTATATGCAATTATAACAACTTTATCCATTTATTTATTTAAATTGTATATAATAACGATATTAGTTATTATAAATATAATATTTTAAATAGTAATAATTATTATTTAAGAATTTATATGTTATAATTCCTAAAATTAAATGAGAAGGAGACAATATGTCAAAAGTTATCGAGCAATTAAATCAAATACAAGCGGATGCAAATATCCTCTACATACAGTTTCACAACTATCATTGGAATGTAAAAGGATTGCAGTTTTTATCAATTCATAACTATACAGAAGAAGCTTATAAAGAAATGAGCGAACTTTTTGATGATTCAGCTGAAAGAGCTATCCAACTTGGTGGAAAAGCTATAGTTTGTCCAAAAACTTTAATGGAGACATCAAAAGTTGAACCTTTAAAATCAGATACTTTCTGCCCAAAAGATGTAGTAGCTGGTATGATAAAATCTTATGAGTATTTACTAAAAGAATTTAAAAAGTTAAGAGAAGTAGCTGATGAGAAAGATGATTCTACAACAGTAGCATTTGCAGAAGATCACATAGCTGGTATAGAAAAAAGAATTTGGATGCTAAATGCTATGTTAGGTTAATTTAAGGGGCAAAAGCCCCTTTTTTACAAACTCGCACTAAATTGCCAAAACGGTATTATTTCACATTTTATCCCCTCTATCTCTAACAAACCTTGATTTGACATAGAAATAACTATAAGTTTTATTATGTTTAAATATTTAAGTTTATTTATAAGTTTTTTAAATTTTAAAAATATCAAATCACTTTGTCTAAAAGGTATGCATAATATTCCTAAATTTAAATCAGGTATAAAAAAATCAATATCATTTTCATAAAAAAACTCTTTTTTAAGTTTCAAAAGCTCACAATAAACTATATTTGAAAAAATAGTTTGAAAATTTTTATTAACATTAAGAGCAGAAATCATCGCAAAATCGCTCATATAAATTTTCTTTGCACCATTTGGCTGATTTATTTTAGGAAGTAAATTTATATATTTTTCATTTTCAAATTTAAAAATAGTCTCATAAACCCTATCTTTTGATATTTTCATACTCTCTTTTAAAAATTTATAAATGCCATTTGCGCTAAAAGTTTTATTTGTAAGCTCACAGCACTGTTTTAAAATTTCTATCTGAGTTTTGTCTAAATTAGATTTCAAAATATTTTGCAAAAATATAGTTATATCATTGATATCGTAAAATACACTACCAGTGCCATTTCCGTAATTTATAAAACTACTAAACATAGTTCTAATGTCAAATTTTTTCTTATAAAAAAGCATAAATTCTTCAAAATCAAGATTATTTACATAAATTTCATCATAATTTTTGAATTTAAGTTCGTTACTTTTGGTCGCACAACCTACTTTTAAATTTACAAAATCAAGATCAAAATCAATTTTTACACCATCTAAAGCAATGGCTTTTAGTCCTTTATGCGTAAGTATAAAATTGCTTAAATTTTCTTTGATATATTTTTCATCACATCTAATATCATCAAAATTTACATATAAAATTTCATCATCATTTCCATTTCTTAAAAGCCACTCTTTTAAAAGGGTTGTTTTACCGGAATTTATAGCACCTTTTAAAATAAATTTATCACTATCAATACTAATTTTTCTATCATAAAATTTAGATATTTTAGGAGGATTTTGATAAAACATATCCAAGATATCCAAATTTAATCCTTTTTGTTTTTTAATTCTTCAAACACATGAATGAACGAATAAACCTCATCTACACTATCTATATGAGTAGAATACCACATTATGTGTTTTAGTTCATTTGTCGTATTTACAACACCGCTTAAAATAACTTTGCATTGTATCACATTTACTCTTATTGTTGAGCCTTTAACCACATTATCTGCATAAAATTCTTTTTTTAATTTAAGTAAAATTGAGTTATTTTCATAAATACCACAAGAATTGGCATTTTTTGGTATCAAAAAAGTTCTTATCTTATTTACCCCAGAAACACTTTTTGCGATATCAATAGCTTTTTGTTCATCGCTTGGTTCATCTATTTCCCCTATCAACAAAACTTCGCCATAAAAACTTTCTACATCTATGTCATAATTACTTAGAGTTTTATGGGCTAAAATTTGTGATTGGATATTTGTTTTTATGATTTTATCTTTTGTTTGTATATAGATATCTCTGCTATCTTGAGATGAAGAATATAGATCAAAAACACTAAGTATATTTAAAGCAGGCGGCAAAGTTGAACAAGCACAAATAAAAAAAGGCACCAAAAATAAAATCATATATCTCATAATTTGCCCCAAAAACCATTTATTAACTTTACTAAAATCAAACTAAAATTTATATAAAATCTGATATAATTCCAATTTATGGAAGGTAAAGCATTCTGGTGAATCTCGCGGACTTCAAATCCGAGGACGGGGCAGTTGACTGTTTCGTGGGGAGTTCGATTCTCTCACCTTCTCGCCAACTTTGATTTAAATAATATTTAGTAAAGTAAATTTAAGATAAAATAGCTCACTGTATTAATCAAAAATAAATTTGAAAGTGAAAAATGGTTTTATCAACAAAAGCTATTAGAAATGTCTATTTAAACAACATAATATATGCAATTGTGGTTTTGTTATTTTTTGCTTTTAGTGTTATCTTTAAAATTAACGAAATATCTAAAGAGATTAGTTTTTCTTTAGAAAAAAGCGACTCTTTGATTACTTTTTTTATCCAAAATACCGCAAAAGATATACAAAATTCAAAATTAAATGATATTAATACAAGTTTTTTATTTCAGAAAATGCCATATTTAAGAGCTGTATACAATCTAGACAAACAAGGAAATGTACTTAATATCGACAAATCAATCAATGAAGCTGAATATGTTACAAATTTCTCAGGGTATATTTTGCAAAATCTAAATCAAGAATCTCTTTTTCACATAAGCAAACCCAAAATATATAAAAATAAAGATGAGTCCATATTTTTTATAATAAAAAATATGGACGGATATCTTGCCGGAGAGTTTGATTTAGAAAAATTATATGAATATTTTAATGAAAATAAAATTTTAAATAAAAACACTATTTTATTAAATTCAAGTGGAAATGCTGTCTTTAAAGAAGATATCAAAACAATGAATCATCGCAGCATTTATGAATATTTAGGCAGTTTAACAAAAATAAACTCATTTGGCATAAATTTAAATACAAAAAAAGATTTAATAGTCTATAAAATTACAAAAAATCCAAAATATCAATTTATTTTACTATACAATTTTAATTTATTTAATGCATTATCCCCATCTCTTTTTGTGATTATTCTTATGATAAGTTTTTTTATACTTATGCTTCTAACTATGAAACTTACTATAAAATCTCTTGAGATAAATTTGCTCTTGCCTATAAAAAATCTTAAAAATATTATAAAAAACATTAGAAATTTTAATATAAAAAAAGAAGATATCATAAGTTACAAATCTAAAAATGAAGACTTTAATGAAGTTTTAGACGACATATCATATATATATAAAAAATATAAAGATATAAGACATTTTTTAAAAGACGCATACTATAAAGATAATTATATATTTAACAAAAGCTCTTTGATTATACTAATGATAAATGCCTATGATGGAAGCATAGTTGATGCTAGCAAGGGTGCCGTTAAGTTTTACAAATATACAAAAGAAGCTCTTTTAAACAAAACTATCTTTGATATAGATATAACTCCTGAAAATAACTTTGAACTAGAAAATCTTAGATATCCATATAAAAAAATACACATTTTTAAAGCAAAACATATACTTTGTGATATGAGTATAAAAGATGTTTTAGTTGAGACAAGTTATACAAAAATACAAAATAAAATGTATCAAATAGTAATCGCAAGAGACATAACATACGAAACAAATTTGATAAAAGGCATAAAACAAGAACATCAAATTTTAGATATATCGCCATTTACCGTGTTTTATTTTAGTGATAGAGTCCTTAAAAAAGTTGATTTCGTTTCATATACTGTAAGTAGAATTTTGGGCTATGAGCAAGAAGAGATAATGAATGAAAATTTTGATATTTACACAATATTACATCCAGATGATGTAGGTAAAATCATAAGTATTTTTAAAACAAATATGAGATTAACTCATATAAATGGCGTAAATACTCATTTTGAACAACATTGTAGAGTTCTGCATAAAAACGGAACATACACTTGGTTTAATCTATTTTTTAGAATCATAAAAAACAAAAAACAATCTATACAAACTATCATATATGCTATTAATTATGCAGATATTTTAAAACAAAAAAATAGTTTTGAATACCAAATACAAAAATACAAAAATCTACTATTGTCTTGCAACATAATAACTTTTGAAATAAATTTAAAAACAAATATGATTTCATTTAGCGAAAATCTATCTACAAAATTTGATTTAGATACAAAAGATAAAGTTATAAGTATAAATATTAATTCATTTAAAAAGCTCATTAATGAAGATGATTTTAAAAAACTAGATTATTCTATAAGCGAACATGCAAACCATAAAAAAGAGTTTTTTAAAGAAGAGATTAGAGTTATAGGAAAAGATGGCAAAGAAATTTGGGTTTTATTAAGAGGTAAAATTATCACAAGAGATCAAAATAAAGAGCCTTTGATTATTTATGGCGGACTTATGGATATAGATTTTCAAAAGAAATTTACAAATTTGGCAATCTTACACAAAGAAGTATTTTTAAATTCCTCTCAAGGTATGATTATAGCAGATGAGAAAAGCACTATAATAGAAACAAACAAAGCTTTTGATAATTTTTTTGGATATCAAAATATAATAGGACAAAATTTAAAAATTTTAAAATCTGCTAAAAACGATATCAAAAAATACAAAAAAGTGCTAGATTATATAAGGCATACTGATTATTATAGGGATATTTTATGGATAAAAGCTGCCGATAATAGTTCTATTTTATCTATATTTAGCGTAACCAAGATAAAAGATGAGGTCGGAAATATAAAAAATTATGTTATAAGTTTTCATGCTATAAGTGAAAATACCAAATAGTAAATTCAGCCTTTTATTTGTTAATTAATAGTATCATAACATTTTAAAATGGAGATAATATGAGTGATATGAAATCTAAAATTTATGAACACGAGATACCAAAAGGAAGCAGACTATACTTTGGAAAAAGTGCCTCATTAAAAAGAAAAATAGAGCATATTGCCAGCAATCTTTTAAGCAAAGAAGGTTTTAGCGAGATACTAACTCCATATTTTTCATATCATCAAGATCTTAGTGTTGAAAACTCATCGCTTATACGCTTTAGCGACATCCAAAACAATGAAATAAGTCTTAGAGCTGATAGCACCATAGATGTTGCAAGAATAGTCCAAAGAAGACTAAAAGATACTAAACAAAATAGATGGTTTTATATACAGCCTGTTTTTAAATATCCAAGCATAGAAATTTATCAAATAGGTGCTGAGATTTTTGGGCAAAATGATTTAAATATAGGTGTAGAAATAGCCATTAATTTATTTAAAGAATTTGATCTTAAGCCGTTTTTACAGATAAGTAATATGGAAATTCCAAAACTTGTTTGTTCTCTTTTAAATTTAGATATAAGTGTTTTTGAAAAAGCCGAAGTTGAGAAAATTTACTCACAAAAACAGCCATGGCTAGAAAAACTTTGTTTGCTAAGCAAAGCTGAAAATATAACTAATCTTATAAAAGAAATTCCAAATGAATTAAAAGAGCCTTTAGAAGAAATAAAAGAGCTCGCCCTTGGCTCAAAATATGAAAATATATGCATAGCACCACTTTATTTTTCTTCTATGAGATATTATGATAAACTATTTTTTAGATTTTTACACAATAATAAATATTTAAGTAGTGGCGGAAGTTATGAGATAGGTGGCATAAAGTCTTGTGGTTTTTGTATTTTTACAGATGCGATGATTGAAAATTTAATTGAAACAAAAGGATTATAAATTGAATAAAGCTGATTTAATAGTAGGCGTCCAATGGGGCGATGAGGGAAAAGGTAAAATTGTAGATATGCTTTCACAAAACTATGATGTAGTTTGTAGAGCAAATGGTGGGCATAATGCTGGACATACAATATGGGTTGATGGAGTTAAATACTCAATGCACCTAATACCAAGCGGTATTTTACATGAAAATATTATCAACATTATAGGTGCTGGTGTTGTTGTAAATCCAAAAGCACTCATAGAAGAAATGACTCAGTTTTCAAATTTAGAAAATAGGTTTTTTATAAGTGAGAGATCTCATCTTAATCTAACTCATCACTCTTTGATAGATAGAGCAAAAGAAAACCTAAAAGGCGATAAAGCTATAGGAACTACAGGTAAAGGCATAGGACCTGCGTATTCTGATAAAATAAGCAGAAGCGGACATAGAGCACTTGAACTAAAAGATCCTAAAAAACTAGCAAAAGATTTATATACTGAATTTAAAGAAAACGCATATTTTTATGATGCACTAAATATAAATTTACCTAGCGAAGATGAAATTTTAAAAGAAATGGAAGAATATAGCAAAGCACTTTCGCCTTATATAATTGATACAACAAAATTACTTTGGAATTTGATGGATCAAAATAAAAAAGTTCTCATCGAAGGAGCACAAGGAACTATGCTTGATATAGATCATGGAACATATCCTTATGTTACAAGCTCAAATACCATAAGCTCCGGCTCTTGCAGTGGTTTGGGGCTAAATCCAAAAACATTAGGTAAAGTTATAGGTATCATTAAAGCTTACACAACAAGAGTTGGCAATGGCTCATTTCCAACCGAAGATTTAAGTAATAGTGGCGAAACAATGTGTGAAGTTGGTAAAGAATATGGAACAACAACAGGCAGAAAAAGAAGATGTGGTTGGTTTGACGCTGTGTCTGTAAAATACGCATCAAGGTTAAATGGTGTAGATGAATACGCTCTAATGAAACTAGATGTTTTAGACGGATTTGAAAAGATTAAAATTTGTAAAGCATATAAATATAAAGGCAAGATAATAGACTATGTTCCATCTGATTTGCAAAATGTAGAGCCTATTTATGAAGAAGTCGATGGCTGGAAAAGTGTTGCTGGAGTTAGAAAATATGATGATTTAGAGCAAAATGCGAAAAACTATATCAAACGCATAGAAGAACTTTGCGGTGTTAAAATAGGCATAATATCAACTAGTCCAGATAGGAACGATACTATAATATTATGAGAGATACTAAATTTAGCCAAATTTTAAAAGTAAAAAAACAAGCATTAGAGAAAATCGAAATAGATCTTACCAAAAGACGAAATAAACTCTCGGTGTTAAAAAACGAAATAAATGATCTGATAAAACAAATTTCAGATCATGAATTTCCCAAAAAAGGCAATAGCATAGAACTTAATTCAAATTTAGCTATATTAAACACATATAAAAATCAAAAACAAAATTTAAGCGAAAAGATAAATTTAACAAATAAAGAAATTATGCACTTTGAACATCTTTACAAAAAAGCTTATTTGGATTATGAAAAGATAAAATATCTTGAAGAAGAAGAAATCAAAAAATCCATACTAAAAGCCAAAAAACAAGAACAAATAATGCTAGATGAGATAGCAACTCAAAGATTTGCATACTCAAAAGAAAATCTATGAAAAAGATAATAATTTTATTAATATTCACATTTTTAAACCTACAAGCACAAAATAGCAATTCAATTGATTGCACAGCACTATTTGAAGCTAGAAAATCAGAGCTAATCAAAGAACTTGAAAAAATAGACGAAGCAAAACAAGCCCTAGAAGCTTACAGGGCATCTTTAAATTCTCTTAACGAACAAAAAAAATCTTTACTAGATAAACAAGAAGCTGATATTAACGCAACTATGGCAAAAGTAGAAAATACAAAAAAAGAGATACAAGTAATTGTCCAAAAAAATGAAGAAATTTTAAAAGAATTAAAAAGCATGACAACAAACAAAGTTTCTGAGGCATATTCAAAGATGAAAGATCAAGCAGCAGCTGATGTTTTAACACAAATGGGTGCTATAAAAGCAGCAACTATAATGTATGCTCTTCCACCTAAAAAAATTTCAACCGTTATAGCAAAAATGGATCCCAAAATTGCATCAGAAATAACACTAATTTTACAAAAAGGACCGCCATTTGAAAATAATCAAACCATTTTATATAATGAAAAATAACTAGATATGAAATACTTTTATTCATCTTTTGTAATTACTGCCATTGGTCTTATTTTATCTTATTATATAGGCGGATTTAGCGCTATTTATATCTGTTTTTTACTTGGTGTTTTAGAAATTAGTCTTAGTTTTGATAATGCTGTTGTAAATGCAAAAGTGCTAAAAAATATGTCCCCTATTTGGCAACAAAGATTTATAGTTTGGGGAATTCCTATAGCTGTTTTTGGAATGAGATTTATTTTTCCAATTCTAATAGTATCTATTGCTGCTAAAATAGGAATGATTGAAACATTTATGCTGGCACTAAATAATCCTGATAAATACCATGAAATACTCTCAAATCATAAAAACGAAATTTATATCTTTGGTGGTGGATTTTTACTTATGGTTTTTAATGAGTTTTTCTTTGATGATACTAAAGACACTCACTGGATTAAACATCTAGAAAACAACCCGATAACCAAATTTACATCTAGTATCCAGAGCATAAGCGTGATTATAGCCATCGCAGTTGGAATTCTTATAACTTGGATTACAGCAAATTCAACATATGCTATTGCTTATTTTAGTGCTATTTTGTTGCATATTATTATAAGTAGTTTTAATGAAAAATTTAGTTCAGGCGGTATCAGAAGCGGACTTATGGGATTTTTATATCTTGAAACTCTAGATGCTAGTTTTAGTTTTGATGGAGTAATCGGAGCTTTTGCACTAAGTGAAAATATATTTATCATAATGATTGGGCTTGGCATAGGAGCTATGTTTGTAAGAAGTATAACGATATATTTGGTTAAGAAAAAAACACTTGATTCATTTATATACCTTGAACACGGTGCACACTATGCTATACTTTGTCTGGCACTCATAATGTTTTTTAAAGTTTTTCGCGAAGTAAGTGAAATTGTAACTGGAACTATCGGCTTTGCATTTATACTAGCTGCGTTTATTGGTTCTGTGATTTATAATAAAAAAAATATATGATTTGCGGTATAGATGAAGCCGGTAGAGGTGCATTAGCCGGCGAACTTGTGATCGCGGCTTGTGTTTTAAAAGCGGACATTGCAGGACTTAACGATTCAAAAAAATTAACCCCCAAAAAAAGAGAAGAGTTGTTTAAAAAAATTATTAAAAACAGCGAATATCTTATAGTGTATTTTAGTGCTAAATTTATTGATGATTTGGGACTTAGCGAGTGTTTAAAAAAAGCTTTAATAGTGTTTAGAGATAAATTTAAAGATTGTGATATCATTTATGATGGAAATTTAAATTATGGGGTTGGTGGCATAAAAACTATGATAAAAGCCGATCTTAAGATAAAAGAAGTTTCAGCTGCAAGCATTTTAGCAAAAGTTAGCAGAGATAGACAAATGATACTTTTTGATAAAATTTATCCAAATTACGGATATAAAAAACATAAAGGGTATGGCACAAACTCGCATTTACAAGCTATATCAAAATACGGAGAGTGTGAAATAAGTAGAAAAACATTTAAAATAAAGAAATTTATACAACCGACTCTATTTTAAATTTATAAATTTTAACATTTTTTTACCTAATTTAAGCTACAATACATTTAAAAAAGGCTTAATAATGCGTATCAAAGAACCACATACACCTTATATATCAAGAAAAATATCACTAGATCTTTTAAATTC
Source organism: Campylobacter sputorum subsp. sputorum (assembly GCF_008245005.1). NCBI lineage: Bacteria > Pseudomonadati > Campylobacterota > Epsilonproteobacteria > Campylobacterales > Campylobacteraceae > Campylobacter > Campylobacter sputorum. The sequence goes on along the minus strand of NZ_CP043427.1, from coordinate 117,289 downwards.
AAAAATGGTAACTATAAATGGCGGAACCGAGCGTATAGAACAGATTGCAACGCAGATATTAAATGCAGACATTGCAAAAGAAAGGGCACTAGAAGAGAGAGTTAATGAACTTTTAGCACAAAATGAAAGTGAAATGGATGAAAGAAATATAGACAGAAAAAGTATGTTTTGGCTCGTGAAGAAAAAACTTGCAGATGAGTATGATGTTACTTTATCTTACGATGATAGATATAGCAATGTTTCAAGGGAAATTTTAGAAACATTATGGAAAAAAGACGTTATTGATTATAATGTTTCTGAAAATAAGATAAAAAATATTATTTATAGTTCTATTGAAACTTATATAAAAAGTTATGACGATGTAGAAAATGAAGTTTTAAAAAAGATAGAAAATTATAAAAAGAAGCTAATACCGGGAACCGATGAGTATGACTTGGTATTTGAAAAATTATACAAAGAAGAGCTAAGTAAAAAAGGATTTTATTAATGGATGCATATATCTATCTTGAAAATGGCGTCTACTTAAAAGCAAAAGCATTTGGAAAAAGCGGAACTGTTTGTGGAGAAATGGTTTTTAACACTTCTATGAGCGGTTATGAAGAGATAATGAGCGATCCAAGTTATGCTGGTCAATTCATAGTTTTTACAATGCCAGAAATTGGCATAGTTGGTATAAATGAAGATGATATGGAGAGTTCAAAAATTTATGCAAGTGGCGTTATTATGCGCAAATTTAACAACACACCATCAAATTTCAGATCACAAAAAACACTAGAAAATTTTTTTGAAGAACAAGGTAAGATAGGAGTTTATGACATAGATACAAGATATCTTACTAGCATTTTAAGAGATAATGGAAGTTTAAATGCTATTATTTCTACAACTATAAGCGATAAAGAAGAGCTAAAAAAAGAACTTTTATCATCAGCAAAGATAGATGAAATTAACTATGTAAAGCTAGTTAGCACAAAAAACTCATATTCTCATAACCAAGCTGCTTGGAATCATGATAAAAAAAGCTTTAATGTCTTAAATTCAAAAGGTAAAAAAGTAGCAGTTATCGACTATGGCTGTAAAAAAAATATACTAAATGAGCTTTGTGAAGTTGGTATAGAAGTAGAAATTTATCCACATGATGTAAAAGCTAAAATTTTGATAGATAAATTTAAAAAAGGCGAAATTCAAGGCGTATTTTTAAGCAACGGACCAGGTGAACCAAGAATGCTAAAAGATGAAATAGCTCAAATCAAAGAGCTTATAAAAGCAAATATTCCTATGTTTGGAATTTGCCTTGGACACCAACTTTTAAGCAATGCTCACGGGTATGAAACTTATAAACTTAAATTTGGACAACACGGTGCAAATCATCCTGTTATAAATTTACAAACAAAAAGTATAGAGATTACAACACAAAATCATAACTATAATGTTCCTGAAAGCATTAGCGAGATTGCCGAAATTACACATAGAAATCTTTTTGATGGAACTATAGAGGGCGTAAGATACAATAACGGAAAAATCTTCTCGGTTCAACACCACCCTGAGGCTAGTAGCGGACCAAACGAAAGCAAATATATATTTAAAGAGTTTTTGGATATTTTATGAGTGCTTATGAACTCATAAATATCGCTATAATATCCTTTACTGCAAGTTTTGGGCATTGTCTTGGAATGTGCGGGGGATTTGTTATAGCTTACAATATGAAGTTAAATAATATCGATGAGTCAAAAAGACCATTGTATGTTTTTACTTATCATTTTTATAGAATTTTAGCTTATGTCCTGCTTGGTGCGTGTTTTGGAGCATTTGGCTCACTTTTTGCACTTTCTTTAAAAACTAGAGCATATTTGTATTTTGCTCTTGGAATGTTTTTGGTTTTAATAGGTGTAAGTTTATTAAAAAGAGGAAAACTGCTTAAAATGCTAGAAAATGATAAAATTTTTATATCCCTGTTTAAAACTAAAATAAAAAAGTATATGGGTCTCTCATCACTAAAAGCATTTGGAGTGCTTGGATTTTTAAATGGGCTTATACCTTGTGGAATAGTGTATTTTTTTGCAGCAATGGCAATAAGTAGCGGAAATATCGTAAATTCAATTTTAATAATGCTTGTTTTTGGGATTTGCACATTGCCAGCACTATTTGGTTTTTCTTTTCTATCTAGAGTAATTAGTGATAATTTTAAAACAGCGATGCACTATGTTAGCTGCATTTTGATGATAATGTTTGGACTTTATCTATCTTATACTGGATTTATAGCTGTCAATGGTTAATGTAAATTTAAAACTTAAACAATACCAAGATGCCATAGATGAGAGCAATATAGTATCAAAAACGGATGTCAATGGCATTATAACTTTTGCTAATGATGAGTTTTGTAAGATAAGTGGATATAACAGAAATGAATTAATAGGTAAAAATCATAATATCATAAGACATCCTGATGTAGAAAAATCGGTATTTGAAAACCTTTGGCGAACTATTTTATCAAAAAAAGTATATAAAGGTATCATAAAAAATAGAGCAAAAAATGGACATGAGTTTTACCTAAACGCAACGATAATACCTATACTAGATACAAATGGAGATATAGAGGAATTTGTTGCTATTAGACATGATGTAACTGATGTTATACTTCTTAATCAAAAATTATTAGAAACTCAAACTCAGTTAAAAAACCTAAATGATAGCCTGGAACAAAGAGTGGCAGAGCAAACAAAAGAGCTTTTAAATATCAATAAAAACTTACACAATATCATAGATCAAGAAGTTAGAAAAAATGAAGAAAAAAGCAAATTTATATTTCAACAATCCCGCCTTGTATCAATGGGTGAAATGATAGGAAATATAGCTCATCAATGGCGACAACCCTTAAACGAATTAAGTATAAATTTATTTACTTTAAAAGAAAATGTATCAAATAGTAACAAATTTGAGCAAATTTATAATCATTCAAAAACTATAATAAAAAGTATGTCAAAAACTATAGATGATTTTATGAATTTTTTTAAAGCGGATAAAAAAAGAGAGGTATTTTTGTTAAAAGAATCTATAGATCACGCACTGTTTATAACAAAAAGAACTTTAACAAATGAAAATATTCAAATCAAAATATCAAATTTAGAAGATGTATATATATTAGGTTATAAAAGCGAACTTACACAAGTTATTTTAAATTTGATAAACAATTCAAAAGATGTTCTTAAAAATTTAAATAAGTCTGAAAAAATTATAGAAATAAAACTAAATACAGATGAAAATGATATAATACTTAAAATAATTGATAATAGCGACGGAATAAAAGAAGAGCTGCTAAGTAAAATTTTTGAACCATATTTTACAACAAAACATCCAAGTTCAGGGACTGGTCTTGGGCTTTATATGAGTAAAATGATTATAGATGGTATGGGCGGTAGTATAAAAGCTATAAATGTCGATAATGGTGCTTGTTTTGAAATAAAATTAAAAAAGGGAAATTTATGAACACAGAATTATTAAAAGATCTAACTTTACTATTTGTAGAAGATGAAGATGATATAAGAAAATCTATGCAATATGCCATTGGTGATAAATTTCGCGATATTATAATGGCTCAAAATGGCGATGAAGGACTTAAGAAATTCAAAAAATATAATCCAAATATAGTTGTTACTGATATAACAATGCCAATAATGGATGGTCTTAGTATGACTAAAGAGATAAAAAAAATATCAAAAGATATACCAGTAATTGTTCTTAGTGTGTATAGCGACAAAGAAAAGCTTATAAAAGCAATTGATTTTGGAGTAGATAAATATCTAATAAAACCTATCGATATGGAAGAATTTTTAAATGCAATCAATCATATAGCACTAGATAAAATAGAAGCTTTAAATATCATAGAAATTGGCAATGGATATAGTTTTCACAGCATAAAAAGAGTTTTGATAAAAGATGATGTTGAAATACCGTTAACAAAAAAAGAGCTTGCATTTATATCACTTCTAATCAAAAGACTTGGAACTGTGGTTTTACACGAGGATATAAAGAAAAATGTTTGGGCTAGCCAAAAAGTAAGCGATGCTGCAATTAGAACTTTTATCAAAAGAATTAGAGATAAAGTTGGAAATGACCTTATAAAAAATGTTTCTGGCTTTGGATATAAAATGGATTATAAATAAAAAGCTATATTTTGTTTCAACTATTTAACAAAATATAAATACTTTAAGTTTATTTGTATTTTTTTTAATATATAATTACCAAAATATGTTATAAAAATGTAACATAAAATCATATAGGAGGATTTTCATGCAGCCAAAATTTGCATTGAATTACGATTATACAGTCGCTAAAATGTTCCTAATTTCTACGATAGTATTTGGTATTATAGGTATGTTGATTGGTGTTATTATATCTTTTCAACTAGCTTATCCAGACCTTAACTATCTAGCAAGCGAATATGGAACATTTAGTCGTTTAAGACCACTTCACACAAATGGAGTTGTTTACGGATTTATGTTATCTGGTATCTTTTCTACCTGGTACTATTTAGGTCAAAGAGTTCTTAAGGTATCGATGAATGAGTCGCCGTTTTTGATGTTTATAGGAAAACTACATTTTATACTTTATGTAGTAGTTATACTTCTTGCCGTAGTTTCTCTTTTTGCTGGAGTTACAACATCAAAAGAGTATGCAGAACTTGAATGGCCAATAGATATATTAGTTGTTCTTGTTTGGGTATTGTGGGGTATAAGCATATTTGGACTTATTGGTATAAGAAGAGAAAAAACACTTTATATATCAATATGGTATTATATAGCTACTTTCCTTGGAGTTGCAATGCTTTATCTTTTTAACAATATGGAAATTCCTACAAGACTTCTTACAGGAATGGGAAGCTGGTTACATTCAGTTTCTATGTATGCCGGAACAAATGATGCATTGGTTCAATGGTGGTGGGGGCACAATGCTGTTGCATTTGTTTTTACTGTTGCCATAATTGCTCAAATTTACTATTTCTTACCAAAAGAAAGCGGTCAACCTATATTTAGCTATAAGCTTTCGCTATTTTCATTTTGGGGATTAATGTTTGTATATTTATGGGCAGGCGGACACCACCTTATATACTCAACCGTTCCAGATTGGATGCAAACAATGGGATCAATTTTTTCTGTTGTTCTTATACTTCCATCTTGGGGTTCAGCTATAAATATACTTCTTACAATGAAAGGTGAATGGAGTCAATTAAGACAAAATCCTTTAATCAAATTTATGATGCTTGCTGCAACATTTTATATGTTCTCAACTCTTGAAGGTCCAATCCTTTCTATAAAATCAGTAAATGCACTAGCTCACTTTACAGACTGGATTCCAGGGCATGTTCATGATGGAACACTTGGCTGGGTTGGATTTATGACAATGGCTGCACTTTATCATATGACTCCAAGAATATTTAAAAGAGAAATTTACTCAAAATCTTTAATGGAAGCACAATTTTGGATTCAAACAACAGGTATAGTTTTATGGTTCAGTTCAATGTGGATAGCAGGAATAACACAAGGTATGATGTGGAGAGCTACAGATGAGTTTGGAAATTTAGCATACTCATTTATAGACACAGTAACTGTTTTGGTACCATATTATTGGATAAGAGCTATTGGCGGACTTCTTTATTTTATAGGATTTTTCATGTTTACATACAACATCATAAAATCAGTTTCATCAGATAAAGAATTAACAAGCGAACCGCGCAATGCTTCGCCTATGGCTGCGTAAGGAGTTAAACATGTTTAATTGGTTAGAAAAACATCCATTTTTCTTTGCTGTTGCTGTTTTTGTAGTAATAGCTTATGCTGGTATAGTAGAAATTTTACCTGATTTTGCAGATAGAGCAAGACCGGTTGAAGGTAGAAAACCTTATACTGTTTTGCAACTTGCAGGAAGACATATTTATATAAAAGATAGCTGTAATGCTTGCCATTCACAACTTATTAGACCATTTAAGTCAGAAACTGATAGATATGGTGCTTACTCAAAAAGCGGTGAATACGCTTATGATAGACCATTTTTATGGGGATCAAAAAGAACTGGACCAGATCTTTTCAGAGTTGGAAATTATAGAACTACAGATTGGCACGAAAATCATATGAAAGATCCTACTTCAGTAGTTCCAGGCTCGTTAATGCCAGCTTATAAGCATATGTTTAGCAAAAATGCAGACATAGAAACTGCATATGCTGAAGCATTAACTGTTAAAAAAGCCTTTAATGTTCCTTATGATATGGAAGGAATGCCAAAACTTGGAACTTGGGACGAAGCTAAAGCACAAGTAAAAGCTGAGGCTGAAGCAATAGTAAATGATATGAAAGATCAAGATGTTAAAGATGCTTTTGAAAGAGGTGAGATAAGACAAATAGTAGCTCTTATTGCTTACCTTAATAGCTTAAAATAAGGTTTTGTTATGGAAATAGAGACTTTAAGAGAGTTACAAGCTTATGGATATTTCTTCTTTATAGTGTTTTTAGTTGTAGTTTTATATGGGTATTTTTACCATCTTATAAAATCTGAAAAAAAAGGAAGAAGAAATTATGAGAAATACTCTAAATTGGCACTTGATGATGAATTAAACGAAAGACCAATAGAGCCTATTTCCCAAAATCAAAACAATAACACAACAAGGAATTAAATATGAAATGGTTTAACTTAGAAGACAACATAAATTTGCTTTCTATAATTGGTGCCATAGCAATAATAATATTAACAGTATTTGTTGTTGGTTTATATATGAAGCAAATGAAAGAAAAAAGACCGGACTCTGAGCTTAGTGGTGATGAGTGGGATGGAATAGGCGAATATTTAAATCCACTTCCATTGGGATGGGCTGTTACTTTTTTTGCACTTATTGTATGGGCGATATGGTATTTTTTGATAGGGTATCCTCTAAACTCATACTCACAAATCGGTGAATATAACGAAGAAACATCTATAGCAAATGATAAATTTAAAGCTAAATTTGCAAATGCTGATGAAAAAACTTTACACGCTATGGGCGAGGGAATTTTTCTTGTTCAATGTTCAGCATGCCATGGAATTCTCGGGAATGGAATGGATGGCAAAGCTATGGATCTTACTATGTGGGGAAATGAAGAAGGTATAGTTCACAGCTTAATAAAAGGCTCTAAAGGTCTTAACTATCCTCTTGGCGAAATGCCTGCTGGTCTTGTAAGCGAAGCTGATGCAAAAGCTGTTGCTGCTTATGTAGCAAAAGAAATTTCACCTATAAAATCAACTTCAGCAAGTCCTGATATAATAGCGCAAGGAAAATCTATTTTTGATGCAACTTGTACAGCTTGTCATGGCGTTGATGGTAAAGGCATGGAAGGTTCTTCTCCAGATTTATCAAAATACGGCTCAAGCGAGTTTGTGATAGATGTATTACAAAGAGGTAAAAAAGGTATAATAGGAAATATGCCTCAATTTACAGATGGTAGATTAAACGAAGTGCAGAAAAAAGCTGTTGGCGAATATGTGCTTTCGCTTTCAAAATAAGGAGCTAAATAATGGAAAATCAAAATAGAAGTATTTTTTCAATTCACGGAATAACAGGAATGCTTATCGCAACTGTTTTGCTTCTTAGCATACTTGGTGTATTAACTTATCTTGGAATTGGTGAGCAACAAAGTGTTATGCAAAAACCATATAGTCTTGAAAAAGCTGAAAATATACAAAAATTCAGCAAAGACAGCGAAAAACATATGGTTATAAAATAAGGAGAAAAAATGTCAAGTGTATTTGAATATCTTATAGTTATAGGACTTATTGTATCAGCGGCAGTTTGTGCGTGGGCAGTTCTTACTCCAAATCACCTATTTGTTGGATAAATTGTGATTAAAATATTTATAAAGAGTAGCTTTATAGTTACTCTTTTTTTTTCTACTATCTTAAATGCAGATGATTTTGTCTTAGCTAATGATGAAATTTTAAAAGCACCTTTGGTTGAAAAAATATCGTCTATTGGTAATGAAATGCTTGCAAAAAGCGGAGTATTTGTTGGCATTGTAGCCATAGACAGCTTAAATGAAAAAAAATTAAAAGATATAACTCTTTCATATGCGTCAAATATAAAAAAACCTTATGTTATTTTATCATTAGTAAAAAAGGATCACTTAGTTGATATTTATGAAAGCAATAAAGAACTTTTAAAAGAATTTGACAAAGAGCAAATTTTAAGTGTAATTCCAGGAAGAGGAACGATAATACCAATCCTTGCAAATACAAAAAAAGATAGTGCTCCATCTTATGATGCAGCCTTACTTAATGGATATGCAGATATTGTAGAGCAAATCGCTCAATACAGAAAAATAGAACTTAAAAATGCTATTGGAAACTCAAATAAAAATACCATAAATGTATTTAGAGCTATATTTTACTGCGGAATTTTGGTTGTAGTTTTTGCATTTTTATACTATAAATTTAGGAAAAAATATGCAAAATAAAAAAACATTTTGGCCTTATGGTATAGCACTTTCACTTTGTGCTATCATAATTGCTTGTATTATAACCATCATAATTGGCACTAAAAACCCAGTTCATATGGATAATTTTTATTTTGAAAAATATCAAAATGTTGAAAACAACTTCTTTGATATACAGCAAAAAGATAAAAAATTTAAAAGTGAATTTGATTTCGAATTAAAAAATTTAAATTTAAGAACATATAAAAACCCAAATACAAATCAAACTTTTGAGGTTTTAGATATAAAAACAAACAAAGAAAATTTATTATCTTTTAAACTAACTCCAAAATCTAATAAATCTATAAATGATATAACCATAGAAGCTTTACTAACTAAGCCAGATACCAATGATTTTAATAAAAAATTAGATATAGCGACAAAAGAAGATGGATTTGATATATCTATAAATCCAGATAAAATAGGTCGTTGGCAACTTATGTTAAAGCTAACAAGCTCAAAAGATTCCATAAGTTTTTATAAATACGAGCTATATGCAAACTAATCTATATGTATTTTCTACAACTAGGGCTATAAGAGAATTTATAAAATCTCATCTAAAAACAAACTCACTACTTCCAAAAGCAATAACCATAGGCGAGTTTGAAAAAAATATAGTCTTAGTAAAAAATAGAAAAAAAGCAAGCGATATAGGCGCTTTGCTTTTAATGAGAAAAGCTTGCAAAAACACACAAAATTTACACGATAAACTTGGAATTCCAAAGGAATTTTTTGCATTTTTAAAAAATAGCGACTATATTTTTTCATTTTTTAAAGAACTTTCAAACGAAGGTGTGGAAATTTTGTCTCTACAAAATTACGATACATACGCAAATTTTGACGAGCATTTAAAAATACTAGATCAACTTTATAAAAACTATATAAATGAGCTTGAAAAAAACGAACTATACGATGATATTACACTACCAAATTTATATGAGATAAATGAAGCTTATGTAAAAAGATTTAGTCAAATTTTTATAAATATAGATGGTGTGCTAAGTAATTTTGAATGGGATTTGATTACAAAAATATCATCTTATTGCGAAATTATTATAAAACTAAAAGCAACAAATTTAAATCAAAAAACATATAAAAAAGTTGAAAAATTATACAACTTAAATTTAAAAGAAAATATGTTATATGAGATAAATTTAAAAGAAAATATGTTATATGAGATAAATTTAAACAAAAAATGTATCACAAATTCCCAAGCATTGCCAAATTTAAATCATATATATGTTAGTAAATTTGATTTATACTCTACTCAATGTGCTTTTGTTTTTGAGAGAATTTCGCATCTAGTAAATATTGGAATTAACCCGAGCAATATCGTAGTCATACTTCCAGATGAAAGTTTTAGTGAAGTTTTAAAAATTCACGATAGATTTAATATGCTAAATTTCGCTATGGGATCTAGCTTCAAACATACTCTTTTTTTTCAAAAATTATCTGTTTTTATGGATATTTTAGATAGTAAATTTGATGAAAATAACATAAAGTATTTTAAAGATAGTTTTAATATCAGTGATGACATTTTAAATTTAGGAAAGAAATATTTTTTAAATAGTTGCGATTATGATAATTTTACTGATATTTTAAATTTATTGTGCGAAAACTTGCAACTTGATTTTGAAAGTAAAAATTTTATAGAAAATGAGAAAATATATATAAACTCGCTACTTAAATTTGAAAATTTAAATTTAAAAGAGATATTAGAACTTTTAAAACTAAGATTAGCAAATAAATCTCTTAGTATAACAGGTGGCGGCGAAGTTACAGTTCAAGGGATATTAGAAAGCAGATCCTTGCAATACGAAGCTGTGATAGTAGTAAGTTTTAACGATCATTTGGTGCCAAAAAGAGATGTAGGAGAGCTATTTTTAAACTCTCAAATAAGGCAAAAAGCGGGTCTTGTTACATATTTTGATAGAGAAAATTTACAAAGATTTTATTATAAAGAGCTTTTTAGAAACGCAAAACATATTTATATTTCTTACATAGAAGACGAACAAAGTATGAAATCTAGGTTTTTAGATGAACTTTCGTATCAAAATTTAGAAGCTTATACGCAAAAATCTTATCTAAATTCTCTTTGTTTTTTTAAACCAAATACAATAAATTTAAAAAAAGATGAAATAGTATTAAAGCATGATTTTTTTAAAAACCCTCTATCTTTTAGCAGACTCGAATGCTTTTTAGAGTGCAAAAGAATGTATTTTTACAAATACATAAAAAATTTATATCCACCAAATACCAACGAAAAACCATTTGGAACCATACTTCATAATAGTTTAAAAAATTATTATGACACACATAAAATATTTGATAAAAATGAGTTTGAAAAGATATTTTTAAATGAATGTGAAAACAGATATAAAATACAAAAAGAGCTTATTTTACTATCTCTTGATACTTTTGAAAAAAATGAAAATCAAAGATTTAGTGATGGATGGGGCATATTTGCATTAGAAAAAGAATTAAACGCTAATATAAATGGAGTAAATTTAAAAGGAATTATCGATAGAATAGATGTAAAAAACGGCAATTACGCAGTTATAGACTATAAAAGTGGAAAAATAAAAGAAAACAGCTTTCAACTAGTTTTTTACGAGCTTTTAAGCGGTGCAAATGAGAGTTATTATTATGACTTAAAAGATACTTTTTCATTAATAAAACCTAAAAAAACAAAAAGTAAAGAAGAGCTAAAAGAGAAGCTAGATGAGTTAAAAACCGAATTTCAAAACCGTGTTAATTTCGAAAGAAATTTATCAAAATGCGAATATTGCCCATACACACTAATATGTAAAAAAGAGTTGATATGATAGATTTTTACGAAGCACTTGGAGCTAGTGCTGGAAGCGGAAAAACCTTTAAACTAAGTGTTAGATACATAGCTTTGGTGCTAATGGGTAGAGATATGCGAAAAATACTAGCCATAACATTTACAAAAAAAGCAACAAATGAGATGAAAACTCGCATATCGCAAACATTTTTAAATTTACATACCAAAAAAGCTGAACTAAATGAAATTTGCAAACTTCTAAATAAAAGTGAGCAAGAAATCATAAATTTGCGCGATAAAGCAAAAGAGAGATTTTTATCAAGTGAGCTAAGAATACAAACTTTTGATGCGTTTTTTAGCTCTATTTTAAGACTATTTTCTCTAAATTTAGGACTTATGCCGGATTTTGAAATTACAGACAACTTATATGATGAAACTATAAATATTTTAGTCCAAAACGCAAATGATAACCTCATAAAAAAAATAGCTTCATATATAAAATTTAGTGGAGATAATCAGCTAGAATTTTTTGAAACGATAAATGCAATATATGAAAATTTAAACGATATAAATTTTGTAAATAATGTAAATTTTCCAAACGATCAAAAAATATTGCAAAATTTTCAAGACCTAAAAACATACGCCATAACGCTTAGTAGCAACGCTCGCTATATAAATTTATTTGATAAAAATATAAAAGATTTTATACTAAATGTTGATTTAGAAAAAAACTACTTTAAAAATATAAAAGATAACAAAGAGTTTATTGCAAAATTTAACGCATTTATGGATAGTGCTGAGATTTATTTCAAAGAATTTGAAGCTTATAAGCTAAAAGAACTATTTGAAATTGTCAAAAGATATAAATTAGCAAGGTTTGAGCTAAATAAAAATAAAAATTTACTAAGTTTTACCGATATTTCAAAACTTACTTATGAGCTTACAAACACACAAAACTACCGCGAAATGCTGTATTTTAGGTTAGATTCTAAGATAACAGATATTTTGATAGATGAGTTTCAAGATACAAATGTGCTTCAATACAACATTATTAAGCCCTTGATAGAAGAGTGTATAAGCGGAATAGGACAAAATGGCATCGGAAGTTTCTTTTATGTTGGAGATATAAAGCAGAGTATTTACAGGTTTCGCGGCGGGAAAAAAGAGCTTTTTGATAAACTAAAAAGTGATTATAAACAGATAAAATTTAGCAACTTAGATACAAATTATAGAAGCGATAAATGTTTAGTTGAGTTTGTAAATGATACATTTAAAAATGTTATAAAAAACTATGCAATACAAAAACCAAATAATCAAGATGATGGATATATCGAAATTTGCTCATGTGAAAAAGAAAAAATTTATGAGAAAATTTTAGATAAAGTAAATTTCTTAAAATCACATAATATACCTGAAAATCAAATCGCTATATTATGCTGGAAAAACAATGATATAGAAAATATAAAAACTTACCTACAAAACAATGACATAAAAGCTGTATCGCAAAGTTCTGTTTTGATAATAAACTCAAAATATGTCAGGATTCTTATAGAATATGCCAAATTTTGTTATTTTAACGACAACTACTATTTATATAACTTACAGGCATTTTATGACGAAGCTCCAAGCAAAATTGAGATAAATTTTAATTTAAATTTAAAAGATACTTTATACAAAATGGCAAAAGAGTTAAAGCTAGATTTTAGCGATAAAAATATGCTTAGATTTTTTGAAATAGTCGGAAAATATGAAAATTTTATTCAATTTATTTTAAATATAGAAAATGAAAAAGAAAAAAGCATAAACGAAGCCATAGATGGCGTAAATTTACTGAGCGTTCATAGCTCAAAAGGACTTGAGTTTAAGCATGTTATAGTTGTTGATATGATTGGCAAAGAGAACAATCGCTCGCCTAAATTTTTGTTTGAATACGATATATCAAATAATAACTGGGAGATAAGGCTAAATGATAAAGTTTTTGAAAAATTAGATAGTAAATTTGTAAATTTAAAAACATTATCCAAAACACTTGATGATGAAGATAAAATAAATCAAATTTATGTAGCATTTACAAGAGCTAAAAATTCACTTATAATAATCGCAAAAAGCGATGCAAACGGCAACTCACCTTCGCTATTTAAAAAATACATATCAAACAAACAAGAAGTAAAAATTCTTGATTTAGAAGATAAAATCATAGGAAATATGAGGAAATTTGCAGATACAAAAGCAAATCAAACTCAAGAAGATGAAAAAATAAATTTTATAAACATAAATAGACAAAATCTCATAAATTTACAAGAAGAAAAAGAGTTAAATTTCAAATCAGCACTTTTTGGCACCGCACTTCATTTTATGATAGAAATGATGAATCAATTTGATGAAGAAAATTTACAAAATGCCTACATTATACTTGAAAACAGATATGGATCGCTTTTAGATGAAAATGAGATAAAAGATATAAAAAACAGAGTAAAAATGCTTATAAAAAATAAGAAATTTTTAAATTTATTGCAAGGTTTTACACTTTTAAAAGAGCAAGATTATACATTTGAATCTGTTTTAAAAAGAGTAGATTTACTTGCTATAAATGAAAATAGCAGGGAAATTTTAATATTTGATTATAAAAGTTCAAAAAATTTCTTTAATGAGAATGTATCTCAAGTTAAAGAGTATATTGCCAATTTAGAAAACATATATCCAAAGTATAAAATAAATGGATATCTTGTTTTTTTACTTCAAAATGGTTCTCAAATAGAACTTGTATAAAATTTCTTATAAATAACTTAATTTAAGCAAAGTATAAGTAATATTTAACTAAAATCACGGAATATTTTTAGGCAAAGGGTTAAATTATGACAAAGATAACTAAGCCAAGCGAAATCAAACGCGACTGGGTTGTGATTGACGCTAATGGCAAAATTTTTGGTAGATTACTTACAGAAGTAGCTACTTTATTACGCGGAAAACATAAACCATGCTATACTCCAAATGTTGATTGTGGAGATTATGTGGTTATCATAAATGCTTCAAAAGCTATAGTAACTGGTATAAATAAAGCTGAAGACAAACTATACCACAGACATTCAGGATATTTTGGAAGTGTTAAAAGCGAAAAATTTGGTGATTTACTTGAAAAAAATCCAGTAAAATTATATAAACTTGCAGTTCGCGGAATGCTTCCAAAAACAAAATTAGGCAAAGATATGATTAAAAAACTTAAAGTTTATGAAGGAAACGAACATCCTCATACCGCTCAAATAAAGAAAGAAGGAAAGTAATATGGCTATAGTTTATGCAACAGGAAAAAGAAAAACAGCCGTAGCTAAGGTTTGGGTAAAGCCAGGTAGCGGTAAAATATCAGTAAATGGAATGGATTTAAACACTTGGCTTGGCGGTCATGAGGCTATTAAACTTAAAGTTGTTCAACCGCTTCTTGTAACAAAACAAGAAACTTCTATGGATATCAAAGCACAAACACTTGGTGGTGGTTATAATGCACAAGCTGAAGCTTTAAGACACGGAATTTCAAGAGCTCTTGCTTCAATGGATGCTGATTTCAGAGCTTTATTAAAACCAAAAGGTTTATTAACTAGAGATAGTCGTGTTGTTGAGCGTAAAAAATATGGTAGAAGAAAGGCTAGAAGAAGCCCGCAATTCTCAAAAAGATAATATATTTGGGGAGTTTTTCTCCCCTACTCTACTTCTTATTTTTCATTTTCTCAAATTTAAAATTTCACAAATCAACTCATATAATAAAATTTATTAATTAGAAAAATTTTTATTTTTAGTTTACCATTATTATGTATAATAGTTTTAATATTTTTAATAAGGAGAAAAAATGTTTGAGTTAAGAAAATTGCCTTTTGAACCAAAAGATATTAGTGGAGTTGTAAGCGAAGAAACCTGTTCTTTCCATTATGGAAAACATCATCAAACTTATATAAATAATCTAAATAAACAACTAGAAAATAGTCCTTTAAAAGATGATCATTTACTAGACATCATAATGAAATCAGAAGGGGGACTTTTTAATAATGCCGCACAAGTTTATAATCATGATTTTTATTGGGATTGTATTGCTAAAAAATCATCTATGAGTAGTGAGCTAAAAGAGGTTCTAGAAAAAGACTTTACAGATTTTAAATCAGAATTTATAGCTGCTGCAACTGGACTTTTTGGCTCTGGTTGGCTCTGGTTAGTTCATAATCTAAAAAATAATAAGTTAGAAATAGTAGGCACAAGCAATGCTGCTACACCTATCACAGATGGCAAAGTTCCACTTCTTGTTGTAGATGTTTGGGAACATGCTTATTATATAGATTTTAGAAACGCAAGAGCAAAATATCTTGAAGAATTTTATAACCACATAAACTGGGAATTTGTTTCAAAAGCTTATGAATGGTCTAAAAAAGAAGCCTTAGAATCAGTTAGATTTTATATCAACGAAGTTCATCCAGAAGCCAAAAAAGCTTAGTCTTTATAAGCTCCAAAACGAGACAATACTATCTCGTTTTGGTCTTTATATACTACTTTTGCTAAAAAATGTCCATCTGTTTTATTTATCTCTAAAGATATAGGAAAATCTTCTTTTAATTCATATCCTTTATCATCTTTGCTAACTACTACAACTTCACCTTGAGTAGCATTTTTTAAACTAGAAAATATCGTTTTAATGCTGCCACTATTTATATAAATATTTTCAAATGATTCAATGCTGTTTTTTATGTTAAGTAATTTTTCTTTTATACTGTTTTCATATAAATTTTTTAGTGTTTCATCTTGTTTTTGCGAAATTTCTTTGATATTTTGTTTATAAATATCTTCAAGCTCATCTTGTGCATCTTGTCTATTTTGCGAATTTATGGATATCATTTTATCATATTTTTTATTTATTAAGCTACCACCTATGATAACAGCACCAAGTGCAATTACCGTAGTTATGATAAAAAACCCTATATGAAATCCACCATTTTTCTGCGACAAAAGAAAACACAAAGCAAGCATTATTATAAAAATAAAACCTATTGTTATAAAAAAGCTTTTTAAACTCTGTTTTTTCTTATTTTTTAAAGACAATAGATTGTTATAAAATTTAAGATTAGAGCTTTCTAAATTTGATGAATGTTCTATTTTTACCGCTTTTTTCTTCTCTTCAAATTCTAAACTTTCTTTACTTTTATTTGATATAAATTTTATAAACTCATCTTTGTGTAATTTAGAATTTTCTTCATCAAACTCCATCTCATCTAAAGACTCTTTTATATAGCTTAATTGTTCAAATATGCTTTTTTTTGATTCATTTTCTATATTAAAATTTGGCTTTTCATCATCTTTTTTTATTTTCTTATCAACAAAATTAATTTTGTATTCATCCATGCTTGAAATAATGTCTTCTTTTTTTAACAAATCATCTCTTAACTCCGCATAATCATTAAAAAATGGGTCTTTTTTTATTAGTTTAAGAGTATCTACATTAAATCTAAATGCATTTTCTAGTTCATTTTTAGCTTCATCAAATCTCTTTTTTAACACTAAAAATTTAGCCATCTCATATCTTATAAAAGCTAAGTTTTCATCGCTATTTTTTGCATCGCTAAGTATGCTTATACACTCATTTTGTTTCCCTGCCATTAAATAAGCTCTAGCTAAAAATGCCGCACATAATGCATAAGAGCTAATGTCGTTGGATTTTTTTGCGATTGATATAGAATTTATCAGAGCTTCTTTTATTTTTATAAAAAATTTCTTTGAGTTTTTTGTCATCAAAACATACGCAAAATAAAAATTTGAAGCAAAATCAAGAGGTTTTAATTCTAAGGCATTTTTTAAATGTTTTAAACAAGCTTCTATATTCCAAATTTCAAGTGCATTATTTGCTTCCATTTTCTGTTCATTTAACGCCATTGCATTTGGATAATTCGTATTTTCATCATTTGTTAAAACAAATTTGTCATTATTTAAAAACAGAGATTTGTCTAAAAGTTCATTTAGTTCAAATTTAGCAATCTCAAATTCGCTAATCACTCCTTTTGATATATTTTCTTGGTTATAAAGATACATAACTTTAAAATTTTCTTTAGCATATTTTTGAAACTCTGGCTCTTGTTCATCCAAAAGATACTCATTTCCTAAAAATATTATAACTATTTTTGAATTATAAAATTCCGCCAACAAAAGCTTGAGTATGTTTTTAGCTTCATTTAATTCTTTTGATAAATCCAACAAAAAAACACTAAGATTTCCATTTTTTAATTCATAAAAAAGTTCATCGTCAAATTCGCCATTTTGCAAAATATAAGTAGAGAAGAATAAATTTTTAATACCGTCAAATTTACTTTCAAGATAACTCACATCAAAAAATACATTACTATATAAGCAAAGTCTAAAACTATTTTCCATAAAACATCCAAGTAAAAAATTCTACGAAGTATACCAAAATTTGGTAAAATATTGTAAATTTTTTATATAAAAAGGAAAAACAAATGAATATATGCTTTAATGGTAATTTACCTAAAATTCATAAAAATGTTTTCATAGCAAGTGGGGCTAAAATTATCGGGGATGTCCATATAGATGATGATAGCAGTGTTTGGTTTAACTGCGTTTTAAGAGGCGATGTAAATTTCATAAAAATTGGTAAAAAAACAAATATACAAGATCTTACCACAATTCATGTTTGGCATAGAGAATTTGATAAAAATGGCAACTTGATAGACGAAGGCTCTCCTGTTATTATCGGAAATGAAGTAACCATAGGGCATAATTGCGTGATACATGGGTGTAAAATACAAGATAGAGTATTAATTGGAATGAACTCTACTATAATGGATGGAGTGGTTATAGGAGAAGATTGTATAGTTGGGGCTGGAAGCTTAATAACAAAAAATAAAAAATTTCCTCCTTACTCACTTATACTTGGAAATCCTGCAAAGCTTATAAGAAAACTAAGCGATGAAGAGATAAAATCTATAAAAGATTCGGCAATTTCTTATGTAAAATTTAAAAACAATTATAAAGAAAATGAGTAGATTTTTTTTAAATTTGATATAAATTTTTCTATTTGAGCATTTAAATGTTTTAAATCTCCGCTATTGTCTATAACAAAATCAGCCATTTTTCTTTTTTCTTCTATATCTATTTGTAAATTTAGTCTTTGAAGTGCAGTTTTTTCATCGATTTTATCTCTTTTTGTTAGTCTTTTAAGCACAGTTTGTTTTGGCGTATAAACAACTACAACTTTATTAAAATCATAATTTTTTTTCTCATAAAAAAGCGGTATATCTACAAAATATGGAAAATTTGTCTTTTCTAGCTCATCTGCTAACTTATAAATTCTCTCTTTTATCTTCGGATGCAGTAAATTTTCTAATTTAGTAAGTTCAAATTTATCCTTAAAAACATACTCGCCAAGTTTTTTACGATTTACTTTTTTACTATCGACAAACTCTTTTCCAAAAATTTGAGCTATTTCATTTGCCAACTCATCTAATACATTGTGACTTATCTCATCAGCATCAATTACTTTAAAACCATATAATTTTAAAATATTTGCAACACTACTTTTGCCGCTTGCAATACAGCCTGTTAAAACAATAGCATATTTGTATTTCATTCTTATCCTTTACTTGGATTTTATCAACTTTTGGCTAAAATTATGCAAATTTATTAAAAGGCAAATTTATGATAAGTTACAAAGAGGCAGGAGTTGATATAGATGCTGGAAATAGCTTTGTTAATGAGATAAAACCATTTGTAAAATCAACTTTTAGAGGAAATGAAATAGGTTCAATTGGCTCATTTTCTGGTGCGGTAAGATTACCAAGCGGATATAAAAATCCAGCAATTTTAGGAGCAACTGATGGTGTTGGAACAAAACTTCGCCTTGCCATAGATGCAAATATGCTTGATGGCGTTGGAATTGACCTTGTTGCAATGTGCGTAAATGATTTAATTTGCAACTTTGCTACACCGCTTTTTTTCTTAGATTACTATGCTACAGCAAAACTTGACATAGATAGTGCAAAAAGAGTTGTAAAAAGTATAAGCGAGGGATGCAAGATAGCAAAATGCTCATTAATCGGTGGTGAAACAGCAGAAATGCCATCAATGTATCAAGATGGTGATTTTGATTTAGCTGGATTTGCTACAGGTATAGCAGAAATTGATGAGATAGATAGAAGTAAATTTGTAAAAAAAGGCGATATATTAATAGCACTTCCAAGTAGCGGACTTCACTCAAATGGTTTTAGTTTAGCAAGAAAAGTTATAAGCGAACTTGGACTTAAATTTGATGAGAAAATAGGCTCTAAAACACTCATACAAACTCTACTTGAACCAACTAGAATTTATGTAGATGAGTTTTTAAATTTAAAAGACAAAATAAATGCAATGGCACATATAACAGGCGGTGGCTTAGTTGAAAATTTACCTAGAGTTTTTCCTGATGGTATTGGTGCTAAAATAGAAAAAAATGCCATAAAAACTCCTGAGATATTTAACATTATATCAAAATGCGTTGATGAAAAAGAGATGCAAAGAACTTTCAATAACGGCGTTGGAATGGTGTTATGTGTTGATAAAAATAATGTTGATTTTATCCTTAATCAAACAGACGGATATGTTATCGGGGAGCTTTGTAGTGATACAAGCGGAGTAAAACTTATATAAAATTATCCCTTATTTTATAAGGGATTTATCTTAAATTTCCGTGTAAAAATATATTTATTTTCTTGCGAATATGTGCGTCTTTTTCACTTTTTTTTAACTTTATATTTTGATTAAAAAGAAGTCTTCTATATAAAAATGGCTCCCTTACACTAAACCAAAACGACATAACAACGGATTCTAGGTCTTTATCTATAAATTTATTGGCATGTTCTTCTTTTTTTAAAAAACCAACTAAAATTTTATTTATTAATGTTAGCTCATACTCATACATAATCTTTTTTAAATTTATATCTTTTGTAGCAGCTTCGCTAAAAACTAATCTATAAAACATAACCGATTTATCGTTTAAAACAGTATCAAGATAAACATCAGAAAATCTATATAAAAATTCTTCTATGCTAAGATTTTCTTTTAAATCTATTTTTTTATCAATCTCTTTATAAAATTTCTTGATACCATTTTCTAAAATAGCCTTAAAAAGCCCTTCTTTGTTTTTGAAATACTTATAAATAGTAGAAAGTGAACCTCCGCTTTGTGAAACTATATCGCTTAAGCTTGTGTTTGCATACCCTTTTTGTAAAAAAATATCAAAAGAAACTTTTAAAATTTTTCCAAGTCTATTTTGTGTTTTTATAGAAATTTCATCTTGTTTCATAATCTACTTTTTCATTTTATCAAGTATAACTTCTTGTTTTGGATATACAAAAATTGTTTTTCTATCCACACTTATATTTCTATCATCAATAGCATAAGCATTTATTAGTATATCAAAAGGAGTATCAGATCTATGGTCATTGCTTAGTTTTTGATCTGTACTTAAAACTACTATAATTTTTCTCTTAGAACCTGCTTTTATATCTATACTCTCCCTTGGTCTAGATATGGAAATTCTACTATCATTTACATCAAAATAATACTCATGATTTTTATTGCTAGTATTTTGTATAAAAAATGTATAGGCATTATCAACTCGCACATTTTCATCATTTAAATGTATATTGTAAAGCTCAGTGGTTCTATTTATATTTAAAAGCATATTTTCTTTTTTGGTACTCATAAAAGCTAAAACACACAAAACAATTGATATAACAACGATATATCCAATAGTTCTAAACCTTAAATATTTTACTTTATTGCCACTTTCAATAGCATTTTTGCTTGTCCAGTTTATCAAGCTTTTTTTACCAAATTTATCCATGATTTTAGCACAAGCATCGCTACATTCAAGGCAGTTTATGCACTCAAGCTGCATACCTTTTCTTATATCAATGTGTGTTGGACATATATGCACACAAGCATTACAGCCTATACATTCAGCCCCTTCTTCGAGTGGTTTATTTGATATTTTTTCCTTTCCTTTATAAACAACGCCACCTCTTTTTTCATCATAAATAACTTGTATGGTATCATTATCAAACATTACAGATTGTATCCTTGCATAAGGGCAAACATACACACAAAATCTCTCTTGTAAAAATACAATATCAAATATCAAAAATAGCGTTAGAAAAAATATTATCCCAAAAAGTATAGCATGTTCGCTAGGATTTTTTATATAAATAAAAAAATCCTCAGGCGGTATAAAATATAGCATAAAATTTGATGCAATAATTAAAGCACAGCAAGCAAATATAAATATAGCGATAATTTGTTTTACTAAATTTAACTTAGGCTTACTTTGTTTATTTGCAGTGCTTTTTCGTATTTTTAATAATTTTGTTTGTATCACATCTCTAAAAACAACCCTAAATATAGTTTGCGGACAGCTCCAACCACACCAAACTCTACCAGCTAATGTTGTTATGAAAAATATGCTTAAAAAAAGAGTTATCAAAATAAAAGGCATAAGATACATC
This sequence comes from Campylobacter sputorum subsp. sputorum, assembly GCF_008245005.1. Classification (NCBI taxonomy): domain Bacteria; kingdom Pseudomonadati; phylum Campylobacterota; class Epsilonproteobacteria; order Campylobacterales; family Campylobacteraceae; genus Campylobacter; species Campylobacter sputorum. The sequence goes on along the minus strand of NZ_CP043427.1, from coordinate 95,486 downwards.
TCTTGCATATCAAATCTCGTAAACAACAAATGTAGTTCTTTTCTATCAAAGCTTAATAGAAAAAAATGATTACCATCTATGTGTAAAAATGGTAAAGAAAAAAACAAAATAGCCATTAAAACATACACGATATAGCGTTTTTTAGTATAGTAAATCACTGCCAATCCTTATAAATTAATATCTATAAATTTAATATACAAATATATTTTTATTATATCTAGTTTATCTTTTTTAAATATAAATTTGAAATATAAATGTATTTTATTGCTATTTTAAAAAATGGAACATATTTTGCTTTATTAATTCAAACAAAAGTTTACATTAACATTTTGTAAAAACAGTAAAAGGATTTAAAATGGGATTTCGCATTAACACGAATATAGCAGCAATGAATGCACACACTAACAGCGTTGTAAACAATAGAAGTTTAGACAACTCTTTAGGTAGATTAAGTTCTGGTCTTAGAATTCAAACCGCAGCAGATGATGCTTCTGGTCTTGCAATAGCAGATAGTTTACGCTCACAAGCAAGTTCACTTGGTCAAGCTATCGCAAACTCAAACGATGCAATAGGTATCATAAAAGTTGCCGATAAAGCTATGGATGAGCAACTTAAAATTTTAGATACTATCAAAGCTAAAGCAGTTCAAGCAGCACAAGATGGTCAAACAACTGAGTCTCGTCGTGCCATACAAAACGATATTGTTCGCCTTATGGAATCGCTTGATAACATAGGAAATACAACAAGCTTTAACGGACAAAAGTTACTTTCTGGAACATTTATCAATAAAGAGTTTCAAATTGGTGCTTTCTCAAACGAAACCGTAAAAGCAACTATCGGGGCTACAACATCAAATAAGATAGGTTTAACTAGATTTGAAACAGGTGCTGTTATAACAGCTTCTAGTGAAGTAAAATTAAAATTTACAAACGCAGATGGCGTAAATGACTATGAGATAGAAAGTGCTGTTATCTCAACAAGTGTTGGAACAGGTATAGGTGTATTAGCTGAAAATATCAACAAAGCTAGTGATAAAACAGGAATTCGTGCAACTTATAATGTTCAAACAACTGGTAAATCTGCAATCAAAGAAGGAGCAACAACTTCAGCTTTTAAAATAAATGGTGTTACAATTGGTAAAGTAGATTATAAAGCAAACGACTCAACAGGAGCTTTAGTTGCTGCGATAAATGCTGTTAAAGATACAACTGGTGTTGAAGCAAGCGTTGATAGTAGAGGTCACTTAAATTTAACCTCAAGAGATGGCAGGGGTATAAAAATAGAAGGTCTTGCAGGAGATGATGCCAAAACAACAGGTATTAGTGGTCAAACTGAAAATTATGGTCGCTTAAGCCTTATTAGGCTTTCAGGAAATGATATTATAGTTTCTGGTGGAAATATGGGTGGAAAAGCTGGAATAATCGGCTTTGAAAAAGCAAGTGCAACAGCACAAAAAACTGTATCTTTAAGAGAGATTAAAGGTGTTATACAAAAAGATATAGCTTCGGCAATGGGCTTTAATGCAAACTTAAATGTTGAGTTTGTATCTTCGGATAAAACAGCGGGTGTTACAACCTTAAAAGGTGCAATGGCTGTTATGAGTATAGCTGAAACTGCAACTAAAAACCTTGATGCAATTAGGGCTGATATGGGTTCTGTTCAAAATCAAATAACATCAACATTAAATAACATTTCAGTAACTCAAGTAAATGTTAAATCAGCTGAATCTCAAATCAGAGATGTTGACTTTGCTAGTGAGAGTGCAAATTTCTCTAAATTTAACATTCTCGCACAATCAGGAAGTTATGCAATGAGTCAAGCAAATGCTGTTCAACAAAATGTTTTAAAACTTTTACAATAATAATGCAAAATAAAGCCGCTTTAAGTGGCTTTATTTCTTCTAAATTTAATATTCAAATACTTTTGCTATAATCCAACAAATTTATTTAAGGTAAAAAATGTTTGTTGATAGCGTTAAATTTAAAATCAAATCCGGCAATGGCGGTTCTGGGGCATCAAGTTTTAGAAGAGAAAAATTTATTGAGCTTGGCGGTCCAGATGGTGGCGATGGTGGCGATGGTGGCGATGTATATTTTTTAGTTGATAATAACACACATACTCTTGCAAAATATAAAGGAAAAAAACTTCTAAAAGCTTCAAATGGCAAAGGCGGTGAGGGTAAAAAAAGAACAGGAAAAAGAGGAGAGGATTTAATCTTAATAGTTCCGCCAGGAACCATTGTATATGATGACAATAGCGGTGAAATACTACTTGATATGCTAAATGAGGGAGAGAAAAAACTTATACTTAAAGGTGGCAAAGGCGGACTTGGCAATGTGCATTTTAAAAACTCTATAAACCAAGCCCCAACTTATGCACAACCAGGAATTCCTGGCGAAGAGCTAAATATAAGACTTGAGCTAAAATTAATTGCCGATGTAGGTTTGCTTGGCTTTCCAAATGTTGGCAAATCTACGCTAATTTCTACCATATCAAACGCAAAGCCACAAATCGCAGATTATGAATTTACCACACTAACACCAAAGCTTGGTATGGTTGAAGTTGATGAGTATTCTAAATTTATAATGGCAGATATACCAGGTATAATAGACGGAGCAAGTGAGGGAAAAGGTCTTGGACTTAAGTTTTTAAAACATGTTCAAAGAACTCAAATACTGCTTTATATGATAGATAGTGCCAATTATAGAACACTAAGTGAACAATACAATGCTTTAAAATATGAATTAAAAAAATTTTCAAAAGAACTTTATGAAAAAAAATTTGCAATTGCAATAACAAGAATCGATGCTTGTGAGAATTTTGAGCAAAAATACAGAGATTTTTTAAAAGAATTTAATTTTACCCAAAAACAAAATTTTGAGGAATTAGACAGCTCAAAACCGTGTTTTGTAATGCCCATATCAAGTGCCACGAATTTTAATATCAATGAGCTTAAATGGGCTATAATTGAAATTTTAAAAAATAAATAATTTTATAGTTTTTATAAATTTAAAGGTAAAAAATGAAAAAAATTGTAATCAAAGTAGGTTCTCATATCATTAGCGAAGTTGATCACATTAGCGAAGAAAGAGTTGAAAATTTATGCGAATTTTTAATACAATTAAGGCAAAAATATGAAGTTATTTTGGTTAGCTCTGGTGCTGCAAGTGCGGGTAGAGTTAAATTACACATATCAAAAGATGGGGTTGTAGCAAAGCAAATTCTCGCAGCCATCGGGCAGCCATATTTAATGGAAATTTATAGTAAATTTCTTTCTAAACATAAAGTTTTAGCATCGCAAATTTTATTAACAGGAATGGATTTTGATTCTAGAAAAAGAACTCTTCATGCAAAAAATGCCATAGATGGACTTCTTAAAAATAATGTTTTACCTATCATAAACGAAAATGACGCAACAGCCATAGAAGAGATAGTTTATGGAGATAACGACAGGCTTAGTGCAAGTGTAGCAAATTACTTTGATGCCGATTTGCTCGTAATTTTAAGCGATATAGATGGATATTATGATGATGATCCAAGAAAAAATCCAAACGCAAAAATTCACCCCCTAGTAAAAGAGATAAACGAAGATGAATTAAACCAAAAACCACTTCCAGGAAGCCAAATGGGGACTGGCGGAATCACAACAAAACTAAAAGCTGCTGATTTTTTACTCAAAAATAACAAGGAAATGTTTTTGGCAAGTGGATTTGATTTAAGTGTAGCAAAAGACTTTTTACTACACAACAAACAAAGTGGTGGAACGCTATTTAGCAAAAAAGATTTTTAAATTTAATCTTGCGTAATATCACAAAGTGTGGCATTTGTTGCTTTTATAAGATCATTTGGTTTAAGATAAATTTGCTTGCCACGAATGCCAGCACTTACACAAATTTGCTCTTGAGATAAAATTTTTTCATCTATAAAAGTTCTAAAATGTTTTTTCATACCAAGTGGCGAACAACCACCCCTTACATATCCTGTTATTTTTGTTATGTCTTTTAAATTTATAAGCTCACATCTCTTTGCCCCAGCAATTTTTGCCAATGCTTTTAAATTTAAACTCAAATCGCCTTGCAAACAAGCAACTATATACTCATTGTCTGCTTTGCAAACTATGGTTTTATATACTTTTTCTATGCTAATGCCGGTTTTACTAGCCGTATGCACTGCATCTAAATAATCTTTATCAACTTCGTACTCTTTTATCTCATATAATATTTTCAAACCATCTAGTATCCTAGCAGCATTTGTTTTCATTTTAACCCCATTAAGCTTGAACTATATCGTGGAAAACACAGCGAAAGCGAGAATTTACAATCATATCGTCGTGAAAATGACCGAAATACCACTTTTTAAAGTTAATTTTGGCATAAATTTTTTCAAGTTGCAAATTTGCCTCATCATAAAATTGCGACAAATTAAACTCCATAATATCACTAAGTAAATGATTTGGAGCAGTGTGAGTTATGACAAGATCCACGCTAAAATCAAATTTAGCTAGATTTTCCCATGCATTTAGCATATCATTTTCACTTATTTGCTCCTCTTCCCACCACGAAATTCCTGGTGTTCTATAATCTTTATCTATACTTAAAGCTCCACCCATTGTGAAAATTTTCCGTTTATTTAGCGTAAAAATTTCGCCACGCATTAAGTGATAGATATTTTTACTGATTTTGTGTGCTTTTCCACCATTAAAATCGCAAATTTCATAAGAATTAAGACGCGTGAAATTTTCGTGATTTCCATCAATAAAGCAAACAGTGCATTTGAATGTATCAAAATATTTCAGCCATTTTTTCTCTTTATAGTCGCTTACAGATTCCCAAATAAAGCCAAAATCACCTGCAATTATCAAAAAATCATCTTTGCTTAATTTACTATCATCAAAGCGGTCAAATTTCGCACAATCCCTTGGATATCCGCCATGCGTGTCACCTGTTATGAAAATCATTCGTCGCCTTCGAAAAAATCATTATCAATTTGACAAATTTCTTTTATCTCTTTGATTTGCACACCGACTTTATATTTTATCATCAAATCTGCCAAAATATTTTTATCAACAAGCACGAGAGAGGTTGCTACTTGATTATTTGCGTATTTTATCGCATCATCCGAAAAGGTAGAGGTTGTGATAAATAGCCCCTTTTTAGTCTGCTTATCTACCAATGTGCCGACAAATTGTTTTATATCATTAATGCCAACTTTATTGTCCCTATAACGCTTAGCTTGAAAGTATATTTTAGAAAAGCCCAAAATATCCTCATTTACAACGCCGTCAATTCCGCCATCCCTTGTTTTTTGTGTAGTTTCGCCAAGTTTGTAACCATATCCCATTTTATTTAGAAGTTTTGTTACAAATTGCTCGAAAAATTCAGGCTCTTTTTCTAAAATTTTCTCTATCAATTCGCTTTTTAAATCGTCATTTAGGTCGTCAATACCCTTATCAATCTGCTCGTTTGGAGTTTGAATTTCATTTATTTGATGACTTTTATTATAAATTTTATTAAACCACTCACTGAATTTAGTTTCATTTTTTGAAATTTCAAGCCCAAGCGACGTAATTTTATAAGTCGCTCTTGAAACCCGCACTAAAAGGCGGTTTTTATCATCTAAATTTTTAGTGTATGAAAGATAGCTAATAGCCCAACCTATACGATCTACATAAAGTTTTTTACCGCCTTTTAAGAGTAAATTTCTATCATTTTCAGTTAAATTTGCACCTAAAATTTCGCAAATTTCACCTTTTTTACGCTCTTTTTTATCGCTCATAAGTTTCAAAACTGGATAACAAAATTTATCAAAACTCTTCATTTTAAACCCTTAATATCTTACCCCATTTTCTTTCAAAAACCCACGAAGTTCTTCATATTCGCTATTGGTAAAATATCTCCATTTACCCTCTTTTAGCATTCCAAGCTCGATTATGCCATAGCTTACGCGTTTTAAATCCATTACTTCAAGATCAAAATAGCCAAAAAAGCGGCGTAATTCTCTATTTTGACCCTCATTTATCATAACTCTAAGTTTCGTGTATCCGCCGCTTGAACCAAAGATATCGTATGCAACAAATGGCTTAAACTCCATCGATTTTATCGTAGTTTTCGCATGAGCTCCCTTTGTTGCATCTTTTGCAAAAAAGCCCTCTTTCATCGCGGTTTTAACCTCATCTGTAATCTCACCTTTGATTTTAAGATAATACTCTCGTTCTAAATCGCTGTTTGTTAATGCAGTTGCGATAGCTGGTGCGTCTGTTAGCAGCAAGAGTCCCTCACTTGCAAAGTCCAAACGCCCAACGCTAACAAATTTACTAAAACCGCTTGGTAGGCTATCATAAATCGTGCGACGACCACGATCGTCTTTTTTTGTTACTAACTCGCCTTTTTGCTTGTTATAAACAATCATCGTAAAATCTTTTTTAAGCTTTACCAATCGCCCATTTATGCGTATTTTTTCTTCGCCGCTAACTTCTATAAAATCATTGATAATTCTACCATTTACGCTAACTTTTGAGTTTTTTATAAGCTCGTCTGCTTCTCTTCTTGAATAACTTGTATTGTGAGATATAAATTTATTTAACCTCATTTTTTGCATTTTTATAATCCTAATTTTGTTAGTTCGTGAATGTGTAAAACCCCAAGTGGATTATTTGCAATATCCACCACAACTAAAAGCTGAATTTTATACTCTTCTATGATTTTTAATGCATCATAAGCAAGCATATCCGCATTTGTTATAACTTTTGGATTTTTGGTAGCGTAATTTATGGCTTTATCGTTGATATCAAAATTTTCTTTCATCAAAGCTCTACGCAAATCACCATCACTTAAAATAGCTTCTAAATTTCCATTTTTATCTGTCAGCAAAACAGAGCCGAGTTTACCATGCGTCATTGTATCTATGGCTAACTTTAAACTAATATCACTTTGTGCGATAGGTAAAGGTGCTTTTTGCATTACATCTTTTACTTTTAAAAATAGCCTTTTACCCAAACTTCCACCAGGATGAAAATTTGCAAAATCTTCTTTTTTAAAACTATTTTTTCTCATTAAACACACGGCTAACGCATCGCCAAGTGCAAGTGTTAATGTCGTAGAAACCGTAGGAGCTGCTACTATTGAGCACGCTTCTTTTAATATATCAATTTTGATAAATGCATCACTAAATTTACCAAGTGAGCTATTTTTATCTTTTGCCATAGCAATGATTTTATTGCCATATCTTTTTATGTGCGGCATTATGTCTATAAGCTCATCGCTTTCGCCGCTAAATGATATGGCAAGTATGATATCTTCGCTTTGCAGCATACCAAGATCTCCGTGCATAGCCTCAGTTGGGTGCAAAAAAAAGCTAGGTGTTCCCGTGCTTGCCAAAGTTGCAGCTATTTTGGCTCCTATATGCCCGCTTTTTCCAACACCAGTAACTACAACTTTGCCCTTACAATCATTTATCAAATTTATAGCATCTTCTATATCATTTCCGATAATATCAGCATTGCGTAAAAGTTCGTTTCCTTCAAGCCTTAAAACTTCTCTTGCTATTTCTAAAATTTCACTCATTTTATGCCTTTACATTAGATAAATAACTGGAACAATGATAGGATATTTTTTAGTTTTTCTAAATATATGTTTTCTTACAACTTGGCGAATCTGGTTTTCTAACATTTTTTGATCAGACATGGCTTCATCTTTGACATTGCTTAAAAATTGAATTAGCGTCTCTTCCATCTCTTTTGTTAAATTTGAGTTTTGCTTATCGTTTGTAAGACCATAGTTCATAACGCGAGTTTTTATAAGCTTTCTCTGAGATTTATCAATCTGAGCTATGATAATAACAACGCCTGCATCTGCTAAATTTTGCCTATCCATAACGACATTATCGCTAATTTGTTTATTTATCTGATTATCTATAAAAACTTTACCAGTTTTTACGGTTTTAACACGCTTTAAGTATTTTCCACACACTTCCATTTGATCGCCATCATTCATAAGGTAAATATTTGCTTCATTTATACCACAAGAAATTGCTGTTTCTTTATGTTTTACAATGTGATTATATTCACCATGAACCGGTAAGAAAAACTTAGGCTTTATAAGCCTTATCATAAGTTTTTGCTCTTCTTTTGCGGCGTGTCCTGAGACATGAATTTCACTAAAGTCTTGATAAGCAACGCTTGCTCCACTTTTTAAAAGATAGTTTAACACAGTTGAAACACTACTTTCATTTCCAGGAATTGCTTTGGCTGATATGATGATTTGATCGCTTGGTTTTATCTTTATGTATTTATGCTCATCAGTTGCCATTCTATAAAGTGCACTCATTGTCTCTCCTTGAGAGCCAGTTGTTACTATCAAAACTTCATTATCTGGATACTTAACAACCTCATCAGCATCTATAAAATACTTTTTATCTACTTTTATGTAGTTAAGTTGCATTGCAGTAAATAAATTTCTTTCCATTGAGCGACCTATAACACAAATTTTGCGATTATATTTTAACCCTCTTTCTATGGCTTGATAAACCCTATGTATATTTGAGCTAAATGTGCTCATTATAACTCTACCTTTTGACTTACTAAAAATATCATCAAAGGTATTTCCTACACTGCTTTCGCTTTTTGTAAAACCTTCTTTGTGAGAATTTGTGCTATCACTCATCAAAAGTAAAACACCCTTTTCACCATAATAAGCAAGACGATTTAAATCCGTTGGATAGCCGTCTATTGGCGTATGATCTATTTTAAAATCGCCAGTATGTATGATAGTTCCAGCTTTTGTAGTAATTGCAAGAGCTGAAGCGTCTATGATAGAGTGTGTTATATGGATAAACTCTATACTAAAATCCCCTATCTCATAAATTTTACGCTTCTCAACCGGTCTAAAGTAAGATTTTTCAGCCTTTAATCCATGTTCGTCAAATTTATTTGATATCATTCCAAGTGGGAGAGGCGTAGCATATATAGGAAATTTAAATTCTTTAAAAAAGTAAGGCATCGCACCGATATGATCTTCGTGAGCGTGGGTTATAATGATACCTTTTATTTTATTTTTTATCTTTCTTATATAGTCAAAATCAGGTATCAAAATATCAACACCAAGCATATTTTCATCCGGAAAACTCATCCCAACATCAACTATAATCGCACTTGTATCTGTCTCAAAAACAGTCATATTTGCACCAATCTCGCCAAGTCCGCCAAGCGGAGTTATACGAATAGTGTTTTGAGTATTATTGTAGTATTTAAGCGGATTAAGGCGTAAATCATGCATAGCTAAGTTTGATTCTACTGCACTATTTATATTTACTTGCCACTCTTCATTGCCATTTAATTTTATATTAACGGTATTTTTTTTGCTGTGTCTTTTTTTCTTTTTTGCTGTGTCTATTGGCGCACTGTTTTTATCAGCATTTTCATTTGTTTTTTTTGTATTTTCATCGCTATTTTCACTATTTTTCAGCTGTCTTTGAAGATTTTTTTTATGTCTTTTGTATCTATTTTGTTTGTTAAATCTTCTCTCTTCTTGATTAGAATTACTATTTGTTACTTCCTTTTCTTCCATTTTCTGCCTTTAAATTTAAAAAAATTTTTGTATATACGGTGGCATCTATTTCGTGGGCTCTTGCTGTAGGTTGTATATCTAAATTTAAAAAAATTTCATTTAATTTATCTTTAGAAAAACTTGATGATAAATTCTTTATCAATGTTTTTCGCGGTGCTAAAAAACAAGTTTTTAAAAAATCTTTAAATTTAAGATAATCCGAACTATCCAAAATTTTTTCATCTTTTTTTATAAATTTTATGACAGATGAAGTAACCTTTGGCGGTGGAATAAATGAAGTCTTTAAAACATCAAATAAAAGCTGCATATCGCCATTTAAATTTGATATAATAGATAGTGAGCTAAATTCCTTATCGCCAACCCTAGCACAGAATTTCTCAGCAACTTCTTTTTGCACCATTACAACAAAGCCTCTGCATAAAGCATCATCTATAGCATTTAAAACCATTCTTGTAGCAACATAATATGGTAAATTTGCTACTAAAAAATAAGGTTTATCGCTAAGAGACGAGCTTTGCCAAACTTTCAATGCATCATTACAAACTAGCTTAATCTTGTTTCCGAATTTAGATTTCAAAATCTCATAAAGTTCGAAATCTATCTCATAACTTGTAACACTTCCAACTTTTATAAGCTCATTTGTCAAATCACCTAAGCCAGGCCCGATTTCAACTAAGTTTTTTTCATCATCGGGAATCGATTGGATGATTTTATTTAAAACAGTAGCATCTTTAAGAAAATTTTGTCCAAAATGTTTTTTTGCTTTAATCATTGCCAATTTTATCTTAATAATACTTACAAGCTAATTATATATGTTATTTTTTAATCATAAACAAACCATCACAGCCATCTGGGTAGTATGATGGTAAAATTTTTTCTACTACAAAACCAAATTTTTCATATAATGCTATGGAGTTTTTATTATCTTTTCTAACTTCTAATCTTAAATGGCTAAATTTAGTAAGCACAAAGTTTATAAGTGTCGTTCCTACGCCTTTTTGTCTTGCATTTTTACTAATAGCAATTGAGTAAATTCTAGGAATTTTAAGATAAGCAAAAACTAAAATATAACCTAAAATTTGCCCACTATCATCTTTTGCAACATAGAAAAAATTTTTTCTTATGTGGTAGTAAAAACTTGCTCTACTAAGCTCAAATCCACTACCACCAAAAGCCTCATTTTCTATATCTAAAAGTGCATTTATATCTTTTGAGTTTGCTTTTTTTATATTCATTTTTGATAAATTGAGTATTTTATATCAAGTTTAAAAGGTCTATAACTCATCTTAACTTTTTTAAGATTTTCAAAGCCCATATCATCGCCTACATTTATAAACTCACAATTATATTTTTGTTTTAAAATTTTACTAAATTCTCTAAATATAAACTGCGCACATCCAAGAGTTTGGAAATTTGTCTTTTCTATGATAACACTTGCTACGCCTTCATTGATTTTCTCTCCTACACTAAATCCGTGCATTTCATCATCTATATAGATGACTATACCGATAAGTTCAAGCTCTTTATAGAAATTTAGCATTCTTTTTATGGCAGTTTTTTCTTGATAAATTCCCTCCATAAAATCATCAATCTGCTCTTTTGGCATATATTTTATACGCTCTTGAACCCAAATATTGCTTAAAGATATAATGTCGTTTTTATGCTTTGCAACATCAAGTTCTTCTACTCTAAAATTTGGATATGTGTTTTTAAATTTATTTATTTCAGTGCGTTTTGTATGATACGAATTTCCTTTTAGCTCTATAAGATCATCTGTTTTGTAGATATAATCAGCTAATTTTTTTTCAAATACAAAATCCTCAAACACATCAAAAATTATAGCATTAGGATCAAGCGAAGTTGCAAATTTTTCCAAAATAACCTCAGCTACATAATCAATTCTTGCATAATGTTGAGAACTATTGTTCGCATTCATAAGTTCAAAGCAGTGTAAAATCGCATTTTTTAAATTTGAAAGCTTACCAAGTGGCGGTAAAAGCATACTAAGTTCACTTCCAGTCATTATAAAAAGACAAAAACAATCATCAATAATCGCATAAAATCCACTAGAATTTGAAAGCCAAATATAGTTTGATGCAAAAGTATAATCACTTATATCAACTTGCTGATCAAGCCCAAGCTCTGTTAAATACTTTTGCATAATATCTTTTGAGTGTATATCAAATTTATGTAACTCGTAACCATTTATATCAAATTTCATTTCTTATCCTAATATTTAAATTTTCGCAATTATACTCTTAAATTTACACTTTTTATTTAATTTTGAAAAAATAAAATTTAAGGTATAATATATCTAGCTTCAAGGTTTGAAAAAACTAAATTTAAAGGAATATTATGCAAATTGATTGTAGAAATATGGAGTGTCCAAAGCCAGTAATTGAGACAAAAAATGCTTTAGAAAAAATGCAAATAGGCGAAAGTTTGAGTATTTTAGTAAATGATACAACTCCGCTTAATAACATAAAAAAATTTCTAAGCAATTTTGGTATGAATCCAAGTGTAAAAAACTTTGAAAAATACGATGAAATTTGCGTTATAAAAACCAAAGATATAACTGAGATAAATGACAATGAATACAACTGCGAAATGCCATCTTCAAGATCAAAGCTTGTGTATTTTAAAGATGACAAAATAGGACCTATGCCTATTGGCGAAACTGTTTTAACTACATTTTTAACTTCACTTTTAAACTCGCCAGTAAAACCAAAATATATAATATGCGTAAATAATTCAGTTTTAATGACTGCTAATAGAGATCACTATGGATACAAACCACTTAAAGATTTAGAGGATGCTGGTGTTAAAATCATAAGTTGTGGAACTTGTTTAAAAGCACTAAATTTAGTTGATAATCTTAGCATTGGCGAACTTGGAAATGCTTATCAAATAGCAGTTTTACTTATGGAAAATGATGTAATTTCGCTATGATTTATAACAATAAAAAGCTAACAAAATTTGTAAAAGCTGCTGGTTGAGCTGCCAAAATAGACCCGTCGGGTTTAAACAAATACATTGGCACTTTACTAGAAAAAAATGCAAATTTACTATCATCGATTAATAGCAACGAAGATGCGGCAATCTTTAAAATAAACGAAGAATTAGCACTTGTTCAAACTCTTGATTTTATAACGCCTGTGGTAGATGATCCATTTATATATGGTCAAATCGCAGCTGCAAATTCTCTAAGCGATATTTTCGCAATGGGGGGAGAGGTTATAAACGCACTAAATATTATGGGTTTTGATAGCTGTAATTTCGAAAAATCCATAATGAGCGAAATTTTACAAGGCGGTAAAAGCAAAATCAATGAATGTGGCGGGGTTTTAGTAGGCGGACATAGTATAGAAACAAAAGAGATGTATTATGGATTAAGCGTTACTGGTAAAGTTAATCCAAAGCATTTTTGGAGCAATAATACGGCAAAAATTGGCGATATTTTGATTCTCACAAAACCGCTTGGTGTAGGCGTTTTAAGCACTTGCATAAAAGCCGATATGCTAAATTTAAAAGAAATACAAGAAGCCATATCTTATATGATTCAGCTAAATTTCTATGCCATAAGTGCATTAAAAGATATAAAAGTCAGTGCTTGCACCGATATAACTGGCTTTGGCTTACTTGGACATCTTTTTGAGATGAGTAGAGATGATATAAGTTTTGTTTTACAAAAAGATAATATCCCGCTTATGAAATCAGCTATAAAGTATGCAAATATGGGCTTGATACCAGCTGGAAGCTATAAAAATATGGAATTTGTTAAAACATATATTTATAGTAAAGATGAAGTTGATATTTTGTATTTTGACGCACAAACAAGCGGTGGCTTGCTTCTTAGTATTGAGCAAAAAGACGCAAATAAAGCACTTGTAAATTTAAAAAACGCAGGATATGAAAAAAGTGCAATCATAGGCGAAGTTTGCAAAGCAAAAGAGCATAAAATTATAATAAAATAACTATTTATCATAAAAAATTCTAAAGCTAAATTTGCTTTAGAATTTAATCTGAATTATTTATTAAGCTGTTTATCTTTGCCAAAATTTGGGGATCTATGCCCGTGCAAAATACATTTATAACAATCTGTGGAAAATGTTATATAATCAGTGGTTTTTGCAACATTATAAGAGTTATCTGTGATATTATTTACAACTTGTGCCACCATAGCAGTTATAAGCATTCCTATGATATTATTATTGCCATTACTTGCTGATTGAGTTATCTTTTCACTTCTATCCCAAAGCAAATTTCCATTTTTCAAATCTATTAATTTTACAGAAATTTCAATTGTAATTTGTGTATCAAGTAAAGCATACCTAGAACCATAATCTTTAACATCTATAAATAAAACACTATCAGCCGAGTAAATTTCTCTTAGTTTATTAAGCGGAATTTGAGCTATATCTTCGCCACTAAAAATTCCATTGCTCTTAAAAGTTTCATTAACTAAAGTTACTGGAAACACATAATAACCTGCTTCACTTAAAGGCAAAATGGCATTTGTTAAAATCGCCGTTGCCGCCTTTGGCTCTAACGAATCGTTTTTTGGCATAACCACCAAAATTGATTTTGGTCTTGATTGCAAAAAATTAGAATAATCATAAACATCTGGCTCTTTTGGTGCACAACCACTGAATAAAAACAATGTCAAAAACGATAAAAAAATTAAAAACTTAAATCTCATTTTTTATCCTTTTTAGTTTTTGTAATTGATTTGGTTTTACTGCTTTTTAGAAATTCCACATACTGCCTTGATTCTTCAAAAAGCTCCGCTTCTTTGTCTAAATAAGCAAAAAACTTCTCATCATTTCCATTTTTGTGATACATCAATCCCAGATGTGCATAAAGACCCGGTGGAACTTTTTCGTTTTTTTCATAAGCTTTTTGGATATATTTTTCTAAATTATCTATCTGTTCGTTTATATCGCCCTCTTCATTAAGATAGTTATAAACAGATTCCTCATAACTTGCATCCCAATAGTATATTGGCTTTTTAGAAGCGGCGCAACCTGATAAAAGCATCACAAATATACCTAAAAACAATATTTTATACGGTTTCATTTCCACTCTTTATTATCAAGTCCTAAACCTAGGTTATTAACAGCTTCATTTATTGAAAGGCTTAAAACCTTACCATTTAGCGTTGCGTCATATCCAGCAGTTCCGCCAAAACCTATAACTTCACGATTTGAAAGAGAGTATTCGCCAGCACCTTGCGTAGAATATACAATTTGAGAAGTCTTAACATCAACGATATTTAAATTTACTTTTGAATACGCAATTTGAGTTTTTCCGCGACCCAAAATACCAAATAATTGATGATCACCCACTGTTTTTCTACCAAATTCAACAACATCGCCAGTTATAACATATCTAGCACCTTTTATATCTTGTGTTGCTTTAGAAAAACCGCTTTCTTGAGCGATTGCTTTTAAATTTGTTCTATCTAAAACATCAAATCTTCCAGTTTGTTGCAAACTTGTTGCAAGTATGGTTTGAGCTTGATTTCCAAGTCTATCCTCACCATCTGAAAATATACCATTTTGATATGACGATTGGTTGTTAAATCTTCCTATGGATACTGGTATTTTTTCGCCTTTATATGCAACCTTTGATATCTCAACTTTTGGTACTTCAACCACTCTTGAGCTTTCACTAGCACAACCAACAAACAGCACAGCAGCACATATTGAGATTAAAATTTTTTGTTTCATTTTTATGCCTTATAATAAAATTTTGTAAATATACCTTAAATTTTATAAAAACGGTATAAATTTAGTTATTTTTTTATAGCTTTTTGAAATTTAGCATAGTATTTGTTTTGTTTTGCGTCTTCAAAAGTGCCATTATATACAACTTCACCATTTTCAAGGATAAGAGCGTTTTTACATAAAAATTTAGCTACTTCTAGGTTGTGAGTTATCAAAATATAAGAAATATTATAATTTTTTTTAAGTTCTTTTAGTAAGATAAGAAGCTTTTTTTGGTTTAAAAAATCAAGCCCACTTGTTATCTCATCAAGTATCAAAAACTTTGGTTTTACAATAAGCGCTCTTGCAAGTGCAATTCTTGCTGACATTCCGCCACTTATCTCATAAGGTTTTTTATCCAAAATATCTTCTTTTAATCCTAAATTTTCTAATATTTTCAAAAGATCTGATTTATCAAATTTGATATTAAAATTCAAATAAACATCTTTAAAAAGTTGCATTATGCTTCTTTTTGGATTAAGTGATAAATGCGTATTTTGAAAAACATATTGTATATGGCTTCTTAGTTTTCTTTGTTCGTTAAATTTAAGATTAGTTATGTTTATATCATCAAGATAAATTTCGCCTTTATCGCAAATTTCGAGCATACACAGCATTCTAGCAAGAGTGCTTTTTCCACTTCCGCTACTTCCTAAAATAGCCAAATCCTCGCCACTTTTAATTTCAAAATTTATATCTTTTAAAATCTCTAGCTTTTCATAATGTTCTAAAATATGCCTTTTTATGAGATAATTTTTATGTAAATTTACAACCTTTAATCTACTCATTTAGTTTAACTTTCCACACAAAATTTCTTTTGTCAGCTCTTCTTTAGGGTTTGTAAATATTTCAAATTTAGAATTTGTTTCTATTATACTGCCACTATCAAACACACAAATTTCATCCGCAAGCTCATAAACAACATGCGGATCGTGTGTTATGATGATGAAATTTATCTCATTTTTAAGCTCTTTTAATATATCTATGATATTTTGTGCATTAATGCTATCAAGCGAACTTGTTATTTCATCGCAAATAAGCAGTTTTTGTTTCATACATAAATTTAGAGCAATTTGCACTCTTGCTAACATTCCGCCACTTATTTGCATCGGAAAAGAATGCCATAAAAGCTCCACATCGTCAAAACCAAGACGAAAAAATGTTTCAAAAGCTATTTTTTTAATTTCCTTAACATCTTTGTAGTGATTTTTTAAAGTTGTGATAAAAATATCGCCTATATTATAAAGCGGATGAAAGCTCTCACCGGCATTTTGAAAAATAAGCCCTACATCAAATTTGCGGTAATTTACAAGTTCTTTTTTACTAAATGATAAAACTTTTTTGCCAAGAATTTCAAATTTGCTTGCATTTAAAACAAACTCGTTTCCTAAAAGATTTATTAAAGTTCTTGCAAACATAGACTTACCGCTACCACTTTGCCCGATAATACCAAGTGTTTTGCCATTTTTGATATTTAAGTTTATATTTTTTAAAATATGATGATTTTTATATATTAAATTTAAATTTTCTATATTTATCAAGCATAAATCCTATCTTTTTGCTCTATGAAATTTCCTATATAAAGCACACAAATAATAAGCAAAAACAGCACAATACCAGGATAAAATATAATCCACCAAGCTCCAACAAACATAGCATTAGTAGAATCATTTAGCATATTACCTAAACTTGCTTTGCCAACAGGAACACCTATACCAAAAAAACTGAGCACAGCTTCAGTTGCTATGGCATGAGCGAAATTTATACTAAAAAATACCATTAATATGCTAAATAAATTTGGTAAAATCTCTTTAAAAATAATATTAATTTTTGAACTTCCAAGAACAATTGCGGATTTTACAAACTCTTGGCTTGATATCTTTTCATACTCATTTCGCATAACTCTTGCTGTTTGCATCCATAAACTAAGCGAGATTACAACAATCATATTTATAATCCCAGCATCCAAAATAGCACTAAAAAACATTATAAAGAGCATCATAGGCATAGCCAAAAATCCATCTACAATTCTCATCATTATGTGATCTATGATTTTTGGAGAAATTGCAGCCAAAAAAGCATAAATTACCCCTATAAAACAGCTAAAAAATGCACTAAAAAAACCAACTATCAAAGAAATTCTAAGAGCATATAAAATTCTAGTTAAAATGTCCCTACCTAGCATATCTGTACCAAAAATATAAGTAGAATTTGGAGCAAGTCTGGCAGATTCAAGATTTACATAATCTGGATTAAAATGCGTAATAAACGGTGCAAATAAAGCTAAAATCGCTAATACAATAATAATCAAAAAAGCAAAAAGAAACTTTTTCATAAGCTTTTTTGCCCTCTATTTATAATAATGCAAAGTATTTTTGCAAACAAATTGCCAAATACGGCAAAAACAGCAGTTAGCAAAATAACAGCCAAAATTACAGAATAATCTTTACTAAGTATAGAAGTTATCGCTAGTTCACCAAGTCCAGGATACAAAAAAATGCTCTCTATAATGTAAGAACCAGTTATTAGTGCAGCAAAATTTGCTCCTATATAGCTAATTATAGGCACTAATGAATGCTTTAAAACGCCTTTATAAATTTCAAATTTACTAACACCTCTTGCAAACATAGCAAATACAAAAGGTTGTTTTAATGAGACCAAAAAACTGCTTCTTACCACTCTTATATAAAGCCCGATATGAGCCACAAAAAGCACAAGAAGTGGCAAAACTATATGATAAGCCCTACTTTTTAAACTATCATCGCCAAGTGCATGAAGACCTGAAGTTGGGAAAATTCCAAAATGCACCGAAAATACCATAATTGCTACTAACGCAATCCAAAAAGATGGCATACAAACAAAACCAAACGATACAAAAGTTATAGCATGATCTATAAATTTATTCTCATTTAATGCACTAATTATCCCAAAAATAAGCGAAAAAATGATAAGAAGTATTAAATTTAGACCATTTAAAATGATTGTATTTAAAAATCTCTCATTAAAAAGCTCATTAATACTTCTAAAATCTATTAAAGAATAACCAAAATTTCCGCATAATGCATTTTTTAACCACGAAAAATACTGCACTAAAAAAGGTCTATCAAGACCAAGTTTGTGAGAAATTTGCTCTTTTATAGCCTCGCTTACAACCTCTGGTCTTGAAAACATTGCATAAACAGCGTCAGTTGGCAGTAAATACGCAACCAAATATATGCAAAAACTAAGACAAAATAGTAGCAATATCGCCGAAAAAAGCTCTTTTGATATAAGACTTTTCAACTATTTAACTACTCTTTTATCCAATCTTTTACATTCCAAGCAAAACCGCCGCCATGATGACCCAATACATGTGGTTTTATACCTGAAATTTTAGCATTATAAACAAGTGGAAACTCAAGATACGCTATAAATATAAATGGCGGATTTTCATAAATAGCTTCTAAAAATTTACTATAATAAACTTTTCTATCTTCTATCTTGGCTAAACTTCTAGCCTTGAAAAGAGCTTCATCTACATTTTTATCATTATAATGGCTATAATTCCAACCATTTGGATCTACACTACTATCAGCAAAACTGCCAAAAATTCTATATGTATGAAAATCCGGATCAAATGGAGAACCCCAGCCTATTAAAAATGTATCAACATCTGAAATTTTAAATGAGCCTTGTGGTTTTGCATAAGCTGTAGCATTTATACCAATTTTTTGAAAATCGCTTGATAAAATATTTGCAAGACTTACACGCAAAGGATCCGTATTGTAAGCATATATGCCAAATTTAAGCTCTTTGCCATCTTTTTGAAAATATCCATTTTTATTTTTACTCCATCCATTATCTTGCAAAATTTTTATAGCTTTTTGTGGGTTGTATTCAAATTTAGCAACATTTTCATCATTTGCCCAGCTTTTTTCTATAGGATTATTTGCAACGCTTCCATAACCATGTAAAATATTTTTTACTATAGCTTCTTTATTTACTGCATAATTTAGAGCCTTGCGAACATTTTTATCTTTAAAAAGTTCATTTTGCATATTAAACATCAACGCTCTATAATCCGCACTATCTTCTTTTAAGATTTTCAAATTTGGATTTTTTGAAAGCTTTATAGCCATATTTGGCTCACTTAATGCCGCGTCTAACTCGCCTTTTTGTAGTTGCATAGCTGCGACATTAAAATCAGGTACAAATTTCATATAAACATTTTTTGTTTTTGCAACGCCGCCATAATATTTGTCAAAAGCTTCAAATTTAAGATATTTTCCTTTATTCCATTCTACTAATTTATAAGGTCCTGTACCAATAGGTGCATTGTTGTAGTTATCTACGCTTAAATCTTTGCCGTCTAAAATATGCTTTGGAAGCATACCTATGCTAAGAGCCGATAAAAGCGGTTCAAAAGGTGTTTTTAGCGTAATTTTTATCTTATACGGACTTAAAACCTCAACTTTGTCTATAGGTTCGTAATTTGCTTTTGCAGGAGAACTTAACTTCTCATCAAGTGCAGTTTGTATAGTAAATTTAACATCATCTGCACTAAATTTCTCTCCATCGTGCCAATACGCATCATCTCTTAATTCAAATGTATAAACTTTTCTATCTTTACTTATCTCCCAGCTTTTTGCAAGATCTGGAACTATTTTCATATTTTCATCATGAGTTGTAAGTCCTGAAAATATGAGATCTAACGCACTATCATGATCTTCATCAAAAAGTGGATTTATCTTAGGCGTTTCGTTTTCTACACCAATGATAATAGTATCACTTTTGGCAAAAGCTAAAGTATTTATCATAAATACTGATAGCAAAACAAACAATATTTTTTTCACATCTGCTCCTTATTAAAAAAATTACAATTATTGTAACATAAATTTTATGAAAATAATACTCTAAATAATATATTTTATATAAATTTATTACTAAAATTATAAAATGCAAAACTATGATTTTTATAGCGTAGTGTAACTAATCAAAATATTAAAATAATTCGTTTTTAAAAGTCAAATTTAAATATCTGTTTTTAAATTTTAGAGCCACTGCAGGGCATAGTGGCTCTATGAAAACTCTAAAATCTACAAAAACCCATCTTTTTTGAGTTTTTCTAAAACAATGTCTCTTGTCGCATTCATTTCTCTTTCGTAGATTTTATACTCTGGATTAAAGTAGTTTAGCATATTTTTAAGCCCGTTGTGTCCAGTTTCCACATGACAACTAGCACAACCAATTTTTTTGTCTGTATTTAACAAACTTGTGTAATGTTCGTGCATTTGCTTACCTTTTGGGCTAATTTCAGGCAAGTTTTGGAAATTTACGTGGCACTTCAAACAGCCATCGTCAAATACAAACTCATCTCGCCTTGCTCTATTAGAATGCCAGTCGATATTTTTAGGATCACCAAAGAAATGTATATAACCCTCTAAAACTCCATTTTTAGCCTTTGTAAAAATGTAGTTAAAAATATTATTATGCGGCATATGACAATCCACGCACTGAGCTTTTATCCCCATTTTTCCAGCACCGCCATGAACATCATTGTGATAAGAAGCTACCATCGGTGCCATTTCGTGGCAAACTATGCAAAATTTATCCCCACCAGTCCTTGTAACGCCCTCATATGTTGCGTAACAAACAACAACTCCGATTAAAAAACCAACACAAATAAATGATAAAATTTTCTTTTTCATGGCGTAGGCCTCATCCATTGTTTAACCTCAGCTTCGTGGCATTCATCACACATATTTATAGGTTTTGAATGCTCCATATGACACTCATCACAATACAAATTTGGTCCATCATGAACCGAATTATGCGGATTTGCTTTCAAAGTATCCATAAATCCTGTTCTTTTAGCCATATATTTTTTGCTTTTATGACACGATAAACAGCCCTCATCGCCGGGATTTTTAAATTTAGCAGGATCACTTCCTTGATTATCATGACAGTGAATACAATCAAAATGAAGCTTTGCGTGATGTGGTTTGATTTTGTGTTTTGCTCTAAGCTCATCACTAATTTCTAAAATAGAAACAATCGCACTTTTAGATGAATTTTCTTCGCCAAATAGTGTATTTGAAATACAACCAAAAAGTAAAAAACTAAACAAAAGTCGCATATATTTCATTGTTTTTCCTTAGAAAAGTTGCCCGAAAATTCGGGCAACCTAAAGTTATATATTTTCTCCAGCTATCATTCCAAAAGTTAAGCAATCAAGTATAGCAACGCTTCCTAAACGACTAGCTCCGTGTGTTCCGCCTGTAACCTCACCGGCTGCATAAAGTCTAGGGATTGGTTTATTTTGATAATTCAACACCTGAGCTTTAGTATTTATTTTTACTCCACCCATTGTATGATGAAGTTTTGGTGCACCTCTCATTGCATAAAATGGTGCTTTTGAAATTGTTATTCCATCTGTTAAATGCATTGGTTTTGCAAAATCCGGGTCTTTTCCAGCTTTGACATATGAGTTATATTGTTCAACTGTTTTTTTAAGCTCATCTGCTGGGATTTTATAGTATTTAGCTAGTTCATCAAGTGTATCAAATTTTTTAATAGCCCCAGTTTCTAACGGATTTTCGATATCTTTTGGGACAAGTTTTGAAACAGCAACACTATCTGATAAATTTATTGGATAAATATCTTTTTTAGTATCGATTATCTTAAACATAGCATCGGCTCTGACCTTTCTATCTGCAAGCTCATTCATATAGCGTTTTCCAGTCCTTGGATCAACAGAAATTCCATATCTAAAAGCAGCCTGTGAGGCAAATTTGCTGGTAATTCCATTACCTTTTTCATCAGGACATTTATAAGGAATGTATTGTATCCAACCAATTTGAACAGGCATTGCACCAATTCCAAAAGCTTCTATCATTGCACCAGCAGTTGCCCCAGAATGGTTTGTAGTGTCAAATTCTTCAACAGCCTTTGGATCTTGTAATTTTCTAAAATACTTATCGCTACAAAAACCACCACTTGCTAATACAACACCTCTTTTTGCTTTGATAAACTTTCTTTCCCCACTTGTATTTTCGTTATCATCACTAAATAATTTTGAATCAAATTTATAGTTTTCTCTTACAGAAATTCCAACTATTTCATCTTTATCATCTAAAATAAAATTATCAAATTTTACTCTAGTTTTTAAAGTAGCATTTGGTAGTTTTTGGTAACTTTCTGTTAATGGTTTAACAATTCCAGAGCCACTTGTATTTGAAACATAATAAGTTCTAGGCACTGAGTGTCCGCCCTCTAAAAGCAGTTTATCAAGATAGGTCGCTCCGTTTTCAAGAGTAAAATTAAAAGTTTCTACAGCCCTATCTGCTAAAATTTCAAGCAATTCCACATGATTAAGTCCAAGTCCTGCCTTAACACAATCATCAATAAATAATTTTTTTGAATCTTTTATATCATTTTTCTTTTGTAATTCGCTATTTGGCACTGCAAAAATTCCACCATTAATTGTAGAATTTCCGCCAATTCTTCCCATTTTTTCTACAATCAAAGTTTTAAATCCTCTTTTAGCCGCTGTAATACCAGCTGCAAGTCCTGCAAAACCTGATCCGATGATAACAACATCGTATTCTTCATCAAATTTCACATCTTTTGCATCAATTGATTTAGCCATTAAATTTGATGCACCAAGCACACCTGCACCCACTCCTAAAGCACCAAGTTTTAGTGCTTCGCGTCTTGAAATTTCTTTTTGCATTTTTGCTCCTTTTAAATAGAATTTATCACTTACGAAAGACCAACACAACAAATAAAACTAGACTCTAATTTTATAGCGTAGTGTAACTTAATAATTCGTTTTTAAAAATCAAATTTAAATATCTATTTTTAAATTTACTATATCAAAAAAGTTGCCCGAAAATTCGGGCAACCTAAAAGTTAGATATTTTCTCCAGCTATCATTCCAAAAGTTAAGCAATCAGTAATTGCCACGCTTCCAAGTCTGCTAGCCCCGTGTGTTCCACCTGTAACCTCACCGGCTGCATAAAGTCCGGGGATTGGTTTTTTTGTATTTATAGAGATAACTTGTGCTTTGGTGTTGATTTTTACGCCACCCATTGTATGATGAAGTTTTGGAACGCCACGCTCAGCATAAAATGGTGGTTTTGAAATATCAATTCCGCCTGTTGTTTCAACTGGTTTGCCAAACTCATCTTTTCCAGCCTTAACACCAGCGTTGTATTTTTCAACTGTTTTTTTAAGCTCATCTGCTGGAATTTTATAATGTGCCGCTAACTCATCAAGAGTTTTAAATTCCTTTAAAATTCCTGCTTTTAAAGGCTTTTCAAAATGCGATGATAATAAACTAGGAATGCATTGTGAATCGCAGAAATTTATAGGATAAATATCTTTTTTAGCATCAATTACCTTAAACATTGCATCGGCTCTTGTTTTTCTATCAGCAAGTTCGTTCATATAGCGTTTTCCAGTTCTTGGATCAACAGAAATTCCATATCTAAATGAACCATTTACATTAAACATTGACCCAACACCAAATCCGACCTCATCTGGGCAAGCCCAAGGACCATATTGTAGCCATGAAACTTGAACTGGGCAAGCGCCGATATTAAGTGCTGCTATCAAGCCACCTGCTGTTGCACCAGGATGATTTGTGGAATCAACATCTTTTCCAAGTCTAGGATCTTGAAGTTGTCTAAAAAATATATCGCGGCAAAATCCACCACTTGCGAGAACAACGCCTCTTTTTGCTTTAAAGAATTTTCTCTCTCCGCTTTTGTTTTCTCTATCATCATCTTTAAGCTTTGAGTCAAATTTATATCCTTCTCTTACCGAAATTCCTACAACTTTGCCATCATTATCTAGAACAAAATCATCAAATTTTGTTCTTTTTTTGATTACAACATTTGGATTTTTTTCAATGTATTCAATCATCGGTAAAACTATACCAGAGCCACTTCCATTTGCTGTTTGATATGTTCTAGGCACCGAATGCCCACCAGCATGAGATAGTTTTTCAACATATTTTGCACCGCATTTTACAGTAAGTGCAAACACATCTTTTGCTCTATTTGCAATTGTTTCAAGTAATTCTGTATGGTTGATTTGAAGTCCAGCTTTTAAGCAGTCTTTTAAAAACAACTCATTTGAATCTTTAATGCCCTCTTTCTTTTGAGCTTCGTTATTTGGCACTGCAAATATACCGCCATTTATAACGGAATTTCCACCAAGTCGCCCCATTTTTTCTACAAGCAAAACTTTTAGTCCTCTCTCAGCTGAAGTAATTCCAGCCGCAAGTGCTCCAAAACCTGATCCGATGATAACAACATCGTATTCTTCATCAAATTTCACATCTTTTGCATCAAGTGGCATAGCCATTAAATTTGATGCACCAAGCACACCTGCACCCACTCCTAAAGCACCAAGTTTTAGTGCTTCGCGTCTTGAAATTTCTTTTTGCATCTTTGCTCCTTTGAAATAAAATTAGACATATCTGCCAACAATACCAAATACTAAGCAACAATAACAATTTTTAATAATTTAATTGCATTTATAAATTTATTAATAAGTCTAATCACGTACCAAAAAATAAAGACAACAAATACAACTAAATTTATTTATTCTAGCATTAATTAAATAAATTATAAATTAATTATAAAAATTTTTAAGTAAAATAAAAAATATATAATATATTAAGTTTATTTTATGCAAAGATACAATAGAAAATATTGTTATTTTGTAATTTATTTTGTGATAAACGCATTAAAACTAGCCATACTTTTTTGCTTATTTGTATTTTTAAAACGATATTTAGAAACAAAATAATGGACTAATTATATTAAAGATTGTATTTTTGAGATTTTTGAAAGCTTAAGAAAACTTATGAAATAGGTTAAATGGTGGAGTTAAGCGGGATCGAACCGCCGACCTCTTGAATGCCATTCAAGCGCTCTCCCAGCTGAGCTATAACCCCAAATTCAAGTAATTAAGTCCTAAATTTTAGTCAATTTTATCCCAAAAGTCAAGACTTAATATGCAAATATCAGTGCGGTATACCGACACACTTTCTTATTTTTTCCATCGTTTCGATTGCTACTTCTTTTGCTTTATCGGCTCCTACGCTTAAATGATAATGAACTTCATCTGGATGAGTTAAAAAATGCTCGTATTTTTCTCTCGCTTCTTTGAAATATTCAAGAACTATATCATTTAAATACATCTTAAAATGCCCGTATCCTTCTCCGCCTTTTTCATATCTTGATTGAAGATCTTTTTGTGCATTTTCATCTAAAAACAGCTTAGCAATATTATAAACATTGCAGTTTTTCCAATCTTTTGCTTCTTCAAGCGAAGTGCTATCTGTGACTATGGAACTTATTTGTTTTTTTAATGTTTTGTCATCTGCAAATATGTCTATAGTATTGCCATAACTTTTACTCATTTTTGCACCATCAGTGCCTGGAACTGTGGCTACATTTTCATCAATCTTAGCTTCTGGGATTACAAAAATTTCGCCATGAGCGTTATTAAATTTAATTGCTATATCACGAGCTATTTCAACATGCTGAATTTGATCTTTGCCAACTGGAACAAAATTCGCACCATAAAGCAAAATATCAGCTGCCATCAGCACTGGATAACTAAACAATCCATGATGAGCATCGAGCCCTTTTGAAATTTTATCTTTGTATGCATGGGCTCTTTCTAAAAGTCCCATCGGCGTGTATTGACTTATAATCCAATAAAGCTCTAAAACATCTTTAACATCGCTTTGAAGCCAAAATGTGGATTTTTGCGGATCAATGCCAAGTGATAAAAAAGCACAAGCAGCTTCAAAAGCACTGGTTTTTAGCTTATTTCCGTCATTTACGCTAGTCATTGCATGATAATTTGCTATAAATATAAACATCTCATCATCGCTGTTGTTTTGCCTATCTATCATCGGTTTTATAGATGCAAAATAGTTCCCTAAATGAAGTTTTCCAGATGGTTGAAGTCCTGTAAATGTTCTCAAATTTTATCCTTTATCAGTGTTTTTATCTCTTTTACTATCTCTTTTGGTGTTTTATTTTCTACATTAACTACAAAATCAGCTTTTGCTTCATAAAGCGGATCTCGCTCTTGATGTATCTTTTTAGCATTTTGCAAATTTAGCAAAAGCGGTCGTTTTTTAAATTTAGCACTCGCATTTTTGCTATTTTCAAGACGCTTTATGATATAATCAAATCCTGCTTTTAAATACACAACAGTGCCAAGCTCATTTAAATTTTCAACCTTATAAAATCCTCCGCCAGTTGAGATTATAGCATTATCTACACCATTAAGCAAAAAATTTGCCAAATTTTTTTCAAGTTTTCTAAAATGCTCTTCGCCAAATTTTTCAAAAATCTTCTTTATTTTCATATTTGCAATGCTTTGTATCATATCATCACAATCAATTGCAAAAAGTCCAGTTTCTTCATACAAAGCTCTAGCCACGGTTCCTTTGCCAACACCCATAAATCCGATTAAAATTATATTATTTTTCTTCTTCATCTTTGTTTTTATTCTTTGGGATTAAAATCACTGGAACGCCAGTTAAATTAAAGCTTTCGCGTAGTTTATTTGCAAGATATCTTTTGTAACTAAAATGCAAAGACTTTGGTCTATTCATCACTAGAGCTATTTTTGGCGGAGCACTATCAAACTGAACTGCGTAGTAAATTTTCACCACTTTGCCTTTTTCCCTTGGGATTGGATGCTCTTTTATGGCACTAGTTATAGCTTCGTTTAACTTGGATGTTTGAATTTTTTGTGTAAAATTTTTATAAATTTCAAGTATTAAATCATAAAGCTTGTGAACTCTTTTTCCACCAAGTGCCGAAACGCTTATGATGGGTGCATAACTTAAAAATTTAAATTTATTCCTTATCTCAGAACTTATCTCATCAAATTCTTTCTCATTTTTATTTTCCCATTTATTTAAAACTATGATTATACCAAGCTCAAATTTAGAAGCAACACCGGCTATGCGTTCATCAAGCTCACTTAAAGGCTCACTACTATCAAGAACGAGAAGTGCGATATCTGTGTTTTCTAGTATTTTTTCAGTTCTATTTAACGCAAATTTCTCAATACCCTCTATCTTGCCACGCTTTCTAATGCCCGCAGTATCAACAAATTCAAAAACTCTATCATTATAAATATAAGTTTCATTTACAGGATCTATCGTAGTTCCAGCAACTGAGCTTACTACACTACGAGAATCTTTTACAAGAGCATTTAAAAGACTACTTTTGCCGACATTTACACGACCTATAATGCCTACTTTTATATTTTTTTGATTATAATCTTCATTTTTTTCTTTTAGTATTTCGCCATCATCCGTGCAGTAATTTTCCAAAAAGTCATCAAAACTCTCTTCGTCATCAATCTTTTGAGCTTTATCTAAAAGTTTGTAAAGCCACTCTTTTAACTCATCAACACCGGCATTATGGCTAACTGATATACAAAATGTATTTACACATCCAAATGAATTAAACTCCCAGCTACGCTCTTCGTCTTTTTTGCTATCAACTTTATTGACAACCAAACTTATAGGTTTATTTAGCTTACAAAGTGAGTAAAATAGCATTTTATCTTCATCTTGCGGCATAAGCTTTCCATCAACCATAAATACGATAATATCTGCATTTTTTGCTTCATCTAATGTTTTTTTTGCAACATTTTTAAAAAGCTCACTACTATCGTCTAATCCGCCAGAATCTATCAAAATACAATTTTTATCAAAAATTTCAATCTCAGTTTTATTTGTATCCCTAGTAGTTCCGCTAACATCGCTAGTTATAGCAATCCTTTTGGAAGCTAAACGATTAAAAAGTGAGCTTTTACCAACATTTGGTCTGCCTATTAGTATGACTTTTTGCACTAAATATCCTTAAATTTAAAACTACATTATACATAAATTTAGCTAAATTTGTAAATCTTAAGTAAATTTATAATACAATAATAGCTTTATAAAAGGAAATATATGCTACGCCGTTTTTTGATGCGAAACCTTGGTGCGTATTACATGGTTTTAGCTTCATTTTATTTTGCTTTGACAGGAGCTTTTGCAAAGCTTTTAAGCTCTTCAATGAGTTCTGTTGAAGTTTCATTTTTTAGAAATATTGTCGGTCTTACAATCATCGTTGTAACTATCTATAAATACGGAGCTCACAATAAAGGTGGAAAGCCCTTTATACTTTTTCTAAGGGGATTTTTAGGCACAATCTCAATGCTTGCTTTTTTTCACAATATCGCTCATATAGGACTTGCCGAGGCTTTTACATTTACAAAAATGTCGCCGATGTTTTTAGCAATATTTGGAGTAATTCTTTTTAAAGAAAGGTTAAATTTACTATCTTGGTTTGGCATTATTTTTGGATTTATTGGTATTTTACTCATAATGCAACCAAATTTAGGGTTTAAAATGGGGCACGCAATGGGGCTTATAAACGGACTTTTAGCGGCAGTTGCTTATCTTAGTGTGCATGAATTAAGAAAATACTATGATACAAAAACCATAGTTTTATCTTTTATGCTCTCTGGCACACTAATACCCATAGTTTGTATGCTAGTAGCTCAGTTTATACAAACTCCGCCATTTTTTAACTTTATGTTTGCTAAATTTATTATGCCAACGCCAAATATGTGGGTTTTCATTGTTTTAATGGGAGTTGGAGGCTTGCTTTTTCAAACCTATATGACAAAAGCATATGCTGCTTCAAGATACGCGGGAACAGTGGCTGCTATCGGGTATTGCGATGTTGTTTTTACAATGATAATAGGATTTATAATGGGAGATAGTTTGCCAAATTTAATGGCATTTTTTGGTATAATAATCGTTATCATCAGTGGAGTTATAGTAGCTACACAAAAGTAGGAGAATATATGATTTTAATAGCCGGACCATGCGTTATAGAAAGCAAAGAATTAGTTTTTGAAATAGCAAAAAGATTAGAGAGTTTTGCAAAAGATGATAGAATAGATTTTTATTTTAAATCAAGTTTTGATAAGGCAAATAGGACAAGTATTTCGAGTTTTCGCGGACCTGGGCTTGAAAAAGGTTGTGAGATTTTAGCCCAAGTCAAGGCAAAATTCGGATATAAAATTTTAACTGACATACACGAAGGTTATCAAGCAGAACCTGTTGCAAAAGTCGCTGATGTGCTTCAAATTCCTGCATTTTTATGCCGTCAAACTGATTTATTAATCGCTGCTGCAAAAACAAAAGCTGTGGTAAATATCAAAAAAGGGCAATTTTTAGCACCAGATCAGATGAAACACAGCGTAAAAAAAGTTTTAGAAACTCGCGGAATTAACGAATTTGGCTATGAAGTTGCTTTAAAAAATGGCGTTTGGCTAACTGAGAGAGGCTCGACTTTTGGATATGGAAATTTGGTTGTAGATATGAGAAGTTTACCGATAATGCGTAGTTTCGCACCAGTTATATTTGACGCAACTCACAGCGTTCAAATGCCAGGTGGTTTAGATGGAAAAAGTGGCGGGGATGCTAAATTTGTGCCGTATCTTGCAAGAGCTGCTGCTTCTGTGGGCGTGGATGGATTTTTTTACGAAACTCACATAAATCCGTGCGAGGCACTTTGTGATGGACCAAATATGCTAAATTTAGAAGAACTTAGTAAGATTGTAGAGCAAACTTTAAAAATACAAGAAATTTTAAAATGATAAAAAACAAAGGTTTGTTTTTTGTTATATTCGGTGCCATTTTAGAATGTGGTTGGGTTTATGGATTAAAATATGCTAACTCAAATTTAGCCTATCTTGGCACTGCTGCTATTCTTGTTGTTAGTTTTTTTACATTTGCACTATCTTTTAAATATCTTCCGCCAAGTGTTGCTTATACGCTATATATAGGACTTGGAACATTTTTTGTAATGCTTAGCGAAATAGCCATAGAAATAACAAATGGAGTAAGCATAGAAATTTTAAGAATATTTTTTGTTTTTACTCTTCTTTACGGTATTTTAGGGCTAAAAAGGTGCTAAGTTGAGTTATATGATACTTGTTTTAGCAGGAATTCTTGAAATGCCAAGTGTGTATTTTAATGTAAAATTTAACGAAGCAAAAAATATCTTACAAAAATTATTTGCAGTATTTATGATAATTCTAACATTTGGAAGCTCGGTATTGCTTTTACGCTACGCAATGCAAGAAATACCGATGAGTGTTGCTTATTCTATATGGACAGCAGTTGGCGTTCTAGGAGCTGTATTTGTAGGAGTTGTGTTTAGAGATGAAAAAATGAGTGTAAAAAAATCTTTTTTTATAATTATTATCATATTTAGTGCTATAATGCTTAAAATAATTTAAGGGGAATACATGAAAATCATTGAAGGAAAACTAAATTTAAATGGCGATGAAAAAATTGCGATAATTAACTCAAGATTTAATCACATAGTAACAGATAGATTGGTTGAGGGTGCAAAAGATGCGTTTTTAAGACACGGCGGTAATGAAGAAAATCTAAGTCTTGTCTTGGTTCCTGGTGCTTTTGAAATACCAATGGTTCTTGATAAGCTTCTTGGGAGTGGTAAATTTGATGGAATTTGTTGCGTTGGAGCTGTAATTCGCGGAAGTACGCCACATTTTGATTATGTGAGTGCTGAAACAACAAAAGGGATTGCAAATATCACCTTAAAATACTCAAAGCCTGTAACTTTTGGTGTTTTAACAACTGACACTATAGAACAAGCTATCGAGCGTGCTGGAAGCAAAGCTGGAAATAAAGGCTTTGAAGCAATGACTGGCGTAATAGAATTAATAAACCTTTATAAAAATTTTAAGGCATAAAATGGCTACAAGACATCAAGTTAGACAAGCCGTAGTTTCGCTACTTTACGCAAAAGAAATGGGTAGTGAAATGGAAGAGTTTTCAAAAGAGTTTTTAGAAGAAAAAAAGATAAGAAACGATCAAAAGAAATTTACACAAAGTCTGTTTTTTGGAATAAATGAAAATTTAGACGAAATTGATAAAAAACTAGATAATCTCTTAAAACAAAGAGATATTTCTCAAATAGGTATCGTTGAAAGGTCTATTTTAAGGCTTGGAGCTTATGAAATTTTATTTACAGATACAGATAATGCCGTTATCATAAATGAGGCCATAGAGCTCGCAAAAGAGCTTGGAAATGATTCTGCGCCTAAGTTTGTAAATGCTGTTTTAGATGGTATTAAAAAATGAAACTTTGCGTCGCCCTTGATATGGCAAATTTTGAAGATAATATAAATTTAGCAAAAGAGTTAAAAGGGCTTGATATTTGGCTTAAAGTTGGACTTAGAAGCTATCTAAGAGATGGCGTTAAAATAATAAATGAGATAAAAAATATCGGCGATTTTAAAGTGTTTTTAGATTTAAAACTCTACGATATACCAAATACAATGGCAGATGCAGCAGAAGTCATAGCAAAAAGTGGCGTGGATATGATAAACCTTCACGCAAGTGCGGGTTTAAGAGCGATGAAAATGGTTATGGATAGACTTTCAAATATTAAAAATCGCCCTCTTGTCTTAGCCGTATCTGCATTAACTAGTTTTAATCAAAATGAATTTATGGAAATTTATAATGACAACATACAAAACTCAGTTATAAAATTTTCACAAGCCGCATATAAAGCCGGGCTTGATGGAATGGTAAGCTCAGTTTTTGAAAGCAAAATCATAAAAGAAAATACAAGCAGAGATTTTATAACACTAACTCCAGGAATTCGCCCATTTGGCGAAAGTAGTAACGATCAACAAAGAGTTGCAAATATCCAAACCGCAAAAGAGATGAAAAGCGATTTTATAGTAGTTGGCAGACCTATTTATGAGGCAAAAAATCCTAGAGAAGTTGTTGAGAAAATTTTAAAAGAGATTTAATTAATTTATAAAACTAATAATTGCTATAATGAAACTAAATATAGTAGAAACGCCAACTATATATGTAAAAATATTTACTCTAGAGCTCATTTTTTTGTTTTCTTCTAAAGTTTTTATTTCAAATAATTCATTAAATGTTTTAGAAATTTGATTAAATGAATCTTTAAATTTAAAATTACAAAGCACCATATCATAAATTGCATAAAATTCTTCGCCAGTTGTATTTTTATATATATCTAAATTAATTTTGTATTGTAAATATTTTCTCCTTAAATCCAACACCAAATCAGTAGAAATATTGTTTATATTTTTAAGATCTAAACTATAGTTTTGTAGTAAACTTTTATACGATATGCAAATAATTTGCAAAAATAAAATTTTAAAAACATTTTGTGAATTTAAATTTGTATCTGTTGATATTTCACTAAAACAAATAAAAAAATTATTATTAAAGCCAACTTTGTAACCACATTTTGGATTTTTTCTATCATATATATTTTTATCAATTATTTTATTTTTACTTACAATATTATTAAAAATATTTATATCTTTAGTAAAATAAAATACATTTTTCCTATATTTTTCATCTTGAAAATCAATATTTTTTAAAGCAAAAATCTGCTCATTAAAAATAACAAATTTATCGTAGGCATCAATCTTTTTATCAATATAATAACAATTATAAGATTTATTTAGAGTTTTTTCTGATTTTTCTTTTTTTATTTGTTCTATAATGTTTTTATATTGCTCATTATCGAAATCAAGCAAAGATATTTCAAATTTAAATTCATTCATGGATTAAATCTTTTTTATATAAAATTATATTAAAAAAGAAAATTTAAATCAACCCACAAATTTTCTTTGTAGGTTGAGTAGATTAGCCTAACTTTGTAGCGTCTATTATGTTGTGTTCTAAACCAAGTTGCTCTTTTGAAAGTCCTAGAGCTAATCCAACAAGCTGTGAGAGATGTATAACTGGAACTCTTGCTTTTGAGTTTGTAAATTTTTGTGCACCATCTTGAAAAATATCAAGTTGCATTTGACAAAGCGGACAAGGAGTAACTATACAATCAGCTTTGTTTGTATCGGCATTATTTACAATTCCACTTGTCATTTTCTTAACTGAGTTTTCTGCTGGATAACACGCATGAAAACCGCAACAATCAAGTCTTTTTTCAAAAGGAACTATGGTTGCACCAAGTGCAGTTGCAACAGCTTCAAAGCTTTTTGGATTTACAGAACTTTCCTTGCCAAAGATTTTTTCAGGTCGCAAACTATGACATCCATAAAAAAGTGCTACTTTTAAATTTGAAAGAGGTTTAACTACTTTTGATTTTAATAAATCTAAATTTTCAGCCAAAACCCAAAGTAAGCTAGTAACTTCACTACTGCCTTTATAACTCATATTTCCAGCCGCTAAGTATTTATTGATTTCATCTTTTTTGCCACTATCTAGTTCTTTTTTTGCACGAGTTAAGACAAGAAAACAGGTGCTACAAGTTGTTAAAAGTGGCATATTCATCTTTTCTGCAAGAGCTAAATTTCTAGCATTTGCAACAAGAGTAGCTTTAGGATCAACATTTTGCGCTTGAGATGCCCCACAACAACTCCAGCCTTCTATCTCATTAAGTTTCATACCTAAAACTGGTGCTATTGCTTCTATTGACATTTTTGATTCTTTTGCAGCTTGAGAAAGCACACATCCTGGGAAAAATGCAAATTCCATTTTCTACTCCTTATTTGCAGCTTTTGCTGCTTTTATCATTTTTTGCAAATCTTCATGACCTTTTATTTCTTCTTCGCCAAATATAGCCATTGGATTCATTTTGCCAGAACGCATCAAATCTATTGCCATACCAGTTCTTGCAACCGAGCCAATTCCTTCTGTTCTAAGCCCTAAATATATCTCATTTAATCTTCCACTTCCCTCTACAAGATCGGTATAAAATGCTTTTGCATGGGCTGGACCTTCGCCAGAACTTAGACCACCATTTAAAGCCATAACGCTAAGATGAGATATATCATCAGCAGAGCTTATGCCCTTAGGACAGCGATCTGCACACTCTTGACAATGCACACAATTCCACAAGCCACCATTTACAGAAGGTTTAACATGTATCATAGGATCTTTGCTTCTTGAATCATTTGCAGCTCTATAAGCATGAGTAAATACAAATGGTTCCATATAATCGCTTCTATCTGCACTTAATTTATTGCATTCAGAAGCACAACATCCACATAAAATACAATCCCACTGCTTTAGTACTTTTTCATTATCTTCTTCGCTTTGGATACAGCCTTTTTCTTTAGAAAATTCACCTTTTGGCGTTATGGTTGGCTTTATTTTTCTTAAATTTTCTATAGATGGCTCCCAATCAACAACCAAATCGCTTATTACTTTAAAATTCGCAAGAGGAGAGATATGCAAAGTATCTGGATTATCATATGTTTGTAGTAAATCTTTCATCTTTGTATCACAAGCAAGCACTGCATGACCATTTACTCTAACGCCACAAGCTCCACATATAGCAGCACGACAAGTAGCGGTGAAATTTAATGTAATATCTTTTGTTTCTTTTATATGTATAAAAACAGAAAGCAAAGTCTTACCAGCCATCTCTTCGTTTGTTAACTCATAGATTTGAGCGTATGATTTTTTGCCATCGAAACGATCTATTATCATCTTCATAGTTATTTTCCTTCCTTGATTGGAAATTTGCTTATACTAACATCTCTCCAAGATAGTTTCATCTCATTATTTTCAAGCGTTACAAGACTATGTTTTAAGAAATTAGCGTCATCTCTTTTTGGATAATCTTCTCTTGTATGCGCGCCACGACTTTCTTTGCGATTTATTGCTGCAAAACACACAGCGCGAGAGAGCAAAAGCAAATTTCCAAGCTCTATATAATCAGTAATAGCTGTGTTGTAAATAGGGTTTGTATTTTGTATATGCAAAGTATCATATCGCTTTTGAAGCTCATAAATTTTCTTATACAAACTCTCAAGCTTATCGCCTGTTCTGTAAATTCCCATATTATCCCAGTTTTGCTTACCAAGCTCTTCTCTTATAGCGTATAAATCATTTGGTGTTCCTTCTCCATTAGCAACATTTTTTATTTTTTCACGCCATTTTTTAGCAATCTCTTCAAGCAAGCCACTATCTGTAAATTTAGCCTTGCTTGCGTATTTAGCTGCTCCAATGCCAGAAAGCTTACCAGTTACAACAGCATCAGCTAAAGAGTTTCCACCAAGGCGGTTTGCGCCGTGTATTGATATACAAGAAGCCTCGCCAGCACAAAATACGCCAGATGTATAAGTTGCCATATCATCCATACTTTTAACATCAATTCCACCCATAGAGTAATGAGCCGTAGGTCTAATGCCTATAGGACTATCTGTTAAATCTAAATTTTCAAACAAAAGTCCAGTATGTCTTATCTGAGGAAGTTTTTTGATGATTTTATCTTTTCCAAGATGTCTTACATCTAGTAACACATGTGCTTCTATACCCTCTCCGTAACCTCTTCCTTCTCTAATCTCAGTTTCTATGGCTCTTGCAACTATATCTCTAGGGGCTAACTCCATTTTTTCTTTTGCATATTTTGCCATAAAGCGTTCGCCTTGATTGTTGATAAGATAACCACCCTCACCTCTTGCGGCTTCTGTAATCAAAGTTCCACCATGCACAACACCAGTTGGGTGAAACTGAACCATTTCAGCATCTTTAAAAGCAATTCCAGCCCTAAGAGCCGCTGCTACGCCATCTCCTGTTGTTGAATATGGATTTGAAGTTCTATTCCAAAAAATACGAGCATAGCCACCTGTTGCTATGATTATAGATTTTGCTAAAATAGGCGTAATATCGCCTGTTCGTATATTTCTAACAACTACACCTTCTGCTTTTGCATCTTTTGTAGCGATATCTAAAAGCTCATAATCCATTAAAAACTTAACACCATTTGTTATCGCATCATCCAAACAGGTATGCATAACAATATGACCGGTTTTATCGGCAGAATAATTGCATCTTTTTTTAGATGCTCCACCCATCATTCTTCTAGTAACCTTGCCATCTTTTCCTCTTGAAAAAGGCATTCCAAGATAATCAAGCTCATGGATAGCTTTTCCTGCTAATTCACAAAATTTTATCACACTATCTTGATCTGATAAATATGCCCCTCCTTTTATCGTATCAAAAGAGTGAAGCTCATAAGAATCGCCATTGCTAGTATCAGTAACGCCGTTTATTCCGCCTTCTGCCATAGAAGTTGCGTTTCTTGATGGCATTGATTTGGTAACAACAATAACGCTTAAATTTGGATTTTCGGCCTTAGCTGCAACAGCTGCTCTAAGACCAGCACCGCCAGAACCAACAACAATCACATCACAAGATGGAAGTGAGCTATTTTTTTGATCCTCATTAGATCCAAAAACATTTGTAGGAACACTTGCAACACTAAGTGCACTTATGCCTATACAGGCTGTTTGCAAAAATTCCCTTCTTGTAAAATTTTCTTTCATCTAATTCTCCTAAATTTATAAGAAAATAAAATTTGGTGTATAAAACTACACAAAGCGGGTTTAATTTATAAATTTAAAAATAAATTTAAATTTATAAATTACTCTTACTTTTAAGAATATTATCATTATTTAATTAAAAAATATTTTAAAATTTTAAAACGTAAATATTTTGTAAAGATTTTACATTTATTTGGCTCAGTGGAACTTAAACTATAAATAAGTAGCTTTAAGTTACGATATTATCAATGAAAAATAAATACATGAGCACGAGCTTATAACGCCGATTTCAAAGTCTTTAATAACACTAAGTTTTATACAAAACTCAAAATATAAAGAAATTTTACAAAATGCTATCAAACATATGGATAGCTTAACAAATAAGCTTTTAAGTGTTGAAAAGCTAAACTCAAACCACAAAAATAGAATTAAAAAATAAGTTTATAGTTGAGTTTTTGCTTTTAGGAATGGAAAAATTAATAAATGATGAAAATAAATTTAATCTAGAAATAAAGCAAAATTTTAAAGTTCTAGGCGATGCAAACTATCTAAGTATAGCTATAAAAAATATACTAGAAAATGCGCTAAAATATAATGATTTTTCAAAACAAAGTAAAATTTTGATTAAAATTTATTATAACACTTTAGAAGTTATCACAAGTGGCGAAAAACTATCAAAAACGCTAAATTTTTACACCCAAAATTTCTCTCAAGAAGCAAATTCAAAAGGATATGGCAGAGGCTTAAATTTGGTAAAAAGAATTTTAGATATGTATAAATTTGAACTTTTTTATTCTTATTTAGATGAGAAAAATCATTTTATTATAAATTTTAATTTAAGCTTTTTTAAGAACATACCCGCTACCAGAAATATTGCTTAAATTTATATCATTTAACTGCTTTTTTATACGCATTATAACAGTATGGATTGTGCCTATTTTTACACTATTGCCATCATAAGCAAAATCTTCAATCATATCATAACTAACTAAATTTTCTATATTAAAACAAAGTAGCCAAAATATAGCATTTTCAAGTTTTGAAAGATATACTTCTTCGCCATTTTTATAAATTTTTTCCTTTGTAACATTCACTATAATACAATCATTTAGCTTTATAACCTTGTCTTCAATCTTAAAAAGTGCCATTACAACAGCATTTTGTAAATTTTCCATCATTATGGGTTTTTTTATAAAAGATATGGCGCCCTTTTTCATGCTTTCAAATAAATTTTCATCAGTATCAAATGAAGTTACTACTATAAAAGTTTGATCAGGTTTTAGCTTTAAAATCTCATTCATCATATCAAGACCATTAAAATTTGGCATATGTATGTCTGTTATTATGAGATCAATTCTATGTTTTTTAAATTTTTCAAGCCCATCCAAACCATCACTAGCCGTATAAAAATTCTCACAATACCTTTTTAACCCACCACTTACAGCCATCCTTGTAAGTTCATCATCATCTACAACCATAATACTACGATCTTTTAATACATCAAATTTATTGTTCATGCTATATCCAAATTTTGTTTTATACTAAGCTTAAAAATAGTAGGATTTTTTGGGCTAAATAGCTCTAAATCACCGCTGAGTTTATTTTGTGCTATAAGTTTTGATAAATATAAACCTATACCACTTCCATCTTTTTTAGTGCTTTTTTTGTATTTTAAAAATATATTTTTTGGGTATTTTACACCGCTTCCATTATCACAAATCATTATTTCAACATTATTATAAACAACATTGGCTTTTATCTCTATAAGCTTATCTGATTTTTTGGTTTTTAATGCATCTTTTGAGTTTTGAAGTAAAACAAGTAAAACTTGCTGCAAAAAACTCTCATTATTTCGCAACTCTATATCAAAATTATCCATTTTTAAATTTATATTATATCTACTAAAAGTTGTATGCAAAATATTGCTTAGACTAAGTATGCTAGTGCGAAGATCAAATGTTTTTATCTCATCATCAAATTTATAAAATTTTCTAAAACTCTCAACTGTCTTATCCATCATTTGATTTGATTTTATGCATAAATTTATACTCTCATAAAGCTCGTCATCACTAAGCTCTCCTGATTTTTTAAGATTTAATACATTGCTTAAAATAAGCATTGATGAGTTTATAGGCTGTTTTAGCTGATGTGCTATGACTGAGATTAGCTCGCCTGTTTCGGACATTTTAAGCTCATGAGATAAAATAAACTCATATTCTTTTTGTTTTTTTAATATTTTTTCATGGATAAATGTATGAAGTAAATTTGAAATTGCAATTAAAAACATAAAAGCTATAAGTAAAATAACTCCGTTTTTAAGCAAAATTTGCAAAGGCTTTAAAACGATCATTTTTTCATCAATGCTAACGCCTATGTATAAATTATCACTTTTTAATTTTATAAGCTCGATATGTTTTGAGTTATGTTTAAAAATATTTCCTTTAGGATTTTTTATAAAATTTAAGAAAGATTTTTTAAGTTCATTAGAATTTACTACATAATCTATACTAGAAATAACATCTCCATCTTGATCAAAAAGATAGATATTATCTACAAATGAGTGTATTTTTGGCCTAATCTTTTTAAAAAAATCTTTTGAAATTATAATGCCACAAAAAACAGATACATCTTTACTGCTATATATAGGCGAACAAATATGTATAGTTTTGTTTTTTAATACATGATGGGCATCAAAAACGCTTATTGTAGTTTTATTTGCATCAACCGTGTTTTTATACCAAGATCTGGTTTTAATCTCTTTTACAAAATCTTCATCAAGTTCTGTAATCTCATCATCAAAAATCATCTCTTTTGAGTTTAAAAACATCTGAGAATGATCAAATATACCATTTACTTTCATAAAATCTATATAATTAAGAGCAGTATTTTCACTATTGATATTAATATATTTATTTGTCAAAAAATTTATAAATTTTATCCTAAAATCCAGCCAATCATTGGCGCTAAAGGCTATTTCTTTTGATATAGATGTTCTAAAATCTCTACCAACTTTAGAAACTTCATTTTTAATCTGATAATAGCTCATAATCCCTATAACACATACAAGTATAGAAAATACAATGAGTATTATATAAATTCTGATATTGTCAAAATCTTTAAATATAGATGAGTATTTTTTTTTCAAACTTTGCTCCTTGAAAAATTGTAGCAAAAATTTTAAAATAGTTAATGGAATTTTAAAATATATAAAACTTAATCTAATATATTAAATTTTGAATAAATTTATAACTG
Organism: Campylobacter sputorum subsp. sputorum; assembly: GCF_008245005.1. Taxonomy (NCBI): domain Bacteria; kingdom Pseudomonadati; phylum Campylobacterota; class Epsilonproteobacteria; order Campylobacterales; family Campylobacteraceae; genus Campylobacter; species Campylobacter sputorum. The sequence goes on along the minus strand of NZ_CP043427.1, from coordinate 55,513 downwards.
CGTTAGTCAATAATATAAATAGAAAGTTGTTACAAAAGACAAAAAAATAATTTAGTGCCAAAAAGGCACTAAATTTCTATCTTTTAAAAGCTTTTTCTAGGCTAATTGGCATTGCTTGATAACCTATTCCTGTACCCGTAAATCTCATTTGCACACTAGGTTTATTTGAGCCCCATTTAAACTCTAAAAGTTCTGGTGCAGGATCTCCAACTGGCACACCTTTTGATAAGTCAAATTGCATTCCAGCAGTTGCTGAATAAACAAGGATAGAGTCTTTATCACCTTGATACTCAGTTAAACTTGTAACAGCACTAAACCAGTCTCCGCCACGCTCTTTTCCATACTCCCAAACTTGCTCTATTGTCATATTTTTTTGATCTATTTTATAAACAACAGCTCGGCTATATTTCATACTACTAAGTGCGGGTTGTTCTAAGCCTCTACCATCGCCATTATCAAAAGCTGCTAAATAAAGAATATCTTTATTTGTTTTACTATCTATGATAAATGCGGTGTGCTGTGTCCAAGTCCAATCAAAGCCACCTTTTTCATTTAAATATCCAGGACATTTTGAATAGCCATCTTCGCAAACTATTTTATTTCCTTTGCTATCAACTGGTTGAAGTAGTTTATCTTTAAATTTATCGCTCCAGCCTTTATGAGCTCCTGCTATCCATTTTACTTTTTTATCGCGACCAATTTTTATCATAGCACTTTGATGACGAGATGAAATTACGATACTATCGTCATTTGGATCATAATCAACTGAATTTACATGAGCCCAGTTTCTACCTGTTCCAGTTCCTGCTATATCGCCAAAAGCATCTGATGAATCAAGCTTAGCTAACTCTTCTTCGCTAATTGTTTGTCCTGCTTTACTAGCATCAATATTTAAGCAAACCGCACCTTGATCAAGCGATAAAATAACATCGTTTCTATATGGATCTAAAATTTCATAAAGTCTCCAGTCATCTACTACATTTCCGTTTTTATCCACTTCTACGATAGTATCTCTAACTGTTCTAACATTTTTGCCATCAGGGCGTTTTGTGTTTGATGAGCCAACACGAAGCAAATAGTTTCCATTTTGAGCGTTATTTAATGAGTGTGAAAAATCATTATATCCAAGTGGAAGTTGGCGATTAAAAATCTCTCTTCCCATTAAATCATACTTAACATATCTTTGACCAAAGCCCCACGCAAGAGCACCATCCACATCTTGTCTAAATCCCATTTGGATACCAGTTCTATAAATATTGCCTGGATCTAGGATTTTATCAGAATCAAAATACCATCTAACCTCACCTGTAGTATCTACGATAAAAGCATTTGATGAGTCATTCCATTCTAAAGCTCCACCAGATGGATTGTTCCAAACAGCTTGTGAACCTCTTCCTGGCATTTTCCCAGGTGCGTTATTGATAAGATAGAGTCTATTGGCAAACTCTTTATCAACTTTTGTAACTTTTACGCTTTCATATGGCATACCAGTTTGTGTCATAAGTCCAGATGGAGTTAAACCAACAGGACCTGTTGTGATTTGGTAAGTTTCTGTTATGGTTTCATTTTTAAAGCCAACAGCTGATTTAGTGTATTTTACTTCAACTTGGTTTTTATATGCCGGATAAAGCCCAAAAATAGGGATTCCGCCATAAGTTTTTAGGGTTTGATTATCAACTTTGTAGCTGATAGTTTGACCATTTTTTTTAGGTAAAATTTTAACACTAACATCACTTAAAACATAGCCATTGTTCATAATAATAGCTGTTAGTGGTGCAAGACCATAAGGGTTTAGCTTAACAGCTCCTAGTTTTCCTTGAACTTGCCAGTCAATTTTTGGACCACTTGGACCACCGATTGCTAAAGCTTGCGTAGCACCAACACTTAAAAGCATTCCAGCAACTAAAACTGAACTTAAAATTCTCTTCATATTTGCTCCTTTTAAAATAAAATTTAAAATAAAATTATTTTTTAAATTTAAATAATTTTATTTTGTTAATTATTATTCTATAAACAAATTCTTACAAAATTCTCATATTAAACTTAAAGTAAATATAATGCGTATTTTGATAACTGATATTAAATGAAAAATATATAAATTTATATGCCCCAAGGGAGAGCTCCCTTGGGATGAAAGCTTATTTACTTAAAGCTTTTTCTACGCTAAATGGCCATGCTTGATAACCCATAGCATTTGTCATTTTAATCTCTATGCTAGGCTCTTTTGCACCCCATTCAAATTCGTTGATATGTGGGCTTGGAAGTCCTGTTGGGTTTCCTGTAGCTATATCAAACTGCATACCAGCAACAGCTGAATAAGTCATAACTGAGTTTTTATCTGGTTGATACTCAACTAAACTTGTAACTGAGCTATACCAGTCAAATCCTCTATCTTTTCCATATTCCCAAACTTGCTCAACAGTCATTTTCTTTTGGTCTATTTTGTAAATTACAGCACGACTATATTTCATTGTTGGTATTGCAGGCTGATCCATACCACGACTATCGCCATTATCAAATGCACTTACATAGATGATATTGCCTTTACTTTTCTCATCTATTTTAAATGCAGTGTGTTGAGTCCATGTAAAGTCAAAATTTGTATTTTCGCAAACGCCTTTTTCATCACATTTTAATTTTTTACCTTTACTATCAACAGGTGTTAAAAGCTTATCTTTAAATTTATCTTTCCAACCTTCACTTGCACCTAAAATCCACTTAACTTTCTTATCTCTACCGATTTTAATGATAGCATTTTGGTGTCTTGAACTTATGATAATACTATCATCTTCTGCGTCGTGATCAACTGAGTTAACATGAGCCCAGTTTCTACCAGGTCCGCTACCTACGATATCACCAAACTGATCGTTTGTATCCATAGCCGCTAAATCATCTTCGCTTAAAGTTTGTCCACCAGCTTTTGCATCTATATTTAAGCAAACTGCACCTTGATCAAGCACTTTTAGGACATTATCTCTATATGGATCTAAAATTTCATAAAGTCTCCAATCATCTACAACTTGACCATTTTCATCAACTTCAACAATAACATCTCTAACGGTTCTTACATTTTTGCCATCAAGTCTTTTTAAGTTTGCATTACCAACTCTTAAGAAGTAGTGACCATTTGGACTATCATCCATTGAGTGTGAGAAATCAACATATCCAGCAGGAAGTTCTCTGTTCCAAATTTCTCTACCCATGATGTCATATTTAGCATATCTTTGACCATATCCCCAAGTAATATCGCCATCATCATTTTGTTTAAAGCCCATCATAACACCAGCATTAAATGCTGATTTAAGATTGTAAATTTTGCTTGGTTCTAAATACCATCTAACTTCGCCAGTTGTATCAAGTATAAAAATTTGTGGATTATAGTTCCACTCTAACGCACCACCCATAGGGTTATTCCATACTACTTTTGTACCTTTTCCTGTTTTTGGTTGGAAGTTATTTACAAAGTAAAGTCTATCTTTAAATTTTGCAGTTGGTGCTTTTACAACCTCTATTTTATCAAAAAGCACACCTTTTTGTCCGCGTGACCCAGACGCATCTAAGAAAACTGGAGCTGCGTAAATTTTATAGTCTTCTTTGATTTTTTCATCTTTGCCTTTATAAATTTTAGTATATTCAACTTCAACTGTATTTACATAATCAGGATAAAGACCAAAAACAGGTATTCCACCATGAGTATTAAGTTCGCCTGGAGCAACTTTATATTTTATCTCTTGACCGCCTTTTTTAGGCACAATTCTAACAGTTACATCTTTTAGATTATATCCGCCATTTTTAATAACAGCTGTAAGTGGTGCTACATCATATGGATTTACAACTACTTCGCCAATTTTTCCTTGAACAATATAGTCAGTCTTTGGACCACTTGCACCACCAATTGCTAAAGCAGAAGTAGCTCCAACACTAAGAAGCATACCAGCAACAAGTGCTGAACTTAAAATTTTTCTCATTTTTTCTCCTCTTTACAAAATATTTATATGTCCTTATATTATATCTATAAATCTCACAAAAATCTAACAAAAATATATAATCAAAAAAATATTTAAATTTTGTAAAGAAAATGAGTATTTTGGAAACAAAAATTATATAAAAGATAAATATTTAAGGTGGAAAACCACCTTAAATTTATTTACTAAATGCTTTTTCTACACTAATTGGGAATGCTTGATATCCCATTGTATCATGAAGTTGAATTTCAACTGATGGCTCTTTTGCACCCCATTTAAACTCAACTATCGAAGGATGTGGATTTGAAAGCAACAAACCTTTTGCAATATCAATTTTTAATCCACTTGTTGCAAAATATCCAACAATTGAGTTTTTATCTGCTTGATACTCTGTTAATGATGTAACAGGTGAATAAATATCGTGCCCTCTTTGTTTACCCCATTCCCAAACTTGCTCAACAGTCATTTTCTTTTGATCTATTTTATAGACAACCATACGGCTATATTTCATACTAGGAAGTGCTGGTTGCTCCATACCACGACTATCGCCGTTATCAAATGCACTTACATAGATGATATTACCTTTACTTTTCTCATCTATTTTAAATGCAGTGTGTTGAGTCCAAGTATAGTCAAATCCACCTTTTTCATTTTCATATCCAGGGCATTTTGCACCATCTTCACCGCAAGATATTTTTTTACCTTTGCTATCAACTGGAGTTAGAAGTTTGTCTTTAAATTTATCTTTCCAACCAACTGGATTTCCTATTATCCATTTTACTTGTTTATCTCTACCTATTTTAATGATAGCGTTTTGATGGCGACTTGAAATTATAATACTATCATCTTCTGGATCGTAATCAACACTATTAACATGAGCCCAGTTTCTACCAGCACCACTTCCTACAATGTCCCCAAATTGATCATTTTTATCAAGCTCTGCTAACTCTTCTGTACTCATTGTTTTTCCAGCTGAATTTGCATCGATATTTAGACAAACTGCACCTTGATCTAGCACTTTTAAACATCATCTCTATATGGATCTAAAATTTCATAAAGCCTCCAATCATCTACAACATTACCATTTGCATCAACTTCAACGATAACATCGCGAACAGTATGGACATTTTTTCCATCTGGTCTTTTTACATTAAAACTTGCAGCTCTTAAAAAGAAATTTCCATTTGGAGCATCATCCATCGAGTGTGAAAAATCGGCATATGAAGATGGAAGTCTTCTATCAAAAATCTCTCTTCCCATTAAATCATATTTAACATATCTTTGACCAAATCCCCAACTCATAGCACCATCATCATTTTGTTTAAAGCCCATCATTATTCCAGCTTTATAAGCTGAATCTATGTCATACAAATCTCTTATAGGAAGAAGATACCATCTAACTTCGCCTTTTGTATCAAGAATAAAATTTAGTGGAGTTTGATTCCATTCTAATGCTCCACCAGTTGGGTTATTCCAGATGGCTTTTGCTGATTTTGTAGATTTATTTCCTAGATTATTAAAAAAGTATAGTCTATCTTTAAATTCTCCATCAACTTTTTTAACATCAACTGAACTAAATAATCCACCTTTTTGCAAATATGTACCATCAGGATCTACAAAAACAGCAGGAGCATAAATGTCATACTGAGCTGTTTCTTTTATATTTTCACCTTTAAAAATTTTTGTATAGCTAACCTCAACTTTATTTACATAATCAGCATAAAGACCAAATACCGGAATACCTGCGTATTGTTTGAGTTTTTTGTCTGCTATCTTATAGCTTATAGTTTGTCCGCCCTTTTTTGGAACTATAGTAACACTAACATCTTTTAAAGTATAACCTCCATCTTTTATAATTGCAGTTAATGGAGCAATTTTATATGGATTTACTACAACTTCTCCAAGTTTATTTACAACTATATAGTCTGTTTTCGCTCCACTTGGTCCACCCATAGCAAAAGCAGAATTTACACCTACGCTTAACAACATTGCAGCAACAATAGCTGAACTAAAAACTTTTTTCATTTTTTCTCCTTAAAAATTTATTTAAAATTTATAACTAAGTTTTAACCAAAGCTCGTCAAAATCAGTATCTAATTTTTTACCATTAGCAAATGTTTTTTCATCTTCGATTGATGTCCAAACTACCTGAGTAGCAAAGCCTTTTGCTTGTTTAAGATTGTAATTTATCGTTACATTATATCCACTATATTCCCATTTCATATTTGCTGGTATAATTCCAGTATTTTTAACTGGTGCATCGTGATTGCTAAAAAAATATGAAGTATCTACATTTAGTCCATTTATACCTATGTTATCAAAATTATAATTTATACCAAATTTATATGTATCCATTCCTGCAATAAAACTAGCATATGGTCCTCTTATCAATACAGCCGTGTAAGTATTTGCACCAAGTCCTAAACCATAAAGCATAGAATCATTATCTGTCAAGACGCTATGAAAAGCAGAATACAAATCAAATCCTTTTAATTTATAAATTCCAGCCTTTGCACCAAACATCTTTCCATCTAAATTTCCATCATTTAAGCTGCCTTCTACTTCTGATCCAGCTATACTAATATCAACTTTGAAATCAAAATTATCAAAAGGTATTACATAGCTTGATTCACCAAAATACATATGTATATCGCCGTTTTTATTGCCTATGTTGGGAAGTGGAATTTTAACATTATTTGCAAATACATACTGGGTAGTTAGTGTTACATTATCTATTGATTTATTTGAAAATCCAACATATGCAGCACCATCAAATTCATATGATTTAGCAATCAAACCGCCTATTGTAACTCTTTTTCTAAAAATAGGCTCACTTCCAGAACTATCACCCATAACAGAGCTTGTTCTACCTTGAAATCTATCTATATAACCGGCAAATAAAGTAGTATCGCTTAAATCACTGCTTTTTATAGTAGCACCTTGAAAACTCTCTTTGAAAAACCTAGCGTAATTACCGGCAACAAGTGGCGTATTTATAAATTGCCTACCGATTTTTATATCAGTTTTTGAAAGATTATAACCAAGATAAAGCTCAGAAAAAACAACGCCTTTTGTATTTTGTTCGATATCAAACATATCTTTTGCATTTTTATCGCTAATTGGCGCAAAAGACATTTGTGCAGTAGTACCAAAATAAAAATCATAAAAAGAACCTGTTTTATAACCAAGTTCTAAACCAAAATTTGTGATATTTTCATTATTGTATGGATTTGCTTCTTGGGTTCTATCCCAATACCATGCCTTAATCTCGCCCCTAAAATTACCGTTAATCAAAGCATCGCTTAAATTTTCATTTGCGTTCACACAAACAATCAAAGCAACTATTAAACTTAGTTTTTTCATATATTTCCTTAAATGAAAATATGTTAATTAAATTTATATCTTAGTTATTTATGCTATATACTTATTTTGTTGTTTTAATATTTATATTGTATTAATAAATCTAACAAAATTCTCACAAAAAGCTGTATATATAAAAAAATTTATAAAAAATATAAGATTAAAAATATTTTAAGAATATAATTAAGAAAGTTATTTATATAAAGTAAGCTCTTGGGTAATTAACCCAAGAGTGTCATGTTCTAAATTCATAAAGTTTGTTATTTAAAGTTTCTGTCATTTTATTTAAGTGTTCGCAAGCGCTTGCTATCTCTTCTATACTTCTAGCATTTTTGTTTGATATCTCATTGATATTATCTATACTTTTAGTTATATCTTCGATATTTTCTCCATTAGATATATAACTAGCAACTGTTTTTTCGGATACTTTGATAGCCTTTTGCATTACCTCACTCATACTTACCATCTGTTCTCTTGCTTGATTTGCGATATTTGTAAGATTATCCATACTTTTTGCATTATCATTCATCTTTTCACTTGAATCTGTTATAGACTGAACAATGGTATTTATTGTGGCATTAATTTCTATTAAACTGCTTTGAGTTTTTTCAGCAAGTTTTCTAACTTCATCAGCAACAACTGCAAATCCTCTACCATGTTCACCTGCTCTAGCCGCCTCAATAGCTGCATTTAATGCAAGTAAATTTGTCTGATCGGCTATTTCATTTATTGTAGTTAAAATGATTTTAACTTGCTCTGCGTCTTTACACAATTGATCCATTCTTTGCGCAAGTTCTGTTTCTGTATTTGCACTTTGTTGAATTTTTTCAGTTAATGCCACAATAGAACTACTTGTTTCATTTATATATTCATTTGCTTTTGTTAAATCTTCTTTTCCGCCTCTAGCATCTTGCATTCCAGCAGTTACAGTTTTATGAATATTATCAACTTTTTGAGTAGTTTGAGACACAAAAGAAGCAGAATCTTCTATCCTTTTACCAGCTTGAAGCGATGTTGAAGATAACTCTTCTGAAATTGATGAGTTTTCAGATGATAGATGTTTTGCATCATCTATCAATTTTCTTAAATTTTCATTAGCTGTTTTTAAAAGTCCCATAGCACTATTTGGATTTTTTGTTTTCACTTCTTGGGCCAAATTTCCATTAGCAAGTTCGGAAACTGCTTTTTCAAGATCAGATGGTTTACCGCCTAAAATTCCATATGTTATCTTTGAACCAACAAAAACAAGAAGTCCTATACAAATAACTGTTATAACTAAAACGATGACAAATATAGCTTGCAACATTTTTAAAGTAGAATTTGCTTTACTAACTTCATCTTTTGTTCTATTTTCCATAAGCACAAAAAAATCATCAAGTGGCTTCATTATTTCTGCTTTAAAATTATGATAATCTTTACTATTTACTAAATTTGATGCTAGTTTATAATCAGGCTCGCCTTTAATGGTAAATTTACCACTAGAGTCTTCAAAAAGACCTTCGGCGGCATTCATTGCTTTTGTTTCTAAAACTACCAAACTATCGGATTTTGCATTTGATTGTTTTAGTTTTTCAAATTCTTGTGGAGTAAAACCATTTTGCTTCATCAAATCATTTAAAGAGATTGTTAAATCGCTATCCGCTCTAGGCTTAGAGTTGCCACCAGCTACAAAATCCCAATATGCTCTGTGATAATCTTGTGGTCTTGGTTTTTTACCATTTCTTATATCAAGCACTGCAAAATATTGATCTTTATATGACTTATCGCCAGTAACAGCATAAGTTCTTACTAATCTTGTTAAATCATCCGAACTTTGCCTTAACTCATCTGCTAATTTATACGATAAAAGCTGCATATCGCCAGAAGCTTTAAGTTCATTTGAAGCAACAACTAGACTATAAAATACATAGCCCAACACCAAAACCGAAACAATTGATAAAACAATTAATACTTTTTGAAAAAGTTTATAAAAAGAAAGCATTTAAAAATTCCTCTTAAATTTTTAATTTATAAAATTTAAACACATAATTAATAAAAATATACTTAATTATTTAATAAAAAATATTATCTTGCATGATTATCTCTGTGAAAACTTTTATAAAGTATCTATTAAATATTAAATTATTTCTTATGCCTATATATTATCTGCAATAATTTTAGTATTTAGTAAAGGTTAAAAAATAAATAAGAGTTTATATTGAAATATTAAAAATATAAATTTAAAAAAGAGTTTTAAGTAAAAAAGTGCCAAAAGGCACTTTATAGTTTATTCGCTGATTAATTCTATATAGGCAAGTTGTGCAGCATCGCCTCTTCTTAGACGAGTTTTTACAACTCTTGTATATCCGCCAGCTCTATTTACATATTTTGGGGCTATTTCGCTAACTAATTTTTTTGTAGCTACTTTATCTTGCAACAGAGCAAAAACAGCACGATCAGCATTAAAATCGCCTTTTCTAGCCCTTGTTATCATTTTTTCTATATAACTTTTTAGTTCCATAGCCTTAGGAAGCGTTGTCTCTATCTTTTCACAATTTATTATAGCTATTGCTAAATTTTTTAAAGTTGCTTTTCTGTGAGACGATGTTCTTCCAAGCTTTCTATAACCATGTTTATGTCTCATGTATTATCCTTCTTTTTTCTTTAAATCTTGAATTTTTTTCTTAAGCTGATCTTTGTTTCCATCAAGAGCATTGCTGCCTATTGCATAGCCTATTTCAGCCATTACGGCTTTTATTTCTTCAAGTGATTTTTTACCTAAATTTTTAAGATCTTTTAATTCATCTTCATTCATTAAAGCAAGTTCACCAATGAATTTTATCTCAGCTCTTTCCAAGCAATTAGAACTTCTTGCACTTAAATTTAAACTTTCTATACCTTCAAAAAGTTTTGAATGCTCTCCTCCATAAGGTGAACCAGCAGTTACATCTGATATATTTAAATCTAAAACTTTATTAAATATAGACATCTGTTTATACATAGATTCTAGTGAATTCTTAAATGCTTCTATCGGTGTTACTTGTCCATCTGTTGCTATAGTTAAGATAATCTTTTCAAAATCAGGATTATCTTCAACCAAAACATTTTCTATATCATAAACTGCTTTTTTTACAGGAGTAAAGAAAGCATCTATTGCTATGTAGTCAGATGGCATATCATCCCTTATAAGCTCACTTGGAACATATCCTATACCTTTTTCAACTATAACACTAAATTTTAATTCAGCATCTTCATTGATAGTAGCCAGATATTCATCTTGATTTACAATCTCAACTTCATCATTGCTCAAATCAGATCCAAGAATTTCTTTTGGACCATTAAAAGAATACTCAACAACGATTCTTTGAGCATCACTTTTAATCTTAAAGCGTAAATTTTTGAGATTTATAATAAAATGAGCAACATCCTCTAACATACCACGCATACTATCAAATTCGTGCGTTACACCTTCTATCTTTATGCCAGTTGGTGCATAACCAACTGTGCTTGTAAAAAGCAGTCTTCTTAATGGATGTGCCAAAGTTACAGCATAACCTTTTTCAAAAGGATAAGCAATAATTTTTGCAACATTTTCACTTACATTTACAACCTCTATCTCTGTTGGCATATAAGCTGTTGTGGTAATTTTTCTCATGAATTTACCTCACTATTATTTAGAGTAAAGCTCTACTATAAATCTTTCCTCAACAGGAATAACTATCTCTTCTCTTTCTGGAATTCTTGTAAAAATACCATATTTTTTATCTTTTTCAACATCAACCCAAGCAACAATGCCTGTTTGATTTGTAAGTTCAAGCGCTCTATTAACTTGTGCATTATCTTTAGTTTTTTCAGCAATCTCTATCTTTTCTCCAGGCATTACTCTATAAGATGGTATATCTAATTTTTTCCCATTAACCAATACATGTCCATGAGTTACAAGTTGTCTAGCAAATCTTCTAGTTGTTGCAAATCCCATTCTATAAACCACATTATCAAGTCTTTGCTCTAAAAGTTGAAGTAATAACGAACCGGTATTTCCTTCTCTTCTAGCTGCTTCTTTAAACAAACCTCTAAATTGTTTTTCGCTGATACCATACATAAATTTAGCTTTTTGTTTTTCTCTAAGCTGTGAACCATATTCACTAACTTTAGCTCTTCTTTGTCCATGTTGACCAGGAGCATATGGTCTTTTTTCTAAAGCACTTTTTCCAGCAAGTCTTCTCTCGCCTTTCATAGACAAACTTGCACCTAATCGTCTTTCAATTTTTTCAACAGGTCCTGTATATCTTGACATAATAATTCTCCTAGTTATTTAATTACACGCGGCGGCGTTTTGGTGGTCTACAACCATTATGTGCAAGTGGAGTAATATCTTTTAAAAATGTTACTTTTATTCCCTCTATAGCACCAACGCTCTTAACTGCTGTTTCTCTTCCGCTACCAGGTCCTTGAACTTTAATTCCAACTTCTTTGATACCGTGTTCTTTTGCCTTACTCATGGCATCTTCAACTGCTTGTTGTGCAGCATATGGAGTTGATTTTTTACTACCTTTAAAACCTAAACCGCCAGCACTACTCCATGCAATAGCATTTCCCATTTCATCAGTTACTGTTACCATTGTATTATTAAAAGTTGCAGAAATATAAACTATACCTTTAGCAATATTTTTCTTTGCAACTTTTTTCTTAGTTACTTTTTGTTTTGCCATATTTCAATCCTTATTTAGCTGCTGCACCGACAGTTTTACGCTTACCTTTTCTAGTTCTAGCGTTTGTCTTAGTTTTTTGACCACGAACAGGAAGACCTTTTCTATGTCTTAAACCTCTATAATTACCTAAATCCATCAAAGCTTTTATATCCATTGCTACGCTTTTTCTAAGATCACCCTCAACCATATAGTGCTCTTGAATCTCTTTTCTTATAGCAGCAGCTTCATCTTCGCTCAAATCAGCAACTCTTTTGTCATAAGAAATTCCAACTGCATCAAGAATTTTTCTTGATGAAAAAAGACCTATACCATAAATATAGGTAAGCCCATATTCAACCCTTTTTTTCTTTGGTAAATCTACACCTGCAATACGAGCCATCTTTTATCCTTGTCTTTGCTTATGTTTTGGATTTTCACAAATTACACGAATCACGCCTTTGCGTTTAATGATCTTGCATTTGTCACACATCTTCTTTACAGAAGGACGAACTTTCATTTTAGTCTCCTAAAAAATTATTCCACTTTGTTACGCAAACTGCACTTAGGTTTAATGAAATTTCTAAGAAAGTATCAAACCAACTGTTTTCAAAATAGTGGTGATTTTAAAAACACTTCTTCCTACAGCTTAGTTGCAAAAGCTATCATTTTACTAAAATAATGCTTTAAATTTACTTATATCTATAAGTTATGCGACCTTTATCAAGACTATAAGGCGTAAGTTCAACTTTTACACGATCGCCTGGCATAATCTTAATATAGTGCATTCTCATCTTGCCAGCAATATGACATAAAATTACATGCTTATTATCAAGCTCAACTTTAAATGTCGCATTTGGCAATGCTTCTACGATGTTTCCATCTATTTCTATTACATCATCTTTAGCCATTATTCCCCTTTCTATAAAATTTATTGAAAGTTTTTATTTTACAAAATTTAAGATTTAAATTTACTTAAATTAAATTTAAAATAAGCTATATTTTAGGTTAGAATTTAAAACGATTTATTTTTATATGTGCTAGTATTATTAAATTTATCATTATAATTTCGCCAAATTTTTATATAAATGCAAAATATATGAAAACAAAATTATTAATCTTTATAGAAATATTGCAAAATTAAATTTAACATACGCACGACATTCCAAAAGTAAATTTATGAAGTTATGACAAATTTGCGTAAAAGTAGTTTAAAAAAGATACAAAGAAATTTAATAAAATCTACCAAATTTTAATTTGGTAGATTTGTAGAATTACACACCTTTTGGAGCTTCAAATGCTGTAAGCTTAGGTGCTTTTTGTGTATATTTTTCTATATTTACAAGTGCGGTGTGTGAGATATTGCCATTTGCAAGTTTTGAGGTCGGTTTATCGATGGTTAAAACATTCGCACAACCATTTTTACAAATGCTTTTTTTAGTAGGATCAAGAGGATCATACCACGCACCCTCTCTTAAAACTATGACATTTTTTGCAAGATTATCATAAATTTTAACTCCGGCCAATACCTCGCCTCTCTCATTAAATACTCTAACCAAATCGCCATCTTTTACACCAATTTCTTTTGCATCATCGCTTCTTATTAAAAGCGGCTCTCTGTTAGCTATCGCGTATTTATCTCTAAGACTTGTCTGATTGAGCTGTGAGTGAAGTCTATCGTTTGGATGAACGCTCATCATATGAAATTTAGCAGGTTTTTTAGCCATTCCAAGCCATTCGGCAGGTTCAAACCAAGTTGGATGTGCTTTGCAATCATCATAAGCCATTTTTTCTATATCTTGAGAATAAATTTCTATAAGACCGCTTGGGGTTCCAAGAGCATTTAAGATAGGATCTTCCCTAAAATCAGCAAATCTAACCCAGCTATCACTTTCCATTGTAGAATTAAATTTAACCGGTTCATTGCTTTCCCACCACTCGTTAAATTCTTTCATTTCAACACCAAGATCGCTTATAGCAAGAACTTGTTTTCTAGCTCCATCATAATACTCTTTTATAAAATCAAACTCATCTTTACCGCCATCTGTATAAACCTCAGCTAAGCCATCAGCATAAGCCTTGCAAAGATCTGTGAAAATTTGATAATCATCTTTTGAGTCAGCTACTTTTTCAACAATTTGTTTCATAGGAGCTATATACATATTTGAATAATCTCCTACCATTGTGATATCATTTCTTTCATACTGAGTTGTAGCAGGGAAAACGATGTCTGCCATTTTTGCAGTTGGAGTCCAATATGATTCATTTACAACGATGGTTCTAGGCTTTCTAAACGCTTTTACCATTGTATTTGTATCTTGATGATGTACAAGAGGGTTTCCACCTACCCAATAAATAAAATCAATCTTTGGATATGTTATTTTTTCACCATTATGATCAATTACTTTTCCAGGATTTAATAGCGCATCAGCTATCCTAGCAAGAGGAAAAGAATAGTTTGTAGCTTTTTGCAACCAACTTTGACCGGTTCCTTTTGATTCAAAATCTGATTTTGCAAGTCCTAGAAATTTACCATTTTCATCATAATTTCCAATACTTCCAGCATTTATTCCACCTATTATACCGCCTTTTGCAGTAGGAGTACCGCCACCACTATAATGATAACTTAATCCAAAGCCACCACCTGGAAGTCCGATTTGTCCTATCATAGAAGCTAGCGTTACAAGAGTCCAGTGAGGTTGTTCGCCATGATCAGCCCTTTGCATACCCCATCCACTCATTAACATTGTTTTATGATCTTTAAAAGTTTTTGCCAAACTCTCTATGATTTTTGCATCAACTCCACATATCTTAGATGCCCATTTAGCATCTTTTACCACACCATCAACTTTACCTGTAAGATATGGAACAAATTTATCAAAACCATAAGTATAGTTTTCTATAAAATCTTTATCATAGTTATTTGTAGTATAAAGATAATAACACATTGCTAACATCATAGAAACATCAGTATTTGGACGAATTGGTATCCATTTTATTTTATCGCCAAAATAGCGTCCTGTTTCATTTAGATATGGATCTATCATATAAATTTGTTTGCCACTATTTTTAAGGCTTTCTAAATATTTTTGTGCTTCTTCTTCATTTGAAGTCCAAGAAATTTTAAGAGTTGAATATGGGTTTGCACCCCATAAAACTACGACTTCTGAATTTGCTAAAACATCATTCCAAGAACTTTGTTGCTCATAAACTTCTATACTTCCTACAACATGAGGCATTATGATTTGACTTGCTCCGGTTGAATAATCCCCAGTGCTTCCTACAAATCCTCCACTCATATTCATAAATCTATGAAGTAAAATTCTTGAATTATGCACATTTCCACTACTTTTCCAACCATAACTTCCAGCAAAAACACCTTGCGAGCCAAAAGCTTTTCTAGTTTTTTTAAGCTCTTTTGCAACTAGCTTAATAGCATCTTCGTATTTAACTTTTACAAACTCTTCTGTTCCCCTAAGTTCAGGTTTTGGACTATCTGGATTTGCTAGATAACTTTTTCTAACATAAACATGTTTTACGCGAGAATTTTCAACCAAATCTTTTGTATAGTTTTGAAGTGGATTTGGATATGGACTTACATTTAGAGCTGATTTTGAGCTTACAATTTTGCCATTTTTGGTTTCAACTTCTAATACGCCCCAGTGAGCAGCTGTTTTAACCTTGCCAGTTTTTACTAAGCTTTTATTTAAATCTTTTGCAAAAACAAAACTAGGCACCATACTTGCTCCACTAAGAGCTGCACTAAATTTTAAAAAACTTCTTCTTTCCATAACTTCTCCTTATTTCTTAGTGGTGTGTTTTTGTAAATACTCAATCACAAGCCAATGATCGCTTTTTTCTATAGGAGTTCTACTTACCATAGATCTAAATAGAGCTGGCCACTGATTTGCATTATACTGATTTACATCATGAAGCGAATGACACATAGAACAGTTACTTTTATAAAGATTAGATGCTTTTTCAAACATAGGTTTTAAATCTTTTTCGAAATCGCCTTTTGTAGTATAAGCAACAACTTTTACTTCATTCCAAGCACCATCTTTGCCTGTTTTTATGGTTTTAATATCAGGTTTTGATGTTTTAGAAAAAGCAAGGGCTAAAATTCTAACCCCATCGCTATGATAAATTATATTTGGACTAGTGGGATTTACAAAACCTTTAATCTCAAATTTAACTAACTTTTTGCCATCTTCTAAGATATTGATTGCATTTGTTGGAAGAAGTCTTCCTGCAACTTTTGTATCGTTTGGCGAAAGATAAACTGACTTAACTTTGTTTGAATACACCGTTTCACTAGCAAATAAACCACATGCCAGAAGTGTCAATACAAGTAAAACTTTTTTCACTATTCCTCCTTAATAAAAAATATTATGGTATTATGAAATAGAGTTTATTAAATTTTACTTAAATTTAATATATGATAAAATTTCTAAATTTTATACACAAATATCATAAACATTACACGATGAGTTTAAAATCTTAACACCAAGAAATTTCTCATATCTCTCTTTTGGATTATGGATATGCCCACAAAGTATAAATTTAGGTTTTACTATCCCTTCGCCCAATGCATTTGTTAGAAATTTATCTCCCAAATCTTTGCAATTATTCAAATCAAACGCACACGCCGAACCAAATGGTGGAACATGAGTTATCAAAATATCACATTTTTTATATTTAGCAAAATCTTTACATCCAAAAGGAACACAACCAAATTTAAGCTTTTTAACATCTTTGATATCATCACAATGGACTCTTTTTATGTCTTTTATCCATTTTGTATCCAAATCGTGATTACCGCTACAGATTAAAATCGGCTTTTTAAGCTCTTTGAAAAACTTTTTAAATGTTTTTATCTGCGTATCTATAGCCATTCTTGATGGTTCATCAAGTAAATCCCCGCTTATACACAAAGCATCGTATTTTAAATCAAGAATTTTTTCCATAAGAAATTTATCGCAATGGATATCACTTGCATGTATTATCAGCATGATTACCCCAACTATAAATTTATAACTATCCTTTTAACTCATCTGCTATCAAAAACGCGAGTTCTAGTGCCTGATTTGCATTTAATCTCGGATCACATTGAGTTTCGTATCTGTTAACAAGCTCATCTTGTGTTAGTTTAAATGCCCCACCTGTGCATTCTGTGACATCTTGCCCTGTCATTTCTAAATGAATTCCGCCTGGATTTATACCTTCGCTTTTTGCGATTTCAAAAAATGATTTTACTTCGCTTAAAATTTTATCAAATTCCCTAGTTTTATAATTGTTTGATGTTTTTACGGTATTTCCGTGCATTGGATCAATGCTAAAAATAATATTTCTTTTTTCTTTTGAAATATTTTTAAATATATTTGGAAGCTTATCTTTTATTTTATCAGCACCCATTCTAATAATAACATTAAATTTACCTGCTTCATTTTGCGGATTTAGAGCATCGCTTAACTTCAAAATATCATCACTACTTCCATCTGGTCCTATTTTTACACCAATTGGATTTTTAACACCGCTTAAAAAATGCACATGTGCATCATCAACTCCACGCGTTCTTTCGCCTATCCAAAGCATATGTGCAGAGCAGTCATAAATTTCCCCCGTTAAACTATCAACCCTAGTAAGTGCTTCTTCATAAGGCAGTAAAAGAGCTTCGTGTGAAGTATAGAGTATAGTTTCGTTTATAGACTGAGTATTTTTTGAGTTTATACCACAAGCTTCCATAAATTTAAGAGTTTGAGATAAATTTTCACATAAATCATGATATTTTTTATCAAGATCTGTTTTTGCTATAAAACCGACATTCCATTTTTGTATCTCGTGCAAATCTGCCAAACCACCGCGTGAAAATGCTCTAAGTAAGTTCAAAGTTGCTGCACTTTGATTATACGCATCTATCATTCTATTTGGATTTGCTATCCTTGAGCTTTCTTCAAACTCAAAACCATTTATGATATCACCTCTGTAACTTGGAAGTTTTATACCGTTTTGTTCTTCAAAATCGCTACTTCTTGGCTTTGCAAATTGTCCAGCAACTCTACCTATCTTAACAACTGGTTTACCGCCGCTATAAGTAAGAACTATCGCCATTTGCAAAATAACTTTAAACATATCTCTGATATTTACAGCACTGAAATTTGCGAAACTCTCAGCACAATCACCGCCTTGGAGCAAGAAAGCATTTCCATCATTCACATCTTTTAAACTATCTTTTAAATTTCTAACCTCTCCTGCAAAGATAAGTGGCGGAAGCAACCTTAACTTTTTTTCTGCGTATTTTAACTCATCAATATTGTCATATTGCGGTTGTTGAAGTGCTCTAAAATTTCTCCAACTATCCATAGTCCATTGCATGCGATTCCTTTTAAAAAATAATTTTATTATACACTACATATACTTAAATATGTTTCTATTTATATTACTAAAAAATAAATTATATCAACTACAAATTAATCATATATAAAGCGGTAATATGTAAAAATATATTATTAGTTGGTATATAATTTATCTATGATTTACAAAAAGAGGAGGACAAGTTGCAAACTCTAAAAAAATTTAAAACTATGGTGTCAAAAGATAGATAAACTAAATAGTATAAATTGGGATGATTTGGATAAAGATATTTTAGAAATTTTACAACCTATAAAAAATGAATTTGAGAAAATTTCACAAGATTTAATCAAAGCTAAAGAAGAATTGGAATTTTATCGACACGCAATTGATTATCTGCCAAATCCAATTTTTATTAAAGATAAAAATGCTAAATTTATGTTTTTCAACAAAGCGTATGAACAATTTTTTGGTATAAAAAAAGAAAATTTTATATCAAAAAGCGTTTTAGAACTTGATTATTTAGCACCTAGTGCAAAAGAAGCTTATCAAAAAGAAGATTTACAGCTTATAGAAAACGCAGATATTAATCACTACTGCTCAACATTTAAAATGAAAACAGGTGAGTCAAAAATTTCACTTTATTGGAGTAAGGGTTTTCATATAAATAATTCTTATCAAAAAGGATTGATAGGAGAAATTATGGATGTAACCAGAGAAAAACAAGTAGAAATAGAATTAATCCAAACCATAAAAAAGCTAGAAATCGCAAATAAAACGATAGAAGAAAACTCTAAACTAGGCGCTCTTACCGGACTTTATAATCGCTCGATATTAATTGACAGAATGCAATTATTTGCAAATCTTTTTGAAGAACAAAATATAGAATTTTGCGTATTGATGGCTGATTTAGACTTTTTTAAAAAAGTAAATGATACATATGGTCATAAAGTTGGCGATGAGATACTTATAAAATTTGCAAAAATTTTAAATGATTCTTGTCGTAAAAATGATATTTGTATAAGATACGGGGGAGAAGAATTTCTAATAATATTTCCTAAAATTACTTTAGAAAAAGCACAAAAAGTAGCAGATAGAATTCTTAAAAATACTGAAAAACAACTCCTTTTACCAGACAATAAACCAATAACTACTAGCATAGGATTAACAAGTTATAGAAAAAATGATAATATAGATCAATGTTTAATAAGGGTAGATGAATTGCTTTATGAGGCTAAAAATAAAGGTAGAAATAGAATTATAAGCAGATAAAATATTTATAAATTTAGTTTAAAATTCAAAAATGAAAATAAAAAAAGAAACTACAAAAGGTCTTATATACGGACTTTCCACATTTATAATGTGGGGAGTTTTTCCTATATATTTTAAACTACTTGAAAATGTCGGTGCTGTTGAAATTTTGGCTCATAGGATAATATGGTCTTTTATTATTTTAATAATTCTTCTTAGAGTAAAAAATAGACTTTCAAATTTAAAAATTATACTTCGTGATAAAAAAATAGTTTTAATGCTATTTTTGTGCGGATTACTAATAGCAACGAATTGGGGAACTTTTATCTATGCAATAGAAACGGATAGAATTTTACAAACAAGTTTAGGGTATTTTATAAATCCACTTTTGTCTATACTCCTTGGTGCTATTTTTTTAAAAGAAAAGTTCTCATTGGCTGCTAAATTTTCGGTATTTTTAGTATTTATTGCAATTTGCATACAAGTTATTTCCATGGGCGAATTGCCTTTGATTTCTATCATTTTACCGCTTTCATTTGCGATTTATGGTTTGCTTCACAAAAAAATAAATGTCCCGTCGTTAGAAGGACTTTTTGTAGAAACAATGCTTATATTTCCAATAGGACTTGCATATCTAACATATCTAGGGATAAAAGGCGATGGCTCTTTTGATTTAAATTTAAACGGAATTTTGTTAATAATATGCGGTTTAGTTACGATTGTGCCGCTTATTACATTTAACTCAGCCGCAATTAGACTAAAACTCTCAACAATTGGATATATGCAATACATTTCACCAACACTCAGTATGCTTATAGCAGTTTTTTTGTATAATGAGGAACTTGGAATTAGTAAAATCATAAGTTTTAGCCTTATTTGGCTTGGACTTTTCATAATAAGTTTTGATAGTATAAAAAGGAAAAAGCAGTGAATTTAGGTTTAATGATAACAATAGCGGCGATGGTTGCCATAGTTATGTATATACAAATAAATAAATTAACAAAAAAGATAGATGAAGATCCAAACGATACTAGCGTGTATAATAAATTCTGTGAAGCTATAAATAACGAGCTTATGGGTTTTAAAGAGCAGTTTTTAAATGACGAGAGTTTAAATTTGATAAGCAAAAGTGAATTTGATAGCAAAATAGATGATTTTATAAAAGAGCTAAAATTTATACAGACTATGAATGCAAATCGCAAAGATAGCAAAATTTGGGAAAACTCGCTTTTTACTTTTTTAGATAAGATTGATAAATTTATAAACACTAATACGAAAAATGGCGAAGAAAATGCCGATAGATTACGAAACAATCTAATGCTAACTTACAAAAAAGAGATGTAGAAAAGGATAAAATTTATCTCAATTTTTCTTTTAATTTTTTTATACGCAAATACGAACTTTCTATCTGTTTGCTTGAAATTTTGCCATCAATCACAGCTTTATTTATAGCATTTACCATCTCATTTGCTAAGCTTTTATTATTGTGTAAATTTGAGCTTACAAATACTATATCATTTCCGGCTATTATAGCTTTTATGGCATTTTGAATAATATTGCCAGTTTTTAGCAAATCATCACTCATTATAACGCCATTAAACCCAAGTTCCTTTCTTAAAATGCTATATAAAATGATATTTGAAAAATAAGCTTCATTATTTGGATCTAAATTTGAAAATTTAGCACTTGAACTCATTATGATGTCTATTTTGCCAATCATATCAAAATAGACTTTTAAATCACTATAATCATAAATTTTTGCACTATCATTGCTAGGAAAATATTTCATAACAGGAATTACATTTTTTTGAGTAAAAATATCTATAAACTCATTTGCATATGCACTAATTTGATTGTTTTTTAAAATTTTATTTTTTGTATTAACATTTGGTGCCAAATTTAAATTTATACTATAGCTTTTTATATCATCAGCAATATTTGTATATAGAGTTTTTACTGGTTTTGAGTTTATCGCCATATTTTCTAGCATATCATAATCAATATAGCTTGAATTTAGTTTATAAATAGTTTTTTCATCTATGCCTAAAAATGGCGGAAGAGTTGTTGAAATATGTCTAATTTTG
Organism: Campylobacter sputorum subsp. sputorum; assembly: GCF_008245005.1. Classification (NCBI taxonomy): domain Bacteria; kingdom Pseudomonadati; phylum Campylobacterota; class Epsilonproteobacteria; order Campylobacterales; family Campylobacteraceae; genus Campylobacter; species Campylobacter sputorum. The sequence goes on along the minus strand of NZ_CP043427.1, from coordinate 33,835 downwards.
TCTATTAAAGTTAATAACTGCTCTTTGTCTTGAAAATTTTTTTCAAGTAAAATTATCCCGCCAATTCGCCCATAAGATAAATCTTTTAAAAGCTGTTTAAACTCTTTGGAATCCACGCTTGTAGAGTCAAAACCTGCGACAATCATTTGTCCGATCATTCGTTTTAATGATGGTTTTGTATTATTTTGATCACAAAAAGCAACCGATAAAATAAGCAAAAATATAAAAACTATTCTCATTTTTTTCTTAACAAATCACAAAGACATTCTGTTGGACTTTTACCGTTTATCATTGAAACCACTTCGTTTACTATAGGTGTGTAAATACAATGTTTTTGAGCGATATTTTGTATAGCTTTAGCAGTTTCAACTCCTTCTGCAACTTCATTTATCTCATTTAAAATAGTTTTTATGTCTTTTTTACAAGCTAAACCCATACCTACTCTATAATTCCTTGAAAGCACACTTGAAGCAGTTAAAAACAGATCTCCAGCTCCGCTTAAACCCATAAATGTTTCATCTTTTGCACCAAAGAATTTGCCAAATCTTGACATTTCTATTAAACCCCTTGATATAAGACTAGCTCTTGCGTTATTACCAAGTTTTAAGCCATCACAAACCCCACTTGCTATAGCTAATACATTTTTATAGGCTCCGCAAATTTCAGCTCCTATTACATCATTTGATGAGTAAATTTTCATATATTTGCCTGGAAATAACTCGCCAAGTTCATCGCACAAACTTAAATTTTGCGAACTAATCACCAAAGCACAAGGAAGCTCAGCTAAAACCTCAGTAGCAAAACTAGGACCGGAAAGATATGCTAAATTTTTAGCATCCATAAAATTTTCAAAAATTTCATTTAAAAACATTCCACTAACTGCTTCTATGCCCTTTGAAGCTACTAAAATTTTTTGATTTTTATTTACAAAATGAGTTTGTAAAAATTCTCTTGTGTGTTGGCTAGAAAGTGCAAAAACAAGAATTTCAGCATTTAATGCCTCATCTATACTAACAAAATTTGCAATATCTCTAGTGGTTCTTGAAGTTATAACACAATCATTTTTCTTGCTAAGTGCGTTAAAAAGTGCACTTCCCCACTTTCCGGCACCAATAACTGCTATTTTCATAGTCTTTGTTTTAAAAGCTCATTTACTTTAGCTGGATTAAATGCACCTTTTCCAGCTTTCATAACTTGCCCTACAAAGAAGCCAAAAAGCTTATCTTTACCACTTTTATACTCATTAACTTTATCGCCATTTTGCGCCAAAACTTCATCTATAGCAGCTAAAATCGAACTATCATCACTAACTTGTTTTAATCCAAGTCTATCTATGATATCATCTACATTTCCGCCATTTTGCATAAGTTCATCTAGTATCTCTTTTGCGGCTTTTTGAGATATTGTGTTATCTTCTATTTTAGATAATAACTCACTCATTTTTGCACTATTAACCGGACTTGTAGCAATTGTAGCACCATTTTTAAGCCTACCAAGAAGTTCAACTGTAAGCCAAGTAACACATAATTTTGGTTCATGCCCTGCTCCGATAAGATCTTCAAAATAAAGAGCCATTTCATATTCACTTATAAGAACCTCGGCATCACTTTCTTTTATGCCAAGCTCATTAATATATCTTTGTTTTTTCTCATCAGGAAGCTCTGGTATTTTCTTACACTCTTCTAAAACTTCATCAGGTATTATAAGTGGTAGCAAGTCAGGATCTGGAAAATATCGATACTCTGCACTATCTTCTTTTGAACGCATTGATCTTGTAGTTAAATTTATGGTATCAAAAAGCCTAGTTTCTTGAACAACTTCTTTATCATAAACGCCATCTTCCCAAGCTGCTATCTGGCGTTCAACTTCAAATTCAATTGCTTTTTGTATAAATCTAAACGAATTTAAGTTTTTTATCTCAACTCTAGTGTAGAATTTTTCATCGCCTTTTGGTCTAATGCTAACATTTACATCGCACCTAAAACTACCTTCTTGCATATTTGCATCACTTATATTTAAAAACCTTAAAATAGAGTGCAGTTTTTTAAGATACGCAACAGCCTCATCACTACTTCTCATATCAGGCTCACTTACTATCTCAAGAAGTGGTGTTCCAGCTCTATTTAAATCAACCAAACTCCTAGAATCTTCGTGCGTATTTTTACCAGCGTCCTCTTCGAGATGTGCCCTTGTTATGCCTATTTTCTTTGTTTCGTTATTAACATTTATAAAAAGTTCTCCTTTTTCTACTATAGGAATGTTAAATTGTGAAATTTGATAAGCTTTTGGAAGATCTGGATAAAAATAGTTCTTTCTATCAAACATTGAACGCTTATTTATAGTTGCGTTTATAGCCGCACCAAAACTTATAGCTTTTTTTACAGCTTCTTTATTTAAAACAGGCAATGCACCAGGAAGCCCTAAACAAACTGGACAAACATGAGTATTTGCCTCATCTCCAAAACTCGTAGAGCATGAGCAGAAAATTTTTGTTTTTGTATTTAGCTGACAATGAACTTCTAGTCCAATAACTGTTTCAAACATAATGATAAACCTTTGTAAATTTATAAAGTAAGTGTGATTTTACCTAAAATTTCTTTTAAATTTTATAAACTACTAAAGGTTTTATGTAAAATTATATTAATGTTCGTCTATGATTACCGCACTTGCTAAATAAACATGAGTAAGCGTCATAAAAATGAATGTCTGCAAAGCACCCATAAGAAACAGAAGTGTATATGGAACAATAGGAATAATCCAAGGTGCAAGTGTTAACATAACAAGTAAAAACAAATCATCGCCTTTGATATTTCCAAAAAGACGGAAAGACAATGATATAACGCGTGAAATGTGAGAGATTATTTCTATAGGAAACATAAGCGGTGCAAGATATTTTGAAGGACCGGCAAAATGCCCAAAATATTTAAAAAATCCATTTGCCTTTATACCCTCATAATGATAGTAAACAAACACACATAAAGCAAGAGTTAAAGTTAGATTAAGACTTGCTGTAGGGGACTCAAATCCTGGAATTATACCAATCATATTACTAAAAAATACAACCAAGCCTATCGTTGCTACAAGAGGTAGATACTTTCTTGATAACTCTTCACTTCCAAGAGTTTCTTTTCCCATTGTGATAACAAAACCAAGGTAAGTTTCCATTAAATTTTGAAATCCTCTAGGAACTAAATGCATAGATTTTGTCGACATTCTTGCAAGAAAAACTATAATCAAAGCTACTAAACATAAATGAAATATATAAATAAAATTGTGATCGTGCGATATAGTCCCAGCAAATAAAAACAAATCTCTCATAAAAAACCTCTTAATAAAAATAATAAATTTGGGCTAATTGTAGCTAAAAATTTGTTAAATTTGTTTTAAATATTATTTGATATTTTAAATTAATAATTTATAAATTAAAATACATAAATAAAAAAACCACACTTAGCCATAATATCAAAATATAATATAAAGAATTCAAAAGCTCCATAGGTATTATTTTCGACATTCTTATATTAAAAGTAATAGCAGCTATGATATTTGCTACTGTCATAATTACAAAGCCGATAATTGCATAATAAAAGTTAAATTCTTGTTGTTTTACTGGCAAGACTTTATTAGCTTTTATACCTAGTATTATGGATACAACTAATAAAACTGATAAATATCTGAATAAATTTTCAGCTCCGTGTCTTTAACTATTTTGCAAGCAGAGCAAAAGTGTAAATGATGTTACCACACTTAACACAAAAAATAATAACCATTGAAGTAGCTAGTGCATTAAATTAATATAAACACTGATGAAGTGTATAATAATTTTGGTAACAGCAGTAAAAAAGAAGCGTCGTTTGAACATTTTTGGCTTTACACCAAAAAAACTTAGTGGCATTTATAAAATCAAAAATTAACTTTATAAAACTCTGTTAGAGCGAGTTTAAACTCTAACAGAGAAAAATTAGGATGTTATATTAACTTTTTTGCAGTGTTTATGTATTTTAGCATTTCATCATCAGGAACCATAGAACCACCAGTAATCCAAGCTATATGTGTAGCATTTTTTAACTTTTCTTTATCATATAATTTATTTATGTGATAAATTCCTTTTACACCAGCGAGTGCTGATGGCTCTAGCTTTAAATCCTCTTTTTCATAAGATAGATACAAAAGTTTATACATTTCATCATCGCTTATCGTATAAATACCCTCTAACATGGTATCCATTATTTTTCCAACTAGCGATGAAGCCCTACCAACGGCAAGCCCATCTGCTGCTGTTTTGTTATCAAGCCCTATATCAAAGACACTTATTTCATTGTGTTTTTGAGTGTGCATACCAAGAAGCATACAAGGGCTGTGCGTTGGCTCTGCAAAAAAGCAGTGAGCATATTTGCCAAATTCCTTTTTTATACCATAAGCAACACCGCCTGGTCCACCACCAACACCACAAGGCAGATAGACAAAAAGCGGATGATTTTCATCTACTTTTATATCCAGTGATTTTAGTTGCCCAGCAAGTCTTTTGGCAGCTACTGAATACCCAAGAAACAGACTTTTTGAGTTTTCATCATCTACAAAATAACTCTGTGGATCACCTTGTGCTTCTTTTCTACCGTTTGCTACTGCTATTGAGTAATCACTTTCGTACTCAACCACATTAACCCCATAACTTCTTAACATCTCCTTTTTCCATTCTCTTGCATCACTTGACATATGAACACTAGCCTTAAATCCTAGCTTTGCACTCATTATACCTATGCTAAGACCCAAATTTCCAGTTGAACCAACAGCGACTTTGAATTTAGATAAAAAGTTTTTTATATCATCATTTGCTATCTTTGAATAATCATCATCAATTTTTAAAAGTCCTTCTTTTAAAAGTAAATTTTCGCAGTGTTGTAAGACCTCATAAATTCCACCCCTAGCTTTTATAGATCCACTAATTGGCAAATGACTATCTAATTTAAAATATAGTTTTCCATAAAGTTTTGTACCATATCTTTTTTCTAACTCATCTTGCAAATCCTTAACCGCAACAAAAGGACTTTCTAAAATGCCTCTAGTTTTTTTACTTTGTGCATAAAGCTTTTCTAAAAGCGGTGCAAATCTATCAAGCCTAGCCCTTGCATCCTCTATATCGCTTATACTAAATTTACTATTGTCTTGGTCTGAATTTTTTGGATTTATCCACAAAAACTCTGTTTTATTTTTTAAATTTTGCATAACATCTTGCATCGTATCCTCCTTAAAATACAAAAGATAAAATAAAGCTAACCGCTAAACCTGTAATGGATGCTATCGTAGTAGCTGTCGTAAAATACCTTAACATTTGCGACACACTTATACCAAGATATTCTTTTACTAACCAAAACAAGCTATCTGTAACAATTGTAGCACCTATTGCACCACTACCTACTGCTATACACATTATCTCAGGACTTATAGTGCTACTTCCAAGAAGCGGTAAGACAATGCCAGCCGCACTTAACATAGCAACAGTTGCTGAACCTATAGCCAAGTGAAGTATCAAAGCTATAAGCCAAGCTAAAAATATAGGACTTATAGGTAAAGTAGAAAGTGTGTTTTTTAGTGCTTCTCCTATACCACTGATAACTAAAATCTCATTAAAAGCTCCACCTGCACCTATAATAAGCAATACACCCGCAATTGGCGAAAAAGAACTTGATGTGATATCAAATATATTATCCATATTTAAATTTCTTTTTATACCCAAAGTATAATAAGCCACAAAAACAGATATCAAAAGTGCTATTATCGGGTCGCCTATAAATTTTATAATCATTGATAAACTTGAACTTTGTTCCACTAATGGTAAAAAAATAGTTTTAGAAAGCATCAAAATAAGTGGCAACAATATAGTAAATAGCGAAATACCAAAACTTGGCATATCTTTTATGTCATCGGTTTTAACCAACTTAATATCAGCATTTAAAGGGAGTTTTACAAATTTCATAAAAACTACACCGCCTACAAAAGCACAAATTAAACCAGTGAAAAGTCCTAACATAATTACCATACCCATATCAGCTTTAAGCGTAGAAACTATCGCAGTAGCAGCAGGATGTGGTGGAACTATACAATGAACTGTCATCAATGAAGTAGCAAGTGAGATACCTATGGTTGCAGGATTTATTTTTAATTCTTTTGCTACAACTAAAACTAACGGAACTAAAAGCACGAAGCCAACTTCAACAAACACTGGAATACCGGCTATAAAACCAACTAAAACCATTACTAAATTCACTCTTTGTTTTCCAAGTTTATTTAGCAAAAAATCCGCTATTACTCTAGCACCGCCTGAAATTTCTAGCATTTTACCCAAAATAGTTCCACAACCTATAATAATAGCTAAAAAACCTAACGTAGAGCCGATACCTTTTTCTAAACTAGCTGTTATTATATCTAGTTTTACACCAGTAACTATGGCAACAAATACACTTGCCAAACTAAGTGTTAAAAATGCATGAATTTTTAACTTACTTATCATAAACACAATCAACAATATCGCCACAATAAGTGTCAAAATCAGTCCAAAATCACTCATCTCTCATCCTTTGTATACAATAGCTTCTATTTCAACTAATGCGTTTTTTGGAAGTTCTTTTACCACAAAAGCACTTCTGGCAGGATATGGATTAGCAAAAAAATCAGCATATACTTCGTTCATTGCATCAAAATTTTTCATATCTTGCAAAAACACAGTTGTTTTAACAACACTGCCTATATCTAAATTTAGAGAAGATAGTATTTTTTTGATATTAAGAAGAGAATTTCTAGTTTGGGTTTTAATATCACCGCATATATCTCCACTCTCTAAATCAACCGGAAGTTGTCCTGAGATAAAAATAAACTCACCGCAAGTTCTGTAAGAGCTGTAAGGCAACTTATGCATTTTTTTCTCCTTTCTAATAAAAAATTATTATATTTGAGAAAATATAGCATAAAAAATATAAATTTTTATTGAATTTTTAGAAAAATAATAAAATATTTTTTAAATTTTGTATTTTTTAATATTATTTTATTATAAATTCTTTGAAGTTTGTATTTTTTGCAAATATCTATAAACACTTGGTTCTGATAAATTTAAATATTTTGCAACCGCAGGAATAGCGTTTTTAATATTAAATATACCTTTTTCATAAAGCTTGCTAATACATTGTGATTTTTGCTTTGGTTTTAAATCTTTAGTATCGCTAGATTTGATTGACAAAATATTTTCTATAATCTCATCAATACTATCACTTAACTGCTCTACGGCATCTTCCATAAACATTTTTGGATCTAAAAATGGATTTATATTTCCAAGAGATAAAATTTCATTTACTATTTTTGCATATTTACTACCATCATAATTAATGCAAAGCATACCTTCTAATTTATCGCCATTTTTTATAAAAAATGTAGAACCACTAATTCCTAAATTTAATCTAGTGGTAGCTTTATAATTAGTTAAATAATCACATTCTAAATATCTTTTTGATTGTATTAATTCTAAAGCAAAACCTGTCATAGGAGAATTAATGTTTCTTCCGCTTATATGAGAATTTTTAATAGCTACAATCTTTGAGCCTTCCTCGCTTATATCGTGAAGAACAATTTCATAATTTTCGCCTAAAATTTCAGCTAAAAAATTTACAAATTTGATATAAATATTTTTTAAATTTTTATCCATAATTAACCTTTCTTTTTAATAAAATTATATATAAACCAGTTTTAATTTAAAAAAATCAAGGTAAAATATATTTCCATACATTTTCATATAAAACTCGGTGCGTCGTTTGAAAAAAGTATCAAATCCCCTGCTTTGGTTTTTTCGCCTAAAATTTGGGTTAAATCTCTTTTATCTTTTACTAAAATAAACTTGTTTTCATCTATAATTCTTTTAAAAATTTCAGCATTTAACTCGCCTGTTATGATAACTAAATCAAAAATTTCATCTATTTTTTTGGCTAAGCTTTCATTTATCTCTTTAGTAGCTTCCACGATACCTGGCGTTATGACAACCTTTCTGCCATCAAAGCTTTTTACCAAATCATAGCTTTTGCTCATTCCTTCAAAATTTCCATTAAAACTATCATCAATGATAAATTTGCCCCCAGCTTCGATTTTTTCCAACCTATGCTCTACGCTTTTTAAATTTAAAACCCTATTTTGTATAGTTTTAATATCAACTTTAAGATAATTAGCCACATTTATACAAGCTGATAAATTTGAAGCGTTAAACTCGCCTAAAAGCTTCGTTTCAAACTCATAATCCCCAGAATTTAACTTCATCTCAAATTTAATCCCATCTAAATTTGAAGTAATATTACTCAAATTTTCATCATAAATTTGAGTTTTTTCATCCGATATTTTTTTCGTAGAACTATGCACAAAAGCAGCTTTTAAATTTGGCGAATTCAAAGCTTCAAGCTTAGTTTTTCTTATATTTTCTAAACTTTTAAAATACTCAATATGTTGCTCTCCTATCTCTCCAACTATAACGATACTAGGTTTTAAAAACTGCGTGATTTCAGCGATATCGCCATTTTTCCTTGCTCCTGCTTCGGCTATGTAAATTTGAGTTTGCGTGTTTAAATTTTCATTTATATCTTTTACCAAACCCATCAAAGTATTTACGCTTCTTGGCGTTTTATAGCACTTAAACTCGCTCTCTAAAATTTGATACAAGAAATTTTTAATGCTAGTTTTACCATAACTTGCAGTAATTTCTATGATAATTAAATTTGGCATACTAGCTAGTTTTTTAGAAGCAGATTTTATAAAAAGCTTTGAGTTAAAACTTTCAAAAATAAAACTTATCAAAAAAGATATTATTAGTGGCAAAAATATCGGTAAAATCTCGACTTTTTTAATAAGTAAAATATCTATAAAAAGCGTTACTAAACCTAAAATAACAAAAAATCTTTTAACTCTAGCTGTAAAAACAAGCTTTTTATCTAGTTTTTTGTGCCAAAAATACAAAGTAGGAACAAAAATTATGTAAAAATACACGGCAAAATATATAAAATTTACATAATTTAAAGCATAATAAAGCAAAATGGGAACTACCAAAAAGAAAAGGTGCCAAAGTGGTTTTGTAAAGTGAAAAATTACTCTTTCAAATTTATAAGAAAACCATTGAAGTGCTGTAATAAGATAAAATCCAAGCAAAAGCGTAAAAAGAAAATTTGTTATAAATATAAAAACATCCATACTTTAACCCTAAAAATGACTCTGTGTGCAATCACTCAAAACTACATTATTTATAAACTCGCCATGAAGCAAAAAGAAAAAATGATCCCCGCTTAACGCAAAAAGTTCGCTATTTTTAATCAAAGAATTTATCCTTTCGCCGCATTTTAAGGGCGTAGTTCTATCTTCTTTTCCCCAAAATATAAACGCCCTACCCTTATAAGCACCAAAATAAGGGCTATAATCCTCATCAACAACTTTTTTTAGTGTCTCATACATCTCTTTACTCATACCAGCAACATCCTTTGTGGCAAAAAGTTTGTATAAAAATCCAAATCCTAACATCTTAAAAAACTTAAAAATAGCTATTTTTAGTCTTACGATTATTCTTTTTTTAACCACAATACCAGCACTGCTTAATAAAACTAAAGTATTTGGGTTTAGCAAAACGCCGACTTTTCCACCAAAAGAATGCCCTACGACTATATCTTTGGTTGAGTTTATCTCTTTTAAAAATCTAGATATGATTTTTGCATAATCTTTGGTATTTATAGCACCATTCATAGAGCTTTTTCCAAATCCAGGCAAATCTATATAAATATGTCTAAATTCGCTAAATTTAGAGCCAAAGGCTTTTTTCATTATATCTTTATTAGCACCCCAGCCGTGTAAAAAAACTATATCTTTTTGATTATTTTGATTTAAAATTTCATAGCTTATGTTATATTTTTTAAAACCAAATTTTATCTCTTTAACTGCCAATTTCGTCCCTTTTTCTATTAGAGTAAATTTGTTCTAGCAAAGTAACAGCATTTTGCAGTCTTTCATACTCTTTCATACTAAGAAGTACGGCTTCAAATTTGCTATTTTTTACGATGATTACTCGCCCTAATTCCCCAGTATCAACTTTTTTCATAACTGATGCAAAATTCCTCACAACCTCTGTTGCTGTGTAAATTTCATCTTTATTAAACGATGGCATAAATCAAACCTTTACATAAAATAATATGTAAAATTTAGCAATAATTTAATTAATTTATCGTTAAAGTTTATCTTTTGCCGATGTTATAGAGTTTATAAATTTATAATCTATATCTATTTGCTTACTTTTTGGGGTATTTTTTGCCAATTTTAAAATAATATTTTCAAAATCATTAAAAAGATAGTTTGCCAAACTTCCGGGGTTTGGATTTATCTCATTGAGGTAAATTTTACCCTCGTGATAAAAAAAGTCACATCTTATGAGTGCACCATCAAAAGTTGTGTTATAAATCTTATCAAAAGTAGCTTTAAATTCATTTTCAAGCTCTAATGTTATATCTGCTTTTTTGCTTCTATTTTCATTTGAAAAACTCATATACTTTTGCTCAAAATCAAGCATTTTTTCTTTTTTAGGCTCTTCAACTATGGAATGAACGATTTTATCTTCTATTTTACAACCAGCTAGATTAAACTCTCTTACATTTTCTATAAGCGGCTCAACTAACACCTCATCATCAAACTCAAAAGCCACATCCAAAGCATACTCTAAATCGCTTTTATCATGCACCATACTTACACCTATTGAACTGCCTAGTCTAAGCGGTTTTAAGATAATAGGTAGCTCAAATGTCGGCATTTCGCCTCTTTTTATAACCTCATAAGGAAGCACATTTACACCAACTTTTTTAGCATAAAGTTTTGTTAGCTCTTTACTAAAACTAAGCACACTTGCTTCTAGCCTTGGCCCTATGTAATTTATATCAAAAAAGTCAAATAAAGCCGCTATTTTACCATCTTCTCCATCACATCCGTGAATTAAATTTATAACACAAGTTATATCAAGCTTTTTACTCATTATAGATTTTGTAAAAAATCCACCATTTTTCAACTCTAATTGTTTTGACTTTTGATACTTTTTAGAACTGAAGAAATTTGCTTTCATATCTTTTTTATCTATGAGATAAAAATTTCTAAATTTATCACAAAAAATAAAATCCAAATCTGTTTTCAATACATTTTTTAAAGCAATAGCTGAAACTATGCTTATTTCATGTTCGTAACTAACTCCGCCAAATATCACAGCTAATCTCATTTTACGCCTTTTCCAAGTATTTGTAGTGCTTCTTTTATAATCTCGCTTGTTTCCTCGCTTTTGCACTCACTTAACACTTTTGAAATTTTATCTCTTTTAAATCCAAGTGATTCAAGAGCTTGCATAGCTTCGTTTCTTGAATTACTACTATCTTGCTCACTATCTAAAATTATTTTTGCATCGCTTAGCTCAGCGATAATTCTTCTTGCCGTCTTTGGACCAATGCCAGGAACAGATCTAAATGCCTCGGCATTTCCACTAATTATCGCATTAGAAAAATCATTAACATTAAGACTAGAACAAACCGCCATAGCAGTTGCGGCACCTATGCCATTTAGTTTAACTAGCATTTCAAACATTTTTTGTTCGCTTATATCCAAAAATCCATATAGCAAATTTGCATCTTCTCTAATGATTTGCGTGATTAAAAGTTCTATTTTTTGATTTTTTTCCAATTTTGCGTAAGTAAATAGCGAAACAAAAATACCATAACTAACTCCACTTCCAGTTTTTAAAACTAAAAAAGTTGGTTCTTTTTTCGTTATCATACCTTCTATGGCTTTTATCATTTTTCAAAACCTTTATAAATATAATATTCTTCATTAATCCTCTCTTCAACCTTAAAAAGCTTAATAAAGTCATTTTTTATAGTGACATAATTTAACTTTTTAGGAGGATCTATCAAAACGAATATTATATCATTCATATCTTCCCAAGTTCCTTTAATTTTTATCTGTGCATCAAAAATTTTATTTTGAATATTTTTTAAATTTGAATGAATCGTTTCTAAAGTATAGTTTTTATCTTTATACTCTGAAATCATATCATTATAATTTTTAATCAAAGTTTTGTATTCTTTTAACTTTATCATGAAAGCTGAAGGAATTTTTATTTTTTTCTCCATCATTTTTTTGATTTGATCTTTTATTGTATTAATAGATTCTTTTGAATCATCTATAGTTATTTTAGTCTTTTTTATCTCTTTTAGAAGTTTTTCTATATCTAAATTTAGAGCTTTAATTTCTGATTGATAGTTAGAAATTTGATCTAAATAAGCATGAATGGCAGTTGGGTCTATTATGAGTTTGTTTGAACTTCCTATATTTTGATTAATTTCTATAAGCTTTGAAGCGGTTATGGTTACATTTGAAACAAGATTATCTATATAAATTTCCTCTCCGCTTATTTCTCCGCCAAGTGCTGAACCTATATGGATGATTTTGCCAAAAACTTTACCTTTTTCAAGGCGATTTATATCACACTCATCACACTCTAAAGTTCCTATATGAGTTGCAATTTTTGCTTTTTTTGTCTGTATAAAAGAAGTAGAGTGTGTAACTCCGCCAACTTCTACAATATTTGCCTTTATTTTTGCTTCTTGTCCAACACTACCAGAAATGATAATTTCGCTTGTTTCTATACTTATATTTGCACCAATCGCATCTTTATTTATATCTTTTTGAGTTACATTTAATTTTACATTATTTTCAGTTCCAACACTAACTGATCCAGTATCTTTAAAGCTTAAATTTGAAACCTCTAAATCTTCTTTTATATCAAATTTACTATCTTCTTCAACGACATATCCAGACTTTTTTGCGATAAATTTTATAGAGTTATCATCTTCTTGTTTTTGTATATTTTCACTAATAGATAAATTTGGATCAAATGTGCTATTTGGTGTTTTTACTTCTATTGTTTTACCAAATACATCTCTCCCGCAAATACCCATTCGCGGCTTAATATACTCTATAATTACCTCATCTTTTGAAACACCATATAAAAATCCACGCTCAGAATAATCAATATTTCCATCTTCTTTTGTATTTACAATTTTATTTTTATAATGAAAAATAAGATCATCATCTACACTTAAAACTGGTAAAACGCCTGTAGTTATAGTAAAATTATAATCTTTATCAAGAGCATTATTTTGTCTTAAATCATCGCTTATATCTTTTAGGCTTTGAGTAAGTTCTTCTTTTCTAATGCCTATTAAAATTCTACTAGTTAGTAGCTTTTTATTTATAAATTTAAGCATTTCATCGCCAAATTCATCATAATACATAAAATCAGGCATAGCCTTAACTATACATATAACTTTAGTAAAGTTTTTATTTACAGCAAGCTTTATATCTGGAAGTTTTGGATAAATATGATTTCTTTTATCATAAAAAGCGACTCTATAGGATTGATTTAATATCAAATTTTTGTCACTAAAAAATTTATTATCATCAAAAATACCAAATTTATCAGCAGTTATAGTTTTTTGCTCTAAAGTACCAAGCTTATAAACACATACAACAGAAATCAAATCATAGTCTATATTTTTTATATCAATTTCATAATTAGAACTAAGTTTTTCTAACTCTTTTTTTATATTGTTTGTCTCTATTGTAATAGGATCTAAGAATTTATCGCTTGGCAAAATAACCTCCTATAGTTTATTTTCTATATCATGCAAAATAGCATCTAAAGCTAAACTCATAGCTTCATTTATAGCAGTTATCTCGTCTTTTTTTACACTAACCTCGACTCTTTTTATATCAGAAACCAAACTTTTTGTCTCTTTATCTACAGAATATATCATTTCAAAAATAGCAACATTTCTACTTTTGTCTATTTGAAGTACCGAAATTTCTGATTTAAATATATAAGAATCATCTTTCATAACAATTTTTGGTTCTATTTTACAACTAGAATAAAATGATTTAAATACAGCTTTTCTAACCATCTCAGTAGGTAAAGCCGCAAATTTAGCACCATCAAGTTTATCAAATTTATAACCATTTTTTACATTTATAAATCTAGTATCTACATCTAAAGAAGCTTTAACTAAATCTATAAAAAGCAAATGCTTATCACTACTATTTTGACACTTTTCTTTACCGCTATACTCTAATATATAATACTGCTCTTTTAGTGCATTTTCACTTAGTTTTAAACTACATCCATTTAATAAAAAAAATAAAATAGCTAAAATAATATATCTCATAATGCGTCCTTTTTAGTCTTCTTTTTGAGTATTTTTAAAGAAAAATTTATATGGATCATCTTCTAATCTAAACAACATACTTTTTATCTCTTTTAATACATCTTGAAATTCTATCATAGTATTTGTGGTTTGGTTTAAAGTTGGAAATGCTATGGCTCTAAGATTATAATCATCACTTTCTATACGCTGCCTAATCAAAATTTGGTTTGTATTAAACTGTGCTAGAGTGTGATTTATATTGTAAATCAGTCTATCAATACTATCAACGGTTTTTGTAGCTCTTGTAAAAAATCCATTCATAGCAGAGCTTTCATTTTCAAAATTATTTGCAATCATATTTAAGGAATTTATAATAGAATTAAGTTTTTCTATGTTCTCTTTACTTCCTAAATTTGATATAGAGCTATTTAAAGTTGTCAAAATAGAGTTTATTTTTTTAGCATTATCATCATTTAAAACCAAAGATATGCTATTAAATGCGTTAATTAAATTTTCATATAACATATCAGCTCTTGAAGTGATTTTATCGATAAGACCTGGTGTTAAAGCTATTACTGCTTTTTCATTTTCTTTAAAACTCTCAGCCTCATCACTGCCTTTACTTATATTTATGTATGAAATTCCAGTAATCCCTTGAGATTCCACGACTGCTGTGCTATCTTTTTTTATCGGCAATCCGTCATTTACCAAAACTTCTATTTCTATCGTTGCATTTTGTAAATTGCTAAAATATATTCTTTTTACAAATCCAGCAGGAACACCGATAAATTTAACCTCACTACCATCTTTTATACCATTTGGCAAAACTTGTGTTTGTATATAATATGATCTATAAACATCTTCATTTCCTCTTGCATTCATCCATAACAAAAACATAGATATGCAAAAAACACAAACAACAAAAAATACGCCCACTATTGTATAGGAATTTTTATTTTCCATAATTTTTATCCCTCATGCTAAATAAATCCTCAAGAGGATTGTTTTTTAAATCTTTAACTTCTTCTACATTACCTTCAAAAATTATTTTTTTATTTTCTATTATCAAAAAGCGATCTAATATACCAAAAATACTATCAATATCGTGTGTAACCATAACAACGGTAATACCAAGACTATCCCTAAGATCACATATCAATCTATCAAAACCTCTTGCGCTCATTGGATCAAGTCCGCTATTTGGCTCGTCTAAAAATAGTATTTGTGGGCTAAGAACCAAAGCTCTTGCAAGAGACGCTCTTTTTTTCATACCGCCACTTAACTGGCTTGGATAAAGAGTAGCTGTTTGTTTATCAAGTCCAACTTTTTGAAGCCAAAACATAGAAATTTCATCTATAATTTTATTTGGAATTTTACTATGTTCTCTAAGCAAAACACCGATATTATCTAGTATATTCATAGATGAATAAAGTGCACCAAACTGAAACATTACACCACATTTTAGTTTTAGCTCCATCCTATCATTATCATCTAACGCCCATATGTCTTTATCAAAAATCTTTACAACGCCACTTTTTGGCTCTTTTAAATAAAAAAGGGTTTTCATAAGAGTTGTTTTACCACTTCCACTTCCGCCTAAAAAACCATAAATTTCAGCTTTTTTTACACTGAAATTTACGCTATCTTGCATTATTCTTTCACCATAAGCAACGGTAAGATTTTTTGCTTCTATGATATTTTCACTCAAATTCCAAGCTCCATGAAAATAACGGCAAAAAGTGCATCTATGGCAATTACCCAAAATATAGCATTTACAACACTTATTGTTGTAAATTTACCTACACTTTCTGTGCTTCCACTTATTTCAAAACCCCTTAAACATCCTATTATGGATATAGCCGCACCAAAAAATGGTGCTTTTATCATACCTACTAGAAAATGTTTTATCTCAACCATTTCTTTAAATCTGTCTATATAACTTGCTATAGGTATATCTAACAAAATATTACAAACAAGCATTTGACCAAAAATACTAACAGCATCAGCAAGAAAAATAACAAGAGGCGTAGCTATTATCATTGCAATAACTCTTGGAAGTGTTAAAAAATAAAATGAATCAAAGCCCATCGTTTTCATAGCATCAATTTCTTCTGTTATTTTCATAACTCCAATTTGTGCTGTAAAGCTAGACGCACTACGACCAGCTATAACAATAGCAGCAATCATTGGACCGATTTCTCTTAAAGTAAGCATTCCCATAATTTCAACTATAAGTATAGTTGCACCAAAAGTTGAAAGCATAGTTGAGCCAAGATAAACCAAAACTATGCCTATTAAAAAGCTAGTAAGACAAACAATAAAAACCGAATTTATACCGGCTGTTTTGATATGATTTGAAATTTCTGCTGATCTAAAATTTTTTATACGAAAAAAAGCTTTTATAAATTTTATAAAAAATTCGCCTAAAAACGAACAAACCATCATAAAATCATAATAAAAATCTATAAGTTTTTTTCCAAGTTTTTCAAATACATTTTCTTTTATAACTCTTGGAATATACTTAAAATCTATCTTATCATCATTTGTAAGATTAAAAATTTTATTAAATTTATCATTTGAGTTTATAATCTTAAATTTTAATCCATTTTTTTCTTGAAAAGATTTTAAAAAAATTGCCATAGAATAATCTATATTTTGTAAATTCTGCAAATCTAGGATTATATTTTTACTTTTTTTTACAATATTTTCAAAAATCGAAAAAACTTTTTTATTTATATTGTAAGTCCAATTTCCATTTAAAAATATGATGGTGCCTTCACTACTTTTTTTATAAGATATAAAATCGTTCATTGTAAAAACAGATGCCTTATTTGAGGTTTACTAAGTGCCAATTTTATCATATTTTGACTTTAATAATATTAAAAACTATAATATATCTTTATAACTTGATATAAGAATTTTTTTGATATAATGAAAAAATTTAAAAATTACTGGTGATAATTATGGATTTTATTGAAATATTTTCTAAGATAAGAAGAAAACAAGCAGCTCCAAGTGATGCTCCGAGCCATTGGGTAAAATGTGATAAATGCCACTCTTTGATGTATTACAAAGAGGTTGAAAACAAATTTAATGTTTGTCCAAAATGCGGACATCATATGAGATTAAAAGCAAAAGATCGCATAAAACTTATGTGCGATGAAGATAGTTTTGTGGAATATGACAAAGATCTCTCGCCAACTGATCCACTTAAATTTGTAGATAAAAAGTCATATAAAAAAAGAATTATAGAAAATAACGAAAAAACAGGTCTTAATAGTTCTGTTATAAGCGGAGAATGCAAGATTAATGATATAGCCGCACAAATAGTTGTTTTTGATTTTTCTTTTATGGGAGGATCTTTAGGATCAGTCGAAGGAGAAAAGATAACAAGGGCTATAAAACGCTGTATAGATAAAAGGCAACCACTTATCATAATCTCAGCAAGTGGTGGAGCAAGAATGCAAGAAAGCACATTTGCCCTTATGCAAATGAGTAAAACAAGTGCAGCATTAAAACTACTTGATAAAGAGAAGTTGCCATACATTTCAATACTTACAGATCCAACTATGGGCGGAGTTAGTGCATCATTTGCTTGGCTTGGCGATATTATAATTGCTGAACCAGAAGCACTTATAGGTTTTGCTGGTGGAAGAGTTATAAAACAAACTATAGGTACTGATTTACCGGAGGGTTTTCAAACAGCTGAGTTTTTACTAGAACATGGTCTTATAGATGCTATAGTTCAAAGAAATGACCATAAAAAATTTGTAAGTGATATGTTAAAAATATTAATGAATAATTAAGAGTTAAAAGTGGAAATTTTAGTTAATTGTATTTCTAAAAGTAACGATTTTGAAGATAATATAAAAAGATATATAAAAATGTCATCAAAATATGCAAAAATTTCCCAAAATAATATTTTTAATGATAAAATCTCAAAAGCACAATCAGATGGTGTTAAAAAAGCTAGGATTGCCTATGATGAAGCTTATCAGCCATATGTGTCAAATTTCAATGTCGTTTTAGATGAAAATGGCAAAATGTTAGATAGTTTAGAATTTGCTCAAATGATAAAAAATTGTACCAAAGTATCTTTTTTTATAGGTGGAGCTTATGGATTTAGCGATGAATTTAAGAAAAAAGCGCAAAAACTAATTAGTTTAAGCAGATTAACTACATCGCATGGCATTGCAAAACTTATGTTATTTGAACAAATTTTTAGAGCTCTTTGCATAAATGCAGGGCATCCATATCATAAATAAAGGTAAAAAATGAACAAAAAAGATTTAGCTACTTTTAAAAAAATGCTTACCGATGAGAAAGAAAAAATCATAGAAAGCATAAACAAATCAACTGAAGAGTTAAGCGGACTTAGAGATAGCGGTGCCAGTGATGAGTTAGATGTAGCATCTATAAATACAGATCAAATAATATCTCAAGCCATCAATGAACAACAAGCTAAAAATTTAGGCGAGATAAACTGGGCTCTTAGCAAAATAGATAATGGAAAATACGGAATTTGTGAAATGTGCGATGATGAGATAAGTATTGAGAGATTAAAGATTAAGCCACATGCTAGATTTTGTATAGTATGTAGTGAAATGCTAGAAAAAATGCCAAAACGAAAAGGATAAAAATGAAAGCGAGAAAATATATAATATATTCTATTTTATACGCAACCATTGTTTTTGTATTAGTTTATACGCTTAACAACGGCGAATACACATTAAGCTTGATGGGCTTTAATATAAATTTATTAATAGCTACATGGTTTGTCGTGCCTTTAGCATTTTTTATACTTTTATCAATATTTCACATGGCTTACCAAAACTTTGAAATTTACTTACAAAATAGGGCATTAAAACGAGATACAAAAATTTATGATGAGATGATTAGTGAAATTATGCTCGGATTTGATAGCAATAAGGAATTTAAAACAAAAGCTTTTGATAATGCAAGTGAGGTTTTAAAATCTTTATCTCCTTGGAAAAATATAGATCATATAAACTCTAAAAATGAGGATTTAAAAGAAATTTTCAATATAGTAAAAGACGCAAAAAATGGTATTCCTGTTGATATAAAAAAATACAAATTACCAAAAGAAAATCCACTTTATATACAAAATGAATTAAACAAAATAGCCACTTTAGCAGATTATTATTTAGATATTTTAAAATCAAATAGTGAAAATATAAATCCGCTTTTCATCACAAAAGCAAAAGAAAAACTTATTTCTACTGGAAATTATGAAAATATTATGAAATTTAATGATAGCTTTACAGAAGCACAAACTCTAATTTTGATAAACAGACACATAAATAAAGATGATAAATTTGAAATAAAACAAGGTGAGCTTTTAAATTTACTTAAAAAATGTGATTTAAGTGAAAACGGATTTATCATAATTGCACAAACTTTTCAAAACAAAATACCACCAGAAGCTATCATGCAAACATTTAAAAATCTATCTTCATATAATCAAAAAGCACAAAAAGCTTATCTATATATATTATATGACTTGCAAATGCTTGATGAGATTAGAGAAATTGTATCAAGCTCAGAGGATGATGATTACTTAGAGTTTAAAACTATGCTCTTTTTAAGAGATAATGGACAAAAAGCACCATTAAAACTATTTTTTAATGATAGATTTTAATAAATTACCGCTTTTCTTAGCTCCTCTTGCCGGTTATTCAGATCCGCCTTTAAGAAACGTTGTAAAACGTTTCGGGTGTGATGTAACAGTTAGTGAGATGATAAGTGCAAATGCGTTAGCTTATGAAAATGAAAAAACTCTTAAAATGCTGACACATTCGCATTTAGAAAAGCCTTTCATAGTCCAAATAGAAGCATCAAATGTTGATAGTGTAAAAAATGCTGTTTGTGTTTTAAATAAATTTGATGATATTGATGGAATTGATTTAAATTGCGGTTGTCCTGCACCAAAAGTTGTAAAGCAAAATGCTGGTTCTGCTCTTTTAAAAGATATATCTTTAATGCAAAGCTTAATACAAACAATAAAAAAATTATCAAACAAAACATATCTAAGTGTAAAAGTAAGAATCGGTTTTGATGAGAAAATTCCAGTAATCATAGCAAAAGCTTGCGAGGAAGCAGGGGCTGATTTTATAACAATGCATGGTAGAACAAAAACTGGCGGATTTTCATCTAGAGTTGATTATGAAGCCATAAAAGAAGCAAAAAATAGCATAAAAATACCACTAGTTGCAAACGGAAATATAGATGAAAATAACGCTAATGAAATACTAAAAACCACACAATGCGACGCACTTATGATAGGAAGAGCAAGCATAGGAAAGCCTTGGATATTTCACGAGATAAAAACCGGAAAAAATATAGACAATAAACTTAAAAAAGAGATTATCTTATATCATTTTGAGCAGATGTTAGAGCACTTTAGTGAGCGTGGAGTAGGGCTTTTTAGAAAACATTTACACGAATACTCAAAAGGATTAGATGGTGCATCAAATTTTAGAAATGATGTAAATTTTACTAATAATTCAAAAGATATGCAAAAACTAATAATGGAATTTTTCTAATAACATGCAAGGCTACATAATTCATACGCAAAAATTACGCGATGAAGATTTGATAGTTGATATTTTAACCAAAGACTTACTAGTTAAATCATATCGTTTTTATGGTGCAAGACACTCAAATATCATGCTTGGATATAAAATAGATTTTGAACTTATATCAAATATCAAATTTTTGCCGCAACTTAGAAGCGTTATGCACCTTGGATTTAAATGGCTTTATGATAGAAATAGGCTCATAATCTGGCAGCAATTTATAAATTTACTCTACAAACATTTAAAAGATACTGAGGATTTAGATGAAATTTATTTTCAAACATTAGAAAATATGGCACTTAAATTTGATAAAACAAATCCAAAACGCATAGTAATAGAAGCTTATTTAGAAATTTTAGCTAACGAAGGAAGGTTACATAATGATATGATTTGTTTTATTTGTGATGAAAAAATAGAAGAAAATGTGGCTTTGGTTAGAGGATTTTTACCATCTCACAAAATGTGCTCACACGCTGATGATTTTAATGCAAATTACATAAAAAGGCTCTTTGATACAAAAAATTCATCATTTATAGATGATAATGACATAAATAGACTTTATGATATAATTTTACAAGGATTATAAATGCAAAATTTATGGGACAAAAAAGCAAAAACTTATAATAGATTTGATGGAAAATTAAGCAAATTTGGAAAAGTGTTATTTGATAAACTTGATGAGTTTAAAATAAATTTTAACGACAAAAATATTTTAGATATTGGATGTGGAACTGGTGTGTATTCGCTGTATTTAGGCGGTATTTGTAAATTTGTAACTTGTCTTGATAGCTCTAATGAGATGTTAAAATGTCTTAAAGATGATGCAAATAAATTTAATATCAAAAACATAAAAATCATAAATTTACCTTTTGATGAGTTTTATAATGATAAAAAATTTGATATAGCATTTTTGACAATGAGTCCATCTCTAAAAAATGAAAAAGATTTTGATAAATTTATAAGCCTAGGAAAAGAAAAAATATATCTAAACTGGCAAATACCAAGATACTCATCTTTGATAGAACCATTTTTAAAAGATAGAAAAATTCCTAACTACGCAACAACGGCAAATGAACTTGAAGCTTATCTAAAAAATAAAAATATTAGTTATAAAACACACATTTTTGATGAAAAAAGAGAAGTTAAAAGAGATTTTAATGATGCTTATGAAAATATTTTATGGCATTTGCAAATAAATAAAATTAATATTGATGAACTTACAATAAAACAAAATCTACAAAAAACTTATAAAGATGATATAATTATAGAAACAATTATCTCTAAAATGAAGCTATTAGTTTTTTAATCAAAAAAGGGGATGTAGTGGCAAAACTTTTTTTATTTTTAACCATATTTTTAAATTTTATTTTTGCTAACTCATCTTTAAATATAATAACACCACAAGAGTATGATAGGCAAAAAGCTGAGCTTGGAAAAATGCTATTTTTTGATAAAACGCTAAGTAAGGATAAAAATATATCTTGCGAAACTTGTCATAATTTATATTGGAATTTTAGCGGAACAAATACAGATTTAACAAAAATGGACACTCCAACCATTTTAAACTCAGCACTTAACTTTCTGTTTTTCAAAGATGGAAAAGTTGATAATATATATAAACAAGTAGAAATATCTTTAACTAGCAAAAAAGAGTTAAATACACAAAAAGATATTTTAGTTAACAAAATACTTAGCAATCCAAAATATAACGCTCTATTTCATAAAATTTATCAAAAATTAGACTATGAAACCATAGTTGATGCTCTTGTAAATTTTGAAAAAAGTTTAATAACTCCAAATAGCAAATATGATAATTATATTAGTGGAAGTAGTGAAATTTTCAGTGCAAGTGAAAAAAAAGGTTATGAAATATTTAGTTTAGTTGGATGTATTTCATGTCATGATGGTATAAATTTAGGCGGAAATTTGATAGTTCAAAGCCCAGATGGATTTAAAAAAGTTCCAATGCTTAGAAATATATCAAAAACTTCACCATATTTTTATGATAAAAGAACAAGTGATTTAAAAGAAGTTTTGCGTATAAAAAATGACAAACTAATAAGTGATCTTAGTGACGAAGAATTAGATAATTTATACGATTTTTTACTAACTTTAGATGGGCAAACAACATATATAAAGAGTGATAATGCAGAATAATAGAGTAAAATTACAATATCTAATAATGTTTTTATTTATACTAGCTATCACTTTTTTAGCTTCAAATACTATAAAAGAATACAAAAAACTAAAATCCATAAATGATTTTTTATCTAATATACAAAATTTAGTATACACAAATCAAAATATAGATATAACAGTAAAAACTATAAATTTTCATAAGAAATATGATGATATAGAAAGACTGATTTTTAATTTCGATACTAATTTATTAGTAATTAAAAATATAGTAGAAAACAAAAATACTCAAACAGATAAACAAGTAGAAATTTATAATAAAATCAAGGAAAATTTTTTAGATAAAAAAGAGACAATTAGATATTACAACGGCAAAATGGCTCTTATTTACTCAGTAATACAAGATATGCAAAACTACACACAAAAAAATACTCTATCGCCTGATTTAAATTCCATATATTCAAGATTTTTAAACTTAAATTTTGACTCATATGCAGATATTGATACTTTTTTAGACTATTTAGTTAGCATAAACAAACAAAATCTTGATAAAAAAGAACTAAAATTTATAAATAGAATGGATGATTCTATTTATAACCTAATAGAAGCAAACGACTATAAATTTTTCATTTTAAATAGTGATTTAGAAAAAAATTTACTAAATTTTCTCGACTATATAACACAACAACATAAAGATATAGTAGATAATCTAGTAAAAATATTTATTACAATGATTATAATGTCCTTAATGTTTATTTTTTGGAATATAAAACTACTAAATAATATAAAAAATAAAAACAAAGATATAAGTTTTCTTAAACTTGCTGCTGATAATTCGTTTAATTCCATTATGTTTACAAACAATAACTTAGATATAACTTATGCAAATGCAGCTTTTGAGCAAATAAGCGGTTACAAATTAAAAGATATCATCGGTAAAAATCCATCTTTCTTAAAATATTACACTCAAAATAAGGATTATTACAAGAATTTTAAAAATGCAATCGATAAAAAAATTCCATGGAAAAAAGATAACTTTATAAGCAAAAGATCAGATAATACAATAATAATAGAAGATGTAATCATAATACCAAATATAAATAAAGATAACTTAGAGGGTTTTGTTGGTATAAAACTTGATAAAACAAAAGAACTAAATATCAAAAACGAAGCATTAAAAAGACAAATTTATAAAGATCATCTTACTGGCATAGGAAGTTATGTAGCATTAAGAGACAAATTAGAAAACAATGAGCAAGGCGTAATTATATATATGCGTATAAATAATTTTTTAAATTTAAGCTATTTTTATAAACCAAAATTTATAGATGATTTTATAATATTTTTTGTAGATACTATAAAACTTTGTATAAAAACTTATAATATTGATTGTGAACTATTTAGATTTCAGTTTGATGAGTTTTGTATTATTTATCATGGAAACGACTTATCTACAGACATACTTCGCATAAAAAGTTATTTTAAAACAAGTAATATAAATATACAAAGTAATGAAGGCACAAAAATAAATATAGAGCTTATATTTGGTGTTAGTTCAAATATAGACTCAAATATAAACAGACTTACTCAAGCTATATGGTCATATAAAGAAGCTAAAAAAATAGATGAAAAAATCTATTTTTATAAAGATAATGATCCTATAGAACAACAATATTTTAAAAATTTAGATGTTATAAAACTTATACAAAATGCACTAAAAAACGATAAAGTTATAGTTGAATGTCAGCCTATATTTAATATAAAAACAAATAGCAAAATAGCAAATAAATATGAAATTTTAATAAGAATATTAGATGATGAAGGTAAAATTCATTATCCTGGTGAATTTTTAAATGTTGCAAAACAAATTTTACTTTATAATGCACTAACAAGCAAAGTCATAGATATAGCATTTAATCTTTTAGACAAATACCCAAATAAGCAGTTTTCTATAAATCTTTCTAGTTCTGATATGGTTAATTTAAGCATTCGTCAAATATTCATAAAAAATCTTAAAATTTGTAAAAATCCATCAAATTTATTTGTTGAGATACTTGAAAGCGAAAGTATTGATAATTATGATGTTATAAATCCTTTTATAAAACACATAAAAGAACTCGGATGTAAGCTTTCTATTGATGATTTTGGAAGTGGATATTCAAACTATTATAGAATGCTTGAGTTTGATATTGATGTTTTAAAAATAGATGGCTCTATAGTCAAAAGACTTCCTTTTGATAAAAACTCAAGAATAGTTATGGAAACAATAGTAAGCTTTGCTAAAAAAATGAACTATGAAATAGTAGCTGAGTTTGTAAGTGATGAAAATATACTAAATGAAGTTAAAAAATACGATGTTGATTATGCTCAAGGATTTTATCTTGGTAAGCCAATTTCCCCTGATTTTATACTATTTAACTAGATATAAATTTTAACCTCACTTAACAAAAATTCATACACTCTTTGTTGTAGTAAAGCTTCATCTTCATCCATACTTATAAGCATTCTAAGATGTGAAAAATCTATCTTTTTTGCATATCTTTTATGATTTTTCAGCTCTTTGTCTATATCCAAAAGCAAACTGTCTATAACAAAAGATTTATCGTTTTTTATTTTTGTTAAATACTCTTTTATAACATTTTTCAATATCTCTATCCTGGGATTTTTTTCACTATAAATTTGAGTAGCTATATCATTTAATGTATGCATATCATTTTGAGTTATCTCTTTTTTAAAATATAACATAGCCGTAAAAATTTTTGCACGAAATTCCAAAGAGTGTGGATGATATACTAAGAGATTACGAAAAAATGTTATAAATTTAAATTTTAAAAACATTATTAATCCTATTTAAAGAAATTTTTGATATAATGACCATTCGCCTTTCCTTAGACCTGTGCAATGTTATTTTTGGAAACCGCTTCAGGGTAGGAATACAGCAGAGCAGCTAAACTTAATATGTGCCGCAGCCATCTGAGGGAAGGTCTAATTTAAAATATCTACAAAAATTATCACAAAGTTCTAAGAAATTTACACCTTCTATCTTTGGTTTTTCTTTAAAATACTTATACATATTATAAAATCCATCTACAAGTTCTTTGCTTTTTACACCATAACTTATAGAAATTCCAGCTTCCATAAATGCTGAAAATTTATCACAATATTTTAAAGCTTTTCCATCGATTGCACTAAATTTATCTTCATTGACATTATCCATAGTTCCATCAAAATGTGTTGGATATTTTTCATTTATTCTATTTTCAAATTCATTTTTTATCTGCTTAGAATTTTCATTTCTAAGACCTAAAATATAAGAAAATTCATCTTTACAAATTTGTGGAACAAATGGCAAAATTTGTTCATCAATAAGCCTTATTTCATACTCGCAAATTATATCATTTAGCCCTTCAACGCCGTATTTAACAGGACTTATAATATCTCTTGTAAGACTTTCTGGCAAATCATGAAATAAAGCACAATAAAAGTTATTTTCAAGTCTTTTTCTACAAGCTCCAACTTTAAGTGAATAAAAATAACTTAAAATTGCAACTATAAGCATATGCCCAAGAACAGCAGTTTCTGGGATACGCGGTGTTTGTGCCCAACGCTTTTGAAAACGAAGCCTACCGCTTAAATCTATAATTTTGGCTAATTTTTGATTCATTGCAATTTTTTGGACACCTATAAATTCATAATAATAATCCTCAAGTTCTTCATCAATTTTTCTTTTAACTTCATCAATACCGCTTAAAAACTGACTTGTTTGATAAACTATGCCAAACTCCCACCTTGTTGCTATGTATGATGCAGCCCTTAATATAAGCATTTCTTTCGTATTTGAGTGTTTTGTGTATTCTTTAAATCTTTGAAAAAATTTACCATTGTCTATATCGCCTATAAGCGGTTCAAGTTTTTTTAGTATCCAACTATTGACTTCATCTTTTTTAGAACGCCAAATTTGATGGAAAACATCAGGGCGTATATCAGTAACTACAACTCGTGAAAAAAACTCGAAAATACCTGCTTCTATGATATAATTCATATCAACATTTTTTTCCATTTTTGCTATAAAATAAGCTATTATAAATTTATGAGCCTGTTTATCAAGTTCAACTAAATTTGTCATTCTTGGATAATCATTCCATCTTGATATAGATGCAGCCTTAAAAATGTGTTCTATTAACTCAATTTTTAACATCTAAAACTCTCTTAATTCTTCTTTTGAAATAGCAGATATATCAAATTTCTCTTTTCTAACTAAATTTGAATCAAGTTCTATAACAGTATGAACATTTCCTCTTGGATTAAAATCCCCAACAACTCTTATATATTTTGGCTCTAATAATTTATCAAGAGTGTGATAAATCTCATTTATACTATCTTCATGGCTCATATTTTTATTCATAAAACTATTTATATAAAGTTTTATCGCTTTTAGTTCGATAACTTTTTTATCTGGAACATAAATAAGAAAAATCTTAGCAAAATCAGGATAACCAGAACGAGGACAAAGACAAACAAACTCAGGTAAAGTTATCCTTATAACATAGTCATTTTCCCATTTATTTGGCCAAATTTCCATATCTTTATCTATATCAAATTCTTTTATAATTTTCTCACCATATCTCATTTTTTACCTCTATTTTAAATTTTCAATCATTTGTGGTTTTTTTATATAAAAACCTTGTAAATAATCAATATTTTGATTTATAAGTATATCAAAACTCTCTTTTTTATCTATAAATTTAAATATAGTTTTTATATCTAAACTTTTTGCCATATTTATATAATTTTCTAAAATTACCAGATATTTTTTATCATTTAAATTTTTTAAAAACTCAATATCAAATATCAAAAAATCTATATTCAAATATTTTAGATAAAAATAACTTGCATTATCGCCGCCAAAATGGCTTAAACAAAATCTAATACCCATTTTTCTATAATCATTTATAATCTCATTAAAACGATTTTTTTCACTATAAAAATTATCTTCAAAAAACTCAAAAATTATATTTTTGGGATTTATAATTTTTTGATTTACAAGTTCAAAAATATAATTTTTAAACTCTAAATTTCTTATACTCATTACTGAAATTTCAACTATATAATCAAAATCTAAATCATAATTTATACAATCTGATAAAGCTTTTATCATATTTTTATCATAATTTATCTCATAATTATATTTATTTAACAAATTTGAAATTTTATTTTTAGAATACATTCCATAATTTTCAACAAAAAGTCTTGGTATGATTGTTACTACATCTTTTAAATTTTTATCATTGTTTTTAGTTTCTTGAAATTTGAAATTAAATTTCAAATTATTAATACTTTGAATTATAACATTGATATTTTCATCATATACGATTAAATTTTCTTCTTTGTTATTATTTAAATCATAACTAAGATGATTTATCACACTTTTTAGATTATTAAAATTTAATAAATTTAATACCGAAAATTCAAATTTTATCTCAATATTTTCTATACCATAGTTTGTGATTTTTTTTTCAAAAATTCTTAGATTATGTGCCAATATAGTATCTTTTTCATTTATTATCATTAAAAAATATGAAAAATTATAAGCCCCAATAACTACATTTTTATATCCATTTTTTTCAAGAAAAATATTTAATTTTATAATAAATTTATTTGCTATTTTTTCATAATTTTCTATACCATAAGTTTGAGTTATATAACTATAATTTTTGATATCAAACATTACAACTTTCATATCTTTATTCAAATTTTTAGATATAAGCTCATAAATTTTTTTTCTATTAAAAACATTTGTTATGGGATCTAAAAGTGTTGTTTTTAGACTTAAATATATTAAATATGCAGAATAATAAACATAAAAAAAAGTCAAAATGGTAAGTAAAAATATATCGCTTTGTTCAGCATTTGATATAAATTTAATCCAAAATATAATAAGAATTATAAATGGAAGGGCAATTTTTAATGCTGAAAAAAATAAATTTGCCCTTTCTTTTTTTTGGCTATAAAGCATTAAATATCCAGTTGTTTAACATCTTTTGCGTGTTCTTCTATATAATTCCTTCTTGGCTCAACTTCATCACCCATAAAAAGATTAAAAGTTTCACTGGCACTTTGTGCATCATCAACACTTATTTTAATAAGTCTTCTATTTTCAGGATCCATTGTTGTTTCCCAAAGTTGTTCAGGATTCATCTCACCTAAACCTTTATAGCGTTGTATATAAGCACCTTTTTTGGCATTTTTTTCTACATCATCTAAAATTTCTAATATATCTTTACCTAAATTTATATCATAATCTTTAATTTTTTTATAAATTTCAATAGAGCTTGAAAATAGTGGATTTGAAAAAAGTTTATCATTTATAACAAGCTCTTGCAAACCATCTGTAGTTTGTGCATAAATCCTTATCTCATCATCTTTTATATTTGAGTTTAAAATATTATGACCATTTTTAGTAATTTCTTCACTAATAAGTTTGAAAATTTCATTATAACTTTTACCTATAATTCCATCATTTTCTATCAAAAATCTTAAAGCTTTTAAAATGTTAAATCTTTTTTCTAGCTCTTTTAAATAGCTTCTATAAACTGCAACAATCTTTAAAAATTCTATCAAATCATTGTTTCCAACGCCTTCAAAACTTATATTTTCTATACCATTTTCTATCAAAAATTCATTTAGTGCTTTTTCATCTTTTAAATAAATTTCTTTTTTACCTTTTTTATATCTATAAAGTGGCGGTTGGGCAAGATAAATATAGCCATTTTTTATAACCGGATTTAAAAATCTAAAGAAAAATGTTAAAAGCAAAGTTTGTATATGACTTCCATCAACATCGGCATCTGTCATAATTATAATTTTATGATATCTTAGTTTTTCTTCATCAAATTCATTTCCTATACCACAACCTAAGGCTGTGATCATATTTTTTATCTCTTCACTTTTTAAAATTTTTTCAAGACCTGCTTTTTCAACATTTAAAATTTTACCTCTTAGAGGCAAGATTGCTTGAAAAACTCTATTTCTACCTTGTTTTGCAGATCCTCCAGCACTATCTCCCTCAACTAAATAAAGCTCACAAATTTCAGCTTCTTTACTTTGACAATCAGCAAGTTTTCCAGGAAGAGTTCCAACAGAAAAATTCTCTTTTTTTCTAGTTAAATCTCTTGCCCTTTTTGCAGCTTCTCTTCCTCTTGCAGCAAGTAAAGCTTTATTCATTATAGCTTTTGCTTCTATAGGATTTTCTTCAAAAAATTTACAAAGTGTATCAAAAGTTATTTTTTGAACTATTGGTTTTACATAACTAGATCCTAGTTTTCCTTTAGTTTGACCTTCAAATTGTGGTTCAGGAACTTTTACACTAACAATAGCTATAAGACCTTCTCTAACATCTTCACCACTTATTTTTGTATCTTTTTCTCTTGCTGATGCATTTGATGAAATATAATTTGTAATAGCCCTTGTAAGACCTGCTCTAAATCCAGCCTCATGAGTTCCACCATCTGGGGTATGGATATTATTTACAAAGCTAAGAACATTTTCTGAATAACTTTCATTATACATAAGTGCTACATCAACAACTACATCTTCTGAAAAATCACTAAAAGATAGGGCTTTACAAACTGGATTTGCTTTATTTAAATCATTTACAAAACTTTCTAATCCACCCTCAAAATGATAACTTTCATGTTTTCCAACTCTATTATCTTTAAAATTTATAGTTATTTTTGAATTTAAATATGCAAGTTCTTTAAATCTAGTTGATAAAGTATCAAAATTAAAATCAGTTGTTTCAAATATTTCACTATCTGGTATAAACTCAACTGTTGTTCCTGTTTTTTTAGTTTCTCCTATGATCTCTAAATCAGTTGTAGGAACACCTTTTGAAAACTCTTGTCTATGAATTTTTCCATTTTTATAAATTGTAACTATAAATTTAATAGAAAGTGCATTTACAACGCTAACTCCAACTCCGTGCAATCCACCACTAACTTTATATGTATTTTTATCAAATTTACCACCAGCATGAAGAACTGTTAAAACAACAGTTGCAGCTGGTATTTTTTCAGTTGGATGAATATCAACTGGAATTCCACGCCCATTATCAGATATTATAGCGTGTCCGTCTGTTGTAATTTCTACATCTATTTGATCACAATAACCAGCCATTGATTCATCTATAGAGTTATCAACAACTTCGTATATAAGGTGATGAAGACCATTTATATTTGTATCACCGATATACATTCCAGGTCGTTTTCTAACTGCTTCTAAACCTTTTAAAACTTTTATATTTTCCGCACTATATTCCATATTTTCTCCGTTTTTATGATACAATTGGCATAATTACTGTTTTTAAATTTCCACAAACTACTAAAAATGCTGTCTCTTGCGAATTTAATTCTATATCAAATTCACTTTCTTCTATACTTCCTAAAAAATCTAATAAATATCTATTTTTCAAACAAATACTTATATTTTCACTAACCCCTGTTTGAAATTCTATCGAAGTTCTAGCTTCACTATTATCTTCTATGATACTTTCAAATACTATTTCATTTGGTGCAAAAGTAAGTTTCATTTGCTCACTAAGAATTGAAATGGTTTTCATTCCTTCTATCATCATATCACGATTTAATCTAATTCTGGTTTTTATCTCTTTTGGAATAACTCTTGCATAATCAGGAAATTTTCCATTTATAAGTTTTGTAAAAAATTCAAAATTATCAGAAACTGCTATTAATGTATTTTCATCATAATAAATTTCTATTTTATCATAAAATAGCTTTTGAATTTCTAGTATTGCTTTTTTAGGTATTATTATAGAAAATTCTTTGTCTGTTTGTGTATCAATTCTATAAATTCCAAGTCTTCTAGTGTCAGTTCCAACTAAATTTATATAATCATTTTTTATATCTACTAATGCACCATTTAGTTCAAATTTATGATTATTTGTATCTACACAAGGAACTATTTTTTTAAGACTTCTACTTAGTATTGATGAGTCTATTTCAAATTTGTTTTTATTTTGGATATCGGGGAATTTAGGAAAGTCTTCAGCTTTAAACATAGGAAGTTTATATTTTGAATTATTTTGTTTAATATACAAATAATTTTGAACTGTTTCAAGTGTAACATCTCCATCTTTTAAACTACTAATAATACTTAGTAGTTTTCTACCATTTGCAGTTGCTTCACCTTCATCAATTATAGTTAGATTTTTTTGTTTATATGTTAATCCTATTTCATAATCAGTTGCTTTAACATTTAAAACACCATTATTTGCTGATAAAAAGATATGTGAAGTTATTGAACTTGTATCTTTTTTTTCAAGGTATGTTTTAGTATTTGTAACTATTGATTCAAGAGAATTTTTATTTATTTTTACTCTCATCTTTTCCCCTTTTTTATATGTTTATTAGTATTAGTATTAGTATTGTTGAAAAAGTGAATAGTTAAAAAACTATCCAAATTTACGTTGTTTTTTTGTTGAATTAAAAATATTTTATTTTCACATCTTTTCACAAATTTCATTTAGTTTTCTTTAGTTAGTAGTCTATTTTCTAGTTCATTTAGTATTATTTTAAAATACTCATCATTTTGTATTATCTCATTTATCTTTTTAATGTTATGACTAACTGCACTGTGATCTTTCATTCCAAAAAAACTTGCAAGTTGTGGCATAGAATTTTGTGTATGTTTTTTTGCTAGATATATGCCTATTCTTCTTGCTTCGACTATATTTTTTTGTCTGCTTTTGCTTTTAATATCGCTTGGTTTTATGTTTAATTCTTTTGATATTAAATTTATAATATTTTCAAGAGTTATGTTTTCTTGTTTTTCTTTTATTTGATCACGCATAAGGTTTTTTGCAAACTCTAAATTTATATCTTGATGAAGCATTTTTGCATATGCGTTTAAATTTATTATAGCACTTTCTATCTCTCTTATATTATCACCCATATTTGTTGCGATATAATTTATTACATCATTGTTTAAAGAAATTCCATCAAATTCACATTTTTTCTTTATTATGGCGATTTTTGTATCAAGTTCGGGCGGTGTAATATCTGCTATTAAACGAGATTCAAATCTTGATTTTAATCTATCAGTAAAATTTTTAAGCATTTTTGGTGGTCTATCTGAAGTCATTGCGATTTGACCATTTTTAGAGTGAAGTTCGTTAAAAGTGTGAAAAAATTCATCTTGAATTTGATCTGTTCTTCCTAAAAATTGAACATCATCTATGAGTAAAACATTGCAATTTCTATATTTATCGCGAAATTTATTCATAGTTTTGTTATGAAGGTTATAAACAAAATCTGTTATAAAATTTTCACTTGTTACATATATCACTATTTTATTATTTTTTAAACAATGATTACCGATGGATTGTAAAAGATGAGTTTTACCAAGTCCAGTTGGACCATAAATAAACAAAGGATTGCAGTTTGAATCTCCAGGATTTTTAGAAGCTGCAATTGCACTAAAATATGCATATTGATTTGAATTGCCGATGATGAAGTTATCAAATGTAAAGTTTGGATTTAGCGGTGAGCTCTGTTTTTTTACATTTTTAATTTCAACTCTTTGGGTTTTTGTTACTAAATTTTTATTTGGTGTTGAGATGATAATTTTAGGTTTTTTACCTGTTTTTAACTCAAAAAGATAAGAAATTTTATCTGTATATTTTGTCTGTATATATTTTGAAACTAATGCATTTGGTGCCAAATAAACAACATTGCCATCTACTGATAGTTTTTCACTAAATTTAAGTTGTTTTATGTATGATTCATATTCTGATGGTAGAATTTCTTTACCTAGTAATTCAAGAATTTCATTTTCTAACAA